>NZ_DASYGX010000018.1:0-5693 GCF_035999125.1 Brevundimonas sp. | reverse complement strand
GAAGGCGCGCGTCCGGGTCCGGGGTTCGCAAGTCTCCCGCCCGCCCGCCAGGGGCGCGTCCGTTAGTCGCCAAGCAGCGGCCCTATGCGGTGGTTCCGGCCACCTCGGACAGCTCCTGATCAGACGAACCGCGCGGAGCGTGGTCGCGAAGCCGAAACGGTAAACTCAATCCTCATCCGGGCTCCGCGCCCGGCGCTCCGCCCGCCCTTCCCAACTCCGCGCGAAAAACGACGGAGCGAAGACGCGTGCCTGCATTCTTCCTCCCCCTCGGAGGAGGATGGCTGGCGCGCAGCGCCAGACGGGTGGGAGGGGCTCGGCGCCCCACGCTCCGACCGCCCGCGTCCGGCCTCACCGCATCCCCCCACCCCCGTCGTCGCCTCGCGCCGACGTCCCTCCCTCAAGCGGGAGGGAAATCCGGAAGACCCTCATGTCCCGACCCAAATTCCCGCGCCCTCCGAAGCTCCAGCCCGACGATGCGGCCGAACTGGAAAGGCTGCACGCCTTGCTCTGGGAGCGCGTCGAGAGCGTCCGTGCCGCGTTCGCCGCCCGGCAGAGGGAAGGCTGGTACATCAGCCCTCGACTTCCGGTCGCCGAGGAGCCTGACGGGGGTTTGTGAAAAGCACTTTACAATACAAAGCATCCTGCTAGGTTCGGGTCATTGCATCGCGGAAGGACACGCCATGACCCAGGACGACATTCGGTCCATGAAGGACGAGATCGCCTACATCAAAGCCCTCGCCGAGGAGGGGCGCCGCACGCCCCTGATCGGAGGCGGCATCCTGATCGCCGCCGGCCTGATCTTCGGCCTGGCCTCGGTGATCCACTGGCTGATCCAGATCGACGCGCTCAGCGTCTCGCCCGTCGCCTATGCCGTGATCTGGGTCGGCGCGATGGCCTTGTTCTCCGCCTGTCTGGTCGTGCTCATCGGCCGCAGCAAGGGTCGGCCCGGCGCCGCCAGCCTCGTCAACCAGGCCGTCGGCGCGGCCTGGATGGGCGTCGGCCTGCTGATCTTCGTCATGTCGATCTCGATCGCGGTCATTTCCTGGCGCCTCCAGAATCCGATCCTGACCTTTCTCTTCCCGTCGATGATCTTCGCCGCCTACGGCTCCGGCTGGGCCGTGTCGGCCACCATGTCCAAGGCGCGCTGGCAGTGGAATCTCGCCGTCGGCGCCTGGGCGTCCGCGCCCGCCCTGGCCTTTCTGGTCGACACGGACTGGATCTGGCTGGCCTATGCCGCGGGCCTGTTCGCCTTCGCCCTGATCCCCGGCCTGATCCTGGTCCGGCAGGAGCCGGCGGAGGTCGTCTGAGCATGGCCGACGACTTCGACATCAACCGCATCGACGAGGTCATCCACGGCCGCGTCCGCCTCGGCATCATGGCCTATCTGTCGGGGGCCGGCTCGGCCGACTTCGGTGAACTGAAGACCCGGCTCCAGACCACCGACGGCAACCTCTCCGTCCATCTCCGCAAGCTGGAGGAAGCCGGCTTCGTGGAGGTCACCAAACGCTTCGTCGGCCGCAAGCCTCTGACCGAGGCCCGGCTGACCGAGGACGGCAGCACGGCCTTCCTGCGCTATCTCGACGCGATCGGCGCCCTGCACGCCGCGGCGCGACCGAAATCCGACTGACGCGGCGGCCGGATCGTGAGAAGGGGAGGGGCATGAGCCGTCTCCTCCCCTTCGACGCCGTCGACAATTTCCGCGACTACGGCGACTACGCGACCGCCGCCGGCCGCCGCATACGCCCGGGCCGCCTCTGGCGCTCGGCCCACCACGCCCGGGCCACCGACGCCGACCTGGACCGCATCGCCGCCCTGGGCCTCGCGACCGTCGTCGACCTGCGCCGCCCCGGCGAACGCCGCCACCAGCCCTCGCGGCGCCCCACAGGTTCCGCCTGCGCGGTGATCGAGAGCGACCACGACGACGGCGGCGAAGCGCCGCACATCACCTTCCTGAAGACCGCCGATCTGACCGAAGACAGCGGCCGCGCCTTCATGCACGACGCCTATCGCCGCCTGCCCTTCGAGCCGCCGCACCTCGACCTCTTCGCCCGCTTCTTCCGCACCCTGGGTGATGCGGACGGCCCGGTCCTGATCCACTGCGCGGCCGGCAAGGACCGCACCGGTCTTCTGGCGGCCCTGACGCACCACCTTCTCGGCGTGTCGCGCGCCGACATGATCGAGGACTACCTCCTGACCAACCGCGCCGTGGACCTCGAAGCCCGCGCCCCGGACATCGCCCGCCAGCTGCACGCCATGACCGGCCGCACCGCCTCGCACGGCGCCGTCGTGGCCTTCCTCGGCGTCGAGCCTGACTTCCTCGACGTCGCCTTCCGGACGATCGAGGCCGAACACGGCACGCTGGACGCCTATCTGGAACGCGCCCTGGGCGTGGACGCGGCCTTGCGCGACCGCATCACGGAGCGGCTGGCGGCGTGAGCGCGCCGTTCGCCGCGCGGCACGACCGCCCTCTGGGCCGCATCGACGCGGCCGCCGTCGCCGCCGGCCTGCGCGACCGGCCGGGCGCCCTGGTCCTGACCGCACCGGCCGGCGGGGGCCGCAGCCTTGTCGCTGCGGACCCGGACCTGACCTTCTCCGGCCCGGTCGACGACGCGGCGCCCTTCGCCCGGCTGGCCGATCCCCTCTGGTCCCGCGGCGTCGTCGGCCTCGCCTCCTACGACCTCGGCGCCCGCCCCGCCGTCGGCCCGCGCGGCGACTGGCCCGACCTGACGCTGGCCCGGTATCCGGCCATGATCGAGATCGACGCTGACGGCCACGCCGTCGCGGTCGGCCGGGGCGCCACGGCGGCCGACGCAGAGCAAGCGGCGCTTCTGGCCGAAAGCTGGACCTCTCCCTCCCCCCGGGGGGAGGGTGGATCGCGCAGCGATCCGGGCGGGGGGGACGCGGCGACCCACTCTCCACCCGCGGCGGCCTTTCCCGCCGAAGCGCCCGGCTCGGCCTACGAGGCCGCCGTGGCCGACGTGGTCGCGCGCATCGCGGCCGGCGAGCTCTTCCAGGCCAACGTCGCCCGCGCCTGGTCCGGCGCCCTGCGCGAGGGCGCCGACCCGTGGGACGTCTTCGCCCGCCTGTCCGATCGCGCCTCGGCCTACGGCGGCTTCTGGCGGATGGGCGACCGCGCCCTGGCCTCCAACTCGCCGGAGCTCTTCCTGACCCTGGACCGGAGCACGCGCCGCGTCGAAACCCGCCCCATCAAGGGCACCCGACCCCGCGCCCCCGACCCCGTCCGCGACGCCGCCCTGGCCGCCGAGCTCCAGGCCAGCGCCAAGGACCGAGCCGAGAACCTCATGATCGTCGACCTCATGCGCAACGATCTGGCCCGCGCGTGCCTGCCCGGCTCGGTGCGGGTCGAGCGCCTCTTCGAGCTGGAGGCCCACCCGACGGTCCACCACCTGGTCTCGACCGTGACCGGAACCCTGACTCCCGACGCCGGGCCGGCCGAGCTGATGACCGCCGCCTTCCCGCCGGGCTCCATCACCGGAGCCCCCAAGCATCAGGCCATGAAGGTCATCGCCGGCCATGAAGCGGCGCGGGGCCCCTGGTGCGGTTCGCTCTTTCTGGCCGAGGAGGACCGCTTCACCGCCTCGGTCCTGATCCGCACCGTCGGCTTCGAGCGGGAGAACGACGCCTGGCGCTGGCGCACCCTGGCCGGCGCCGGCGTCACCGCCGACAGCGACCCGCGAGCCGAGCTTGAGGAAACCGAGGCGAAGATCGCCGCCCTGCGCCGGGCGCTCGCCGTCGATCAGGGTGTGTAGGCCACCTTCTCCACCTCGCGCGGCCTCATGTAGAAACTGTGCGAGAACCGGGTGATGCCGGGCATGAAATAATCGACCGGCGAGTCGTAGTCGTAGGTCGTCTCGGTGAAGATCACCGTCTGGCCCCGCTCGACCAGACCGGTCGGGAGGGTGAGCGTCGAACCGACGGCCCGGGCCGTCAAACCGCTGCCCCGGCTCCAGTCGACCCGGTTCACGTCGTCGTTTCCGCGCGTCACGCTGGACGCCCGGATTTTCAGCGTGGTCGCCGAAAAGGGCTTCATGATCTGGGCGCCGACGTGGAACAGGTCGTCCAGTTCGGCGCCGGTGACGGCCTTCCTCTGAGTGATCAGATCCGCGACGATCGCCGCGGAATGGCCCGCGCGCTTCTGCGCCATGAAGCCCTGACAGAACTCCGCAAGGCCGAAATACATGCCGACCATGACCGGGGCCAGCATGGCGAACTCCACCGCCGACACACCTCGACGGTCGCGCCGCAGCCGCCGGAACAGTCCGGGTTTCGCCGCGCGCGCCATCAGTTCCACGGCTCGTTCTGGAAGGACGTCGAGGCCATCAGCCAGGCGTCGGACCCGCCCCGTGCCAATCCCTGCGACAGGAACGGCGTGAACAGGGTGTGGCGGTACCAGGCCCGGGCCAGCATCAGACTGCCCGGCTGGCCGTTCTGATAGTTCAGCCCCGACGTGGAGAAGCCCCCACCCTGCAGCGGATCCGGCGCGGACAGGTTGGCGTAGCTGGCGACCGAGCGCACGTCGACGTGCACCTTCGACAGACAGCCCGCGGCGAAGATGTTCATCCGCGCGCACATCCGCTCCTTGAAGGTGTCGGCCGTGAAGCCCTGGGCCGAGGCCTGACCAGTGCGGACCAGACGACCCGTCTCGATGACGGCGTTCTCGAGCACGGAATCCAGCACGAAGACGAAGGCGATCTCGGCGATCGCGAACAGCATGAACAGAAACGGCAGGGCGATCATGCCGAACTCGACCGCCGCGGCGCCCTCACGTGGGCGGCGGGCGTTCAGGCAGCTGTGAAACAGGCGCCGGCGCACGACGATCTCAGTTGGACGGCGCGGGAGTCGCCGCGGCGTCCGAGGACGAGCGCAACGTGGGCGCGCACGAGGAGGCGCAGGCCATCTCCGTCACCTGGGCGCCGCGCCAGACGCGCACCCGCCCCGTGTCGCCGCCGGCGACCACGACCTGGCTCTGGAACAGGGTGCGGCCCAGTCCGTCGACCACGACGACCTCGGTCACGCCATATCCCTTGCCGGTGACGAACAGAGTGTCGGCGTCCACGACGGTCACGTCGGCGATGGCCGGATTGCCGACGATCACGGATCCCGCCTGGCCGCGCAGCTGGATCCGCGCCGACTGGTCGATCTCGACCGACAGGGGCTGGGACTGGGCCGCCGCCACGCCGGGCACTGCGACCGCGCACATCAGCGCCGCCGCGATCAGGACGCCGCGCGTCGAGGGGGATCCGAAGGCCATGGGCCGCTCCTTGAATTCTGCGCAGGCGCCCGCGCGAGGCGCCGGACGCGACCATGCTCCGCAATCCTCAAGAAAGTCTGAAATGCCGCGCAGTCCGGTGCTCTCGACTTAATCTAGATGAACGCGCCGATAACCACGAATATTGGTTAAGACTGCTTCCCTTTTACTTGACCTTAAGCGGCGCGCCTCATGTTGGGCATATGGGGAACGGGCGCAGCAAGCGGCGGCCCCAAGTGATGGAAGTCGATTTCGCGTTCCCTGACCCAACCCTGGAGGATGTTCCAATGACCAAGTTCGTTTCCCGCTTCATGGCCGACGAGTCCGGCGCCACCGCCATCGAGTACGGCCTGATCGCCGCCCTGATCGCCGTCGTGATCATCACGGCCGTGACCGCCCTGGGCTCGACCATCAAGACCAAGTT
>NZ_DASYGX010000001.1:0-34820 GCF_035999125.1 Brevundimonas sp. | reverse complement strand
ACGCCGCCCAGTCTTCCTTCAGCTCGAACTCGTTCTCGGTCGACGTCCCGCCAAGCTCGAAGCCCGAGGCCTCGGCCTTGTGCCAACCGGCGTCGATCGCGCCGTACCAGCCCAGCGGATCCGCAGACGCCGCGCCAGCGGCCATCAGGCCGGCGGCCGCGACCGTGGTGAAAAGTTTCAGTTTCATCGTGGTCCTCACGTTTATGATGCCAAAGGCAGCCCGAGGTGCCCCCTCAAGGGCCACTACGGACCCCGAAACGGAGAGCGTGACAGCCGGTTCCCTTTTCGAACACACTCAAGGCGACTGTGGCGCCGTTTCAACATATTCGAAGCCGCGGATCGAGCGATTTCGACGTCGCGCATAGCGGGATGCGGTCGGGCTTGGTCAGATCCCGTTGCCTTTCCGTCGAGTCAGGGCGTTAGGATGGCCCCGTCATTCGAGAGGCCCTCATGCGCGAAGCCGTCATCATCTCCACCGCCCGCACGCCGATCGGGCGCGCCTATCGCGGCGCCTTCAACGACACCCAGGCGCAGAGCCTGGGGGCTCACGCGGTGCGTCACGCCGTGCAACGCGCCGGGATCGATCCCGCGGAGGTCGAGGACGTGGTCATGGGCGCGGCCCTGCAACAGGGATCGACCGGCGCTAATGTGGCCCGCCAGATCGCGCTGGCGGCGGGGCTGCCGGCCACCACGGCGGGCATGACTCTGGATCGACAATGCGCCTCGGGCCTCATGGCCATCGCCACGGCGGCGAAGCAGGTGACGCACGACGGCCAGGTGACGGCGGTGGGCGGCGGACTGGAGTCCATCTCCCTGGTCCAGAATCAGCACATGAACCTGTTCCGCATGAAGGACGAGGCGCTGCTGACGCTGTCGCCGCACATCTACATGTCGATGCTGGAGACCGCCGAGGTGGTGGCCGAGCGCTACGGCATCAGCCGCGAGGCGCAGGACGAGTACGCCCTGCAGTCCCAGCAGCGGACGGCCCATGCCCAGGCCCAAGGACGGCTCCACGCCGAGATCGTGCCGATGACCACGACCATGCAGGTCGTGGACAAGGCCACCGGTCGGACCTCAGCGAAGGAAATCACCTTGTCGAAGGACGAGGGGAACCGCCCGGACACGACGCTGGAAGGGCTTCAGTCGCTGAAGCCCGTCTTCGGCGGCGGAGAGAAGATCGAACAGGGCCGCTTCATCACGGCCGGCAACGCCTCGCAGCTGTCGGACGGCGCCTCGGCAAGCGTGATCATGGAGGCGAAGGAGGCGGCGCGGCGGGGCCTGAATCCGCTCGGCCGCTACGCCGGCATGGCCGTCGCGGGCTGCGAACCGGACGAGATGGGCATCGGGCCGGTCTATGCCGTGCCGCGCCTGTTGGAACGCCACGGCCTGACGGTGGGCGACGTCGGAATCTGGGAACTGAACGAGGCGTTTGCAGTGCAGGTGCTGTACTGCCGGGATCGGCTGGGAATTCCGAACGACCGGCTGAACGTCTCCGGCGGCGCCATCTCGATCGGCCACCCCTATGGCATGTCGGGCGCCCGCATGACCGGCCATGTCCTGATCGAGGGGAAGAGGCGCGGCGCGAAATGGGGCGTCGTCACCATGTGCGTCGGCGGCGGCATGGGGGCCGCCGGGCTGTTCGAGATCTACTGAGCCGCGCCGGTGGCCTGCGTCGCCTCCCATTCGCGGCGCTCGGCCTCCATCTTGGCGTACCAGCGCCCCCGCAACACGGCCGGACGGTGGGGATAGCGGTCGTCCAGAAACTCCGCCTCGACCACGCGGTCGGTGCGGAAGGTGCGGAAGTCGTCGCGCGTCTCGCACCAGCCGACCAGCAGCCGCGTCGTGTCCCGATAGCCGACCAGGCAGGGCCAGATGACGCGCACCGTCTCGCGGCCCTGCTCGTCGGCGTACTGCAGACGCAGCTTGCGCCCGGCGTGGATCCAGGCGCGCACCTTGCCCATGTCCAGCGTCTCGACCTCGCGCTTCCACGTCGGCGGCGAGGCGACGGCAGGTTCGAGCAGCACGGGCCGGAGCTTCTCGGGCACCGTCGCCGCGATCTTGGCGATCAGATCCCGTGCCGCCCGCGCCAAGGCGGGGTCGCCGCGACCGGCCACCCATTGCGCGCCCAGCACCGCCGCCTCGACCTCGTCGGACGTCAGCATCAGGGGCGGCATGTCGAAGCCGCCGTCCAGAACATAGCCGATGCCCGCCTCGCCCCGGATCGGCACCCGCTGACCCATCAGGGTGGCGACGTCGCGATAGATCGACCGCTTCGACGTCTCAAGCTCGGCCGCCATGGCGTCGGCCGTCACCGGCTTGGTCGCCCGTCTCAGCACCTGGATGATCTGGAACAGCCTGTCGGCGCGTCTCATCTTTGTGGCCCTACCGCTCGGCCCGCGGGGCCTCGCTGCTTGAGGGCAGGATGCGCGAAGGCTGCTGACAGCATGCTGGCAGCAAGGTGGCAGTAGATCAATCCCCACCGGCGGCGAGGGGCCGCCTGCGAGGAGGAACGTTCATGCTCACCCTGTTTCACGCGCCCCAGTCGCGGTCCGGCCGCATCGTCTGGCTGCTGGAGGAACTCCGCGCCGCCTATGCGATCGAGCACGTCGACATCTTCCGCGCCATGTCGGGCTCGGGCCGCGCCGACCCGGCCAACCTGCACCCTGACGGCAAGGTCCCGGCGCTGATGCATGACGGGGCGCTGGTCACGGAATCGGCGGCGATCGCCCTGTATCTGACCGACCTGTTTCCGCAAGTCGACCTGGGCGCGCCGGTAGGGTCGCCCGAACGCGGCGCCTATCTGACGTGGCTGGCCTGGACCGCCGGCGAGATGGAGCCGGCCTACTGGTCGAAGATCGAGGGCCGCACCGAGACCGATCCCTTGGCCCGCAAGCGCTACGACCAGGTCAACGCCCGCATTCTGACCGCGCTGAAACACGGGCCTTTTTTGATGGGGCACAGGTTCACGGCGGTGGACGTGATGGTCGGCGGGGCGCTGGCCTGGGGGCTGGAGCACGCGCCGAAGGACGACCTTCTGGACGCCTACGTCGCCCGCGTCGCGGCCCGCCCGGCGAACGCCCGCGCCATGGCCAAGGACGCGCCGCAGACGACCGAAGCGGCGGCCTAGGCCGCCGCCCGCGCGGCGCCGTCGTCGTCCGACGGCCGAGCGACCGACCTGAGCGTGGCGACGAAGTCGTCGCGCCAGGTCGAGACGTCGGTGTCGCGCACCACCTGCATCAGCGCCTCCCACTTCCGGCGGCGTTCGGCCAGGGGCAGGGTCAACGCCCGGTGTATGGCGTCCGACAGCTCCTCGCGGCTGAAAGGATTGACCAGCAGGGCCTCGCCCATCTGTTCGGCCGCGCCGGCGAAGCGCGACAGGATCAGCACGCCGGGATCCTCTGAGTTCTGCGCCGCCACGAACTCCTTGGCGACCAGGTTCATCCCGTCTCGCAGCGGGGTGACGAGCCCCACCCGAGCGGCGCGATAGATGCCGGCCAGCTGGTCGCGGCGATAGGTGCGGTTCAGATAGCGGATCGGCTGCCAGTCCATCTCGGCGTATTCGCCGTTGATGCGGCCGGCCAGCGCGTCCAGCCGGCCCCGGATGTCCTGATAGGCGTCCACCTCGTCACGGCTGATCGGCGTGACCTGCAGCAACAGCACCTCCGACCGCATGGACGGATGCGTCTCCAGGAACTGCTCGTAACCCAGCAGGCGCTGCTCCAGCCCCTTGGAATAGTCGAGCCGATCGACCCCGACGATCAGCTTGCGGAAGGCGGTGGACGCCATCATCCGGTCGTAGGTGCGGGCGCCCAGGGCCGAGTTTCGCGCCTGCTCGAACCCCGCCACATCGATGCCGATGGGGAAGACGCCGGTCTGGACCGTCTTGCCGAACGCTTCCAACGCGTCGAGGGGGAGCAGGCGGCCGTTCACGCTGGGCTCCGACGCGACGTAGTCTCGGAACAGGTCCAGCCATTCGCGCGTGTGAAAGCCGATCAAATCATAGTCGAACATCGACTCAACCAGCCGTCGATGGTGCGGCAGGGTCACCAGCAGCTGCCGCGCCGGCCACGGCGTGTGCAGGAAGAAGCCGATCCGGTTGCGGATTCCCAGCCGCCGCAGATCCCGGGCCAGCGGAAGCATGTGATAGTCGTGCACCCAGATCAGGTCGTCTGACCGGATCAGCGGCGCCAGCGCCTCTGCGAACCGCGCGTTGGTCCGCTCGTATCCCTCGCCATAGGACCGCTCGTAGGCCGTCAGGTCGACGCGGTGGTGGAACAGCGGCCACAGCGTCCTGTTGGCGTAGCCGTTGTAGTATTCATCGACGTCCTGGGCCTCCAGGTCGACGAGGGCCACGGTGACGCCGCCGCGGTCCTCGATCTTTGCCTCCGGCGTCCAGTGCTCCGTAGTCTCGCCGGACCAGCCGAACCAAAGCCCCTCATATTTCCTGAGCGCAGCCGACAGCGCCATGGCCAGACCGCCGGCCGACCCCGCCGCCGAATCCTTCGGCGCCGACACGCGGTTGGAGACGACGATCAGCCGGCCGGTCATCTGACGTCGGTCCACGACCGGCTGAGCAGGATGGCGCAGTTGATGATGCCGACCAGGGAATAGGTCTGCGGATAGTTGCCCCACAGCTCGTGGTCGTTCAGCGAAATGTCCTCGCTGAGCAGGCCGGCGTGCGTCCGGCGACTGAGCATCTGCTCGAAGATTTCCCGAGCCTCCTCGTCGCGGCCGTTCTGGTGCAGGGCCTCGATGAACCAGAAAGTGCAGAAGTTGAACGCCGTCTCGGGTTCGCCGAAATCGTCCGGCTCGACGTAGCGGAACAGGTACGGCCCCTTTTTCAGGTCGCGTTCGATGGCGTCGAAGGTGGCGACCTGCCGCGGGTCCATCGGGTCGAGGAAGCCCAGATCGGTCATCTGCAACAGGCTGGCGTCCAACTCGCGATTGCCGAAACTGGCGGCGAAGCGGCCCTCGTCCTCCAGGAACGCCTCCGTCTCGATCCGTTCCCGGATCTTCGCGGCGCGCGCCCGCCAGTGCTCGGCTCGGTCTTCCAGTTCCAGATGTTTCGCCGCCTTGGACAGGCGGTCGCACGCGGCCCAGCACATGACGGACGAATAGGTGTGGACCCGGGCGATGGTGCGGAACTCCCACAGGCCGGCGTCGACCTGGTCGTGCATCTCGAAGGCACGATCGCCGACCTTTTCCAGGGCGCGGAAGTCCTCGATCGTGCCGGGCCGGATCAGGCGCTGGTCGTAGAAGCTCTGCACCAGGGGCAGGACGATCTGGCCATAGACGTCGTGCTGCAGGTGCTCGCGGGCCTGGTTGCCGACGCGCACCGGCTTCATGCCACGATAGCCTTCGACGCTTTCCACGATCCGCTCGTCGATCTCGGCCTCAAGCCCGACGCCGTAGACCGGTTGAACATGGCCGCCGCCGGAATCGTCCACCAGGTTGCGCAGATAGCCGAGGTAGTTCTCCAGGATGTCGACCGCGCCCAGCCGGTTGAGCGCCCGCACGACGTAGTAGGCGTCGCGGATCCAGCAGTAGCGGTAGTCCCAGTTGCGCCCGCTCTCCGGGAACTCGGGCACCGAGGTGGTCAGGGCCGCGACGATGGCCCCCGTCTCCTCATAGGCGCACAGCTTCAGCGTGATGGCGGCGCGGATCACCGCCTCCTGCCAGTCCAGCGGCAGGTAAAGCTTGCGCACCCACTCGCGCCAATAGCCGATCGTGCGGTCCAGCGCGGCCTGCACGCCCGGGCCGACGTCCTGATCGTAGCCCTCGTCCGGGCCGAAGAAGAAGGCCAGCGGCTTTTCCAGCCTGAAAGTCCGCTCGTTCAGGACGTGCGACACGGGACAGTCGGTCGTCAGCCGGAAGGTGACGTCGGTGCACAGGTAACGGACGTGGTTCGACCCGCTGGTCGTCTCCGCCCGTCGCGCGCCCCAGCCCGCCGAGGGACGAAGCCGCACCGTCACCCGCGGCGCGCCGGACAGGGGCCGCAGCACCCGCCCGAACGCCAGCGGCCGATAGGTCCGGCTGTGCTTGGGGTGACGCGGGGCGAAGTCCAGCAGCTCCAGCGAGGCGCCGTCCCCGGCCGTCATGACGGTTCGCAGCACCGGCGTGTTGCGCACATACGCCTGCTCGACGTGGATGCAGTCCTCCAGCTCCACGTCCCAGAAGCCGTGGTCGGGATCGTGTCCGTCCATCAGGGCCGAAAAGACCGGGTCGCCGTCGACGCGCGGCGCGCAGGCCCAGACGAATCGTCCACGCCGATCGACCAGGGCGCTGATCGCGCAGTTGCCGATGGGGGCCAGATCGAGGTTCGGGATCATGCGGCGCGCACCTTTTCCAGCCAGTCCAGAACCGCCTCGACGTCGGCCAGACCATACCGGGCCGCCGTGTCGCGCGGCTCGCCGACCAGCACGCCGAAACCGCCCAGCGCGACGGCGGCGCGGAAGCCGTGCTCGTCGGTCAGATCGTCGCCGACCATGACGGGCACGCCGCCGGCGAAGGGGGCCTCGCCCATGAAGGCCGTCAGAGCCGTGCCCTTGTCGGCGCCGGGCGTCTTCAGCTCCAGCACCAGCTTGCCGGGCTGCAGCTTCAGCCCCGTGCGGTCGGCGAGGTCGCGAGCCAGCGCCTCCGCCGCCTCGGCGTGACTGGGGTCGCCGCGATAGTGCAGGCCGGCGGCCACGTCCTTGTTCTCGACGATCAGCCCGGGACGGTCGCGGGCGAAGGCCTGGAAGGCGGCGACGGCTTCCTGAACCGCCTCGTGCGGCTCGGTCTCCAGAAGCGTGCCGTCGGCGCGTCGGCGCTCCAGCCCGTGCACGCCCGAGGCGGAGGTCACGGCGCCGTCGGCGATACGATCGATCTCCTCAAGCGGGCGCCCGCTGACGATGGCCACGCGGCCCTCCAGCCGTTCGGACAGGGCGCGCAACACCGCCGAGCGATGGGGGTCGGCGCGGACGGCGTCGGGCGTGGCCGCCAGCGGGGCCAGCACGCCGTCGAGGTCGAGGAAGAGGGCGCCTCCGGGCAGGACGTCAGGCGGCGGCGGGAGGCGCGCGGGCGGGTCTTCGGCGGCCGGCGGAGCGGCGTCGAGCGTCGGTTCTGCAATCCCCATGACGCCCACCGAACGTGCCCCTACGGCCAAGGTTCCGAGAAAGTCCGGGTCCGCGAAACGCCCGCCGCCCGTTGTGCGGGGCCGCGCGATGGGCGAAACCGGAGCCATGAACGACGCCGCCATGATCGATCGCGCCCGCGAGGTGGTCCGCCTGAACGTCTCGGCCCTGCAGGCGCTCGAAGCCTCCGTGGGCGAGGCCGTGGCCCGGGCGGTGGAGGTGGTGCTGTCGCGCCCCGGCTATCTGATCGTCACCGGCATGGGCAAGTCGGGGCACATCGGCGGCAAGATCGCCGCCACCCTGGCGTCGACCGGCACGGCCAGCTTCTTCGTCCACCCGGCGGAGATGAGCCATGGCGACCTGGGCATGCTGCGCGACGACGTCACCCTGCTGGCCCTGTCGAACTCGGGCGAGAGCCGCGAGCTGCGCGATCCGCTGATCTTCTGCCGCCGCAAGGGCATTCCGGTCATCGGCATGACCCAAAGGCCCGACAGTTTCCTGGGCCGCAACTCGACCGTCTGCCTGACGCTGCCGCAGGTGGCCGAGGCCTGTCCCAACGGCCTGGCCCCCACGACCTCGACGCTGATGAGCCTGGCGCTGGGCGACGCGCTCGCCATGGTGCTGATGGACCGGCGCGGCTTCACGGCCCAGGACTTCGGCCTGCACCACCCCGGCGGCAAGCTGGGCATGAGCCTGCAGAGCGTGCGCGACTGGATGGGCGACAGGCCGCCCCTGCCGGCCACGGTCGAGCTGTCCGCGTCGTTCGTGGAAGTGATCTCGGCCATCACCGAGGGGCGCAAGGGCGCCGTCGCGGTGCTGAACGCCGACGGGACTCTGGGCGGCATCGTCACCGACGGCGACGTGCGCCGCGCCTTTTCCCGCGACGGCGACGTCAAGACGCTGACGGCCGCCGATCTCATGAGCCCGCACCCCAAAACGGTGCACCCGGATGCCCGGATGAGCGACGCGCTCGACCTGATGACCCAGAACCGCATCGCCACTCTGCTGGTGGTCGAGGACGCCCGGCCCGTCGCCATCATGCACGTCGCGGAGCTGATGCAGGCGGGCTACGTCAGCTGATGGCCCGCATCTGCGTCGACGGCTTCAACATCGGTCTGAGAAGGACGACCGGCATAGGCGCGTATGGCCGCAACTTGCTGACCGCGCTGGACGGCATGGGGCACGAAACCCAGATCCTCTACGGCCCCCAGGCGAAGCCTTCGAACAGGCCGCTGTTCAACGAGATCGGCCTGATCGACGCGCGTGAGACGAAGGAGAAGGCGATCGATCGCCTGGCCGGGTTGGCGTCCGCCAACGTCGGCCGCACGGCGCATGCCGTTTCGGCCTCCGACGACGTGATCTGGCCGGCCAAGGGCGGGGGGCGTCCTCGCGCCCACGCCTTCTGGACGGCTCAGCGACTGTTCACGACCGCCCAGAAGGCCTTCGCCGCCCAGCGCCGGTTCACGCCCCTTCGCTTCGCCGAGCATCCGGCCGTCGGACGCCCCGACGTCGTGCATTGGACCACGCCCTTGCCGTTGCATGCGACCGGGCGGGCGAACGTGCTCACGATTCACGACCTGATCCCCCTGCGGCTGCCGCACACCACACTGGACGACAAGCGCGCCTTTTTCCGCCTGTGCCGAGAGGCGGCGCGTCGGGCCGACGCCGTCGCCGTCGTGTCGGAGGCGACCCGGCAGGACGTGATCCGGTTGCTGGACGTGCCGGAGGAGAAGCTGATCACAACCTGGCAGGCGGTGGAGATTCCCGCCCGGCTGCGGGATCGCCCTGAAGCGGAGGTGTCCGCCGAGCTCCTGTCCGCCTTCGACCTTGGCTGGAAGAACTACTGGCTGCACTGGGGCGCCATCGAGCCGAAGAAGAACCTCGGCCGGGTGGTGGAGGCCTATCTGACATCCGGTTCGACGCGCCCCCTGATCGTGGTCGGCGGCAAGGGCTGGCTGGAAGAGGATGAGATGGCGCTGATGAAGGCTCATCGTCGTCAGGGCAAGACCGCGCGGCGGCGCATCCGCGCCTTCGACCACCTCCCCTTTTCGCTTCTGGTCTCGCTGATCCGCGGCGCGCGGGGGACCATCTTTCCGTCGATCTACGAAGGGTTCGGCCTGCCGGTGCTGGAATCCATGCTGTTGGACACGCCCGTGATCACTTCGAACGTCGCCGCCCTGCCGGAAGTGGCCGGCGACGCGGCTCTGACGGTCGATCCCTATGACCCGGGGGCCATCTCGCGCGCGATCCGGGCGCTGGACGCCGACGACGCCCTGGCCGCCGATCTGGTGGCGCGCGGGCGCGTGCAGGCGGCCCGGTTCAGCCCGGAGGCGCATCGCGCCCGGCTGGCCGAGCTGTACGCGCGGGTGCTGTGACGCGGGTCCTGTTCGAGGTCGGCCGCCTGATCGGTCGGCGGGACCGGGGCGCTCCCACGGGCGTCGATCGGGTCTGCCTGGCCTACGACCGCTGGCTTCGCGGGCTTAAGGGCGTGACCCTGATCCCCGTCCACACCACCCGCCTTCGCATGACTGCGCTGGAGCCGCGCTGGGTCGCCGAAAGCTTGGACGAGGTGGCCCGCCGGTGGACGGGAGGTCCGGACGCCGTGCCGTCGGTCGAGGAGACCCGGCTTCGCAGGGCGCTGACGGGCGCGCGCCCCATCCGATCGCTGATGGGGCGTCCGGAAGACGCGGAACCCGGCCGGGGTCGACGCACCGTGGAGCGCCTTCTTCGCACGCGTCCCCTGCCGGAACTCCGGCGCGGCGACCGATATGTCGACGTCGGCCATGCGCCCCTGGACGGCTCCTATGGCCTGGCGCGGCTGAGGTCGCAGGGCGTCAAGTCCTTCGTGATGATCCACGACCTGATCCCGGTCTCGCACCCGGAGTTCTGCCGGCCCGGAGAAGGTCCGCGCCATCGGAACCGCGTGCGCGCGGCCCTGACCGACGCCGCGGGGGTGATCGCCAACTCCGCCACGACCGCCGGCGCGTTGGAGCGGTTCGTGGAGCAGGAACGCCTGACGCCGCCACCGATCGCGGCCGCGCCCTTGGGGCTGGAGCCGGTGTTCGCGGCGCCGCGCTGGACGCCGGACGCGGAACCCTGGTTCGTCTGCGTCGGCACGCTGGAGGCGCGCAAGAACCTGGCCTTCCTGCTGACGGTCTGGCGACGGCTGGCCGAGCGCCTGGGCCCCGTCGCGCCGCGCCTGGCCCTGATCGGGCGGCACGGGTGGGAAAACGAGGCGATCCTGGATCATCTGGAGCGGTCGCCGCCGTTGCAGGGGCTGGTGCACCACGCAGCCGAGCTGCCGGACGCGGCGCTGGCGCGGCTGATGGCGGGGGCCCGGGCCGTCCTGGCCCCCTCGGCCGTGGAAGGATTCGACCTGCCGGCGCTGGAGGCTCTGTCCCTCGGCGTGCCGGTGATCGCCTCGGACATTCCGGTGCATCGCGAGCTGGCGCGCGGCGCCCGGCTGGTCGATCCGCTGGACGGTCCGGGCTGGGCCGCGGCGATCGAGGCCTCCTGCGCCGCGCCCGTCGCGGGGCCGACGTTCGCGGCGCCGACCTGGGCCGAGCACTTCGCCCTCGTCGCCAAGCTGGCGGGCCTGCCGGAAGGCCGATAGGGTCACGGCATGACGCGCCGCCTGCTCGCCTTTTGCGCCGCTCTGGCCCTCTCGGCCTGTTCCAGCCTGCCGGCGGACGGGCCGTCCTCGCGCGCGCTGAACCCGGCGGCGACCTATGCCATGGTCGAGCTGGACTATGCGGCGTCGCAGGCGGTGCGGCTGGCGGAGACGCCGGCCGAGGCGGGCCTGAGCGGCGCGGACTTCGCCGGACCGCTGGACCTGATCGGCGTCGACGACGTGCTGAGCGTGTCGATCTATGAGCCCTCCGGCGCCCTGTTCGGAGCGCGCGGATCCGATGGCCGCGTCTCCGGCGGTTCGGAAACCCTGTCCGCCACGGTCGACCGCGAAGGCCGGATCGGCGTGCCGTTCGGCGGGCGCGTGGCTGTGGCCGGGCTGACGTCGTCACAGGCCGCGGAAGCCGTGCGCCGCGCGCTTCAGGGCCGGGTCGGCTCGCCCCAGGTGACCGTGTCGGTGACGGAGCGGCCGTCGAACGGCGTCACCGTGTTGGGCGAGGTCCGCACCCCCGGCCGCGCGGTCCTGCGCACCGGCGCCAGCCGCGTGCTGGACGTGATCGCCCAGGCCGGCGGCGCCTCGCGTCCCGCCGAGGAGGTCGAGGTCCGGCTGCGCCGCGACGGCCGCGAATGGGCCGCGCCCCTGACCGCCGTCCTGTCGCAGTTCGACGCCAACGCCCGCCTGGCGCCCGGCGACCAGCTGGCGCTGATCCACCGCCCGCGCCGCTACTCCGCCTTCGGCGCCCTGGGTCAGGTGACGCAACAGGACATGGGCCCGGGCGAACTGACCCTCGCCGCCGCCCTGGCCCGCACCGGCGGGCTGGCGCCCGACCGCGCCGACGCGCGGCAGGTGCTGGTGTTCCGCTTCGAACGGCCGGAGATCGCGCGCGCCATGACCCTGTCCCAGCCCGTCTCCGCGCGCGGCGTGCCGGTGATCTATCGCCTCGACCTGTCGCGGCCCGACGGGCTGTTCGTCGCGCAAGACTTCGTGGTGCGGCCCGACGACCTGATCTACGTGCCCCGCTCGGGGTCGGCCGAACTGCGCGGCTTCTTCGAACTGGTGCAGAGCGTGACGCGGGTCGTCTACGACGTCTCGGTCACCAGCGCCCTCGACCTGGACTGAGATGAGCCTGTCGGCCACGCTGGACCGGCTGACCGCGATCGAGGCGGCGGCGCTGTCGACCTATGTCAAGCACGGCCTGCCCACCCGCCCCGGCCACTATCGCAAGGGACCGCGCGCGAAGTCCTGGACCTGGCTGGGCGCGGACCTGACCCCCGAGGACCGCTGGGCCGAGGTGCTGGCGCGTCCGCCGGAGCGAGGTTGGCGTCACGCCGCCCTGGCCGACCTGGGCGTCCTGGACGGCCGGCCCGGCCCGCGCCGCGCCTCGGAACGGCTGAAGACGGTCGCGCGCCTGCGGGATCGGCTGATCTCCGGCCATCCGCTGACGCCCGACGACCTTTTGGACGCCCTCGATCTGACTAGGGCGTCGTCCCCGTCGCGCGCATGACGGCGGCTCGCAGTTCGGGGATGCCCGTACCCTTTTCCGACGAGGTCAGCAGGACCTCGGGATAGGCGGCGGGTCGCTTCGACACCGCCTTCAGCGTCGCCTCGGCGACCTTCTGGCCTTCATGCGGCTTGATCTTGTCGGCCTTGGTCAGGACGATCTGATAGCTGACCGCCGACAGGTCCAACGCGTCCAGCGCCTCGTCGTCGACCGTCTTCAGGCCATGGCGCGCGTCGATCAGCAGATAGACCCGCTTCAGCGTCACCCGCCCGCGCAGATAGTCGCGGCCCAGATTCTGGAACCGCTTGACCTCGCCCTTGGACGCCTTGGCCCAGCCGTAGCCGGGCAGGTCGACCAACCGCATCTTGCCGTCCAGGTCGAAGAAGTTGACCTCGCGCGTGCGGCCGGGCTCGGTCGAGGCGCGGGCCAGCTTGTGCATGCCGACCAGGGCGTTGATCAGGCTGGACTTGCCCACGTTGGACCGCCCGGCGAAGGCGATCTCCGGCAGGTCCGGCTCCGGCAGCTGCTCGATCTTGGCGCAGCCCAGGACGAAGGTGGCGGGCCGGGCGAACAGGACGCGCGCGGCCTCGATCTCCGCCTCGTGTTCGGCCTGCTCTTCAGGCGTCACGCCGCCTTCTTCCGGATGTGCTTGTCGATGAAGCCGTCGATCGGGTTCGGCGCCTTGAAGCGGTGCATGATGACGTACTGCTGCAGGATCGACAGGATGTTGTTCCAGATCCAGTAGACCAGCAGGCCGGCCGCGAACGGGGCCATGATGAAGGTGAAGACGAACGGCAGGAAGGCGAAGATCTGCTTCTGCACCGGGTCCGGCGGCGGCGGGTTCATCGCCTGCTGCAGCCACATGGTGAAGCCGTAGACGATGGCCAGAACGCCCAGTCCCAACGCGCCGACCAGCAGCCCGCCGATCACCGGCGCCGACGCCGGATCCCACGGGATCAGGCCGAACAGGTTCCAGATGTTGGACGGATCGCGCGCCGACAGATCCCGGATCCAGCCGAAGAAGGGCGCGTGCCGCACCTCGATGGTCACGAACAGCACCTTGTACAGGGCGTAGAAGACCGGGATCTGGATCAGGATCGGAATGCAGCCGGCCAGCGGATTGATCTTCTCGCGCTGGTACAGGGCCATCAGCTCCTGCTGCTGCTTCTGCGGGTCCTTGCCGTGCTTGGCCTTGATCTCCTCCATCTTGGGCTGGAGGTTCCGCATCTTGGACAGGCTCTCATAGGCCTTGTTGGCCAGCGGGAAGAGCAGCAGCTTGACCACCACCGTCAGCGCCAGGATCGCCAGGCCGACGTTGCCCAAAAGGCCGTAGAAGAAGTCCAGCGTGATCAGCACCGGCCGGGTTAGGAAGAACAGGAAGCCCCAGTCGATCGCATAGACGAAGCGGGGCAGCCCCAGCTCCTTCTCATAGGCCGACAGCACGTCGTTGACCTTGGCCCCAGCGAACAGGCGCTGCTCATACGTCGTTTGCATACCGGGGTTGATGGTTCGGTCGAGGCCCCGCGCTGTGGCGGAATAGGTGTCGTAGGGCTCGCCGTACTCATCACCGTCGCGGACCCGGAACGCGGCTTCCACGCGCTGATCCTGATTGGGTATGACTGCCGCCAGCCAGTATTTGTCGGTGATGCCCAGCCAGCCGCCAACCGACTCCTGCTCCTCCACCGGCTTCTTCACCCAGGCGCCGTACTTCAGCTGCGTGGTCGTGTAGCCGCTGCCGTCGTCGCTGAAGGTGCCGATGGCGCCCTCGTGCAGGATCTGCTGCTTGCCCAGATCGGCCGGCACGCCCAGTCGTTCGACCCGGCCCCAGGGGCGCAGGGTGATCGGGGCGGTGGAGAAGTTGGCGACGGTGTCGCGCACGGTGAAGACGTAGCGGTCGTCCACCGAGATGCGGCGCGTGAAGCGCAGGCCCGCGCCGTTGTCCCACGTCAGAGTGACCGGTGTGGTCGGCGTCAGGGTCGAGCCTTCGGTCAGACGCCACGGGGTCGTCGGACCCGGCACGCCGCCGGCGACGTTGGCCCCTGTCCAGCCGAACAAGGCCTGATAGGCGTTGTTCATGCCCTGCGGACGGAACAGTTCGACGGGCTGGGAGTCCGCCGCGATCGTCTCGCGGTACTGGGTCAGATACAGGTCGTCGACGCGGCCGCCGATCAGCGAGATCGAGCCCTTCAGCGTCGGCGTCTGGACGATCACGCGCTGCGACTGCTGGCCGGTGACGGCGTCGGTGGCCAAGGCCTGGGCGCGGTCGACGACCACGGGGCGCGGGGCGGCGGTGGCCGGGGCGCCGGGTTCGCCGGCCGCGACGGGCGCGCCGTCCGGCGAGACCGAGGCCGAGGCCTCCTGCCGCGCTTGGAGCGCCGCCTTGCGCCGCTCGGCCTGCGGGCCGAGGACGAAGAACTGGTAGCCGATCAGGAAGATCGCCGTGACGACCACGAAGATGATCGTGTTGCGGCCGTTTTCGTCTCTCATGAGGTCAGGCGTCCTGGTCGGGCGATGAGGGCGGCGCGGCGGGCGCGCGGTCCGGGGCCGGGGTCGGCCGCGGGGTCGCCAGCCTTGTAAGGGCGGAACTCACGTCGTCAAGCAAACGGGTCCAGTCCCTGTCGGCCGTGCCCATGCGGGCCACCAGCACATAGTCGCTGCCGGGCGTCGCCAACAGGGGCAGAAGCGTGCGCGCCGCCTCCCTGAGCCGCCGTTTGGCGCGGTTGCGGACGACCGCCCCGCCGATCTTGCGCGTCGCGGTGAAGCCGACGCCCACCGCCGGATCGCCGTCGGCCCGGTCCAGCCGCTGGACGACCACGGCGCCGCGCGCCTCCGAACGGCCCTTGGCGGCCGCCAGAAACTGGGGCCGCCGCGTCAGGCGTCGGATTGTCAGGGGTTCGTCCATCGGTCCTCCCCCTGCGGGAGAGGGGTCAGGCCGCTCAGGCCGTCAGGCGCTTGCGGCCCTTGGCGCGACGGCGCGCGACGATCTTCTGGCCATTCTTGGTGGCCATGCGCGCGCGGAAGCCGTGACGGCGCTTGCGCACGAGTCGGGACGGCTGATAGGTCCGCTTCACGGTCGGCTCCAGAAACAAGTGGGCGGGCGGAACATTCGTAACGAGCGTCCGCCGCGGGAGGCGGGCGTATAGGGCCATCGGGGCGCGCCTGTCAACGCCGCGGCCCCGATCGGTTCCAGGAGATCGCGCAGCGGAATGGCCCGGGTTCGACGGTTTCTGCCCCTGCTGATCCTGCTGGCCGCCCTGGCGCTGGTCTTCGCCATGGGCTGGAACCGCTATCTGTCGCTGGATGTGGTGCGCGACCACGGCGCCTTTCTGAGGGCCTTCGTGGCCGAGAACTACGCCCTGTCGCTGTTGCTGCTGATCCTGATCTTCGCCGCCCTGACGGCCAGCGTGGTGCCGGGCGTGGTCTTCATCACCGTGACCGCCGGCTATCTGTTCGGACCGTGGGTCGGCGGCGTCGCCACCGCCTTCGCCGCGACGCTGGGCGCGCTGGGAGTCTATGCGGTCGGCCGCACGGCGCTCGGCGAGGGCTTCCGCCGCAAGGCGCGCGAGGCGGACGCGGGCCTGATGAGGAAGATCTGCGACGGGGTCGACCGCGACGCCTTCTGGTACGTTCTGGTGGCGCGCCTGATCGTCAGCGTGCCCTTCCACCTGATCAACGTCGCCGCCGGCCTGGTCGCCGCGCCGATCCGGCCGTACGCCCTGGCGACCTTCCTCGGCCTGCTGCCGGCCCACACCATTTATTGCTGGATCGGGTCCGGGCTGAACGAGGTGCTGGCGGAGAACCCCGATCCCGATCTGGCCGCCCTGTTCGGCGAGTTCATGTGGCCGTTGCTCGGGGTGGCCTTCCTGTCGATCCTGTTGCCCCTGATCCTGAAGCTGGTGCAGCGCAGGCGCGGGGAGCCGTCGACGTGAGCCCCGCGGACGTCCTCCGGCGGCTCCGCGGCGTGCGGCTGCGCCCGCCGTCCACGAAGGGGCTGGCGGGCCGGCTGCTGCTGCTGACCGTGGCCTTCACCCTGGCGGTGGAGGTGCTGATCGTGGCGCCGGGCGCCGCCTCCTTCCACGAGCGCTGGCTGCTGGACCGGCTGCAGGCGGCCGAGCTGGCCTCGGTCGGGGTCGAGGCCCTGCCGTATTCCATGGTCGAGGACGAGACCGCCGAGGAACTGCTGGCCATCGGCGGGGTGCAGGCCGTGGTCGTGGGCGAGCAGGGCGTGCGGCGCCTGCTGCTGCAGGCCCCCAACCTGCCGCGCGCGCCGGAGCTGATCGACCTGCGCCGTCGGGGCACGGCCGCACGGCTGGCGGACCCCTGGCGCACCCTGTTCGGCCACCCGGACCGGTCGCTGCGGGTGCAGGCGCGGCCCCGCTACCGCTCGGGCGACTACATCGAGATCCTGGCGCCGGCCGAGCCGCTGAAGCGCGAACTGGCGGCCTATCTGGCCAACAGCCTCTTGCTGTCGTTGCTGCTGTCCGCGCTGGCGGGGGGTCTGCTGTACGCCGGCCTGGCGTTTCTGGTCCTGCGGCCGCTGGCGCGGGTGACCCAGTCGATCGAAAGCTTCGCCGCCGACCCGGAGGGTAAGCCCGCCTCGCCGTCGACCCGCGACGACGAGATCGGCCGCGTCGAGCGCGAGCTGGCCCGGATGCAGGAGGAGGTCCGTCAATCGTTGCGCAGCCGCGCCCGGCTGGCGGCCCTGGGCGAGGCGGTGGCCAAGATCAATCATGACCTGCGCAACATGCTGACCTCGGCCCAGATCGCGTCCGAGCGGCTGTCCGCCTCCAGCGACCCGGCGGTGGCCAAGGCCGTGCCGCGACTGGAGCGGGCGCTGGGCCGCGCCGCCGCCCTGACCCGCAACGTGCTGGACTACGGCAAATCCGAGGAACCGGCGGCCCAGCCGCAGCGGCTGGCGCTTGCCCCCGCTCTGACCACGGCCGCCGAGGACGCGGGGCTGGGCGACGGGGTGCGACTGAGCAAGTCCTTGCCTGCCCGCTTCACCGTGGAGGCCGATCCGGACCAGCTGAACCGCATCCTGGTCAACCTGTTCCGCAACGCGCGTCAGGCCATCGAGGGCGACGCCGCACGCAAGGCGACCGGTCGCGGCCCCGGCCGCATCCGGGTCTCCGCCGAGCATCGCGACGGCCTGGCCGTGATCCGCATCGCGGACGACGGGCCGGGCATTCCGGAGCGCATACGGACGCGGCTGTTCCAGCCCTTCGTCTCCGGCGCGGGGCCCGAGGGAACGGGGCTGGGCCTGTCGATCGCGCGCGAGTTGGCGGTCGGCCACGGCGGCGACCTGCGCCTCGTCGAGACCGGGCCGAACGGCACCGTTTTTGAACTGGCCTTGCCGTCGTGAGTTTCCGCTCCATCGGCCGGCGCGTCCGCCGGCGCTCAGATGGAGGATGTTCCATGCGTTTCGTGATCGTCGCCGCGGCCCTCGCCGCCTTCGCCGCCCCCGCTCTGGCTCAGGACCCCACCGACCCCAACGGCGACAAGCGCACCCATGAGCTGAACGCCGAGGTCAAGGCGCGGCTCGACGCCCAGACCGCCGCCGAGGCTCGCGCCCAGGCCGAATATCAGGCCGCCCAGGCGAAGTATGAAGCCGACATGGCCGCCCATCGCGCCGCCATGGCGCGCTACGAAGCCTGCGTCGCCGGCGACCAGTCGGCCTGCACTCCCGCGACCGGCTCGTGATTGATCGGAGGGCATGGCGGGTCGTAAGAGGCCCGCCATGTCCTCCCCCGACCTTTCCGATCAGCCCTCCGGCCCGCCCGTCGGCCGGGTCATCGCCATGCCGGCCGACACCAACCCCGAAGGCGACATCTTCGGCGGCTGGCTGCTGGCGCACATGGATCTGGCCGGCGCCACGCCCGCCTTCGAGCGCGCCCAGGGCCGCTGCGTCACCGTGGCCGTCGACGCCATGGTGTTCCACCAGCCCGTGGCCGTCGGCGACGAGGTGTCGATCCACGCCCGCGTCGTCTCCACCGGCCGCACCTCGATCCGCGTCCATGTCGAGGCGTGGAAGCGCTCGCGCAATCAGGCCCACGCCCAGTCCATGCGCGTGACCGAGGGCGTCTTCACCTACGTCGCCATCGACGCCGACCGGCGGCCACGGGTGCTGCCGGAGGCCGCCGCGTGACCGTCGTCATCCTGACCCCCGATCCCGGCGATCCCTCCTACGCCGGCCAGTGGCCCGACGTTCTCACCCGGCATCAGGCCGCGTTGGCCGGCGCGGGCGTGCAGTCCCGGTCTGAGGCCTGGACCGACCATGTCTTGAGCGGCAAGGCGCTGGCCGAGGCTCCGCTGGTCCTGCCGCTGGTGGCCTGGGGCTATCACCGCGACCACGCCCTCTGGACCGCCGCCTGCGCCGCCTGGGCCCGTGACGGCGTGCGCATGCTCAATCCGCCCGACGTGCTCAGCTGGAACTCCGACAAGTCCTACCTTGGCCGGCTGGCCGGGCGCGGCGTGCCGATCCCTCTGACGGTCTGGGTCGACGCCCCGACCCAGGCCGACGTCGACACCGCCTTCGACCGCTTCGACACGGACCGGCTGGTGGTGAAGCCCCGCGTCTCCGGCGGCGCGTGGAAGACCCTGCGCCTGTCGCGCGGCCAGCCCCTTTTCGACGCCCCCGACGGCCCCGCGCTGATCCAGCCTTATCTCCCGTCCATCGAGACCGAAGGCGAGACCAGCCTGCTGTTCTTCGACCGCCGCTTCAGCCACGCGGTTCGCAAGACCCCCGTCCCGGGCGAGTTCCGCATCCAGGTCCAGTTCGGCGGCCGCTATCGGTCGGTGGAGCCCCCGCCTGAGGCCCTAGCCCTTGCCGGGACCGTGCTGGCCGGCATCGACGAGGACCTCCTCTACGCCCGCATCGACATGGCCCGCGCCCCCGACGGCGGCTGGCTGCTGATGGAGGCTGAACTGATCGAGCCCGACCTCTATCTGGCCCAGGCGCCGGACGGCGGGGCGGCCTTCGCGCTGGCGGTGGCGAGGCGGCTCTAGGCCGGCATATCCACGAATTCCCCCCGGCTCGGGCACAGGTCCGAGATCACGCACGCCTCGCACTTCGGCCGGCGCGCCAGGCAGGTGTAGCGGCCGTGCAGGATCAGCCAGTGGTGCGCCTTGGGCAGCCAGGCGTCGGGCACCACCTTGTGCAGTTGCGCCTCCACCTTGTCCGGCGTCGCGGCGTTCGCCAGTCCCAGCCGGTGCGAGACGCGGAACACGTGGGTGTCCACGGCGATGGCGGGCTCGATCCCCAGCTCGTTCAGGACCACGCTGGCCGTCTTGCGCCCCACGCCCGGAAGGGCCTGAAGGTCTTGGCGGTTCAACGGCACCTGCCCGCCGTGCTGTTCCAGCACGATCCGGCTCAGGGCGATGACGTTCTTCGCCTTGTTCCGGTACAGGCCGATCGAGGCGATGAAGGGGATCAGCCCTTCTTCCCCCAGCGCCAGCATCTTCTCCGGCGTGTCGGCGGTGGCGAACAGTTTCGCGGTCGCCTTGTTGACGCTGACGTCGGTCGCCTGGGCCGACAAGGCGACGGCGACCGTAAGGGTGTAGGGATCGGTGAAGTCCAGCTCGGTCTTCGGTTCGGGCATCACGGCCGACAGCCGTGTGAAGATCGCCTCGACCCGGTCCTCGTCCGGCGGCCAGCCCAGCCGGCGCGGGGCAGACTTCGGCGTCTTCGCGGCGCGTTTCGGCGCGGACTTCGGGGCTGGCCTGGCCATGCCCCCTCGTCGCCGCCTCGCGGCGTCCGGTCAAGGCGACGGTTGGAACCGGCGTCCGCCAGGTCTAAGCACGCCGCAGTTCCCCTGGAGTCCCCCATGCTGATTCACTTCTCTTCCTGGCCCGAGATCGACGCGCGGCTGAAAGCCACCAAGACCGTCGTCGTCCCCATCGGCTCCAACGAGCAGCACGGTCCGACAGGCCTGCTCGGCACCGACTGGATGTGCCCGGAGATCATCGTCCATGCGGCCGAAGCCTCGGACGAAAGCCTGATCGTCGCGCCGACCTTCAACATCGGCATGGCCCAGCACCACCTGGCCTTCGCGGGCACCATCTCGCTGCGCCCCTCCACCTTCATGGCCGCCATCACCGACTGGGTGCACTCGCTGAACCGCCACGGGTTCGAGCGGATCTATTTCCTGAACGGCCACGGCGGCAACGTCGCCACCATCGAGGCGACCTTCGCTGAAATCTACGCCGAATGGAGCTTCGCCGAGGATCATCCCGGCTTCGCCCTGAAGCTCCGCAACTGGTGGGATCTGCCGGGCGTCACCCCCCTTTGCAACCGCTTGTTCCCGACCGGCCACGGCATGCACGCCACGCCCTCCGAGATCGCCGTGACCCAGGCCGCATGGCCCGACCGCATCAAGACCGCACCGGAGATGACGCCCAGGATCGCGCCCGTCGGCCCGATCCGCGACGCGCTCGACTACCGCGCCCGTTTCCCCGACGGCCGCATCGGCTCCGACCCGACGCTGGCGTCTCCCGAGCACGGCCGCACCATCATCGACGCCGCCGTGCCCGCCCTGCTGAAGGACGTGGCCGAGTTTTCGGCCGAGGCCTTGCCGGGAGTCTGAAACGAGCGCACCTCTGCGCCATGAGCCCCTCCCGTCGTGCCGAACGCTCCGGACTCCGCCTCATCCAGGGGGCGCGGGAAACCGCGCAGGCCGCGCATGAGGTCGTCGCCGCGCGGCTGGAGCTGGCCCGCTCCGGCCGGCTGAACCTCGACGAGACGGCGCTCATGGGCATGGAGAAGCTGCAGGCGGTGGGCGAGGGCGCGGCGGAGGCCGGCCGCATCCTGACCGCCGCCGGCGACCGGGCCGCACGGAACGCCGCGGACGAAGCGCGTCTGGCCCTGGACGCCTGGTCACGCTCGGCCGCGGACCCGTCGGGCGCCGCGGCGGTTCAGGCCGCCTGGCTGATGGGCGGCTGGCTGCGCGCGGCCGACGCGGCCACGGCCCTCACGGCCGCCATGCTGGAAGCCCAGGCCGCCGCGCTGGAGCCCGTCCGCCGCGCCGCCGTCGCCAATGCGAAGCGGTTGAAGCGTTAGGCCGTCCTGACCACCCCGCCGATCACCTGAACCGGCCACGGGGTCAGTCGCCCCCCCGCGCACGGCCCGCCGACGCACAGCCCCGTCAGTGGCTCGAACGTCGCCCCGTGCCAGCCGCACAGGATCAGGTCGCCGTCCGGGGTCAGATAACGGTCCAGATCCAGCGCCAGCGGATGCCCCGCGTGCGGACAGCGGTCGACGTACCCGGCCACCTGGCCATCCTTGCGCACCACGAAGCCGTGGAAGAAGGCCTCGCCGATCTGCAGCACCAGCGAGCGCGCCCCCGGATCTGGCAGGTCGGTCTCGGCGCACAGGGGCACGTTCGGCGGCGTCTTCCAGACGCGCGGCCGTGCCGAGGTCTCCGGCGCCTCTTCGCTCACGCGTTTTCGGCCTTGAGCGGGCGCGACAGCAGGTCGTCGATGGCCTGAAGCGCCGTGATCTCGGCCTTCAGCAGGCGATCGACGGCGGCGCAGATCGGCATGTCGACGCCCAGCGCGTCGGAAAGTGCCCGCACGGCCGGCGCGCTCTCCATGCCCTCGGCCACGCTGCGTTTGCCCGCCAGCGCGTGATGCAGGGTCTGACCCTGCCCAAGCGCCAGGCCCAGGCTCATGTTGCGCGACTGCGGGCTGGAACAGGTCAAGACCAGATCGCCCAAGCCGCACAGCCCCGCCACCGTCTCCGCCTGCCCGCCCAAAGCCACGCCCAGCCGGGTCATCTCCACGAAGCCGCGGGTGATCAGGGCGGCATGCGCCGACTTGCCCAGGCTCATGCCCTCGGACACGCCGCAGGCGATGGCCAGCACGTTCTTGACCGCCCCGCCGACCTCCGCGCCGACCAGGTCGTCGGCCAGATAGGGCCGGAAGTGCGGCGCGCTGAGCGCCTGCATCAGATCCTCGCCCAGCGCCGTGTCGGCGCAGGCCAGGGTCACCGCCGTGGGCAGACCCCGCGCCACCTCGGCCGCGAAACTGGGGCCGGACAGGACGGCGATCGGCGCGTCGGGCAGAACCTGCGCCGCCACGTCGGTCATCAGGGCCAGGGAGCCGCGCTCGACCCCCTTGGAGCACAGGACCACCGGCACGCCGGGGCGCCGGTGCGGACGAAACGCCTCCAGCGTCGCGCGCATGTGCTGGGCCGGCGGCACCGCCAGGATCAGGTCGCACTCGGCCAGATCCGCCATGTCGCCGGTGGCGCCGACTCCCGGTTCCAGCTTCACGCCCGGCAGGAAGGCCTCGTTCTCGCGGCGCGCCGTCACGCTCTCGACCACTTCGGGCTCGCGCGCCTGCAGGGTGACGGCCATGCCGCCGCGCGCGCAGACCTGGGCCAGAGCCGTGCCCCAGGCGCCCGCGCCGATGACGCCCGCCGTTTCGAACTTCATGCCTTGGCCCCTTTTCGACCGGCGACGTGCATCGGATCGGCCAGGGCCGCCGCCTCGTCCAGCGGCCAGCGCGGCCGGGCGGGCGCATCCAGCCCCGACGTCAGACCCAGCGCCAGCCGCTCCGCCCCCGCCAGGGCGATCATCGCCGCATTGTCGGTGCAATAGGCCAGCGGCGGCGCCAGAAAGCGGAAGCCGCGCTTGGCCGTCGCCTGCTCCAGCCCGGCGCGCACGGCCTTGTTCGCCGCCACGCCGCCGGCGACGACGAAGACCCGCTCCGCTCCGCCCGCGTCCTCGGCCCAGCCGTCCATGGCGCGGCCCGACCGCTCCACCAGCTGGCGCACGATGGCGGCCTGCACCGCAGCGGCCAGATCGGCGCGCTCCTGATCCGTGGTCAGGGTCTGGGCGATGCGCGCCGCCGCGGTCTTCAGCCCCGAGAAGGAGAAGTCGCAGTCCTTACGGCCCAGCAGCGCCCGCGGCAGCTCGTACCGCGTCGCGTCGCCCGTCGCCGCCGCGCGCTCCAGCGCCGGTCCGCCCGGGTATCCCAGTCCCATGGACTTTGCGATCTTGTCGAAGGCCTCGCCCGCCGCGTCGTCGATGGTGGCGCCCAGGCGCCGCACCTCGCCCACGCCGCGCACGTCCAGCAGCTGGCAATGCCCGCCCGAGACCAGCAGCAGCAGAAAGGGATAGGCGACCGGCTCGGTCAGCCGCGCCGACACCGCATGGCCCTCCAGATGGTTCACCGCCACCAGCGGCAGGCCCCGCGCCAGCGCCGCCCCCTTGGCCCAGCTGAGGCCCACCATGACCCCGCCGATCAGGCCGGGCCCCGCCGTCGCCGCCACGCCGTCGATCGCGGCCCAGGCGACGTCCGCCTCCGCCAGCGCCCGCCGCGCCACGCCGTCGATCGCCTCCACATGGCTGCGCGCCGCGATCTCGGGCACGACGCCGCCATAGGCCGCATGATCGTCGATCTGGCTGTGGACCACGCTGGACAGCACCTCGGCGCGCCCGTCGGGGGCCAGCCGCACCACGGCGGCGGCGGTCTCGTCGCAGCTCGTTTCCAGCCCCAGCACCCTCAGGGGCGCGGTTGCCGGGTCCGACCCCCTGCTATAGTCCGGGATGGGCATGGGGTTCAGGTAGAGCCCTCGGGGGAGGCGCGCAACGTTCATGGATCGACCCGTCCGCATCGGCACGCGGCAGAGCCGTCTGGCGCTCGCCCAGTCCGGCATGGTCCGCGACGCGATCGCCCGCACCCTGGGCGCCGCGCCGGGCGAGGAAGAGCGGTTCGCCGTCCTGGTCCCCATCGTCACCGAGGGCGACCGCATCCAGGACCGCCGCCTGATGGAGATCGGCGGCAAGGCCCTGTTCACGCGCGAGCTGGAGGAGCAGCTGCTGGACGGCCGGCTGGACATGGCGGTCCACTCCATGAAGGACGTCCCGGCCGACATGCCCGGAGGGCTGACGCTGGCCGCGGTGCCCGAGCGGGAGGACGCGCGCGACGCCTTTCTGGGGCGCGAGGCGCGGCGGCTGATCGACCTGCCTGAGGGCGCCCGGCTGGGCACCGCCTCGCTGCGGCGTCAGGCCCAGTCGCTGGCGCTTCGCCCCGACCTGAAGATCGAGATGCTGCGCGGCAACGTCGACACCCGCATGCGGCGCCTGGCCGAGGGCGACTTCGACGCCATCCTGCTGGCCTCGGCCGGCCTGTCGCGGCTGGGACTGGCCGAGGCCATTCACGAGCGCCTGTCGCTCGACGACTTCCCGCCCGCCCCCGGCCAGGGGGCGCTGGCCCTGCAGAGCCGCCTCGACATGGCCGACGTCCCCTGGCTGCGCGCCCAGGACCACGCGCCGACCCGGCTGGCGGTCGAGGCCGAGCGCGGCGCCATGCTGGTGCTGGAGGGGTCCTGCCGCACCGCCGTGGCCGCCCACGGCACGTTCGAGGGCGACCGGCTGACCCTGACCGTCGAATGGCTGTCGCCCGACGGCATGCGGCGCGTGCGCCGGCTCGGATCGGCCGAGGCGACCGACGCGGACGCCGCCCGCGCCCTGGGTCTGGATCTGGGCGGTCAAGTCCGCGCCGAGGTCGGCCCCGACCTGACGGCCTGAGCCGTGCGGGTCTGGGTCACCCGGGCCCGACCGGGCGCAGAGCGCACCGCCCGCGCCGTCGCCGATCTGGGTCACGAGCCGATCGTCGCCCCGATGCTGGAGGTGCACGACCTGCCGATCCCGTCGCCGCCGCTGATCGACGTTCTCGCATTCACCAGCGCCAATGCGGTCGCCGCGTGGGCCCGGCTGACGCCGGATCGGTCCGCCCGCGTCTTCACGGTCGGCGACGCCACGGCCCGGGCCGCACGTGAGGCGGGCTTCTGCGACGTCGAGTCCGCTTCGGGGGACGGGACGGCGCTGGCCGATCTGATCGCGCGGGAAAATCCCGAGCACGTCCTGTGGCCCCGGGCCGCCGACGTCGCCTTCGATCTGGAAGCCGTCCTGAGCGGGCGCGTTCCCGTGCGATCCCTGCCCGTCTACGAGGCGCGGCCCACAACCCCGCCGCCCCGGCCGGCGTTCGACGCCGTCCTGATCCAGTCGCCGCGCGCCGCGCGTCTGATCGCCGAAACCCTGCCTGCCGACGCCGCGCGGGGGCGGCTGGCCCTCGCCGTCTCGCGCGCCGCCGCCCAGCCCTTGGCGGCGCTTCCCTTCGCGACGATCCACGTCGCGGACCACCCCGACGAGGCCCGTCTCCTGGCCCCGCTTGGCAAGGCCCCGCCCGCCGTGTAAAGCGCCGCCTCCGGGCCGCTTTAGCTCAGCCGGTAGAGCACCTCATTCGTAATGAGGGGGTCGCGTGTTCGAGTCACGCAAGCGGCACCACTTCCTTCATGACCGGAGTCAGGCGGCCGCGCCGCCCTCCATCAGGAAGGCGTTCAGCTTGTTGCCGTCCGGGTCGCGGAAGTAGGCGGCGTAGAAGCCTTCGCCGCGAGGTCCGGGCGGGCCTTCGCAACGGCCCCCGTTTTCCAGCGCGAGCGCGTGAAGCCGGTCCACCTGGGCCCGGTCCTTCGCCTCAAGCGCCACCATGACGCCGTTGCCGACACAGGCCGCGTTCCCGTCGAAGGGGCGGGTCAGGCCGATGCCGGCGGACCCGCCGGGCGTTCCCCAGGCGATCGCGCCCGGCCACTCCATCATCCGGCCCGTCCCCAACTCCTCGGCGAGCGCGTCGTAAAACCTGGCCCCGCGCTCCAGGTCGTTGGTTCCCAGCGTGACGTACCCGATCATTCGCGTTCCTCCCCGAATGGTCACAGAGGATCATGAACAAATCAGGAACTCAAGTGGAAAATCAGGACGCCGGCGCCGTCCCGACGCCGTCGAGGAAGGTCGAGGCGCGGGTGAGGCCTTCCAGCCAGACGATCGTGGGATCGGCCATCTGCTCGACCGGCAGACCGCTGGTGAGAAGCACGTCGAACTGCATGAAGACCACGGGCTGGCCCTCGGCCTGGGTCAGGAAGGCCTTGAGGAATCGCTGCTCCCGGTTCCAGGCGTTGACCTCTTCGACGGTCACGCCCTGGCCCTCGAACACGGCGTTGAACTGCACGTCGCCGCAGCGCCCGTCGGCCTCGCAGCCGTAGAAGAAGACGAACCAGACCAGGCCGGCGTCGTCGACGCGGAAGAAGACGTCCTCGCCGTCGCGCGTCACTTCACCGACCTGGGCCCCGGCGGTCGAAAGCCAGTCGCGTACGGACTCCGGCGTCAGGCCGACGAAGGCGGGGGCGACGGCGGCGTCCTGGGCGCGCGCGGCGCCGGGCAGGGCGACGGCGAGGGTCAGGGCGGCCGAGGCGGCGAGAAGCAGCGGGCGGATCATGCGGGAACTCCGGAGAAGGGGTCGGCATCCTGACGCGCCGCGGCCGCGCGGGAAAGCCAGGCGGGAGAGGTCATTTCGTTGAGACGGGAAACGGTCCGCGCGAACTCGAAGGCCCCGGTCGCTCCGACGTACAGGCTTTCCGGCGCGGCGTCGGCGCGGACGACGAGTCGGGCGCCGGCCTCGTAGAGGGCGTCGATCAACGTCACCAGCCTGCGCGCCTCCGTGTTTCGCGTCTCGTCGAGCGCCGGAACGCCGTCGAGGAACAGGGTGTGGAATCTGCCCGCGATCGCCAGCCAGTCCTGGGGCCCCAGGGCCCGGCCGCAAAGGTCGTCGAAGGTCGCGCGGGCCACGCCGCCGACGGTGCGCGCGATCCGCACCTCGCGGCCCAGAACGGTCAGGCAGGTGGGGGCCTCCTCCGCCTCTCCCTTCAGCTCGGTCCACAGCGCCTCGAACGCCGGCCGCTGATCGGGCAGGAACCAGGTCCGGGACCGCGCCATCCGGTCGACGCGCCAGTCGCGTTCGCCCGACACGACCACCGTCTCGCACCGGTCGCGGATCAGCTCGACGAAAGGCAGGAAGAGCTCGCGATTGACGCCGTTCAGATACAGCCGATCCGGAGCGCGGTTCGAGGTGACGGCCAAGACCGTCCCGCGGTCGAAAAGGGCTTCGAACAGACGCCCCAGGATCAGGGCGTCGGCGATGTCGGTCACTTCCAACTCGTCGAAGCACAGCAGGCGGGCGCGTTCCGAGATCAGCGCGGCGATGGGAGCCAGCGGATCGTCGCCCTTCCACTGACCGAAGCGCGCCTGGCGCGCCTGGCGGTCGCCCTCGCGCCATTCCCGGATCAGGCCGTGCACCTCGACCATGAAGACGTGGAAGTGACGGCGCAGCTTCGGTTCCGGCGCACAGGCGTGGAACAGGTCCATCAGCATGGATTTTCCGCGTCCCGGCGGCCCGTGCAGATAGACGCCGCGCACGTCGGGCCGACCGCCGAACAGGCCGCGCCGCCTCAGATCCCTTTCCAGCCGCGACAGGGCGTCGATCGCCGCCGCCTGTCCGGGATCGGCGGTCAGCCGACCCTCCCGCAGGCGTTTCTCATAAGCGGCGCGAATGCGTGATCCCATCAACTCGGGCTTAGCGGCGCGCGGCGACCAGGAAAAGCGATTGCTTCCCCCGCACGAAGGACTATCTGCCGGAACACTCGCCGAACACCCGCCCTCAAGCAGCGAGCGCCCGCGGCGCGAGCGGTAGGGCGTCCGAAGGACACAAACAAAGATGAGCTATTCCGTCGCCGTCGTGGGCGCCACCGGGGCCGTGGGCCGCGAGATGCTGACCATCCTGGACGAGCTGAACTTCCCGGTCGCCGAGATGCACGCCGTGGCGTCGAGGAAGTCCAAGGGCATGGAAGTCGCGTTCGGCGAGAAGACCGTCAAATGCGAGGACATCGAACAGTTCGACTTCTCGAAGGTCGATCTGGTGCTGATGAGCGCGGGCGGCGACGTCAGCCGCGCCTGGTCCGAGAAGATCGGCAAGATGGGCCCGATCGTCATCGACAACTCCTCGGCCTTCCGCGCCGACCCGGACGTGCCCCTGATCGTGCCGGAGGTGAACCCCGACGCGGCGAAGCTGGCGAAGACCAAGAACATCGTCGCCAACCCCAACTGCTCCACCGCCCAGCTGGTCGTGGCGCTGAAGCCGCTGCACGACGCGGCGAAGATCACCCGCGCGGTGGTGTCGACCTACCAGTCCGTGTCGGGCGCCGGGAAGGAGGGGATGGACGAACTGTGGACCCAGACCAAGGCCATCTACGGTCTGGGCGACGCCACGCCGAAGGTCTTTCCGCGCCAGATCGCCTTCAACGTCATCCCCTTCATCGGGTCGTTCCGCGACGACGGCTACACCGACGAGGAAGCCAAGATGTGGACCGAGGTCCACAAGATCATGGACCCGGCGATCCGCCTGACCGTCACCTGCGTGCGGGTGCCGGTCTTCGTCGGCCACTCCGAAGCCGTGACGCTGGAGTTCGACCGCCCGATCGCGCCGGACGAGGCCCGCGCGATCCTGCGCGACGCGCCGGGCGTGCTGGTCGTGGACAAGCAGGAGACCGACGGCTTCGTCACCCCGGTGGACGCGGCCGGCGAGTTCGCCGTCTACGTCAGCCGCATCCGCAAGGACCCTTCGGTCGAGAACGGCCTGTCGCTCTGGGTCGTGTCGGACAATCTGCGCAAGGGGGCGGCCCTGAACGCCGTGCAGATCGCCCAGCTGCTGGACGAGCAGGGGGTGATCACGCCCAAGAGCGGCTATCGTTCGATCACGGTCTGAGGTGGCCCGCCCTTCGGAAACCCGCGCGGCCCTGATCGCCGGCGTCGGCTGCTACGCCATCTGGGGCTTCATCCCGCTGGTGTTCCAGGCCATGGCCGGCGTCGGGGCCGACGCCTGGGAGATCATGGCCCACCGCATGGTGTGGTCGGTCCTTCTGGCGGCCGTTCTGGTTCTGGCGCTGCGGCAGGGGGATCAGATCCGCGCCGTCCTGCGCGACCGGCGCACGCTGGGCTGGCTCATGGTCTCGACCCTGCTGATCGCGGTGAACTGGACGACCTACGTCATGGCCGTGAACGGCGGGCGGACGCTGGACGCCAGCCTGGGCTACTATCTCAACCCCCTGCTCAACATGGCCGCCGGCGCCTGGCTGTTCCGCGAACGGCTGAGCCGGGCGGGCCTGATCGCCATCGGGCTGGCCGGCGTCGGCGTCGCGCTTCAGACGGCGGCCCTGGGGCGGCTGCCGTGGGTGTCGCTGCTGCTGGCGCTGACCTTCTGCGCCTACGGGATCATCCGGAAGCGCGTCAGCGTGGACGCGGGGCCCGGACTGCTGATGGAATGCCTGTTCCTCGCCCTGCCCGGACTGGCCTGGGTGATCTGGATCGAAAGCCAGGGGCTGGGGCATTTCACCGACGGCCCGGCGGCGACCCTGTGGCTGCTGGCGGCGGGCCCGGCGACGGTGATTCCCATGGCCCTGTTCGCCTGGGCCGCGCGGCGCATGCCCTATTCCAGCATGGGCTTCCTGCAGTTCCTGGCGCCGTCGATCGTCTTCGTCATCGGCGCGATGCAGGGCGAGCCGCTGGGCCCGCTGCGCCTGGTCAGCTTCGTCTTCATCTGGGCCGGAGCCGTGGTCTTCGCCGTCGGCGCCCTGACCCGGAAGCGGGGAGAGGCGCCGGAAGCCGCCGTCGCGCCTGAGCCGGGCCTGACCGACGATCCCGCCGTGGACCGGGCCCGGCCCTAAAGCGCCCCGTACAACGCTTCGATCAAGCGCACGGCGCGGGGGTCGCCGATCAGGTGCGGCGATTGGCGCGTCATGACGTAGGCGGCGGACAGGCGGCGCTCCGGGTCGGCGAAGGCACACGATCCGCCCCAGCCATAGTGGCCCACGGTCGCCTGCCCGGGCCCGAAGACGTTCAGGGGTTCGTTCCGCGTGAAGCCCGCGGCCCAACTCATCACGAAAGGCAGGACGCGATCCTGACCATGGATGCGCTCTCGACGGGCGGCGTCCAGCGTGGCGGGCGACAGAACCTGCCGACCCTCGAACCGCCCGTCGGTCATCACGCCCATGAAGCGCGCCAGCCCTTCCGCCGTGCCGTGCATGTTGGACGAGGGGATCTCGGCCATGCGCCACTGCGCCGTCTCGCGCGGGCCGGGCGCGGCGCCGCGATCATAGAAGGCGGCCTTCTTGATCGCGTCGAGCGTTCCGAGCGACGGCGGGGCCGAGGGCTTGCGCATCTGGGCGACGCGACCGTGCTCGCTCTCCGGCAGACCGATCCACAGATCGAGCCCGGGGAAGTCCGCCCGCAGCGCCGCGCCCATCGACCGGCCGTCGACGCGACGGAACAGCTCGTCGGCGAGGACGCCCACGGTGTTGGGATGATAGCCGCTGGACGTGCCCGGTTCCCACATGGGCGCCTGTTCGCAAAGGATCGTGAGGACGGCGTCGCGGTCGAACCAGAGCGCCGGGTCGATCGGTTCGGCGAAGCCCGGCAGACCGGCCTGATGGCTCATCAGCTGGGCGGCGGTGACGTCCTGCTTCCCGGCCTGTCCGAACTCCGGCCAATACGCCGCCACCGGCCGATCGTAGTCGAGCAGGCCCCGCTCGACGCAGGTGGCGATCAGCGTCGCCATGACCGCCTTGCCGGTCGAGAAGACGGGCGCAAGCGTTTGGGCGGCGAAGGGCCTAGTCTTCGCCACGTCCGCATGGCCCGCCCGGAGGTCCAGCACGAGCTCACCTTCGAGGCAGACGCTGAAGCGCGCGGCCAGCTCGTTCAGGCCCTCCGGCGCGTCGGTGAAGTTGGCGGCGAAGACGTCCTTGACCGCGCCGAGGGCGTCGGGACAGGTTCCGTGGATCTCGATCATGCGGCCCCCATATCATGCCCCAGCCAGGCCAGAACCCCGTCGGCGGCGACGGCGCCCGAGGCGAAGCAGGCCTGGAGCAGATAGCCGCCCGTGGGCGCCTCCCAGTCCAGCATTTCACCGGCGACGAAGACGCCCGGCAGGGCGGTCAGCATCAGCCGATCGTCCACCTGATCCAGCCGAACGCCGCCGGCCGAGGAGATGGCGCGGTCCAGCCCCTGCATTGCGGTCACGGTCAGGCGTACGGCCTTGACGCGGCGCGCCAGCTTGTCGGGCCCCGTCGGGACGTCGCCGGGGATTTCGCGCACCAGGCCGAGGGCGACCGGCGACAGGCCCGCGGCCTTGCGCAGCCAGTTCGAGACGCTGTCCTTGCCGCGCCCGCGCCCCAGTCGCGCGGCCAGGGCCTCGACCGACAGGTCCGGACGCAGATCGACGGTCAGGGTCGCCGTGCCCTCGCGGTCCACCGTTCGGCGCAGGTCGGCGGACAGGGCGTAGACCGCGCCGCCCTCAAGGCCATAGCGGGCGACCAGCGCCTCGCCGCGCACGGTGAGGTCGCCATGCGACAGGGTCACGGTCTTCAACGGTTGGCCGGCGAAGCGGTCCGCGAAGACCTCCGACCAGGCCACGTTCACGCCGGCGTTGGCCGGGCGGAAGGGCGCGACCTCGACGCCGTTCGCCTCCAGCACGTTGCGCCATCCGCCGTCCGAACCCAGGCGCGGCCAAGAGGCGCCGCCCATGGCCAGGACGACCGCGTCCGCCGGCACGGTGCGGGGACCGTCGGGCGTCTCGAAGCTCGCGGCGCCGTCGGACCAGCCCGTCCACGTCCAGCGCGCGTTCAGCGTGACGCCGAGCGCGGCAAGACGCGCCAGCCAGGCGCGCAGCAGGGGCGAGGCCTTCATCGCCCTGGGGAAGACGCGGCCGCTGGAGCCGACGAAGGTGGGCTGGCCCAAGCCCTCGGCCCAGGCGGTCAGGTCGGCCGGCGACAGCCGGTCCAGCCAGGCCGTGACGTGCGGTTCGGCCTCGGCATAGCGGGTGCGGAAGCGGTCGATCGGTTCGGAGTGGGTCAGGTTCAGCCCGCCGCGTCCGGCCATCAGGAATTTGCGGGCGGGCGACGGCATCCGGTCCGCGACCGTCACCCGCAGCCCCGCGTCCGCCAGACGCTCGGCCGCGAAGAGCGCGGCGGGGCCGGCGCCGACGATCAGGACGTGAGGGGGAGGCATGACGCCGGTCCAGCACGACGGCCGGACCGGCGCAAGCGGATCAGTCGGCGTCGTCCGCCGACATGCGGGCCAGTTCGGCGTCCATCTCGGCCAGCTCGGCCTCCATTTCGGCGAGGTCGGCTTCCAATTCCGCCAGATCGACGTCGCCGACCTGGTTCAGGGCGTAGTCGGCCATGAGCCCATAGGTGGCCATGTGCTCCGGATCGTTGGACGCCCAGGCTCCGTTGGAGGCGAAGCCGCCGGCCACGGCGAACGCGGCGGGATCGACGTTCGTCAGCGCCTCCTCGACCAAGGCGTCCACATCCAGACCGGCCATGGCCTCGGCGACGAGAGCGTCGACGTCGACGTCGGCCAGGGCCTGTTCGGCGATGAGGCCCGCGTTGGCGGACACGATGCCGGTGAAGGCGTCGACGTCGGGCTGATATTCCAGCCACAGGGCGCCGATGCGGGCCTCGCGTTCGTCCTCGGACAGGCTTTCGTCCTCGCCGATGGCCTCGGCGCGGGCGCCGAACTCTTCCATGCGGACCTCGAAGACGGCGGCGGCGGCCTCGATCGCGGCCTCCGGATCGGCCGGGAACTGCTCCTGGGCCTGCGCCGCGAGCGGCAGCAGGGCGAGGGCGGCGGCGAGGGAGAGGGCGCGGATCATGGTCTCGGCTCCTTGGCGACGTTCGGTCGGGCTCAGTTGCCCATCTGGCCCATGCCGGAGAAGTCGCCGGTCTTCATGGCCTGGGGGATCTGGGCGAACTGGGCGGCGACCATCGTCTTGATGCCGTCGGCCTGGTCGGCGGGGATGTTGCCGGCCTCGACCTCCTGATCGATGAAGGCGGTGATCAGGCCGACGAAGGCGTCGATCTCCGGCTGCCTGGCCGCGATGGCGGCGTCGATGCGCGCGCTCTTGTCGGCGTCGGACAGCGAGGCGTCGGCGCGGATGGCGCCGACCTGCTCGCCGAGAGCCTCCATGGAGGCCCCGAAGGCCTCGGCCTTGGCCTCGATGTCGGCCTCGGTGATCGGATCCTGGGCCAGGACGGCGGCGGCGATCGGCGCGGCGGCGGCCGGCAGGGCGAAGGCCAGGCCGATCGAGGCGGCGACGGCGGCGGCGAGGGCGAACTTGCGGGACATGGGGGCGATCCGTGAGGGGGAGGAAACGATGACTGAAACCTGCGCCTCACCCCGCCCCGCCTCAAGTGAAATCGCCGACAGAAAGTTACGAGCGCGTCATGATCCTCAGCGCCGCTCGCGCTTGCCCAGAACGCGCAGACGCAAGGCGTTCAGCTTGATGAAGCCCTCGGCGTCGTGGTGGTCGTAGGCCTGGACGCCCTCTTCGAACGTGACCAGATCCTGATCGTAGAGGCTGTCCGGGCTCTCGCGGCCGATCACGGCGACGGCGCCCTTGTACAGCTTGACCCGGACCGTGCCGTTCACCTTCGTCTGCGACCAGTCGATCGCCGCCTGAAGCATCTCGCGCTCGGGCGAGAACCAGAAGCCGTTGTAGACGAGGTGGGCGTACTTGACCGCCAGCTCGTCCTTCAGATGCATGGCGCCGCGGTCGAGCGTGATGGACTCGATGCCCCGGTGCGCCGCCAGCAGGATGGTTCCGCCCGGCGTCTCATAGACGCCGCGCGACTTCATGCCGACGAAGCGGTTCTCGACGAGGTCCAGGCGGCCGATCCCGTTGTCGTGGCCGTACTGGTTCAGGGCGGTCAGCAGGGTCGCCGGCGACATGGCCTCGCCGTCGATCGAGACGGCGTCGCCCTTCTCGAAGCCGATGGTGATGACGGTCGCCCGGTCCGGCGCGTCTTCGGGGCTGATGGTGCGCTGGTGCACGAACTCCGGCGCCTCGACCGCCGGATCCTCCAGCACCTTGCCCTCGGACGAGGAGTGCAGAAGGTTGGCGTCGACGCTGAACGGCGCCTCGCCGCGCTTGTCCTTGGCGATCGGGATCTGGTGCTTCTCGGCGAAATCGAGCAGCGCCTCGCGCGACTTGAACTCCCACTCGCGCCACGGGGCGATCACGCGGATGTCGGGCTCCAGCGCATAGTAGCCCAGTTCGAACCGGACCTGGTCGTTGCCCTTGCCGGTCGCGCCGTGACAGACGGCGTCGGCGCCGACCATCCGCGCGATCTCGATCTGGCGCTTGGAGATCAGCGGCCGGGCGATGGAGGTGCCCAGCAGATACTGGCCTTCATAAAGGGCGTTGGCGCGGAACATGGGGAAGACGAAGTCCCGCACGAACTCCTCGCGCAGGTCGTCGACGAAGATGTTCTCGGGCTTGATGCCCATCTTCAGGGCCTTCTCGCGGGCGGGGGCCAGCTCCTCGCCCTGGCCCAGGTCGGCGGTGAAGGTGACGACTTCGGCGCCGTATTCGGTCTGCAGCCACTTCAGGATGATCGAGGTGTCCAGGCCGCCGGAATAGGCGAGCACCACTTTCTTCGGGGCGGTCTTGGCGGTCATGGAGGGATCCTTGATCGAACGCGGGGAGGCGTGGCCGCGCTTAAAGGGCCGAAGCCCTCGCCATGCAAGGGCGGGAATGCGGCGGACCAGGCAAACGGAAGCGCCCTCGGCCGAATGGCGGAAGGTGGGAAGGGCGGGCGGAGCGCCGGGCGCGGAGCCCGGATGAGGATTGAGTTTACCGTTTCGGCTTCGCGACGACGCTCCGCGCGGCTCGTCTGATCAGGAGCTGTCCGAGG
>NZ_DASYGX010000004.1:0-316849 GCF_035999125.1 Brevundimonas sp. | reverse complement strand
GAAGGCGCGCGTCCGGGTCCGGGGTTCGCAAGTCTCCCGCCCGCCCGCCAGGGGCGCGTCCGTTAGTCGCCAAGCAGCGGCCCTATGCGGTGGTTCCGGCCACCTCGGACAGCTCCTGATCAGACGAACCGCGCGGAGCGTCGTCGCGAAGCCGAAACGGTAAACTCAATCCTCATCCGGGCTCCGCGCCCGGCGCTCCGCCCGCCCGCCCCAACTCCGCGCGAAAGCGACGGAGCGTTTCCGCGCGCCTGCCGCCCCCCGAAACCTGAAGGAGCCATCCCCTGTCCCGATCGAAGACATCTAGCCCTGCGCCTGACCTCCCGGCCGATCTGGAGGAGTATGAGAGGGACGGGGCCGAACTCCTCGCGCGGATCACGCGCCTCCGAGCGACCATCGAGCGCCAGCGCCGCCGGGGCTGGGACTTCAACCCTCGACTTCCGCTCACCGCTCCGGAGACCGCACATGACGAAAACGTAACCTGCGTCCTCGCGCGCCCTCGCTAAGGTCCGCGCCGACGAACGATCCGCCTTCGGAGCCCCTGCATGACCTCCCGCCTTCTCGCCGGCGTCGCCGCCCTCAGCCTGCTGCTCGGCGCGGCCTGCGCCACCGCCCCGACCCCGGCCCCTCAGCCCGAGATCTCGGCCCAGCGCCTGTCCGACAGCATCCGCACCATCTCGGCAGACGAATATCAGGGCCGCTATCCGGGCACGGAAGGCGAGCGGATGACCCTGGCCTGGCTTCAGGCCCAGTACGAAGCCATGGGCCTTCAGCCCGGCGGCCCGAACGGCCAGTGGCTGCAGCGGGTCGAGCTGAAGCGCTACACCCCGGACGGCGCCGCGACGGTCGGCTGGACCGGGCCGGACGGCCAGACCCGCGCCCTTGAGCCCGGCAAGGACATTCTGGTCCGGGCCGCCACCAACGACGGCCGCGCGGACGTTCAGGGCGCGCCGGTGGTCTTCGCCGGTTACGGCATCGTCGCGCCCGAACGCGGCTGGGACGACTACGGAAACATGGACCTGCGCGGCAAGGTCGTCATCGTCATGGCCGGAGAGCCGGACGGAGAGGTCTTCAACGGCGCCTACACCACCCACCACGCCTCCGGCGCGGCCAAGGCGGATCAGGCCTTCGCCCGCGGGGCCGTCGGCGTGATCACGATGAACCCCGTCGCCGCGACGGACGAGGCCTGGGCTCGCGCCGGCCAGCAGAACGGCCGCACCCGCGGCTTCACCCCCGGCGCCGCGAACGTCGAGTTCACCGGCTCCATCAACATGGACACCGCGCACGCGATGGTCACCGCCGCCGGCCTCGACCATTCCGCTTTCGCCGACTACGCCTCGGGCTCGTTCAAGGCCGTCGAGCTGCGCGGCGTGAAGCTGAACGTGCGGGCGTCCGAAACCGTCACCACCCTGGTCACGCACAACCTCCTGGCCAAGATCGAGGGGACCGAGCGCCCGGACGAGGTCATCGTCTATTCCGCCCACTGGGACCACGTCGGCGGCGAGGCCCAGCATCCGGACGCCGAGGGCGGGGACAAGATCTGGAACGGCGCCTGGGACAACGCCTCGGGCACCGTCGGCGTCGTCGAGGTGGCCCGCGCCTTCGCCGCCGGGCCGCGCCCGGAACGCACCGTCGTCTTCGCCCACATGGCGGCCGAGGAGATGGGCCTGCTCGGCGCCTACGCCTACGTCGCCGACCCGGTCTATCCGCTGGCGAAGACCGTCGCCGACCTCAACATCGACATGCTGCCCCTGTCGCCGCCGACCCGCGACGTCGCCATCTTCGGCAAGGGCCAGAACGAGCTTGAAGACCGTCTCGCCGTCCTGGCCGAGGCCGAGGGCCGCTACGTCACCGACGACCGGCAGCCGGAGCAGGGCTTCTACTACCGCTCCGACCACTTCCCCTTCGCCCGCGCCGGCGTGCCCGCCCTGATGCCGTGGCACGGCGTCGACTGGGACGAAGGCGGCGTCCCCGTCGGTCGCGCCGCTTGGGACGCCCGCTTCGAGGCCGACTATCACCAGCCGTCGGACGAATGGCGGCCCGACCTCGACTTCCGCTCGGCGGTCGAGAACCTGGAGTTGCTCCATCGCCTGGGCCTCGACCTCGCCAATTCGAACGACTGGCCGGGCTGGAAGCCGTCGTCGGAGTTCGGCGCCGTGCGCGCCCGCACCGACGCGGCCCGCCAATGAGTCGGGGATGGTGACGGCGACCCTGCGGCCCCTGACCGGCGACGGCTCGCCGCCGGTCCAGGGCTCGTATCCCCAGGCCGTGGAGGTCACCGGCGCGACCCGCTGGCTCTTCGTGTCCGGCCAGGTTCCGACGCGGCCCGACGGCGGTCTGGCCGACGACTTCCGCGGTCAGTGCGAACAGGTCTGGGACAATCTGGAGACCCAGCTGCGGGCCGCCGGCATGACGCTGGACGATCTGGTGAAGGTCACGACCTTCCTCGCCGACCGCGCCCACGCCGCGGAGAACCGCGCCGTCCGCCTCGACCGCCTTCAGGGCCGCCAGCCCGCCCTGACCGTCATCGTCACCGGCATCTTCGACGAAAGCTGGCGGGTCGAGATCGAGGCCGTGGCCGCCGCCTAGAGCAGGGTCAGCAGGTCTCCCAGCACGCTGTCCGTCGTCGGTTCCCGCCCGGCGCCCGGCCCGGTGCAGGTGAACGTCCGGCCGTCCGCGCAGGTGACGCGCAGCGCGTTGGTCTCGCCCGGCAGGTCCGCGAACAGCGGATCGTGCTCGACCTCCACCAGCCGCACCGACGCGGCGTCCGGCGCCGCCCGCGCCAGCTGCCGCACCGCGCTTCCCGGCGTGACCCCCGCCGTCAGCGGCTGCACCACCCCGGGCCTGGGCCCCTGCGGCCCGAACGCCTCGGCCGCCAGGATCGCCAGCTTCGCCGCCGCGTCCCGGCCCGACAGGTCCGCCGCCGGATCCGCCTCGGCCAGCCCCAGCGCCTGCGCCTCCACCACCGCCGCCGCGAACGGCACGCCTTGCGCCAGCCGGTTCAGCAGGAAGTTCACCGTCCCGTTCAGCACCGCCTCGATCGCCACGATCGGCGCATGAGCCCGCGCCGCCCGCACCGTCTCGATCATCGGCGCCCCGCCGCCGACGCAGGCCGCGATGCCCAGCCGCACGCCGCTGCGATGTGCCTGACGCGCCAGTGGAAACAAGTCCTCGACCACCGCCTGCTTGTTCGCGCTGGCCACGTGCACCCCGCGCGACAGCGCCGCCCGCGTCAGGGCCAGCCCGGTCGACGGGTCCGACAGCGCGTCCACCAGCACGTCCGGCTCCCGCGCCAGAAGCGCCGCGGGATCGGTCACCAGCAGGCGCGGATCGGGCGCCGGATCGCGCGGCTTGGCGGCGTCGCGCACCAGCACGCCGACGACCTCGAAGCGTGGGTCTCCCGTCAGCCGCTTCAGCACCCCGCCGCCGACCACGCCGCATCCCGCCAGCGCCACCCGCAGCGTCCGCGTCGCCGCCTCGACCGAGCGCTCGAGCTCCAGCACGCCCATCACGCCGCCTCCGCCGGCTGCAGCGCGGCCACCGCCCGCAGCCCACGCTCCAGATCGGCCCACAGATCGTCCGGATGCTCCAGCCCGACCGACAGCCGGATCAGCCCGTCGCCGATCCCCGCGGTTTTGCGCGCCTCCGGCGTCATGGCGGCATGGGTCATCAGGGCCGGATGGGCGATCAGGCTCTCCACTCCGCCCAGCGACTCCGCCAGGGTGAACACCCCCAGCGGCTCCACGAACGCCCGCACCGCCTCGATGCCGCTCTCCAGCTCCACGCTCAACATGGAGCCGAACCCCTTCTGCTGCCGCGCCGCCAGCGCATGCCCTGGATGGCTCTCCAGCCCCGGGTGGTGCACCGCCTTCACCCCCGGCGCCCGCTCCAGCCGCCGGGCGATCTCCAAAGCGCTCGCCTGCTGCCGCTCGACTCGGACGAACAGGGTTCTCAGGCCTCGCAGCGTCAGCCAGGCGTCGAACGGCGCGCCCGTCACCCCCGTCGCATTGGCCCACCAGGCGGTCTCGGCGTGCACCTCGGCCTCGGCGCTGATCACCGCGCCTCCCACGACGTCGGAGTGGCCGTTCACGAACTTGGTGGTCGAATGCACCACCACGTCGGCGCCCAGGGCGATCGGGGTTTGCAGCGCGGGCGACAGGAAGGTGTTGTCCACCACCGACCGCGCGCCGACCGCCCGGGCGCGTCTACAGATGTCCGCGACGTCCACCACCCTCATCAGCGGGTTCGACGGCGTCTCGATCAGCACCAGCTTGGGCCGAAGGGCCAGGGCGCGGTCCAGCGCCTCGGCGTCGCCCTGATCGACGAACGCCACGTCGAAATGCCCCTTCTTGGCGCGAGCGCACAGCAGCCGGTGCGTCCCGCCGTAAAGGTCGTGCGGCGCGATCAGCAGGTCGCCGGGGTTCAGCGGGCTCAGCGCCAGATCCAGCGCCGCCATGCCGCTGGACGTCACCACGCAGCCGGCTCCGCCCTCCAGCTCCGCCAGAGCCCCGGCCAGCAGGTCGCGCGTCGGATTGCCCGAGCGGGTGTAGTCGTGCGCCCGCTTCCCCTCCAGACCGTCGAAGCTGAAGTTGGCCGACAGGCAGATCGGCGGGATCACCGCGCCGTGGGCCGCGTCGCGATCGACGCCGGCGCGCACGCAGGCGGTTTCGGGGGACTGGGTCATGCGGCGATCTCCGAACAGATGGCCAGGGGGAGGAGGGCGGTCCGAAGCGCGCGGCCGACCACCTCGCGCTCCTTCAGAAAGGCGTCGTGGCCGAACACCGACGGGGCCTCGACGAACCGGCACAGGTTTGCCGCGCGACCGGCCAGCTCGCGCAGGTCCTCGATCGGAACCAGCCGGTCGTCGGTGAAGCCGACCACGGTCAGGGGGCAGGTCACGCGCTCCGGCTCGACCGCATGCCGGTCCAGCGAGTCGGTCAGCACGATCTGCCGCCGCGCATCGGCGCCCGCCGCATGCGCCTCGCCCCGCGCGATCAGCCAGTCGCAGACGGGATGCGGTGCGTTCAGCGCGGCCGGGGCGGGCGCCCCGCCGAAGCGCAGGCCCAGCTCCTCGGTCGTGCGATAGGTCGTCATGGCCAGCTGGCGGGCGAGGCTCAGCGCCTCGGCCTCACGGCCGGCGTCGACGCCCAGCTCCAGAATGCGCCGCTGCACGCCGCGCCAGGCCGTCGCCGTGGGGTGCGCCCGATGCGGCGCAGAGATCGCCACCAGCCGCCCGATCCGCTCCAGGAACAGCTCCGCAAAGGCCAGGCCGACGCAGCCGCCGTAGGACGCGCCGACGAAGGCGTCCGCGACCGGCCGGTTCAGCGCGTCCAGCGCTGCGGCGACGGCCCGCGCTTGATCCTGGGTGGTCGTCGGCCGATCCGCGGCTTCTCCGGCGACCGGCAGCCAATCGATCGCCAGTACCGCGAACCGGTCCACGTCCACCGACGCGCCGGGCCCCACCGCCCAGTCCCACCAGCCTCGCCGTGCGGCGTCGCCCGCCGGCGCCCGGTCGGCCGAAATGCCGCCGGCCACCACGACCAGCGGGCCGTCGGCGCGGCCCGTCAGACGGGCGCGCACGCTCCCGCCGCCGGGCAGGGCGACGTCGAAGTCTCGAAATTCAGGATGTCTCGCCAAGGTCTCGCACGGTCCCGCTCATCGAGCACCCGTGCGGATGGAGAAGACCCGTGAAGTCGCCGGGCCGCGCAAGGCGGCCGTCGCTTCACTCATCTCTCGCGGACTGCCCCTTCGAAAAGGAGGCGGGTCCCCGCAGGAGTTGGCACCGTGTCGGACCTGGGTGGGTCCGGTCGGTTGCCCCGGCGTCAAAGGGCCTATCCCTCAGCCGGTCTTGATGAGTGCCCTTACGCTGGCGGACGATGCCGGGGGCCGTCAAGCCCCCAGCCGAAAGATTCAACGCGAAGTCGCTTCCCGGATCAGCGCCTCGGCCCGCGCGACGGCGTCAACCTCGCTGACGTCGCCGGCCTGAACGCTCTCGGCCAGGCTCATCAGTTCCGGCCCGGTGACGGCGCCGGCCTGCGGCTCTTCCTGCAGGTGAATGCCGTTCCCACGGGCGATGGCGTCGTCCCAGGCGTCGCGCACGGCCGCCCAGTACCCCTGCGTCGCCGACCAATAGTCGTCGCCCGGCTTCGGATCGAACCCGTCGAACCGGCGGTAGCTGTTGACCACGTCCTCGTGCACCACGACGGTCGGATCGCCCTCGGCGCCCTGCGCAGCCTGCATCTTCTGATTGTCCTGCAGGTGCACCCAGCCCCACGGCGTCACGGCATGGCGGTTGGTGCCGAGGTAGCGGTCGTAGACGGGGCTGCGGATGGCGTCGCGTCGCGCCAGCGGCCGCCAGGACGGCGCAGAGGTCCATTCGGCCATGCCGTTGGCGTGGCTCCATTTACCCACGCCGCCGTATCGCGGGGAGTCGTCCGTCTGCCACACGGTCTGCGACCATGCCCCGGCGCGCTCCGCCGCCGACACCGGCGTCAGCGCCCAGGTGTTCGGCCCGGCATAGGTCAGCACGGTCGCCGGCTGATAGGTCCAGTCCTGGCGCCAGTGCTTGATGACTATGGTCTGGCCCTCGTGCTCCATGACCAGGATGTGCTGAAGGCTGATCTCGTCGCCGGTGTCGTGGATCACCCGCACGATCTCGTGCCCGCCCGAGGTCTTGGGCGCCAGAGGCTCATACCCCTCGATGAAGTTCACCGTCTCGCGCATGTCGAAACGGACGTCGTAGTCGCCCACCTGGCTCAGGATCGCCTCTCGGTCCTGCTCATAGGCGGCGTGCTCGGCCGTGTTGGCGGCGGGCGCCTGGGCGACGGCGAGGGCGGGGATGGCTGTGGTGGCCAGGCAGGCGGCGATCAGCAGGGCGCGCATGGGGCGTCTCCAAGAATGCGAGTCAGTCGCGTTATCAGGCGATGTTCGGGAAAGCGCAAGCGGGATCACAGACGGAAGGTCAGCGAGACCCCGACGTTGCGCCCCGGCTGGGTGTAGGCGTCCTTGACGGCCGAGGTGGACGACACTCCTCGCACGTCGCTCCACCAGCCGTACTTTTCATCCGTCACATTGAACACGCCGGCCCGCAGCGTGGCGTGGTCGGTGACGTGCAGCCAGGCCGTCAGGTCCAGCAAGGTGAAGCTTTTGCCCGCGTAACAGTTCGGCGCGCAGGCCAATCCCGCCAGATCTTCCGCCTCCTTGGCGTCCGACCAGGTCACGATCGCCTGGCCGCCCCAGGCGCCCGACGGATCGTCCCAGCCCAGACCGCCGACCACCTTGACCGGATCGACGGTGGTCAGCGGCACGGTCACGCCCCCCGACGTCTGGTCGCCGTCGGCATAGGCGGCCGAGAATCGGGCGCTCAGGCCGTTGTCCCAGCGCATGTCGACCCGCGCCTCGACGCCCGACACCTCCACCTCGGTGAAGTTCACGAACTGAAACACCGCCGGGTCCGCCGGGGTGAACGACCCCGACACCACCTGCTGGCTGATGAAGTCCTCATAGTCCGATTTGAACGCCACGATCTGGCCGGCCAGGCGCCCGCCGAACAGGTCCACGTCGCGCACGCGCGCGCCCAGCTCCAGGCTGGTGCTGGTCTCCGGCCCCAGGTCGGGGTTCGGCACGGAGACGTAGCCGAAGGCGGCGTTCGAGAAGCCGTTGTTCACCTGCGACGGCGTCGGCGCCTTGAACCCTGCGCCATAGCTGCCGAACAGGCCGAAGGTGTCGCTGGCCCACCAGACCACGCCCAGCTTGGGCGAAAGCCGCTCGTCCGACTGATCGGCCCGGGCGCCGACATAGAGGGGATCGTCCTTGGTGGTCAGCTCGTAGGAATCGAACCGCAGCGCCGGGATGATCCGCAGGTCGCCGCCCAGCAGCAGGATCTCGTCCTGAACGAAGACCCCCGACAGGCGGTAGTCGGTCTCCGGGAAGGGGCTTGACGGGAAGGTTTCGCCGGCGGGCGGCACGGTCCCGTCGCGGATGCCGATCTGGGTCGTCTCCGACCAGTCGCCGCCGAAGGTCAGACGGTGCGTCGTGCCGCCCAAGTCGACCGTCTTCACGCCTTCCGCGCCGACCCCGACCACCTCGTTGTCGAAGCGGTTGTCGCGCGTGCGGTCCGCCGCGGGGTTGCGGTTCTCGAAGGTGAACTGCCGCGTCTCGGACGTCTGGCGATAGGCGGTGACCTGACCGCGATCGAGACCCAGGACGCCGTCGAAGCGCCAGTCGGCGGCGATCCGCTCGCGGCGGGTCTCGTCGTCCGCACGCAGGTCCAGCACGGTCGTGCTGCGCCCGCTCAGCACGTTCGCCGACACGTCGGACTCATGGGCGTCGTACGTCAGCCGCAGGCGATGCCCGGGCGCCACGTCCCAGACCGCCTTGGCCAGCAAGGATTCGGAAGACAGGCTCTGCGGATTGGCCGTGGTGCGCAGCGCGCCCGAAACGTCGTTGGTTCCGGCGGTCTCCGTCTCCGAGGCGTCGCGCGTCGTATAGGCGATCAGTCCGGAGACCGCGCCGAAGCGGCCGGCCGTCGACAGGCCGTACGTCCGACCGTCGTCGGCGGAATTGTAGCCGAGCCGCCCCCGCACCGCGAAGTCACGCCCGCCCATCAGCAGGTCGGACGGGTCCTTCGTCGTGAACACCACCGCGCCGGCCACGCCGTCCGAGCCGTACAGCGCCGAGGCCGGTCCGCGCAGGATCTCCACCGACTTCATCAGCTCCAGATCGGCATAGCCACCGCGCCCCACGCTTTGCGCCCCGAAGACGAAGCCGTCGGCCATCCGCACGCCGTCGACGACCATCAGCACCCGGTCGCCGCCCAGGCCGCGGACGACGAAGCCTTCGTTCCCCGCTCGGCCCGTGGTCCCCAGCGCCGCGCCGAACCGCGCCGGCTGGCTGGGCACGCTGACGCCCGGTTCGAACCGGACCAGGTCCTTGATGTCGGTGTACAGATTGGCCTCGATCTCGCGGTCGGTGATGACGCTGACCGTCGCCGGCGCCTCGTCCACGCGGGTGGCGGTGCGGGTGGCGCTGACGGTGATGGGGGCCACTTCGGTGACCGGCGGCTCCTGTGCCTGGGCAAGCGCCAAGCCCGGCAGATAAGCGGAAGCCAGCACGGCGGTTGTGGTGAGAAGACGGATGTTCATGTGCGACGCCCCTGTGCGAGTGGATCCAAGGCGGCGGCAATTACTGCGAACGATTATCAGGATCAATCGCAATTTGAATCCATGTCGAACCGATCCCCACAGCGACGCGTTGTCGCGCCATGACCCGTCTACTGATCCTGTCCGCCTGGTTCGCCGTCGCCGCCTGCTCGCCGGGCGAAGAAGCCACCGCACCGTCCGCGCCCCCGCCTGTGCCGCCGGTGGACGGCGAAACGGCCATGCCCGGCCCCGACGCCGGCAATTTCGTCGGCTCTTGGGCGGCTCAGGCGGCATGGTGCGCGAACACCACGGGCCCGGAGCGCCCGATCCGCATCACCACCACGACGTTCGAAGGCTATGAGAACAGCTGCCGCATCTCCCAGGTGCGTCAGGTCAACACCGCCTATGAGGCGGTGCTGGACTGCACGGCCGAGGGCACGACGACCCAGGAGCGCGTGCGCATGCGAGTCGTCGAGGACCGCCTGACCCTCAGCTGGCTGGACCGCGCGGGATCGAGCTCGACGGATTTCGTGCGCTGTCCCGCCGCCCAGCCGGCGCCGGTCCCCATTCCAGCGCCTGAGCCGACGGGTTGAAGGAGAGCGGACTTCCAGGTCCGCAAACTTCGACGACCGCAAGAGCGGATCTGGAGGTTCGCGCTCCAAACATCTTCAGCTGAACAGGAAGTTCATCACGTCGCCGTCCTTGACGACGTAGCTCTTGCCCTCGGCCCTCAGCTTGCCCGCCTCGCGCGCCTTCGCCTCACCCTTCAGAGCGACGTAGTCGTCATAGGCGACGGTTTCGGCGCGGATGAAGCCCTTCTCGAAGTCGGTGTGGATCACGCCTGCGGCTTGCGGGGCGGTGTCGCCGACGTGGATGGTCCAGGCGCGCGCCTCCTTCGGCCCCACCGTGAAATAGGACTGCAGCCCCAGCAGGGCATAGGCCTCGCGGATCAGCCGGTTCAGACCGGGCTCGGCCAGGCCCAGTTCCTGCAGAAACTCCATCTGCTCGGCCTCGTCGAGCACGGCCAGCTCGCTGTCGATCTTGGCGGAGATCACGACGGTGTTCGCGCCGTCCGCCTTGGCGCGCTCGGCGACCTTGTCGGACAGCTCATTGCCCTTGTCGGCTGATCCCTCGTCCACGTTGGCGACGTACAGTGCCGGCAGAGCGGTCAGCAGCTGCAGCATGTCCCACGCCTTCTTGTCCTCCCTGGACACCTCGGCCGTGCGCGCAGGCTTGCCGGCGTTCAGCTGGGCCAGCGCCAGGTCGACCAGCTTCAGCGTCAGCGCGGCCTCCTTGTCGCCAGAGGACTTGGCGCGCTTCTCCAGCTGCGGCCGGCGCCGCTCCAGGCTCTCCAGGTCGGCCAGCATGAGTTCGGTCTCGATGATCTCCAGATCGGCGACCGGATCGATGCGGTTCTCCACGTGGGTGATGTCGTCGTCGATGAAGCAGCGGGCGACGAAGGCCACGGCGTCGCAGTCGCGGATGTTGGCCAGGAACTGGTTGCCCAACCCCTCGCCCTTCGACGCCCCGCGCACCAGACCGGCCACGTCCACGAAGGTGATGCGCGCCGGGATGATCTCCTTCGAGCCCGCGATCTCGGCCAGCACCTTCAGGCGCGGCTCGGGCACGGCCACGTCGCCGGTGTTCGGCTCGATGGTGCAGAACGGATAGTTGGCGGCCTGGGCCGCCGCCGTCTTGGTCAGGGCGTTGAACAGGGTGGACTTGCCGACGTTCGGCAGGCCGACGATCGCGACTTTCAGGGCCATGGCGCTCTTGGGGGAGAAGGGAAGCGCGAGGCTTTAGACCGTTAGAACCGGAATGTCAGTCCACCACGGCCGTGAACGGCCGAACCTCGCAGTGCGCGCTGCCGTAATCCATGCCGGGCTCGCCCACTTTGCGGATGTTCTGCACCAGCCACCTCGTCGAGGGATCGTACAGCCGGAACATCTGATAGTCGTGATGCCCGTCGCTGAAGGCGTAGCTGAGTTCCAGGAACCGGCCCTGGCGCACGATGTCCCAGCACCGGTTGTTGCGCTCGCGGCAGACCGTCATCGTCTCCAGATCGATCGAGAAGTGGTGATCCATGACGGTGCTCAAACTGCCGCCGTCCTCGACCTCCTGGCAGTAGAGGTTGAACCGGGTCGCCTCCTGCCCCACCGCGGGGGTCGCGGCGAGAAGGGTGAGAGCGGCGATCGTCTGGCGCATGGGAACCACCTCCACCCGCATCGGATCACGCCCACGGGTCGCCGGTAAAGCCACGGTTCCTGACGTCAGCCCTCCGCCGCCGTCCGCACCGGAACCTCCATCGTGACGTCGGTCGCCTGGTCGAAGTCGAGCGTCAGCGTCACCCGCTCGCCGGCGACCAGCGGACCCGCCAGACCCATCAGCATCACGTGCGTCCCGCCGGGCGCCAGGGTGACTTCCGCGTTCTCCGGCAGGGGAAGGCCGCCCGCCATCTCGCCCATCCGCATCATGCCGCCCTCGGTGCGCATCTCGTGCACCTGCACGGTCTCGGCCGCCGTCGTGGCGACGCCGACCAGCCGGTCGTCGCGGCCGGTCGCGCGCAGGGTGGCGTAGCAGGCCCCGGCCCGCGCCCCGTTCGGCGTGGCCCGGCACCAGGCGTCGGTCACCTGGACGCCGACGCTGTCGCCGTCGATGGTCTTGGTGACCCTGGCCGAGGACGACGGCTCGCCGCACGCCGCCAGCGCGGCGAGGGCAAGGGCGATCAGCAGGGGTCGGATCATCTGTGCGTCCTTCACGTCGCGGCCCTCCGCCGGGTCAGGCGCCACAGCCGGTCTGCCGCCAGCGCCGCCAGCAGGCTGAGCCCCGTCAGCGGATAGACGATGCAGAAGGGAATCACGATCCCCAGCACCGCGGCACGAACGCGCGGCCCCGGCGGGGCGGTCGGCGCGCCCAGCCGTCCTTTCGGCCGCCGCTTCCACCACATCGTCAGCGCCGAGATCCCCAGCACCCAGACCGCAACGCAGGCCGCCAGCATGATCCAGCGGTTCGCCTGTCCGTACTGCCGTCCCTCGTGCACGGCGATGCCCCATTCGAAGGCGCGGGCGCCGGCGCCGAACTGATCGGCCTTGACGTCGGCCAGCACGTCGCCGTCCGGCCGCAGATAGATCAGCCGCGCGTCCTCGGCCCGGCGGTTCTGCACCGCCGCCGTGATCGCCCGATCCGGCGAGGCGGGCAGGCCGATCAGATAGGGCCGGGCCAGCCCGGCGCCCTCCACCGTCGCCACGACGGCGTTCAGGTCGGCCGCGGCGGGCGGCGCGTGCAGCGTGGCGTGCTCCATCGCCCAGCCGGCGCCCGGAGGCGCGTCGCCGTGCTCGGCGTGCAGCCAGTCGGCCGTCGGCGCGGCCGGGCGTCCCAACCCCGCCTCGCGCACCGCGCCCATGAAGCCGTCTCCCCACACCGCCGACCACGGCATCCCGGTGAAGGCCAGGAAGAAGATCACCCCGCCGGCGTACAGCCCCGTCACCGCGTGCACGTCGCGCCACAGGGGGCGGCCCGCCTTGCCCTTGATCGTGACCACGCCCGCCTCGCGCTTGCGCGGCCACCACAGGAAGATGCCCGTCGCCACCAGGATCATCGTCCAGCCGGCCACGATCTCGACGATCAGGTTCATCTGCGGCCCGGCTATGACGAGGGAGTGCAGACGCTTCACCGTCTCCGAAATCCCGCCCTCGGGCCGGTCGCCGGTCACGCGCGCGTCCTTCGGATCGACGAAGACGACGCGGCGCGCGCCGTCGGCCGTCTCCACCGTCACCTGCACGGCGCGGTCGGTCCGCTCCGGAACCAGCACCGTCGCCGCCCGGCCCGGCACGGCGGCGATGGCCGCCGCGACCCAGTCGGCGGGGGCCGAGGCGACCGGCCCAAGCTGGACCCGTGCCACCGACCGCGTTTGCCAGTCGTCGATCTCGGCCTTGAACAGATAGATGCCCCCCGTCAGCGCCATCAGCATGAGGAAGGGCAGCACCAGCAGCCCGGCGTAGAAATGCCAGCACCAGACGGCGCGATAGGCGCCGGAAAGTGGGGGGAGCGGAGGCACGGCTCCGCCGAAATACGATGTGGTCATGGGAATCCCGAAGACGGAGTCACGGACGCGCGCGGCCGTTCAGGCCGGGCGCGGGGCTTGCGTGAGGGTCTTCAGGCGTGGGGTGGAGCGGTGGACGGCGGTCGCGGAGGCGCACGGGCCGGCGGCAGGCGCAGGGACGCGCGGGCCGGCGCCGGCATGACGGTGGGGGCCACGACCGGGGCGGCGGGCGCTTCCGGCGCGGGCGGCAGGACGGCGACCGGCGGGATGACGCAGGCGGCGCAGGATGGGGCATCAGAAGTCTGCTCGACCTGGCCGGTCTCCGGATCGACGACGACGGTCTTGGGCCCTTCGACCGAGCACAGCACCAGCGGCTGGCCTGGCCGGGCCGCCGCCTGGGCCGCATAGGGGAACAGGGCGCCCCACACGACCGCGAAGGTCGCCGCCAGAATGGCGACGGCCTGCAGGCCGGTCAGGTTCCGAAAGGCGCGGGTTCCCACGGGGCGGCCATAACCCGCTCACGCCTGACCGGCAACACGCCGCGCGTCAGCGGGCGTGGAAGAACATCTCGATTCGATAGGTGTCCGCCGAGATCAGCTCGCCCTCCCATCGGATCCATTCCGCATAGCGGAGACGGAAGGTGTCCGCGACGTAGCCCGGCGTCCCGTTCAGCAATTCGCAGGTCAGGACCACGTCGCTTCCGTCGTCGCGTCCGTCACAGGATTGCAGCGACCACGAGCGGCGTTGCGTCGAGCCGTCGTCGATCCTCTCCATCGTAGAGAGCGACACATGATAGCGGCCATCCCCGTTCGGCCGAACCTCCATCACGCCGGAGATCTGCCCCAGGGCGCCGCTGTTCATGCGCGTCATGGGGGACCCGAAAAGATAGGTCCCGTTCAGCTCGGACGCGGGCTGAGCGAGCGCGGACCCGCACGCGAGGGCGGCTGCGGCGAATACGCCGGCGGGCATCAGGGTCTTCATACGTCGGCTCCGGGGCGGATTTGTACAAGGCAAGGCAGGGTGGTCACCATGGCGGAATCGCCGCCATGCGCCAGATCAGGTCCACGGCCACTTCCCGGCGGGCGGCGTCGGGATCGACGCGCTGATCGTCCGGCGCGATCCAGTCGACGTAGTAGGGCCCCTCCACGAGGGCGTTCACCAGGGTTTCGGCCGCAAGGTCTTCGCCGGGGCTCCAGGGATCGGCGTAGATGTCGATGTTGGTCGTCTCGCCACCGAACGGCGGGATGGTGGCGATCAGCGGAAGCGCGACGTCCGGCCTCAGCTCGGGCTCAAGCAGGAGCAGGGCGTCGTAGGCGCCGGGTCGTCGAAGCGCGCCGCGCAGGGCGTCCACGCCCTCCGCACCCCAGGCGATCAGCAGGGTGTCGTCAGGTTCGATCTCGGCGAACAACCACTTGGGCAGGTCGTCTGCCAGGAACTCTGCGGTCGCGGCGGCGGGGTCCGGGCGTCGTGCGGCCAGCCCGGTCACTTCGGCAGGGTCGATGGAAACTACGGTGATGCGATGGGCCGGCGTGGCGAATCCGCAAGCTTCCTGGTCCGCCCCGCAGCGATTGAGGCCGTCGGTCAGCGCCTGCGCCTCGGCGGGGTCCAGGAACATTACGACGGTGGGGCGCTCTTCGGCGGCCGTCACGTCGCCGGCTTGGGCGACGCGCAGCGTGACCTCACCGTCCAGGGACACGGCCCGGAAGGTGCGGACCTGACTTGAATCGGCGGCCTCCTGCTGGGCGTGCGCTGCGCCGCACACGGCCGTCGACAGGCTCAGCACAAGAGCGAATGCCGCGCCTCTCACGACGCGGGTCTCCGGAAGAACGGGCTGAAGGCCTCGCACTTGAGGCGGTCGTCCCTCTCGGCGAGGTCGCAATCCTCGGTGAGGCCCTTGCAGAGCCAATGGTCGGACCGGTCGACCAGATTGCAGTTCGACTGCGTCATGCCGCTGCAGAACCAGTAATCGCTCTGGTTCACCAGATTGCAATTCCGCTCCGTCAGGCCCCGACACAGCCAGTAGTCCGACCGTTCCGCCAGATTGCAATTGGACGCCTCCAGGGCCTTGCAGAGCCAGTATTGTGCGTCCTTCACGAAGTTGCAGTCGGCGGTCGCGGCGGCGAAGGTCGCAGCCTTGAGCGATGCGGCCTGCGCGATGGTGGCCGGCGCGCTGACGCCCCACAGGCCGATCAGACATCCTGCCGCCGCCGCCAAGGCCGCTTTTCGCTCGCGCATCGAACCCGACTCCGTTCTCGAGGCGACGCTTGCGCGGACCGGTTGGCGCGTCAATCCGTGGGCCCCATCCCATCAGCTTCGGTAAGGCGAGGTCAGTTTTGGAAAGGCGGCGACCCTCCTGCTTCTCTCTACGGTCCCTTGGGTCGGACAGCAGGTCCGGCGGTCGCGGACGGCTCGACTTCGCGGAAGACGCGTGGGACGGTGCCGCTTCGCAGTCAGTGGGAGTGACGGGGATGATGATGCGACGGACCTTGTTGGCGGGCGCGGCCTTCGCGCTGATCGCGGGCGCCGCGGCGGCCCAGGAAGCCCAGATCGACACCCGGCCCGGCGGGCCCGAGCGGGTCGACCTGACCATCTATCAGGGCAACGTCACCCTGGTGGAGGACATACGCGGCCTGACCATCCCCGCCGGCCGGTCGCGCCAGGAGTTCCCCGGCGTCTCCGCCTCCATCCGCCCCGAGACCGTCAGCCTGGCGGGCCGCGGGCTGGAGGTGGTGGAACAGAATTTCGACTACGACCTGCTGACCCCCGACAAGCTGATGCAGAGCGCCGTGGGCCAGGAGATCGGCCTGGTCCGGATCAACCCCGGCACGGGCCGCGAGGAGACCCAGCGCGCGACGGTGCTGGCGGCCAATGAGGGCGTGGTCCTGCGCATCGGCGGCAATGTGGAGGTGCTGCGCGACGACGGCGTGCCGACCCGCGTCATCTTCGACGAGGTGCCGGCCAACCTGCGGCCCCGCCCGACGCTCAGCGTGACGATGGATGCCGAAGGCGCCGGCCGCCGCGACGTGACCCTGACCTATCTGACCTCGGGCCTCAGCTGGACCGCCGACTACGTCATGCGCGTGGACGAGCAGGCCTCGACGCTGGACCTTCTGGGGTGGGTGACCATCTCCAACCGCTCGGGCGCCACCTTCACCGACGCGGAAACGCGCGTCGTCGCGGGCGACGTCTCGGCGGGCGGCAGCTATCGCGGCAACGGGATCGCGGCCTCGGACGACCAGTCGCTGGGCGACTATTACGTCTATCCGCTGCCCGAACGCGTGACCGTCGCCAACAACCAGAACAAGCAGGTCGGCCTGCTGGACGTGTCGGGCGTCGCCACCACCAAGCGCTATCGCTGGGAGACCTACGGCTTCTCCACCCAGCCCCAGCCGCAGGCGGTCGAGGTCGCCTACCTGTTCGCCAACGGGCCCATCAACGGCCAGAACCGGTCCCTGCCGGCCGGCACGATCCGCGTCTACATCAACGACGCGAACGGAGAGCCGCGCTTCATCGGCGAGGACTCGATCAGCCACACCCCGGCCGGTTCCGACCTGGCCATCACCACCGGCGAGGCCTTCGACGTGACGGTGCAGCCGCGCCTGGTCACGGAGGAGCGGGTGTCGACCCGCATCGTCGACTATTTCCGCACCCGCCGCTCGGTCGAATACACCCTGCGCAACGCCCGGCCCGAGCCGGTCACCATCGAGGTCCGTCAGGGTGGTCTCGGACGCGACACCGAGATCCAGGCGCAGAGCCACCCCGGCGTGCTGGAGGATTCGCGCACCGTCGTCTGGAAGGTGCAGGTGCCGGCCAACGGCGAGGTCAAGCTGACCGCCACCATCGAGACGGGCGGCTGAGATGCGCGCCGCCCTGACGGCGGCGACGGCGCTGATCAGCCTGCTGGCCGCGCCGGCGCTCGCCCAGACCGTGACGACCTCGGCCAAGGCCGACACGGCCACGGTGGTCATCTACCGCGACCAGCCGGTCGACACCGTCGAGCTGATGGAGCGCTCGCGCCAGTCGTGGAATCGGCTGGACCGCGAGGGCCTGGCCCTGATCGTCGAGACGCGCACCGTCGACGTGCCCGCCGGCGACGCCGTGATCCGCTTCGAGGGCGTCTCCACCGGCATCGTGCCCCAGAGCGTGACCATCGAGGGCCTGCCCTCGGCCGTGCTGGAGCAGAACGCCGACTTCGACCTGCTGACGCCCGGCTCGCTGCTGGACAAGTCGATCGGCGACACAGTCCAGGTGGTCCGCACCAATCCGGCGAACGGCCGGCAGGAGGTCCGCACCGCCGTGGTCCGCTCCGGCGGCGCCGGCGCTGTGCTGGAGATCGAGGGCAAGTACGAGGCCCTGTCCTGCTCGGGCATGATCGAGCGGGTCATCTTCGAGGACGTGCCGGAGGGCCTGTCCGACCAGCCGACCCTGTCGATCCGCACTCGCGCCCCGGCGGCGGGCCGCTACACGGTGACGCTCGCCTATCTGTCGACCGGCCTGCAGTGGTCGACCGACTACGTCGCCCGCCTGTCGCCCGACGGCCGGACCCTGGACCTGACCGGCTGGCTGACCCTCGCCAACTTCGGCGGCACCAGCTTCCCCGACGCGCCCGTGCAGGTCGTCGCCGGCGACCTTCAGACCACGGGCCGCAGCGTCCCCGTCGACCCCGTCGTCCGGCGCCGCAGCCCCGGCTGCTGGCCTCAGGACACGACCACCAACGGCGTGAACCCGGACACGCGGGACGACTGGTATCCGCCCGTCGCGCCGCCGCCCCCCATGGCCCCGCCGCCGCCTGCGGCCATGCGGCCGGAGTACGAGGACATCGTCGTGACCGGCAGCCGCGTTCAGAGGCTGGCCAGTCAGGCGGAGCTTGGCGACTACAAGATCTACACCCTGCCGTCCCCGACCACCGTCGCCGCGCGCCAGACCAAACAGGTGCGGTTCCTCGAGCGCACGGCCGTCCCCTATGACCGGGTGAACCGCCAGTGGGTCGGCGCCGGCTGGATGGACGCCGACGACGAGGCTGAGGAATCGACGCCCCAGGTCGTCTTCCGCCTGCGCAACACCGAGGCCGGCGGACTCGGCATCGCTTTGCCCGGCGGCAATTGGAGCCTGCGTCAGATCACGCCGGAGGGCCGCTCGGTCCTGGCAGGCGAGGCCGAGACGCAGGACCGCCCCGTCGGTCTGCCGCTGGAGCTGGAGCGCGGCGAGGCGTCCGACGTCCGGGTCCGCACCCGCGTCACCGCGGACGGCGCCCGCACGCGCGGCGCCCTGACCACGGCCTGGCGCGAGGTCGAGGTCATCGTCTCCAACCTGGGCGGCGACGCAGAGACGGTCGAACTGATCCCACAGGAGTTCAATCAGACCGGCTTTCGCCTCACGCGCCAGAGCGTCCGCAGCGCCGTCACCGAAAGCGGCTGGCCCGCCTGGACCTTGACCGTTCCCCCCGGCGAGAGCGTGACGCTGACCTATCGGTACGAGGTGACGGAGTAGTTTCCTTCCCCGCTCGCCGGGGAAGGTGGCTCGCGGAGCGAGACGGATGGGGTCGCTCGTGCTGCCTCGCTCATCTGCGGACGGTCAGCGGGCTGCGACAGCCACCCCATCCGACCGCCTTCGGCGCCCACCTTCCCCGGCGAGCGGGGAAGGCTGTCACTCCTGCGCCGCCTGCCGGGGGCTGAACTTCGGCGCGGGCGCCAGGCGCAGCACCTCGGCCTGATACCGTTCGTCGTTGCCGGCCACGAGGAAGGGCAACGCGTCGGCGCAGGCGGTCAGCAGCGCCTCCAGCCACGGCTTGTCCGCCTTGTGGAAGTCGCTCAGCACGTGGCCGTGCACCAGCTCCGGCCGTCCCGGATGCCCCACGCCCATGCGCGCCCGCCGGAAGTCGGGACCCAGCTGGCTGATCAGGCTGCGGACCCCGTTCTGGCCCGCCGCCCCGCCGCCGGTCTTCATGCGGAACCGGCCCGGCGCCAGGTCGATCTCGTCGTGGAAGACGACCACGTTCGACGGCGGGACCTTGTAGAACCGCGCCGCCTCGCCGACCGCGCGGCCGCTCTCGTTCATGTAGGTCTGGGGCTTCATCAGAAGCACCTTCACCCCTTCGACCTCGCCCTCGGCGATCACCGACTGGAACTTCGCCCGCTCGGCCCCGAACCGCCAGCGGCGCGCGATCTCGTCGGCGGCCATGAAGCCGATGTTGTGGCGGTTGCCTTCGTACTTGGCGCCTGGATTGCCCAGGCCGGCGAGGATCAGCATGTCGCGTCGTCCGCAAAAGGAAACGGCCCCGCCGTCGCCGGTGGGGCCGTCCTGATTACCAGATCGGGGCCGAAGATCAGCCTTCCGAGGCGTCCTCGTCCGACTTCTGCTCGGTGGCCGGAACCTCGTCGGCGGCGACCTCGTCGGCGGCGGCGGCCTGTTCCTCGGCGATGGCCTCTTCGATCTCGTCGGCGGCCTTGGCGGCCGACGAGGTCTTTATCGAGGCGATCACGAAGTCGCGGTCGGTGATGGTGGCTTCGACGTCAGACGGCTTCTTCACGTCCGACCAGCGGATGGTGTCGCCCAGCTTGTGGCCGGCCAGATCGACGATCAGGTCTTCCGGAATGTGGTCGGCGCGGACCAGGATCTCGACCGCGTGACGCACGATCTCCAGCGAGCCGCCCTGACGGAAGGCCTTGCACTGGTCCTCGTTGATGAAGTGCACCGGCACCTCGATCTTGATGGTCTGCTTCTCGTCGACGCGCATCAGGTCGAAGTGCAGCGGGCGATCCGACACCGGGTCGAACTGCACGTCCTTGGCGATGACCGGCTGGGTCTCCTTGCCGTACTTCAGCGTCACCAGGTGGCCCAGCAGCTTGCCGGTGTACAGGTTCTTGCGGAAGTCCTTCTCGTTCACCGAGATGGCCACGGGGGCCTTGCCGCCGCCGTACAGGATGCCCGGCACCTGGTTGGCGCGACGGGCCGCGCGGGCGCCGCCGGTGCCCGTGCCTTCGCGCACGTCGACGTTCAGAATGATCTCAGCCATCTGGCTAGCCTCAATGACGAACGCCGCGCCGACTGTCCGGCCCGCGCGGCGGGGAACTGATCCCTCGAATTCAAGAGCGCGGGCTAATACACGCACCCGTGGCCCGGCGCAACCGGCCAAGCAGCGTGGACCGAAAGCCTTACTGACGCCCGGCGTTCTGCGCCTGATCGGCTGCCGCCACGGCCCCCGCGGCGGTCGTCGGGGGCGGCGGAGCCTCTACCAGAGTGGGCGCCGGCACGATCTGCGGGCTCATCGGACCGGTGTTGGCCGAGGTGCACTGGGCGATGTCCGACACGATGTGCTGGCCCACGCAGAACATGTCCTCATAGTTCGGGCGCGCTGCGGCCAGACACTGGAACAGGTTCAGCTTCGACATGTTGAAACAGAACTCGCTGTTCGATTCGACGATCAGCGCCTCGGTGTAGGCTCGACGGTCCTCGCCGCCCGCCCCCAGCGCCGCCAGTGCGGCGATCGCCAGGCTGTGGACAACGGCGGGGGTGTAGGGCGGGCCTTGGCGCGCCGCCGACAGGTTCAGACCCGTGCCGGCATGCGCCGCGCCGAACAGCCTCTGGCTCTCGGCCGGAGAGGGCAGCATGCGCGTGGCCGACAGCGTCTTGACGCTGTCGATGCGCGCCGGGCGTCCGACGGCCGGCGTGGTGGCCCACCGACGACGCGGGTCGTTGCGGCCCTGGATCGTGTAGGCGTCTTCCTTGATGGCGTCGCCGATCGAGGCGAGGGCCACGATGTCGGCGCCCAGCGTCGTCACGATAAGGCCGGCGGCATGCTCTGCCCCCGGCAGGGTGGCGGCATAGGCCGGATCGGCGATGATGCGGTTGACGATCTCTTCGCGCTGGGCCGGATCGACCGCGTACTGTCGCACGCCTTCCACGAATTCCGGCGACTGCAGGGCCAGAACGGCGCCGTAGGCGATCATGCCGCGCGACAGCTGAGTCGGCTCATAGGCGGCGCCCTTCAGGATCGCGGCCTGGATGCCCTCGGGGCTGGAGAAGCTGCGCTCGATCGTCCCGACCTCGCGGATGAAGGTCACATAGATCGAGGCTGCGTCGGTGATGCCGCTGTTCAAGGCCAGGGCCGGGGGGGGCGGCGGCGGCGGGGGAGGCGGCGGCGGCGGGGCTTCCGGTTCCGGTTGTGCGCAGGCGGCCAGAACGGCCGAGGCGGCGACGGCCGCGAGCGACAGGTGACGACGCGAGAAGGCCCAGGCCATCGACGACTACTCCCCAGGGTCTGGAACGACGCCGCGGTTCGGTCGCGACGTCGAAGGCGCTTATAGCGCGCCGCAACCCGTTTTCCGACAGTTAATCGAACAGTTTGGAGACGGACTCCTCATTGGCGATTCGCCGGATGGCCTCGCCTATGAGGGGAGCGACCGAGACGCTGCGGATCTTGGCGCAGGCGGCCACCTCGTGCGGCTGTTCGATCGAATCCGTGATCACCAGTTCCTTCAGCGGGCCGTCGGTGATCCGCTGCACCGCCGGACCCGACAGCACGCCATGACTGATGTAGGCGGAAACTTCGGTGGCCCCGTGTTCGATCAGCGCCTTGGCCGCGTTCACCAGGGTGCCGCCGGAGTCCACGATGTCGTCGAACAGGATGCAGCGCCGCCCCTCGACGTCGCCGATGATGTTCATGACCTCGCTCTCGCCCGCCTTGGGCCGGCGCTTGTCGACGATCGCCAGGTCGCCGTTCAGCCGGCTGGCCAGCGACCGCGCGCGCACAACGCCGCCGACGTCGGGCGAGACGATCATCAGGTCGTCGGCCCCGGCGTAGCGATCCTTGATGTCCTGGGCCAGCACCGGCGTGGCGACCAGATTGTCGGTCGGAATGTCGAAGAAGCCTTGGATCTGGCCGGCGTGCAGATCCATCGTCAGCACGCGGTTCGCGCCGGCGCGCGTGATGAGATTGGCCACAAGCTTCGCCGAGATGGGCGTGCGGCCGCCAGTCTTCCGATCCTGCCGGGCATAGCCGAAATAGGGCATCACCGCCGTGATCCGCCGCGCCGACGCCCGCACCAGGGCGTCGGTCATGATCAACAGCTCCATCAGGTTGTCGTTGGCCGGATAGCTGGTGGACTGCAGGATGAAGACGTCCTCGCCGCGCACGTTCTCCTCGATGACGGCGAACACCTCATTGTCCGCGAACCGCTTCACCGTCGCCTTGGTCAGCGGCGCGTCCAAATGGGCGGCGATGGCCTGGGACAGCGACCGATTGGCGTTGCCGGACAGCAGCTTCATGACGCGTCATCCTTTCGCCGTGATCGCCCCGGCAAGAAGAACGCGGGGCTCCGGCGCGCCTCTTTGACAGTGGGCGAGGGGCGCATCAAGCCGTCCCTGCCCGATCCGATTGGCGCGCCCGGAGGTGTGGTGTAGAACCGCCGCCTCGCTCGCCGTCGGCGCGCGGGTTGGGATTCGTCGAGAGGTCGCTTCGTGTCAGTTTCCAGGTCCCGTGCGGCGGTCGCCCTGACCGCGGTCCTGATTCTCGGGCTGGGCCTGTCGGCCTGCAGCAATCGGCCTCGCACACGCCTGGCGTATGAAGAGCGTCCCGTCGAACTGCTTTACAACACCGGTTATGACCGTCTTGAGCGCAAGCGCTGGCGCGACGCGGTCGACTACTTCCAGGAGGTGGAGCGCCAGCATCCGTATTCGGAGTGGGCGCGTCACGCCATCCTGATGCAGATCTACGCCCACTATCAGGACGGCCAGTACGCGGAGGCGATTTCGTCTTCCGAACGCTTCATACAGCTGTTCCCCGGCAATCCGTCGGCGGCCTACGCCTTCTACATGCGCGCCATCTGCTACTTCGAGCAGATCGTCGACGTGGGCCGGGATCAGGCCCTGGCCGAGCAGGCCCTGGCCGGCTTGCGCGAGGTCGTCCGCCGCTTCCCCGGCACCCCTTACGCCACCGACGCCCTGGTCAAGATCGACATGGTCAACGACCAACTGGCCGGCAAGGAAATGAGCATCGGCCGCTACTACCAGCGCGCCGACCAGCCGTTGGCGGCGATGAACCGCTATCGCGTGGTCGTCGACAATCCGGACTTCCAGCGCACCTCGCACGTGGCCGAGGCGCTGTATCGCATGGTCGAGGTCAACCTGATGCTGGGCCTGACCGACGAGGCCACGCGCAACGCCTCGGTGCTGGGCCACAACTATCCGGGCAGCGCCTGGTACGCCGAGGCCTACGCCCTGCTGACCGAACGCGGCGCCCAACCGGACCAGGCGCCGGAAGGCAAGCGCGAGAACTGGCTGCAGCGCCTGATCCCGGGCTGAGCCTCGCGCCTGGCCGTGCCATTATGCGGCCATGACGAATCGCTCCCGCCCATGCTGACCGGCCTGTCCATCCGCGACGTGGTGCTGGTCGAGGCGCTGGACCTGGACGTCGGCGCGGGCCTGACCGTGCTGACGGGCGAGACGGGGGCGGGGAAGTCGATCATCCTCGACGCCCTGGGCCTGGCCATGGGCGCGCGCGCCGAGGCGGGCCTCGTGCGCGCGGGCGCCGAGCGGGCCAGCGCCGTGGCCACCTTCACCGCGCCCTTCGCCGCCGATCTGACCGCCCTGCTGGACGAAAAGGGCGTCGACGTGCCGTCGGGCGACGACCTGATCCTGCGCCGCGTACTGGGAGCCGACGGCCGCAGCCGCGCCTTCGTCAACGATCAGGCGGTGGGCGTCACCGCCCTGCGCGAGATCGGCGCCGCCCTGGTCGAGGTGCACGGCCAGCACGAAACCGTCGGCCTGCTGGACTGGCGTACCCACCGCGGCCTGCTGGACGGCTTCGGCGGCCTGGCGCGAGAGGTCGAGGCCGTGCGCGCCGCCTCCGACGCTCTGCGTGCCGCCGAAGCGCGCCTGGCCGATCTCCAGGCCGCCGCCGCCGACGCCGAGGCCCGTCGCGAGGAACTGGCCCGCGACCTCGCCGAACTGGACCAGCTGGACCCCCGCGCCGACGAGGAGGAGGCCCTGTCCGGGGAGCGCGCCGTCCTCGGCGCCGCCGAAAAAGCGCTTGAAGACCTGTCCGACGCCCGCGCGGCTCTGGGCGGCGACAAGCTCAGCCAGAAGCTCGCCTCGGCCCTGCGCGCCGTCGACCACGCCGGCCGTCGCGCCCGGCAGGCGGGGGTCGGGGAGGGGCATCCGGTCCTGCTGCGCCTCACCGCCGCGGCGGAGGCCATCGACCGCACCCTGATCGAGGCGGCCGAGGCAGTGGCCCAGGTCGACGCCGCCGCCGACGCCTTCGACTTCGAGCCCGGCCGTCTGGACAAGGCGGAAGAACGCCTGTTCGCCCTGCGCGCCGCCGCCCGCCGTCTGCGCGCCACGGTGGATCAGCTGCCGGCGCTGCGCGTGGAGTTCCGCGAGAAGCTGGCCCTGCTGGAAGGCGATGCCGACGCCCTGACCCAGGGCCGCCGCGCCGCCTCCGCCGCGCGGGAGGCGTATGACGCCGCCGCCTCCGCCCTGTCCGCCGCCCGCGCCGCCGCCGCGCGCCGACTCGAGGCCGCGGTCGCGTCGGAGCTGGTGCCGCTGAAGCTGGAGCGCGCCCAGTTCCGCGTCGTTCTGGATCCCGTCGCCGACGACCGCCGCGGCCCGAACGGGCGCGAGACGGTGCGGTTCGAGGTCGCCACCAACGCCGGCCAGCCGTTCGGCCCGCTGGATTCGGTCGCGTCCGGCGGCGAACTGGCGCGCTTCGCCTTGGCCATGAAGGCGGCGCTGGCCGCTCGCGCCGACGGCGATCAGCCGGTCATGATCTTCGACGAGGTGGACCAGGGCGTGGGCGGCGCGGTGGCCGAGGCCGTGGGCCGCCGTCTGCGCCGCCTGGCCGAGGGGGCGCAGGTGATCGTGGTCACCCACAGCCCCCAGGTCGCCGCCATGGGCCAGGCGCACTGGAAGGTCGGCAAGGCTGAGGCCGGCGGCCAGGTCCGCACCTCCGTCGCCGTGCTGGACGCCGCCCGGCGCGACGAGGAGATCGCCCGCATGTTGTCCGGGGCCGTGGTCACCGACGAAGCCCGCGCCGCCGCCCGCGCCCTTCGCGCCTGAATGCCGCATGCCAGATTTATCCAGCGTTTTCAGATATCTGTCTGCGACCGTCCGCGCCTTGACCTTCCGGGGTCGCCCCTATAGGTTCCGCGCCGAATTCAGACCCCCTTCGGCGCTCGCGTCGAAGCGCTGAGGCCACCCATGTCCACGCCCCCGGAATCGCGCGAAGAGGCGATCGCTCGTCTCAACAAAAGCGCATCCGATCTGGAGGCGCGGACGGCGCCGCCGCTCTCCCACGAGCTGGCGGGGCAGAGGGCGGCCGGCCAGGCGTGGCGGATTCTCGCCGATCTTCTCGGCGGGGTGTTCGTCGGACTGGCGCTCGGTCTGCTTCTCGACCGGTTCGCCGGAACGGAACCGTGGGGAACGATCGGCGGCGTCCTGCTGGGCTTCGCCGTCTCGGTTTGGATGGCGTGGCGGACCTCGCAACGCATCATGGCCGAGGCCAAAGCATCCGGGGAAACGCCTCAGGCGATCCCCTTCGAAGACGAAGGAGTCTGATCGACCGATGGCCGATCCGCTGCATCAGTTTCAGATCCAGAAGTACGTCGATCTTCCCGACGCCACCCTTCCGGTCGTCGGCTACGTCGATTTCGCGATCACCAACTCGCACGTCGCGATGACCATCGCCTTCTTCGCCGTGGTGCTGTTCCTCCAAGCTGTGACGTCGGGCGCCAAGGTGGTGCCGGGTCGATTCCAGGCGGCGGGCGAGACGCTGTTCGGCATGATCGACGGCATGACCGAGTCCATCATAGGTCACGACGGGAAGAAGTACTTTCCGTTCGTGTTCGCCATCTTCACCTTCATTCTGGCGATGAACATGCTCGGCATGTTCCTCAGCTTCACCGTCACCTCCCAGCTGGCGATCACCGCGACGTTCGGCGTCATCGCTTTCGCGGTCGTGGTCGTGATCGGCTTCATGAAGAACGGATTGGGCTTCTTCAAACTGTTCTGGCCGACCGGCGCGCCGCTGGTCATGCGCCCGATCGTCGGGCTGATCGAGTTCTTCTCCTTCCTGCTTCGCCCGCTGACCCTGACGCTCCGTCTGTTCGGCAACATGCTGGGCGGGCACGTGGCGCTGAAGGTCTTCGCGGGCTTCGTCGCCACCGCCGCCGTGGGCGCCGCCGGCTGGCTGGGCCTGCTGATCGCGCCGCTGGCCATGGGCATGACCATCGGCCTGACGGCTCTGGAGTTCCTCGTGGCCTTCCTTCAGGCCTTCGTCTTCGCCGTTCTGACCTGCATCTACCTGAACGATGTGGTCAACCTGGACCACGCCCACTAAAGGGCCGGTCCAGCAATCCCTTCCAACCCACCCAACTAGGACTAGAGAAACATGGAAGTAGAAGCCGCCAAGGCCATCGGGGCCGGTCTCGCGATGACGGGCATGATCGGCGCCGGCATCGGCGTCGGCAACATCTTCGGCAACTTCCTGGCGGGCGCCCTGCGCAACCCGTCGGCCGCCGCCTCGCAAGTCGGCAACCTGTTCGTCGGCGCGGCCCTGGCCGAAGCCCTGGGCATCCTGGCGTTCGTGATCGGCTTCCTGCTGTACTCGGGCGCCAACTGATCCCGTCGTCGTTTCGCGGGGGCGGCTCTGGCCGGCCCCGCGACGCGTGACCCGAGAATTCTCCCAAGGCCGACGAATGTCCGAAGAAACCGCCCACGCCGTGCCCGTCGACGCGCCCCCCGGGACCGCGATCGCCGACACGCACGCCTCGACCGAACACGCCGCCGACGCCGAGCACGCCTCGGGCGGTCTGCCGCAGTTCGAGTTCCAGCACTGGTTCGGGCAGATCGTCTATCTGATCTTTCTGTTCGTCGTCCTGTACTTCCTGATTTCCAAGGTCTTCGCCCCGCGCATGCGCCGGGTGTTCGACGAGCGCGCGGGCACCATCTCCGGCGCCGTCGAGGCCGCCCGTCGGGTTCAGGCCGAGGCCGCCGGCCAGGCCGAGGCCGCCAAGCGTGAGGTCGAGGACGCCCGCGCCCAGGCCCGCGTCACGGCCCAGGCCGCCAAGGACCGCGTCACCACAGAGGCCAAGGCCCGCGCCGACGCCGAGGAAGCCGCCGTCGCCGCGCGCATCGCCGAGGCCGAGGGCGCCATCGCCAAGACGCGCGAAGCCGCCATGGCCAACGTCTCCACCGTCGCGGCCGACGCCGCCTCGGCCATGGTCCAGCGTCTGACCGGGAAGGCACCCACCGCCGCCGAGCTCACGTCCGTTTCGGGGGGCGCCGCCTGATGGAATTCTTCAATCCTCATCTCTACGACCTGTCGAACCCGGAACTGTGGGTCGCCGTCGGCCTGTTCCTGTTCTTCGCCATCGTCGTCTTCGCCGGCGTGCCCAAGCTGATCGCCGGCGTGCTGGACGCCAAGGCCGCCAAGATCCAGGCCGAGCTCGACGAGGCCGCGCGCCTGCGCGCCGAGGCCGAGGCCCTGCTGGCCCAGATCCGTCAGGAGAAGGCCGAGGCCGAAGCCCAGGCCGCCGAGATGCTGAAGGCGGCCGAGGCCGAGGCCCGCCGCATGGAGGCCGAGACCAAGGCGAAGCTGGAAGAGTCGCTGGCACGCCGTCAGCAGCTTGCCGAACGCCGCATCGCCCAGGCCGAGGCGCAGGCCACCGCCGACGTGAAGGCCGCCGCCGTCGAACAGGCCGCCCGCGCCGCCGAATCCATCCTGGCCGCTCGTCTGGCCGCCGGCGCCCCCGACCCGGTCCTGGACCAGGCTGTGGCCCAGATCGGCGACCGCCTGAACTGACCGTCCGCTTCCTGCGGACGTGAAGAAGGCCCCGGGCGTCGCTCGGGGCCTTCTTGGTTTCGGCCGCGTCAGTGCGCCAGGTGGATGTCGTCCCGTACGTGGTGAACCCGCCAGTCGCGGCCCACCAGCCGCCCGTAGACCGCGCCCATCACCGCGCCGAACACGGCGTGCGTCAGGATCAGCCAGGCCAGACTGGGGAAGCCGGCCCTCAGGCCGAACAGGCCGATCCCGCCCTCCGGCGCGATGGTCAGCCCCATCAGCACGAAGGCGCCGATGGCGAAGGCCATGCCCTTGGCTTCCGGCGTCTCGCCCGGCATGCGCGGACAGAGGATGCCGAACAAAGGACCCAGGACCAAGGTTCCGACGGCGAAGTGGGCGGCCCAGCCGGTCCAGACCACGCTCTCGGTTCCCATGATCACGGTCAGCAATCGTGGAAAGCTGACGACCCACGGCCCGGCCCACAACTGGACCGCCTCAAGTGCGCCGACGGCCACGGCTGCCGCGAAGCCGGCGATCATTCCCTTGGTTACGCGTGACATCATGACCCTGGCGCCTCCCAACGCTCGTTTTGGTTCTGATTACGCGTCGGGAAGCATACGCCGATCTTGACGACTGCGGTTCACATCTCCGTGCTTCGCAGGTGCGAACGTGGGGCGTCAGCCGAAACGCACGCCCGTCAGTCGCTCGGCCGACTCCCACAGCGCCGCGGCGGTGACCTCGTCGCGCGCATGCGGCTTCATCCCCACCGGCCCCGCCGGCCCCTTCAGCTCCTTGCCGGTCGTCGGTCCGTAGTATCCGCCAGGCGACACGTCAGGCGCCGTCGCGGCCATCAGGATGGGGAGGGCGCCGTCCGCCGCCGAATGGCTGATCAGCGGCTCGATGAAGGGCCGGTAGACCACCGAGAACATGAACCGCGACACCGGCCGGCTTCCCAGCGGACCCGCGCCGATCAGCCCGGTCCGGGCATAGCCGGGGTGGGCCGCCACGCTGGTCACGCCCCAGCCGTTCGCCCGGCTGCGGCGGTCCAGCTCCAGCGCGAACATCAGCATGGCCAACTTGGACTGGTCATAGGCCTTCCAGTCGCCATAGCCGCGCTCCAGGTTCAGATCGTCCAAGTGGATGCGCCCGCTGCGGTGCTTGATCGACGACAGCTGCACCGTCCGCCCGCCCTTCAGCAGCGGCAGCAGCCGGGCCGTCAGGGCGAAATGGCCCAAAAAGTTGGTCGCCAGCTGCAGCTCATGCCCGTCGGCCGAGGCCTGCCGCTTCGGCAGGGCCATGATCCCGGCGTTGTTGATCAGCACGTCGATGCGCCGCCCCTCGGCCCGCCGCGCCTCGGCGAAGCGCGCCACGTCGGCCTGGCTGGACAGGTCCAGCCGTTCGAACCGCACCTGGGCGCCGGGCGTCATGCGCCGGATCTCCTGCACCGCACGCTCGCCCTTTTTCGCGTCCCGCGCGGCGATCAGAACCTCGGCGCCCTTGGTGGCCAGCACCTTGGCCGTCTCGAACCCGGTCCCGCCGTTGCCGCCGGTGACGATCACGAACCTGCCGGTCTGGTCCGGCACGTCGGCGGGGGAATAGCGCATGGGGATTTCCTGATCGGGCGAAACGGGGCAGCTTCTTCAGCTGGGTGACAATATCTGCACCCAATGCAAAAATGCAAGCCGTGCAAATCGAAGACGACCTTTCTCACCGGGACCAGAAGCGCGCCCGCACCCATGCCCGCATCCAGCAGGAGGGACTGCGCCTGTTTCTGGAACGCGGCTTCGACGCGGTGACGCTGGACGACGTCGCCGCCGCCGCCGACGTCTCGCGCCGCACCCTGTTCCACTATTTCCCGTCGAAGGAGGCCATCGCCCTAGGTTTCAAGGCGGACCTCGGCCCCCGCATCGCCGCCGCCGTCGCCCGCCGCCCGGACGGCGAGGGTCTGCTGGAAATGTGCGAACACGCCCTGACCGACATGGCCGGCGACTATCAGTCGGCTCAGGCCAAGGCCCTGGCCAAACTGGTCCACGACACCCCAGCCCTGCGCGGCGGCGACCACGCCAAATACGAGGAGATGGAACGGATGCTGGCCGACGCCCTGGCGCGTCGTGGGGGCCTTTCCGTCGACCCCGAGCAGGCGCACGTCGTCGCCGTCGCCGCGATCGGCGTCCTGCGGCAGGCGACCGAAGCGTGGCTGGCCTCGGGCGAACCCGAGGGCCCGGAGGTTCACGGGAAACGGCTGTTCACCGCCCTCCGTCGCGCGGCGGGCGGCTGACGTCTCACTCCGCCGCCAGGTTCGACCCTTCCGGCGCGGTCCAGCGCAGCTTGGGCGCGCGGGCGGCGCGGGTTTCGTCCAGGCGCTTCATCGGCGCGTGGAAGGGGGCGCCCTTGAACCGGTCCACGTCGCCGGCCTTGGCCGCCGTCGCCAGCGCACGCATCGCCTCGATGAAGCGGTCCAGCTCGGCCTTCGACTCCGTCTCGGTGGGCTCGATCAGCATCGCCCCGTGCACGACCAGCGGGAAATACATGGTCATCGGGTGGAAGCCCTCGTCGATCATCGCCTTGGCGAAGTCGAGCGTGGTCACGTCCGTGCCCTTCAGCCATTCGTCGTCGAACAGCGCCTCGTGCATGCACGGCCCGTCGGGGAAGGCCGCGCTCATCAGGTCCGACAAGCGGGCCTTGATGTAGTTGGCGTTCAACACCGCGTCCTCGGCGACCTGACGCAGGCCGTCCGAGCCGTGGCTCATCATGTAGCTGAGCGCCCGCACATACATGCCCATCTGGCCCTGGAAGGCGCACAGGCGGCCGAAGGCCTGGGCCGCCTCGTCCTCCTCGCGCTCGATAAGCCTGAAGCCGCCCTCGTCGGCCACAACCCACGGGGCCGGGGCGAACGGCGCGAGCGCCTCCGACAGCACCACCGGACCCGCGCCCGGGCCGCCGCCGCCGTGCGGCGTGGAGAAGGTCTTGTGCAGGTTGATGTGCATGGCGTCGACGCCCAGATCGCCCGGGCGCACCCGGCCGACGATGGCGTTGAAGTTGGCGCCGTCGCAGTAGAAATAGGCCCCCGCCTCGTGCGTCAGGCGGCTGATCTCCAGGATGTCGCGCTCGAACAGGCCGCAGGTGTTCGGATTGGTCACCATGATGGCGGCCACGTCGTCGCCCAGCTTGGACGCCAGGTCCGCCACGTCCACGCGGCCGTCGTCCGTCTGCGCCACCTCGACCACCGTGTAGCCGACGAAGGCCGCCGTCGCCGGATTGGTCCCGTGGGCCGAGGTCGGCACCAGAACCTTGCGGCGCTTCTCATGCTGTCCGCTGGCCTCGTGCGCCGCGCGGATGGCCATCAGGCCGCACAGCTCGCCGTGGGCCCCGGCCTTGGGCGACAGGGCGACGGCCGGCATTCCCGTCAGCGTCTTCAGCCAGTGCGCCAGCTGATCCATCAGCTCCAGCGCGCCCTGTACCGTCGATTGCGGCTGCAGCGGGTGGATGTCCGAGAAGCCCGGCAGACGCGCCATCTTCTCGTTCAGGCGCGGGTTGTGCTTCATCGTGCACGAGCCCAGCGGATAGATGGCCAGGTCGATGGCGTGGTTCTTCTGGCTCAGCCGCACATAGTGGCGCATGGCCTCCGGCTCGCTCAGCCCTGGCAGGCCGATGGGATCCTTGCGGACCAGATCGCCCAGATCGGACGCGTCGCCCCTGGGCTCCGGCAGATCGACCCCGGTCTTGCCCCAGCCGTCGCCCTCGAAGATCAGGGCCTCGTTCTGCAGCAGGCCGCGCCCGCCGGTCAGGGTGGCGGGCTTGGTCAGGACGGCGTTCGGCGTGGTCGGGCGACCGACGGTGTTCATGGTGCTCATTTACAGAACCTCCGCCAGGGCGGCTTTCAGGGCCGCGACGTCCGCGTCCGTGGTGATCTCGGTGGCGGCGACCAGCAGGACGTCGGCCATGCCGGCCTCGGGGGCCAGGCGGCTGTAGGGCACGCCCGCCAGGATGCGCTTTTCCGCCAGCCGCTCCACCACCTCGGCGGCGGGCTTGGGCAGCCGCACCGCGAACTCGTTGAAGAAGCGCGGGGTCAGCACCTCCACGCCCGGGATCGCGGCCAAGGCGTCGCGCGTCTTCACCGCCGCCTCGTGGTTCAGCAGGGCCAGCTTCCGCAGTCCCGTCTCGCCCAGCAGGCTCATGTGGATGGTGAAGGCCAGGGTGCACAGGCCCGAGTTGGTGCAGATGTTCGAGGTCGCCTTGTCGCGGCGGATGTGCTGCTCGCGCGTCGACAGGGTGAGCACGAAGCCGCGCTCGCCGTCCGCGTCCACCGTCTCGCCGGTCAGGCGGCCCGGCATCTGCCGGATCAGCTTTTCGCGGCAGGCGAACAGGCCGACGTAGGGGCCGCCGAAGTTCAAGGCGTTGCCGATCGACTGGCCCTCGGCGGCGACGATGTCGGCGCCCATCTCGCCGGGCGACTTGAGCAGGCCCATCGACACGGCTTCGGTCACCACCACGATCAGCAGGGCGCCCGCCGCGTGCGCGGCCTCGGCGATCTTCGTCACGTCGGTCGTCGTGCCGAACACGTTCGGCGTCTGCACGACCACGCAGGCCGTGTCCGGCCCGATCTGGGCGATCACGTCGGCCTCTGCGTCAACGGCGGCGGGCAGGACCTGGGTCTCGACGCCCACGGCGTGCACCACGGTCTCGGTCGCGGCGACGTAGTGCGGATGCACCCCGCCCGAGATGACCGCCTTGTTCCGCCGCGTGACCCGCGTGGCCATCAGCACGCCCTCGGCCATGGCGGTCGAGCCGTCATAGAGGCTGGCGTTGGCCACCGGCATGCCGGTCAGGTTCGCGACCTGGGTCTGGAACTCGTACAGGTACTGCAGCGTGCCCTGCGCGATTTCCGGCTGATAGGGCGTGTAGCTGGTCAGGAACTCGGACCGCTGGATCACGTGGTCCACCGTCGCCGGCACGTGGTGCTTGTAGGCCCCGGCCCCGCAGAAGAAGGGCACGGTCCCGGCCGTGGCGTTCTTGCCCGCCAGCGCCCCCAGCGCCCGCTCAACCTCCAGCTCGCCCGCCACGCGCGGCAGATCCACCGGCCCATCCAGCCGCGCCTTTTCGGGAACGTGCACGAACAGGTCGTCGATCGATTTGGCCCCGATGGCGGCGAGCATCGCGGTACGGTCGTCGGGCGTCAGGGGGAGGTAGCGCATTCTTTTATCCGCTCATCCCCGCGAAGGCGGGGATCCAGTGCTTTGGGCGATGACTTTCGCCGGGGAGGACGAACCGCTCGTCCCAGTCACGCCATTTCATGACGGAACTGGATCCCCGCCTTCGCGGGGGTGAGCGGGAATGATCAGAGCGTGGTCAGGTACTGGTCGTACGCCGCACGATCCATCAGGGCGTCGAGCTGCGCGCCGTCCGAGACCTTGATCTTGGCGAACCAGCCGTCGCCTTCCGGGTCGGCGTTGACGGTTTCGGGATTGGTGCCCAGGGCCGCGTTGCCCTCGACCACTTCGCCGTCGACGGGGGCATAGACGTCGGACGCCGCCTTGACGCTCTCGACCACGGCGAAGCCGTCGCCCTTGGTCACGGCCTTGCCGGCGTCAGGGACTTCCACGAACACCACGTCGCCCAGCTGGTCGGCGGCGTGCTTGGTGATGCCGACGACGGCGACGTCGCCTTCGAGGCGCACCCACTCGTGATCCTTGGTGAACTTCATGGCCGATCCTCAGGCTTTGGGTTTGCGGTGATAGCGTTGGGCGACGAAGGGCAGGGCGACGACCTCGGCCGCGGCGGGCTTGCCCCGCACCACGACCTTCAGCTCGGTCCCCAGCTCCGCGAACTGCGGCGGCACATAGCCCATGGCGACGTTCTTGCCGAGGGTGGGCGACGGCCCGCCCGAGGTGACCTTGCCGATCAGGTTCCCGTCCGCGTCGGCGATCTCCGCCCCCTCGCGCGCCGGGGCGCCCTCCTTGACGATCAGGGCCACGCGCACCCGCTCCGTCCCGTCCGCCAGCTGGCGGTTGATCACGTCCGCGCCGGCGAAGTCCGCCCGCTCCTTGCGCGACTTCGACAGGGCGAAGGTCAGCCCCGCCTCCACCGGCGTCGTCTCCGCGTCGATGTCGTGCCCATGCAGCGGCAGACCGGCCTCCAGCCGAAGCGAATCCCGCGCGCCCAGGCCGATCGGCTTCACCCGCGCGTCTTCCAGCAGCAGGTCCCAGATCCGGTCCGCGTCCGCCGCCGGCACCGAGATCTCGTATCCGTCCTCGCCGGTGTAGCCCGAGCGCGAGACGTAGCAGTCGACGCTGAAGATCATCAGCCGCGCCGAGTCCATGAAGCCCATTTCGGCCAGCACCGGCTCATGCTTCGCCATCACTTCGGCGGCTTCCGGCCCCTGGATCGCCAGCAGCGCCCGGTCGTCCAGCACCGTCAGCTTCGCGTCGCCCGCCAGATTGGCCTTCAGATGCGCGAAGTCCGCGTCCTTGTTGCCGGCGTTCACGACCACATACAGGCCGTCGTGATCCGGCTTGCCCGCCATCAGGTCGTCCAGGATCCCGCCCCGGTCGTTCAGCAACAGCGAATACTTCTGCTTGCCCGCCTTCAGCGCCTGATAGTCGCCGGGAACGAACCGTTCGAACTGGGCGATGGCGTCGGCGCCCGTGATCTTGGCCTGGCCCATATGCGACACGTCGAACAGGCCGGCGTGCTCGCGCGTCCAGCGATGCTCGGCCAGCACCCCTTCATACTGCACCGGCATGTCATAGCCGCCGAAGCCGACCATGCGCGCGCCGCGCCGGCGGTGGTTGGCGTTCAGCGGCGTGGTCTTCAGGGTCTCGTCGGTCATCGGCGTCGGGTCTCCGGCCCGGGCGATCCGCCCGCTGGAGCCCCCGCTGTCCTGAAGCCTGAGAGATTCCGGCGCCGATAGGATGGCGCCTTGCTCCGTCGGCGAACCCGGCCGGGTTCTTTCCAGCGTCCGTGCGCTTCGCGGTCCTTTTGCCTGAGCGTTTCCGGGGCGGTTGCGCCTTCGGCGTCGGGACTGAAACGGCGCCCCGATCTCTCCCGCGAGAGCGCCGCCCAAAGGCCCGGACTCGGGTGCGAAGTCAAGCGTGGCCTATTCCCAGAATTCCTCCAGGTCGGGGATGCGGTTGAAGGCGATCTTGGCCCCGACATAGTCCCCGATCCTGGCGCGCGGGCCGATGCTGACGGTGTCCTTGCCGTATTTCCGGTTCAGGGCGTCCAGCGCCTGCGACAGCTTCAGGGACGGCGCCTGGCCGCCCTGGTCGGGCCCGGGTTCGAACAAATCGATCTCGAAGGCGTCGCGTGGCCTCAGCCCCTGGATTCCCACCCCGACGTAGCGGATGTGGCCGGCGCGCAGTTCGGGCTCGATCCGACGCCACAGGGCATCGACGGCCTTCAGCAGCACGAAGGTGTCCGACGTCGCCGAAACCGATCGATGCAGGCCGGAGCTTTCCCAGCCCGAAGGCCCCTCGGCGCCGTTCATGTCGACGAACAGGCTGACGCCGGATCCCGTCAGCCCCAGACGCCGCAGCCGCGCCCCGCACTTGACCACCAGACGCCGCGCCACCGCCCGCGCGCCTTCCGGGGTGCGCATCTCCTTGGCCAGGACATGGCTGTGGCTGATGGTCGCGCGGGGCTTCTCGGGGGGCTCGGCGCTGTCCAGCCCATGCAGACCGCGCTGGATGCGCTCGCCCTCGATGCCGTTCCAGATGGCCCGCGCCCGTTTGGCGTCCAGGGCCCAGAACCCCGCCACGTCCACGATCCCCGCCGCGGCCAGCCGCTTGACCATGCGTGGGCCCACCCCCGGAAATTTCGACAGCGGCAGGTTCAACAGCGGCCCCGGCAGCGCGTCGGCGCGCAGCACGGTCAACCCCTCGGGCTTCTTCATCCCGCAGGCGGTCTTGGCCAGGAATCGGCTGGGGGCCAGGCCGATCGACGACCGCAGGCACTCCCCGACTTCCTCCTTGATTCCGGCCTGGATGCGTCGCGCCAGGGCCACCGCTTCGCTTTCCACGCGTTGACGGCCGGTCAGGCGACAGGACGCCTCGTCGATCGAGCCCACCTTCCAGACGGGAACATGGCGGTCGATCTCCGTCATGATGAGATGGTGAATCTTGACGTAAAGGTCGGGTCGCGCCTCGGCGACGATCAAGCCAGGGCACAGTCGGCGCGCGTCGGCGACCCGGGTTCCTGTCTTGATGCCGAAATTCTTGGCTTCATAGCTGGCGGCGATGGCGCAGGTGTGCTCGCTGGACGCCGGACGTACGATCACGGGCCGTCCGCGCCATTTGGGGTTCATTTGCTGCTCGACGCTGGCGAAATAGCTGTTCAGGTCGATGAACAGCCATCTCAGGCCGGCGGGGTCGGCGTCTGTGTCCATGAATGGAACATAACAAGAACATCAACCGATGAGAACCCGCCTCTCCAGGGTCCGCACTGTCGCCGCGCCCGCAGGTGGTCTAGCCAAGCGAGAAGGAGAAGCGCCATGTCCGAAGCCAAGGAAGTCTACCCGGTCGACCCCGCCTTCGCGGCCGATGCCCGTATGGACCGCGCGGCCTACGACGCCGCCTGCGCCGCCGTCGCCGCCGACCCGCAGGCCTTTTGGGCCGAGAAGGCGATGCGCCTGGACTGGATCAAGGCTCCAACCCGGATCAAGGACGTTTCCTTCGCCAAGGAAGACTTTCGCATCCGCTGGTTCGAGGACGGCGTGCTGAACGCCTGCTTCAACTGCGTCGACCGCCACCTGCCGGCCCGCGCCGACCAGCGCGCCATCATCTGGGAGGGCGACGACCCCGCCCAATCCGGCTGGCTGACCTATGCCGAGCTGCACCGCGAGGTGTGCCGCATGGCCAATGTTCTGAAGTCGCTGCGCGTGACCAAGGGCGACCGCGTCACGATCTACCTGCCGATGATCCCCGCCGCCGCCGTGGCCATGCTGGCCTGCGCCCGCATCGGCGCGGTCCACTCCGTCGTCTTCGGCGGCTTCTCGCCCGACAGCCTGGCCGGCCGCATCGAGGATTGCGGCTCGAAGGTCGTCATCACCGCCGACGAGGGGCTGCGCGGGGGCAAGAGGGTGCCGCTGAAGGCCAACGTCGACGCGGCGCTGGAAAAGGTCGCGGTCGAGAAGGTTCTGCTCATCTCCCACACCAACGCCGACGTGCCGATCGTGGACGGTCGCGACGTCCGCTACGGCGAGGCCAAGCACGGCGTCTCCGACGACTGCCCGTGCGAGCCCATGTCGGCCGAGGATCCGCTGTTCATCCTCTACACCTCGGGCTCGACCGGAAAGCCCAAGGGCGTGCTGCATACCACCGGCGGCTACCTGTTCTGGGCCTCCTGGACGCACGAGATCGTCTTCGATCACCGGCCGGGCGAGGTCTACTGGTGCACCGCCGACGTCGGCTGGGTCACCGGCCACAGCTACGGCGTCTACGGCCCGCTGGCCAACGGCGCGACCACGCTCATGTTCGAGGGCGTGCCCAACTGGCCCGACCACGGCCGCTTCTGGCAGGTGGTGGACAAGCATCAGGTCGCGACCTTCTACACCGCCCCCACCGCGCTGCGGGCCCTGATGCGCGAGGGCGACGGTCCCGTGAACGCCACCAGCCGCGCTTCCCTGCGCCTGCTCGGCACGGTCGGCGAACCCATCAACCCCGAGGCGTGGCGCTGGTACCATCAGGTGGTGGGGCAGGGGCACCTGCCCATCGTCGACACCTGGTGGCAGACCGAGACCGGCGGCATCCTGATCTCGCCCCTGCCGGGCGCGACCGATCTGAAACCCGGCTCCGCCACCCTGCCGCTGCCCGGCGTCCAGCCCATTCTGGTGGACGCCGAGGGCACGGAGCTGCACGGCGCCGTCAGCGGAAACCTGTGCCTCGCCGACAGCTGGCCGGGCCAGATGCGCACCGTCTATGGCGACCCCCAGCGCTTCTTCGACACCTATTTCTCGACCTATCCCGGCCGCTACTTCACCGGCGACGGCGCGCGGCGCGACGAGGACGGCTACTTCTGGATAACCGGCCGCGTGGACGACGTCATCAATGTGTCGGGCCACCGCATGGGCACCGCCGAGGTCGAGAGCGCGCTCGTGCTCCACGACGACGTGGCCGAGGCTGCGGTCGTCGGCTTCCCCCACGACGTGAAGGGCCAGGGCATCTGGGCCTACGTCACGCTGAACGCCGGCGTCGAACCGACCGACGCGCTGAAGGCCGAACTGGTCGCCCACGTCCGCAAGATCATAGGCCCCATTGCCGCCCCCGACGCCCTGCAATGGGCTCCCGGGCTGCCCAAGACCCGCTCGGGCAAGATCATGCGCCGCATCCTGCGCAAGATCGCCGAGGGCGAAACCGGCGCCCTGGGCGACACCTCCACCCTGGCCGACCCGGCGGTGGTCGACGACCTGATCGAGGGGGCGAGGACGGCGCGGCGCTAGGCTCGCACGAAGGCCAGCAGGGGGCGGAGGTCGTGGGCATCCGCCGCCCGCAGCGCCGCCACATAGTCGTCGCGCATCGCCGAGGTCGTGGTCAGGGCCGTGCCGCCCCAAGTGAACGGCACCCCTTCAAGGGCAACCAACAGAAGATCGCTGGCGAGACGTGCGTGTCGACCGTTGCCGTTCGGAAACGGATGAATGCGGGTCAAGGCATGATGAAATCGGGCCGCGATCTCGTCCGTCGGATAGGACTGATGCTGAATCCAATACCGGACATCGTCGACCAGAGCGTAGAGGGCGGGCTCGATCAGGTGCCGATCCAGGCCGATGCGGCGATCGACCTCCTGGCTGAAGGTGCCGGCCCAGGCCCAGACTTTTCCGAACATCCGCTTGTGCAGTCGGCGCAGGAAGATGACGTCCAGCACGTCTCGCTCGCGCTGAAACGCCCAACGATCGGCGTCGCTGATGTTGGCCTGCTCGGCGTCGTTGAGTTCGGTGCGAGTGGTAATGTAGGTCGGCAGCAGGCCGGCGCGCTCTTCGGCGGACAAGGGCGTGTTCGCTTCGCCGTGGGCGTCGAACAGGTCCGTCACCGGTCGTCCCAGAGCCTGCGCGGGTCGCCGCGCATGAACTCGTCGATGAGGCGACGACGTTCGACGGCGAGATCCCCGGGCGGCAGAGCCTGATTTTCAAGGCCCATGGTCTTGTTCACCCTGGCAAGGTGGGCGTCGACCGCATGCTCCGCACGTTCCCGCACAGCTTCTTCCAGGGACGATTTCGGCACTAGCAGGTACACCAGAGTGCAATCCAGCGCTTCGGCCGCCTGCCGAAGCGATTTCAACGACAGCGTGGCTTGGACTTCGCCCTTCTCGAGAGCGCTCACGGCTTGTCGGGACACCCCCAGTCGGTTGGCGAGCTGTTGAGCCGTCATGCCCAATCCGTCTCGTATGGCGCGAATCCAGCCGTATCGAGGCATGCCTATCTCGCGCAGCCTATCTGTCCCGGCCAACTTCTTGTCGAGTTGACTGCGCGCGCGCGGGTCGAGTGCGGATCGATGAACCATTCGGTTTGGTAATCTATGGATTGCCTAAAGTCAAGATTTAAGCAAATCACAACTTGCCAAAGCGGCAAGATTTGGCAATTCATAGCTTGTCAAGCTGCGCCAGTTTGACAGTCTACGACCTGCTTTATCGTGCCCTCGTCGTCATCCACTCCGGCCGTTTCACCCGCACCGAGCGGCCATGCACTGTCAGGGGGGCGTCGATGCGGTCCAGCCGCAGCAGGGCCATGGCCCTGCCGTCGTGCCCGGTCAGCACCTGCCCGGCTCGAAGGTCCGCCTCGGTCAGCACCTCGGCGCCCTCGCCGGGCGGCGGGCCGTCGAAAGCGATCGGCATCATCCGGGTCTTGATCGCGCTGCGGCGCTTCATGCGCGAGGTCGTCTCCTGTCCGACGAAACAGCCCTTCTGGAAGTCGATGCCGTTCAGCAGGTCGAAGTTGGCCTCGATCGGATAGGTCCGATCCATGCCGCAGTCTCGGTCTGGGTCCGGCACGCCCAGCGCGAGCCGGTGCGCCTGCCAGTCGTCCGCCGAGGCGTTCGTCTCCGCATCGCCCAATCGCCGGCCACCCAGCCCCTCCAGCCGGGGATCCGGCAGGAATCCGTCGGCCAGGCCGTCCCAGCAGACGAAGACCGGCATCGCCTCGGCTGCGATCGCGACCTGCGCCCTCAGGCGGTGCATCGTCAGCTTCGTCACCAGCGCGTCGCGCCGGTCCGCCGCTGCGTCCAGCCGCACGCCGTCCTCGGCGCCCCACAGGAACAGGTCCCACATCAGCCGGCCGGGCGGCGAGAGGAAGGCCCCGAAGCGGACCTCGCCCGGCGCCAAAGTCAGCACGTCCTGCGTCAGCAGTCCGTGAAGGAACGACCGCGCGTCCGGACCCGTCACGGCGACGACGGCGCGGTCCTCAAGGCGGGCGATCCGGGGGCTCATGCGTCCCCAGATAGTCGCTCCCCCGCTCCCGTGAAACCGCGAGAATCCGTATACGGTCGGCAAATGGCGAGCTTTCCGATCCTCTACGTCGCCGAGGCCGACCCGACCGAAGCCGTGATGTCCTCCGGCGCCCTGGCGCACGTCGTCGAGGCCATGCCGGGCGCCCGCGTCACCGTGGTCGGCTCGCCGCAGTCCGCGCCCCTGTTCGCCGACCTGCCCGGGCTGGAGCGGCTGATCGTGCTGGAGCGGGAAGGGCGCCTGGACTGGCTGAAGCTGTGGACCCAGGTGCGCGACCGCCGTTGGGGCCTGGTGGTCGACATGCGCGGCACCGAGCTCTCGGCCAGGCTGAAGCGCCAGAAGCGCGCCGTCCGCGTGAAGCCCGAGCCGGGCGAGCACGCCGCCGCGACCGCCGCCCGCACGCTCCAGCTGGACGAGACCCCCCGGCCGCGGCTTTTCCTCAGCGACGAAACCCGCGCCGCCGTCGACGCCCTGCTGGCCAAGGGGGAGGGACCCATCCTCGCCGTCGCGCCGACCGCCGACTGGATCGGCAAGGTCTGGCCCACCGACCGCTATGTGAAGGTCGCCACCCGCCTCTTGGCCGACGACGGGCCTCTCCCGGGCGGCCGCCTGCTGATCGTCGGCGACGATGTGGACGGCGAGACGCGCACGGCGCTGCGCATGGCCGCGCCGCTGAAGCGCACCATGGAGACCCGCCACCTGACCCGGCTCCAGACCTGCGCGGCCCTGTCCCGCGCCGCGCTGGTGCTCGGCGGCGACAGTCTCTGGACTCAGCTGGCCGTCGCCGCCGGGGCGCCGGTCGTCGCGGTCTTCGGCCCGTCCGACGACGCCGTTCGCGGCCCCTTCGGAGAGGTCGTCTGCCGCGGCCCGCGCACCATGGACGAATATCGCGCCATCGACCCCCGCCTCGACCAGGCGATCCAGCATCTGCTGGACCTGCCCGCCGACAGGGTGTTCAAGGCCGCCGTGAAGCGGCTGGAGCGGACCCCATGACCCAGACCTACGACCTGATCGTCCGCGGCGGAGAGGTCGCGAACCACGCCGGGCGCGGCCCCGCCGACGTCGGCGTTCGCGACGGACGGATCGCCTTCATCGGCGACCTGTCCCAGGCCTCGGCGGGCGAGGTGGTGGACGCCACCGGCCTGACCGTCCTGCCCGGCGTCATCGACACCCAGGTCCACTTCCGCGAGCCGGGGCTGGAGTGGAAGGAAGACCTCGAGACCGGATCCCGCGCCGCGGCGCTGGGCGGCGTCGTGGCCGTGTTCGAGATGCCGAACACAAACCCGAACACGACCGACCCGGACACCCTGGCCGACAAGCTGGCCCGGGCGCGGGACCGGATGTGGACCGACCACGCCTTCTACGTCGGCGGCACCCACGCCAACGCCGACCATCTGAACGAGCTGGAGCGCCTGCCCGGCTGCTGCGGGGTCAAGGTCTTCATGGGCGCCTCGACCGGCGACCTCCTGATCGCGGACGACGAGGGCGTGCGGAAGGTCCTGTCCAACGTGAACCGTCGCGCCACCTTCCATTCCGAAGACGAATACCGTCTTGCCGAACGCCGCGAACTGGCCCGCACCGGCGACTGGACCAGCCACCCGGAGGTGCGCGACGCCCAGTCCGCCATCCAGTCGACCGAGCGCCTCGTCCGCCTGGCGCGGGAGACCGGCGCCCGCATCCACGTTCTGCACGTCTCGACCGCGCAGGAGATCGAGTTCCTCGCCCACCACCGCGACGTCGCCACCGTCGAGGTCACGCCCCAGCACCTGACGATCGACGGCGACGAGGCTTACGCGCGGCTGAAGGCCCTGGCCCAGATGAACCCGCCGATCCGCAACCGCCCGCACATCGACGGCCTGTGGCGCGGCGTCCAGCAGGGCGTCGTCGACGTCCTCGGCTCCGACCACGCGCCGCACACGCTGGAAGAAAAGGCCCGGCCCTATCCCGCCTCGCCGTCGGGCATGCCGGGGGTGCAGACGCTGGTGCCGGTCATGCTGACCCACGTCGCCGAGGGGCGGATGACGCTGGAGCGGTTCATCGATTTGACCAGCGCCGGCGCCCAGCGCGTCTTCGGCACGGCCCGCAAGGGCCGCATGGCCGAGGGCTACGACGCCGACCTGACCCTGGTCGATCTGAACGCCCGCCGCACCATAACCCACGACCAGCAGGCCAGCCGCTGCGGCTGGACTCCCTTCGACGGCTTCGAAGCCAAGGGCTGGCCCATGGCCACGATCGTCCGCGGCCGTCAGGTCATGCGCGACGGCGAACTGCTGGGCACGGCCCACGGCCGCCCCGTGCGCTTCATGGAGACGCTTTCCGCCTAGGCTGCGACCTTGTCATCCCGGCCGGAGCGCAGCGCAGAGCCGGGACTCTCAGCGCGGGCTGAGGATGAAGCCCGCCACGTCCTCGACCACCTCATCCGCCAAGGGCAGGTCGGGGTTCGAATAGGTGGCGATGTTGGCCGCCCGCTCGGCCGGCGCGACCTTCAGCAGGTGGTTGACGCCGGGCCAGAGGATCAGCGTCGCCGCCGGCTGCGCGGCCGCCAGGGTCCGGGCGTCGTCCACGGTCGTCTGGAAATCGGTCTCGCCCTGGCCGATCAGCACCGGGCCTCCATAACCCGCGATCAGCGACGCCGGGTCCAGCGACAGCATGCCGATCAGATACGGCTGAACCGACGGCCGCAGCAGCGCCGCCAGCGCCGGCGGCGGGTTCGCCACCAGATCTCCGGCCTCCAGCCGAGCCAGGGCGTCGAAGGCCTGGGTCCGCAGCGGCTCCTGCAACTGGGCGCCCAACTGCTCTTCCAGAATGACCCGCGGGCGCCGCCCCATGCCGGACAGCAGCACCAGGCCGCAGATGCCGTCCGGGCTCCGCGCCGCCGCCATCTGCGCGATGCCCGCGCCCTCGCTGTGCCCGATCAGCCAGACGCACGGCTGCCCCGTCCGCGCCCGCGCCTCCGCCGCGAAGGCCAGGGCATCGTCGACCATGTCCTCGAACCGCAGGTCGGCCTCGTCGCCCAGCGCGAACAGACTCTGGCCCACGCCCCGCTTGTCGTACCGCACGGTCGCCACGCCTTGCTCCGCCAGCCCCTCGGCCAGCAATCGGTACGTGCCGGCCGACACGCCCAGCGGGCTGTTGCCGTCGCGGTCGGTGGGCCCGGACCCGGCGATGATCACCGCCGCGGCGCGGGTCCCGCCTTCGGGCGTCAGCAGCGTGCCCAGCACCGGAGCCTTGGGCGTGGCGATCTGGACGGGCGTGGCCGTCGGATCTCCGAAGGTCAGAAGGGCGGCGGCTGCGGCGGCGAGAAACGTCATGGCGAGCTCCCGAGGGTCAGTCGCGCGAGGGACCGCTCCCTCTGTGCCACGCCCGCAGGCCTCGCGCCAAACGGACCAGCAGGGCGGCGACCAGCAGGCCCGCCGTCGCCAGTATCGCCAGCGGCAGCGGCCGGGCCAGATCGACGACGCCATTCAACCCGGCAAGGGCCCACAGGCCGACGACGAGAGCACAGACCACCACCAGGCCGATCTGCCCGACCCGCAAACCCCGCCCGGCCGCCGGATCCGCCGCCGTGCGCGCCGCCATTCCCAGACCGACCCCGATCAGACCGATCAGAACCGCCGCGCCGATCAGCATCAGCCCGACCGTCTCGCGGGGCGCAAAGCCGGTCGCCCCACCGTCCAGGCCCCAGCCGACGGGCAGGGACCGGGTCGGTCCGATCGTCGCCGCCAGGGCCCCGGCGACGAGCATGCCGAAGACGACCCACGCCGTCGCCAGATCGGCGGAATGGACGCGGCGCCCGGCCACGGGCTCAAATCGAGAAGCTGACGCCGCAGCCGCAGCTGCTGGCCGCGTTCGGATTGCGCACCACGAACTGCGCCCCGCCGATGTCGTCGACGAAATCGACCACCGATCCCACCAGGAAGGGCAGGGACACCGGATCGATCAGAGCGGCCCGTCCGTCCGTCTCGATCCGCAGGTCGTCGGCCTCGGCCGTCTCGACCAGTTCGAACCGGTACTGAAAGCCCGAGCAGCCGCCGCCGTCCACGGCGACGCGCAGCATCAGATCGCGTCCCTGATCCGCCGACAGCTTCGCCAGCCGCGCGGCGGCAGCGGCGGTCAGGCTGACCTCCGGCCCGGCGGCCCGGCCCGCGTCGACGCGGAATTCCGTGGATTGGACGCTGCTCACGGCTGTCTATATGAGGCGCGGGCGGGCGTTCGGAAAGGCCCGCCGTCATCGGCGCAGACCCCTTGAGCATCTCAGACCGTCGCCTGGCCCCCTATGCCGAGACCGTGGCCGCCTCGCGAGGCCGATTGGTCCCGGAGCCCATCAGTCGCACCCGCACCGCCTTCGCCCGCGACCGCGACCGCATCATCCACTGCACGGCCTTCCGCCGCCTGAAGGAAAAGACCCAGGTCTTCGTCGCGCATGAGGGCGACCACTACCGGACCCGCCTGACCCACTCGCTGGAGGTCGCCCAGATCGCGCGGTCGCTGGCCCATGCGCTGAAGCTGGACGTGGACCTGGCCGAGACCGTCGCCCTGGCCCACGACCTGGGCCACCCGCCCTTCGGCCATGCCGGAGAGGACGAGCTGCAGGCCTGCATGGCCGGGTTCGGCGGCTTCGATCACAACGTCCAGACCTTCCGCGTCGTGACCAAGCTGGAAGAGCGCTATCCCGCCTTCAAGGGCCTGAACCTGTCGTGGGAGACCGTCGAGGGCGTCATCAAGCACAACGGCCCCATCGCCCATAGGCTGGACGAGCCGGCCTGGGCGCCGATCCGCGACTATCATCAGGCGTGGGACGTGCAGCCCGGCGGCTTCGCCTCGCTGGAGGCCCAGGCCGCCGCCATCGCCGACGACATCGCCTACAACAACCACGACGTGGACGACGGCGTGCAGGCCGGCCTGCTCAGCCTGGCCGAGCTGGAGACCGTGCCGCTGATCGGGCCGCAGCTGCTGGCCACGCGCCGCGACTGGCCCGATCTGGACGACCGCATGGTCCGGCTGGAGGCCGTGCGCCGCATGATCGGCGTCATGGTCGAGGACGTTCTGGCCGAGACCGAGGCCCGGCTGACGGCCGACGGCATAGAGACGGTGGGCGACATCCGCGCGGCCAGACGCATGCTGGTCGCCTTTTCCGCCGACATGCAGGCCGATCTCGCGGTGCTGCGGAAACACCTTTTCGAGCGGATGTACCGCCACTATCGCGTCAACCGCACGCGCAGTCAGGCTCGGCGCATCCTGTCGGAGATGTTCGCCCTGTTCATGGCCGAGCCCGACGTCATGCCGCCCGAGTGGTCGGGAAAGGCCCAAGGTTCGGGATTGGGCGGGGACGAGGCGAAGAAGGCGCGCGCCGTTTGCGACTACATCGCCGGCATGACCGACCGCTATGCGATCGAGGAACACAAACGGCTGTTCAGCCTCGATCTGGCCCTCGATCTGTGATGCGAAAGACGACCGCGCGGCGCTAGGATAGGAGCCCGCGGATTCGATTCGCCCGGACCGCCAGCGAGGCCGCCATGTCGCACGAAGATCCGCACCGCCAGGACCGGGGGGCCTACACCCCGCCCACCGACGACGACCTGGCCTTCCGCCGCGGCGGCTACGATCCGCGCGGTCGTGCCGGTGGAGGAGGGGGCAAGGCCCCGCCCGTGACCCTGCTGGTCAGCGCCGGCGTCCTGCTGGTCCTGATCGTGGCGGTGATCCTGTACTATCGCGCCGGCCCGCGCGGGTCCGAGGACGCGCCGCCGACCGTCGGCACGCCCGTCGGCGACCTGAAGGTCGAGGCCCCGGCGGACGCCCAGCCGATCGACCCGGCCGAGGGCATCGACGTCTATGACGAGGCGATCCCGCCCGAGACCGCGCCGACCTATGCCCCGCCGCCGGAGACGGTCCGCCCCCGCCCGGAGCCCAAGACCGAGACGCCGCCTCCGGCCAAGGAGGTCCCGCCCGCCAAGACCGAGACCCCGTCGCCGGCGGCCGGCGGCTCGGCCAGCGTCCAGATCGGCGCCTTCTCCACGCCCGGTCAGGCCGACCAGCAGTGGGCCGCGACCGTCGCCCGCTATCCCCAGCTGACCGGCGGCGCCGGCAAGCGGGTGCAGGAGGTGACGTCGTCCGGCGGCTCGACCCTGTACCGGACCTCGATCACCGGACTGACGACCGAGAACGCCCGCGCCCTGTGCGGCGGCATCCGCGCCGCCGGCGGCGACTGCATCGTGCGCTGAGGTTCCAGCTGAGCGCGCGCGCCATTCCGGGGAGACGGGCATGAGCACCGCCATGGTCCTCGGCTGCGCCGGGACGGAGCTGGGGCGCGACGAGGCGGCCTTCTTCTCGGACGCCGATCCGTGGGGCTTCATCCTGTTCCGGCGCAACGTCGAGTCGCCGGAACAGGTGCGCCGCCTGACCGACGCCCTGCGCGAGGCCGTGGGTTGGGAGGCGCCGATCCTGATCGATCAGGAGGGCGGCCGGGTCCAGCGCATGGGGCCGCCGCACTGGCAGAAGTATCCGCCGGGCGAGGCCTATCTGAAGGCGACCAACGACCCGCTGGCGGCCCGCGAACTGGCCCGCCTGGGCGCGCGGCTGATGGCGCACGATCTGAAGGCCGTGGGCGTCAACGTCGACTGCGTGCCGGTGCTGGACGTGCCCGTGCCCGGCGCTCACGACATCATCGGCGACCGCGCCTATGCCCGCGATCCCGCGACCGTGACCCAGCTGGGCCGCGCGGCGGCCGAGGGCCTGCTGGCCGGCGGCGTCCTGCCGGTCATCAAGCACATGCCCGGCCACGGCCGCGCCTTCGCCGACAGCCACAAGGAACTTCCGACCGTCCACGCCGACTTCGACACCCTGGACGCCTGGGACTTCGCCCCGTTCAAGGCTCTTTCGGACATGCCGATCGCCATGTCGGCCCACGTCGTCTTCACCGCCATCGACAAAAAACGCCCGGCCACCACGTCGAAGAAGGCCGTGAAGCTGATGCGCCAACATCTGGGTTTCCAGGGCCTGCTGCTGTCCGACGACCTGGTCATGAACGCCCTGTCCGGCACGCTCACTGAGCGAGCCGGGGCGGCGCTGAAGGCCGGCTGCGACGCCGTGGTCCACTGGAACGGCGACATGGCCGAGATGAAGCAGGTCGCCGCCGGCGTCGGCAAGCTGGGGGGCAAGGCGGCCAAACGCGCCGCCGCCGCCCTGGCCCGCATCGTCCACACGCCCGAACCTCTGGACGAGCGCGAGGCCCGAACGCGATTCGCCGCCCTTCTGGAAGGCAGGCTGGACGCGGCCAAGGGCCCGGACGTGGGGGAGGCGCAGGCGTGAAAGCGGCGTGGTTGCTCTTCGCGATCGCGGTCTTCGGCTCGCTAGGCGCCTGCGTGTCTTGCGAGGTGACGGGGAGCTGTCCGCCGGCTTCGAGTGCCTATGCGTCCATCAAGTCGCTGCCCCCTGAAGACCAGGAACGTGCCCTTCTGAGCCTGCCCATCACGGATCGTCTGGACGCCTATCATGACGTGTACATCCGGTCGGGGCATCCGCGCACGATCCTGACCGAGGCGTTCGTGGGTACGGGCGCGGAAGGCTTCGATCTCACGCTTGAGCGGATGACCGACCCGCGCTCGTTCATCGAGCATTTCTGGATCATCCAGGCGATGGGCCTGCGGCGGGAGATCGATGTCTGCGCCCCTCGATTCATGGGCCCGCTAGCCGCCAAGCTGGCGGAACATCACAAAGTCGATCCCGACCATCCGGTCGTTGTCGAGTTTGACGGCTGCGAGCTCGTGATTTGACCGAAGCCTTCCAGCCCAATCTGGACTTCTCCGCCGTCGAACAGGCTGACGCGGCCGACTCTTTCGTGGTCGACCTCGAAGGCTATGAAGGCCCCCTGCACGTCCTGCTGGCGCTGGCGCGGGCGCAGAAGGTCGATCTACTCAAGCTGTCGATCACCACCCTGGCCGAGCAGTACCTGGCCTTCGTGCACGAGGCGCGTCGGCGCAACTTTGCCCTCGCCGCCGACTACCTCGTCATGGCCAGCTGGTTGGCCTTCCTGAAATCCAAGCTGCTGATCCCGCGAGCTGAGAAGGAGAAGGACGGGGAGGTTCCGGCCGAGGATCTGGCTGCGGCCCTGGCCTTTCGGCTCCGCAAGCTGGAGGCCATGCGCAAGGCAGGCGAGACCCTGACCCAACGGCCTGTGCTCGGCCGCGAGGTCTTCGTGCGCGGCGATCCCGAGGCCACCGTGGTGATCCCGTCCGATCGCATCGAGACGGACCTGTACGGCCTGATGGCGGCCTACGTCTCCCAGCGTCGCCGCGAGGCGCGACGGCAGTACGCGCCGGGCCAGCGCATTGAGGCTTTTCCGCTGGAGGCCGCACGCGATTGGCTCCGCGCACGGTTGCCGATGGTCCAGACCTGGACCCCTCTGTCCGCCGTAGCCCCCGACGCCGATCCGGACGATCCCGAGGGCCCCAGCCGCGCCAGCTACCTCGCCTCGACCCTGTCGGCCGGGCTGGAGCTGGTGAAGGAGGGGGCCATGGACGTGCGGCAGGAGGCCATCTTCGCCGACCTCTACGTGAAGCGCCGCGGCCGCGGCCTTCCGCTGGAACTCATCCCGTGACCGATCTGAAGTTTCAGCCCGACGAGACGGAGATGGAACGGCGGGTGGAGGCCCTGCTGTTCGCGGCCGCTGCGCCCCTGTCGGCCGCCGATCTGGCCCGCCGCCTGCCGGAAGGGGCCGACGTCGGCGCTGCGCTGATGGCGCTGAAGGACCGCTACGTCGACCGCGGCGTCCGACTGGAATGCGTCGCCGACCGCTGGCGTTTCGCCACGGCGCCCGACCTCGGCTTCCTGATGACGGAAGAGCGCAACGAGCCGCGCAAGCTGTCCCGCGCCGCGCTGGAGACGCTGGCGATCATTGCCTACCACCAGCCCTGCACGCGCGCCGAGATCGAAAGCGTGCGTGGCGTCTCCCTGTCGAAGGGGACGCTGGACCTGCTGCTGGAGATGGGCTTCGTCCGCCTGCGCGGCCGTCGCCGCACGCCCGGCCGCCCGGTCACCTACGGCACCGCCGACCGCTTCCTGGAGCATTTCGGTCTGGCCAGCCTGGCCGACCTGCCGGGCCTTCAGGACATGAAGGCGGCCGGCCTGCTCGACTTCGCCATCCCCGCCGGCTTCGAGGTGCCGCAGCCCGGAGCGAGCGAGGACGGCGAGGACCTGCTTGATCTCGACGACGTGGCCCCGGAGTTCGCGCAGGATTTCGTGCGGGAGGATTGACCCGGCTTCCCTCTCCCGGCGGGAGAGGGCTTGAGGCTCGGCGAGCGTTGCGAGCCGTAAGCCGAAAGGGCGAGGGGTTACGGTTCAGAACCGTTGACTGCCGAACCCCTCACCCTTTCGCGTTTCCAATCGCTTCGCTCTTGGACGCACAAGCCCTCTCCCGCCGGGAGAGGGTCACTGAACTCCCAATATCCAGCCCTCTTCCCCTTCGACCTTGGCGATCATCTCATCCGTCGCGGCCTTCGGCGGGGCGAAGGCGGACGACAGCGTGCCGGCCTCGTCCATACGTGCCAGCGCCTCGGCGGTGACCCGCACCTGGGCCTGATCCCTGAACTCGCCGGGCTCGGGCTTCGCGTCCCACATCGACGGCCAGACCTCGACGATCAGGGTCGACAGAGGCTCCACGTCCGCGACGTCGAGCTTCCGCCAGCCCGTGCCGAACGGCCAGACGGCAGCGCTTTCGCCCAGCTTCTCCATCAGCCGGCGCACCGCCGCGATGCCCACCAGGGTCTGGCCGCCCACCGCGCCCGCGCCGTGCATCTGCCAGACGCTCTTGGGCTGCAGCCGGCCCTTACGGACCGCCAGCTCCGTCGCCCGGAACTCCGGCATGTCGCCTGATCCCTCCGGCGGCTTGGTGGCGGTCAGCCAGCGCTGCGTCTGCTTGGCCGGCGCGCCCCAGAACGGCCAGGCGGCGTCGGTCATCAGCCGGTTCATCTTGGCCGCGACCTGATAGCGGTTGTTGGTGTTGTCGGCCTTGTCCACGACGTTCGACGCCACGAACTTCCACATCGCCGACCAAGGCGTCCCGTCCAGGCCCAGCCGCCTCGCCGTGCCCGCGGGATAGCCCAGGTTGAAGTCGAACCCCAGCAGCACGCGGTCGCCGCGCTTGCGGTGGTCCGCCAGCAGGTCGGCGATCAGCTTCTCGCCCTCGGCGCGCGTCGCGACGTTGTGCGTTTCGGAATACAGGCGGAAGCGCACGTCGCGCTTGGCGACCCCGATCCAGACGGAGTTGTCGCCCAGCTTCTTGCCCTCGGCGGCGGTCCAGTCGGCGATGATGTAGGCGTCGAACAGACGGGCCACGGGAAATCTCGGCAGGGGAGGCGGAAGAGAAGCGCGCTTCTAACGCCCGCCGTTCCCCCGCTCAACCGCGCAGCAGCGCCTCCAGGTGCGACAGCCAGCGTCGGCCCAGCCGCAGCGCCTCGGCCGGCGACCCCGTCTGCGTCGGCGAAGTCACGTTCCACAGGTCCAGCTCGAACTCCGGATGGCGGGCGTCGGCGAACATGAGGCGCAGCACGACCTGTTCAGCGTCGGGGGCCAGCACGTCCAGCGACTTGCGCGCCTCGCCGCGGCGCACGCGGGCCAGCACGTGCCCGTCCACGATCACCTCGCCGCCCTCGATCTCCTCGAAGGCATAGACCAGTCCCGATCCGCCCCGGTCCCACAGCACCGCGATCTGCCCGCCCTCGAAGTCCAGCCCGGCGGCGCGGCCCTCGGCGGCGGAATAGGCCTCGGTCTCGGCCGGCGCGCCCAGCGACTTCAGCATGGCGCGCCGCATGCGACGCTCGGGTTCCATCCACCAGGCGAAACCCAGCACGATCGTGGTCCCCGCAGCCGCGACCACCGCGACGAGCAGAAAGACCCGGATCGCCTCGGCCACCCGTCAGTCCTCCAACTCGACGACCACCGGCACGTGGTCCGACGGCTTGTCCATGTCGCGCGCGTCGCGGTGCGTCTCCACGCCCCGGAACCGGTCCGCCGCCTGGGGCGACAGCAGGTGGAAGTCGATGCGGATGCCATGGTCGCGCTGCCAGGCGCCGGCCTGATAGTCCCAGAAGGTGTAGGTCCCGGGCGGCTGGCGGCCCAGTTCGCCGGCGTCGTAGAGGCCCAGCCCCTTCAGCGCCCGGAACGCCGCCCGGCTCTCGGGCTGGAACAGGGCGTCGGTCAGCCATGCCGTCGGGTTCTTCGCGTCGTCAGGCGTGGGAATGACGTTGTAGTCGCCCATCAGGGTGAAGGCCTCTTCCTGCTTCAGCAGGTCGGCGGCATGGGCGTGCAGGCGTCCGAACCAGTCCAGCTTGTAGGCGAACTTCGGCGTGTCGACCGGATTGCCGTTGGGCAGATAGAGGCAGCCGACGCGCACCGGGCGCGGGGCCTCGATCAGCGCCTCGACATAGCGCGACTGCGGCCCGTCGACCTCCACCCCAGACCCGTCCTCGCCCGGCAGGCCGCGCCGCACGTCCGACATCGGGAATTTCGAGAGCAGGGCGACGCCGTTGTACGTTTTCTGCCCATGGGTCTCGACGTTGTAGCCCAGGCTCTCGAAGGCCTCGCGCGGGAACTTCTCGTCCAGGCATTTGATCTCCTGGAAGCCGACGACGTCGGGCTGCGCGGCCTCCAGCCACGCCAGCACGGTGGGCAGGCGGGCGTTGACCGAGTTCACGTTCCAGGTGGCGATGCGCATGGGGCCCGACGCTAATGCGCGTCGGGCCCCACCGGAAGCGTCAATCGTGGCCTGGGATCAGGCGCGACCGCCGGTCGGCGCCGGAGCCGCAGCCGGGGCTGCGACCGTGGTCAGGGAGCACGGCTTGCGGAAGATCTGCGGCGCGTCGATGCAGGAGTAGGTCTGCTGGCCGGCTCCATCCTTGAAGCGCACCACGATGCCCTCTCCCGACGCGCAGCGCACCTCATAGAAGGAGCCGCGATCGGCGTTGTCGCCCATCCAGGCCACGTCTTCGACGCGACAGGCCGCGGCGTCCGTTCCGGCCACCAGCTTCGGCCATTCCGCCTCCGCCTCTTCATCGGTGGAGTACCGGCAGGAAATGTCGGTCCTCAGTCCCAGCTCCCAGCAGGAAGTCACCCGCCACGCATCCGCCCGCCGCTCCAGACGCCAGCCGTCCCGGTCCGAACAGCCGATCTCGTAGGCGTCGATGGCGGTCGCCACGGCCTGATCGACCTGACACTGGACGCCGGCTTCAGAGCCATAAGCGGTGATCACCGCGACGGGGTTCTGGTTTCCGGCCAGCGCGCACTGAAGGCCGACGTCGGCGGCGGGATCGGCTTCGCGGGCGAGCTGACCATAGCTCCACTGCTGGACGCAGTCGCTGACCTTCGGCGGGGTTTCCGCGTCGTCGCGGTTCTCCATGATGTAGCCGGGGCCCGAGGCGCAGGCGACTTCGAAGATCTTGGATCCGTCCTCGCGCATGCCGATGAAGCCCGTTTCCGTGACCGAGCAGGACGGCACGCCGACGGCGGCCATGGCGGTCGCCTGGCGGGCCACGTCCGCCGTTGTCGGGGCCGTTTGTGGTTGGCGACGCCGACGCTCGCGGTCGTCATCGTCGCTGCGCAGGCGGCTGGCTGCCACGGTCTCCATGGGCGCCGAGGGCGCCGCAGTGTTGCCGTTCGGGTTCTGAAAGGCCCCGCCGGGACGAAAGCCTGGACCCGCCACGGGATTTTCAGTCGTGGCCTGGGCAGAAACGGCACCGGCGGCGGCCAGGGCGACGCAGCCTGACAGGCCGGCCAGAAGGAAGCGGTTCATGGGCAACTCCTGCGCGTGGTTCGGCGGACCCTGACCTTCCACTGCGGCGGGGTCAAGGCGGGCGGCGACGGTCGTCCCGTCGCATGGGGTGGACGAAACCCCGACGGAACGCTTATCTGTCTCGGTTGTTTTAGGAGACGGACTTGGCCGACGGCGTGGGCGATCCTCCGACGAGTGCCGCGCGCGGACTCAAGCATCCCTGCGGGCCACCGCCCGGTGCCGGACAGGCCGTGGAAGTGGCGCCGGGCGTTCTGTGGATGCGTCTCCCGCTGCCGATGGCCCTGGATCACGTCAACGTCTGGGCACTTGCCGACGGGGACGGCTGGACGATCGTGGACACGGGGCTGCGCACGCCCGCATCGATCGACGGATGGAAAGCGGCCTTCGTCGGTCCCTTGGGCGGACGGCCGGCGGTGCGGGTCATCTGCACGCACATGCACCCCGATCACATCGGGTTGGCCGGCTGGCTCTGCGAGCGGTTCGACGCGCCGTTGATGATGTCGCGCCTGGAATATGTGACCGGCCGCATGCTGATCGCCGACGTGGGGCCGGCCCCGGACGCCGGCGCCCGGTTTTATCGCCGTGCCGGATGGTCCGATGGGCAGATCGAGAGCTGGATCAAGGGATACGGCCGGTTCGGGTCTGCGGTCGCTCCTCTGCCCCCCACCTATGCGCGTCTGAGCGCAGGCGACGTCGTGCATATCGGAGGGAAGGAATGGGAGGTCGTGATCGGCGACGGCCACAGTCCGGAGCATGTCTGTCTGTGGCGGCGGGAAGACGGAATTTTCCTGGCCGGCGATCAAATCCTTCCGAAGATTTCGTCCAATGTGTCCGTCTGGCCGACGGAGCCGGCCGCCGATCCCCTCGGCGACTGGATGGAGTCTCTCGACCGGCTCAGGGCGACCCTGCCGGACGACCTGCTGGTGCTGCCCTCGCACGGAGAGCCGTTCCGCGGCGTGCACGCGCGACTGGAAGCCTTGCGACGTGGCCATGAGACGTCCCTGCGGCGGCTCGAACGCCGGCTTTCTGAGCCGGCGCGGTCGGTGGACGTGTTTTCGACCCTCTTCGGGCGCCCCATCGGCGAAGGGCTTCTGGGAATGGCCACCGGCGAAGCCCTGGCTCACCTCAATTATCTGGAGCGTCGCGGTCGCGCACAGCGGTCGCTGGGACCGGACGGCGCCGACCTCTGGACCTCATCGAACGGAGCCCACGCATGACCGATCACATCCGCACGGACCTCTCGGAAGGCGTCCTGACGGTCATCCTGGCGCGGCCAGACAAGAAGAACGCCATCACCCAAGCCATGTACGCCGCCTTGGCCGAGGCGACGCGGCGCGCGAAGGAGGATGCCACCGTGCGCGTCCTGATGTTCCGGGGCGAGGGCGACGCTTTCTCGGCGGGCAACGACATCGCCGATTTCATCGCCATCGGAACCCAGGGCGGGGGTCAGATGACGGACGCGCCGGTCTTCCACTTCCTCAGGTCTTTGGCCGAGCTGGACAAGCCGGCGGTGGCCGCCGTGCGCGGCCGCGCCGTCGGCATCGGCCTGACCCTGTTGCTGCACTGCGACATGGTGGTGGTCGCCGAAGACGCCCTGCTGTCCGCGCCCTTCGTCAACCTGGCCTTGGCGCCTGAGGCGGCGTCGTCGCTGCTTCTGCCTCAGGTGCTGGGCCACCAGCGCGCCTTCGAGGTCTTCGCCCTGGGCGAGCCGATCGACGGTCGGACCGCGCAGGCCTGGGGCTTGGCCAATCGCGCCGTCCCCGCCGATCAGGTGGAAGCCGTCGCTGCCGACCTGGCCGCGAAGCTCGCGGCGCGTGCTCCCAACTCCCTGCGCAAGACCAAGGCCCTGATGCGGGACGCGGAACGTCTTTGGGCGCTGATGCTGCGCGAGGGCGAGGCCTTCGGCAGCCAGATGTCCAGTCCCGAAGCGATGGAGGCCTTCATGGCCTTCAGCCAGAAGCGTGCGCCGGATTTCTCGAAAGTCGGTTGAAGCGGCGCGGGCGGGGGCGTAAAGCGCCGCGCCCATGTCCGCCCAGCCCCTCTCCGCAGCCCCGATTTCGGTCCAGCCGGAAATCGACGTCGACGCCGACCAGGTGATGGCCCTCATCGACGCCGCCTTCGGTCCCGGCCGATTGGCCAAGACGGCGGAGCGGGTGCGTGAGGCCTCATCCCCCGTTTGCGGTCTGGTCGTGCGCGAGGGCGGTCGGGTGGTCGGGTCGGTCAGGTTGTGGCGCATCGCCGTGGGCGACGCCCCGGCGCTGTTTCTAGGGCCCATCGCCGTGGACGCCGACGCGCGCCGATCGGGCGTCGGGGCGGCGCTCGTCGAGGCGGCGCTGAGCTGCGCCCTGGGCCAGGCCGTGGTCGGCGTCTTGCTGGTCGGCGATCTGCCCTACTTCGGGCGCTTCGGCTTCACGGCTCTGGAGAGCGTGCGGATGCCCGGGCCGGTCGATCCGCGGCGTCTGCTCTGGCGCGCGTCTGGTGTGACCCTCCCTGCCGGCGACGTCGTCGGCGTCCGAGACTGACGGTTTGCATGGGCGGCGACAGCGCCTAGCTTTCCCCCATGACGGACGGTCGATCTTCCGACGCTCTCAGCCGCATCGCCGAAGCGGCCGCGCCGCGCGGCCTGCCGCCCGTGCACCTCTGGAACCCGCCCCACTGCGGGCGCATCGACATCGTGGTCGGCGCCGACGGAACCTGGCGCCACGAGGGTTCGCCGATCCGGCGTCCTGAGCTGGTCCGCCTGTTTTCCACGGTCCTCCGCAAGGATCCGGACGGGTACTGCCTGGTCACCCCGGTGGAGAAGCTGACCATCGAGGTCGAGGATCTGCCCTTTCGCGCCGTGGCGGTGGACGGCGTCGCCGAGGGAGCCCCCGTCTTCACCACCGACATGGGCGATGCAGTCCCTCTCGACGCTGAGCATCCCCTGATCGTGGGCGTGGACGAAGACGGGGCGCCGGCCCCGCGCGTTCATGTGCGGGCCGACCTCTGGGCTCGGGTCGTTCGGCCCGTATTCTATGAGTTGGTCGAGGCCGCGCGTCTGCGCGAGGGGCGCCTGGTCCTCGACACGGCGTACGGGTCCGTCGATCTGGGCGCGGCTGAGGAGAAGGCATGACGCCCGACCTCATGGCCACGGCGCTGGCGCCGATCGTGTCCTGGCGCGCCGCCGAGCCGGCGGTCCGGTCGGACTTCGACTTGAACCCCGACATGACGCCGCCCGGCGGAGATGTGGTGGAGGCCGCGGTGCTGGTGGTCCTGGCCCAGGCTGCGGCGGGACCGGAGGTGATCCTGACCCGCCGCGCCGACACCCTGGCGCGCCACACCGGCCAGATCGCCTTTCCCGGCGGACGGCTCGATCCCGGAGAGACCGCCGTCGAGGCGGCCCTGCGCGAGGCGTGGGAGGAGGTCGGGCTCTCGCCCGACGACGTCAGCCTTCTGGGCCTGGGCGACCGCTATCGGACCGGGACCGGCTATCTGGTGACCCCCGTGGTGGCCTGGGCCGACGCGCCGCCCCGACTGACGCCCTCGCCGGCCGAGGTGGCCGAAATCTTCGCGGTTCCGTGGGCGCATCTGGTCGATCCCGCCAACCGACGCCGGGATCACTATGAGCTGGAGGGCGTCCGGCGGCATTTCTGGTCGATCGACTGGCGGAATCGCGTCATCTGGGGCGCCACGGCGGGCATGATCGTGGCGCTGGCGGACCGCCTGGCCGGTCGGGCGGAGCGCGCGGCGTGACGCGGATTGCCCCCGCTTGGCTGAGCGACCCGGGGACTCGCGCCGTCATGGACGCGCTGGCGACCCGGGGCGGCGACGACTGCGCCAGGTTCGTCGGCGGTTGCGTGCGTGACGCCCTGCTGGGGCGCGAGGCGCTGGACGTCGACGTCGCCACGCGCCTGCATCCCGCCCAGGTCGTCGAGGCGCTGTCGGCGGCAGGGCTGAAGGCCGTGCCGACCGGGATCGATCACGGCACTGTGACGGCCGTCAGCCGGGGTCGGCCGGTCGAGATCACGACCCTGCGCCGCGACGTGGCGACCGACGGCCGCCGCGCCGTCGTGGCCTTCACCGACGACTGGGCCGAGGATGCGGCCCGGCGCGACTTCCACCTGAATGCCCTGTACGCCGAAGCCTCGGGAAAGGTGTTCGACCCGACCGGTCGCGGAATCGACGACGTCCTGGCCGGACGCGTCGTCTTCGTCGGCGACCCGGACCGCCGCATCGCCGAGGATCACCTGCGCATCCTGCGCTTCTTCCGCTTTTTCGCCTGGTTCGGGCGCGGAGAGCCGCACGCCGCCGGTCTGGCCGCCTGCGCGGCGTCGGCTGAAGGCGTGGACCGGCTGTCTGCCGAGCGCCTGTCGGCGGAAATGATCAAGCTGCTCTCCGCCCCCGACCCGGCCGCCGCGCTGCGGGCAATGGCCGGGGCAGGCGTTCTGGAGCGGGTGCTGGGGCGCCCCGGCGATGTGGATCGGCTGGCCTTGGTCGCGCCCCGCAGCGACGATCCTCTCGTGCGGCTGTCGGCGCTGTGGCCCGACGATCCCGACTTCGTCGCGGCGGCCGCGCGCCGCCTGCGTCTGCCGCGCGCCGCTTGGGCCAGACTGGAGGCCGCGGCCGTTCTTCTTGCGCTGGAAGGCGAGGTGGATCGCGCCGCGCGACGGCTGATCTATGAAGTCGGCGCAGAGACGGCTCGTGATCAGGCGCTGAAATCCCCCGACCGCGCGGCGTCGGAGGCGGTGCTCGCCATGGCCGCCCGTTGGACGCCGCCACGCCTGCCCGTGGGGGGGCGCGACGTCGCGCGGCTGGGCATCCCCACGGGCCCGCAAACCGGCGCGGTGTTGAAGGCCTTCGAGTCCGAATGGGTCGCGGACGACTTTCCTACTGAAGGCGTCGCCGAAAGGCTGTCCGCAGCCGTCAGTCGCGTGCGCGGGTCAGAACCGTGACCACCGGCCGGTGATCCGAACCGTTGCGCGCGCCGATGCGCCGTTCGATCACGGTCAGATCACGACTGACCCAGACGTTGTCGATCCCCAGGCCCAGCGCGGCGGGCAGTCTTGCGGGCCAGGTTCCGGGAAACGCCGGCGCCGGCGTCAGCCCACTGCGTTCCGCGAACAGGCGGCCGATGCGGGCGTCCGTCACGCTGTTGAAGTCGCCGGCGACGACGCGTGACGTTTCCGGATCGACCGTCACGGCGCGCGCCAGGGCTTCGGTCTGCCGGATCTGCTCCCACTGGATCTGATAGGGCCAAGGCCGCGTCAGGTGCGCCCCCGTCAGCCGCAGCGGACCCAGTGGGGAGCGCACGACCGTGGTCTGGGCGTGAAGGCCCGCCTCTTCGCGCAGTGGCGTCAGCGGCCATCGGGACGCGATCACGGTTCGCGCTCCCCGGCCCAGCCAGTCGATTCTTGGCGAAGCGGTGCGATGCGGAAACGCGTCGAGCAGATCGTCGAGCGCGGCATAGGCGGCGTCGCTGGTCTCGATCAGGATCACGACGTCCGCCCGCGCCTCGTCGATGCTGCGGCCGATCGCGACGACGTCGTCGTTCCGGACATGAAGATTGGCCGAGTACAGCCGGACGGTGGGAGAGTCCGCAGCCGCCGGCCGGGTCTCCGGAAACGCTTGGGGCGCGGCCGCGACCGCACAGAGCGCCGCAACCAAAGTTCCGGCCAGGATCGCCGCCCGACGACGCAGGGCCACGAACACCAGGGTCACGGCCAAGGCCGCCACCGTGGCTGGGGCCGAAAACTGGGCCGCCAGGTCGAACCATCGGTGGCCGACCCCGCTCAGGTCGGCCAAGACGATCGCCAAGGGGAAGGCCAGCACGAGGCCGACGGCGAAGACCTCCCACACCGTCTGCGCGCGCGGTCGAAATCGTGGCATGGTGAACGGCGCTCGAACTTGGGCGTTGGGAACGGCGGGCAGGGGAGGGGCAACGCATGGCGCGCCGCAGCATCGCCGATATCGAGAAGATCTGGCTGAATGTCGATGGTCTGAAACGCCTTTCGGACCGAGTGATCGGCATCGGACCGTTCGGTCTGGGTCTCGACGCCGTTCTGACCTGGGTGCCGGTGGTCGGCACGGTCTACAGCGTCGGCGTCGGCGGCTGGCTGATCGGGCAGGCGGTGAGGGTCCGGGCCGACGCCGGAACGATCCTGAGGATGGTCGGCTATCTGGCGGTCGACGTGACGACCGGCGAGGTTCCGGTCGTCGGCGACGCCGTCGACGCCCTTTTCCCCGGGCACCTCATGGCCGCCAAGGCCCTGCAGAAGCACATCGAGACCACGCACTGGGTCGAAGGCGCCTATGCCGCCGCCCGCGCGAACGGGGACCACGATCGTCACGTCGAGAAGGTCCGAGCCGACCCGAAGTTGAAGCGCATCGTCTATCTGCACGACTGACTTGCCTTGACGCGGCCGGGACCACGCGGCCAAGTCGCGCCATAACTTTTGCGTGGGGCCGCATGAACGTGGTTTTGACCCGGGACGAGTTGAGCGAGGCCTTGGCTTGCGCGGGGCGCGGCGACCGTGCCGCGTTTCGTCGCGTCTATGAGGCCACCTCGGCGAAGCTGATGGGCGTCTGCCTGCGTATCTTGGCTGATCGGCAACTGGCCGAGGACGTGCTGCAGGAAACCTACGTCACCGTGTGGAGAAAGGCCGAGACCTTCGATGCGACCCGCGCCAGCCCCATCACCTGGCTGGTGACGATCGCGCGCAACCGGTCCATCGACCGGCTCCGCTCGGGCGCAGTCTCGCGCCGGTCGACGCCGATCGAGGCGGCCTTCGACCTCGCGGACGACGCCTCACCTGCCGACGACCTTGTCGTGGTCAAGGATGAGGCCCGTAGACTGAACGGCTGCTTGGAGGAATTGGACGACCGCACCTCGCGCGCGATCCGCACGGCCTTCTTCGACGGCGCCACCTATGAGCAGTTGGCCGATGCCGAGGGCGCGCCATTGGGCACGATGAAGAGCTGGATCCGCAGGGGGCTGCTGAAACTGAGAAGCTGTCTGGAACGATGACCGACCCCCGCCCCGCCCCCGAAGAGACCGACGATGCCCTGGCGGCCGAATTGTCGTTGCGCGTCCTGCCTCCGGCGGAAGAGGCTCGTGCCCGTGCTCGGGTCGAAGCCGATCCCGACTTCGCACGTCGGGTCGAGGCGTGGGACGAGCGTCTGGCCCGCCTTGCGGACGAGATAGCCCCGGCGCCGCCGCCGTCGCTGGGTTGGTCGCGCATCGACGCCGCCACGTCCGCGGCCAACGACGATGGCGAGCGCGTGCGTTTCTGGCGCAGTTGGGCTCTGGGCGCCACCGGGCTTCTGGCCGCCAGCGTCGTCGCCGTCGTGGTCCTGGCCGTCCGTCCGGGGCCGGAGGCGCCCTCCGTCGAAGCCATGCAGACCCCGCTCACCCGCGTCGCCACCCTGACCTTGGAAGACGGGGCGGTGGCCATGACCCTGGTCTACGACCCCGCCACGGGCGAACTGTACCTCGCGCCGACCGACAAGATGGAGGGCGATGCCCGTGTGCCGCACCTCTGGCTGCTCATGCCGGAGGGCGGGGTGCGCCTGGTCGGCGCCATCGACGGCTCCGCGACGTCGCGGCAGACGCTGTCGGGCGCCCTGTCGGCGATGGCGGGTCAGGCCGCCCAGGTGGCGGTGTCCATGGAAGAGCCGGGCCATACTCCGTCCGCCGACGCTCCCGACGGCCCCGTCGTCGCGACCGGCAGCCTGCAGCGCCTCTGAATCCTCGTGACTGTTCCGCCGGTTCGGCGATGCGTCGACTTGGGCGCCGAAGTCGCGACGATTTCTCTCAGTTTTTTCAGTATTTTCTGAATACTGCTTGATTTCAGAAGCCTGATTCCGACGGCGGTTTCCCGCCGCGCCAGCCTCTCCATTCCAACGGAATGGAGAGGCGAGAATGACTGACGAGACTTCCCCGCGGCTGGCGCTGCCCCTGCTGACAGGGGGCCAGATGCAGAAACATGTGACGGTGAACGAGGCGCTGTGCCGTCTGGACGCGCTGGTCCAGATCGCGGTCGTCAGCCGGACCCGTGCCGATCAGCCCACCGATGCATATGACGGCCAAGCCTGGATCGTTCCCGCCGTCGCGACCGGGGCGGACTGGAGCACGATGACCCCCGGCACGCTGGCCGTTCGCCAGGATGGGGCTTGGCTCGGGGTCCACGTTCCGCAAGGCACGACCGCCTTGGTGACGGACGAAGGCCAACTGGTGGTGCGCACCGGCGACGGCTGGACGCCGCTCGGCGCGCTTCTGAAGCGGATCGAGTCTCTGGAAGGTCTGGGCGTCGGAACCACACCCGATCCGACCAATCCCATCTCCGCCCGGCTGAACGCGGCGCTTCTGGCGGCTCGGCCGGCGAGTGAAGGCGGCACGGGCGACGTACGTCTGTCCTTGAGTAAGGAAACGTCCGCCGACGTCGCCTCCGTCATGTTCCAGACGGCCTTCGGTGGACGGGCCGAGGTCGGCCTCGTCGGCGACGACGCTCTGACGATCAAGGTCAGCCCGGATGGCGCGGCGTGGCGCGAGGCTGTGAAGATCGATCCCGAAACCGGTCGGGCCTTGTTCTTGGCTGGCGCACTCCGCCGCGAGACGACCGTCGTCACGAACTCCGGCGCCTATTCGCCGCCGTCCTGGGCGCGGACCCTGCGAGTCTCCCTGCTCGGAGGCGGCGGGGGCGGCGCCGGGGGGCAAGGCGGGCCCTCCGGAACCCTGCGCCTCGGCGGCGGCGGCGGCGGCGCCGGCGGCCGGACGGAACGCGTCTGGTCGACGTCCGACCTCGATCCGGAACTGATCGTGACCGTAGGGATGGGCGGCGGCGGCGGCACTGCGGACTCGGTCGGCGGAGACGGGGGCACGACCTCTCTGAGTCAAGGCGGCGACGTCCTCGCTCTGGCATGGGGCGGAGAGGGCGGCCATCCCTCCGGAGCCGGAGGAAGCGGCGGCGTCGCGCTTTTCGCCGGCAACGAAGGCGGTCACGGCGCGGGCGACTCGCCAGGCGGTGACGGAGGTCAGACGATCGATCCCTGCGGCCCCGGTGGCGGTGGCGCGGGCGGAAGCGTCACGGCGTCGGACGTGGCCCAGTCGGCGGGCTCCGGCGGCAGCGGCGGCTCGTGCGGTTTGCTCGCGCCCGGAGGGTTGGGGGGATCGGAAACCGGCTCCGCCGGCGAAGACTCGGGCGCGCCCGGTCTTTCCACCGGCGGCGGCGGCGGATCGGGCGGCGGCGGGTCCACATCCGGTCCCGGTCATGACGGCGGGAATGGGGGCGACTGGGGCGCGGGCGGCGGCGGGGGCGGGGCGGGCCTGACCACCGGTGGCGCGGGCGGGGCGGGCGCGCCCGGCGTCGTGGTCGTCGTGGCGGAGGGCTGACCATGCCTCATGACGCGCCCGAAGACCGCATCCCGGACGTCGAGTCCTGGGATCTGCCCGACCGCCTGACCTGGAAGGAATGCCTGGACGAGACGGCCTTTCCCGGCCGGCCCGGGTCCGCCCGTCACAACCCGGAGGACGAAGAATGACCGACCTTCACTCTCCCCTCGCCGAAGGCCGCTGGCTGTGGCGACGCCTGTTCGTCTTCCTGTCGGCGGCGGGTCTGCAGGTCCTGCTGGCGCGCTCGATCGATCGCGCGGCCCCCGAGCAGGCCGCGCGCGCGACAGACGGCCTGCTGACCCTCCTGGGCCTGACGCTGGTCATCTATCTGGTCGCGCCCACCGCCCAGCAGCTTGCCGCCCTTTTCGCCCACCTCAAGCTGGGAGGCCGCGCATGACCTTCCGCCTGTCCGAACGTTCGCGGCGCAACCTGAAGGGCGTGCATCCCCACCTCGTCGGCGTCGTCGAGGAGGCGCTGGCGCTCAGCCCCATCGACTTCATGGTCACAGAAGGGCTGCGCACGCCGCGCCGGCAACAGGCGCTGGTCCACGCGGGGGCCAGCCGCACGATGAACTCGCGCCATCTGACCGGCCACGCCGTCGATCTGGCCGCGTTCGTGGACGGCAAGGTCCGCTGGGATTGGCCGCTGTATCCGCGCATCGCCGAGGCTATGAAGGCCGCCGCCCGGCGGAGAGGTGTCGCCCTGATCTGGGGCGGCGACTGGCCGCGTCTGCGCGACGGGCCGCACTTCGAACTGGACCGCAAGGTCCATCCATGAGCGCGACGTCCAGCGCCGAGGGGTTCTGCCGTTCACCGCCGTGACGGCGCCCGACGCCTGCCGTCGATGCGCGGCGGGGTGAGCGGCCGGCGTCCGGCCGTTCACCCGGCACATCGTGCCGCCCTACCCGGCAAGAACTGCCCGCCGTGACGCCGCACCCGGTAAAAAATGCCGTGAAGGCACGTGGTAAATCAGAAGTACCGTAATAATATCAAAGATGTGACCAACAGACGGCGTCGCTGCCTCTGGCCCCATCCTTGCTGCCGCATCTGCCGAGCAAAACGCTCCCGGCAGCCAAAATGGCGTCGGACACCTTGAAAGAAGGACTACGTGCCATGGCGCTGAACAGCGTTAACACGAACGTGGGCGCGATGATCGCCCTGCAGAACCTGCAGACCACCAACGCCGAACTGGGCGTGGTCCAGGGCCGCATCAACACCGGCAAGAAGATCGCGACCGCCAAGGACAACGGCGCCATCTGGGCCATCGCCCAGGGCCAGCGTTCGGAAATCGGCGCCCTGAACGCCGTCAAGGACAGCCTGCAGCGCGGCCAGTCGGCCGCGGACGTGGCCATCGCCGCCGGCGAATCGGTCTCGGACCTGCTGGTCCAGCTCAAGGAAAAGGCCCTGTCGGCCAGCGACACGTCGCTGACCACCTCGGCCCGTCGCGCGCTGAACGAAGACTTCAAGGCCATCCGCGACCAGATCGCGACCGTGGTTTCGAACGCCTCGTTCAACGGCGTCAACCTGCTGAACGGCTCGACCGGCACGAACGGCTACAAGGCTCTGTCGAACGCCTCGGGCTCGACCATCAAGGTCGCGCCGGAAAACCTGTCGCTGGGCGGCGCGAACGTGACCCTGGCCGCCACGGCGACCATCGGCACCTCGACCCTGGCCTCCACGGCCCTGACGACGATCAACACCTCGATCAACAACGTCTCGGCCGCCCTGGCTCGCCTGGGCACCGGCTCGAACTCCCTGGGCACTCACCTCAAGTTCGTGAGCAAGCTGCAGGACACGATCGAAGCCGGCGTGGGCAACCTGGTCGACGCCGACCTGGCCAAGGAAAGCGCTCGACTCCAGGCGCTGCAGACGAAGCAGCAGCTGGGCGTGCAGGCGCTCTCGATCGCCAACTCCTCGACGTCGATCCTGCTCGGACTCTTCCGCTAAGGGCCGATGGACGGAAACGGCGGGCGTCTCTCCTTCGGGAAGGGCGCCCGCCCGCTCGTCCGGCAAGCCCTCCACTCAGGAGGCGCCGGCCCAGAAAGGCCGGTAAGGAGACATGGAACCCAATGCCAAGATAGCCCGCATCGCCCCGGTCGCCGCCCCTTCGGGCTCCGCGACGTCGGGGTCGTTCGACCGCTCGCCCGGCTCACGTGAAGCCGAGGAGGCGGCCCGCTACCGTCTCGTGATCGAAGAGGGGCCCAGCGCGGGCTCCTACGTCTACAAGACGCTGGATAGGGTCACCGGCGAGGTCGTGCGGCAGTTGCCGCGCGAACAGGTCGTCCAACTGATGCAGGGCGGTGACTATGCCTCGGGATCGGTCATCGACACCAGCGCCTGACCGGCTCTCCGGATCGTCTTCCTCCGCCGCGCCGTCCTCGGACAGCGCGGGTTTCGTCGTGGTGAATCGGCGTTAACCATACGCACACGACTCGCCCCATAGCCTCGACGTGACTTCAAAGAGGCACGAGCCGGATGACGAACAGCGTCCACACCAACAGCGCCGCCCAGGTCGCGCTTCAGAACCTCACCCGGACGAACGACCGCCTGTTCGACGTTCAGGGTCGGGTCTCCACCGGCCTGAAGGTCCAAGGCGCCAAGGACAACGCCGCCATCTGGGCGATCGCTCAGGGCCAGCGGGCGGACATTTCGTCCCTGGGCGCAGTAAAGCAAAGCCTCGACCGCGCGACCTCCATCGCCGATGTCGCGCTCGCCGCCGGCGAATCCATCTCGGACCTTCTGAATCAGCTTCGGGAGAAGGTGGTCGCCGCCAAGGACCAGTCGCTCGGGACGCAGTCGCGCCAGCTCCTGAACAACGACTTCCAAGCCCTGCTGCGGGCCATCGGCTCGGCCATCCAGAACGCCACGTTCGACGGGGCCAACATCTTCAACGGGTCGGTCACGCCGGGCATCCGTTTTCTCGCCAACTCCGACGCCACCCAGACGGTGACGCTGTCCGCCAAGAACTTGACCCTCGGCGGCGCGATCATCGAGGTGTCGTTGGCCAACTCGCTGCTGACGGTGACCGGCGCGACGTCGGCCCTGAACCGGCTGGACGATTCCATCACTCAGCTGAACTCGGCCCTCGGCGACATCGGCGCCCAGGCCAAGCAGATCTCGGCGCACTCCAAGTTCGTCAGCAAGCTGGCGGACACGCTGGAGTCCGGCGTGGGCAACCTCGTCGACGCCGACCTCGCCAAGGAAAGTGCGCGACTTCAGGCGCTCCAGGTCCAGCAGCAGCTGGGCGCCCAGGCGCTGTCGATCGCCAATCAGGCGCCTCAGGTCATCCTGTCGCTCTTCCGCGGTTAAGCGAGGCCTAGCCGCGTCGGGCCAGCCTCAGGCCGACCGGCCGGACGCCGATCTGCACCGGGGCGGGCTTCATGCGCGGGCCCGGTTTGGCGGCCAGCCCATAGAGGGACAGGAAGGCGGCGAAAAGAGAACGCGTACGGATCATCGCATCAAACCTTTCGGCGGTGGCGGCGGATCGACGGCGCATTAACGAATCGGTGCGAACACCGTTCCGAGGTCGGACGTTAACCCGGCGTAAGCGCCGATCGAAGACCCTGTTTTCAGGCGTCCACATGATCGACAACAGCTATCTTCTCGGCCTGTTCGGCGGGACGTCCCTGTCCTCCGGCTTCAGCGCGTCCTCAGCGCTGGCCGCTACGAAACGTCAGCCGACGCCGCCCTGGTCCTCCTCCGCCGTCGTGGCCCCTGCCGACGATCGCGTCCGCGCCGCGCTCGGCGGCCGCCGCATCATCGACGAAGACGCCGCCCGTCCTGACGCCGCCGACGCCTCCGGCGACTACCGCCGTCTCTTCGCCCTCTATCAAGGGCTGGAGACCCTGAACTCCCTCTCCAACCGCGCCGCCACCAAGGGCGTGTCCTCGACGGAACTGTCGCTGCTGCAGCGCCGCTTCGACCAGGGGCTGGCCGAGGTCGGGACCTGGCTGGGCGCCACCGAGTTCCAGGACGTCCGCATGGTCCAGGGCACGACGTCGGCCCTGTCCAAGACGACCGCGGCCGTGCGGCGCGATTCCGCCGTCTCCATCACCGCGCCGATCCATGAAGGCGCCCCCGAAGCCGTCGTCGCCGCCTTCCAGGGCGACGTGGCCTTCTCGATCGGCGTCCGCACTTCGCTCGGCACGACCCAGGTCGCCGTCGACTTCGCCGACATGGGCGCGACCCCGCGCACGCTCGACGCCGTGGTCAAACACGTCAACGACCAGCTTCAGGCCGCGGGCGTCCAGACCCGGCTGGGCCGCGAGCAGATCAAGGCCGAGCCCAAGACGGTGACTGTCTCCGGCAAAACCGTCACCCTGCCGCCGGGGCCCGACCGCTGGGCTTTGGCCGTCCGCGGCGCCTCGACCGAGACAGTGTCGTTCTCCGAGGCGGCGCCGCGCGACGCCGTCTACGTCGTCCAGGCCGCCGGAAAGGCCGGTGCGCACGAGGTGCTGAAGTTCCAGTCGGACCAGGACGGCCCGGCCCCCGCCACCGCCGCCCGCGTCGGCGAGACCCAGTGGGTCGACGGCCGCGTGTCGCAGACCGCCCTGCCGCAGGGCTATTCCGCCGTCCGCGCCTCCGCCGCCACCGCCGACGGCGGCCTGTGGCTGGTCGCCGACGTCGACGGTCCGGTCGCCGATCAGGCGATCAAGGGCGCGTCCGACGTGGCCCTGGTTCGCCTCGATTCCGCCGGACGCGTCGTCTCGACCCGCACGCTGGGCGCGGCGAACCAGGCCGGCGGCTATGCCTTGTCGATCGCCGCCGACGGCCGCGTGGCCGTGGCCGGCTCCGTCGTCGGCGCGCTGGAGCCCGGCAAGTCCGGCGACGTGGCGACCGAGGTCGATTCCTTCGTCGCCGTCTTCGACGCGGCGGGTCAGGAGCAGTGGCTCCAGCGGCGCGGCGCCCGCGCGGCGGACGAGGCCACCTCCGTCTCCTTCGCGGCCGACGGCACGGTGGTGGTTGCAGGCCGCGCCCGCTCGGCCATGACCGGCGCCTCCTCCCAGGGCGGCTGGGACGGCTACGTCCAGACCTTCCGCGCCTCCCAGATCTATCCCGGCGCGCCGTGGACGGTCACGGCCCCGGGCGTGGCCCAGTTCGGGTCCGGCGGCGACGACGGCGTCTCGGCCGTCGCCGCCGTGGGACAGGAGGTCTGGACCACGGGCGTCGAGAACGGCCGGCTGATGGTCCGCCGCTGGGGCCTGGACCCCGACGGCCGCCCGACACTGACCGGCCAGCGCGACCTGGGACTTGCGGGCGGCGAGCCCGCCGGCATCGCGGTCCAGAACGGCCGCGTCGTCCTCTCAGGGACCAGCCATAACGCGGCTCTCGAGGCCGGCACCACGACCCGCGCCCACTCCGGCGGCACGGACGCCTATATCATCGCCCTGAACGCCGACCTCTCCGCCTCTCCGGACGACCGCCTGACCTGGCTGGGCGGGGCCGGCAACGACGACGTGGCGGACGTGAAGCTGCACGACGGCAAGGTCTGGATCACCGGCGTGTCCAACCGCCCGGTGGACGCCAAGGAGGGCGATCCCACCCGCGGCTACCTGACCCGGCTCGACCCCCTGACCGGCGCCGTCGAATGGACCCGCGACTGGGCCGGCGACGGCGATCAGGCGCGGCCCGCGACCCTGGCCGTGGCCTCGAACGCCGCCGGCGTGCTGGATCGTCTCGGGCTGCCGAGCGGCGAGATCGCCCAGACCGACTCTCGCCGCCTGGTGGACGCCACTTCGCTGCGCCCCGGCGACCGGTTCTTCATCACTCCGCCGGGCGGCGGCCGCCCCGTCGCTGTGACGATCGACGCCCGCGACACGCTCCAGAGCCTCGCCCGCAAGATCGAGGGCGCCTCTCTCGGCCGTCTGCGCGTCACCGTCGCCGCCGAAGGGGCCAAGGCCGACGCGGATTCGGCGCTGGACTCGACCTTCGCGGGGCTCCAGCGCCTGTCGATCGCGGCCCGCGACGGGCGCGAGGGCGCGGTCCTGACCTCCGGCGAGCCCGGCCGCGACGCCCTGGCCGGCCTGGGCCTGTCCGCCGGCTTCATCGGACCCACGGCGGGGGAGGGGGAGGCGAAGACCTTCGGCCTCGGCCTGCCGCGCAATCTGACCCTCGCGAACGCCGACGCCGTCAAGGCCTCCGGCGAGCGCCTGCAGGCCGCCATGAAGTCGATCCGCGACGCCTATCGCGCGCTCAACCCGGTCGATCCCGCCGCCTCGGCCACGGGCGCGGCGCCCGCCTATCTGACCGCCCAGATCGCCAACTATCAGGCCGCCCTGGCGCGCCTCGGCGGCTGACCGCCGGTTTCCGGCTTCGCGGTTGACGCCCGGCGCGTCGGCAGGTCATTGAGGGGAAAGCCTCTGTGAGCGATCCCCCATGGCCACGCCGTCCGACAACAAAGTCTTCCTGATCGCCGGCGGCGCCGCCGCGATCGTCGTGGCCGTGGCCCTGGCCCTGTGGTTCGGACGGGGCGCAGCCCCCACCGAGCCCCCGCCCGCGTCCAAGGGCGGGCTGACGGTCGACGTGGCCGAGGCTCCGTCGCTGGAAAGCACGCGGGAACTGCGCTGCTTCGTCGCCGGCCGGTTCGTCGGCATGGCCACCTTGACCCAATGCGCCGAGCGCAACGGCCTGGCCACCGACGCCCTGGACGTCGGCATCGACGAGACGGGCGCCCTGGCCGCCGCGCCGACCGCGTCGCTGGCGCCCCCGCCCACCGAGCCGATCGAGATGGTCGAGGCCGAACCCCTGCCGGACATGCCGCCGGCGACGGACGCGGGTCAGCCCGTGGCCGCGCCGGGCGAGACCTGCCTGCGCCACGTCGGCGGCGACTGGCGCCAGGTTTCCGGCTCCATGTCCCTGTCGGCCTGCATCCAGGCCCTCTATTCCGGCACCTGCGTGCGGCCCGGCGACGCTCTGTACGGCCGCTGGGGCAACACGACCCTGCGTCTCGTCCCTGGCCGCGTCGAGCGTTCGGAGAACAACGCCGACTTCCGCACGTTGGTGGAGCAGGACCGCCGCTGCAACCTGGGCCCCGTCAACTGATGCGCTTCCTCGCTCTCGCCGGCGTCCTCGCCGCCGCCGGTTTCGTTTCCGCCTGTTCCCAAGGTGTCGAGGCCCCGTTCGACCGCGGCGTCTGCTACTATGTCGTGCCCGACGAGACGGCCGAGGACGGCATCAAGCTGAACGTCGTGGCCCGCGACCAGCCCCAGATCGAGTTCTGCGCGGCGCGTCTGGAGGAAATGCGCCTGCGCTTCCTCGGCATGGGCGGCTCGAACCGCGAGATCGTCGGCGCCTACCAGGGCAAGTTCATCTTCATCGACGCGACGGGCGTGCTGGTCGGCGACACCCTGACCGGTGGCCGCTACTTCTTCCTGGCGCGCACCGGCGACGGCCGCCTGGCGATCCCGGGCGCCATCCAGCGCGAGATCGACGGCCGCCCGGTGGGGGTCATCGCCGCGCCCGAAGCTCCCGCTCCCGCGGGCTGAGTAAGAACAAATCTGGAACATCCGATCGAGATCGGTTAAGGGTTCCGCACATCTGAGAACAAGGAGCCTGCAATGGCCGGAAGCGTGAACAAGGTGATCCTGGTCGGAAACCTCGGGAAAGACCCGGAAATCCGCTCGCTGAACAACGGCGACCGGGTCGCCAACCTGTCGCTCGCCACGTCCGAGACCTGGCGCGACAAGTCCTCGGGCGAGCGCAAGGAGAAGACCGAGTGGCACCGGGTGGTGATCTTCAACGACAACATCGTGAAGGTCTGCGAGAACTACCTGAAGAAGGGTTCGACCGTTTATGTCGAGGGCTCGCTCCAGACCCGCAAGTACGAACAGAACGGCGTCGAGAAGTACACGACCGAGGTCGTGATCCAGCGTTTCAACGGCAATCTGACCATGCTGGGCGGCCGCGGCGACGGCGCCTCGTCCGGCGGCGGCCGCTCCGACGACGACTACGGCTTCTCCGGCGGCCCGGCCCCCAAGTCCTCGGGGCCGAAGGAAAGCTACGACCTGAACGACGACATTCCGTTCTGATCTGAAAGTGGGGCAGGGGGCCTACAGCTGGCGCGACGACCCGTCCGTGCCGCCGTTCCCCGACGACCGCCCGTTGGTCTTGTTCGACGGCGACTGCGCGCTTTGTTCGGGCTGGGCGCGGACGGTTCTGACGCGGGACCGGGCGCGGCTGTTTCGTCTTGCGCCGGTCCAGTCGCCGCTCGGGCGCGCCCTGATGGTCCACCATGGCCTGGACCCGGAAGACCCGTCGACCATGTTGCTGCTCGAGAACGGCAGGGCCTTCGGCAAGACCGAGGGCTCCATCCGCGTGGCGTCGCGCCTCGGCTGGCCGCATCGCGCCACGATCCTGCTGCGTCTGATACCGAGCGGACTGCGGGACGCAGTCTACGACCAGATCGCTCGCCGACGTCGCCTGATCCCCGGCCGACGCTGGTGCGCCATGCCCGGGCCCGATCTCGACCTCGCCGATCGGGTGCTGGGCTGACCCGCCGCGTCCTGATCCTCGGCGCGGGCGGCTTCATCGGCGCCCAGGTCGCCGCCGCCTTCGACCGAGCCGGCTGGGCGGTGCGCGCCGCCGCCCGCCGTCCGGCCGCCTCGGCCCGCCGGGCGCCCGGCTTCGACTGGGTCGCCCTCGACTTCGCGGACGCCCAGGCCGACTGGGCCGGGGCGCTGGCGGGCGTGGACGCCGTCGTCAACTGCGTCGGCGCCCTTCAGGACGGGGCGGAGGACAGTCTGACCGCGGCCCACGTCGACGGTCCGCGCCGGATGATCGCCGCCCTGCAGGCCGCCGGCGTGCGCCGGCTGGTGCACCTGTCAGCCGTCGGCGCCGACGACGCGGCCGGCACCGACTATGCGCGCAGCAAGGCGGAGACCGAGCGGATGATCGCCGCCTCCGGCCTTGACTGGGTCATCCTGCGGCCTTCGCTGGTCATCGGCCGCGGCGCCTTCGGCGGCACGGGCCTGATCCGCGCGCTGGCGTCCTTCCCTTTCGTCATTCCCATGGTCGGCGGCGACCAGGTTTTCCGCCCGATCTTCGCCGAGGATCTGGCGGGGGCCGTCGTCGCCGCCGTCGACGCCCCGCCGGGGGTGACCGCCGACCTCGGCGGGCCCCAAGCCGTGACCCAGTCCGACCTCCTGCAGAAGTACCGCGCCTGGTTGGGCCTGCCGCCGGCGCCCGTTCTGCGCCTGCCGCTCGCCGTCGCGCGGCCGGCCCTGGCCGTCGGCGACGTTCTGGGCCACCTCGGCTGGCCCTCGCCGCTGCGCACCACCTCGCTGCAGCAGATGAACCATGACGTCGCGGGCCGCGACGAACCGTGGCCCGCCGCGCTGGGCGCACCGCCGCGCGGGTTCGACGCCGTCCTGCGTCAGGTCCCGGCCTCGGTTCAGGACGTGCACCATGCCCGGCTGTGGTTCGTCCGGCCGCTGGCGATCGCGACGCTCAGCCTGTTCTGGATCGCGACCGGGATCATCACCCTGCGGTGGGGCTGGAACGCATCGGTGGCCACGCTTCAGGCCGGCGGCTTCGGCGCACTGTCGCCCTGGATCGCGGGGGGAGGGGCCGTGGTCGACCTCCTCCTCGGCATGGCGATCCTGAAGCGGTCGTGGACCGCCCGCGCCGCCGTCGGCATGGCCCTGGTCTCCGTCGGCTACCTGATCGCGGGGACCTTCAGCCTGCCGCAGCTTTGGTTCGACCCGCTGGGCCCATGGCTCAAGGTCCTGCCGGGCGTCGTGCTCGCCCTCTACGTCGCCGCCACCGAGGCGCGCCGCTGATGGACCTCTACGTCGCGGTCAAGATGATCCACATCCTGTCCGGAGCGGTCCTGTTCGGCACGGGCATGGGCATCGCCTTCTTCATGGTCTGGGCCAATCGCGGCCGGGACCCCGCCGCCGTCGCCCACGTCGCCGGCACGGTGGTGGTCGCGGACGCGCTGTTCACCGCCGTCGCCGTGATCGTCCAGCCGCTCAGCGGCCTGGCCCTGATCCACCTCCAGGGATACGCCCTGACTGAGCCCTGGCTGCTGTGGGCCTATGACCTCTACGTCCTGACCGGCGCCTGCTGGCTGCCGGTCGTCGCCATCCAGATCCGCCTGCGCGATCTCGCCCGCGCCGCCGCTGCGACCGGCGCGCCGCTGCCGGATCGGTACGACCGCCTCTACCGCGTCTGGCTGGCCCTCGGCTTTCCCGCGTTCGCGGCCGTCCTGGCCATTTACTGGTTGATGATCGCCAAACCGGCGTGAGGCGTAACCCTTCGTCACCCGGTGTGACGCGCGCCGCCGCCCGGCGCGTGCCATAGCCGGGCGGTGACCCAGCCCGCCGCGCCGCCGCATCGCCTGACCGCCCTCGAGATCGCCGCCCTGATCGCCGTGGTCGTGATCTGGGGCGTCAACAACGCCGCGGCCAAGGTGGCGACCGAAGAGCTTCCGCCCATGCTGACGGCGGCTCTGCGCTTCGCCCTGGCCGGCGTCTGCCTGATCCCCTTCGTGCGGCCCCCGTTCCCGGACCGGCGCAGCCTGCTGATCATCGTCCTGATGGGCGGGCCCATCCACTACGGCCTGATCTATCTCGGCTTCTGGCTGGCGAACGACGTCAGCCCGGCATCCGTCGCCGCTCAACTGTGGATTCCGTTCACAGCCCTGTTCGCTTTTCTGATCCTGGGCGAGCGCCTGTCGCGAATGGCGCTGCTGGGCCTGGTCGTCGCCTTCGTCGGCGTCGCCTGGATGGCGGCGGATCCGCATGCGCTGGAGGACTGGAAGGCCATCGTCGTCGTCGGCATGGCCAGCGCCGCCTGGGCCCTGACGACCGTCATCGCCCGCCGCACGACGTCCATCCCTCCGCTGAAGATGCAGGGCCTGCTGGCGCTGACCGCCTTGCCCACGCTCGCCGCCGCCTCGGCCTTCTGGGAGCGGGGCCAGCTGCCCGCCATGGCCGCCGCGTCGCCGCTGACCTGGGCGGCGGTGCTGTGGTCGGGTCTGGCGTCGTCGATCGTCGCCACCAGCCTGATGTTCTGGTTGGTCCAGCGGCGCGAGGCGGGCCGCGTCACGCCCTATCTGCTGGCCACGCCGGTGGTGTCGATCCTGATCGGCGCGGTCTTCCTGGACGACGTCCTGACCGCCCAGATCCTGACCGGCGCGGCCCTGACCATGGGCGGCGTCGCCGTGGTCGCCCTGGCCGAGCGCGGCCTCAGAGCCGGCGCGGCGAAAGCGTGACGCGGGCCTCAAGCAGCGAGCGACCGCGTCGCGAGCGTTAGGCCAGCTTAAAGACCCTATCCCGCCGCCACGATCCCGCACGCCACGCGGTCGCCCGCGCCGCCGATCGGCTGGGTCGTGTGGTCGTCGGCCCCGGCGTGGACCACGATGGCCGAGCCGTCCGCGTCCAGCAACCAGGAGCCCGGCCCGGTCGCGGCGATGCGCGCGCGCGGGGTGAACACTTCGGCCATCACCCGGCCGCCCGCGTCGGCGTGCACGTTGGGCAGGTCGCCGTCGTCGGGCCCGTCGGCGTTCAGCAGGCCGTGCGGCTTGCCGCCCTCGCCGCCGTGGATGTGTCCGCCCGCGCTGGTGAAGGCTCCCTCGCACGTGCCGGTCTGGTGCAGGTGGACGCCGTGCCAGCCGGGCGTCAGGCCTGTCGCCTCGACCCGGATCAGCAGGCCCGTCGGTCCCTGCGTCAACACCGCGCGGCCCACCCGCGCACCCTCGGCGTTCACCAGCGTCGCCTCGCCGAAATCGCCCAGCGGGGCCCGATCCCCCACGCCCATGGAGGCGCAGGCGCCCAGCGGCAGCGTCATCGAAACGGCGACGGCGGCGAGGGTTCGGCGGCGCATGATCTTCTCCGTGGACGGCGGGTTCCGGACGGCCCCCGCGGCTTGGCCCCAAAGGCCGATGAATGCTAGAAACCGGGGGCGCGGAACACGTTCCGATTCCGCCGGACGAAAGCCCGAAATCCTTGACCGATCTGACCCCCGAAAACGGCGCTCCCCGGGGCGGCGACGTGGCCTCCATCACCATCGAAGACGAACTGCGCAAGTCGTACCTCGACTATGCGATGAGCGTCATCGTCAGCCGAGCCTTGCCGGACGCGCGCGACGGCCTCAAGCCGGTGCATCGCCGCATCCTGTATTCGATGCATGACCTGGGAATGGAGCCGTCGAAGTCCTATTCCAAGTGCGCGCGCGTGGTCGGCGACGTGCTGGGCCGCTTCCACCCGCACGGCGACGCCTCTGTCTACATGGCGCTGGTGCGCATGGCCCAGCCGTTCTCGATGGGGCTGATGCTGGTCGACGGCCAGGGCAACTTCGGCTCGGTGGACGGGGACATGCCCGCCTCCATGCGATATACCGAGTGCCGCATGGCCACGGCCGCCACGGCCCTGATGGCCGACATCGACAAGGACACCGTCGACTTCCAGCCGAACTATGACGAGAAGGAGCTGGAGCCGGTCGTCCTGCCGACCCGCATCCCCAATCTTCTGGTCAACGGCGCCGGCGGCATCGCGGTCGGCATGGCCACCAACATCCCGCCGCACAATCTGGGCGAGGTGATCGACGCCTGCCTGGCCCTGTTGGACGATCCGGAAATCGGCGACGACGCCTTGCTGGACGTCGTGCCGGGCCCCGACTTCCCCACCGGCGGCGAGATCATGGGCCGCACCGCACCCCGCGTCGCCCTGCGCGACGGCCGCGGTTCCGTGGTGGTGCGCGGCAAGGCCTCGATCGAGACCATCCGCAAGGACCGCGAAGCGATCGTGGTCACCGAGCTGCCCTATCAGGTCAACAAGCAGACCCTGATCGAGCGCATCGCCGAACTGGTGCGCGAGAAGAAGATCGAGGGCATCTCCGACGTCCGCGACGAATCCGACCGCCACGGCATGCGCATGGTGGTGGAGCTGAAGCGCGACGCGTCCGGCGACGTCGTCCTCAACCAGCTGTGGCGCTTCACCGCCATGCAGAGCTCGTTCGGGGTCAACATGCTGGCCCTGAACCACGGCCGTCCCGAGCAGATGGGACTGCGCGCCCTGCTCGAGGCCTTCCTCGAGTTCCGAGAGGAAGTGGTCGTCCGCCGCATCAAGTTCGAGCTGGCCAAGGCCCGCGACCGCGGCCACGTGTTGGTCGGACTGGCCGTCGCCGTCGCCAACATCGACGAGGTCATCCACATCATCCGCTCCTCGGCCGATCCGTCCGAGGCGCGCGAGCGGCTGCAGGCAAAGTCCTGGCCGGTCGGCGACATGATGGCCCTGATCGAACTGATCGCCGATCCGCGCTCGGCTTTGGTCGACGGCGACAAGCTGAACCTGACCGACGAACAGGCCCGCGCCATTCTGGCCCTGACCCTGTCGCGCCTGACCGGCCTCGGCCGCGACGACATCTTCGGCGAGGCGCACGAGCTGGCCGGCACGATCCAGGGCCACCTGACCCTGCTCAGCGACCGCGCCAACATCCTGGGCGTCATCCGCGAGGAGTTGCAGGAGGTGAGGGACCGCTTCGCCGTCCCGCGCCGCACCCTGATCGGAGAAGGCGACGGCGAGATGGAGGACGAGGACCTGATCCCGCGCGAGGACATGGTCGTCACCGTCACCCACGGCGGCTACGTCAAGCGCGTGGCGCTGAACGCCTATCGGACCCAGCACCGCGGCGGCAAGGGCCGCAGCGGCGTGGCGATGAAGGAGGACGACGCCGTCGTCGGCGTCTTCTCCGCCTCGACCCATACCCCGGTCCTGTTCTTCGCCACCAACGGCAAGGCCTACAAGCTGAAGACCTGGCGCCTGCCGCTGGGCAATCCCCAGTCGCGCGGCAAGGCCTTCGTGAACCTGCTGCCGATCGAGCCCGGCGACACCATCATGAACGTCCTGCCCCTGCCGGAGGACGAGGCGACCTGGGGCGACCTCGACGTCATGTTCGCCACGGCGTCAGGCGACGTGCGCCGCAACAAGCTGTCGGACTTCGCCACGGTCAATCGCGCCGGCAAGATCGCCATGAAGCTGGAGGAGGGCGACCACATGGTCGGCGTCGCCCTGTGCACCGGCGAGGACGACGTGCTGCTGACCACGGCCCTGGGCCAGGCCATCCGCTTCAAGGCCGACGACGTGCGCGTGTTCAAGGGCCGGGACTCCACCGGCGTGCGCGGCGTGCGCCTGGCCGAGGGCGACGAGGTCATCTCCATGGCCATCCTCGGCCGCGTCGACGCCACCCCGGAAGAGCGCGCGGCCTACGTCAAGCACGCCAACGCCATGCGCAAGGCGGCGAACGGCGACGGCGAGGACGAGACGCCGGTCGAGGCCGATGAAGATGCCGTCGCCGACGCCGTCCTGTCGGTCGAACGCATCGCCGAACTGGGCGCCGCGGAACAGTTCATCTTGACCGTCACCGAAACGGGCTTCGGCAAGCGCTCCTCGGCCTATGAGTACCGACGCACCGGCCGCGGCGGCAAAGGCCTGACCGCCCATGGCCTGGGCGGTCGCGCGGGCGACCGCCTCGCCGCCGCCTTCCCGGTCGAGGAGACCGACGACCTTCTGCTGGTCACCTCCGGCGGCCAGATGATCCGCACCCGCATGGACCAGGTCCGCATCGTCGGCCGCGCCAGCCAGGGGGTGACGATCTTCAAGACCGCCGAGGGCGAGAAGGTGGTGTCCGTGGAACGGTTGCCGGATTCGGGTGGGGATGACGGGGACGCGATCAACGCGGCGGACTCCACCGAGTCCTGAGGCCTATCGGACCTCTTCCACAAGATGTCCCAGACCGACGTCCGCCGCACGGCGCACCAGCTTCTCGTCCAGCGTCACGACCACACAAGCGCGACGCTCGGCGAGGGCCAGGTAGCTCGCGTCATAGGCCGAAAACCGATGACGTGCCGCCAGTTCGAAGGCCCGCGCCGCCAAGGGTTCGATGTCGATCGTCTCCGGCACGAGGGTCAGGGCTTCATCCACCGCTCTGGCCCCAATTTCCACGTCGGCTTCGCCTCTCCAGACCTTTTTCGCGGCGAGGCTCGCGATCTCCAGCGTCAGGAGGCTGGGGGCCAGGAGTTCGTGATCGCCCGCCAGGAATCGCCGCGCGACGTCGGACTTCGTTTCCTCGAACAGCGCGGCGCCGAGCAGCGAGGCATCGACGATCCGCTCACCGGGCATCGCGATCCTCCCGGATCAGATCCGCGCTGGACACCGAGGAGAGTTTGGAGCGACCGACGAAGCCGTCGAGGATGGATTTCCTACGTTCGCGCGCCGCTTCGTTGAGAAGCTGTGCCGCCGCTTCGGGCACGTCGATGCCGTACTCGCGGGCGGTGGAGGTCAGCAGTTGGCGTGCGGCTCCAGTCAACGCCGAGTCGGCTATCGTCAGTTGCTGACTGTGAGGTCGCTCTTCTCGGACGAACATGACCGCGTTCGCGGCGGCATCCAGCTTCGCTTTGCGCCCAGCCGACAGCCACGCGCGCGCCTGACTGTGAGTGTCGGTGTTGGCCCACCACTGGCGCTTGATCTTTTCGTCGTACGCCGAAGGCGGCAGGCGTCGGCCGAGCAGGCGCTCGATGTCCGCAAACGACAGGCGGACGACCGATTGGTTCGTGGAGGCTAGCTGCCTTTGCAAGGGTGCGTATACTGACATTGAGGTCTCCAAGATATTTTCTAGGTATATACCTCAATACGAAGGTATCCAATGTCTCTCTTCATCGACGGAGCTCCGGCCACCGCCGACGATCTGGCCCATCCGGCGCTGGTCAACCATGGCGCCTACACCTCGTTCCGCGTCGAGCACGGCGCCGCTCGAGGGCTGGACTTGCATCTGGTCCGGCTGGAGACCGCCTCCGTCGAACTGTTCGGACAGACCGTGGGCGAAGACCGCCTGCGCGAGCTCATGCGCGCCGCGCTCGGCGATCGTCGCGACGCCTGGCTGCGGGTCAGCCTGTTCTCGCCCGAGATTTCCCATCGGCAGGTCGCTTGGGTCGGTCGTCCCCGCGTCATGATCGGCGTCTTCGACCCGCCCTTGCCCCTCGGACCGCGTCGAGTCATGCCCGTCGCCTACCTGCGCGAAGCCCCGCATCTGAAGCACGTGGCCACCATGGGGCTGATCCGCGCCCGCCGCGCGGCGTCCCAGGCCGGCTTCGACGACGCCCTGTTCACCGACGCCGACGGCCGCATTCTGGAAGGCACGCTGTGGAACGTCGGCTTCGTCAAGGGCGACGAGGTCGTCTGGCCGGAAGGGCCCAAGCTCGAAGGCGTCGCCCAGGCCCTGATCCGGCGAAATCTCGCCGCCGTCGGCCTGATCCAGAACCATGCCGTCGTCCGTCTGTCCGACCTGCCGACGTTCCACCACGCCTTCCTGTGCAACAGCGCCACTCCCGCCGCCGCCCTGACCGCCGTCGGCGACCACGTCTTCGATCCGGCGCCGGAGGTCGTCGCCCGACTCGCCGCAGCCTGGTCGGCGGCCCCGCCGGAAAAAATCTGAGACCTTTTCCCGACGGCGTCCGCGAACCGGGTTATGATGTCGAACGCGGGTTCGCACGCCCGCCGGAATGTGCACCTTGTGCACTCGTCTTTTCTCGGGGACGCGTCTTTCGTTGGGGTCGATGGACTCTGTGGACTCAACGGACTCTGTTTTTTCGGTCGACCCGGCCCCCGGGCGGCACAGGGGAACCCCATGCGAATCGGGCTCTATCCCGGCACCTTCGATCCGATCACCAACGGTCACATGGACATCATCGGTCGGGCGGTGAAGCTGGTGGACCGTCTGGTCATCGGCGTGGCCCGCAACGACGACAAGGGTCCGCTGTTCAGCACCGACGAGCGCGTCGCCATGGTTGGCGCCGAGGTCGCCCATCTGGGAGCCGCGGTCGAGGTCCGGCCGTTCGACACCCTGCTGATGCATTTTGCCGAATCGCTGAACGCCGCGGTGATCGTGCGGGGCCTGCGCGCCGTGGCCGACTTCGAGTACGAGTTTCAGATGACGGCGATGAATCAGCGCCTGAATGCGGACATAGAGACGGTCTTTCTGATGGCGGACCCGCGTCACCAGGCCGTCGCCAGCCGTCTGGTCAAGGAGATCGCGCGTCTGGACGGCGCGATCGACAGTTTCGTCAGCCCCGGCGTCGCCGCCGCCGTCCGGGCCCGCGTGAAGAGGTGAGGATGAAGGTTTCGGCGTGGTTCATGGGGGCGGTCGCCGCCCTGACTCTGGGCGGGCCGGCCTCGGCGCAGGACGTCTGGCGCACCGTCGAGCCGGCGAACCTGCTGGTCATCGACACCGTGCATGGACGCATCCTGGTGGAGCTTGAGCCCCGCATGGCGCCGAATCATGTGGAGCGGGTGCGTACGCTCGCGGATCGCGGCTTCTATGACGGCGTGCCTTTCCACCGCGTCATACCGGGCTTCATGGCCCAGACGGGCGACCCGACCGGCACCGGCGCGGGCGGCAGCGACCTGCTCGACGTCAAGGCCGAGTTCGCCTTCCGCCGGGGCGCTCAGGACGGCTTCGTCCCCGTGCCGAACGCGGGCCCCGGCCTCGTCGGCCTCATGGGCGTCATGCCGGTTTCCAGCCAGCCGGACGCCCAGATGATGTTCACCGTGGATAAGAAGACTCCGGCCCAGGGTCTGTTCTGCCCCGCGACCGTCGGAATGGCCCGGTCCGGCCCGGTCGACAGCGCCAACAGCCAGTTCTACCTCATGACGGGCCGCAACGACCGGCTGAATGGAACCTACACGCCTTTCGGCCGGGTGGTTCAGGGCATGGAGGCCGTGCGCGCCATCAAGGCGGGCGAAGACGCCATGGACGGCGCCGTGCAGGGCGAGCCGGACCGCATGGTCCGCGTCCGCACCGCCGCAGCGATGCCGGCCGGTGAACGACCGACCGTGCGCGTGATGGATCCCTCAAGCCCGACCTATCAGGCCTCGATCGAGACGACGCGCGCCGCGCGCGGCGCCGCCTTCAACGTCTGCGACCTCATGCCCCTCGTGGAGGTGACGCCGTGAAGCGCCTGACCGCATCGCTGATCGCCCTCGGCGCGGCTTTGGCCGCCGGCCACGCCGCCGCTCAGGACCCCCGCCTCGGCGTCGTGCCTGGCGCGCCGGCCGTCGCAGTGGACGAGGCCGGGTGGCGCCGCGTGGCCCCCGAGAACCTGCTGCTGATCGACACGACCAAGGGCCGGATCATCCTGGAGCTGCTGCCCGAGGCCGCGCCCCTGCACGTGGAGCGCATCCGCCTGCTGTCGCGCCTCGGCGTCTACGACGGTCTCGTCTGGCACCGGGTCATCGACTGGTTCATGGCCCAGACGGGCGACCCGCTCGGCACCGGCGAGGGACAGAGCGCCTATCCGGACCTGGTCGGGGAGTTCACCTTCCGTCGTGGCCCCGATCTGGCCTTCACGCCCGTGGCGTCGCCGGCCGGCGCGGTCGTCGGCTTCCTGAACAGCCTGCCGGTTCAGACCCAGCCCGACGCCCTGATGCCCCTGACCTCGGACGGCAAGGTGCATGCCTGGGGGCTCTACTGCCCCGGCGTCGCGGGCATGGCGCGGGACGAGGATCCCGACACCGCCAACAGCCAGTTCTTCATCATGCGCCAGCCCTATCCGGCGCTCGACAAGCGCTACACCATCTGGGGCATGACGCTGGAGGGGCTGGACGTCGTCCGTGCGCTCAAGCCCGGGACCGACCCTTCCGGACAGGTCACCGAGCCGGACAGGATGGTCCGCGTTCGCGTCGCCGCCGATCTGCCTGAGGCCGAGCGTCCGGTGGTCCACGTCATGCGGGCCCAGGCCCCGGCGTTCATTGAAACGGTGGCCCAAACCCGCGCGGCGCGGGGAGCGGATTTCTCCGTCTGCGACCTCAGCCTGCCGGTTCAGGTCTCGCCCCCGCCCCCACCTCCGCCGCCGGGGGGCTGACCGCCGCGTCGCCGCCTCCGGCGTCGCCGAGACGGGGACGCCTGCCTTTCCTCGCGCATCTTCTGCAAAAGCAGCCCCTCGCGCAGGCCGCGGTCGGCCACGCGCACGCGCTCGCTGGGCCAGCCGCGCTGAACCGCTTCCAGGATCGCCGCGCCGGCCATCACCAGATCGGCCCGCTCCTGCCCGATGCAGCTGTCGGCGGCCCGCCCTTTGGGCCCCAGGTGCAGCAGCCGCGACGCCGCCGCCTCGCATTCCGTGCGCGTCATCCACAGCCCGTCCACCTGGTCGCGCCGGTATCGCTTCAGGCCCAGATGAACCCCGGCCAGGCTGGTGATGGCTCCCGACGTCCCGACCAGATGCCCCCGCCCGGCATGGAACAGGGCGGTCAGGTCCGGTGGACATTCCGCCGTCTCCAGCGCCCGCGTCATCGTCCCGACCATGGCCTCGAACCACGCCTCCAGCCCGTCGTCCGGCTCCGGATGGGCCTCGGCCAGGGTCACCACCCCGACCGGCGCGCTCATCCAGGCCACGGTCCGGAATCCCCGCCCGTCGCCGCGCATCCACGACAGCTCGGTCGAGCCGCCGCCCACGTCGATCACCAGCGCCGCCTCGGTGCGCGCGTCCAGCAGGTTGCGGCACCCCTCGACCGACAAGGCGGCTTCCTCCTCCGGCCCGATGATCCGCAGCTTCAGCCCCGTGCCGGCCCGAACCCGCTCGACGAACGCCGCGCCGTTCTCCGCCTGCCGGCACGCCTGGGTCGCCACGGCGCTGATCCGGGCGCCCTCGATGCCGCGCCGCGCCAAACGCTCGGCGCACAGATCCAGCGCCTCATAGGCCCGGTCCATGGCGGCGTCGTCCAGCCGGCCGCTGCGCGACACCCCCTCGCCCAGCCGCACGATCCGGCTGAAGCTGTCGATCACGCGAAAGCCTTCCCGCGCCGGGCGCGCGATCAGCAGGCGGCAATTGTTGGTCCCCAGATCGAGCGCGCCGTACAGGGGCGCCTCTCGACCGTCGCCGTCGCGGCGGGGGGACCGGGCGTCGCGCCGCGCGGGCGCGCCGTCGATCTCCGGCATGGCCGAACTTTCTTTGGGCGGTCCGAAGGCGACCCCCGTCGCCGACGACGATAGCGCGACGCACCGTCCGCGCAATGCCGACCCTGTCAGGAAGATGAACGACGCGCTCGGACGCGGCTCAGGCTTGGCCGTTCAGGATGCGACCATGACCGATGTTCCCACCGCCCGCTTCCGCCTCGGCCAGGCCGTCCGGCACCGGGATCACGCCTTTGCCGGCGTGATCGTCGACGTGGACGCCGCCTATGCCGGCCGTCCCGCCGACGTCGGGGACGTCGATGCGGCCCAGCCCTTCTACCGCGTGCTCGCCACCGGCGACGACGGCGGCTTCGTCGCCTATGCGGCCGAGGACGTTCTGACGGCCGCCGGCTCCCAGCTCATCGAACTGCCGGCCGGCTGGCTGCGCAAGGACGTGTCCGGCCGCCTGACGCCGGCCGCGCATCGCCTCCAGTGACGCTGGCGTCCGCCCGTCCGGACGCCTAGGTTCGCGGTCAGCGCGCCGCAGAGCGCGGAACGGCAGGAAAGAGCGTCCCATGTCCGACTTCGAACACGTTTTCGAGACGCCGCCCGAAGGCGCCGCCGAGGACTGGACGATCCCCCAGAACTGGGGCGCCTACAGCCCGGTCGAGCACGAGACCTGGAACACCCTCTACGCCCGGCAGATGAAGATCCTGCCCGGCCGCGCCGCCGACGTCTTCCTGAAGGGGCTGGACGCGCTGGACCTGAACACGGGCGGCATCCCGGACTTCGAGGTCATGAACCCCAAGCTGCAGGCGCTCACCGGCTGGACCGTGGTCTGCGTCCCGGGCCTGGTGCCCGACGAGGTCTTCTTCGACCACCTGGCCAACCGCCGCTTCCCCTCGGGCCAGTTCATCCGCAAGCCGGACCAGCTGGACTATCTGCAGGAGCCGGACATCTTCCACGATGTCTTCGGCCACGTGCCGATGCTGACGGATCCGGACTTCGCCGACTACATGGAGGCCTACGGCAAGGGCGGCCAACGCGCGGCCTCGCTGGGAATGCTCCCCAATCTGGCGCGTCTGTACTGGTACACGGTCGAGTTCGGTCTGATGCAGGACCCGGGCGGTCTGCGCATCTACGGCGCCGGCATCGTGTCTTCAGCGACCGAGAGCGTCTTCGCCGTCGAGGACCCGTCGCCCAACCGGATCGGCTTCGATCTGGAGCGCGTGATGCGCACCCTCTACCGCATCGACGATTTCCAGCAGGTCTACTTCGTCATCGATTCCATTGAGCGCCTGAAGCGCGAGACCCTGCAGGACTTCGGCCCGATCTACGCCCGGCTGAAGGACGCCGACACGATCCCGATCGACGCCGTTCTCCCAACCGATCAGGTCTTCACCCACGGCACCCAGGCCTATGCCGCGAGAGGCGGACGCTTCGCGGCGTAAGGAAACCCACATGTATCAGACCCGAACCGGTGCCTGCCATTGCGGCGCCGTGCGATTTGAGTGCGAAATCGATCTCGCCCCGGAAGGACGGCGTTCGGCTCAGATGCGGCCGGGGTCCTGGTACGCCTCGACCCTCAGGTGCAACTGCTCGTTCTGCGCCAAGACCCGGATTTGGAAGAGCCATGTGCCCGCCGAAGCGTTCCGACTCCTCCAGGGCGATGACCAGCTGACCCACTACCGCTTTGGCGAAGGCGGCATAGATCACACCTTTTGCAGGACGTGCGGAGTCTACGCCTTCGTATCGGCCTCGGAGGAGGTGATGGGCGGCGACTTCTACTGCGTGAACGTCGCCTGCCTGGAGGGCGTCACGCCCGAGGAGCTGGCGGAAGCACCGGTGCGCCACGAAAACGGCGCAGAGGACGATTGGGGCTCGGCGCCGGCGATCACGTCCTACATGTGACCTCCGCTCAGGTCCGCTGGTACGGATAGAAGTTCGACCCCAGCTCCAGGATTCCGGTAAGCTCGTCCAGCGCTGCGCGGCTCTCGGTCAGCAGGTCGGGATCGGCCAGGTCGCGCGCGACCAGTTCGTCGCGATAGTGCCGCTCGGCCCAGGCGATCAAGCGGTCGTGCAGGTCGGGCGTCAGCCGCATCGCCGGATTGGTCGCCGCCAACTCCGCCTCCGTCAGCACGACGCGCAGGCGCAGGCAGGCGGGGCCGCCGCCGTTGCGCATGGACTGGCGCACGTCGACGAACCGGACCTCTCCGATCGGACCGTTGGAGGCGATCAGCCGCTCCGTGACCGCACGGCTGGCCGGGTTCTCCTGCGTCTCGGTCGGGCAGACCAGCGTCAGCCGGTCCTGGCCCGGAACCTGGATCAGCATGGAGTTGAACAGATAGCTGGCGATGGCGTCGCCCAGCGGCAGGTCGGCGTTGGAGACCTCCACGAACACCGGCTCGAACCGGCCGTCTGCGGCGCGCCGGATGGCTTCATGCGTCGCGGCCGTGTCCTCGAACGCCAGCTCGTGATGGAACAGCACGTTCAGCGCGCCGACGCAGACCACGTCGTTGTGGAAGGTGCCGCCCGCGATGGCGTCGCGCGACTGGCGCGCCAGCACCGCGCCGCCGGCCCCGTGCCGGCGCATGACGGCGTCGGAGGCCTCGCGGGTCTGCCGGGCCGGGAACAGGCCGGTCCAGCCCTCCCACGCCTCGCGTCCCCAAACCATCAGGTTGACGCCCGGCGCTCCGTGCTCTGCGCACAGGCGCACGTGGTTGGCCGCGCCCTCGTCGGCCAGATGGGCGACGGGGGGCAGGGCGTCGTGAACGGCGAAACGGTCCGGATCGGGGAACAGGGCGTCCAGCGCCCGCGTCGTCTGCCGATGCTCCAGCGAGCGGTGGAGGTTGGTCACCAGATTGGCCGGGGTGAAGTGCACCCGTCCGTCGGCGCTGTCCGCGCTGGGCGTCACCGTCGCCGCGTTGGCGGCCCACATGGCCGAGGCGGAGCAGGCGGCGGCGGCGAAGGCGGGGGCGTCGCGCCACGCGTCCTCCAGCACCCGCGCATCCGACCCGACGAAGCCCAGCGATCTGAGAAACGGGATGTCCGGCCGCTCCTGCGGCGGCAGCACGAACTGCGGCAGGCCCAGATCGGCCAGCAGCCGCATCTTCTGCAGCCCCTGCAACACCGCCGCCTTCGGATTGGACGCCAGCCCCCGGTTCCGATCCGACGCCAGGTTCCCCGGCGACAGCCCCGCATAGGAATGCGTCGGCCCGATCAGTCCGTCGGCGTTGGCCTCGACGGCGTGTGTGGTCACGCCCGCAGACCCTTCATCTCGCCCTCGATGTTGCGGACCTCGCCGGCCTCGAAGCTGGCCACAGGATAGGCGCAGTAGTCGGCCGCGTAGTAGGCGCTGGGCCGGTGGTTGCCGCTCTGGCCCAGGCCGCCGAAGGGCATGTCGCCCGCCGCGCCGGTGGTCGGGCGGTTGAAGTTCACCACGCCGGCGCGGATGCGGTTGACGAACCGGTCCCACTTCGCCGGATCGTCGCTGACCAGACCGGCGGACAGGCCGTACTTCGTCCGGTTCGCCGCCGCGATCGCCTCGTCGAAGATCGGCACGCGCTGGACCGACAGGAAGGGGGCGAAGATCTCCTCATCCGGAACCTGCACGTCGGTGACGTCGATCAGGGCCGGTCTGACGAAGGCGTCGGACAGGCCCTCGACGGGCCCGGTGTCGCGGATCACCCGCGCCCCTAGGTCGATGCGCGCCTGCAAGGCCTCGCGCGCCTGCGACGCCGCGCGGGCCGAGATCAGGGGCCCGCCGAACGGCTCGGGTGAGCTGTTCCAAGGCGCATAGGTCAGCCGGTCCATGATGGCGGCCACGGCCTCGATCACGGCGTCGCCCTTCGATCCCGCCTCGACGATCAGCCGCCGCGCGCAGGAGCAGCGCTGGCCGGTGGTGACGAAGGCGCTCATCGCCACGATGCCGGCCACCGCCTCGGCGTCCTTGGCGTCCCAGACCACCAGCGGATTGTTGCCGCCCAGTTCCAGCGCCAGGATGACGTGCGGGTTCTCGGCGAACTGGCGCTTGAAGTGCGCGCCCGCGGCGCCCGAGCCGGTGAACATCAGGGCGTCGATGTCCTGGCTCAGCAGGGCCTGCCCCAGCTCGCGCCCGCCCTGCACGACGTTGACCACGCCCTCGGGCAGGTCGGCTTCGCGCAGGCACTCCAGCATCAGCTGCCCGGTCAGGGGCGCTTCCTCGGACGGCTTGAACACAACGGTGTCGCCGGCCAGCAGCGCCGGCACGATGTGGCCGTTGGGCAGGTGACCCGGAAAGTTGAACGGCCCCAACACCGCCGCCACGCCGTGCGGCCGGTGCCGCAGCACGGCGCGGCCGAAGCCGGTCGCGGTCTCGCGCTCGCCGGTCCGCTCGTCATAGGCGCGGATGGAGATGTCCACCTTGCCCTGCATGGCCGCCAGCTCGGCGGTGCTCTCCCACAGGGCCTTGCCGGTCTCGCGGCTGATGGCCTCGGCGATCTCCGGCGCGCGCGCCTTCAGCGCCGCCTGGTATCGCTTCAGGGCGTCGATGCGGAACTGCCGCGGCCGGTCGGCCCAGTCACGGAAGGCACGTCGCGCCATCACCGCCGCGCGCTCGACCTCGCCGAGAGAAGTGGCGTCGCCTTCCCAGACGACGTCGCCGGTCGCGGGGTCGGTGGAGATCAGTCGGGTCATCGGGTCAGCTCTTCACGCGGATCATGTCGCCGTCGCGCACCTTCAGCGCGGCGGCGGTTTCGGCGTCGATATGGGCATGGTCGCCCTCGATCGCCGCCTTCTGCCGCACGGCGCGGAAGCCGGCGACGCTGGCGGTGGAGATCAGGGCTGGCAGTTCGGCGTCGACCTGATCCACGATCCGCGCCGTCAGGGCCCGCGCGTCGCGCACCGTGCGGATGTCGTCGCGGCGGCAGGTGACGGTGGGACCGGCGTCGAAGATGTCGACCAGGCCGTTGGGCCGGAACCCTTCGGATTCCAGCAGGGCCATCGCCGGCACGCCCTGCGGATGCACCTTGCCGATCACGGCTCGCGCCGGCTCGGGCAGCAGTTCGACGTAGATCGGCTCGCGCGGGGCCAGATCGAGGATGAACTGCTTGTCGGTCGAGCCGGTCATCCGGTCGGCCTCGTCGAACTCCATGGGGAAGAACTTGTGCGCCACATGGTCCCAGAAGGGGCAGGCGCCGTCGGGCGTGAACACGCCGCGCAGCTCGGCCAGAACGGTCTCTGCGAACAGATCGGGCTGGGCCCCGATCAGCATGTAGCGCGACTGGCTGAGCAGCCGTCCCGCGCCGCCTTTCCTCCGGTCCGCCTTCAGGAACAGGGACCCGACCTCGGTCCAGCCGGTGCATTCGTTGACCAGCTTCAGCGTCTGATGCTCCAGCCGCACGCCCAGGCTGGGCGACGACTGCGTCGTGTTCTGGACCCGAAAGCTGAAGAAGGGCCGCTTCAACCCCACCGTCGCCTTGACCGAGCCCACGCCGTCGACGTCGCCGGTGTCGGTCTCCTCCAGCATCAGCGTGTACCAGGCCTGCTCGCGCGGCACGGCGCCCGCGAAGCTGTCGCGGCACAGGTCCAGCCGCTCCGACAACTGGTCCGGATCCTCCGGCAGGCTGGTGAAGCCGGGCCCGGACAGGATGGCCAGCTCCAGCAGGAAGTCGAGGTCGGCGGGGCCGGCGGGACGGACGACGAGCATGCGGGTTACGCGGTCTCCAGACGAAGGCGTTTCAGGCGGGCGGCGTCGATCTCTCCGGACGCGACGCGGCACAGGATCAGGGCGCTTAGCCGGGCCCGTTCGGCGAAGCTGTCCGGCCAGGCGAACTCCTGGTCCGAATGGATGTCGCCGCCGACGACGCCAAGTGTGTCGACGTTGGGCAGGCCGGCGGCGTGCAGGTTGTTGCCCTCGCACACCCCGCCCGACGGCTTCCAGGCGATCTTCTGGCCCAGCAGGGCGCCGGTCGCGCGGACGGCTTCGAACAGCTCGGTCTGGGCCGCGTCCATGGGCTTCGGCGCGCGCGTCATGCCGCCATGCAGGTGCAGCGACAGGCCGGGCAGGGGAGGGGCGCCCGCGATCTCGCCGATCGCGTCCGTCACCCAGGCCGCGGACTGGCTGTCGGGAACGCGCACGTTGAACCGCACCACGGCCCGATCGGCAATGACGTTCAGCGCGCCGCCTCCGGAAATCTTCGCCACATTGACGGTCACGCCCTCGCGCCGACCGTTCAGCTCGTGCAGGCGCGCCGCGACGAGCGCCGCGCCGGCCACGGCGTTGGCTCCCTCATGGAAGGCCCGCCCCGCATGCGCCGCCTTGCCGTGGACCACCAGATGGAAGTTGCCGCTGCCCTTGCGCGCGCCCGCCAACGTGCCGTCCGGCAGGGACGGTTCGTAGGTCAGGCCCAGATGCCCCCGCGCCCCCAGTTCGGCCAGCAGCGGCGCCGAGCCGGGCGAACCGATCTCCTCGTCCGGCGACAGCAGCACGGTCCAGCCGACTCTCTCTCGCCCCGGATGGGTCTCGAACGCCTCCAGCGCCCCCAGCATGACGGAGATTCCGCCCTTCATGTCGGCGATCCCCGGCCCGTTCAGGGCGCCGTCCGCACGGCGCGCCACGGACTGGAACGGGGACTCGGCGGGGAAGACGGTGTCGTAATGGCCGGTCAGCACGATCTGGATGGGCGCAGCCGGCCGACAGGCCAGCTTCAGCGCCGGCGCGTGCGGCCGCGCCACCACCTCGCCCTGTTCACCGACCGTGACGGAATCGGCCGTCGCCACTCGTTCGACGGCGCAGGGCAGCCGCGCCGCCTCGGCCTCCAGCAGGTCCAGCATCCGCGCCAGCCCCGCCGCATGGCCGCTGCCGGAGTTCACCTCGGCCCAGCTCACCGCGCGCGCCACCAGCCGCTCGGCGTCGGCCGTCGCCCGGTCGAGCACGGCCTGTTCGAATGGGGAAAACGACATGCCAGGGGCTTAGCCGTCCCGGCGGCAAAGGTGAAGCGAAGCCGCTTCGCGCGAGACGCCGCAGGGCGTAGCATCCTCGGGGAATCGCGGGTGGGGGAGAGCGCGGCGATGACTCAGTGGATCCACATGATCAATCCATTTGCGCCCTTGCGCGGGGAGGGCGAGGCGCGCGCGGCGGCGGGCGCCTCCAGCTTCGCCCTGGTGATCTCCGGCGCCATGTCCGCTTTCGGCGCCGTGCTCATGAGCCAGAACATGGGCGCCATGCGCATGGCGGCGGCGGAAGAGGCCCGACGGTTCGCCGAACAGTCCCCGCAGACGGCCGCCATCCTCCAGGGGATGGTCGAGAACGGCATGATCGAGATGGGCGTCGCTCTGGCTGCCGGCTGGGCGGCGTTCCAGATCATCCTGGCGGCCTGGCACTGGCGGCGGCGCGGCACCGTGATCCCGATCATCTTCCTGGTTCTGCTGGTCTATCGTCTTGGCGACCGGGCGATCGACCTGGCCTTGCGGCCGGCCGAGGCGACCGGCTGGACCTTGCTCAGCGTCGTTCTTCTGGCTCTGTGCGTCCTGCTGCACGCCGTCGCGTTGAGGGGCGCCTCCCGCGTGGCGGAGCTGCGGCGGGCCGCCTGATCAGTTGCGGTTGGGCCGTCGGTCCTCGCGTCCGTCCGTCCGTCCGCTTTCACGCCGCCAGCGGATCGACAGGCTGGCCTCGCCCTGGCCGCCGAACTTCGACTGGATCGCCAGGTTGCGTCGCGGCTGCCATTCGACGCTGACCGCCGCGCCGCCTTCGCCGCCGCCGATGATCTCCAGATAGACGTCGTCGGAGATGTAGCGCCCGCCCGCGACCGTCAGGCCGGACGCTTCCGCGCCGAAGGAAAGCCTGTCCAGACCGGCCAGTTCCCTCAGGCTGCCGAACACGTCGAACCCGCCGCCGCCCGCCAGAGACGCGACGCCCGAGGCCAGTTGCGCCGCTTCCACCGGGGACAGCTGCGAGGCGGATCGGCCGAACAGAACCTGCGACAGGATCTCGTCCTGGGGCAGGGCGGGGGTCGAGGTCAGGGCGATGACCGGCCGCGCGGCCGTGCCGGTCACGCGGATCGTGGCCGTCAGCGCCGGGTCGTCGCGCGTCGCCTCCAGGTTCAGCCGGATCTGCGCCGGATCGGTCGACAGGATGACCCGGCCGTCCTCGTCGAACACAAAGCGCTTGCCCGCGAACTCGTAATCGCCGCGCACCACCCGAGCCACTCCGCTGAGGGTCGGCCGCGTCAGGGTGCCGCCGACGTCGGCGGTGACGTTCATCTCGACGTTCAGGCCCCGGCCGACGACGCGGATGTCCCCGCCGGGGGAACGGATCTGGATCGCCAGGCGGATCAGGGGGCCCTGCGGCCCGCGCGTTTCCTGCTCCTCGTCGTCCGGCACGTCGCCGGGCCGGTTCACCTCGACCACGTCCATGCGCACGATGCCGTTCGAGCCTGGAAGATTCGGCTCGATCCTCGCCTCGTCGACGTCCAGTCGACCGGCCAGGGTAATGGCGCCGTCGGTTCGGCGCTCGACGGTGATCGGACCGGACGCGCGCGCCACCGCCAGGTCGTTGTCGATGACGCGGAAGCGGTTCAGATCCAGTCTGAAACTGGAAGCCCCGCCCTGGCGCAGGCCCAGGCGACCGTCGCCGCCCACCGTGCCGCCTTCGCCGTCGGTGGCGGAGAAGGTCTCGATCAGCGCGGTCTCGTCGTCGAACCGCACCGCGAGCCGCAGAGCCTCCAGCCTCAGACCCGACGTCGAGTCGCGGAACGTCCCCTGCGCCAGATCCAGCCGGCCGGTCAGACGCGGCTCGTTCCAGCTGCCGCCCAAGGTGGCGTCGGCCTGGACCTGTCCGGACAGGCTGCGGTCGCCGCCGACGAACAGATCCCAGATCGGCTGGATCTGGCCTTGCGCCGACACCTGCCCCGACATCGTGCGCGTCCGGTCGATCGCCAGCCGCAGCGGGCTGGCCGAGGCCACGACGGGCAGGGTGACGTCGGCCGAGGCCTCCACCGCGCCTTCGTCGCGCGCTTGGGCGACCAGCCGCAGGCGGTCGTCGATCAGGGTGGCGTTCAGCGTGCCGTCCACCGCCATGCCGCGCGGCGCGTCGATGCTGCGGACGTTCTCCAGCGTCAGCTGGGCGGATCCGGTCAGGTCGCTCCCGGTCCCGCGCATCGACACCGTGCCCGTCGCCCGACCGCGCAGGTCGCCGGCCAGAGAGCCCAGTTCCACGCTGGTCAGGTCCGCCTGGATGAAGGTCGCCCGGCTGTCGGACCGATAGTCGGCGATCAGCACGCCCCCGCCGACGGCCAAGTCCGCCCGCGCGACGCGTCCGTCGTCGGCCATGGCGAAGACCAGGGGGCGGCGCGTGGTGAAGGCGATCTCGCGCACCCGCCCGTCGCCGTTCAGGGTCACCGTCTGGGCTTCGGACGTCCGGGAATACACGCCGTCGCCCTGGAACTGCACCGGCGTGCCGCCGCCCATGTCGACCGAGGCCGTGAAGGGCAGGTTCGACAGCGATCCCGACCCCCTCAGTTCCAGCGTCCGGATCGACAGCGTCGAGCCGGCGAAGGTCACGTTCCGCCCTGAGACGTTCAGCACCGCGCTCTCGTTCGCTGCGCCGTCGGTCAGCCGTACCCGTCCGTCCAGCGTGCCGGAGCGCAGAAACGCCCCCGGTCGCGCGGTGAAGGTCAGGTCCGCGCTGGACGGGAAGCCGCGCGACAGGGTCACGTCCCCCTGCGCCACCACTCCGCCGGCGTTGAGATCCACGCCCGTCAGCCGGGTTCGGTTCGGCCCCAGGGCGAAGGCGGCGACCGCTCGGGCGGGACCGTAGGGCGATCCGGCCGTCACCGCGATCCGGCCGTCGGTCTCGTTCGGTCCCCGCGCGAAGGTCAGGGTCATCCGAGCCTCGGTCAGCGCCAGGGCGCCGACCTCGATGCGGTCGAAAGCGGCGCGCAGGTCGGCCTGCGGCCGGGCGAAGGTGCCGGTCAGGCCGCCGTCGCCGCGCATGGCGCCGGCGATCTCCACCGGTCCCACGCCGAACGGCCCCTCGGCCGTCCAGGCCAGCGCCAGCCGCATCGAGCCGTCGAAGCCCAGGATGCCCTTGGCCGTCGCCGAGGCGCCCTGGCCCGCCAGCGCCGCCTGATCGATCAGGATGCGCGATCCGTCCAGCATGCCCGTCGCCTGCAGCCGCGGCTGCGGCCCCAGCAGGCGGTCCGCCTCGCCGACCCCGGTCTTCAGTCCGCGTCCCCGCCCGTCGAAGGCGATTCTCCACTGGCTGCCCACGTCGGGCGCAGTCGCCGTCAGGGGCCCTCCGAAGGCGCCCGACCCTCCCGGCCGGATGCGCGAGACGTCGGTGATCTCGGCGCGGCCGCGGAACGCCAGGGCGCCGGTCAGCCCGCGCGATCCCTGGCCCTCGACCTTCAGCCCCCGACCCGTCAGGTCCAGCCGGCGCAAAAGGACGGCCCCGCCGACCTCGCGCACCGCATCCACTTCGACATAGGCGTCCCGACCCAGAAGCCCGCCGACCACGCCCTCGCTGGATCCGCCGGTCGCGGTCAGCCGGCTCTCGAGCGTGGCCCGGCCGCCCGCCATGTTCAGCGTCACCGGTCCCGCCAGCCGCGCGGCGCGCCAGCTGGCCACCTCGGCGTTCAGCACGCTCACCTGGCCGTCGAATGTCCAATCGTCCGGCGTGCCGGAGTAACGGCCCAGCAGCGCCGCCCCGCCGCCCAGCGACGTTCCCGTCAGCCGCGCCAGGTTCGGCGTGGTCACGCGGACGTCCAGACCGTCGGGCACGGCTTGGTCCCTCAACCTCACATAGCCCCGCGCCTGACTGGAGACGTTCTCGGCGCGGAAGTCCCAGGCGACCGCATGCACCCCGTTCCGATCCCGGTCGGGCACGCTGGCGACGCCGAACCGCGCGGTCCGCCCCAGCCTCTGCGCGAACGGGGCCAGCAGGTCCGACTGGCCGAAGTTCACATATCCGGCGGCCCGGGATCCCTCTTCGGCGAAGCGGCCCCGGATGCGCAGCGGTTCGAACGCGCCGGTCCGCACACGGGCGTCCACGACCGACCCGGTCACCACCGCCACGGCGCTGAACGGTCGGTCGGTGGAGTAGCCCAGGGCCCCCGCCAGCGGCCCGCCCTGCGCCTCCTCGGCCCTCAGGTTGAGCCGCAGGTCCGACAGGGCGTCGCCCAGGGTGAAGCGCGCGTTCAGGAAGTCGCCGGGCCTCGACAGGCTGACCGCCGCCAGCGTGCCCTCTTTGCTCCCCACGCGCGGGACCGCCGCATTGCCCGACAGTCGCCAGCGGCCGTATTCCTTACCGAAGCCCTCCAGCAGTTCGACCTCGGCCGAAAAGGCGTCGACGTCGACGTCCAGCGGCAGGGGGCGGGGCGGATCGGTGGACGGCTCGACCTGCGGCCGGCGCAGCAGGCGCACCCGCCGGGCCCGGATCTCGTCGGCGTGGAAGCGGCGCGTGATCAGCGGCAGATAGCTCCAGTCGACGCGCACCTCCGTCGCCTCCAGCCAGACGCCTTGCGCATCCGTCACGGTGACCCGGCCGATGGTGAAGTCGTCGAACAGGTCGCCGCGCACGTCGTAGACGTTGATGCGCCCGTACCGGCCGATCTTCTTGCCGGCGACGAAGCTGGTCACCAGTTCGCGCCCGGGGCCCGAGAGAAGGTACAGCCGGCCGCCGACCAGGGCGACGATCATCAGGGCCGCCAGCGCCGCCAACGCCATGCCGCCGAAGAAGGCGAAGGCCTGCAGCCGCGTGCGTTTCCTCTTCGCCTCGGCGACGGCGGGCGGCTCATCGGCCTTGGGGGCCTCGGGCGTCTCGGGCGCATCGACCATCAGAAGGCCTGGCCGATGCTGACGTAGATCTGGAAGCTGGCGTCGCCGTCGCGGCGGTCCAGCGGAAACGCGACGTCCGCCCGGATCGGGCCGAACGGCAGATCGTAGCGGACGCCGATGCCCGCGCCGAAGCGCACGTCTCCGAAGTCCGGATATTCCTCGAAGCCCACGGCGCCCGCGTCGACGAAAGCCGCGATCCCCAGCGCACCGCGCAGGCGATGCCGGACTTCCACGGACGTCTCGAACAGGGATATGCCTCCGCGCGGCGTGTTGTCGGGCAGGCGCGGCCCGACGCCCTGAAAGGCGTAACCCCGCACCGACCCGCCGCCGCCGGAATAGAACAGGCGGTCCGACGGCACCGTCAGTTCGTCGCCGCCCAGGATGCTGCCGATCCTCACACGCCCCGCCAGCACCGTCTTGGCCTCGTCCTGCAGCGGCAGATAGGCGCTGACCTGGGCCTCCGCCCGCACGAACACCACCGTGTCCTCGCCCGCCACGGCGGTGGGCTGGGCCGAGACGAACAGCCGCCACCCGCGCGTCGGGTCCAGCGGGTCGTTCGAAGCGTCGGTGTACGCACTTCCACGGCCCGTCAGGATGATCAGGTCGCGGTCGAAGTCGATCGGCAGCTGAGTCACCGGGTCGAACCGGCTCTCCTGATACTGGCCCGCGTCCAGCCCGATCCCATAGGTGAAATAGGACGTCCGCCCGATCCGCTGGCGAAGGTCGGCCGAGGCCGTCAGCGCGGTGCGGACGTAGGCGTCGGTGTCCTCGTTCACGACGGCGCCCGACAGGGTCAACGTCCGGCCTGGACGTCGCCAGTGCGGCAGGCTCAGGTCCACGCCGATCCGGCTGTCGATGTTGGCGATGCGTGCCTGATAGCGCAGCGTGTCCGCCCGGCCGAAGCGGTTGTAGTGGGTCCAGACCGCGTCCACGCCCGCGCCTTCGCCCGTCGACACCGTGGCGCCGATCTCCAGGATGCGGCGAGGCCGGTCGGTCAGGGTCACGATCACCGGCCGGTCGCCGCCGGGCGTGGCCTGCTCCGCCGGCGCCAAGGCCACGCCCACGCCGTCATAGACGCCCGTCTCCAGCAGCCGCCGCTCCAGTTCGGCCACCTGCTCGGGATCATAGACGTCGCCCTCGACCCAGGGACGCAGATAGTCGACCCAGCCCTCCCGGGTGCGTCCACGCGTTTCCAGCACGACGCCGTTCAAGGTGACCAGGGGGCCCGCGTCGATCCGGTATTCCGGCGCCACCGTCTGGGTGGCGTGATCCACCACCACCCGGCGCGGCGCGGCGCGGGCGTCGGCATGCCCCCTCCGGCTCAGTGCGGCCACCAGCCGTCCCTCCGCGGCGATGACGTCTATGGCGCGACCGGGCTCGCCCCGGTTCAGTCTCAGCTCGCCGCGCGCCGCGGCGTCGATCTCGGGCGACGGCACCTCGTCGGTCCAGGTCACCGTGGGCGTGGCCAGGCCGAAGCGCGGTCCCGGAACGACGACGACGATCGCGACGGGGGTCTCGTCGCCTTCGACCTCATCCTCGACGATCGCCTGGTAATAGCCCTCGGACCGCAGCAGGGCGGTCGCGTCCTCTGCGGCCGACCGGGCACGCCGTCGGGCCTCGAACCGGTTGCCCGCCGGACCGTCGCTGTCGCCCACCGCCTGAACCAGCTGGGCGCGCAGCTCGTCGGGCATGTCCCCGCGGATCAGCGCCGTCGGATCGGCCTGGGCCGCGAAGGCGCAGACGGCCCAGGCCGCCAGACCCAGGCCGAGCCTCTGCAGGACAGGTTTCAAACGGTCGCCTCGGGCGACGCCGACCTCGCGGCGCCGGACATTCAGTAGAACAGGGTTTCGCTTTCCGGCTGTACCGTCTCTTCGGACGAGCGCTTGTCGTCGGGCAGGGCGGTGGTGTCGGTAGGCGGCGTCGGCGCGGGCGTTTCGGTCGGAACGGGCGCAGGCTCGACCGGGGGCGGCGCGGCCTCGATCGGCGGCGTCGGCTCCAGGCCCTCGTCGTCACGCTCCGGCTCGCCGCATGCGCCCAGCGCCAGACCGGCCCCGATGGCCGCAAGGGTCAGAAATCGTTTCATGGTTCGGTTCCCCCGCTGTCAATCTCCCGGCCGAACGTCCGGCCGGCCATGCCGTTCCATACCTGCGTTCAGGCGAGGCGTCACGGGCAACGCTTCGTTCGCTTTTTCGCGTCAGGATGACGCGGGAAGAGGGCTCCGTCATGACGGCATCGGGTTTCGTGCAGGTCGCGCGCGTGCGACGCAAGGAGCTGCCGACGCGCCTCGCTATGGCGGCGTTCATCGGTCTGACGGCCTGGGCGATCACGGGCACGCTCTGGCCCCTGGCATGGTTCGGCGCCGTGCTGGTCAGCCAGACGCTCGACTGGGCCGTGTTCCGCCGTCTGACCCGCGACGACGCGACCGATCCCCAGGGCGCCTACCGCCTGCTGTGCCTTGCGTCGGCGACCCAGACGACCGCGATCTACTCTTCGATCGCCGCCTTCCTGTGGTTCCAGGGCGGGACGCTGGGCCAGCTGTTCGCCATGGTCCAGGTCGCCGGCGCGCTGCTGCACGTCAGCCTGCACATGCACCATCAGCGGTCGCTGCTGATCGCGGCGGTGGCGCCGCATGGCCTCTATTTCCTGGGTCTTCCGGTATTTGGGGCTGTGCAGAGCGGAGATTGGACGGAACTGCTGGTCGCCGTCGCCTGCCTTCTCTACGTCGCCCACCTCGTCGCGGCGGTCAGGCAGACGTCCTCATCGACGAAGGCCTTGCAGGACGCCGGTCGGGTGGCCGAGCGGGAGCGCGCCCGCGCCGAGGTGGCCAGCGCGGCCAAGTCCGACTTCCTGGCCGTGATCAGTCACGAAATCCGCACGCCCATGAACGCCGTCCTGTCGGCGGCCAACCTGCTGCGCCGGACGCGTCTGGACCGCGACCAACGCGAGCACGTCGACATGCTTCTGGACGCCGGCGACGTGCTGATGGGCCTGCTGAACGACGTGCTGGACTTCTCCAAGATCGAGGCCGGCAAGATGGAGCTGGAGCGCGCCGACATGTCCGTGCGCGACCGCGTCGCCGCCTTGTCGCGCCTGTGGGGGCCCAAGGCCATGGCTCAGGGCCTGCGGCTGCGCGTCGACGTCGCCGACGATGTGCCCGAAATGATCCGAACCGATCCTCTGCGGTTCCAGCAAATCCTGTTCAACCTGCTGTCCAACGCGGTGAAGTTCACCCGTCAGGGCGAGATCCGCGTCGGGGTCCGCCATGAAGGCTCCGTGCTCACGGTGGCGGTTCAGGACACGGGGGTGGGCATCCCCGCCGACCGTCTGGCCGGGGTCTTCAACAGTTTCGAACAGGTCGAGGCCGGAACCACGCGTCGCTTCGGCGGCACGGGCCTGGGCCTCGCCATCTCCCGTCGCCTTGCGGAACTCATGGGCGGAACCCTGAGCGTGGAAAGCCGTGAAGGCGAGGGCTCCACCTTCACCCTGACCCTGCCCGTCGAGGCGGCTCAGGGCGGACAGGTCCAACCCGCGGAGGCGTCGGCGGACCCCACGCCCGCCCTGCATGGCCGGACGATCCTCGCCGCCGACGACCACGAGGTGAACCGACGCATTCTGACCTTGCTGCTGGAACCCCACGGCTGCCGCCTGGTCACGGTCGAAAACGGAGCCGAGGCGGTGGACGCGGCGGCGCTGCATCCCTTCGATCTGATCCTGATGGACATGCAGATGCCCGTCATGGACGGGCTTCAGGCCACGCGCCTCATCCGCTCGGGCGGCGTCAACGCCGAGACGCCGGTGGTCGCCCTGACCGCCAACGCCCTGGACGTCCACCGCGCCGCCTGGGCCGAGGCCGGCGTCGCCCGCTTCCTGACCAAACCCATCGATCCGGATCTGCTGGTCCGCACCCTGGCCGAGGCGACCCTTGAGCGCGTCGCGCGCGGCGTCGCGGCGTGATCTCGGACTCTCAACGACGCCCTTGATCCCCGCTCCAGTCGGCGACGGCCTCGTCCAGCGTCGCGATCCCCACCGGGGCCGGCGACGCCCGGGCGCCGTCGAAGGTCGGGGCGGGGCGAGGGCGGCCGTCGGCGTCGAAAGCGTCGCGGGCCAGATTGTGGGGGTGCTGCTTGGCCTCCGACCGCGTCAGCACGGGGGTGACGCAGGCCTCGGTTCCGGCGAAGCGCGCGACCCAGTCGTCGCGGTCGGCCTGGACGAACCGGGCCTCGAACCGGGCGTGCAGCGCCGGCCAGGCGTCGGGCGGGAACTGCGGGGCCTCGTCCGCTGGGACGCCCAGCCCGGCCAACAGGGCGGCATAGAAGCGCGGCTCCAGCGCTCCGACGGCCACGAACCGCGCGTCCCGGCAGGCGTAGCAGCGATAGAAGGGCGCGCCGCCGTCCAGCAGGTTGGCGCCGCGCGCCTCCCGCCATAGGCCGCGCTCGCCCAGGCCGTCGAACACGCTCATCAGCAGGCTGGCCCCGTCGGTCATGGCCGCGTCGACGACCCGGCCTCGGCCGGTGCGCCGCGCCTCCAGCACCGCGGCCAGCACGCCGATCACCAGACCCTGGGCGCCGGCGGCATAGTCGGCGACCAGGTTCAGCGGCGGCGGCGGCGGCCGGTCCGGCTGGCCCATGGCCCACAGGGCGCCGGTCAGGCCCAGATAGTTCAGGTCGTGACCCACGTCGGCCGCCAAGGGCCCCGTCTGGCCCCATCCGGTGACCCGACCATAGACCAGCGCCGGCGCGCGCTCCGACACGACGTCGGGCCCCAGCCCCAGACGCTCCATGACGCCGGGCCGGAACCCCTCGATCAGGGCGTCGGCGCCGGCCAGCAGGGCCAGCACCCGCTCGCGGTCCTCCGGCGCCTTCAGATCGACCGCTACGGCACTGCGCCCCCGGTGCAGGACCGCTCCGCCGACCTCCTCGAACGCCGCCGTCCCGGCCGACGCCGCGCGGGTCAGGCGGATCACATCGGCGCCCATGTCGGCCAGCAGCATGCCGGCGAAGGTGACGGGCCCAAGGCCGTCGAACTCCACCACCCGGACCCCCGACAGCGGTCCCATGGTCACGACGCCAGCAGGAAGTGGGCGGTCAGGCTGGCGATCGGCTGGCTCTCGTCGTCCTGCCAGGCCTCTGCCAGGACGTAGGCGACCCGCCGCCCCGCCTTGCCGATGCGCGCCCGGGCGTGGACGTCCTGCGGTCGGCCGGACCTCAGATAGGCCACCGACACGTTGATCGGCTTGGGCAGCCGCTCCTGCGGCCAGGTGGCGGCGACCTGAGCGATGGCCGTCACCTCCAGCAGCGCCGCCGTCGCTCCGCCGTGCAGGGCCGGCAGCATCGGATTGCCGATCAGCCGGTCCGCGAAGGGCAGGGTGACGATCATCTCTCCGTCCGTCTCCGCCGCGGTCAGTCCTAGGAAGCGGGCATAGGGCATGCGCTCCAGCACGCTCACGACGCCGCCCTCGCATTGTGCCCGGCGCGACGGTCGCCGTTCGAGTCCAGGATGTAGGCCGCTTGGGCCGCGGCCACCGGATCGGACGGGTCGTCCTCGAACGCCCAGGCCCGGACGAAGCCGATCGAGTGCGTCAGGCGATAGCACTCCGCCTCGGCCAGCAGGTCGCGCCCGCGTTCGGCGGCGCGCATGTAGTCCACCCGCAGATCCAGCGTGGCCAGCGGCCGAAAGCCGTCCAGCGCCGTCCACACGGCCAGGCCGCCGACATGGTCCAGCAGCGTCGTCACCAGCCCGCCCGCCAGCACGCCCGTGTCCGGATCGCCCACCAGATCCTCGCGCCACGGCACCCGGATCCGCACCGTCTTGCCTTCCAGGCCGGCGAACTCGAACCCCAAGGCGTGGGTGTGCGCGGCGCCGGAGGCGAGCTGGGGCAGCAGGGCGGCGAAGGCCGGATCGGTCATGCTTCCTCCCTATCGCGCGTCGCCGGTCGCCACCATATCTCCACGATGCGTCCCGAAGCCCTCCTGCATCCGACGCCTCAGGGCCTGTGGTGTCCGCCGGGGGACTTCCACATCGATCCGGTCGTGCCCGTCGATCGCGCCGTCATCACCCACGGCCACGCCGACCATGCGCGTCCGGGGCACGGCGTGGTCGTGGCGACGCCCCAGACCCTGGCCATCATGGCCGAACGCTACGGCCCCGACTTCTGCGGCCGCGCCGAACCGGTCGCCTATGGCGAGATGCAGTCGCGCGGCGGGGTGGACGTGACCCTGGTCCCGGCCGGGCACGTGCTGGGCTCGGCCCAGGCGGTGGTGACCCATCGCGGCCTGACCATCGCCGTGTCCGGCGACTACAAGCGCCGCCGCGATCCCACCTGCGCGCCCTTCGAGCCGGTTCGGTGCCACGTCTTCGTGACCGAGGCGACCTTTGGCCTGCCGGTCTTCATCCACCCGCCGGATCACGAAGAGGTCGGGCGCCTCATCGCCTCGACGCGCCAGTTCCCGCACCGGGCGCATTTGGTCGGGGCCTATGCGCTCGGAAAGGCCCAGCGGGTGATCCGCCTGCTGCGGGAGGGCGGCTGGGAGCGGCCGATCCACGTCCACGGCGCCCTGGCGCGGCTGAACGCCCTGTATCAGCGCGAGGGCGTGGACTTGGGCCCGCTGGAGAGCGCCTCGGGTCTGCCGAAGGACGCCCTGGCCGGCGAGATCGCGATCGCGCCGCCGTCGGCCATTCAGGATCGGTGGTCGCGCCGCTTCGCCGAGCCGATCGCCGCTTTCGCTTCGGGCTGGATGGGCGTGCGGGCCCGGGCACGGCAGCGGGGCGTGGAGCTGCCGCTGGTCATTTCCGACCATGCCGACTGGCCGGAACTGACGGCCACCCTGACCGAGATCCGGCCCGAAGAAGTCTGGATCACCCATGGGCGCGAGGAGGGGCTGCTGCGCTGGGCCGAGATCAACGGCATGGCCGCCCGCGCCCTGCGGCTGGTCGGCTATGACGAGGAAGACGACGATCCGGCCTCGTCGGCGGTCAGCTAAGCCGCGCTGCGGGCCTTGGCCTCGACGACGTCGGCGGCTTCCGACGCCTCGGTCTCGGACAGGGCGGCGTGCATGGCCAGACGCAGGCGCTCGGGCTTGATCGGCTTCTCGACCACGGCGGCCATGCCCTCGGCCAGATAGGTGCGGGCGTCGTCCGGGTCCGCGTTCGCCGTCAGGGCCACGATCGGCACGCGGCCGGCGGGCCCGTCCAGGGCGCGGATGGCGCGCGTGGCCTGGACCCCGTCCATGCGCGGCATCTTGATGTCCATCAGGACCATGTCGAAGCGCCGCTCCCGCACCGCCTCGACCGCCTGGACGCCGTCCTCGGCCGTCTCGGAGGTGCAGCCGAACATCTCGCACAGGGCCTGGGCGACGATGCGGTTGGTGGCGTTGTCGTCGACGATCAGCACGTGCGGGTTCTGGACCGCGTTCAGCTCGACCAGATCCGAAACCTCGGCCGAGGCGGCGACCTCCACATGGGCGCGGGGCAGGTCGAGGTCGAAGGCGAAGGTCGCGCCGCGGCCCGGATTGTTTTCGGCCCAGATGCGGCCGTTCATGCGGTCCACGATCTGGCGGCAGATGGCCAGGCCCAGGCCGGCGCCGTCGGGGCCCGCTCCGTGCACGAAGGGTTCGAAGATGGCGTCCACGCGTTCGGGATCCACACCGGGACCGTCGTCGCGCACGCGCGCCTCGATGCGGACGCGATCGCCTTCGGCCCAGGCCTTCAGCCCCGCCTCGACCATGCCGTTCCGGGCGAACTTCAGCGCGTTGCCGATCAGGTTGTTGAACACCTGCTTCAACCGCACGCCGTCGACGTGGGCGGCCAGCTCGGTGTCGCCCTCATAGCCGATCATCAGGCTGACGTCGTCCTGGGACGCGCGGGGCGCCCACAGCGTCTGGACGTCGTCCATCAGGGCGCGCAGCGGCGTCGGCTCCTGGCTCAGCTCCAGCTCGCCCGCCTCGGCGCGCGACAGATCCAGCGCGTCCTGCAGGATGCGCAACAGGGTCTCGGAAGATTCCACGATGGTCGAGACGTGCGCCTGGGCCTGGGCGTTCAGCGGCTGGCGGCGCAGCAGCTCGGCCACGGCCAGGACGCCGTTCATGGGGGTGCGCAGCTCATGGCTCATGATGCCCAGGAACTGGCTCTTGGCCCGCGCGGCGGCCAGGGCCTGGGACTGGGTGTCGCTGAGCAGGCGGGTCTGCTCGGCCAGTTCGTCGGTCGCCCGTCGCTGGACCTCGGCCGAGGCCTGCAGCAGGGACGCGGCCGTGCCGACGCCGCGATACCGGCCCTCGTGCACCACCACGAACCCGCGCATCAGTTGAGCGCGTTCGGCCTTGAGCATGACGTCGCAGACGCTGCGGAAGCTCATGCCCGCGTCGACCATGGTCGGATCGGGATCCATGACGTGGGTGGCGTCGCGGCTCAGATACAACGCATGGCCCAGCGGGGCCGCCAGCTTCATCAGGAAGTCATTGCGCTCGATCAGGCCCACAGGCCGTTCGTCGACCACCACGGGGATGCAAGGCAGGTCCGCATCGGCCTGGAACCGTGCGAAGATATGCGCGCCCGTCGTCTCCGGCGGGACGGGATCGACCCGCTGCGTCAGGAACTCGATCGTCGGCATACTGGCCGAAAACTCCGTGTTACCGAGGGACATTACGCAGCACCCTTTGCGGAACGGTTAAGCGGAGAAACGGCGCGTTTTGATTCCGTCGGCGTGCGGGTGTATGACGCGCGCCTTCCGCACATCGCCGGAACCCACCATTCGCATGCGCGCGGCCCCCGGGCCGACCGCAGGGTCGTCATGTCCGCAGTCCAGCCCGTCCCGTCCGTCGCGTCTTCGGCCCTGGTCCTGTTCTCGGGCGGGCAGGACAGCGCGACCTGCCTGGCCTGGGCGCTGAACCGGTACGCGCGCGTCGAGACGGTCGGCTTCGACTACGGCCAGCGGCACGCGGTGGAGATGCGGGCGCGGCTGACGGTGCGCGAACGGATGGCGGAGATGAACGCGGACTGGGCCGCGCGTCTGGGGCCCGACCATGTGGTCGACCTGACCGGCTATGGCCGCATCGCCGAGAGCGCCCTGACCGCCGAGCGCGAGATCGAGATGGGCGAGCGCGGCCTGCCGACCACCTTCGTGCCGGGGCGCAATCTGGTGTTCCTGACCTGCGCCGCGGCGCTGGCGGACCGGCGCGGGCTGGACGTGCTGGTCGGCGGCATGTGCGAGACGGACTTCTCGGGTTATCCCGACTGCCGTCGCGACACGATCGACGCCATGGAGCGGGCGCTGTCGCTGGGGCTGGACAAGCCGGTGGTCATCGAGACGCCGCTGATGCGCCTGACCAAGGCCGACACCTGGGCGCTGGCGCACCAGCTGGGCGGCGAGGTCCTGGTGCGGCTGATCGTGGAGGACAGTCACACCTGCTACCACGGCGAGCGCGGCGAGCTGCACGCCTGGGGCCACGGCTGCGGCGAGTGCCCGGCATGCGAACTGCGGGCCAGGGGCTGGGCCGAATGGGAGGCGCGGCCATGACCTATGCGGTCAAGGAGTGCTTCCTGACGATGCAGGGCGAGGGCGGTCAGGCTGGCCGCGCGGCCGTATTCCTGCGGTTCGCGGGCTGCAATCTGTGGAACGGGCTTGAGCGGGATCGGGCGGGCGCGATCTGCGACTTTTGCGACACGGACTTCGTCGGCACGGACGGCGACGGGGGGGGCAAGTTCGCGGACGCCCCGGCGCTGGCCGATCACGTCGCGGCGCGCTGGATCGGCGGGGAGGGGGATCGGCTGGTCGTCTGCACGGGCGGCGAGCCGCTGCTGCAGCTGGACGCCGCGCTGATCGACGCCCTGCATGCGCGGAGGTTCGCCGTCGCGGTGGAGACCAACGGGACGGTGGCGACGCCCGAAGGGATCGACTGGATCTGCGTCAGCCCCAAGGCGGACGCGCCCGTGGTCCAGACCTCCGGCCAGGAGCTGAAGCTGGTCTTCCCCCAACCCAAGGCCATGCCCGACCGGTTCGAGAGCCTCGAGTTCGAGCGGTTCTGGCTGCAGCCCATGGACGGGCCGGATCAGGCCGCGAACACGGCGGCGGCCGTGGAGTATTGTCTGCGACACCCGCGCTGGCGCCTGAGCGTCCAGACGCACAAGTACATCGGCGTGAGATGACCCGCGTTTACGAAGTCACCAAGGCCGCGCATTTCGACGCGGCGCACCACTTCCCGCATGGACCCGAGGGCAGCCCGCACCGGCGCGTGCACGGCCATTCGTTCCGGGTGGAGGCCAGCGTGCGCGGCGTGCCGGGCGGCGAAATGGGCTTCGTGGTCGACCTGACCAGGCTGGAGGCGTCGCTGAAGGCGGCGGCGGCCGAGCTGGATCACGGCCTGCTGAACGAGCATCCGGGGCTGGAGACGCCCAGCCTGGAGGCCCTCTGCGCCTGGTTCGCCGACCGCCTGGCGCCGGAGTTCCCAGGCCTGGCGAAGGTCACCGTCCTGCGGCCCACCATCGGCGAGCGGTGCGAGCTGACGGTTCAGATCGGTCGATAATCCGGCCGTCACATTCCGGCGATATCCGGTTTCGCCGACAGGTGGTATGGCGATTCTCGCTCCGTGCGAAGGACGCCGATGACCGACCATTCCACCATTCTGCCGGTGTGTGCGCCGATCGCGCACTTCTTGGAGTTCTTCTGCAGCCATGGCGCGCCAGCGAACCGGGACGCGGATCGCCCCGTGAGCGTGATCGTCAATCATGGCTATGCGCTCGGCTTTTCACCCGCCCGCCTGCAGCCGGTGTGGGCGGCCTATCAGGTCAGCGCGGCCAAGCGCGACGTGGACTATGAGAGACCGGAGTTCTTCCTGGACGACCCGCGCATTCCGACGGAGTGCCGGATCGGCACGGGCGGGTTCGGCAAGCTGAACGGCACGCCATACGACCGCGGACACATGGTGCCGAACTTCGCCATCAACACCCAGTTCGGCCGGGTCGCGCAGTTCGAAACCTTCTTCATGTCCAACATCTTCCCCCAACAGGCGTCGACGAACCGCGGGGCGTGGCAGAGGCTGGAGAAGGCCGTGGTCGGCGCCTATGCGCCGCTGCGCAAGCAGGTCTGGGCCATGGTCGGACCGATCTTCGGGGACGATCCGCCGGTCGTGACCCGGAGAAACGGGCTGAAGGCGCCGGTGCCCGAGGCCTTCTTCCTGATCCTGGCCGATCCCGAGCGCTATCCGTTCGACGATCCGGACAATCTGTCGATCCTGGCGTTGCGCATGCCGCAGACTTGGGGGAGCGCGCCGTTCAGCGACGCTCTGATCACGACCTTGCCGGAGCTCGAAGCGGCGACCGGCCTGACCTTCTTTCCGAGGCTGAGCGCCCGGGACAAGCAGAAGTTAGTGACCCAGACCAGTCCGATCATGTGGCCGCTGGAGGCCATCGCGCGTGAGCCGCGCGACCCTACGCCGCCGCCGGGCTGAGGTCGATCAGCAGTCGCGCCCGGACGCCCGCCGCTGTTCGCAGCGCCGCTGTTCGCGCTCGTGCTCGCGTTGCTCGCGCTCGCGCTTGGCCTTCGTCTCCTCATCGGAGGTGGTGACGGCGTCGACGCTCGCGCCGACGACCGCGCCGGTCACCTTGGCCGCACCCCCGACGACGGCCGCGCCGGTCCCGATCACGGCGCCGACGAGGCAGCCCTGGAGCATCAGCGAACCGCCCAGCATGGCGGCTAGGGCGGCGGCCCGCGCGGCGGTCTTCATGCTCATTCTCCCTACAGCGGCCTATCTAGCCGCGACATGGTGAACGGACGATGACCTGTGAAGCGGGCCACCTCAAGGCGACCAGGCGCCGTCGACTTTCGCCCCCCGGGACGTCGCCGGCGGGCGCGGCCATCAGGGGGTGTTAGGCTCCGCAGGCACGTCGTCGCCTGTCGTGGACGAAACGTCTTCGACGTCGTCTTCGGACCGGACGGCCATCCGGGACTGAAATTCCGTTTCGACCGGCGGTTCCACGGCTTGAGAGGGCTCAAGCGGCGGAGCTCCAGGGATTTCCAAGGCGTACAGGTAGGTGAGGTTGCACCGGGAAACCGACCCGTTTCGCCACTCGGCCGGCCGCACGGCGGCCAGCCGTTCCGGGTTCACCACAAGCATTTCCTGCGCCGGCGCCAACGCCATGTCGGGCCCCAGCACCTCGCCGGCGATGTCGAAGGTGCCCATGAACACCGTTTCGCCGGGGCCGATGCGGACGGATGGCGATCCTAGACAGAAGTCCAGCGTGTTCATGCGTGACTCGATGCGGTAGTCGCCAGGGCGCACGGCCACCGCGATCAAGGCCTCCCTGCGCTCTCGCGAGGATCCCTTGAACATGGTCCACCTCACTCCGGCATAGAAACCGGAGACGCCGGACATGCTTGTGTCGCCGGGCCAGGACCGGTGGCGATTTATCTGAAAGCCTTCACCGTTGGTTCTTCCGGTGCCCACGACCTTGACGACCAGGACCGCGGCGTCGGGGGGCAGCGCGGCCAACTGCTCCGGTGTCAGCGAATCCGAAGTGAGCCGAACACCGGAGATCGCGCTCGGGACCGGCGCCCAGCCTCCGCGCGGCGTGCGGCCAAGATCGACCGATCGCACGCTGAACTGTCTTTGCTGGCGCCCACCGGGCAAGGCTCCCCAGACTGTGTCGCCCCGGGCGCCCTCGTTTTCGAACGTCCTGACGATCCAGCCGTGCGGGGTTTCCATGCCGATCCACGGCGCGATGCGTTCCGCCACGGCCTCCCGGTTGAGACGGTTCATCTGGCCGCTCTCCTGACGACTCACGGCCACCACGCGCCAACCGGTCGCGACCATGCAGTTTTCCATGTTCGCCTGAAAGCGCGCCCGGTCTTCCGCCCCTGCGATGGCGGCGCTGAAGGCTCCCTCAACCAGACCGGCCGGAACGAAGGGCGACCCCGAAGCCTGAGGCATGCCGCGAGCATGCGCCGCGCACATCAGCACAGCGTCGTCGTGCTCCTCGACCGTCGCCCCCGGTCGGTTGAAATAGGTTCCGGCCTCAGTCGGCCTCGTGAGGTCGTCCTTGCGCTGCGCCGCGCTAGGCGTCGCTAGAATCGTCCAGAAAAGGCAGGCCAGTCCGGCCGCAGCCAGCGTCGTCTTCGGCATCTAATCCCCCAACCGTTTCCCGCATACTCATGGGAAACGGGCGGTTGGGGAAGCGCAACTTGCGGCCGGCCGAGGCCCGGTCAGAGGCTGTCGACCATCACCAGTTCGGCGTCGGCCCTTGCGCGGATGGTGACGGTCGGCTCGTCCTTGATGCCGGCGCCGTCGCGGGCGTTCAGGGCGATTCCGTTCAAATCCACCTCGCCGACGGCCGGGACCAGATAGGCGCGGCGACCGTCCGACAGGTCGTAGGTGAGGCTTTCGCCGGCCTTCAGCGTGGCGGCGAGCACCTTGGCGTCTGCATTGATGTGCAAGGCGCCGTCGGCCGGGTCGCCCGAAGCCACCACGGTGAACCGGCCCGAGCGGTCGGCCTTGGGGAACTCCCGCTGGCCCCAGCCCGGCGCGGCGCCCGGTCGATCGGTCTCGATCCAGATCTGGAACAGCGTCGTCAGCTCGTCCTCCAGATTGAACTCCGCGTGGCGCACGCCCGTGCCTGCGCTCATGACCTGGACGTCGCCCGCGCCGGTGCGCCCCTGGTTGCCCAGAGAGTCCTGGTGGGTGATCGCGCCGGTCCGGACGTAGGTGATGATCTCCATGTCGCGGTGGGGATGGGGCGGAAAGCCCGACTTGGCCGCGATCTCGTCGTCGTTCCAGACGCGCAGGCGACCCCAGCTCATGCGCGCCGGGTCGTGGTAATCGGCGAAGGAGAAGTGGTGCCGGGCCTTGAGCCAGCCGTGATCGGCCCCGCCCAGGGTCTCGAAGCGTCGAACGTCGATCATGTCGTCCTCCAGAAGGTGTGGCGCGATGCGCGCCGTTTGAGGCCGATATAGGAAACAGTGTCAGTTACGAAAAGGGGGCGCCTGTCGTGCACTATGTGGACTCCGTGCACTTTCCGAAAAAAACGAGTGCACGGAGTGCACGGAGTGCACTTCGGCGTCATCCGCACGTGGCGCCGCACAATCCCGAGCAGTTTGGCACGGGATCGAGCGGCCGTCGGAAAGTGTCGATCCGTTTGCATCAAGTTACTGAATTCCACGGCTCTCTCATTCGAAGTCGTGACGACTCCGCGTCGGGTGACCCGCCCGGCCGCGCATGGTAGAGAGCGCCCGGTTTCCGAGGTTCCGATGACTCGTCCGTCTCCGGCCCTGATCGCGGCCGCCCTGTTGACGTCGGCTGTGGCGGCGTCGTCGGCCCGGGCGCAGGTTCTGGCCGACGCCGCCACGCATGCCCCGCCCCAGCATTACCTGATCACTCTTCCGCCGACGCCCGTCGCGGAAGTGGCGGAGGTGGTTCTGGGGCAGACGCTGGGCATCCCATACAAGATCGACGCCGACGTGAAGGGGGAGATGACCTTCAAGGTCGACGGGCCGCACACGCCTCAGGAACTGGCGCGGGAGTTCGGCTATCGCCTGTGGAACGCCGACGTCGCCTTGATCGAACGGCCTTCGGACGGGCTGTGGCTGATCCCCGAAAGCGAGCTGCCGGCGGCGCTGGCGGCGGGGGCGACGGTGGTCAGCCCGCTGGCGAACATGCCCGCGCGACCCATGCCGGCCGCGACAGGCTCGACGGTCGCCGCAGTCTCCAAGGACGAGGCGCCGATGGGCTTCGACGGGTCGTGGCTGGCGTGGCTGGCCGCAGGCTGGGCGGCGGGGGCGGCCAGCGCCTTCGCATGGCTGAAGCGCCGGACCGCGCGTGAGGAGCGACCCGTCGCCTTGCTGACCTGGCGGTCGCCGCGAGACCCTGAAGTGGATCTGGCCGTGACGCCGAGCGCGGAGTCCCCGCCGGACGACGACCTGGTCATCCCGACGTTCGACAAGCCTGCGGGATCCGGTCCGCTCTGAGATTTCCGAACGCCGCGCATCATTTCTTGCGCGGGGCTCGTTGCTTCTCCGACCCACAGGGAGGAGTGCACGTGTCCAATCTTGATTCCATGCTCGAAGCTTTCGACAAACGCCAGCAGAAGCGGGAGGAACGCCGCCGACTGTTCAAGATGGGCGGCGGCTTCTGCGTCGGCGCCGCGGCCGGGGCCGTGCTCAGCGCCTGCGGCAGCTCCGCCGGCGACGCCGTGGCCCAGAACCCGCCGCCCACGGGCGATTCCGACGCGAACGTTCTGAACTTCGCCCTGAATCTCGAGTATCTCGAGGCCCAGTTCTACTATTTCGCCTCGTACGGCATGGGGCTTCCCAACGCCGACCTGACCGGCACAGGCACCCAGGGCGCCTTGAGCGCGGGCGGCGCGGGCGCCGTGCCGTTCGTCGATCCCGTGATCCGCAACTATGCGCGCGAGATCGCCAACGACGAGGCCGCCCACGTGCGCTTCCTGCGCAGCGCCCTGGGCAGCGCGGCGGTGGCCCAGCCGGCCATCGACATCGGCGTGGGACCCAACAGCGCCTTCTCCAACGCCGCGCGAGCGGCCGGGCTGATCGGGCCGGGCGCCACGTTCAATCCCTATGCCGACGAGAACAGCTTCCTGCTGGGGGCCTACATCTTCGAGGACGTGGGCGTCACGGCCTACAAGGGAGCGGCGCCGCTGATCAACAACCGCACCTTCCTGGAGGCGGCGGCCGGCATCCTGGCGGCCGAGGCGTATCACGCCGGCCTGGTGCGCACCGTGCTGTATGCGCGTGGCGTGGCCATCCCCAGCCTGCGCACGTCGGCCGACGCCATCTCCAACGCGCGCGACAGCCTGGACGGTCCCAGCGACATCGACCAGGGCATCAGCGGCACGGCGACCGAGTCCAACATCGTCCCGCTGGACTCCAACGGCATCGCCTACAGCCGCACCACCGGGCAGGTGCTGAACATCGTCTATCTGACGGCGGCGGTGGCCACCGGCGGCGGCTTCTTCCCCAGCGGCGTCAACGGCGTGATCCGCAGCAGCGCGGGCTGACCGACGCGAAGCCCGGTCGAGCGAGGGCCCCGGAGCTTCGGCTCCGGGGCCTTTTCGATGAGTCTCCGGCCAGCTTGGTCCACCGGCCATGAGCAAGGCCCCGGGAGCAGTCTCCCGGGGCCCATCGGCTTCGCCGTCGTGACCTTCAGTAGCGGACAACCATGCCGATGCGCAGGGCGTTGACGGTGAACTCGTCGCTGCTGCGGATGATGTCGGTGCCGGTGGAGTTCGGCGCGAGGATGAAGGGGTTGGTGGCCGGCGCGGCGCCGCGGCCGACGCGGATCACGAAGGGGTCGTCGGCGTCCAGCTCAGTGCGGACATACTCGCCCACGAGACTGAGGTTCGGCGCCAGGCGCCACTCCAGCCCACCGCCGTACTGAACGCCGTCCAGATCCTGCTCGTCCGGATTCAGGGCCGTGAAGGAGTTGACCGAGTTGGTGGTGAAGAAGCGATTGTCGATCGATCCCCTGGCCACGCCGCCGGTTCCATAGACCAGAACCGGACCGACGACGTAGCCGAGGCGCAGGCGCGCCGCAGTCAAGTCGTGGAGGCTGCGTTTGAAGCTGTAGCCGGCCGGCGTCGAGCTGAACCCGGTGACGCTGTCCTCGGCGCTCGTGCCGCCGACCTCGACGACGGCGCCGACGACCCAGCCGCCCCATTGGACGTCGTAGCCGACGCGGACGGCGCCCTCGTAACCCTCCTTGTCGTCGTCGCAGCCGCCGGCGGCCGAGTTGGTGAGGCCCTGACCGCCGCAGAATCCGGGAGAGAAGGCGTCGGCGCCGCCTGACGTGGTCACCGTCTCTCCGAACGTACCGTCCAGATTGCGGTCGAACAGCAGGACTTCGCCCTCCTCATCGTCGGCGTCGAGGGCGCCGCCGAGCAGGCCGACGGAAAAGCCGGTCCAGTCGTCCATCGACTGGGCGCGGGCTACCCCTGCACATGTGCAGGTCAAAGCAGCTGCGACCGCGACCGCCAGAACGTGTTTCATGACTACCCTCCTGCCGAACGGATCGCGGCACTGGGTGCAACGCGGCGGGACCGCCGAATGATGCAGGCGTTCGGCGGTATGCGTGAACGGCGGCGCACCGCGGCCGTCGTACGGCGAACGGAAAACGTCCAAGCTTGGCCGCAACCGCTGGGCGCATCGTCGCGTATCTCCGTCAAATCGCGGCGAAGGCGGGTTCAGGTGACGGCATTTCAAACCGAGTTTCTGGCCCTGGCGCCCATGGTTCGCGCCTATGCGATGATCGTGACGCACGGCCGAGCCAGCGCCGCCGACGATCTGGCGCAGGACACCCTGGAGCTCGCGTGGCGCGCCAGGGACCAGTTTCAGCCGGGAACGAGCATGAAGGCCTGGATGTTCACGATCCTGCGCAACGCCCGCCACAGCCAGTGGCGGCGCACCCGCCGCGAGCTCGAAGACCCGGAAGGCACGCACGCCGCCGGTCGGAGCTGTGAGGCGATCCAGGAATGGCATGCCCAGTTTTCAGACCTGCTGGACGCGGTCAACCGTCTGGACGCCGACTCACGCCTGGCGCTTCTGCTCGTCACCATGGGCCTGACCTACGAGGAGACCGCTCAAGCCTGCGGCAGTCCCCTGCGCACGGTGCAGAGCCGCGTCCGGCGCGCGCGGCTGCGCCTGGCGGAAACGACGATGCACGCAGAGCCGCAGACGACGGCGGCGTGTGCACGGCGCGAGCAGGCTCCGGCCGTCACGGAAGCCGTGGCCTGACGCCGGACGCCTGGATCAATCCGATCAGAAAATGTGCGGCACCTGCGGCGGGAGGCGGGGCTGGACGGTTTCACCGGGGGCCAGGCGGCGGTCGCGGTCGACGTCGTCTTCGCCGCGCAGGCGGTCGTAGTTCTCCTGCGAGTTCTGCCGCACGTCCTCGGGTTCGCGCAGGATGGTCACGCGCAGGAAGACGAACAGAGTGCGGCGGGTCGAGGTTTCGCTGCGTGAGCGGAACAGACCGCCGATGCCGGGGATGTCGGCGAGCAGGGGCACGCGGCTCTCACGGTATCGGCGGTCGTCGCTGATCAGGCCGCCCAGGGTGATGACTTCGCGGTTGTCGGCCAGGACGGTGGTCGTGACGCTGCGCCGGTCGGTGATCAGGTCGGCGGCCCCGGCGATGTTGGTCGGCGCCAGGGACGACACCTCCTGCGTCACTTCCAGTCGGACGACGTCGCCGTCCAGGATACGCGGCGTGACCTTCAGGGTGACGCCCACGTCCTCTCGCTGGATCGTGGTGAAGGGGTTGGTGCTGTTTCCATCGGTGGCGAAGGAGCCGGTGCGGAAGGGCACGTTCTGGCCGGCGACGATCTCCGCGTCCTCGTTGTCCAGCACGGTGACGCTGGGCGTCGACAGCAGGTTGGCGTAGGTCGAGCGCGACAACGCCTGAAGCAGGATGCCGAAGTCGCCGTCGCTGCCGGCCGCCAGGGTCAGGCCTTCCGACAGGGCGCCGGCCCCCGGAACGCCAAGCACCTGAAGCACCGTCGAAAGAGGCACGCCCGCCTGGGTGAAGGAGGTGCCGCCGATCACGCCGGTTTCGGGCACGGCGCCGCCCGTGGCCAGCTGGATGCCCAGCTGCTCGCCCAGTTCGCCGGTGATCTCCACGATGGCGGCTTCGATGACGACCTGGGGCCGGCGCACGTCAAGCTGCAGGATCAGGTCCTCGACCACCGCGACCGACTGGGGCGTACCGCGCAGGACGATGGCGTTCAGTTCGCTGACCGACTGGACGGCCAGGCCGGGGAAGGCGAAGCCGACCCCAGGCGAACGCGCCGGGCGGGCGGACGACGCTTCGCCTCCGGCCGCCGCCGCCGCGGAGGCGGGATCGACCCCCGCGTCGGCGCGGAGGCTCTGGGTCACGGGATTGGTGGCGTCGGGCCCGCCTTCGCCCATCAGGCCCCGCACGACCTCGACGACGCTTTCCGCGTCGCCGAAGCGCAGGCGGACGACGCGCGTGACGGGCGCGGCGCCGCCCGGGCGATCAAGGGCCGCGGCGACGGTGCGGGCCTGGGCCACGTCTTGGGCCGTGCCGGTGACCAGGACGGTGTTGCTGCGGCCGTCGGCGGCGATGCGAAGGCCGCCCGCTTCCTGGCCGTACAGGTCGCGCAGAACCTGGGCCACGTCCTCGGCCGAGGCATGCTCCAGCGACAGGCTTTCGAAGGCCGAACCGCCGCCGCCGTCCAGGGCTTGGGCCACCTGGGCGATGCGGGCGACGTTGTCTGCATAGTCGGTGACGACGATGGCGTTGGGCTCGGTGATCGCCTCCAGCGAGCCGAACTGGGCCACCAGAGGACGCAGGGCGCGCGCCGCCTGGTCTGACGGCAGGTTGCGCAGGCGGATCAGGCGGGTGACGACCTGCTGCTCGGAGCCGGCGGACTGGCCGGCGCTGTTCTGGATGACGGTCGACTGCGGCACCACGCGCCAGACCCGGCCGCTGCGGACGACGCCGAAGCCGTTGGTGCGCAGAACGCTCTGGAACAGATCCCAGACGCCGTCGGCGTTCAGCGGCTGGGCCGAGACGACGGTGACCACGCCCGTGACGCTGGGATCCAGAACGATGGTGCGGCCGGTGATGCGCGCCACCTGTTCGGCCACGTCGCGGATGTCGACGCCGCGCATGTTGACGACGACCTCGCCCTGCACCGGTTGGGTCTGAGCCTGAGCCGCGCCGGGGGCGACGCAGGCGACGCCGATCAGGAGGACGGCGAGGCAGGCCTGGAGAAATCTTCGCACGGTCGACGCCTATCTGAGGGGGACGGTGAGGGAGAGGGTGCGGCCGTCGCGGACGACCTCGATGCGCAGGCGGCCCGAGGCGGCGGCGGAGGCGAACAGGTCGCGGTCGGCGTCGGGGTCGCCCAGCGCCTGGCCGTTGACGCTGCGGATCACGTCGCCGGGACGCAGGCCGGCGCGGAGGAGCTGGGGCGAGCTGTCGGCGCCGACCACGTAGCCTTGGCCCGTCGAGGTCATGCCCATGGATTCCAGGGCCTGCTGTCCGCCGGCGACGGCCCCGGCCGCAGCCTGGGCTTGGGGGGGGCGCTGGCGAGCGGCGGCGGCGGTGGCGACGGGGGACGCGGCGGCCAGCGCCGCCAGGCCCTCGGGCGACGGCGCGGGCGCCGAACTGACGGGGGCGGTCTGGGGGAGTGCCGCGGCTGGAGCGCCGGCCGCGGCCTCCGTCGGCTTCGGAAGATGAAGCGCCTCGCGTCGTCCGCCGACGTTCAGGATGACGCGCTCGGGCTCGATGGCCTCGATGACGGCCGAGCCGACCGGGTTTTCGCCGACGCCGAAAGGCTGCACCGGGCCCCCGCCGCTGGAGATCAGCGCCGTCGATCCGCCTGAGGCGGCGTAGATGACGCCGCGCAGGACCAGACCGAGGTTGGAGGCCGGCAGGCCGTCGCCCGTCGTGCCGGCGGTGAAGGGGTTCCAGGCCAGGACGGCGGCCAGTCCGCCGCCTTGTGCGCCGGAGACCGGGGTCAGGGCCGCGGGCGTCCAGACCTCGGAGCGACCGTCGTCCCAGCCGATCAGCCGCCAGGTCAGACGCGCCGCCGACAGGCCCAGGCTGACGACCACGATCAGGCCGACGACCCGCATCCAGAACACCGGCGAGCGCAGGAGGGCGGTCACGACGCGGCTCCCGCGTCGACGAAGCCCATCAGGCGCGTGGAGGGAGAGGGCGCGCCGGCGCGCGTCACCGTCACCTCGACCGCCTGGAGTTCGGGATCGGCTGTGGCGGAGCGGTCGGCGCGGACGATCCAGTCGTCGCCCATCATGCGGACGCGCTCGACCTCCGGCTCCCCGACGGCCATCTCGGCCAGGCGGTTCTCGGCGATCCACTGGGCCGTGATCCGGTCCTCCAGCCCGCGCACGCCGTCAACATGAGCCTGAAGCGCGACCAGAAGGCCTGTCGAAGCGACGGCCAGGACGAACAGGGCGACGATCGCCTCCATCAGGGAATAGCCGGAGCGCGCGCGCATCAGCCCCCCTCCGCGCCGAGGGGGACGACCTCTGCCGACAGGCCGTCGAAGGTGATGCGCCAGCCCTGGCGGCGGTCGCGCATTGTCATGACTACGGGCGCCTCCACGCCGTCCGGATCGACCGCAAGCCGCGCCTGCGGGGCCCAGAAGCGGACGTCGCGGGGCAGGTCGTGGCGGGCGCCCCAATCGCTTTCGGCCGCGCGGCCGTCGCTTTCGAAGCCGTAGCCCTTGGGATCCATGGCCAGGGTCACCGGCCGGCCGGCGATCAGGGCCTCGTCCGCGGCGAGGCGCAGGCGGTCGGCGAAACGGTTGGCCTCGACGCGAGCGGGGTCGCCGTCGGTGCGGACGCCCAGCACCAGCATGGCGGCGACGACGCCGATCACGGCCAGCACGACCAGAACCTCGACCAGGGTCAGGCCCGCCCGCGTCCGCAGCTTGCGCATCTGGGGGGCGACGCCACGCATCCGCCTAACGCGACTTGTCGGTCAGGTCGGCGTCCAGGCCCTCTCCGCCCTCCTCGCCGTCCTTGCCGTAGGAGATCAGGTCGAACGCCCCGGCCTGGCCGGGGCTGCGGTAGACGTAGTCGCGGCCCCAGGGGTCTCGCGGCATTTCGGTCAGATAGCCCTCAGCGCTCCAGTTGGCCGGGACGGGCGCGGCCGTCGGACGCTCGACGAGGGCGCCCAGGCCCTGTTCCGTCGTCGGATAGTCGCCGTTGTCGAGCCGGTACATGCGCAGGGCGGCGGCCACGGCCTTCAGATCCGACTTGGCCACGGTGACCCGAGCCTCGTCCGGGCGGCCGATGACGTTGGGCACGATCATGACGGCCACGACGGCGATGATGACCAGCACCACGATCATTTCCACGAGCGTCAGGCCCTGCCGGGCGCGACGCGGGCGGCGTCCGCGAAAAAACATGGAAGCTCACTGCTGGCGATGAAGCGACGGACGCTGCTATAGACTATTTGATCGCTCAGAACCAAGACCGTCGGGCGGCTATACTTATGTCAGATGTGTGACAGCAAATAACAGTTTCATGACGACAGGTGTCAGTTCCATGACGGCGGTGTCTTCGGGCCTGTGGCGTCTGTCGGGCGGGTCGGTTCAGCCCGTGGACCGGTCGTGGGCGGGGCCCGTGACCCTTCTCGTGCCGAGCGAGCGGGTGCTGATCCGGGTCGTGGATCTGCCTTTTCCGTCGCGGGCGAAGCGGGCGGCGGCCGCGCCCTTCGCCCTGGAGGACGCGATCGCCGAGCCGCTGGGCGAGGTGCATGTGGCGCTGGGCACGGAGGTCGCGCCGGGGCGGCACCTGTGCGCGGTCGTGCGGCATGCCCTGATGCGCGAGTGGGTCGCCTCGGCCGAGGCGGTCGGGATGGCGGACGCCGTGCTGATGCCCGACGCCATGGCCGTGCCGTTGCCGCCGGCCGGAGCGTGGCGGCTGGTGGTGGCGGACGGACGGGCGCTGGTGCGAACCGACGACGGCGCCGGCTTCGCGGTCGAGATCGGTCTGCTTCCGGCCCTGTGGGAGGCCGCCGACCGGCCCACGCTGCTGGCGAGCGGCGACGCCGTGCCGGACGCCATGCGGGACGGCGTCGCGGAGGCGTCGCTGGAACTTGCGGACGGTCGCCCCGTGGTCGTGGCTCCGCCGGTGGATCTGCGGCAAGGGCTTTATGCGGCGGCGCGCGGCCCGGCCTGGGGCCCGTGGAAAGTCGCCGCGGCCCTGGCCGTCGGCGGCGCGGCGGCGCATCTGGCGTTGGCCGTGATCGACGTGACGGCCCTGCATTTCATGGCGGAACGGCGGGAGGCGGAGACGCGCGCCCTGATCACCGCCCGCGACGCCTCCCTGGCCCAGACGCCGGATCTGGTCGCGGCGGTGGATCGCCTGGCGCCCGAGGCCGCGGGCGGAGACGGGCCGTTCGTCCGGACCCTGTCTCGCGCCGCGGGGGCGCTGGCGGGGCGGCCGCTGAGCTATCGAGCCGTGACCTATGGGGGCGCGGGTCAAGCGACCGCCCTGGCGGTGACGGCGCCGGACATGGCGGAGGCGGAAGCGGCGGCGCAGGCGTTGACCGCCCGGGCCCTGCCGGCCACCGTGACACTGGACCCCGTTTCGGAAACCGCCGCCGCGACCGGCGTCAACGCGGTCATAACCCTGAACGCGGGAGGCGCGGGATGAGCCGCTTCGGATCGCCCGTCGTCGTCCAGGCGGCTGAGTGGTTCGCCGCTCGCTCGGCGCGTGAGCGGCTGCTGCTGAAGGTTCTGGCCGCGCTCGGCCTGGTCGCCCTGCTCTGGTACGGCGTGATCCAGCCTCTGGCGTCCGCGCGGGCGGCGGCGATGGAGCGGATCGCGCTGCATGAAACCCTGCAGGCGCGCCTGAAGCAGGGTCCGCCGGGCGTCGCCGCGGCCGTTCCAACGGCGGCGCTGGCGGAGGGGTCGCTGGTCGAGGCGGCGCGCGCCGCGGCGGCGGCGCAGGGCGTCGCGGCCCAGATCGACGGCGACGCCGAAAGGATAACTGTGGCGGCTCAGGGCGTCCGGTTCGAGGCGGCGATGCCCTTCGTCCGGGCGCTGGAGGCCGGCGGCTCCGAGCTGTCGGACGTGCGGATGCAGGCGTCGGTGCAGCCGGGTCTGATCGACCTGACCCTGACGGCGACGCGGCCATGAGCGCACAGCCTCTGTCCGACGACGTCGTGGTTCCGCGCCTGAGCTACGCCCACTCGCGGCGGCACGGCGTGATGATCGAGCATCGGCCGGAAGGGCCGGTCTGCCTGCACCGGCGCTCCGCCGCCGTGTCCGCCCTGCTGGAGGTGCGGCGGCTGTTCGACGCGCCCCCGGCCTTCGAGCCGCTGAAGGACGAGGCGTTCGACGCCCTGCTGCGCGAGCGGACGGGCGACGCCGCCGACGCGGCGGCGGACATCGTGATGGACGAGACCGATTTGGACGCCTTGGCCCAGGACGCCGCCGCCATCGACGACCTGCTGGACAGCCGCGACGACGCGCCGGTGGTGCGCCTGATCAACGCCATCCTGCTGCAGGCGGTGCGCGAGGGTGTGTCCGACGTGCACATCGAGACCGAGGAGCGGCGATTGGTCGTGCGCTTCCGCGTCGACGGCGTGCTGCGCGAGGTGCTGTCGCCCGCGCGGTCCCTTGCGCCGCTGCTGGTCAGCCGGATCAAGGTCATGGCGCGCCTGGACATCGCCGAGAAGCGGACGCCGCACGACGGGCGCGTCACGCTGAGGATCGGCGGCATGGACGTGGACGTCCGGGTCTCGACCATCCCGACGCAATATGGCGAGCGGGTGGTGCTGCGCCTGCTGGACCGCAACACCTCGGGCCTGGACCTGGGACAGCTGGGCCTGCTGCCAGACGATCTGTCCAAGCTGCGCCGCATGATCCACCGGCCGCACGGGATCGTGCTGGTCACCGGCCCCACGGGCTCGGGCAAGACGACGACGCTGTACGCCGCCCTGACCGAGCTGAACGACCGGCGGCGCAACATCATGACGGTCGAGGATCCGGTCGAATACGCGCTGGAGGGCGTGGGCCAGATGCAGGTCAATCCGCGCATCGACCTGACCTTCGCGAGAGGGCTGCGGGCCATCCTGCGTCAGGACCCAGACGTCATCATGGTGGGCGAGATCCGCGATCACGAGACGGCCGAGGTGGCGGTGCGGTCGTCGATGACCGGCCATCTGGTGCTGTCGACCCTGCACACCAACTCCGCCATCGGCAGCGTCACCCGCCTGGTTGACATGGGGGTGGAGCGGTACCTGCTGGCGCCCATGCTGACGGGGCTGATCGCCCAGCGGCTGGTGCGGCGGCTGTGCCCGAACTGTCGGGTCGAAGATCGGGCGACGGCGGCGGACGTGGAGCTGACGTCCGGCGCGGTGGCTCTGGGGTCGCGCGTGTTCCGGGCCGTCGGCTGTTCGGCATGCCGGGGCGACGGGCATCGGGGACGGACCGCGCTTTATGAGGTGGTCGAGGTCGATCCGGCGATGCAGGCGCTGGTCCACGACGGCGCGTCGGAGGCCGATCTGACGGCCCACGCGCGGCTGACGTCCCGGTCGCTGCTTCAGGACGGCGCCGAGAAGATCGCGTCAGGCGAGACCACGGTTCAGGAGGTCGCGCGCGTGGTGCGCGAGGACGCCTGATGCCGGTCTGGCGCTATGAGGCGGTCGATTCGACCGGCCGCAACGTCCGCGGAACGGTGGAGGCGTCGGGCGACGTCGCGGCGCGCGGGCTGGTGCGCGACCTGGGCCTGTTGCCCACGGCGGTGCGGGAGGAGGGCCAGAGGACGGGCGGCGCGGCGTTCGCCGGACTGTTCGCGCGCCGCGTGACGTCGCGCAGTCTGGCGGTCGCGACGCGACAGCTGTCGACCATGATCGGCAGCGACATCCGCATCGAGGAGGCCGTGCGAGTGGTCGGCCAGGAGACGGTGGGCCAGCCGATCGGGCCGGTGCTGCTGGACGTCGCGGCCGCCATCACCGAAGGGCGCAGCTTCGCCGCGGCGCTGGACCGCCATCCGAAGGTGTTTCCGGAGTTCTATCGCGCTTCGATCGCGGCCGGGGAGCAGTCCGGCAAGCTGTCGGAGGTGCTGGCGCACCTGACCGACTTCGTCGCCTCGCGAGAGCGGGCGGAGCGGAAGGTCAAGCTGGCCCTGCTTTATCCCGCGCTGCTGGCGACGGTGTCGACCCTGATGATCGTGCTGCTGCTGGTCTACGTCGTGCCGGACATCGTGAAGGTGTTCGTGTCGCGCGGGGCGGCCCTGCCGTTCCTGACGCGAGCTCTGATCGGCCTCAGCGAGGGGGCGCAGAGGTTCGGCCTGCCGTTGTTGATCGTACTGGCGGTCGCGGGCCTGGTCTGGAATCGCTGGCTGGCGGTTCCGGCCAATGCGCTGAAGTTCGCGCGCTTCCGGCTGACGACCCCGCCGTTCGCGGACGTGATCCGCCAGCTGAACGCCGCGCGGTTCGCCGGCAGCTTGGCCACCCTGATCCGCAGCGACGTGCCGCTGGTCGACGCCATGCGGGCGGCGGCGGCGGTGACGCCCAATCTGTATGTGCGCGAGCGGGCGCTGGCGGCGACGCGGCGGGTGCGGGAAGGGGCGTCCCTGCGCCACGCGTTGCAGGAGGCGGACGTCTTTCCCCGCCTGCTGCTGGCGGTGGTGGCGTCGGGCGAGCAGAGCGGGCGTCTGGGCCCCGGACTGGCGCGGGCGGCGGCGGATCTGGAGCAGGAGCTGGAGCAGCTGGTCACCGCCCTGGTGGCGCTGGTGGAGCCTGCGGTGCTGCTGATCATGGGCGGGGTCGTGCTGCTGATGGTGCTGGCGATCCTGATGCCGATCGTCAATCTGAACACCCTGGCCGGGCTGTGACGACCGCCGGTCAGCGGACCTCGATCGTCGAGGCAGGGAGGCCCGGCAGGGCCGCCGCGCCCGCCGGCGTGACCGTGAGGCTCAGTGCGCCGTCGCGGGTGCGGCGCGCGGCCAGCAGTTCGCCGCCCGCCGGATCGCGGGCCGACAGGGAGAAGCCCTCGGCGTCCGACCGGGCCTGCGCGACCAGCGGGGGCAGGGCGGTCGTCGCGCCGCCCGAGGCGCATTGGGCGGGGCCCGTCCGGATCAGTCCCTCGCCCGCCATGCCCCCGGCCAAGGCCAGATTCCGCGCCCGCACGGTCGCCTCGCCGTCGCAGGTCAAAGGCAATAGGGGCGCCACGGCCGACGCCAGCCGCAGAGACGCGGGCCCCTGCACGTCGCGCAGCAGCATGCCGCCGTCCTTCCATGCCGCGACGCCGTCCAGGGCGGTGTCCGGCCCGCGCACGGCGACCTGGGCCGTCGGGGCGAAGCCGCTCAGCGACGCCAACGGCGCGGCGCGCCAGCCCAGGGCGAAGCCGGGCTCCAGCCCCGTCTCTCCGGCCCAGACGGTGCCGACGGCCTCCCGCTCGCCACGGATAACCGCCTCGGCGGGCAGGCTGACCACCAGGCCGACCAGATACGCCGCGGCGCCGGCGCCGATCAGGATCGCGCGCCAGCGGGTGACGCGCACGAACAGGCGCTCGAACTGAAATGCGCCGGACGCATGCACCCGATCGCCGTCCCGGGCCTTCCAGGTTCCGAACATGGGCATCCTCCGTCGCGGGCGCGCGCGTCTCGTTGGCCCAGGAAACGCGCCGTCGCAAGACGCGATCCGCGCGGCAGGGCTTCACCCTGATCGAAGTGATCGTGGCGCTGGGGCTGTTCTCGCTGATCGCCCTGGCAGGGTTCGCCTTGCTGAGGGCGGTGCTGGACGCCCAGACCCGGACCGAGGCGCGGCTGGAGCGGCTGTCGGAAATCCAGCGGTCCCTGTTCGTCGTCACCGCCGATCTGGATCAGGTCAGCGGCCGGATCGAAGGCATGCCGGACGCGATCACCTTCCAGAAGACCGACCCCACGGGCCGGCCGCATCTGATCGGCTATGGCGTCCAGGACGGCGCCTTGATCCGCACGGTCGCCGGCCCGGCGGGGCAGAGGACGCAGACGGTTCTGCGCGGCGTCACTTCGGCCCGGTGGTCCTATCGCCTGTCGGGGCTGGGGTGGGGACCGATCTCCACCTTACCGGTCGCGGCGGACGCCGGGCTTGAGGTTCCGCAGCCCACCGTGCGCGCGGTGGCCTTGGACCTCGCCCTGACCGGCCCGGACGGCCGTCCGACCGAGGTCCGGCGCGTGGTGGCGGTGCCGGAGATCGCGCCATGACCCTGCCAGGCGGCGGCGCCCGTAAGGGCATGGTCCTGCTGAACGTGCTGATCGTCGTGGCCATCAGCGCGGCGGCGGTCACCGTCATGATCGTGGCCCAGGACATCCAGGTGCGGCGGACCATCCGCTTGCACGACGCGGCCCAGGCCCAGTCCTATGCCCGCGCCGGGGAGCTGTCGGCGATCACCGCCCTGCGCCGCGACGCGCTGACGGCGCCGGACGTCGACCTGGCGACCGAACCCTGGGCGCAGATCGGCCAGACGGCGGTCGCCATCCCCAACGGCGGCTTCGCCCTGTCGATCGCCGACGAGCAGTCGCGGTTCAACGTCAACGCCTTGGTCAAGGGCGAGCCGATCCCGGCCGGCGCCCTGCTGGAGATCGCCCGTCTGGCCGGGGTGTCGCGCGAGACGGTGTCGGCCATCGAGTTGGCGCTGTCGGTGCTGGGGCCGCTGCGCGACGACGCGCCCTTGCGGGCCGCGGGGGTGGATCCGGCCGAGCTGGACCGCCTGGCCCCCTATGTCGTCTATCTGCCGCCGGAGGCGAAGCTGAACGTCAACACCGCCGATCCGGCGCTGCTGGAAATGGTGCTGCGCGATCCCGCAGCCGTGCACCGGGTGCTGGTCCGGCGGACGCAGGGCGGACTGACGTCGCAGGAGGCGACGGGCTTGGGCGCCGGCGGGCTGTTCGGAGCGTCGTCCTCGCACTTCCGCGTGACGACCGACGTGCGGGTGGGAGACGTGCGGCGCCTGACCGTCAGCCGCGTCAGCCGCAGCGAGGATGCGTCGGGCAGGCCGCGCGTGACGGTCACCGCACGCCGCCGATTGACGCCGCCTTCCTGACGCCGCGGTCTTGACCTGAGGTGCCCGAGGCGACACAAGGCGCGTCCGACGGGCCCGCCCGTGCGCGATGTGCGTCCTTAGCTCAGTTGGTTAGAGCATCTGACTTTTAATCAGAGGGTCCTCGGTTCGAGCCCGAGAGGACGTACCATCCCCGCCTTCCGCCGTTCCCGACCGCCGCCGATGCGCCGTGGCGTCCACGGCGTCGTCAGGCCCAGAGGAACCCCAGATCTCGGGAGCTGAAGTTCCGCAGGTTCGGGAAAATCGTGTCGAGGTTTGAGTCCGAGACGCCCAGCCAGCGGCCCATCGTCGCCCCGTACTGATCGACCGAGGTCGTGGGAACCAGCGAAGCGCCGGCCATGTCCGGGTTTCGGAACGCGCCCAGATCCACGCCCAGGGTCGGATACTGCCCGTAGACGTCGCCGCCGCGGACGGATCCGCCCATGACGAAATGGTGGCCGCCCCAGGCATGGTCGGTCCCGTCGCCGTTGGTCGTGAACGTGCGCGAAAAGTCCGAAGCGGTGAAGGTGGTGACGGCGTTGCGCATGTTCACGCCGCCCAGCGAGCCCAGGACGCCGTCGAAATACGACAGGGCATGCGCCACCTTGGCGAGATTGTTCGGCTGGGCGGTGTTCTGGACGTCGTGATTGTCCCATCCGCCAAGGCTGACGAAGAAGACTTGTCTGCGCAGGCCCAGAGAGCTGTTGGCCGCGATCATCCTGGCCACGGTCTGAAGCTGCACCGCCAGACTGTTGGTCTCAATCGCGCCCGAGATCGGGTTGACGTAAACCGACGGCGCAGGAATGGCGGTGACGGCGGACTGGGTGAAGGCGGAGTTGACGGTCGTCGCGGCCCCGACGGATCGTCCGGTCACCGTCGCGTAGTCCGCGGCGAACAGGCTGGCGGCGCTTGTGTCCTGAATGAGGGTGCGCACGCGCGACGGCGCCAAGGTCGATCCGAAAAGACTGGCGCTCGATGCGCCGTTCACCACCAGAGCGGGCTGGGCCGCGATGGTCATCTGATACTGCACGACGCTCTGGCCGGACAGGAAGACGGCGTTGCCCGCCGTGGAGATCGCGGTGAACAGGCTGTTCGACCCGTTCGACCCCAGGAACGCGTCGCCGAACCGCCCGCCCCAGCCGACCCGTGCGCCCTCCGAAGCGCCGGCCTGCCAGGTCGACTGCTGGTCGTTGTGCGAAAACAGATTGGACGGAAAGGCGACCGTCCGGGCCTGGTACTGAGCCTTGGTGATCGGCCGTATCAGGGTCCCGACGTTGGCCACGACGGCCAGGCGATCCGCATCGAACAGGGTCTTGAGCGGCCCCAGCATGGGATGCAGCGCGAAGGTGCGGACCGAGGCGTTGGTTCCGGCCGGGATCGGGTTGGGCGTTCGAGGCACGATCGGCAGGACGCCGCCCCACGCCTCAGGCGAGCGCGCCGTGACGGTGCGGCCGGTCACGGGCGAGACCAGCCCGACGGGCGTCGGCGGCGTTCCGGGCGGCATCAGGGCGATGGGATCGTCGCCGGTGTTGCGCGCCGCGAAATAGCGTCCGAACGAGTCGCCGTCTGTCGCGAGCACGGTGTTGTTGGAGTCGTTGCCTCCGAACAGGAACACGCAGACGAGCGCCCTGTAGTCCGGCGCGGCCTGGCTGGCCGCCGATCCCGCGGCCGCGAGCTGGGCCGCGAAGGGCGCCGCGGCCCCGAGAATGGACAGTCCGCCCCCGATGCGGAGCAGGTGACGGCGATCCAGCGGTGAGAGGGTCATCCTGTCGTCCTCATCGCTGAACCAGGTATTCCGGCGAGATCATCGTCAGATAGACGGCCAGCTTCGCCCGGTTCAGGCGTGCCGTGTCGATCTGCGTCTGGCTGGCGCCCGCGCCGGGAATGGCGACGCTGTTCACGCACTCGACGATGTGTGCCCTGAGCGTGGTCGACATCTGACCGTAAAGCAGCAGGCGGTTCATCCTGTCGGCCAGCTGCGTCGCATCGTCGGCCACGGCGACTTCGGCCTGGTAGGCGGAACGCACGTCGGCGCCGGATCCGATGCCCGTGCCGATCGCTCCCTGGATGGTGTTGGCATATCCGGCGACGGTCACTTCGTCGACGATCTGGAATTCTGGGGCATTCAGGCCGGCTGAGCCCAATCGGGTGTTCGGCGGCACATATCCGGGCCTGAAGAAGTTGAACACGGACGGAGCCGCCAGCGCCGACTGAGCCAAGGACAGGCTGCTGCTGGTGGACGTGATCAGCCAGTTGCCGGAGACCGAGGTCGCGCCGAACGCCCGCATCCAGTTGACGAGGCGGACCATCGGTTCGCGCACCTTGCCGAAGGCGCCGCTGCCGACGGCCGACATGTCGCGCGCTTCCGCATCGAACAGGACCGCCCGCACCACCGCGGCCAGATCGCCGCGCACGCCGGCGCCGTTGTCGTCGAAAACGGCGGCGACCCTGCGGACATAGGCGGAGCTGGGGTTGCTGGTCACCAGCCGCTGGATCAGCTGACGGCCGATGAAGGGACCGACGTTGGGGTGGTTGAAGATCACGTCCAACGCCTGGCCCAATTCCGTGGCGGCGTCGGCCGACGCGACGGTGGTTCCCAGGAAGGTCTTGGTCGAGGTGGAGTGGAAGGCGGGATAGAAGATCATCGGCCGGACGCTGGCGTCCGGATCGCGGTTTCGGCCGAAGAAGGTGTTGTTCGTCGGCGTCGGCGAGTACCAGCTCATGCCGGTGAACACGCGCGCCAGTCCGGAGATGTCCGCCGGCGTGTAGGCGGGAACGGGCACGCCGGAGCCGTCGGTGACGACTGTGCCGTCCGGGTTCAGCCGGTTCACCCCGATCGTCATCAGCTGCATGACTTCTCGGGCGAAATTCTCGTCGGGGTTCCGACCGGTCGTAGGGTCTTCCTTCTGGTTGGCCAGATGGGTCAGGTAGACGCCCATCATCGGATGCAGGCTGACCTGTTGCAGGAGTGTGCGGAAATTGCCGAAGACGTTCGCGCCCAACATGTCGTAGTAGGCGCCGGCTCCGCGCGCGTCGACGCCCGGATCGAGCAACGAGATCACGAAGATTTCGGAAAGCGCCAACTTCATCCGCTGGCGAAGTTGGTCCTGGGCGGTGGCTGCTTGAAGCCAGAAGCTTTCGTAGAAGTGATTGGCGTTCAAGGTCGCGGACGGTTGGGTGATGCGCAGTTGCACCAGCCGGTTGTCCATATAGGCTTGATGCGAGGACGACGGCAGGGTGACCTGCATGTCCACCCACCGCGCATATCCCAACGACTTCAGTGCGTTGATGTCGGCGTCGGTGGCGCCGAACGTCGCCTGGGTCAGGAACCGGGCCGCCTCGGCGTCGCTGAGCGGCGCTCCGCCGCCGGGAGGAGCGGGGCCGGCGCCGCTGCCCTGCTCTCCACCGCCGCCGCAACCGGCGAGGCCCGCGGCGAGCACGGTTGAAACGGCGACCAGCCGAGCACATCCGGCCATGGCGACGATCGTCACGAGCACTCCCCCCAGAGCTGCTTCGCCTCGACCATCCTACAAATGCAGAACTTGCGCGACAGGAATCGGCCGCGGCCGGCAAACGGATGCGTGATCACCCGCTCCGGGGGAGCCGGCAACGCGGCTCCCCCGGGGCTGGCGGCTGGAAGGGTCTCTTGATCGCCTGACGTCACGACCGCTCTTGCGTCATCTGCGACTCGCTCTCAATGTGCGAACGATTCGCAAGTGGAGGCGCGTCATGATCCTGCTGTTGCCGGCGTCGGCGCTGATCGAGCGGATGCGCGCGGACAGGGAACGACGGGCGGCGCGACCCGAGGTTGCGCCGCCCGCCCGTCATCCGGTCACTCCGCCGCGGGCGTAGCGGCGGTGAGGGGCCAGCCGTTGTTGGCCAGGTCGGCGTCGGCGGTCTGCTGCATCGGATCGACCATGACGGAGGTCACGGTCTTGTCCGTCACGTGCTGCCAGGTGATCGTGCGGTTGTTCTGGCGCCAGATCTCGGCCGGGATCTTCACCGTCTCGGTCGTGCCGTCGTCGTAGGTGAACTGAACGATGATCGGCATCACCACGCCGCCGACGTTCGAGAAGGTCAGGCGGTACAGTTTGCCGTCGAAGGACCGGGCGCGGGCGATCAGGCCGTCGTACTGGCCGTTCTTGGCGGCCGCCCAGGTGCGGCGCTGTTCGTCGGTGATCGGGAACTCGGCGGAGCCCTCGTCGGACGGATCGTCCAGCGCGGGCATGCGCTCCACCAGCGGCACGCGGCCCTCGGCCCGGTCGGCCAGGACGGTGACCGAGGGCGGCTCCGGCGCCGGCGGGGTCGCCGGGGCCTGCGCCTGCTGCCCGCCGCCGCCCGCGTTCGGCTGTTCCGGCGTGGCGACGACGACGCTGTCCAGCGAGATGTCGACGTGGTCGGTGGAGTAGAACCAGCCGCGCCAGAACCAGTCCAGGTCCATGCCCGAGACCTCTTCCATGGTGCGGAAGAAGTCGTACGGCGTGGCGCGCTTGAACTTCCAGCGGCGGCCGTATTCGGCGAAGGCGCGGTCGAACAGCTCGCGGCCCATGACCGTCTCGCGCAGCACGGTCAGCGCCACGCCGGGCTTCACATACCCCTCATAGCCGTAGTTGGTCAGGCTCTGGGCATTGGTCATCAGCGGCTGCTGGTTCTCCGACAGCATGTGCCGGATGATGCCGCCCCGCGGCTCGCCCGAGGCGTCGAACTCGGCGTCCCACAGCTTCTCGGCCTGGAACTCCACGAAGGTGTTGATGCCTTCGTCCATCCAGATCCACTGGCGCTCGTCGGAGTTGACTATCATCGGGAACCAGATGTGGCCGATCTCGTGGATGATCACGCCGGCCAGGGCGTATTTCACGTCGTCCACGCGCTGCGGCGTGCCGTCGGGCGCGCGCTGGGGGCGGGCGCCGTTGAAGGTGATCATCGGATATTCCATCCCGCCGACCGGGCCGTTCACCGACTGGGCCGTGGGATAGGGATAGGGGAAGGTGGCCTCCCCATAGACGTCCAGCGCATGGGCCACGGCGCGGGTCGAAATTTGATCCCACAGCGGGCGCGCCTCGCCCGGGTAGAAGGACATGGCCATGACCACGGGCATCTCCGGGTCGCCGTTCGGCACGCCCATGGCGTCCCAGACGAACTTGCGCGAGCTGGCCCAGGCGAAGTCGCGCACGTTTTCGGCGCGGAAGGTCCAGGTGCGGGTTCCATCGACCGCGCCAAGCTCAGCGGCCGCGGCCTCGGCCGGATTGACGATGTAGACCGGGTCGGTGGCGGTGCGGGCGGCGGCGTAGCGGCGGCGCTGCTCGGCCGTCAGGACGTCGCGGTCGTTGACCAGCAAGCCGGAGGCGGCGACCACGTGGTCGGCCGGAACGGTGATGGAGACCTGATAGTCGCCGAACTCCAGCGGAAACTCAGACCCCAGATAGGGCAGCTGGTGCCAGCCCTCGTAGTCGGAGAAGGCCGCGAGGCGCGGGAACCACTGGGCCAGCTGGAAGATGCAGTCCGACTGGCCGTCGGAGGCGCGGAAGCATTCATAGCCCGAGCGCCCGCCGGTCAGGTCGCCGTCGCCGATGGCCAGGGTGTAGCCCATGTCGAAGGTCACCCGCTCGCCCGGCTTCAGCGGCATCGGCAGGTCGATGCGCATCAGGGCGTCGTTGACCAGGAAGGGGATCGGCCGACCGCGGGTGTCGGCGACGGTCAGGTTGCTGAAGCCGCCCTCCCAGTCCTCGTAGATCAGCACCTGGGCTACGTCGAAGATGCCGAAGGTGCCTTCGTCGCCCGTCGTGGAGGTGACGCGGTCCATCGAGTTCCGCTTGAAGCCGTTCTGGTCCAGCAGGACCCAGAGGTAGTCCAGCTCGTGCGGGGAGTTGTTCTGATAGGTGACGCGCTGGCTGCCGGTCAGGCTGCGGCCCGCCTCGTCGAGGCGCACGTCGACGACGTAGTCGACCTTCTGCTGCCAATAGGCCGGTCCCGGCTCGCCGGTGGCGGCGCGATACACGTTGGGGGTCGGCCAGTCCTCGCCCTCGAACTGGCGGAAGGCGTCCTCGTATTCGCCCTTGGACTGGTCCACGGCGCCGACGCTGACCTGGGCGTGGGCGGCCGAAGCGAGCAGGGCGAGGCCGGACGCGGCCACCATCAGAAGTTTCAGCCGCATGGTCGTGCTCCGGTCGGGAAAAGCGTCGAAATCGCGGCGGACCTTACTGCCCGCCAGAACCGGCGCAAGGCGCGGATCATTACGAAGCGGACAGGATGTCGCGCGGTCGATGAGGGCTTGACCGTTCCAGCGTTACATCATAGTGGAACGCGCCATGACCGACGTCCTGCCCCGGAACGCCGCCGCCGCGGCCCGCAGCCGCGTGGAACTGTACGACGCCCTGCTGGCGCTGACGACGCGCGAGGAGGTCGACGCCTTCCTGTCTGACCTGTGCACCCCGGCCGAGGTGCGCGCCTTCGCCGAGCGGTGGCAGGTGGCGCGCCTGCTGGACGGCGGCGGCAAGACCTATCGCGAAATCGCCGCCGAAGCCCAGGCCAGCCCGACCACGGTCGTGCGGGTCGCCCGCTTCCTGAAGGAGATGCCGCATCAGGGATACCGCCTGGTGCTGGACCGTCTCGCCGCCAAACACTGAGTCAAAACCTATGAGTACCGTGAAGGGGCGGCTGCGCATCGCCGTCCAGAAGTCCGGCCGCCTGTCCGAACGCAGCCTGGACCTCGTCCGCGACGCGGGCCTGAGGGTCGTCAAGGGCACGAACGACCTGCTGTACCGCATCGAGAATGCGCCGATCGACCTGTTGCGCGTGCGCGACGACGACATCCCCACCTTCGTCGCGGACGGGGTCTGCGATCTGGGCATCGTCGGCGAGAACGTGCTGGAGGAGGGGCGCAACGGCGGGCCGAACGCCGAGGTGGTCATGCCGCTGGGCTTCGGCCGGTGCACGCTGAAGATCGCCGTACCGCCGACGCTGGACTATGCCGGGCCTGCCTCGCTGGAGGGCCGGCGCGTGGCGACCAGCTATCCGCGCGTGCTGAAGCGCTGGCTGGCTGACCAGGGCGTGACCGCCGACGTGGTGACCATGCGCGGGGCGGTCGAGGTCGCGCCGCGGCTGAAGCTGGCGCACGCCATCTGCGACCTGGTCTCGACCGGGGCGACGCTGGAGGCCAACGGCCTGCAGGCGCGCGAGACCGTGCTGGACAGCCAGGCGGTGCTGATCCGCTCGCCCGTCGCGCCCGAGCCGGAACTGGCCGACCTGCTGGACAGCATCGTCGAGCGGATGGCGGGCGTGGTGGCCAGTCAGGGCGCCAAGTACGTGATGCTGAACGCGCCGCGGGCCAATCTGGATCGGATCACGGCCCTTCTGCCCGGCGCGGGCGCGCCGACGGTGATGCCGCTGTCGGGGCGCGAGGACGCGGTCGCGGTTCACGCCGTCTGCCAGGAAGCGGTGTTCTGGGAGACGCTGGAGAAGCTGAAGGCCGAGGGGGCGTCCGCCATCCTGGTCCTGCCGATCGAGAAGATGATGTGATGAAGCGGTTCGACTGGGCTTCACTGGACGAAGCGGGTCGGCGCGAGGCGCTGGCGCGTCCCACGCGCCGGGCTGAGGCCCGCGTGACCGACGGCGTGCGCGCCATCCTGGACGACGTCCGGGCGCGCGGAGGGGCTGCGGTTGCCGAGTGGGCGTTGAAGCTGGACGGGCACGCCCCGCGCCGGGTCGTGCTTGACGCGGCGACGGTGGCCGAGGCGCGATCGGCCCTGCCGCCGGCCGACGTGCGGGCCCTGCGCGTCGCGGCGGACAACGTGCGGGTCTTCCATCAGGCGACGCGGCCGGAGGACGGCGCCTGGGTCGAGACGACGCCGGGCGTGCGCTCCCGCATCGCCTGGCGGCCGATCCGGTCGGCGGGGATCTATGTGCCCGGCGGCACGGCGCCCTTGTTCTCGTCGCTGCTGATGCAGGCGATCCCGGCCCAGGTGGCGGGCGTGCCCGTGCGGGTGGCCGTGACGCCCCCGGCGAAGGACGGCGGTATCCACCCGGCCATGATCCTGGCGGGCGCCGAGGCGGGCCTGGAGGAGATCTGGCTGATCGGCGGGGCGCAGGCGATCGCGGCGCTGACCTTCGGCGCGACGTTCGACGACGGGGCGATCCCGGCGTGCGACAAGCTGTTCGGGCCCGGCAACGCCTGGGTGGCGGAGGCGAAGAAGCAGGCGGCTGCCCTGTCGGGCGGGCCGGCGGTGGACATGCCGGCGGGCCCGTCGGAACTGATGGTCGTCATCGACCGCGACGCGGCGCCGGAGATCGCAGCTGCCGACCTGCTGAGCCAGGCCGAGCACGACGCGGACGCCCAGGTGGTGCTGGTTTCCACCAGCCGGGCGACCATCGACTACGTGCTGACCGAGGTCGAGGCGCAACTGGCCGACCTGCCGCGCGCGGACGTCGCGCGGGCTTCTCTGGCCGAGGCGCGGGCGATCCTGGTGCGCGACCTGGACTCCGCGCTGGAGGTGATCAACGCCTATGGCCCCGAGCACCTGGCGTTGCAGGTCGACGACGCCGACGCGCTGATCGACGGCATCACGGCCGCAGGGGCCATCTTCGTGGGCCGGCACGCGGCCGAGACGCTGGGCGACTATGCCGCCGGGCCCAGCCACGTCCTGCCGACCGACGGCGGGGCGCGGACGCTGGGCGGGATCACGACCGCCAGCTTCATGACGTCGATGTCGGTGCAGACCGTGACCGGGCGAGGTGCGGCGGAACTCGGACCGGTGGCGGCGCGGCTGGCGCGGCTGGAGGGGCTGGAGGCGCACGCGCGGGCGGCCGATATGAGGAGCGCGGGATGACGTTGCCCGCGCCGTTTCCCCCGCTGGTTTCCGGCGCCGAGGGCCTGGATCGCGCGCCGTCGTCGACGGCGGCCGTCGCCGCCCGCATGGCCGAGGTCTATGGCGTGCCCGTCGACCACATCCTGCCGGTGCGCGGGGCGTCGCATGGGCTGGAGCTGATCTTCCGGCTGGCGGCGCGCGACGGCCTGAGGGTCGAGGCGCCGGGCGTGCCGCCGTTCGACGCCTTGGCGAAACTGTATCGCGCGTCCCCGGAAGGCGCGGAAACCTTGGCCATCATCGTGCGCGGACTCGGATCGGGCGAGGCGGTGGCCGAAATGGCGGCGCGGGTCGCCCCTACCCTGCTGGTCGTGGACGAGGCACGCGCGGAGTATTCCGACCAGCCCCCGGTGGCCGCCCTGACGCGCGAGCGCGAAAGCCTCGTCGTCGTGCGCAGCCTGTCGCTGTCGCACGGTCTGACCGGGGCGCGGGTCGGCGCCCTGATCGCGCGACCGGAAACGCTGGCGCGGATCGCCGAAGTGCTTGAGCCGCATCCCGTGCCGGAACCCAGCCTGCGGCTGGCGCTGCAGGCGCTCGACCCGTCGCGCGTGGTCGAAACCGAGGCCCGGATCGCGCGCGTCCGCGACGAGCGCGCCCGCATGGTCAAGGCCTTGTCGCGCGAGATGTCGGTGGAAACCGGCGTCGGGCCGGTCATCGCCGCGCGGCCGAGCGACCTGGCCGGCGCCCGCGCGGCGCTGGCGCGGCTGGGCGTCGCCGCCGAGGTCGAGGGCGAGCGCCTGCGCCTGCCCGTCTTCGCCAGGACGGAGCTGAACGACCGGACGCTGGCGGCGTTCGGACTGGCGGCCGCGGGGCGGCCGCATCGCATTGGGCAGGCCGTGCGCGACACGAAGGAGACGCGCATCGTCTGCGCCGTCGATCTGGACGCGACCGGTCCGGTGGTGATCCGCACCGGCGTCGGCTTCTTCGACCACATGCTGGAGCAGGTGGCGGCGCACGGCGGCTTCTCGCTGAGCCTGTCTTGCGAGGGCGACCTGCACACCGATCCGCACCACACGATCGAGGACAGCGCCATCGCGCTCGGCCAGGCGCTGAAGCAGGCGCTGGGCGAGCGGCGCGGCATCGCCCGCTACGGCTTCGTCCTGCCGATGGACGAGGCCGAGGCGAAGGTGTCGATCGACCTGTCGGGCCGGCCCTATCCCGTGTTCGAGGGCCAGTTCTCCACGGCGTTCCTCGGCGAGTATCGCACCGACCTGACGGCCCACGTGATCCGCAGTCTGGCGGAGCACCTGGGCGCGGCGATCCACGTCTCGGTGACGGGGCAGGACGACCACCACAAGACCGAGGCGGTCTACAAGGCGCTGGGTCGCGCCTTGCGTCAGGCGATCCGCGTCGAGGGCGAGGCCGTGCCGTCGACCAAGGGGGTGCTGTGAGCACGGTCGCGGTCGTCGCCTACGGCGCCGGCAACGTCGCCTCGGTCCGGTTCGCGCTTGAGCGGCTGGGCGCGGAGGTGCGGCTGGTCTCGACGGCGGCGGAGATCGAGGCGGCCGAGCGCCTGATCCTGCCGGGCGTGGGCGCGGCGGGCTATGCGATGGCGCGGCTGACGGAGCTGGGGCTGAGCGAGGCGATCCGGGCGTTTCCGCGCCCGCTGCTGGGCGTTTGCCTTGGGCAGCAGCTGCTGTTCGAGCGCAGCGACGAGGGCGAGGCGGAGATGCTGGGGCTGATCCCCGGTCGCGTCCGCCGGATGGAGCCCGGCCCGTCGCGGCCGGTGCCGCACATGGGGTGGTCGCGGTTGGAGTTCGTGGGCGACGATCCCTTGCTGGACGGGCTGGGCGACGAGGCCTGGGCCTATTTCGTGCATGGCTACGTCTGCCCGGACGGCCCGGCGACGCTGGCGAAAGCTGAGTACGGCGGGGCGGTGCCGGCGGTGGTGCGGGCGGGGAACCGCTGGGGCTGCCAGTTTCACCCGGAGCGGTCGAGTGCCGCCGGGGCCCGCATTCTGAAGAACTTTCTGGAGCTGCGCGCGTGATCGTCTATCCGGCCATCGACCTGAGGGACGGCGCCTGCGTGCGGCTGATGCATGGGCGGTTCGACGAGGTCACGCGCTATGACGACGCCCCGGTCGCGCGGCTGGCCGCCTTCGTCGCGGCGGGCGCCGCGTGGGTGCACGTCGTCGATCTGGACGGAGCCCAAGCCGGGCGCGCGGTGCAGCACGCCCTGATCGGCCGGCTGGCGCGGTCGGCCGAGGTCCGGATCCAGTCCGGCGGCGGCGTGCGGTCGCGTGAGGACGTGGCGGCCCTGCTGGACGCGGGCGTGGCGCGGGTCGTGGTCGGCTCGCAGGCAGTTACGGCGCCCGGGGCGGTGGCGGACTGGCTGGCGGAGTTCGGGGCGGAGCGGATCGCCCTGGCGCTGGACGTCAATGTGAAGGACGGCGTGCCGGTGCCGGCGCTGAAGGGCTGGACCGAGGCGGCGGCGGTCACCCTGTGGCAGGCGCTGGACCGGTTTCCGGAGGGGACCGCGCGGCACTTGCTGGTCACCGACGTCGGCCGTGACGGCGCCCTGACTGGGCCCAATCTGGAGCTTCTGGCCGAGATCGTTCAGCGGCGGCCGGACCTGGACGTGCAGGCGTCGGGCGGCGTGGCGGAGACGTCGGACCTGACCGCCGCGCGCGAGGCGGGCTGCGCCGGGGCGATCGTGGGGCGTGCCATCTATGAGAGGCGCTTCACCGTCGAACAGGCGCTGGAGGCCGTGCGATGACGGCGCGGCGCATCATCCCCTGTCTGGACGTCAAGGACGGGCGGGTCGTGAAGGGCGTGCGCTTCGAGGGGCACCGCGACATGGGCGACGCCGCCGAACTGGCCGCCCGCTATCGCGACGAGGGGGCCGACGAGCTGGTCTTCTACGACATCACGGCCAGCCCCGAGGGCCGGACGCTGGACTATGGCTGGGTCGAAAGCGTCGCGCGGCTGCTGGACATCCCCTTCTGCGTCGCCGGCGGCATCCGCACGGTGGAGCAGGCGGCGCGATGCCTGGAGCACGGCGCGGACAAGGTGTCGATCAACTCCCCGGCGCTGGAGAGGCCGGATCTGATCGCCGAGATGGCGGAACGGCTGGGCCAGCAATGCGTGGTCGTGGGCGTGGACAGCCGCAAGGTGGGCGACGACTGGATGGTGCACCAGTACACCGGCGACCCCACGGCAAGCCGCGGCGCCGGGCGCCGGACGCTGGACTGGATCGTGGAGGCGCAACGGCTGGGCGCCGGCGAGATCGTGCTGAACTGCATGGATGAGGACGGCGTGCGGCGCGGCTATGACCTGGAGCAGCTGTCGGCGGCGCGGGCGCGGGTGACGATCCCCCTGGTGGCGTCCGGCGGGGCCGGGTCGGCGGCGCATTTCGTCGAGGTGTTCGAGCAGGCCGACGTGTCGGGGGCGCTGGCCGCCAGCGTGTTCCACACCGGGGTTGTGCACATTCCGGACTTGAAGCGCGAGCTGGCCGCGGCCGGCGTGGAGGTGAGGCCGTGATCGATCCGGAGACGCTTGATTTCGACAAGGGCGGCGGTCTGATTCCGGCGGTGGTGCAGGACGTCGACACCCTGCAGGTGCTGACGCTCGCCTACATGGACAGGGCGGCGCTCGACGAGACGATCGAGAGCGGCGAGGCGACCTTCTTCTCGCGCTCGCGCGGCGGCCGATGGCGCAAGGGCGAGACGTCCGGCGACCGGCTGTTCGTGCGGCAGATGATCGCCGACTGCGACGGCGACGCCCTGGTCGTAAAGGTGCGGCCGGTGGGCAGCGCCTGTCATCTGAACCGCGTCAGCTGTTTCGGCGACGAGGACGCGCCGGGGCTCGGGCGTCTGGCGCGGCTGGAACGGACGATCGCCGAGCGGGCCGAGGCCGATCCCGCCGAAAGCTGGACCGCGCGCCTACTGGCTGAAGGGCCGAAGCGGGCGGCGCAGAAGGTGGGCGAGGAGGGCGTTGAGACGGCCCTCGCCGGGGCGGCTGGCGACGCGGCGGAGCTGGCTTCGGAGGCGGCGGACTTGATCTATCACCTGCTGGTGCTGCTGAAGGCGCGTGGCCTGTCGTCGCAGGACGTGCTGGACGTGCTGGCCCAGAGGGCGGTGAAACGCTAGGTCGCCGCCGGATTTCACCGATCCCTCATCTCGCGCTCACGACGCGGGGCCCGCATTGCTGAAAATTAACAGGAGCGACGGAAACGCCGCGACTACACGTTCAACGACGTCCGATCGACATCAACCCTCCTCCCAGGCTCCGAACATGATCCTCCGTACGCTGCTCGCGACCACGGCCCTGTCTCTGTTCGCCGCGACGGCCGCCGCCGCCCAGGATCGGCCGCCCGCCCGGCCCCAGACCCCCCCGACTCAACAGCCCGCGGACGACGACGAAGAGGGCACCGAGGTCGAGGAGGTCGTAGTCCGTGGCGTGCGCCCGGACATTCTGAGCCAGGCCGACCGGATGAGCTACAACGTCGCCAACGATTTGCAGGCCCAGTCGGGCTCGGTCGCCGACGTGCTGCGCAACGTGCCGGGCGTCGAAGTGGATCTGCAGGGCAACGTCAGCCTGCGCGGCGACGGCAACGTGACGATCCTGATCGACGGCCGCCCGTCGGCGATGTTCAGCGGCGGCAGCCGCGCGGATGCGCTCCAGGCCATGCCGGGCGGCACGCTGGAGCGGGTGGAGGTGATCACCAATCCGTCCGCCGCCTTCAGCCCTGAAGGATCGGGCGGGATCATCAACCTGGTGACTAAAAAGACGCCGCAGTCGGCTCAGGCCACGCAGAGCGGAACCCTACGTCTCGGGTATGGCGGGGAGGGCCGCTACAACGCCTCGCTGAGCGGCAGCCGCCGCGACGGCGCCCTGACGATTGCGGGCGACCTGGGCTTTCGCAACCAGGAAGGCGAGAACGTGAGCGAGCGCGACCGTTTCCGCCCCGGTCCGACGCCCGCCGACCAGCGCATCGAGCGGAACCGGAACGTGAACGACGGCCGCTTCCGGTCCACCAACGCCCGCCTGAGCGCCGACTATGACTTGAACGCTCGCGACCGGATCAGCGGCGAGTTGGGCTGGCGCGAGTTCAGCGTCGGCGGCGACGGCGTCGAGACCTTCAGTCGGGAGGACGGAAACGGCCTCGTGCTGGACTCTTATGCGCGCGACGGATCGACGTCGTTCGGCAACGACGGCTTCAACGGCCGCACCACGTGGCGGCGCAAGTTCGAGGGCGATCTGCACGAACTGGTCGTCGATCTGGAGTTCAGCCGGTTCGAAAACGAACGGCTGACCGAGGCCTTCACCGACTACACCGCCGGGCCCGGCACGGACTTCGCCGAGCGGATCGGGGGCGGCTCGACCTCGGACGAATGGGGAATCAAGGCCGACTACACGCGTCCCCTGGGCGAGCGCAGCAATCTGAAGATCGGCTACGAGCTCGATGTCGAGGACGACGTCTTCGACAACTTCGGCTTCCGTGGCCCCACCTTCGCCAGCCTGGCGCCGGTCGCGAACCTGAACAGCGAGTTCCGCTACGACGAGACGATCCACGCCGCCTACGTGACCCATGACCGCCCCTTCGGCGATCTGGACGTCCAATTCGGCCTGCGTCTTGAGCAGGTCGAATTCACCATCGACCAGGTGACCCAGAACGTGCAGGCGTCGCGCGACTATTTCCGCGCCTATCCGACCCTCAATTTCGGCTATCAGCTGACCGACAGCCAGCGTCTGCGCGGGGGGTACAGCCGCCGCATCTCGCGCCCGCAGCCGCAGGATCTGAACCCGTTCACGACCTATGTCGACGTGCAGAATCTGCGTCGCGGCAACCCTGACCTGGACCCGGAGATCACCGACAGCTTCGAGCTGGGCTGGCAGATGCGGCAGGGCCGCACCTTCTACTCGGCGACGCTGTTCTACCGCGACAGTTCCGGCGGGGTGACCGACGTCGTGCAGGATCTCGGCAACGGCGTGGTCCTGACGACGCGTGAGAACCTCGGCGAGGCGCAGCGCACGGGCGTCGAGTTCATCGCCAACGGCCAGCTGCCGGCGGGCATCAGCTACAACGTCTCGGGGACCGTTTTGAAGAACGACATCTTCGTGCCGGGCGTGGCGGGATCGGATCGCAGCGGCACGACCGCCAGCGTGCGCGCCTCGCTGAACTGGCAGCCTACCGAGGTCGACTTCTTCCAGGCCAACGGCTTCTACAACGGCGAACAGCTGCAGGCGCAGGGGTATCGCGAGCCGTTCGGCATCCTGAACCTGGGCTATCGTCGCAAGCTGACCGACGACCTCAGCCTGACCCTGACCGGGGTCAACGTCCTGGACACGGCCGAGCAGAAGGTGGTGATCGACACTCCGGACTTCAGCGACCGTACGACCAACCGCTTCCAGGAGCCGGCCTTCTTCGTCGGCCTGACCTGGAATTTCGGCGGCGGTCCGCGGCGGCCCGAGCAGTTCGACTTCAACACCGGGCAGGGACCGGGCTGACGGCGGTCAGACCGCGCCCAGCCCCTGGGCCAGACCCAGGGCGATCCAGGCGCGGGCGACGTCGGCGCGGGCTCCGGCCAGGTCGGCGGCGACCTGGCTTAATGCCAGGTCCGCCGCGAGCACGTCGAGGATGGACGTGACCCCGGCATGGTGGCGGCGGTCGGCCAGGGCGCGCCGGTCATCTGCGGCGGTCAGCGCCTCTTCCAGAACCCGGGCGCGGGCCTGGGCCCACGACAGGGCCGCCAGGGCGGTCTCGACTTCTGCGAGCGCCCGGGTCGCGGCGCGGCGATAGGCGATCGCGGCCTGGTCCCGGCGGGCGTCCGCCCCGTCTCGCGCGGCCTCCAGACGGCCGAAGCTGAACAGCGGCGCGCTGAGCGAGCCCGCGACCGAGCCGAGCGGCCCGCTCACCGAGAAGGGCGTCTCCGGATCGATCCACCGACCGCCGAGGGCGGCGGACAGGCTGACGCTCGGCCAGAAGTCCCTGCGCGCCGCCTCGGCGTCGAACCCGGCGGCGCGCAGATCGGCCTCGGCCGCCCGCAGGTCCGGTCTCCGGGCCAGAATCTCCACCGGCGGCGCCGCGCCGACGGCCAGGGGGCCGCCGGGCAGGCCCGGCCGTTCGCCCCGCAGGGCGCCGGGCGCCAGACCCAGCAGGGCTTCCAGCGCCAGACGGGCCTCGTCGGCGGCTTGACGCGCCGTCAGCGGCCGGGCCCGGGCGGCGGCCAGTTCGGCGCGGGCGGCGGCCGGATCCAGCCCCGACGTCAGGCCGGCGCGCGCGCGCGTCTCGGCCACCTCCAACGTCTCTTCCAGGGCGGCGACGCCCGCCTCGCCGGCGGCGACCCGGGCTTCGGCCTCGGCCCACAGGACCACCAGGCGGACGGTCTGGCCCCGCGTGGCCTGGCGCACGGCGGCCAGGCGCGCGGCCTCCGCCTCCGTCGCGGCTTGGGCGGATCGCGCACGGGCGCCGGCCGCGCCGTTCAAATCGGGCGACCAGATAAGCGACGCCAATCCCTCGGCCTGCGACTGCTCCAGGTCGTCGACGCGCGCGCTTTCGGCCGATCCGCCGGCGCCGACTTCGGGGCGCAGCAGGGCGCGTGCCCGCCCGCCGCGCGCCTCCGCCTCACGCAGGCGCGCGGCCGCCAGGGCCACGTCGTCCGCCCCGTCCGCCAAGGCGATCAGCCGCTCGATCAGCGGGTCGTCGAACGTGCGCCACCACTGATCGTCGACGCCCTCGGCCGGCAATGCCGAAGCCTGCGTCCACGTCTGCGGGACGTCGCGCGTCGCCTCCAGCGGCGGCAGGGCGGGCGCGGCGCAGGCGGCGATCGACGCCCCGACGCCCATCAGAAGCAGCGCGCATCTCATCGGGCCGCTCCGGTCGGGCGCGGCGCGGCTTCGACGAAGACGTCCATGCGCTGACCCAAGAAGGCGGGATGGGCGACGGGGTCGAAGGCGTAGAGCACTTCCACCACGCGGGTGTCGACGCGCTCCGACCCGCCGGACAGGGCGCGCTTCTCGACGGCCTGCGGCTCCACCCGGACGAAGGTGAGCGGCGCCCTGACGTCCGACCGCCCCCGCAGCACGCCGTAGGCCCGGCCATTGGTGCGCAGGCGGCCCAGGTCGGCCTCGTCGAACTCTGCCCGGACGTGCAGGCGGCCGTCGGCGCCGAGCGCGATCAGGGGCTGGGCGGCCGGACCGGCGGCGGCGAACTCTCCGGGGCGCACGTCCACGCGATAGACGCGCCCGGCGATGGGGGCGGAGACGGTCAAGCGCGCCAAGTCGGTGCGCCTGACCCGCACCGCCGCCTCGGCCGAGCGGACCTGGGCCCGCGCCGCGCCGACCGCGGCCTCGGCCCTGCGCACAGCGAACCGACGGCGGTCCAGCTCATCGACGGCCAGGGCACGGGGATCGTCCACGGCCTCGAACAGGCTCAGCCGCTGGCGTTCGTCGGCCAGGGCGACCTCCGCTTGTCGCAGCGTGGCGCGGGCCACCTCGACGTCGGCCTCGGCGGCGGCCAGGGCGGCGGTGGCGGCGCGGGCGTCCAGAACGAACAGCGGCTGCCCGGCCTGGACCGCCTCGCCCGGTCGGACCAGGACGCGCGTCACCACGCCGGACAGCTCCGTGGCGACGGAGATCAGCTCACTCTCCGGTTCCACCGTTCCGACGCCCGACAGCGAGCGGTCAAGCGGCGAGGTGGCCGGGGCCGCAGGCGGCTGGGCGCGGGTGCGCGCGGGCTGGATCACGGTCGAGACCGCGAAGATCAGAAGCCCGCCCGCCGCGATCGGCAGGGCGAGGTTGGACAGGCGCTTACGCAGGCTGGTGGACATGGAGACCCTCCGGGAGCGTGCCGTGGCGGCTGTCGCCGACGATGCGGCCGTCCTCCATGGCGATGATGCGGTCGGCGTAGCCGTAGATGCGGTTGTCGTGGGTCACGACCAGGACGGCCCGGCCGGGACCGGCGGCGGCCTCCTTCAGCAGGCCCATGACCTGACGGCCGGTTTCGGCGTCCAGCGCGGCCGTCGGCTCGTCGCACACGACCAGATCGGGCTCGTGCACGATGGCCCGGGCGATGGCGACGCGCTGCTGCTGGCCGCCCGACAGCTGGCGCGGCAGCTTGTCGGCGTGCGGGCCCATGCCCAGCGTCTCCAGCACCCCGCGGGCGCGGTGGGCGGCGACCTTCAGCGGCACGCCGTCGGTGACCAGGGCCATGGCGGCGTTCTCGGCCGCGGTCAGGGCCGGCAGCAGGTTGTATTGCTGGAAGATGAAACCGATCCGCTTGCGCCGCAGCCGCACCTTGTCGGCGTCGCGCAGGGACGTGATCGTCTGGCCCATCACCGTCACCTCGCCGCCGGTGGGGCGCAGGGTGCCGGACAGGATCGACAGCAGGGTGGTCTTGCCGCAGCCGGACGGTCCCACCAGCATGGTCAGTTCGCCGGCGGCGATGTCCAGATCCACGCCGAACAGAACCTGGGTCTTCACCCCGTCGGAGCCGAAGGCCATGTCCACGCCGCGCGCGATGACCGGTGCGTCGAAAGCCATGGCCGTCATCCCCGGAACACGATGGCGGGATCGACGCGGTAGACCTTCAGAAGGCTGCCCAGCGACGAGATCAGGATGATCAGGAAGACGACCACGCCGGTGCCGACCAGCACCTGCCACGGCAGGTAGAAGTCCTCCAGCGCCGCGCCGCCGCTCACGAAGGTGAAGAACAGGGCCGCCCCGCCCATGCCCAAACCATAGCCGATGGCCCCGACCACGGCGGCCTGGAGCAGGACCATGGCGGTGATCTGGCCGTTCGTCGCGCCGATGGCCTTCAGCGCCCCGAACTGGCGCAGGTTCTCGATCACGAACAGATAGAAGGTCTGGGCCGTCACCGCCGCGCCGACGACGAAGCCCAGCATCACCGTGATGCCGAAATTCACCGGGATGCCCGTCCGCGTCAGATAGTATTGCACGCTGCGCCAGGCGAACTGGTCCCAGCTCAGCGCCTGGTAGCCGGTCTGTTCGGTGATGCGGGCGGCCAGAGCCCTGGGGTCCTCGCCGTCGCGGGCGCGGACCAGGACGAACGACATCGTGTTGCGCTGGGGCGGCGTCAGCTTCAGCGCCTCGGAATAGCGCATATAGGCGATGGGAAAGGTGATGAAGGGCGGGCTGGCGTCGGCGATGCCGGTCACCACCACGCGCCGGTCGTTGATTTCGGCCTCCACCCCCACCTTGGTCAGCGGATCGTCGCCCGGCCAGATCAGGCCCGCGCCCTCCTTGTCGAACACGATGCCGCCGGGTTGGCGCAGGGCGTTCAGATCGCCCGCCAGCCACTCGCGCGGGGCGCCGACCAGGCTCTCGTCGTCGACGCCGACCAGGCTGACCTGATTGATCAGTCCGTCGCGGGTCCGCAGGATGGCCAGACCCTTGTAGAGCGGCGTCGCCCATTCCACGCCGTCCACCGAGCGCACCCGCCCCAAAGCCGCGTCGGGCAGAGGCTCCACCTCGTCGACGTAGCGCACGCGCGGGTCCATGACCCAGACGTCGGCCTCGCGAACGTCCAGCACCTGGTTGGCCGTTCGCGTCATCAGACCGACGAAGATCGAGACCTGCTGGCTCATCAGCAGGGTGGCGAAGGCCACGCCGAACACCAGCGCCAGATATTTGGCGCCGTCGCCCAGCAGCATTTTCAGCGCGACAGATCGCATCCTCGGAATCCCATGATCCGTGGTCGGGGTTGCGCCGGGACTGGCGCCTGGGGGTAAGCTGGGGTACTGTTCGAATAACAATACTGATCGGTTCAGTATGTCAAGTGACGGTGCGATGACGTTCGCCGAACCCACGATCCGTCGGGGTCGCCCCCGCGACGCCGCCAAGGATGAAGCGATCCTGCAGGCGGCGGGCGACCTGTTCATGGAGCATGGCTATGAGGCGGTCAGCGTCGACGCCGTCGCCCAGAAGGCAGGGGTGTCCAAGGCCACGATCTATGCCCGATACGCCGACAAGGACGCCCTGTTCGCGGCGGTGCTCCGACAGGAATGCGAGCGCGCCGTCTCGCCTGACAGCTTTCTGCCCGCGCCGGACCAGCCGGTTCGCGACACCCTGATCCTGCTGGCCACCCGCTTCCTGGATCTGGTGACGGGCGAGAAGGCGATGCAGATGAATCGCGTCCTGGTCGCCGAAACGGCGCGGGCCCCCCGCATGGCCGAGCTGTTCTACGAGACGGCGGTGCTGAACCTGAAGAACCGCGTCGCCGACTGGCTGCGCGCGGAAACGGTCAAGGGCCGGCTGAACGTCCGCGATCCGGACGGCGCCGCCTGGCGCTATCTGGGCGGCGTCAAAGGCGAGGCGCATCTGCGCGCCTCCTTCGGCCTGCCGCCGATCGAGCCGGAGCGGCTGAAGGCCCACCTTGAGGCGGCCGCCGACGAGTTCATCCGCGCCCACGCGCCGGAGCGGCCATAGCCGCGCCAGATCGACAAGGCGTCAGGCCGCGACCGCGGACCTCGCAAGTGCACATTGGCTCCAGATTTCGGACAGCGCGGCGACCAGACGATCGACGTCCTCGTCCGAATGGACGGGGGAGGGTGTGATGCGCAGCCGCTCGGTGCCCTTGGGCACGGTCGGATAGTTGATGGGCTGCACATAGATGCCGTGGTGCTCCATCAGCCAGTCGGAGACCAGTTTGCACTTGTGCGGGTCGCCGACCATCACCGGGATGATGTGGCTGGGGTTGTCCATCATCGGAATGCCCGCCGCGTGCAGGCGCGCGCGCACGGTGGCCACGCGCTCCTTGTGCCGGGCGCGCTCGATCTCGGACGTCTTGAGGTGCCGGATAGAGGCCGCCGCGCCGGCGGCGACGGCCGGGGGCAAGGCGGTGGTGAAGATGAAGCCCGAGGCGAAGCTGCGGACGAAATCGATCAGATCGGTCGAGCCGGTGATGTAGCCGCCCATCACGCCGAACGCCTTGCCCAAAGTGCCCTCGATCACCGACACCCGGTCCATCAGGCCTTCGCGCTCGGCGATGCCGCCGCCGCGCGGGCCGTACAGGCCGACGGCGTGGACCTCGTCCAGATAGGTCAGGGCGCCGTGCTTCTCGGCGACGTCCAGGATTTCGGCCATGGGGCAGATGTCGCCGTCCATCGAATAAACGCTCTCGAAGGCGACCAGCTTGCTGCGGCCCGGCTCCAGCGCCGACAGGCGGCGGTCCAGGTCTTCCGGATCGTTGTGGCGGAACACCTGGCATTCCGCGCGGGAGTGGCGGATGCCCTCGATCATCGAAGCGTGGTTGCCGGCGTCCGACAGGACCACGCAGTCCGGCAGTCGCGCCGCCAGCGTCGACAGCGCCGCCCAGTTCGACACATAGCCGGAGGTGAACAAGAGGGCGGCTTGCTTGCCGTGCAGGTCGGCCAGCTCGCGCTCCAGCAGGACGTGGTGGTGGTTGGTGCCGGAGATGTTGCGGGTGCCGCCGGCGCCGGCGCCGCACTCGTCCAGCGCCGTGTGCATGGCGCGCAGGACGGGTCTGGACTGGCCCATGCCCAGATAGTCGTTGGAGCACCAGACGGTGACGTCCTGAACCGGGCGCTCGCCGCCCTCATAGCGGCGGGCGTTGGGGAAGGCCCCGGCCTTGCGCTCCAGCTCGGCGAAGACGCGGTAGCGCCCCTCGGCCCGAAGCATGTCCAGCTGCTTGGCGAAGAAGTCGTCGTAGGTCGACATGGCGGCCCCTCCCAAGGTCGTGTCTCGTCTCGTGGTCATGCGCGGGGTCTCCGCGCATCGCGTTCCAGCGCCCAGCCCCACAGGGCCCGATCCGGCGAGGGCGCCATCAGGAACAGGTGTTCGATCAGTCCGAGCCCGGCCAAGCCGGCGGTGAGGGCGAAGCCGAGCGCGGCGCCGGAGCCCAGCTCCGGGTCCACGGCGCGGGACGCCAGGGCCCAGGTCAGGCCGGTCGAGGCCAGCAGGGACAGCGGCATCAGGGCGTTCAGCGGGCGGCGCACGAACCAGACGCGCAGGTGCTCCAGCGCGGCCGGCAGGAAGGCCAGCGGCGGATTGGCGACGCCCAGATAGATGTTCAGCTTGGTCGACAGTCGCAGGACGAACAGGACGGCGAAGGTGATCAGCCCCGTCGGATTGGCCCCGTTCCAGGCCAGGGCGACGACGACGGCGAGGGTCGCCGCCAGCGCCAGTTCGTGATGCATGACGGCCGCGGCGGCCGCGCGGAAGCGGGCGAACCCGGCCGCGGGCGGCGCGAGTCGGCTGTGATCCCCTGAGACGCGGCCGGAGAGGAAGGCCAGCTCGTGCCAGCCCCAGACGGTCAGGGCGGCGACGAAGCCGACGACCGAGCCGACCACGCCGGGCTCCCGCGCGGCCCACGCGAGCGCCGCGAGAGCCGCCACGGCCAGAACGCCGCCGACGCCCAGGATCGCCCCGGTCGCGCCGACGGGCCGGCGCACCAGCCACAGCACCAGCCCGGTCGACGCCCACCACAGGACGAGCGCGACCCCAAGTCCGGTCAGAAGGGGAGACAGGCCGGTCACCAGGTCGGCGCCAGGCGCACGTTCGCCGGCGGCGTGTTGCGCTTCACCGGCAGAAAGTACATGCCGATAAGGGCGCCGGCGGCGGCCATGCCGTGCCGCACCTTGCCCATCAGACCCGACAGACCCCCGCGCGCGGACGCCGCGCCGATGCCGTCGGCGGCGCGACGCAGATCCTCGAACCCCTTGCGGAACTTCGGCGCGTCGGTGTCCAGAACGACCGGGAAGACCTGCTTGCTGATCTCGTTGGTGATCCGGAAGACCTCGAGGTCATATTCGGACGGATCGACGCCGAGGGCCGCGTGGAAGGCTGGCCGCGCATGGTCGCGCACATACATCGTCGCGTAGACCGACAGCAGAAAGAAGCGGATCCACCAGACGTTCGGCCCCTTCAGCAGTTTGGGGTTGGTCCGCATCAGCAGGGCGAAGGCCTCGCCATGGCGGAACTCGTCGTTGCACCACTCCTTGAACCAGTTGAAGATCGGGTGGAACCGCAGTTCCGGATGACGCTCCAGCTGGCGATAGATGGCGATATAGCGGGCGTAGCCGATCTTCTCCGACAGATAGACGGCGTAGTAGATGAACTTGGGCTTGAAGTAGGTGTAGGACTTGGCCTTGGTCAGGAAGCCCAGGTCCACGCCGATGCCGGCGTCCTTCAGCGTCTCGTTGATGAAGCCCGCGTGGCGGCTCTCGTCGCGGCTCAGCAGTTTGAACAACGCCTTGACGTCCGGGTTCGTCACCCGCTTGGCGATCTCGGCGTAGAGGACGCAGCCCGAGAATTCGGACGTCACCGAGCTGACCAGGAAGTCGATGAACTCCTTGCGCAGTTCTTCGGGCAGGCCCTCGATCACGCCCTCGAACGCCTCTTCGCGGCGGAAGTGGTAGCGGTTGGGATCGGCCGACATCTCCGCCAGCAGCTGGTCCCATTCGGCGCGCACGGGCGTGACGTCGATCCGGTCCATGGCGGCGAAGTCGGTGGTGTAGAACCGCGGCGTCAGAACCGTGTCGGTGCGCGCCATGGCGGTGGTGTCGACGCCGGGCACGGCGGTCGCGCGCGCCGGGCGACGCGGCCGGCGGGTGATGGGGCCCTCGTCCAGAGCGATGGCGGTCACAGGCGCCTCCCGGAGGTGAAGCTGACTTCATAGAGTTCGGACAGTTCCAGCCGCGCCGACAGGCGGGTCCAGAACCGTTCCAGTGGGCCCGCGCGGCGCAGGCTGGCGGTGCGGCGGAAGGTGCGACGCTCGCCGAACGGCACGGCGATCGGGTCGCCATGGACTTGCACCTGATCGCCCGGCCGTATCTCGGGGTCGCCGTCCAGCACGACGTGGGCGTACAGATTGTCGGAGGTGTGCTCGACCTCGACCGTGCAGGGCAGGCGCTCCAGGCGGGCGGGCATCAGGCGGCTCCTTGGTGCAGCAGGTCGCGGAAGGCCGCGCGGTTGTCAGGCCCAAAGGCGTCCAGCTTCAGCGTGCGCCCGGTGGCGGGGTCGCTGAGGCTGAGGGCGCCGTCGCGGCTTTCCGACATGACGAAGGGCGTCTCGGGGCCCAGGCCGCGCATCTTGCGATCGCGGGTCAGGGTGCGAGCCACGCCGCGCAGGAAGCCGCCGGAGTCGGGCGGGATGACCACGTCGCGACCGCCGCCGACCGCCTGGACGACCACGGAGCCGTCGGCGCGGTCCTCGAAGCGGACCTGGCGGGTGACCGCCGGCGCTTCCGGTGACGCCGCGGGCGCCTCGGGCATCGGAACCCAGCCCGCCTGCACCGCGCCGACCGCGCCGATGCATGTCAGCATCAGGACGGCCGAGGCGATCAGGGGCGTCTTGCCGATGACGGGGTCGTGGTCGGACATGGTCGGGATCCTCAGGCCGCGGCCGGTTCGCCGGCGGGATCGCGACGACGTCGCCGCGCCGGAGTCGCGGCCATGGGCGGCATGCGGGCGCGCTCGCGCACCTCGCCGCGCCAGGCCTCGGTCAGAAGCTCGGCCACGGCCTGGGCGTCGGGAACCGCGCGCATCATCGGCTCCGGGTGCACGATCCGCCACGGCCGCGCGTGCGGCCACAGGTGCGGATAGGCGATCTTGCTCTCCGGCGTCAGACGCAGGGGGATGTCGCCCACGCCCGTCGCATCGACCTTGATCCCGGCCGACTCGATGCGGCGATACGGAACCTGGAAGATCTTCGACAGGGCCACGCCGTGGCGCAGGACGAAGCGGCGGTTGGTCAGGGTGTAGACCGTGGTCCGCGCCGCCAGCCAGGCATAGCCGGCCAGCAGGGCGACCGCCGCGGCGCCGATCACGGCGACCACCAGCGCGTCCATGGCCAGGGCTCCGACGTCGCGCCCCTGCGTCCATCCCGCGCCGACCCGCCAGACGGCGATCACGGCGAAGTAGGCGGCGATGACCCGCACGTGCAGGGCCGTCCGGGCCAGGACGCGCCAGTCTGGCGCGCCCTGCCACAGGATGTGCTCGCCCTCGGGCAGCTGGGCGGGAAGGCCGCGGATCGGCTCCCCGCCGTGCTCGTTCGGATGCTCGCTCACAGCCAGGGCTCCTGACGGTCCGGCGTGGCGTACAGGTAGCCGCCGCCGTAGTAGGCCATGATCCGCTCTTCCTCGTTGAGCGTGATCGTCTCCGGCTGGGCCAGGCCGGGGATGCCGGCGAACTGGGCCGCCGTCAGGGCGCCGACCTCGACGACGCGCTTGCCGCCCCTGACCACGCACTGGTTGACCGGGATCAGCGCGGTGCGGCCCGTCGCGGCGACCGTCATCTCGTGATAGCGCGCGATGAACTCCGACCGGTCGGCCCAGACGTCGGTGACCGTGCCGGCCACCTGGCCGTCGCAGCCCACGACCGCGAAGCCGCGGGGATCGGGATCCTCGGACGCCAGATGATAGGTCGGGTCGGCCCTAAGCGGCACGAGGCGCGGCAGGCCGTGCAGGGTCATGTCCGGATAGTTGGGTCGGTCGGCCCAGGCGGCCGGGCCCACGCCGTCGGCCAGCGGATTGCCGGTCGGCTCGATAGGAGACCCGTCGGTCGCCGCGCTGCGGACGGCGGCCAGAGGGCGCGAGTCGCGCGTGCCGTTGGGCACGGTGCGCGTGCCGTGGCCGTGCGGCAGGCGGAAGGTCTTGGGCTTGGGATTGAGGAAGGTTCCCAGCGGCTCCAGCCGTCCGGTGACGTCGTTCTCCAGCGGGAAGCCCTCGCGCCGGTTCTCACGGCGCAGATAGACGATCAGTCCGGCGAAGAAGAGCCAGAAGACCCAGAGCACGAGCTCCGCGGCGTCGAACGCCCGGAAGAGGAAGAAATCGTTGTCCATGCCACTGTCCTTTCGATGGGATCAGGCGGGTAGATCGGCGAGGCCGAACCGGTTGGCGGAGGCGCCGGCGGACGGATCCGGCCGGGCGGGGCTGTAGCGGGCGAGGGGGCCGATGGCGGCGAGCGCCGCGAACAGAAGCCCGATCTCGAGGTGGTAGACGACGCTGTAGGCGACGGACGGGTCCGACAATGCCGGGCCCAAGGCTCCATTGGCGGCCAGATGCGAGGCGACGTCGCGCAGGGCGCCGCCGGCCAGGATGGCCAGCCCCACGGCCGAGGCCTGGACCGCGCCCCAGGCGCCGACGGCGATGCCCGAGCGGCCTTCACGGGCGAGCGCCATGGACGCCGTCAGGGTGCCGACGGAAAACTGGCCCGACCCCAGGCCGATGCCGAAGGCGCCGAGGCAGAACAGGGCAGTTGATCCCATCGGCGCGGCGGCGATCACCAGCACGAAGGCGACGACGCCCCACAGCAGGCCGCCCGCCGCCATCCGGTGCGCGTCCACGCCCCGGTTCAAACGATGCGCCGACAGCGCCAGTCCGATCAGCGTGCCCCCGGCCCACAGGGCGGTCAGGGCGGTGGTCGCGCCCACGCCCATGCCCAGGATCTCGCCCCCATAGGGTTCCAGCAGGACGTCCTGCATGGCGAAGGCGGCGGCGCCCAGGCCGACGGCGGCCAGCAGACGTCCGGGCCGGCCGCCGGCGACGAAATCGCGCCAGGCGTCGGCAAAGGGCGGGCGCGGCCTGGACGGCGAGGTCAGGGCCAGGTTCTGCGCCTCCTGCTTCCACAGGGCGGTCAGGTTCAGAACGACGGCGACCATGGCCGCGCCTTGGATGACGCCCACCAGCTTCACCGGCGTGAAGTCGCGCAGCACCGCGCCGATCAGGAGGGCGCTGATCAGCATGCCGACCAGCAGCATGACGTACAGCAGGGCCACTACGCGCGGCCGTGCCGCCTCCGGAGCCAGGTCGTTGGCCAGGGCGAGGCCCGCCGTCTGGGTCATGTGCACGCCGGCGCCGGTCAGCAGGAAGGCGATCATGGCCGCGCCATGGCCGACCCAGACCGCGCCCGCCCAGTCCGACCCGGTGTCGCCGGAGCCGATCAGCAGGGCGAAGGGCATGATGGCCAGGCCGCCGAACTGGAACAGGGTGCCGAACCAGATGTAGGGCCCGCGCCGCCAGCCCAGGTGCGAGCGATGGGTGTCCGACCGGTGCCCGATCAGGGCCCGCAGCGGCGCGAACAGGAAGGGCAGGGCGACCATCGAGGCGACCAGGATCGCGGGCGCCTGAAGCTCGACGATCAGCACGCGGTTCAGCGTGCCGGTCAGCAGCACGCCGATCATGCCGACCGAGACCTGGAACAGCGACAGGCGCAGCAGCCGACCCAGCGGCAGCTCCGTCGTGGCGGCGTCGGCGAACGGCAGGCAGGCTGTGAACAGCCTGCGCCACGCCTCCCTGTTTTCTGCCGCCTTCGGGGTCATCGCCGCACCAGCTCCACCGCGACCGAGGTGTAGAAGCCGCCGGACACCCGCTCGCAGCGGTCGGCGCGCATCGGGCCGGCGACGTCCAGCCGGCGGCGCAGGGCCTCGACCGACACCGGCGCGATGGCCGGCGCGCGGTCGGCGCGCGGGAACAGCTTGCCCGCCGTCAGCATCAGCATCAGCGGCGCGGTCCGGGGGGTGACGGTGAACAGCAGCGAGCCCGAGGTGCGCTTCGCCAGAGCGATCGCCGACGCCTCGATGTCGGCGGTGGCGTAGTGGATCAGGGAGTCCATCGCCACGACGTGGTCGAACACGCCCAGCGACGGGTCCAGCATGTCGCCGGCCATGAAGGTCACGTCGCCGGCGGTGGCCTCATGCATCAACTCTTCGGCCGCGCGTTCGCGGGCGATGTCGATCAGGCTGGAGGAGACGTCGACGGCCACCACGTCGGCGCCGCGGCGCGCCGCCTCGACGGCCAGGGCGCCCGTGCCGCAGCCGGCGTCCAGGATGCGGCGGCCCGACAGGTCGGCCGGCAGCCAGGACAGCAGCAGGCCACGCATCCGGTCGCGCCCAGCCCGCACCGTGGCCCGCACCTTGGACACCGGCGCATCGCTGGTCAGCTGGGCCCAGGCATCCAGCGCGGTGCGGTCGAAATACTGCTCCAGCCGGGTGCGTGAGGCGGCGTAGGAGGTTCCGAGGTCGAGTGCGGTCATCAGTCGAACCCCAGGAAGTCGAAGATGTCGCGATCCTTCATCGGCTCGGCCTCGATCGGATCCATGCCGTCCCAAAGCGACTGGGCGAGGCGCAGGTACTCGGCCTTGGCCGCCTCCAGCGCAGGCGAGCCGTCCATCTCGAACACCACCGACTTCTTCAGGCGGCTGCGGCGGATCTCGTCCAGGTCGGCGAAGTGGGCGATGCGCTTCAGGCCGATCGCGTCGTTGAAGCGGTCGATCTCGTCGGTGCCCGCGCTACGGTTGGCGATGATGCCCCCCAGGCGCACGTCGTAGTTCTTGGACTTGGCCTTGATGGCCGCGACGATGCGGTTCATCGCGAAGATGCTGTCGAAGTCGTTGGCCGTGACGACGAGCGCGCGCTCGGCGTGCTGGAGCGGGGCGGCGAACCCGCCACAGACCACGTCGCCCAGCACGTCGAAGATCACCACGTCGGTGTCTTCCAGCAGGTGGTGTTCCTTCAGGAGCTTGACCGTCTGGCCGACGACATAGCCGCCGCAGCCGGTGCCGGCCGGGGGTCCGCCCGCCTCCACGCAACGCACGCCGTTGAAGCCTTCGTAGACGTAGTCCTCGGGGCGCAGTTCCTCGGAATGGAAGTTCACCGTCTCCAGCACGTCGATGACGGTGGGCACCAGGCGCTTGGTCAGGGTGAAGGTGCTGTCGTGCTTGGGATCGCAGCCGATCTGCAGCACCCGCTTGCCCAGAAGGCTGAACGCCGCCGACAGGTTGGAGCTGGTCGTCGACTTGCCGATGCCGCCCTTGCCGTAGACGGCGAAGACCTTGGCCGAGCCGATCTTGAGGTTGGGGTCCAGCTGGACCTGCACGCTGCCGGCGCCGTCCGGCGGACGGCTGCGGCGCGTTTGCGGGAGATCGAGAGTCAGGCTCATGCGGCCTCCCTGGGAGTGATGCCTTCGAGGCGGTCCTCGAGTTCGTCGGAAGCGTCGCGCAGCGCCGCCAGAGTCGCCTCGTCCGGCGCCCAGTAGGCGCGGTCCGAAGCTTCCAGCAGGCGATTGGCCATGCGGACCGAGGCCTTGGGGTTCAGCTTGGCCAGCCGCTCGCGCATCTCGGGGTCGAGAACGTAGGTCTCGCTGATCTGCTGATAGACCCAGGGCTGGACCTCGCCCGTGGTGGCGGACCAGCCCAGGGTGTTGGTGACCTGGGCCTCGATCTGACGGACGCCTTCGGCGCCGTGCTTAAGCTGACCCTCGAACCAGCGGGGGTTCAGCACGCGGGTGCGGGTTTCCAGCGCGACCTGTTCGGCCAGGGTGCGGACCTTGCCGGACCCTTGCGTCTGGTCGCCGATGTAGACGGGCGAAGCCTTGCCCCGCGCGCGCTCGACCGATTTGGCCACGCCGCCCAGGGTGTCGATGTAGTGGTCGATGGTGGTGACGCCCAGCTCGACCGAGTCGAGGTTCTGGTAGGCCAGATCGACGCCTGCCATGGCGCTGTTCAGCAAGGCGGCATGCTTCATCGGCTTGCCGGCCCGGCCGTAGGCGAAGCCTTTGCGCTTTTCGAAGGCGTCGGCCAGCTCGCCCTCGTCGGACCACAGGCCGGCGTCGATCAGCTGGTTGACGTTGGCCCCGTAGGCGCCCTCGGCGTTGGAAAAGACGCGCAAGGCGGCCGTCTCAAGATCGCAGCCCAGCCGCGCCTGATGCGCCAGCGCGCGCTTGCGGACGAAGTTCATCTCTTCCGGCTCGTCGGCGCCCGCGGCCTGGAAGGCGGCGTCGGCCAGCAGCTTCATCTGCAGCGGCAGCAGATCGCGGAAGATGCCCGACACGGTGCAGATCACGTCGATGCGGGGACGGCCAAGGGCCTCCAGCGGAATCAGCTCGGCGCCGCTCAGCCGGCCATAGGCGTCGAAGCGCGGCCGGGCGCCCATCAGGGCCAGCGCCTGCGCGATCGGCCCGCCCTCGCTTTTCAGATTGTCGGTGCCCCACAGGACGATGGCGAGGGATTCCGGCAGGGCGCCGGTCTCCTGGACGTGGCGGTCCAGCAGGCGATCGGCCTGACGCGCGCCGTCAGCCACGGCATAGGCGGACGGGATGCGGAAGGGGTCGAAGCCGTGCAGGTTGCGCCCGGTCGGCAGCACCTCCGGCGTGCGCAGCAGATCGCCGCCGGTGGAGGCGGGCACGTAGCCGCCGTCCAGCGCGTGCATCAGGCCGTCCAGTTCTCCGCTGGCGGACAGGGCGCGGTTCAGGTCGGCGAGCTCGTTCAGCAGGGCGAGGACGGCGGGGTGGGGCGAGGACGGCGCGGCGCCGGCGATCAGGGCCTCGACCTCGGCGCGGGTCACGGCCGCGCCCTGCCGGGCTTGGGCGGAGGCCAGCAGCAGGTCGGCGCGCTCGGTGGCGGAGAAGGGCTCGCCCAGCACATGCAGGCCGCTGGGGATCAGGGTCGCCTCCAGCTCCGCCAGCGCCGCGCCGACGGCGGCGACTTGGGCTTCGGCCTCTCCGGCCGGCACGGGCAGATCCAGCCCGGCCGCCGCGTCCAGGATCATGGCGTGCAGGTCGCGCTCGGCGTGGTCCGGCCCGCGGGCTCTCCAGCGGTCGATCAGGGCCTTCAGGTCCGCCAGCCCCTTATAGAGGCCGGCGTCGGTGACCGGCGGCGTGATGTAGCTGACCAGCGTCGCGTTCGAGCGCCGCTTGGCGATCATGCCCTCGGAGGGATTGTTGGCGGCGTAGAGATAGAGGTTCGGCAGGTCGCCGATCAGGCGGTCCGGCCAGCAGGCGCCGGACAGGCCGGACTGCTTGCCCGGCATGAACTCCAGCGCGCCATGGGTGCCGAAGTGCAGCACGGCGTCGGCGTCGAAATCCTCGCGGATCCAGCGATAGAAGGCCGAGAAGGCATGGGTCGGGGCGAAGCCGCCGTCGAACATCAGCCGCATCGGATCGCCCTCGATCCCGAACGGCGGCTGCAGGCCGACGAAGACGTTGCCGAACGTCGCGCCCAGCACGAAGATGCCGCCGCCGTTGGCCAGCGACTTGCCCGGCGCCGAGCCCCAGACGGCCTCGATCTCGGCCAGATGGACCTCGCGACGGACGTGATCGTCGGTCGGGATGCGGGCCATGACCGCGCCGTCGACGCCCCAGCGCGCGGCGTCGCCTTCCAGGAGGCGGGCGCGCAGATCCTCGACCGTCGCCGGAACCTCGACGGTCCAGCCCTCGGCCTTCAGCCGGATCAGGGTGCGGTGCAGGCTTTCCCAGACCGACAGCTGGGCCGCCGTGCCGACCGCGCCGGCGTTCGGCGGGAAGTTGAACAGGACGGTCGCCAGTTTCCGTTCGGCACGTGGAGTCTTCCGCAGCCGCACCATCTTCAGCACGCGACCGGCCAGGGCCTCGGCGCGCTCGGGGCAGGGCAGCATGTGGCGGGCGCCGTCGTCGCCGTCGAAGGTGCAGCGGCGCGCGCAGCCGGTGCAGGCCTGGCCCGATCCGTCTGTGCGGCCGCCGAAGACGGTCGGGGCTACGGCGCCGTCCAGCTCCGGGATGGAGACCATCATCGTGGCCTCCAGCGGCATCAGGCCCCGGTCCGACCCGCTCCACTGCTGGAAGGTCTGGAACTCCAGCGGATGGGCGGCGACGTATGGCACGTCCAGCGTCTCGAGCATGGCCTGGGCGGCGGCGGAGTCGTTGTAGGCCGGGCCGCCGACCAGGGAGAAGCCGGTCAGGGACACGACCGCGTCCACCGTGGGTCGGCCGTCCGCCATGAAGAACCGCTCGATCGCCGGGCGGGCGTCCAGACCGTTGGCGAAGGCCGGCACGACCTTGAGCCCCCGCGCCTCCAGCGCCGAGATGACGCCGTCATAGTGGGCCGCGTCGCCGGCCAGGGCGTAGGAGCGCAGGATCAGCACGCCGACCGTGCCCTGGTCCCCCGTGGAGGGCAGGGCCTCCATCCGCTCGCCCATCGGCGGGGTCATGCGTGTGTGGTACAGGCCGATCTCCGGATATTCGATCGGCAGGTCGGCCTTCAGCGTCCCGCGCAACGCGCGGCGCGGGCCGTCGGCGTAGCGGTCGATCAGCATGCGGACCATGGAGACCAGGTTCGCCTCCGATCCCGCCAGCCAGTACTGCAGCGTCAGGAACCAGGCCCGCACGTCCTGTGCCGTGCCGGGCACGAAGGCCAGCAGCTTGGGCAGGCGGCGCAGCATGGCCATCTGCTGGGCGCCCGGCGCGCCGCCGGTGGCCTTGGTGTTGCCGCGCAGCTTCTTCAGCAGCGCCAGAGGCCCCTTGTCGGAGCCGTCCATGCGATAGGCGCCCATGCGCGTCAGACGGATGACTTCGGCCGCCGACATGGCGCAGACCATGGCGTCGCAATGATCGCGCCGCGCCTTCAGGTCGGGCAGCACCGCCTGGATGTGCTCGTCCATGAACAGCATGGTCGCCACGACGACGTCGGCGGTGGCGATGTCGGCGCGGCAGCGGGCCAGGGCGTCGGCGTCGTCGGCCCAGTCGGCGGCGGCGTGCAGGGTCAGGATCAGGCCGGGCACGTCCCGGCGCAGCAGGCGCTCGGCCGCGCGCGCGGCGCCGGCCAAGTGGTTGTCCAGGGTGACGATCGTCACCCGGATCTCCGGGCGCCCGGAGTCAGCGGCTGTAATGCGATTTCGCATCATACAGCGTCTCCAGGGCGATGGACGTCAGGCCGTGTTCGGCCGCGAATTTCTCGGTGTTCCGGCGGGCCTTGCCCCGCACGAAGAAGGGGATCTTGCGCAGTTCGGCCTCGGCCTCGGCCAGCCAGACGACATTGGTCGGGTCGAGCGGCGCCCGTTCGCCCGGCAGGGGCTCGACGCCCGCGCCGTGTCCGCCGAGGTGCGAGGCCCCGGCGCCGTCGTGGAACTCGAAATCGTCGCGGAACATGTGAAGCAGGTGCTCCTCCAGCCCCATGACCAGCGGATGCACCAGGGTGTCGAACAGGACGTTGGCGCCCTCGAACCCCATCTGGGGCGAGTGGCGCGCCGGGTGATCCTGCACATGGAAGGGGGCCGAGACGACCGCGCAGGGGATGCGCAGACGCTTGGCGATGTGGCGCTCCATCTGGCTGCCCAGCACCAGCTCGGGCTGGACGGCCTCGATGGCGGCCTCGACCTCCAGATAGTCGTCGGTGATCAGGGCTTCGAGGCCTAGGGCCGTCGCGGCGGACCGGACCTCGCGCGCGAACTCGCGATTGTAGGCGCCCAGGCCGACGACGGTGAAGCCCAACTCCTCGGTCGCCACGCGGGCCGCGGCCAGGGCGTGGGTCGCGTCGCCGAAGATGAAGACCCGCTTGCCGGTCAGATAGGTCGAGTCCACCGACCGCGACCACCACGGGCTGCGCGCCGCCGGATCGTTCAGCACGGGCGTCGGATCGACGCCCGTCAACGCGGCGACCTCGGCGATGAAGTCCAGCGTCGCGCCATAGCCGATGGGAACCTTGCGGACCGCGGGCTGGCCGAAGGCCTTCTCCAGGTGCCGCGCGGCCTCCTCGGCGATCTCGGGATAGAGCACGACGTTGAAGTCGGCCTCGCCCAGGCGGGCCAAGTCGGCCGGCGCGGCGCCCATGGGCGCGACGACGTTGATCTCCACGCCCATCCGCTGGAGCAGGCGAGTGACCTCGACCACGTCGTCCCGATGGCGGAAGCCCAGAGCCGTGGGCCCCAGGATGTTGCAGCGGGGCGCACGGCCCTGCATCGGCGCGCGCTCGACGGGCTGGGCCAGATGGCGGACCAGCTGGCGGAAGGTCTCGGCCGCGCCCCAGTTTTCCTTTTTCTGGTAAGACGGCAGCTCCAGCGGAACGACCGGGACGGGCAGGTCCAGCGCCTTGGCCAGGCCGGCGGGATCGTCCTGGATCAGTTCGGCGGTGCACGAGGCGCCGACGATCATGGCCTGGGGCTGGAAGCGGTCGAAGGCGTCCTTGCAGGCCGTCTTGAACAGCTCGGCCGTGTCGCTGCCCAGATCGCGGGCCTGGAAGGTGGTGTAGGTCACGGGCGGGCGGGCGCCGCGCCGCTCGATCATCGTGAACAGCAGGTCGGCGTAGGTGTCGCCCTGGGGGGCGTGCAGGACGTAGTGCAGCCCCGTCATGCCGGTCGCCACGCGCATCGCCCCGACGTGCGGCGGTCCTTCGTAGGTCCAGACGGTCAGCTGCATCAGGCGGCGCCTCTCTGGTTTGAAAGGGCCGGGGAGAGCCGGCGACGGCGGTCCAGCGGGCGGGCGAACAGGGCGGCCAGATCGGCGGCCTGGTCAAAGCCGTGGACGGGGCTGAAGACCAGCTCGATCGACCACTTGGTCGACAGCCCCTCCATTTCCAAGGGATTGGCCAGGCCCAGGCCGCAGACGGTCAGGTCGGGGCGATCCGCGCGCACGCGGTCCAGCTGACGATCGACGTCCTGACCCTCGGACAGGCGCGTGCCCTCGGGCAGCAGGGCCAGCTCCTGCGACAGATGCTGGCGGTGCAGGAAGGGCGTGCCGACCTCGATCGGAACCATGCCCAGCTCACGGGACAGGAACCGCGCCAGCGGAATCTCCAGCTGGCTGTCGGGCAGGAAGCTCAGGGTCTTGCCCTCCAGCTCCAGCCGGATCGCGGCCAGGGCGCGCGACGCTCGTTCGCGGCCTGGGGCCACGGCGGCGCGGAAGGACATTTCGTCGACGCCGAAGGCGCGCGCGGCGGCGTGCAGCCAGTCGGTGGTGCCCTCGACGCCGAAGGGGAAAAGGGCGGGCAGGCGCTTCGCTCCCCGGTCCTCCAGCGCGCGCGCCGTGTCGCCCAGGAACGGCTGCGCCAGCAGGAAGCGGGTGTTCGGGCCGACAGCGGGCAGGTCGTCGTGGCGGCGCTCGGGCAGGGCGGCGACGCGCGTGATGCCCAGCTGGGCGAAGATGCGGCGGAACTGGTCCTCGACCACGTCGGGCAGGGCGCCGACGATCAGCAGGGACGGCTCGGCTCCGGGCGCCTCGACCGGCATGCGTGGAACGAGGGCGGCCAGGCAGGCGTCCTCGCCCTGGGTGAAGGTCGTCTCGATGCCGCTGCCGGAATAGTTCAGCACGCGGGTGCGGCCGCCCCCCATGGGACCGTGGCGCGCGTCCAGCCGAGCGGCCGCGCGGCTGAGGTCCAGCTTGATGACCTCCGACGGGCAGGAGCCGACCAGGAACAGCACCCGGATGTCGGGCCGCCGCGCCAGCAGGCGGTCGACCACGCGGTCCAGCTCCTCATTGGCGTCCGTCAGACCGGCGAGGTCCTTCTCCTCCATGATGGCCGTGCCGAAGCGCGGTTCTGCGAAGATCATGACGCCGGCGGCGGACTGGATCAGGTGGGCGCAGGTGCGCGAGCCGACTACCAGGAAGAAGGCGTCCTGCATCTTGCGGTGCAGCCAGACGATCCCGGTCAGTCCACAGAAAACTTCGCGCTGGCCGCGCTCGCGCAGCACCGGCGCCGTCGAGCAGCCCTCGCCGCCGATCAGGGGGGTGGGGAGGGCCGATCCGCTCATGCGTGCGCGCCCTCCGGCGGGCCGGTCATGCGGGCGGGCGCCTCAAGGCGCGCCATGCGGAACTTCCACAGGAACTGCGCGGCGTTGACGACGTAGGCGGCGTAGGCTGCCAGGGCGAGCGCCATCTGCTCGGCCGGCGAGCCCCACCCCATGGCCAGGGCGGCCAGATAGGCCGTATGCAGGGCCAGGACGGCCATCGACACCACGTCCTCCCAGAAGAAAGCCGGGGCGAACAGCCACTTGCCGAACACGACCCGTTCCCAGATCGAGCCGGTGATCATGATGGCGTAGAGGAACAGGGTCTTGACGATGATCGACAGCGTCGCCGCCGCCTGACCCTCGCCGCTCCAGAGATAGCGGAACACCAGAAACAGGCTGACGACGAAGGCCAGGAACTGCAGCGGGGCGAGGGCGCCCTGGATCACGGTCCACACCGTTCCGTCGCGTCGGGCTCGCTCTTCCGGGGAATACAGCGGCTGCGGGGTCGCCTGCCGGCCGAGAGGCAAGGGGCGATATCCCGCGTGCGCCGACCAAGGGTTCGACGTCAGGGAATCGAGGCGGCCGTCCAGCCAGCGACCCCATGCGGAGCCCTGCAGCTTGGTGGTCTGGGCCGCTTGCGACGCCATGGCCGGATCTCCTCCCCGAGACCGCTTGAGCGACGAAGGTAGGCCCATCGTCAAAACAGTGTCAAATCTTTTGGACGTTCGCAGAATTGGACATGCGTTCGGGTTCCGACCTTGACTCCCTGAGCGATCGGTGGGTTCCTGCGTGGGCGGATAACGCTGGCGTGCGATCCCGAATGGGGGGCGCGACCGGCCGGGCAACCGGTCAAAAGACGATGGGGAGCGTGGCGCCAAGCCGGGGCGATGACCCTGACCTGACGTGTTCGAGACAAATCTCGGGAGGGTCGTCGGGTGCTGAACATCAATCCCTTTTCCAGAGGCCGCAAGGAGCCTGAGCGCCGCGTCGTCGTGCCTTTCGCCCCTCGGCCCCGACGCGACCGGTCGGCGGCGGATCTGGCCCGCATCATCGAGGGAGAGATCATCCCCCGGCTGCTTCTGACGCAGGAGGCTCGCGCCGCGGTGGCGCCCAGCCTCAGGGAGCTGGAAAGCCGGGGCGCCATGGTGGACGGCTTGGCCCGCCGCACGATCGAGGAGGATCTGCCGCCTCTGCTGGCCGACGCGCTCGGGCGGATCGAGTCCGGAGACACCTTCGAAGGACTGTGTTTCGAGCTTTTCGCTCCGGCGGCCCGGCGGCTGGGCGATTGGTGGCTAGAGGACAGGATCACCTTCACCGACGTGACGGTCGGTCTGTGCCGGCTGCAACAACTGGTTCATGAACTCAGCGACCGCTTCGCGCCGCACGACCCCGGTCCGGACGCGCCGTCGATCCTGTTGGCGGCCGCTCCGGGCGAGCAGCACGTCTTCGGACTGACCCTCATGGGCGAGGTCTTCCGCCGCGGCGGTTGGCGCGTCAGTCTGGTTCAGGAGGCGACGGCCGGCGAGTTGATCGACATGGTCCGGACGGAGGTTTTCGCCGTGATCGCCCTGTCTTTGACGGATGAGCGCTTCTATCCGGAAACGCTGAAGCTGGCGCCGAAGCTGCGCCGCGGTTCAGCCAATCCCGGCGCCGTCCTGATGGTCGGCGGGCCGGCCTTTTCGGAGGCGCCCGCCAGGATATCCGAAATCGGCGCGGACCTGTCCGCCGCCACGGCGCAAGAGGCTTTGCACGCGGCCGACCGCAGGATCGGACGCCGCGCGGCCCTTGCTTGATGCGTCCCGGACGGGAGGTTAAGGCACGTCGATGACCGTGACCCCCCAGGCGGCCGCGATTCCCTTCAAGCGACCGGATTGGGCGCTGGGTGGACTGACTCTCGACGTCGTGGCCCAGCTGGTCGCCGCGTCGACCGACATCGCCCTGATCATCGATCGCGACGGGGTCATCCGCGACCTTTCGGTCGGGGACATCGATCTGGTGTCGCGCGGTCTCGGCGACTGGGTTCATCAGCCGTGGGCCGAGACGGTCACCGAGGAGAGCCGCGCCAAGGTCGAGGCCCTGTTGAAGGATGCCCGCGCCGGCGCGGCCCCTCGCTGGCGCGAGATGAACCATCCGGGGCGGGGAGCCGGCGAGACCCTGCCGGTCCGCTATTACGCCGTCGCGGTGGGCGAGGACGGCCGGGTCATCGTCATCGGCCGCGACCTGCAGTCCACGGCAGCTCTTCAGCAACGGCTGCTGCGCGTTCAGCAATCGCTGGAGCGGGACTATCTGCGGCTGCGGCAGGCGGAATCGCGGTATCGCCTGCTGTTTCATTCGGCGCGGGAGCCGGTGCTGATCGTCGATGCCGCGACGCGGCGTGTGCGCGAAGTCAATCCGGCCGCGGCCCGCCTGCTGGGCCAGGCCGAGGGAGACGTCGAGGGCCAGGCCTTCGCGGGACTGCTGTCGAAGGACAGCGCCGCCGCGGCCCAGTCCGCCTTCGCCGCGGCGACGGCGTCGTCGACCCCGCCCCCTGTCCGCGTGCGCCTGGCCGGAGGCGCGGACGTCGAGCTGAGCGCCAGCCTGTTCCGTCAGGATCGGGCGGCGTGCCTGCTGGTGCGCCTGGCCCCCGACGGCGGCGCCGTCGATCCGGCCGATCCCGCCGGCGCCTTGATGGGCGTGCTGCAGAACATCTCGGACGCCTTCGTCGTCACCGACGCCGATCTGAACATTCTGACGGCCAACCCGGCCTTTGTGGATTTGATCCAACTCGTGTCGCGCGAAGAGGCGGTGGGCCAGTCGCTGGACCGCTATCTGGGTCGGCCGCAGATCGACCTGCGCATCCTGGTGGCCCAGCTGAAGGAGCACGGCTCGGCGAGGAACTTCGCCACCATCGTACGGAACCGTTTCGACGAGCCGGAGGAGGTGGAGGTGTCGGCCGTGGCCGTGCCGGGCGAGGCGCCGCTGTTCGGCTTCAGCATCCGGGGCGTCGCGCGTCGGGTGATCGCCGCGCCCGCTGCGGACGGGGAGTCGCTGCCGGGAGCCCGTTCTGTGGAGCAGCTGACCCAGCTGATCGGCCGCGCGCCGATGAAGGACATCGTGCGCGAGTCGACCGACCTGATCGAACGGCTGTGCATCGAGGCCGCGTTGAAGCTGACGTCCAACAACCGCGCCGCCGCGGCCGACATGCTGGGGCTGTCGCGCCAGAGCCTGTATTCCAAGCTGAACCGCTTCGGTCTGGGGTCGGGCGAGGACGAGTGACGCCGCCCCCACATGAGCGAAGTGTCAATCCAAGTTGACGTCCAATCGGCGAGGCGCATAGTGGCGCCATGTCCAGGACGCTCGCCGCCGCGACGCCGACCCTGCCGTCTCCGGCCGCAGTGCTGGAGCTGTTCAAACCGATAACCTGGTTTCCGCCGATGTGGGCCTTCGCCTGCGGGGTGGTGTCGTCGGGTCAGCCGATCGAGGGGCGCTGGCTGTTCCTGATCGCGGGGATCGCCCTGACGGGGCCATTGGTCTGCGCCACCAGCCAGGCGGTGAACGACTGGTTCGACCGGCACGTCGACGCCATCAACGAGCCGCATCGACCGATCCCGTCCGGACGCATCCCGGGCCGGTGGGGCCTGTGGATCGCCATCATCTGGACGGGGGTGTCGCTGGGCGTCGCCGCCCTGACCGGGCCGTGGGTTCTGGGGGCCACGTCTCTGGGGCTGGCGCTGGCCTGGGCCTACAGCGCGCCGCCGCTGCGGCTGAAGCGCAGCGGCTGGTGGGGCCCCGCCGCCGTCGCCCTGTCCTATGAGGGGCTGACCTGGTTCACCGGCGCGGCGGTGATGGCGGGCGCCCTGCCGTCGGCGCCGATCCTGTGGCTGGCCGGGCTCTACAGCCTGGGCGCCCACGGCATCATGACCCTGAATGATTTCAAGGCGATCGAGGGGGATCGCCGCACGGGGCTGAAGTCGCTGCCGGTCACGCTGGGCCCGCGTCGGGCCGCGCTGCTGGCCTGCGCCGTCATGGCCGTGCCGCAGGCGGTCGTGGTGGCGCTGCTGCTGGGCTGGGAGCGGCCGATCCAGGCCGGGATCGTCGGCCTGTCGCTGGCGCTGCAGGGGCTGGCGATGGCGCGGCTGCTGCGCGATCCGGCGCGCCTGGCGCCCTGGTACAACGGCACGGGGGTCACACTCTACGTGCTGGGCATGATGGTCGCGGCCACCGCCGTGGCGACCCTGGGAGGGGCGGCATGAGGGACGGAACCCTGAGCTGGCTCGGCGTCGCGCGCCTGGGCCTGGTGCAGAGCGCCCTGGGCGCGATCGTGGTGCTGACCACCTCCACGCTGAATCGGGTGATGGTGGTGGAACTGGCTCTTCCGGCCATGCTGCCGGCGGCGCTGGTGGCTTGGCACTATGCGGTCCAGCTGTCGCGTCCGCGCTGGGGGCACGGGTCGGACGCCGGGGGCCGGCGCACGCCGTGGATCATCGGCGGCATGGGCGTGCTGGTTCTGGGCGGCATCCTGTCGGCCAATGCGGTCGCCCTGATGGCGAGTTCTCCGCTGTGGGGGACGGTTCTGGGCGTGGTCGCCTTCAGCCTGATCGGGGCGGGCGTCGGGTCGTCGGGCACGTCGCTGCTCGCTCTGCTGGCCAGTCGCACGGCGCCCGAGCGACGTCCCGCGGCGGCGGCCATGACCTGGATCATGATGGTGCTGGGCATCGCGGCGACGGCGGGGGTCGCCGGAGGCCTGCTGGATCCGTTCTCGTTCCAGCGCCTGGCGCTGGTCGCCAGCGGCGTGGCCATGGCGGCGTTCCTGGTCACCCTGCTGGCCGTCTGGGGCGTCGAGGCGCGCGCGACCGCCGCCGCCGAACCGCGAGAGGCGCATGTGCCCTTCGCGCAGGCGCTGCGCGAGACGCTGGCCGACCCGCGGGCCCGCATGTTCGCCGTCTTCGTCTTCGTCTCCATGCTGGCCTACAGCGCCCAGGACCTGATCCTGGAACCGTTCGCCGGTCTGGTCTTCGGCATGACGCCGGGGCAGTCCACCCAGATGGCGGGCGTTCAGCACGGCGGCGTGCTGCTGGGCATGATCGTGACCGGCGTCCTGGGCGCCAGGATCGGCGGCGGATCCTCCGGCTGGATGCGAAGCTGGACTGTCGCCGGCTGCGTCGGGTCTGCGGTCGCCCTGATCGGGATGGCGATGGCCGGCATGGTCGGTCCGGGCTGGCCGCTGATCCCCAACGTCTTCCTGCTGGGCCTGTTCAACGGCGTCTTCGCCGTCGCCGCCATCGGTTCGATGATGGGACTGGCCGGTGAGGGCGAGCAGCGGCGCGAGGGCGTGCGGCTGGGCGTCTGGGGCGCCAGTCAGGCCGTGGCCTTCGGGCTCGGCGGCTTTCTGGGGGCCGCGGGCGTCGACATGGGGCGCGCCCTGATCGGCGCGGACGGACCGGCCTTTCTGATCGTCTTTTCGCTGGAGGCGGCGTTGTTCGCCGCGTCCGCCCTGATCGCGCTGGGCCTGACCGTGCGGTCTTCGCAATCGACCCTGGAGGTTCGGCATGTCGGCGCCTGAGACCTTCGACGTCGTCGTCGTCGGCGGCGGGCCCTCGGGCGCGACGGCGGCCGAGACCCTGGCCCGGGCGGGGCGGTCGGTCCTGCTGCTGGACAGAGCCGGGCGCATCAAGCCCTGCGGCGGCGCCATTCCGCCGCGGCTGATCCGCGACTTCGCCATCCCGGACACGCTGATCTGCGCGCGCGCGCGGTCGGCCCGGATGATCGCGCCGTCCGACAAGCGCGTGAACATGCCGATCGAAGGCGGCTATGTGGGCATGGTCGATCGCGACCGCTTCGACGAATGGCTGCGCGATCGGGCCGCCATGGCCGGGGCTCAGCGACGGACGGGCACGTTCGAGGCGCTGGACCGCGACGCCGACGGCACGGCGGTGATCCGATACCGCCCGGAGGGACGCAAGGGCGCCGAGACCACATCCGTGCGCGCGCGCACCGTGGTCGGGGCGGACGGCGCCAAGTCCGCCGTCGCGGCTCAGGCCGTGCCGGGCGCGAAGGAGAACCGCTGCGTCTTCGCCTATCATGAGATCATCCGCGCGCCGAAGGGCGGGGCGGACTTCGAACCCAGCCGATGCGACGTCTGGTACCAGGGCGGCCTGTCGCCGGACTTCTACGCCTGGATCTTCCCCCACGGCGACACCGCCTCGATCGGCGTCGGCTCGATGCAGAAGGGCTTCTCCCTGCGCTCGGCCGTGGCGCGGCTGCGCGCGCAGACGGGGCTGGACGCCTGCGAGACGGTGCGCACCGAGGGCGCGCCCATTCCGCTGAAGCCGCTGAAGCGGTGGGACGACGGACGCGACGTTCTCTTGGCCGGCGACGCCGCGGGCGTGGTGGCCCCGGCCTCGGGCGAAGGCATCTATTATGCCATGGAGGGCGGTCGTCTGGCCGCCGAGGCGGTGGACGAGCGCCTGCGCACCGGCGACGCACGGGCTCTGCGCACCGCGCGAAGCCGCTTCATGAAGAGCCACGGCAAGGTCTTCATGGTCTTGGGGGTCATGCAGCACTTCTGGTACCGCTCGGACAAGCGGCGCGAGCGGTTCGTCAGCATGTGCGCCGATCCGGACGTCCAGGCCCTGACCTGGCAGGCCTACATGAACAAGGAACTGGTGCGGGCCCGGCCGGGGGCGCATGCGCGGATATTCTTCAAGGATCTGGGCCACCTGTTCGGCCTGTCGCCGGCTTGACCTGGCTGGCCGACGTCGTCCTGGTCGCCCTTGTTCTGGAGGCGGCCTTCCTGACCCTGTTTCGCAAGCGCGCGATTTGGGACGTCATCCTGATCCTGGGACCCGGCGCCGTGCTGGTCTTGGCCCTCAGGCTGGCGCTGGCTGGCGCGGACTGGTGGTGGATCGGGGCGACCCTGTTCGCCTCGCTGCCCCTGCACCTGCTGGATCTCGCCCGGCGGCCCGCATAGCGAAAGGCCCCGGCGTCTCCACCGGGGCCCCCGCATTTCAGAAGGAAGAAGCGATCAGCTCTGGGTCTTCAGATAGGCGATCACGTCGGCGCGGTCCTGCGGCTTCTTCAGGCCGACGAAGGCCATCCGCGTGCCGGGCATGAACTCGCGCGGGTTCTCCAGGTATTCGAACAGGACTTCCTCGGTCCAAGTCACGCCGCTGGCCTTGTTGGCGGCGGAGTAGTTGAAGCCGGGCGCCGAGCCGGCGGTACGGCCGATGATGCCGTGCAGCGACGGGCCGACGCGGTTCACGCCGGGCTCCACCACGTGGCAGGTGCGGCACTGGCCGAAGATGCGCTGGCCGTTCGTGGCGTTGCCGGTCAGGCCGGCCAAGGTGACCGTCGCGCCGCCTGCTGCGGCGGGCACGGCGGCGGGGGTCTCGGTCGCGGCGGGCGCTTCGGCCTTCGGAGCCGGCGTCTCGGCCGGAGCCGCCGCGGGGGCCGGCGCTTCGGCGGCGGGCGCCTCGGCCTTCTCTCCCTCCCCGGAGGAACACGCGGCCACGGCGAGCATCACGCCGACGGACGCAAGGGCATACTTGAATACACGCATAGACCAGCCTCGCCTGTGTTGTCGTCTCCCTGCGAGGGACACTATGCCTCGCCCGTCGGGTGTCAATCGGCGTTCGGCGATCAGGCCTGCGACTCTCTGGTCAGTTTCAGGCGCATGGCCCGCAGCACCATCCAGGTCCCCACGACCACGGCCGGCGCGAGCACCGCGGCGGCCACCCCCGCGTCGAAGCCGGGCAGGGCGCGCTCGAGGCCTTTCAGCGGGAATCCGAGCAGCCCCACGGCGTAATAGGCGATGGCGACGGTCGACAGCCCCTCGACCGTCTGCTGCAGGCGCAGCTGCACGCCGGCGCGTCGATCCATCGACTGGAGCAGGGCCGCGCTGGTCGCCTCCGCGGCCACCTCCACACGCGTGTTGAGCAGCTGGGTCATGCGCCCCACCCGATCGACGGCCGCGCGCTGACGCGCGCCGACGGCCTGGCAGGTGCGCATGGCCGGCTCCAGCCGGCGCTGCATGAACTCGCCGAGCGTCAGCAGGCCCTCCAGCCGCTCTTCCCGCAGTCGCTCGATCCGTTCCTCGACCAGCCGGTGATAGGCTTGGGCCGCGCTGAAGCGGAAGGCGGTCTTGCCGATCAGGGCCTCGGTCCGCGCCGCGAGCGCCGACAGCTGATCCAGCAGCGCGCGGTCCTGTTCCGTGTCCGACGGCTCGGCCAGCCGCGCCGCCAGACCGTCGGCGTCGCCTTCGATCCGCGACAGTTCCGCCGCCGTGCGCCCGGCCAGCGGAAAGGCCAGCAGGGCCCACAGGCGGTAGGTCTCGATCTCCAGTATGTTCTGGACCAGTCGCCCGGTCACGACCGGATCCTTGGCCCCGTCCAGAAGCAGGAAGCGCGTCATGCCCACCGCGTCGGGACGGAAGTCCGTCATGGCGCTGCACGCGCCGTCGGCCAGCTTGGCGCCGACTGCCTCGACGCCGAACAGGGTCTTGGGCGAGGCCCTGGTCGTGGCCGGCCGTACCTCAAGCCGCGCCGCCACCAGCACCTTGCCGGGCCAAGTCGCCAGCCAGTCCTGCGGCGCCAGATCCATGGCCGTCTCGCCGAACAGGCCGGTGCCCGTCGGCTCACGGAAGAAGGTCCAGGTGGAGCCTTCGGTGTGCCGCTCCCAGCGCAGCCGCCAAGTGCCCGCGTCCAGAACCGACCAGCGCGATTCCGGCCCCGGCTGCGGCTGATGCAGCCTCTGGCACAGGGCGGCCATATGCTCGCGGTCCGCCGCCTCTCCGCCCAGCCCCGACAGGTTGGCGACGCGCGTCACCAGCATGGGGCCAGACAGGGGAGTGGACGGCCGGGCGTGGGCCTCGGCCAGCAGGGCGTCCCGATCGGGGTGCCAGGTCCAGTTGGGATTCAGGCTCGACGAGGCCACGGCGACCCCTCCCGCGCGTCTGCGGCGCCGTCCGAGGCGCGAGAACGACGTTAGGCGGTAAGGCGAAGATTACAAGCCGAGTGTCAAATAGATTTGACGCATCCGGCTTGACGTGGGACCGTCCGGGCGAACTGGGAGCGCCGTCATGCGCGTGGTCTTTCCCTTCTCGGCCCTTGTGGGTCAGGAGGAGATGAAGCTGGCGCTGCTGCTGGCGGCGGTGGACCGCACGCTGGGCGGGGTCATGGCCTTCGGGGATCGCGGCGCCGGCAAAACGACCGCCGTGCGCGGATTGGCGGCCCTGCTGCCGCCGCTGAGCGTGGTCGAGGGCTGTCGCTTCAACTGCGATCCGAAGGCGAGCAGCGGCATCTGCGACGCCTGCCGGGATCGGCGCGCGGCCGGCGAGGTGCGGATCACGACCGTGCCGGCGCCCGTCGTCGACCTGCCGCTGGGCGCCACGGAAGACCGGGTCGTCGGCGCGCTGGATCTGGAACGCGCCCTGACGGTGGGCGAGAAAGCCTTCGATCCCGGCCTGCTGGCCCGGGCGCATCGCGGCTTCCTCTACGTCGATGAGATCAACCTGCTCGAAGATCACATCGTCGACCTGCTGCTGGACGTGGCGGCGTCGGGCGAGAACCTGGTCGAACGCGAGGGACTGTCGATCCGGCATCCGGCGCGGTTCGTCCTGGTCGGTTCCGGCAATCCGGAGGAGGGCGAGTTGCGGCCGCAACTGCTGGACCGGTTCGGCCTGTCGGTCGAGGTGTCGACGCCGACGGATCTGGCCGAGCGGGTCGAGGTGGTGCGACGCCGCGACGCCTTCGACCGCGACCCCGCGGCCTTCGCCGCCGCCTGGGCCGACCGCGACGCCGAGGTGCGCGATCAGGTTGAGGCCGCGCAGGCGGCCCTGAACGACGTCGCTACGCCGGACGCGCTGCTGGAACACGGCTCGCGTCTGTGCCTGGCCATCGGCGCGGACGGGCTGAGGGGCGAACTGACGCTGCTGCGGGCCTCACGCGCCCTCGCGGCGCTGGAAGGCCGGACGGAGGTGACGATCCGCGACCTTCGGCGCGTGGCCCCCATGGCGCTGCGTCACCGCCTGCGGCGCGGCCCGCTGGAGGAACAGGCGTCCACCCTGCGGATCGAGCGGGCGCTGGACGACCTGCTGGCGGCATGAGCCGCGTCCCCCCGACGCCCGGCGCGCGCGCCTGGGCCGAGGCGGCGCGCGCCTGCGCCCTGCTGGCGGCGGATCCCGGACTGGGCGGGGCGGTGCTGACGGGATCGGCCGGACCGGCCCGCGACGCCTGGCTGGACCTGCTGAAAAGCCTCATGCCCCCTGCGGCCCCGTGGCGGCGCCTGCCGCCCGGCGTCGACGACGATCGGCTGATCGGCGGGGTCGATCTGGGCGCCGCGCTCATGGGCCGACGAGAGATCCAGCCCGGCCTGCTGGCCGAGGCGCACGGTGGCGTCCTGATCGCCCAGCAGGCGGAGCGTATGGCCCCTGGGACCGTCGCCCGTCTTTGCGCCGCCCTGGACCGCGGTGAGACGCGGATGGTGCGCGACGGGATCGAGGCGACCCTGCCGTCCGCCTTTCGCTTGGTCGCCTTGGACGAGCGTCTGCCGGGAGAGGCCGCCTGCGCCGATCCCATGGTCGACCGCCTCGCTCTGCGGCTGGATCTGTCCGGGATCGGCTGGCGGGACGTGACGGGCGCCTCGCCGCGACCGGGCCCCGTGATCCGCGCGCGCGGCCGCGTGGCGAAGGTTCGGTGCGACGGCGCGGCGATCGACGCCGTCTGCGCGGCGGCCGAGGCGCTGGGCGTCGGCTCGCTGCGGGCGCCCCTGTTCGCCCTGCGGCTGGCGCGGGCCCACGCCGCGCTCAAGCGTCGCGACGAGGTGACCGAGGACGACCTGGCGCTGGCGATCCGCCTGGTGCTGGTTCCCCGCGCCACCCGCCGTCCGGAGACCGAGGCCGAGGTCGAGCCCGACGCGCCTCCGCCCGATCCCACGCAGGACGCCGAGGGGGGCGAGGACGAGGATCGCGACGCGATGGGCGACCGTCTGGTGCAGGCCGCGGCCGCCGCCTTGCCGCCCGGCATGGAGGCGCTGTGGGCCGAGGCCGCGCGGCTGAAGGCGAAGACCGCGTCCGGCGGCGCGGGCCGACAGGCCGCACCGCGCCGGGGGCGCCGCATCGGCGTGAAGTCGGCCTCGCCGCGCGAAGGCGTGCTGGACGTGCCCGCGACGCTGAAGGCCGCCGCGCCCTGGCAACGGCTGCGCGGGCGCACGGATCGCCTGCTGCTGCGCCGCGACGACTTCCGCATCCGGCGGTTCCAGCAGAAGACCGAGACCACCGTCATCCTGGTCGTCGATGCCTCCGGCTCCACGGCGCTGCAACGGCTGGCAGAGACCAAGGGGGCGGTCGAGCTGCTGCTGGCCGAGGCCTATGTGCGCCGGACCCAGGTCGCCCTGATCGCTTTCCGGGGCGCGGCGGCGGAAGTGCTGGTTCCACCGACGCGGTCGCTGACCCGGGCGCGTCGTCTGCTGGCCGATCTCGCGGGGGGAGGGGCCACGCCGCTGGCATCGGCGCTGGAGACGGGCCTGACGCTGGCGCTGGCCGAGCGGGCGCGCCAGAGGAGGCCGCTGCTGGTCATCATGACCGACGGACGCGGCAACGTCGCGCTGGACGGCGAGGCCTTCCGCACGCGCGCGGAGACCGAGACGCGCACCGCCGCACAGAGGCTGAGGGCCGCGGGGGTGGCCAGCGCCCTGATCGACGTCTCGCCCCGGCCGCGCGGCGACGGTGAGCGTCTGGCCGAGACGATGGGCGCGACGTTCTCAGCCCTGCCCTATGTGCACGCGGGGGCCGTGCAGGCGGTGGTCCGGTCGCTGGAGCCGGCCTGATGCGCGGCTCAGTCGGGTTGGCGCTCGCGCACGGTGGCGATGGCGCCGTCCGGGCGCTGCTCCATCGGGTGGCGGTTGGCCCGCTTCCGCTTGAACAGCACGTAGCCGACGACGGCGAAGACGACGGCCAGGATCAGCGTCATCAGCGCCAGGGTGGGGATCATGTCGTTGGTGTCCATGGCGGGGGCCTCCGGACGGGTGGGGGGACTTGGGCAACGACCCCGCGCCCGCGCCGGTTCCCGCGCGCCTGATGTCGGACAAGCCGAGATGGGAGGTGGAGGGGCGGGGCTGGCCCCACGGCGGCCACAGTCGCTTCGTCGAGGCCGGGGGCGTGCGTTGGCACGTTCAGGGCTGGGGCCAAGGGCCCGTCGCCCTGCTGCTGCACGGCGCGGGTGCGGCGACGCACAGCTGGCGCGGCCTGGCGCCCGCCTTGGCCGAGCGATTCACGATCCTTGCCCCCGACCTGCCCGGCCATGGCTTCACCTCGACCCCGCGCGGTCCGCTGTCGCTTGACCGGATGGCGGCGCAGACGCGCGCCCTGGTGACGAGCCTGAACGTCGACGTCGACCTCATCGTCGGCCACTCCGCCGGCGCGGCGCTGGGGCTTCGGCTGGCGATTGACGGCCCGCCGCCCACCGCCGTCGTCGCGATCAACGGCGCGCTTCGGCCCTTCGCCGGACCCTTCGCCCCGGTGGCGCGGGGGCTGGCGCTGGGGCTGTTCGCCAATCCGCTGGCGGTCGCGGCCTTCGCCCACGGCGCGGGCGACATGCGGCGGGTGGAGCGCCTGATCGGCGGCACCGGATCACGCCTGGACGCCCAAGGCCTGGATCTCTACCGCCGCCTGTTTCGCACGCGCGGCCACGTCGCGGCCACGCTGGGCATGATGGGCGCCTGGGACGTCGAGCCCCTGCTGCGGGATCTGCCGGGCCTCAAGAGCCGGCTCGTCCTCGTGGCAGGCGCCCGCGATGCGGCGGTGCCGCCGGAGGTCTCGCGTGAGGTCGCCTCATCCGTGCCCGGCGCCGACCTCGTAGTTCTGGAAGGTCTCGGCCACCTGGCGCATGAAGAGGCGCCGGACAGGGTCGCGGACGTCATTCTGGAACAGGCGCGGGCCTTGAACCTGATCGGAGACGCGACGTCGTGAGCGGGCAGACGATCTTCCTGATCGAACTGGTGCTGGTCCACGGCGCCGTGCTGGCCTGGGCCTGCTGGGAGCTGTGGTCCGTCAGGCGCTCACAGCGGAAGGACCGGAGCGACCCGGCGCAGGGACCGGGGCATGCGGAAGGGCAGCATGGCCCGGACGACCGGTGACCTGAGCCGCCGCAACGACAGGCTCTCGTGCACCCCGTGCGCCGCCTCGCCCAGCAGTCGGGTCATCAGGGCGGCGCGGGCGTAGAAGGGGGTGTCTTCCCACGATCCGACCAGACCCGCGGCCCCGCCGCGCTCGGCTCGGGTGAAGCGCGACAGGCCCCAGTGCGTGCCGGGCAGGCGCACCACCGGCGGCGGCTCGAACGCCTCCGGCTCGGCGTTGCGGTCGAACCGCATGGCCAGGCTGACCGCCGACCCGTCGCGACGCTTCAGGTCATAGAGCACCGCGCTGCCCTCGCTCAGGTGCGCGCGCGACCAGTCCCAGACGTCGAAGGCCGCCTCCAGCGGCTCATCGCCCCAGTTCGAGTCGAGATAACCCTCGCCGGTCCAGCTCAGTTCGGGATCGGTCAGCCGCACCTGCACCGGAGCCCGCGGCGCCAGCGGCCGCCAGCGGTGCCGCCCTTCCTCGTCCAAGCTGAAGGTGCGGTCGTTGAGCGCCCGCGGCCGCACCCGGATCTCACCGCGCACCGGCCGGGGCAGGGAGGGGACGGGCGGCATGGGCGCCGTGATCTCGTCCAGACGCAGCACCAGTTCGTCGCCCTCCCACGACCAGCTGCTGGGGCCGATCGTCAGATGGTCGGCGCCGCGCGAAAGGACGTCCGCCCCCCGCTCCGTCATCGTCCAGCGGCCGACGCCGGGGCCGTAGAGGGCCACGTTGATCGCGCAATGCTCCTCCGGACGGCCGCGCCCGGACCAGGCGTACCAGGGCGAAAACACGCTGCCGACGAAGCCGATGATCGTCAGGCCGAAGCGGCGATCCGCGCTGAGGGCGTCGAGATACCACCAGGCATAGCCGCCGGGCGGGACCGGGCGATCGAAGCGCGGTCGTCCGCCCAGGCCCGGGCCGCCAGCCGTCCGGACAGGGCCGCCATCGGCACGCCCGCCCCCGGATGGGTCGCCCCGCCGCAGAGATAGAGGCCGGGCGTCCGCGTACGGGCTCCGGGGCGCCGGAAGGCCGAGTCCCAGCCGTGGCCCGCCCGGCCATAGAGCGCCCCACCCGTCGCCGGAAAGCGTCGCTCGAAGTCGGCGGGCGTCGTGGGTTTCAGCGTCTCCTCCCTGACCCTCAGCCGTACGCCGCAGCCACTCATCCAGTCGAAGGCCTGCTTGCGACATCGCGCGATCTCCTCGGCGGAATGAACATGGACGTCCCCGGTGGCGGGGGCGTTCAGAATGACCAGAAAGCGTTCGGGCGACCGACGCGCCGGGCCGTCGGCCCCGCCGCGATCCTGGGCGCACAGATAGACGGTCTGCCGCTCGGGCATGCGGCCCTCGGCCAAGGCCCTGAACTCGGCCGGATAGTCGTCCGAAAAGAAGACGTTGTGGCGCGTCAGAGGGGCTTCGGTCTCGGCCTCGAAGGTGAAGGTGACGGCCGACAGGGCACGGTCGCGCGGCGGCGTCGGCGCGACCGACCGGGCCACGTCGGCGCCGAACAGCCCCGTCGCCGTGGCGTTGGGGTCGGCGTTCAGCACGACCGCGTCGGCCTCCAGCCGCTCGCCGTTCTCCAGCCGCACGCCGCACGCTCGGCCGTCGCGGGTCAGCACCTCCGTCACGAGCGCGCCCAGCCGCAGGCGCGCTCCTCGGCGCTCGGCCAGGCCGCGCACGGCGTCCACCAGACGGCCCATGCCGCCCTGCACCATCCAGACGCCGGACTGCTCGACGTGGGCGATCAGCATCAGCGTGGCGGGCGCCTTGAAGGGCGAGGCGCCGGTGTAGGTGGCGTAGCGGGCGAACAGCTGGCGCAGGCGCGGGTCGCGGAAGTAGCCGCCGAGCTCGTCCCACATCGAGCGGTAGGGCATGATCGCCCACTGATCCGCCGGGCGATGCAGGCCGATGCCCAGCGTCAACTCGACCAGCCCCGGCTTCTGCTTGTCGATGAAGGGGCGATCGAGAACGCGCCATACGTGTTCGGCCCGACGGACGAAGCGGCGATAGCCGTCCGCCTCGCGCTGCCCCGCCAGGGCGCCTATCGCGTCGGCCGAGCGGTCCACGTCCGCATGCAGGTCCAGCTGCGAGCCGTCGCCCCACCAGTGCCGCGCCAGTATCGCGGCCGGCTCCAGCCGCACATGGTCGTCCAGGCGCTCGCCCGTCTGCTCGAAAAGGGCGTCGAAGACGCGGCGCAGGGTGAAGACGGTCGGCCCCGCGTCGATCCGGCTCGGGCCCTGTTCGCGCAGCTTGCCGCCCGGCACGGCGTCGCGCTCCAGCACCGTGACCTCGGCGCCGCGCGCGGCGAGGTCGGCGGCGGCGGTCAGGCCGCCAATGCCGGCGCCGACGATGATGACCCGGTCGCGCGTCGCCATGACGCCTCCGTCGTCCGATTGACACGACAGTAGATATGTCCAACCTGATTGACACAAGGGCCGTCCGCGCCGGCGACCGGAAAGGGGCCATGCCCAGTCTGCTCGACCGGATCAGGGATCTGCGGAACCGGCTGGTGTCCGACCCGGGCTTTCAGGGCTGGGCCACGCGCTTTCCGCTGACCCGCCCGGTGGCTCGGGCCAAGGCGGCGGCGCTATTCGATCTGTCCGCAGGCTTCATCTACGCCCAGACGGCGCTGGCCTTCGTGCAACTGGATTTGCCGCGCCGGCTGTCGGCCGGGCCGCTGTCGGCCGACGACGTCGCCCGCCTCGGCGACATGCCGCCGGAGTCCGCCGAGCGCCTGCTGAAGGCCGCTGCGGCACTGGGTCTGTCCGAACGTCGATCCGGCGGGCTGTGGGGGCTGGGCGAACAGGGCGCGGCGCTGCTGGGCGCGCCCGGCGTGGAGGCGATGATCCGGCATCATCCTCTTCTGTACGCCGACCTGCAGGATCCGCTGGCCCTTCTGAGGCGGGGCGGGGGAGGCGGCGCCCTGTCCGGCTACTGGCCCTATGCCGAAGGTCACGAGACCCAGGCGCCGGCGGTCGCCGCCTATTCCGAGCTGATGGCGGCGTCCCAGGCCATGGTGGCCGAGCAGATGCTGAACGCGTGGCCGGTCGGCCGCCATCGCCGTCTGCTGGACGTCGGCGGAGGCCATGGGGCTTTCCTCCGCGCAGCGCACGCGCGCGCGCCGCAGCTGAAGCTGGGTCTCTTCGACCTGCCCGCGGTGGCCGAGCAGGCGCGTGCCGGCCTCGTCGCCGACGGCCTCGACGTCGAGGTCACGGGCGGCAGCTTCCTCGACGACGCGCTGCCCGCCGGGGCGGACCTGATCACCCTGATCCGCATCCTCCACGACCACGACGACGCGCCGGTGATGCGGCTGCTGCGGCGGGTTCGGGAAGCCTTGCCGACGGGCGGGACCCTGCTGATCGGCGAGCCGATGGCCGGTCCGGGCGGGTCGCCGAAGGTCGGCGACGCCTATTTCGGCTTCTACCTGCTGGCGATGGGGTCGGGGCGGGCGCGCACGATCGGCGAACTGAGGGAAATGCTCGTCGAGTCGGGCTTCCGAAACGTGCGGCGACGGCCGACCGACCTCCCCCTCGTGGCCAGCGTGCTGACGGCACAAGCTTGACCGTGCCGAGTGTCATAATGATTTGACATTAGTTAGCGTCAATCTAATCTGACACCTTGGGAGGAGGCCCGGACTCGGTTCCGTGGCTCCATGAGGGGTCGAATGCATACGACCGCCATCGTTCTGGAAGAGCCGAAGCGCCTGTCGATCAGACGCGTCGACCTCGTGACTCCGGCCGATGACGACGTCGTGGTGCAGGTAGAAGTCAGCGGAATCTCCACCGGCACCGAGCGCCTGCTCTGGGACGGGCGTATGCCGGCCTTCCCAGGCATGGGGTATCCCCTGGTGCCCGGCTATGAGGCGGTCGGCCGCGTGGTGGACGCAGGGCGTCTGGCCACGGCCCGCGTCGGCGAGCGGGTCTTCGCCCCCGGATCCAGCAACTTCATCGACGCGCGTGGCCTTTTCGGCGGCGCGGCGAGAACCCTCGTCACCCGGGCCGACCGGGTGTCGAGGCTGCCTGAGGGGGCTTCGGTTCAGGAGGCGGCCCTACTCTCCCTGGCCGCGACCGCCCACCACGCCCTCTCAGGTGGCCGTTTCCCTGACCTGGTCGTGGGCGCCGGGGTGCTGGGCAGACTGATCTCGCGCACCGCCGTCGCCCTGGGTCATCCCGCGCCGACGCTGTGGGAGACGAACCCGGCCCGGATGGGCGAGGGCGCGATCCATCCCGACGCCGACCCGCGCCGCGACCACGCCGCCATCTATGACTGCAGCGGCGACGGCGACCTTCTCGACGTCCTGATCGGACGCTTGGCGCGCGGCGGCGAGATCGTTCTGGCCGGCTTCTATGAGCAGCGGCTCAGCTTCGCCTTCCCGCCCGCCTTCATGAAAGAGGCGCGCCTGCGCATCGCCGCGGAGTTCACGCCGGCGGACGTGGCGGCTGTGACCGCTCTGATCGAAGCGGGTCGCCTCTCTCTGGCCGGCCTGATCACCCATGCGCGCCCGGTGGCCGAGGCCGAAGCGGCCTACGCCCAGGCGTTCGAGGATCCGTCCTGCCTGAAGATGATCCTCGATTGGAGGGACTGTCCATGACCGTGACCCTGTTCGCGCAAGAGCGACTGCGCAAGGAAGCGGCGATCGAGCCCGACCCCGTCCACACCGGCGAGGCCAACAAGGACACCCAGATCATCGCCATCTACGGCAAGGGCGGCTCGGGCAAGTCCTTCGCCCTGTCGAACCTCAGCTACATGATGGCCCAGCAGGGCAAGCGGGTGCTGCTGATCGGCTGCGATCCCAAGTCCGACACGACGTCCCTGCTGTTCGGCGGCAAGTCCTGCCCGACCATCATCGCCACATCCTCGGCCAAGAAGCTGACGGGGGAAGAGGTCAAGATCGAGGACGTCTGCTTCCAGCGCGACGGCGTCTTCGCCATGGAGCTGGGCGGGCCCGAGGTCGGTCGCGGCTGCGGCGGACGGGGCATCATCCACGGGTTCGAACTGCTGGAGAAGCTGGGCTTCCACGACTGGGGCTTCGATTACGTCCTGCTGGATTTCCTGGGCGACGTGGTGTGCGGGGGCTTCGGCCTGCCGATCGCGCGCGACATGTGCCAGAAGGTCATCGTCGTCGGATCGAACGACCTGCAATCGCTCTACGTCGCCAACAACGTCTGCTCGGCGGTGGAATACTTCCGCAAGATGGGTGGCAACGTCGGCGTGGCGGGCATGATCATCAACAAGGACGACGGCACGGGAGAGGCCGCCGCCTTCGCCGAGGCCGTGAACATCCCGGTCCTGGCGTCGATCCCGGCCAATGAGGACATCCGCAGGAAGTCCGCGAACTACCAGATCATCGGCACGCCCGACGGAGAGTGGGGCAGCCTGTTCGCCGGGCTCGCCCAGGCGGTGACCGACAGCCTGCCGCAGCACCCCAAGCCCCTGACGCAGGACGGGCTGTTGGGTCTGTTCAGCCCGGATCAGGTGGGCGGCGAGGTCCAGCTGGTGCCCGCCAGCCAGAGCGACATGCGCGGCGTGAACTACGTGCCCAAGGCGTCCCTCGAAGTCATCTACGACGAGGCGGTGTAGTCGATGGCCGACGGACCCGCCCGCATGGACGCCGCGACGCCCGAGCCGGTCTCGGTTGACGGCGGCTGCCACGGCGGCAAGGCGGAGCTGCAGGCGGCGGCCGCGCGGGCGGGCAAGTCGGAGATCCTGGCGAAGTACGCGGCGGACTATCCGGTCGGGCCGCATGATCAGCCCCAGTCGATGTGCCCGGCCTTCGGGTCGCTGCGTGTCGGGCTGCGGATGCGGCGGACGGCGACGATCCTCAGTGGCTCGGCCTGTTGCGTCTATGGCCTGACCTTCACCAGCCACTTCTACGGGGCGCGCCGCTCGGTCGGCTATGTGCCGTTCAACTCCGAGAGCCTGGTCACCGGCAAGCTGTTCGAGGACATCCGCGACGCGGTCCACGAGATGGCCGATCCGGCGCTCTACGACTCCATCGTGGTGACGAACCTCTGCGTTCCGACGGCGTCGGGCGTGCCGCTTCAGCTGCTGCCCAAGGAGATCAACGGGGTCCGCATCGTCGGCATCGACGTGCCGGGCTTCGGCATCCCGACCCACGCCGAGGCCAAAGACGTGCTGGCCGGCGCCATGCTGAACTATGCGCGCAAGGAAGCCGAGGCCGGCCCCGTCGCTGCGCCGAAGGACAAGACCGACAAGCCGACCGTCACCTTGCTGGGCGAGATGTTCCCGGCCGATCCCATGATCATCGGCCGCATGCTGGACCCGATGGGCCTGGCTCCCGGACCCGTGGTGCCGACACGGGAGTGGCGCGAGCTGTACGCCGCGCTGGACTGCGCGGTCGTGGCCGCCATCCACCCCTTCTACACCGCCAGCGTGCGCGAGTTCGAAGCCGCCGGACGCAAGGTCGTGGGTTCGGCCCCGGTTGGACGCGACGGCACCGCCGCCTGGCTTCAGGCGATCGGCGAGGCCTGCGACGTGCCGCAAGGCCAGATCGACGGCGTGAAGAACGCCATGCTCGGCGCCATCAGCGCGGCCCTGGCGGCGACGCCGATCAAGGGGCGGATCACGGTCTCGGGCTATGAGGGCTCCGAGCTGCTGGTCGCGCGCCTGCTGATCGAGAGCGGGGCGGAGGTCGAGTACGTCGGCACGGCCTGCCCGCAGACGAAGTGGTCCGATCCGGATCGGGAGTGGCTGGAGGCCAGGGGGGTCAGGGTCAACTACCGCGCCTCGCTGGAGCAGGACCTGTCGGCGGTCGACGCCATCAAGCCGGACCTGGCCATCGGCACGACGCCGGTGGTGCAGCACGCCAAGGCGATGTCGATCCCGGCGTTGTATTTCACCAATCTGATCTCGGCGCGGCCCCTGATGGGACCGGTGGGGGCGGGCTCGCTGGCCCAGGTCATCAACGCGGCCATCGCCAACAAGGCGCGGTTCGACCGGATGAGCGCCTTCTTCGACGGCGTCGGCGAAGGCGACACCAGCGGCATCTGGTCCGAGACGCCGGTCGCCCGGCCCGAGTTCAAAGCGCGCTACGCCAAGCAGATGGCCGCCGCGGCCAAGGCCGAGGAGCACGTCGGGACATGACGCTGATCCTCGATCACGACAGGGCCGGTGGCTATTGGGGCGCGGTCTACGCCTTCACCGCCATCAAGGGCCTGCAGGTCATCATCGACGGGCCGGTGGGGTGCGAGAATCTGCCGGTGACCTCGGTGCTCCATTACACCGACGGCCTGCCGCCGCATGAGCTGCCGATCGTCGTCACCGGTCTGGGCGAGGAAGAGCTGGGTCGCCACGGCACCGAAGGGGCGATGAAGCGGGCGTGGAAGACGCTCGACAAGGATCTGCCCAGCGTCGTCGTGACCGGCTCCATCGCGGAGATGATCGGCGGGGGCGTGACGCCGGAAGGCACCAACATCCAGCGCTTCCTGCCGCGCACCATAGACGAGGATCAGTGGCAGTCGGCCGACCGCGCCCTGACCTGGCTGTGGACGCAGTTTGGGCCCAAGAAGATGCCCCGGCCCCGCGACCGGGAGGAGGGCGATGCGCCGCGCGTCAACCTGATCGGGCCGATGTACGGCGTGTTCAACATGCCGTCCGACCTCGCCGAAATCCGGCGCCTGGTCGAAGGCATCGGCTGCAAGGTCAACATGGTCTTCCCGCTGGGGAGCCATCTGGCCGACGTCAGGAACCTGGCCGACGCCGAGGTCAACATCTGCCTGTATCGCGAGTTCGGACGCGGGCTCTGCGAGGCGCTGGACAAGCCCTATCTGCAGGCGCCGATCGGGCTGGAATCGACGACGCTGTTCCTGCGCCGACTGGGCGAGCTGACGGGGCTGGACCCCGAGCCCTTCATCGAGCGCGAGAAGCACACGACGATCAAGCCGCTGTGGGACCTTTGGCGGTCGGTGACGCAGGACTTCTTCGGCACGGCCAGCTTCGCCATCGTCGCCAACGAGACCTATACGCGCGGCGTCAGGAAGTTCCTGGAGGACGACCTCGGCCTGCCGTGCCAGTTCGCCATCTCGCGCGTGGCCGGGACCAAGACCGACAACGCGGCCATCCGCGACCTGGTGCGGGACACCAAGCCGCTGGTGCTGTTCGGCAGCATCAATGAGCGGATCTATCTGGCCGAGGCCGGCGGAGGCGGGCACGGGCCCCAGGGCGTCTGGGTGTCGGCGAGCTTCCCGGGCGCGGCGATCCGCAGGCACACCGGCACGCCCTTCATGGGCTATGCGGGCTGCACCTTCCTGATCCAGGAGGTCTGCAACGCCCTGTTCGACGCCCTGTTCGCCATCCTGCCGCTGGCGTCGCAGCTCGACGCGGTCGAGGCCACGCCGGCGCGGCCGCACGCCGAGATCGTCTGGGAGGACGCGGCGTCCGACGAACTGGACAAGCTCGTCGCGGCCCAACCCGTCATCGTTCGCATTTCCGCGGCCAAGCGCCTGAGGGACGCCGCCGAACGCGCCGCCCGTCAGGCCGGAGAGGACCGGGTCACCCTCGACCGCCTCGCCGCCGCCAATGCCGTCGTCCTGAGCGGGAGGGCGGCATGACGCGCGCCGTTCCCGTCTCCCCGATCGCCGCGGGCGCATGCCCCGGCTCACCCTTCGTCGTCAGGCTCGTTCGGGCGGCGAAACCGGTCCCGGCAATTTTCCGGGACCGAACACCGCTCCAACGAAAGGAGGAGATATGTCTAACGTAACCGACTCGACGGGGTCCCTCACGGGTCTCACGCCGGAAGCCGCCAAGGAATTCCACGGCATCTTCATGTCCAGTTTCATCGGGTTCACGGTCATCGCGATCGCGGCCCATGTGCTGGTGTGGATGTGGAAGCCCTGGCTGGGGGCCTGAACTTCCCCACAAACCGACGGGTCCGGTCGTTCGCGGCCGGGACCGCCCACTGGAGCCGCCAAGCGGCAATGGAGGACTAAGTCATGTGGAGAATCTGGCTCCTATTCGATCCCCGAAGGGCGCTCGTCGCGCTGTTCGTCTTTCTGTTCACCCTGGCTCTGCTGATCCACTTCATCCTGCTCAGCTCGCCTCGGTACAACTGGATCGACGGCGCGGAACGGGCGCAGGCGGCGGCCACGGCCGCGGCCGCGCCTTAAGGGACCGCTCATGCGGCGCGCGGGCGGAGGCGGAGCGATCCGGTTCCGTCCGTCGCGACCCCTGCTGAAGATCATCGACCCGCGCGTGCGGGGTGCGGACAAGGGACGGAGACCGTCATGGCCTTGCTGAGTTTCGAGCGAAAGTATCGCGTCCGAGGGGGCACCCTGATCGGGGGCGACCTCTTCGACTACTGGGTCGGGCCGTTCTACGTCGGCTTCTTCGGCGTCACGACCGCCTTCTTCGCCAGTCTGGGCACGGCGCTGATCGTCTACGGCGCCTCGCTGGGCGACACCTGGAATCCCTGGCTGATCTCGATCAACCCGCCGGCGCTGGAGTATGGCCTGTCGTTCGCGCCGCTGGCCGAGGGCGGCATCTGGCAGCTGGTCACCATCTGCGCCATCGGGGCCTTCATCTCGTGGGCGCTGCGAGAGGTGGAGATCTGTCGAAAGCTGGGCATCGGCTACCACGTGCCCGTGGCCTTCGGCTTCGCCATCCTGGCCTACATGACGCTGGTGGTGTTCCGCCCTCTGCTGCTGGGCGCCTGGGGGCACGGCTTCCCGTACGGGATCTTCAGCCACCTCGATTGGGTGTCGAACACCGGCTACCAGTACATCAACTTCCACTACAATCCCGCCCACATGATCGCGATCAGCTTCTTCTTCGCGACGACGCTGGCGCTGGCGCTGCACGGCTCGCTGATCCTGGCGGCCACCAACCCCGGAAAGGGCAAGGAAGTGCGCCAGCCCGAGCATGAGGACGGTTTCTTCCGCGACTTCATCGGCTATTCGGTCGGCACCCTGGGCATCCACCGCGTCGGCCTGTTCCTGGCCCTCAGCGCCGGGTTCTGGAGCGCGGTCTGCATGATCATCAGCGGCCCCTACTGGGCCAACGGCTGGCCCGAATGGTGGGACGGCTGGCGCAACCTGCCGATCTGGCAATAGGCGGAGGGCGGAAAATCATGGCTCTTTATCAGAACCTCTTCACCCAGGTGCAGGTCCGCGGTGTCCCCGAACTTGGCCCCGACCTGGCCGACGGCCCCAACGACCGTGTCGGCAAGCCGGGCTTCCTCCACCTCATGGGCCGCATCGGCAATGCCCAGATCGGGCCGGTCTATCTGGGCTGGACCGGCGTCATCTCGCTGCTGACCGGCTTCCTGGCGTTCGAGATCATCGGGCTGAACATGTTCGCCTCGGTGGGCTGGAACCCGGCGGAGTTCGTCCGCCAACTGCCGTGGCTGGGCCTCTATCCGCCCGGGCCGGAGTACGGCCTGGCCATCCTGCCGCCGCTGGCCGAGGGAGGATGGTGGCTGATCGCAGGCTTCTTCATGACGGTGTCGGTGATCACCTGGTGCGTGCGCAGCTACCTGCGGGCCAAGGCGCTGGGTCTCGGCAGCCACACGACCTGGGCCTTCGCCTCGGCGATCTGGCTGATGCTGGTGCTGGGCTTCATCCGCCCGATCATGATGGGCAGCTGGTCCGAGGCGGTGCCGTTCGGCATCTTCCCGCACCTGGACTGGACCGGCGCGTTCTCGATCACCTACGGCAACCTGTTCTACAACCCGTTCCACGCGCTCTCGATCGCCTTCCTCTACGGGTCGACCCTGCTGTTCGCCATGCACGGCGCCACCGTGCTGGCCTGCGGCCGTTACTCGCTGGAGCGCGAGGTGGAGCAGATCACCGACCGCGGCACGGGGGCCGAGCGCGGCGCCCTGTTCTGGCGCTGGACCATGGGCTGGAACGCCACGATCGAGTCCGTGCACCGCTGGGCCTGGTGGTTCGCCGTCCTGACCACGCTGACCGGCGGCATCGGCATCCTCCTGACCGGCACGGTGGTGGACAACTGGTACGACTGGGCCATCGCGCACAACTACGCGCGCTGAGGCGGGTCGCGATCGAACCGGGGCCCCTCGCCATGTGCGGGGGGCCTTGGTCGTTTCAGCCCTCGGGGTTCAGCTGGATCATCCGCAGGTTCAGCACCGCCGCGATCGTCACCCAGCCGAGGTAGGGCAGCAGCAGCACAGCCGCCAGCGGTCTCAGCGGCCAGAACAGGGCGATCACCGCGGCGATCGACAGCCACAGCAGACCGACGTCCACCAGCGCCAGGTCCATCCGCCGCCGCCCGAAGAACAGCCACGACCAGGCCGCGTTCAGCACCAGCGAGCCGCCATAGACCGCCAGCGCTCCCGCCGTGTCGGGCCCATGCGCCCGCCACACCAGCCAGCCGGCCGCCGCGTTCAGGCTGAACATCACCAGCCAGACCAGCGGAAAGGCCCAGTTCGGCGGCGTCCAGGTCGGCCTGTTCAGCGACGCGTACCAGGCACCTGGCTTGAACACGCCGCCTGACGCAGCTGCGGCGACGTTTGCGCCGGCGAACGCCGCGAGCGAGGTCCAGGCTTCGGCGTCCATGTCGATCTCCGTCGTCGCCCGAAGGCCGTCGGCGGGCTTTAGCAGCCTTCCGCCCGTAACGCCCGCGGCGCCTTCCGGATCACGCGGCTCGGCCTCTTGCCAACCGCTCGTCCCCGCCGCAAAGCCGGGCGGCAAGAAGCCACCAAACGGGAGCAGTCGCATGAGCATGCAGGGGCGCGTCGCCGTCGTCACGGGCGCGGGCGGAGGTCTGGGGCGCGAGCACGCGCTGTTCCTGGCCCGGCGCGGCGCGGCCGTGGTGGTCAACGACATGAACGGCGAGGCGGCCGAGGCCGTGGCGGACGAGATCCGCGGCGAGGGCGGCGACGCCCTGGCCGTCGGCTGTTCGGTGACGGACGAGGCGGCCGTCGCCGACATGGTCGCCCGCACGGTGGAGCGCTGGGGCCGCGTCGACGCCCTGGTCAACAACGCCGGCATCCTGCGCGACAAGAGCTTCGCCAAGATGGACCTGGCCGATTTCCGCCTGATCGTCGACGTCCACCTGATGGGCGCTGTCGTTTGCTCCAAGGCGGTCTGGGAGACCATGCGGACCCAGAACCACGGCCGCATCGTGATGACGACCTCGTCGTCCGGCCTATACGGCAACTTCGGCCAGGCCAACTACGGCGCGGCCAAGATGGCGCTGGTCGGCCTGATGCAGACGCTGGCGATCGAGGGCGAGAAACACGGCATCCGCGTCAACTGCCTGGCGCCGACCGCCGCCACCGGCATGACCGAGGGCCTGCTGCCTCCCGAGGCGCTGGCCCGCCTGTCTCCGGCGCGGGTCAGTCCGGCCTTGGCCCTGTTGTGCGGCGACGACGCGCCGACGCGCGCCATCGTGAACGCCGGCGCCGGCCACTTCGCCCGCGCCTACGTGACCCTGACGGCTGGCCGATACATCGGCGAGGGGGACGAGGCGGCCGACCGTCTGATCGAGGCCTGGAACCCGGTCTCCTCGCGCGAGGGCGAGATCGTGCCGGACTACGGCTTCATCCAGGCCCAGAGAGAGGTTGCGAGCGCAACCGCGTCCAGCGGGTGCGTTGACCGCGATGGTGGGTGATGTAGGGTTCGAACCTACGACCCGCTGATTAAGAGTCAGCTGCTCTACCAACTGAGCTAATCACCCGAACCGTCGCGCGGCCGACGACGGGGCGGACCCGCCGAAGGGGGCGGGACATAGCCTTTGCCCCCCTTGCGCGCAAGCGGGCATTTCATCGCGCGGCCCTCTCGGTCTAAGGTCTGGCGCGAATCCGCCGTCAGGGCGGACGGGGGAGAGACCATGGCCTTCTGGAACCGCCGGCGATCGATCGACGTGCTGACCGCGCCGCGCGAAGGGCCGGCGCTGAAGAAGACGCTGAGCTGGCCGCATCTGGTCGCCATGGGCGTGGGCGCCATCGTGGGCACCGGCATCCTGACCCTGATCGGGGTCGGGGCCGGTCTGGCGGGGCCGGGAGTCATGATCAGCTTCGGCCTGGCCGGTCTGGTCTGCGCCTGCGCGGCCCTGGCCTATGCCGAGCTGTCGACGATGATGCCGGCGGCGGGCAGCGCCTACACCTATTCCTACGCCGTGCTGGGCGAGCTTCTGGCCTGGATCGTGGGGTGGAGCCTGATCCTGGAGTATTCGCTTGTGGTCTCGGCCGTGGCCGTGGGCTGGGCGGGGTATGCGGTCGGCTTTCTGGAGGGGCTGGGCGTGGCCCTGCCCGCCGCGCTGGCCGCCGGTCCGCATGTGGAGGGCGGCCTGATCAACCTGCCGGCGGTGTTCATCATCGCCGTGGTCACCGGCCTGCTGCTGCTGGGCACGCGAGAAAGCGCCACGCTGAACGCCGTGCTGGTGGTGGTGAAGGTGGCGGCCCTGGCGGTGTTCGTGGCGATCGCCCTGCCGGCGTTCGACGCGGCCAACTTCCAGCCCTTCCTGCCCAACGGCTGGGGCGCGCCGACCTTGCCGTTCCAGGAGGCGCTGTTCGGCATCCCGCCGGTCCAGACGGGCGTCATGGCGGCGGCGGCCATCATCTTCTTCGCCTTCTACGGCTTCGACGCCATCTCGACGGCGGCGGAGGAGACCAAGAACCCCGGCCGCGACCTGGCCATCGGCATCGTCGGCTCGATGGTGATCTGCACCATCCTGTACATGATCGTGGCGGCCGCCGCGATCGGGGCCCGCGCCCCCGCGATCTTCGCCCAGAGCGACGAGCCGCTGGCCTTCATCCTCCGCGACATGGGCCAGGGCACGGCGGCGCAGTGGATCGGCGCCTCGGCGGTGATCGCCCTGCCGACGGTGCTGCTGGCCTTCCTGTTCGGCCAGAGCCGGATCTTCCTGGGCATGGCGCGCGACGGCCTGCTGCCGCGCGGACTGGCCAAGGTGTCGAGCCGCGGCGTGCCGGCTGTGGTGACCATTTTCACGGCCATCGTGGTGGCCGCGCTGGCCGGCGTGATGCGGCTGGACGAGCTGGCCTCCTTGGCCAATGCGGGGACGCTGGCGGCTTTCTTCGCCGTGGGGCTGAGCCTGATCGTGCTGCGCCTGCGCGAGCCGAACCGCCCGCGGGTGTTCAAGGCGCCGCTGTTCTGGCTGGTCGGCCTGATCACCATGATCGGCTGCCTGATCTTCTTCTTCAGCCTGCGCACCCAGACCCAGCTGTACTTCCTCTACTGGAACGCGGGTGGGCTGGTGATCTACCTGGCCTGGTCGGCGTGGAACTCGCGTCTGGCCAAGGGCGAGGAGACCGCCGCCTGATGGCCGCGCGCGACCTGTCGGGCGCGGTGGACTTCGCGGTTCTCGAGCGCATGACGGGCGGCGACGCGGGCGTGGCGGAAGAGGTGCTGGGCCTGTTCGTGCAGCAGGCCCAGATGTGGGCGCCGCTGCTGGACGTGCGGGAGGACGGCTGGCGCGACGCGGCGCACACGGTGCGCGGTGCGGCGGCGGGGATTGGAGCGGCAGCACTGGCCGGGGCCTGCGCTGCCGCCGAGGCCGCGCAGAAAGTCGAGGCGCCGCCGCTGCTGGACCGGGTGCGGGACGCGCTGGACGCGGCGCTGGCCGACGTGGCGGCTTACCGGCATGAGCTGATGCTGCGCGGTTTGAGGGGCTGACATGAGCGTCGACGACTGGGCCGGCTGCTCGGGTTTCTCATCGCCGTGGCCGGCATTGGGTTCAGTCTGCGCAAGTCGCTGCGCAAAGGGTCTGTACCGCTCCTCAGATCACCAACCGATGACGAGGTTCAGGCCACCGGCGGCTACGCTTGGACGCTGTTCGCGGTGACTGCGCTCATCTGCGGCGGGCTCTGCGTCTGGATCATCGCCACCAACTGATCAGCCCCGCGTGCGGTCCCACTGCGCGAACTCGTGCGCGATGCAGCGGTCGATCAGGGTGCGCCAGACGGGCTCGGCGATGTCGGGCGACAGGCCGGCGGGAGCGGCGGCGGCCAGCACCTTCCGCACCACGTCCTCGATGCGGGCGTCGTCGTGGACGACGTCGCGGCTGGGCTTGATGCGGGCGGCGGCGTCCATGTAGCGCTGGCGCTCGGCCAGCAGGACGACGAGCGCCCGGTCCAGAGCGTCGACGCCGTTGCGGACCTCGGCCATGGTCTCGCAGGCCTCGGGCGCCGTGCGCGGGTTCACCTTCACCTCATCCGACAAAGGCGCGCTCCAGGACGTAGTCGCCGGGTTCGGCGTTCGAGCCTTCCTTGAGACCATAGGATTCCAGCAGCTCGCCGGTCTCCTTGATCATGGCCATGGAGCCGCACAACATGACGCGGTCGGCGTTGGGCGAGAAGCCGATGGGCAGTTGCAGGTCGGCGAACAGGTCGCCGGAGCGGATGCGGTCGGTGATCCGGCCCGGCGTCTCGAACTTTTCGCGCGTGACGGTGGGGTAGTAGGTAAGTTGGGCCTTCGCCTCGTCGCCGACGAGCGGATCGTCGTGGATGCCGCTGGTGAAGAAGTCTCGATAGGCCAGGTCGGCGACGTTGCGCACGGTGTGGCAGACGATCACCTGGCCGAAGCGGGCGTAGGTGTCGGGATCGCGCGCCACCGACAGCCAGGGCGCCAACCCCGTGCCCGTGCCGATCAGCCACAGGCGCTCGCCGCCGGTCAGGGCGTCCAGCACCAGGGTGCCTGTCGGCTTCTTGCCCATCAGGACCTGATCACCGGCCTCAATCTTGACCAGACGGGAGGTCAGCGGGCCGTCGGGCACGGCGATCGACAGGAACTCCAGCTCTTCGGCCCAGTGCGGGCTGGCGATGGAATAGGCCCGCAGGATGGGTTTCTCGCCGTTTTCGCCCGGAAGGCCGATCATCACGAACTCGCCGGAGCGGAAACGGAAGTCGTCCGGCCGTTCGCAGGCGAAGCTGAACAGCTGATCGGTCCAGTGCTTGACCCACAGAACCTTCAGCGAGTGGAAGGGGCTGATTTTATCAGGAACGGACGGCGCGGTCATCGCGGGCTGCATAGACGCGGAACCGCGCGGGCGGAAGGGCGGCGTGGTGTCGCCCGATCAACGCCGCCATCCCAGGCGCGCCACCAAAGCGCCGTCCTCGACGTCGGAGTCGACCCAATCCAGGCCGACGGCGAACCCACGACCGAGGGGAACCTCGGCGCCGATCAGCCAGTCGGTCTTGCCCTCCGGGGCGAAGCCGCCGTCCTCGTGACCGACGCGGGCGGTCAGGGAAAACGGCCAAGTCTCCGGCGCCCAGTCGAGACGCGTCCAGACCCAGAGGTTCTCGTCGTCTCCCGTGCCGGTCTGGGCGGGGGCCCAGACGGCCCCGACGGACAGGGTCGCGGGGCCGAAGGCGCGGCCGACTTGCCCCGGAAACTCGACGTAATCGACGTCGACGCCGTCGGGGTAGACGTTCTGCCAGACGCCGACGTCGACGTCCCAATCGCCCAACGCCCCGGCCCAGCCGATGAAGCCGGTCAACTCGACCTCCGCGCCGGCGTAGTCCGCGATGTCGGAAGCCCAGACGCCGCCATAGACGCCCGAGGCATGTGACAGGCTCATGTCTCCCTGTGCTGTGGGACGTCCCGCCGACAGGTCGTATCCGCGTTCCCGGTACTCGGAGACGACGGCGAGCGAAGCGTCCCAGGACCACGTTTGCGCAGCGGCCGGAATGGGCAGGGCGGTCATCAACAAGGCGAGCGTCAGGCGCATGGCGGTTCCTCCCGAAAACGAACTTGCACCTAGGCGGTTAAGGCAGGATTTCGTTCACCACGCCGGCTAACCCCGTTTTATCGGCGAGTGACGCAACCTGTTCTCATGGGCGTGCTGGCGCAGCATCGGGAAGACATCAGGCGGGCCGTCGGCATGGCGATCGCCTGTGCTTGCCTGCTTCTGCTCGGAGCCGGGGGGCTGGTGCTCTGGGCCGCGACTGCGGTCGATCGGATCGAGCAGGCCAAAGAGGTCGCCCTGGTCGAACGCCGTGTCGAGCGCTTGCAGGCCGCTCTGCTGACCGACGTGCAGTCGGCCACGATCTGGAACGACTCCGTCGAGCGGCTGGAGGCTCGGGATCTGACCTGGCTGCAGGAGAATTTCGGCGACTATTACGCGGACTACATGGGCCACGAGATCACGCTCGTTCACGCCGGGGACGGCTCTCTGGTTCTGGCGTCGCGCGGGAGCGAAGTGGCGGCGCCCGGCGAGGTTGCGGGTTTCATGGCGGCGACCGAGCCGCTGCGGGACGCCGCAAGGGCTCAGGCGGCGGACCCGGCGCGTCGGGCACGTTTCGGATTCGAGGCGGTGGGTGGACGCACGGGCGTCGTCGTGGCGGACGGACAAGCCTGGTTGGTCGCCGCGTCCAGCGTCGTGCGCGAGGACGATGCGGTCGAGCAGCCGAGCAAGGCCGGCGTCGTGGTGTCCGCAAGGCCTTTGTCCGGCCTTCTGGCCAGCATGGGCGACGATTTGAGGCTGGCCGGAGCCGGCTTCAGGGTCGAAAAACCGGCGGGGCCGGCCGTCGCGGTCTCTGATTCCACCGGCATGGTCCTGGGCTGGTTGACGTGGACGCCGGATCGTCCAGGAACGGCCGTGGTGCGGGAAGCAGCGCCTTGGCTGGCCATCGTTCTGGCGCTGCTGATAGGGGCTGCGCTGGGTCTGTGGGGCTGGATGCGACGGATCGGCGGGAGACTGGCGGCCTCCGAGCGGGCCCTGACGGAAGCCCGCGACCGGGCCGAGGCGGCCAGTCAGGCCAAGTCGCGGTTCCTGTCAAACATGAGCCATGAACTGCGCACGCCGCTGAACGGCGTCGTGGCCATGGGCGAGATCTTGGCCCTGGGTGAGCTGAGCCCGATTCAGCGAGAGCGCCTGGACGTGCTCAGGGCCTCGGGACAGGATCTGCTGAAGATGATCGAACACCTTCTGCAGGTGACGCGGCTGGAACGCGGGCAGATTCTGGTGGAGGCGGGCATCTACGATCCCATCGGCCTGGCTCGGAGCGTAGTCGATCGTCACGACGAGGCGGCGCGCGCCAAGGGTCTTGCGATGACGTTGGAGCTGGCGGAAGTCGGTGAGCGGCGGGGCGACGGGGCCCACGTCGCCCAGGTTCTGGACTATCTGCTGGAGAACGCTCTGACCTACACGGCCAAGGGCGGGGTGCGACTGAGTCTGGAAGGCGGCGCGGACCGCGTCAGGTTCGAGGTGGCGGACAGCGGCCCGGGCATTCCGGAGGATGTCTTGCCCCATGTCTTCGACGTCTTCACTCGGGGGGACGACGGCCTGACCAGTCGGCATCCCGGCGTGGGGCTGGGCCTGTCGATCTGCCGAGGCCTGGTCGAGGCGATGGGCGGCCGGATCGATGTGGTTTCGACCCCGCAGGACGGAACCCGATTCACCGTCGACCTGCCGGCCGCGCCGGCCGAGACGCGGCCTTTCGACCTGGCGGCCTGAGACGGCCGAGGCAGGGGGTGACGCGGGCGAAATCTGCCTCTAGCGTCCTGCGCCATGCGCAATCTGCTTCTGGCTTCGGCCCTGTCCCTGATCGTCGTCGTGCCCGCCGTGGCCCAGGAAGCGAACGATCCTTCGATCCTCACCGTCGAACGCGTCTTCGCCAATCCGTCGCTGGTCGGACCCGCCGCCAAGGGCGTCAGCCTGTCGCCGGACGGGGAGCTGGTGGCCTTCCTGCGGTCGCGCGAGGACGACGTGAACGTGCAGGATCTGTGGGCCATGACGACGGACGGGGGAGCCCCGTTCAAGCTGATCGACGCCCGGGCGTTGGTCCCGGACGCGGGCGAGCTGTCGGAGGCGGAGATCGCGCGGCGCGAGCGCATGCGCATCTCGGCGCGCGGCGTGGTGGAATATTCGTGGGACGAGCAGGGCCGCTACATCCTGGCGCCGCTGGAGGGCGACGTCTTCCTGGCCGAGCGCGAGGGCGGCGCCGTGCGCCGTCTGACCGAGACCGAGGCCGACGAGATCGACGCCAAGGTCTCGCCCAAGGGCAACTATGTGTCGTGGGTGCGGGATCAGGATCTGGTCGTTTACGATCTGGCGGCGGGCGCTGAACAGGCGATCACGACGGACGGCGACGGCCTGATCACCTGGGCGACGGCGGAGTTCATCGCCCAGGAGGAGATGGACCGCGACACCGGCTATTGGTGGAGCCCCGACGAGCGCTTCATCGCGATGCAGCGGACCGATGAGTCGACCGTGGACGTCATCCCGCGGCTGGACATCTCCGGCGGCGGGGCGACGGTGATCGAGCAGCGCTATCCGCGCGCCGGGCGGCCCAACGCCGTGGTCGATCTTTATGTTCATGACCGCACGACCGGACAGCGGATCAAGGTCGATCTGGGGGCGAACCCCGACGTCTATCTGGCGCGGGTGAACTGGTCGGCGGACGGCAAGACGCTGTACGTCCAGCGCCAGTCGCGGGACCAGAAGACGCTGGATCTGCTGGCCGTCGACCCGACCACGGGGCAGGGCCGGGTCATCGCGACGCAGACGTCGGAGGCCTGGGTGCCGCTGACGCACGACTTCAAGGCGCTGGCCGACGGGACATTCATCTGGTCCAGCGAAGAGAGCGGCTGGAAGCACCTGTATCTGCATCGCGCCGACGGGCGGCGAATCCGGGCCGTCACCAGCGGCGACTATGCCGTGACGGGACTGAACGGCGTGGACGAGCGGACCGGCACGGTCTTCTTCACCGCCTCGATGCGCGACGGGAAGGAATGGCCCATCGAGCAGCAGCTGTTCGGCGTCAGCTATCGCCGGCCGGGCCGCCCGGTCGAGATCACGCCGCGCGGCGGCTGGTGGAGCGCGTCGGTGAACAAGACCGGCACCGCATACGTCGGCAACTACAACGACCCGGACACGCCGCCGCAGTCGGCGCTGTATTCGATCGACGGCGAGCGTCTGGCCTGGATCGAGGAGAACCGGCTGGACGAGAACCACCCCTTCTGGCCCTACGTCGCCCGCCAGCGCGATCCGGAGTTCGGCACGCTTCAGAGCCATGGCGAGACCCTGCACTGGCAGATGTCGACGCCGCCGGGCTTCGATCCGTCGAAGACCTATCCGGTGGTGATGCAGGTCTATGGCGGCCCGTCGGGCGGCGGCGTGAAGCGGGCCTGGCAGCCCGCCAGCACCCAGTTGGTGACCGAGGCCGGCTACGTCGTCTTTCGGATGGACAACCGGGGTGAAGGCTATCGCTCGGCGCGGTTCAAGCAGGCCCTCTACCTGAAGATGGGCCAGCCGGAGATCGAGGATCAGGTGCTGGCGGCGGACTATCTGCGGACCCTGCCGTTCGTCGACGACGACCGCATCGCGGCGATGGGCTGGAGCTATGGCGGGTTCATGACCCTGCACATGCTGACCGAGCCGAAGATGGGACTGGCGGCCGCCATCTCGGGCGCGCCGGTGACGGACTGGAGCCTGTACGACACCCACTACACCGAGCGGTTCATGTCGACGCCGGAGGCCAATCCGGAGGGCTATGCCGCGTCCGACATCCTGGAGCAGCTGCCGCTGATGACCGGGCGGCTGCTGCTGATGCACGGCATGGCCGACGACAACGTGATCTTCGAGAACACCACCCGCGTGCTGAACGCCCTGCAGGAAAAGAGCCTCCCGTTCGAGACCATGCTCTATCCCGGCCAGCGCCACGGCATCCGGGGCAATGAGCGGGGGCTGCACCAATGGCGGACGTATCTGGACTTCCTCGACCGCACGATCGGCTCAAGGTCGCCGGCCGCGCAGGACTGATTGCGGGGGCAACTCGGTGCATCGCTGCGGCGACCACCGCAACGCTTCTGGCTGGGCTACTGATTTTTGGCGGTCCGCAAACGGCTCGAGCTCAGGAGGGCGAGCCTGTTCCCTCGTTCCTGCGCGACCGCCAATGCATCGCCGAGGCCGAGCTGCCGGCCGTGGCGAAGGAGACGTTTCGGTCGCAGTTGCAGGAACACTCTGATGGGACTGAATTCCCTTGCATTTGGTGGTCCTTAGAGGGCCCCTTCGCGGCTCCGGGTGGCGTCTGGTGCCTCCAGGCCGCGCAGAGCGATCTCGCGACCTGCGTCGATTATCTGGTCAACCCTGGCGGCGGCGATCCGTTCAACAGCGTGATCGTCTGGGATGGAGCCGCCCTTGTCCGCCAAGGCCCGGTCAGTCAGTCGCCGATGTATGGCGTGCCGATCTTGCTGAAGGACAACATCGAGGTCGCCGGCATGCCGACGACGGCCGGGTCGCTGGCGCTGGCGAGCAACGATCAGGGGCGTGACGCGCCGATCGTGACGCGGCTGCGCGAGGCTGGCGCGGTGATCCTGGGCAAGACCAATCTGTCGGAGTGGGCCAACATCCGGTCGTCGTCTTCGATCAGCGGCTGGAGCGCGGTCGGGGGGCAGACGCGCAATCCGTACGATCCGGAGCGGACGCCATGCGGGTCGTCCTCGGGCAGCGCGGTCGCGGTGGCGGCGGGGCTGGCCCCGGCGGCGATCGGCACGGAGACGGACGGGTCGATCACCTGTCCGGCCTCGGTGACGGGGATCGTCGGCTTCAAGCCGACCGTGGGACTGGTGTCGCGCACCCACATCGTGCCGATTTCGCATTCGCAAGACACGGCCGGGCCGATGACGCGGACGGTGGAGGACGCGGCCATCGTGCTGTCGGTCATCGCCGGGACCGACCCGCTGGACGCCGCGACGGCCGAGGCGGACGCGCGCAAGGTGGACTATCGCGCGGCGCTGGACGCGGGCTCGCTGAGGGGGGCGCGGATCGGGGTGATGCGGTTCCTGCTGCCGTCCTATTCGGAGGAGACGCAGGCGGAGTTCGAGCGGACGCTGGGCGTGCTGGAGGCCGCGGGCGCCGTGCTGGTCGACATTCCGGAAGGGCCGGACATGGCCACCATCGGGCGGCTGGAGTTCACCGTGCTGATGGTCGAGCTGAAGCATGACCTGAACCTGTACCTGGCCTCGACCGACCCGGCGCAGGTGAAGACGCGGACGCTGGCGGACGTGATCGCCTTCAACGCCGCTGAGCCGCGCGAGACGGTGCTGTTCGGACAGGATCTGTTCGAGCGGGCCGAGGCGACGAAGGGGCTGGAGGATCCGGAGTACGTGGCGGCGCGGGCGGACTCTTTGCGCATGGCGGGGCCGGAGGGGATCGACCGGATGATGGCCGAGCACCAGGTGGTCGCCCTGATCGCGCCGACGACCTCGCGCGCCTGGACCAACGATCCGGAAGACGAGGACCGCATGCAGGGCTCGGCCAGCCGGTTGGCGGCGGTGGCGGGCTATCCGCACCTGACGGTGCCTATGGGGCTGGACCAGGGGATGCCCGTCGGACTGAGCTTCATCGGCGGCAAGTGGGAGGACGCGCGCATCCTGGCGCTGGGCCACGCCTATGAGCGGGCGCGCGGACCGGCGCCCCGGCCCTAGAGCGCATTCGGCTGAGTTGAACGCAGTCCAACTCAGCCGAATGCGCTCCGGTATCTTGCAGGACCCTGATTCACGGCATCGGCGGGATTCCACCTCAGCCGATCAGGGTCTGACGCCTCAGCGCACGACCAGCCGGGTGTAGAGGTGCCAGGTGGCGTAGCCGAGCACAGGCAGGACCACGGGCAGGCCGAGGAAGAGCGGGAGCGACCCCAGCGCCAGCAGCAAAGCCACGCGCAGCCCCCAGCGCGACAGGACGCCCGGGTTGCGTCCGAAGGCCCTCAAAGAGGCGCCGACCGCCGCGTCGGGCGTGACGGGACGGTCCACCGTCATGGGGAAGGAGACCACCGTCAGCACCAGGGTCAGGGCGGCGAAACCCAGGCCCGCCAGATTGCCCAGGCCGATCATGGCCCACCCCTCCGGCGTCGTGACGGTCAGGCGCGCGAAGTCGATCAGGTCCGTCGGCGCTCTTTGTCCCAAAGTGACGGCGTAGATGGCCCAGGCCACGGCCAGCCAGGCGACGAAAACCCCCAGCAGCATCAGCGTCAGGGCCACCAGCGGCCCCCGGCCGCGCCCACCCAGGGGATCGAGGAAGTGCCGCCAGCTGGAATCCAGCCCCTCCTCGCGCCGCCGGGCGATCTCATAGAAGCCGGCGGCCACGGCCGGGCCCATGATCGACAGTCCGGCGACCAACGGAAAGAACAGCGGGACCAGGCGGTCGTTCATCGTCACCGCCGCGGCGACCAGGGCCATGAGCGGATAGAGGAAGGCCACGACCACCACGTCGCCGCGCTTGGCGTTGAAGTCGCGCCAGCCCTCGCTGAGGGCCCAGGTCAGGTCGGCGTCGGTGATCCGGCGCACCTCAGGAGCGGCGCGGCGGGCGGAGGAGGGCAGGGACACGGTCATGGGCGAACCCCTTTCTGTCGTTCTGCGAAGATCAAGGTGGCGCCGGACGTCGCGCGCGACTAGGCCCGGTCGCGGGAAGTTGAACCGATCGGTCATGGGGCATTGCCGCGATTTCACTGGCGCGGCGGTCATGCGCAGGGTGAGATGCGATCTCCATCAGGAGGTTCCGCCATGCGCGCGCCGAAGAAGTCCGAGACGCTGGAAGTCCGTCTGCCGTTCGAGACCAAGACGGCGTTCATGGCCCAGTGCCGGGCGCGCGGACGGTCGGCCAGCGACGCGGTGAGGGGCTTCATCGATGCGGAGATCGGCGCGCGCGGGCGGCTGAAGGGCTGGCCCGCGGCGGTCGCGGCGGCGGCCGGGCTGGCGTTGGGCGCGATGGCGGCGCCGACCCTGGCGCAGGCGGAGTCTCGGTCGGAGGCGGCGTTCGAACGGCTGGACGCGAACGGCGACGGCGCTTTGACCGTTGCTGAATTCCGGGGGTGATGCGGCTCCTTCAACAGGGACATCTTCAGGGACATCTTCAGGGACAAATTCAGGACAGCGGCCGCGCGTCGAGGTGGACAAGCCGCATAAGCGGGACACTCAGCGAATGGGCAGAAACCACCGCCTCCGAAGACTGAACCACGTCCACGGTTTCCACAGCGAGGCGCCGGGTTTCCACGAGGCGACGACGACCTCCGCACGGCCGATCAGATTGGCGGCGGGCAGGAAGCCGACGCCTGTGTCGGCGGGCCAGCGTCCGTCCAGCGAGTTGTCGCGGTTGTCGCCCAGAACCAGATAGCTCCCCTCCGGCACCACGATCTCCGGCGTGTCGTCGCCGGGCGCGCCTGGGCCGAAGTCATGGGTGATCCAGGTTCGGGTTCCGTCCGGGGCGGCTTCGCGGATTTGCGTCACGGGACGGTCGGGCTGCGAGGCGCTGCGGCCCGGACCGAGCGACGTCCGCGCGAAGGGCAGGCCGTTGACGAAGACCTGTCCGGCGCGAAGCCGGACCCGGTCGCCGGGCAGGCCGATCACGCGCTTGATCCACGGCTCGTCCGGACGCAGCGGATGGCGGAAGACCACGACGTCGCCGCGCGCGAGGTCGCGCCCGAAGAGGCGTCCCTCGCCGGGTCTCGGCGCCAGCGGCAGGGACGCGCCGGACCAGCCGTAAGCCCACTTCGACACCACCAGATAGTCGCCCTCGACAAGTCCCGGTTCCATCGAGGCCGAGGGGATGGTGAAGGGCTGGTAGGCGAGGGTCGTCCATGTCAGCGCGAGGACGAGGGCGGCGGCGACGACGCGGCTGGTTTCAATCAGTTCGTGGCGCAGTGAGGTGGGCTGGGTCATGGGCCCAGTCGAGCGGCGATGGCGGCGCAGGGCCAGCGAAGCCGTGTCCGGACGCGGCCGGAATCATGTCCGGACAGGTTCAGCGGCGGCCGGGGCGATGCTCGGCCGGCTGGATGCCGAGGCGGGCCATCTTGTCGTAAAGCGTCTTGCGCGGGATGCGCAGGGCTTCGGTCACGCGCTTCATGTCGCCGGCGTGGGCGGACAGGGCCTCGCGGATGAGTTCCGCCTCATAGCGGGCGACCCGATCGGCTAGGCCGAGGTCGTGGGCGGTCGGTGCGGCGGCGGGGCGCAGGCCCAGCGCCACCTCGTTGGCGTAGTTCGACAGCTCGCGCAGGTTGCCGGGCCAGTCGTGGTCCAGCAGGCGGCGGCGGACGGCGTCGCCGACGGCGGGCATCGGCCGTTCCAGCCGGGCGGCGGCGCGGGCGAGGAAGCGCGCGAACAGCAGGGGCACGTCCTCGCGCCGCTCACGCAGCGGCGGTACGCGCAGGCGCACGACGTTGAGGCGCCAGAACAGGTCTTCGCGCAGATGGCCGCGGGCGACGGCGTCGGCGGGGTCGCCCTTGGCCGCGGCGAGGACGCGAAGGTCCAGGGCGCGGGGCTCCGACGCGCCGAGCGGCAACACCTCGCGCTCCTCCAGAACCCGGAGCAGCATCAGCTGGACGGCGCGGGGGGCCAGGTCGATCTCGTCGAGGAACAGCGTGCCCTGATGCGACTGCTCGATCCGACCCTCGCGGCGACGCAGCAGACCGGAGCCGACGCTGGCCTCCTGACCCATCAGCCGGGCCTCGGCGTCCTCGTCGGGCAGGGCGGCGCAGGAGACGGCGACGAAGGGGCGGTGGCGGCGGCGGCCGGCGGCGTGGATGGCGCGGGCCACGGCCTCCTTGCCCGAGCCGGTCTCGCCCTCGATCAGGACGTCCACCTCGGCGGCGGCCAGTTCGCGGACGGCGGCACGCAGGCTGGCGGAGGCGGAGCTCTCGCCACTGAGGGGGATGGAGTCCTCGGTCTCGGCCGCCAGCGCGCCCAGGCGGCGGTTGTCGAGGACGAGGGCACGCTTCTCCAGCGCCCGACCAAGCGTCTCGATCAGGCGTTCGGAAGCGAACGGCTTGGTCAGGAAGTCGTAGGCGCCGCGCTTCATGGCCTCGACCGCGTCGGCGACGTCGCCGTGGCCGGTCATGAGCACCACGGGCAGGTCGGGATCGAGTGCGGACAGGCGTTCGGCGAGCTGGCGGCCGTCCATGCCCGGCATGCGAAGGTCGGTCACGACCACGCCGTCGAAGTCGGCGTTGAGGCCCTTCAGCGCCACTTCGGCCGAGGGGAAGGAGAGGACTTCGAATTCGGCGAGGGTCAGGCGCTCGGCCAGAGCGGCGCGAAAGGAGTCGTCGTCCTCGACCAGGGCGACGCAGCCGTTCACTTCGCCCTCGCCAGCACGATGCGGAAGGCGGCGCCGACCGGCGTCGGCTCGTGGGTGAGCTCGCCGCCGAAGCCGGCGACTATGTCCCGGCTGATGACCAGACCGAGGCCTACGCCGTCCGGCTTGTCGGTGGTGAAGGGCGTGAACAGCCGGTCCCGCACCCCGAGCGACAGGCCGGGGCCGTCGTCGGCGACGCGGATCACGACCTTGCGGCCTTCGGGGGTGGCCGTGACCTCGATCCGGCCGGGGCCGTCCAGAGCTTCCGCCGCGTTCTGAAGCAGGTTCAGGACCACCTGCTCAAGCCGGTTGCGCTCGGCTTTCACACGCAGATCCGCCGGCGCGTCGATGCGGACCTCAACCCCCTGCTCCCGCAGGCGGGGCGAGACCAGCAGAAGGGCGCCTTCGACCGCTCGGGCGACGTCCACGGCGACGACTTCGGACCGCGTCTTGCGGGAGAAGGCGCGCAGTTCCTCGGTGATGGCGCCGACCCGTTCGGTCAGGCGGCCTATGGCGTCCAGCGAGCGGGCGGCGGCGTCCGGGTCGGCGCGGGTGAGGTATTGGCCGGCGGTGTCGGCATGGGTGCGGATGGCGGCCATGGGCTGGTTGATCTCGTGCGCCACGCCGGCGACGACCTGGCCGAGCGTGGCCAGCTTGTTCGCCTGGACCAGCTTGTCCTCCAGATCCTGACGATCGCGTTCGAGACGACGGCGCTCGTCGATCTCGCGGCGCAGGCGGCCGTTGGCGGCGCTGAGCTCCGCAGTGCGTTCGCCGACCAGATGTTCCAGCCGGGCCCGGGCCTCGTCCTCCTCCACGGCGCGGACGGCGGCTCGCTGGCGGCGGCGCAGCAGGACGCCGGACAGGGCGGCCAGAAGGGCGGTGGCCAAGGCGGCGAGCGTCAGGGCGGCGCCGACCGCGCGCGACATCACCTGATCCGCGGGCTGGAGCAGGTGCAGGGTCCAGCTCAGCTCCGGAATGGAGTCCACGGCGTGGGCATACCGGCCGGGCGGGACATCGCGGTCCAGCCGGATCAGGCCGCGCTCGGGGGCCGTGAAGGGCAGGTCGGACAGGGCCGCGCCGGCCGTCTGCTCCTCGGCGAGAGTGCGGCGGCGCTCGGGGCTCAGCGGCCGGGTGGCGCGGAAACGCCAGCCGGGCACGGTGGTGATCAGGATCACGCCGGTGGAGTCCGTCACCCAGGTCGGCTCTTCCGATCGCCGCCACATCGCCTCCAGCGCGTCGAACTCGATCTTGGCGACGATGACGCCCGCCAGCCGTCCGGAGCCGTCGACGATGCGGCGCGACAGATAAAGGCCCGGACGGCCGCTGACGGTGCCGAGGGCGAAGAAGGCGGCGTCTCCGTCGCGAACGGCGTCCGAGAAATAGGGCCGGAAGCGGTAGTTGGAGCCGACGAAGCTGGTCGGCTCCCGCCAGTTCGAGGCGGCGAGGGCGGTCCCGTCGGCGTCGAGCACATACAGCGCGGCGGCACGGACCTCACGCGCGAGGGATTCCAGCTTGGCGTTGGCCAGCTCGCGCCGGGTGGGGGAGGGGGCGATGACCAGCGCCTCCAGGTCCGGGTCGGCGGCGAGGACGGAAGGGACGGCGCGCACCCGCTCCAGCTCGCTTCGCAGGACGGCTCCGTGCAGGGCCGCGGCGGTCGCGGCCTGACGATCGACGGAAGCCTGGGCGTCGCGTCGCGCCAGCCAGCCCGCGCCGAGCACGGCGACGGCGGCCACCATGATCCAGGCGGCGGCGAACCCACGCCATTGGGCGGTCGGGCTGAGCGGCGTGCGCGACATGCGCACAGTAGGGCGGATTTCCGCACGAAAGGCGAGCGCGATGTGTGGATTTCCGCACATACTGGCGTGCCGCCATGCCGGGTCGCCAATGGATTCCTTCTTAGAATCCGTGGGATGATCCGTACGCGGGAAGTTTTCGCCACGGCGCGAGTCATCGCCGAAACTGGCCCTTCGAGATCCCGCGTCAGACGGGGCCGAGCGTAGGGGCGGGCCGGTCGGTCCGCCGGGAGGAATGTGGTCGTGCTGATTTCAACAGGCGGCGGAGCCGCGCCCGGCGCGCGTCGCCCGATCTTCAAGACCCTGTATTTCTGGGTGCTGCTGGCCATTCTGGCGGGCGGCCTGGTCGGCCATTTCTTCCCGGAGACCGGCGAAAGCCTGAAGCCGCTGGGCGACGGTTTCATCAAGCTGGTGAAGATGATCATCGCCCCGGTGATCTTTCTGACGATCGTCATCGGCATCGCCGGCATGCGCGATCTGAAGCGCATCGGCCGCACGGCGGGCAAGGCCTTCGCCTATTTCCTCGTGTTCTCGACGCTGGCGCTGATCGTCGGGCTGGTGATCGCCAACCTGGTCCAGCCGGGCCGGGGACTGAACATCGATCCGGCGACCCTGGATGCGGGCGCCGTGGCCGGCTATGCCGCCTCGGCTCAGGAAAGCACGATCACCGGCTTCCTGCTGAACGTCATCCCGACGACGCTGCTCAGCGCCTTCGTCGAGGGCAACATCCTTCAGACCCTGTTCGTGTCGATCCTGTTCGGGGTGGCCCTGGCCATGATCGGCGACGCGGGCGCCCCGGTGCAGCGTGCGCTGGAATCGCTGAGCCAGGTGGTGTTCCGACTGGTGGCCATTCTGATGAAGGCCGCGCCGGTGGGGGCGTTCGGCGCCTTCGCCTTCACCATCGGAGCCTACGGCATCGCCTCGATCGCCAATCTGGCGGCGCTGATCGCCACCTTCTACCTGACGTCGCTGATCTTCGTTCTGGGCGTGCTGGGCCTGGTCGCCTGGGCCAACGGCTTCTCGATCTTCCGCCTGATCGCCTATCTGAAGGAGGAACTGCTTCTGGTGCTGGGCACCTCCTCGTCGGAGGCCGCGCTTCCCAGCCTGATGCAGAAGATGGAGGCGGCGGGCGCGTCCAAGTCGGTCGTCGGGCTGGTCGTGCCGACCGGCTATTCCTTCAATCTGGACGGCACCAACATCTACATGACCATGGCGGCTCTGTTTATCGCCCAGGCGATGAACATCGAGCTGACCCTGTGGCAGCAGATCACCCTGCTGCTGGTGGCCATGCTGAGCTCCAAGGGCGCGGCGGGCATCACCGGCGCGGGCTTCATCACCCTGGCGGCGACGCTGGCCGTGGTGCCGGACGTGCCGGTCGCCGGCATGGCGCTGATCCTCGGCATCGACCGCTTCATGAGCGAGTGCCGGGCGCTGACCAACTTCACCGGCAACGCCGTGGCCACCCTGGTGGTGGCGCGGTGGGAAAACGCGCTGGACGAGACGCGAATGCGCGAAGTGCTGGCCGGCAAGCCCAAGGGTCTGGCGGCGCGCCCCGACCCGGCGGCGGGCCCAGGCGACGACAAGGTTCTGACGGCCGACTGAGATCGGCGGGCAACGAGGCTTCGGGGAGGAAGACCATGAGACACGATCGACGCAATCGTTTGCTGGGCGGTGCGGCCATGGCGGCGGCAATGGCCTTTTCAGGGGCTGCGATGGCTCAGGAAGCCGTGCCTGCCGGCCAGGATCCTGAGGTCACCCAGGTCGACGACGTGGTCGTCGTCGGCTCCAACATCCGCGGGGCGCGAACAACGGCGGCCTTGCCGGTCGTCGTCGTCGACGAGGCCCAGATCGACGCCACCGGCGCCGTGTCGGGCGACGAGCTGCTGCGGACCATCCCTCAGATGGGCGACGTGCTGTTCGACAGCTCCAACAATCCGCAGACGTCGAACGCGGCGCGCGGCGACGTGAACTCGGTCAACCTGCGCTCCCTGGGCGTCGGCAACACCCTGGTGCTGCTGAACGGCCGTCGGGTCGTGCACCATCCGACCAGCCAGGGCACGTCGGACACCGGCACCGTGCCGGTGCTGAGCTACAACTCCAACGCCATTCCGGTGGCGGGGCTGCGCCGCACCGAGATCCTGCTGGACGGCGCGGCGGCCATCTACGGCGCCGACGCGGTGGCGGGGGTGGTCAACACCGTGCTGCGCGACAACTACGACGGCCTGACCGTCAGCGCTCGGTACGGCGGGGCTGAGGGCGCCAGCATGGAAGAGCTGGACCTCAACATGTTCGCCGGCCGCAATTTCGCCCGCGGCAACCTGTCGGTGTTCGTCAACTACACCGACCGCACGGCCCTGCTGGCGTCGGACCAGGATTTCACACGAAGCGACGACCTGCGCGGTCTGTTCGCGGAGTATCCGGACTTCGCGGGCGTGACGGCGCTGGACGGGCGCTCGTCGAACACGCCGTGGGCGCGTCTGAGCGTGGGCGCGCGGCCGACGATCCGGTCCAACGGCACGGCGGTGACCAACACTTCGGGCCAGTTCCGCTATCAGCCGACCAGTTTCGGCTGCGGCGTGAACGTGGGCGGAGGCGTCTGCATCTCCAGCGGCAATCACAACTTCAACACCACCAATCGCGAGATGCGCTACGACACGCGCTTCGGCACCACGGTGCGGCCGACGGTCGAGCGGCTGAACGTCTTCTTCACCGGCCGCTACGAGATGGACAACGGCGTCGAGGCGTTCGGCGAGGTCGGCTTCTATGCCGCCGAAAGCCGGGCGGTGCAGCCGCCGGTCGTCAACCTGAACCAGATCTGGATCCCGGCCAGCAACTACTGGAACCCGTTCGGTCCGGTCACTTTCGCCGGGGGTGCGGCCAATCCGAACCGCCTGCCGGGCCTGACCGGAGTGCCGGCCGGCGGTTTGCCCGTTCTGCTGACGAACTACCGCTACGTCGACGCGGGCTTCCAGGAGGTCAAGGTCGAGAACTACCAGTCCCGCTTCCTGGGCGGTCTGCGCGGGGAGTGGGGCAGCTATGACTGGGAGACGGCGCTGCTGTACTCCGAGGCCGAGGCCGAGGACACCTCGCCCAACATCAACATGACCCTGCTGCAGCAGCAGCTGGCCCTGTCGACGCCAGACGCCTACAATCCGTTCGGCGGCGGCTGCGTGGACACAACCAGCTACGGAGACTGCAACCCCAGCTCCCAGGCGGCGATCGACGCCGTCACCTTTGACCTGAAGCGCGTTTCGCGCACAACCCTGACGATGGCGGACTTCCGTCTGACGAGGGCGGACGTGTTCCAGCTTCCGGCGGGCCCGGTCGGCATGGCCTTCGGTCTGGAGGTCCGCCGCGAGACGCAGAGCGACGACCGCGACGAGAACCTGGACGGCACCTTCACCTTCACCGACATGGTGACGGGGGCGACCAATCTGTCGAACGTCGCGGCCGTCAGCCCCAACCCGGACACCGAGGGCAGCCGCACCGTCGGTTCGGCCTACATCGAGTTGGCCGTGCCGCTGGTGTCGCCCGAAATGGGCGTGCCGCTGGTCCACGCGCTGGACGTCCAGATCGCGGGCCGGTTCGAGCACTATTCGGACTTCGGCTCGGTGGGCAGTCCGAAGGTGGCCGTCGCGTGGGACGTGGTCGAAGGGCTGCGGATCCGGGGATCCTATTCGGAGGGTTTCCGGGCGCCGAACCTGGAACAGACCAACGCCACCCAGTATGCGCGTCTGGCCGGCGGTGTGGACTACGTCCGCTGCGAGGCGGACCTGCGCGCCGGCCGGATCGCCAACTTCGCGGCGTGCCCGCACAACACGTCGGGTCTGTCATTGCTGGTCGCCGGCAACCCGGACCTGGAGCCGGAGACCAGCGTGAACCAGTCCTATGGTCTGGTGTTCCAGCCGACCTTCATCCCCCCGCAGTACGGCGACTTCACCTTCACCGTGGACAAGTGGAAAATCGAGCAGGAGGACATCGTCGGCCTGCTGGGCGTTCAGACGGCGCTGGCACTCGACTATTATCTGCGGATCAGTGGTGGCTCGAACCCGCTGGTCAACCGCGCTCCGGTCGATGCGGACGACATCGCTCTGTTCCTGGGCACCGGCCTGACCCCGGCGGGGGAGGCGATCTCGGTCAACGACCGGTTCATCAACCTGCAGCCGCAATCGGTTTCGGGGCTTGACCTTGCCGCCTACTGGTCGATCGACGACACGCCCTGGGGCGGGTTCGACCTGAGCGTCAACGCGACCAAGCTGGAGGAATTCACCCGCGATCCGGGGCCCATCGTGAACCTGCTGTTCGAGGCGCGGGCGAACGGCGAGATCAACGCGGGCACGACCCTGCCGGAGACGTCCGATCTGATCGGACAGAACGGTCGGCCGGAGTGGAAGGTGTCGAGCAGTTTCACCTGGAACGCCGGCCCCTGGCGGGCGGGTCTGTCCAGCCAGTACGTCAGCGGCTTCGACCAGCCGTCTTTGCTGGGCACGTCGGGCGAACCGTGGCAGGTCGCCTCGCAGACGGTCTACAACCTTTACGGCCAGTATGAGTTCGCCGACACCACGCGGATCCGTCTGGGCGTGCGAGACCTGACGGACGAGGGCCCGCCGCTGGCCGACGGCGGCTATCGCGGTTCTGTTCACCAGCCGTGGGGACGGTACTGGTACGTCAATGTCCGGCGTTCGTTCTGATCCACTTGTGCCGAAAGACTTCCGGGCCGCGCTGTGCGGCCTGGGGGTCGCGCTGGCGGTCTTGGCCGCCTGCGCGCCCGTGGGAGCGTCGGCGTCCCTTCCGCAAGACGCCCCCACGCCGATCGACTGTCCTCGGTCGGTGGGGCCGGACGTCCGCTGCTACACGCTCAGGGACGAGGCCGGGGCCTGGCTGGTCATGGCCGTCCCGCAGGGCTGGACGGGGCGATTGATCGTTCATGCCCACGGCGGTCCCCGCATGGGCGCGCCGGAGGCGGACGACGGCCTCGCGGACCTGGACCGGTTCGCGGTCATGGTCCGGCGCGGCTATGCGTGGGTCGGATCGACCTATCGCCGCGGCGGCTACGGCGTGAGGTCCGCAGCCGAGGACGTCGAGCGCAGCCGATCGCTGTTCGCCGCCCATTTCGGCGCGCCCGCACTGACCCTGCTGCACGGCCAGTCGTGGGGCGGCAACGTCGCGGCCAAGGCGGCCGAGCTTCACGGGCGGAACCCGGACGGCACGACGGTCTATGACGGCGTCCTGCTGACCAACGGCGTCGTCAACGGCGGCAGTCGGGCCTATCAGTTCCGGGCCGACCTGAGAGCGGTCTACCAGTACTTCTGCCGCAACCATCCGGGGCCGTCGGACCCGCGATACCCGCTGTGGCAAGGCCTGCCGGCGGGCGCGACGATGACCCGCGCGGAGCTGCGCCGGCGCGTGGTGGCCTGCACCGGCATCGGCCTGTCGGCCCGCGACCGGACGGCGGCCCAGAGCCGGGCGAAGCGCCAGATCCTGGCGGTCACGGGGCTGCGCGAAGACGAACTGATCGACCACCTGAACTGGGCGACCTTCACCTTTCAGGATCTGGTCCATCTGCGCCTGGGCGGCCGCAATCCATTCGACAACACCGCGCGGGTCTACACAGGCTCCGACGACGACGCGGCCCTGAACGCCGGGATCGAGCGGTTCGCCGCCGATCCGGAGGCCGTGGCCCTGCTGGCCTTCGACGCCGACCTGACCGGCGATCTGCCGTCGCCGACGCTGACCGTGCATGCCCTGCATGACCCAACCGTGTTCCATTCGGCCGAGGCGGTCTATGCCGAGACGGTGCGCGCGGCGGGGCGATCCGACCTGCTGGTCCAGGTGACGACGGACGAGTCGGACCACAGCCGGCTGGAGGACTCGACCTATCTGACGGCTCTCGACGCGCTGGAAGGCTGGATCGAGACCGGTCGACGGCCCGACCCCACGGCGTTTCAGGCGCGCTGTCGCGCCCTGTCGCTGACGCCGTGCCGGTTCGTGGACTGAGGCGGCCTCAGCGCCCGTGGCGCTCGGCCACCGGGGCGTAACGGTCCCAGACGGCGCCGTCGGCCAGAGAGCGGAGCAGCTTCAAATACTCCGCGTGGGTCCAGGCCAGAGGCGTGGCCGAGTTGGTTCCCTGACCCGGCGCGTAGCCGTGCGGGGTCGGGTTTCCGACGCCGTCGAACACCTGTTCCGGCAGCAGCAGGCCGGCGTTGGCGAACCGCTCCATGCCGCGGACCCAGGTCCGGCGGATCGCCGCCCGCTCGGCCTCGGTGACCGTGCCGTCCAGGGCGGCGACGGCCAGCTCGTAGTGGCCGCGCTCGCCGGTGAAGAAGGGCCAGACGCGGCCGCGCTGACCGGGGTGCATCTGGCCGCCGACGCCGTAGTTGCCGCCGGTGTCCGCCTGCTCGCCATAGCCGTCGTTGCCGTAGCGCCTGTAGCCCGGCGTGCGGTCGCCCGCGGGCCCGAAGTCGTAGCGGACGCGAAGACGGTCCTCGCGCGTCTGGTCGTCGTATTCGGGCAGGGTGGCGACGATGGACGGCGCGTCGGCGCGGCGCACGCCGTAGCGGACCAGCTCCAGGAAGCCGCCGTCGATGATGCGGTCCTCGGGCAGGCCGGGCTGGCCGTTGTTCTCACCCAGCGTCCCCTTGTCGTTGGGATCTTCGTTGCGCGACAGGCGCAGGAAATAGTCGCCGTCGCCCAGCGAGCCCTCGGTCGTGAACATCCGCGCCTCGACCCTGGCAGCATAGTCGTCGGCGGCGGCGAGGTAGCGGGCGGCGGACTCCGGGTCGCCGGACGCGGCGGCGATGTCGGCCGCGACGGTCAGCCCCGCGATCACCGCGGCGGTCGTCGACGGGCTGAACCCTTCCTGCTCCTCCCAGCGCTCCTGCTGAGTCCAGGGCGGGGTGACGGTGCGGTCGTTCCAGAGGATTCCGACCGTGCCGCCGTCGACCAGGAAGTCGGCCGCCGGCTTCAGCATGTCGCGATAAGCTTCGGCGATCTGAGCGTCGGTCAGGTGGCCGTCCTTCCACAGCCGCCAGCCCAGCATGATCGGCATGGCGGTCTGGTCCAGCTGGACGCCGACCCATTCGATGGTGCCGTCGACCCAGGTCTTCTGCAGGAACCAGCCGGTCGCGCCGCTGTTGCCCGGCGTGTCGGCCCTGACCTGGACCTGGGGCAGGTAGCGGAAGGCGGCCAGCGGCGTCTCGGCGTCGCCCAGCGCCAGGAAGGCCATGGCCACCTGATAGAAGTCGCGCGGCCAGACGGCCTTGTAGCCGGTCGAGGGGTTGGTGGCGTCCACCGTGTCGCCCCACGGATTGGACAGCGACGCGATCAGGGCGCCGGCGTGGGTGCGGTCTTCCTGCACCTTCAGCATCAGGGCCGAGGCGTAGGCCAGTTTGCCCCCGTCGGCGGACTGGGCCGCAAGGCGCGGCAGCTGATCCAGCGAGGCCGTCCAGTCGGACCACCCCACGGCGGCGCCCGTGCCGTCATAGGTGGCCTGGACCTGATCCAGCCCGGCTTGATGCGCGTCGCGCGCCTCGCCCTCGGCCGAGCCGGCGTCGGCGCCGAAGCCGATGACGAAGTCGCGGGACAGGGTCTGGCCGCGACGCACGCGCGGCAGGGCGCCGGTCAGCATGATGTTGCCGGTCGCCTCGCCCGTCGTTGGGTGAGCGCGGTTCATGCGGCCGTTGTCTTGAAGATCCGTCAGCCCGTCCGAGGCGCCGACGAAACCGACCGAGGCGGCGGTGAACGGGACGTCGGGGATCAGGGCCAGGTGGCTGGCGCCCTCGTGGGCGAACAGGCCGTCGACCGTGGCGCGGCCCGCGTCGCCCACGCCCGTGTTGGCCATATGCGGTTCCAGCAGGACGAAGGGCACGACCGAGGCGGTAAGGGCGCGCACCTCGACCCGAACCACCAGCGCCTGACCGTCCGGATCGGTGAAGAGGCGTTTCTCGATCTCGAACCGGCCCAGCCGATCCCGGGTGGTCACGCGATACGACGGCGACAGAGGACGGCCCTGATCGTCCCTGGTCAGATAGTCGACCGTGAAGTCGGTGCCCTCGCCTTCGACCACAACGTCGTCGCCGACGACGACGGCGAGGCGCATCTGCTTGATCTGGGCCTCGTGGATAAGGCCCCACATGGTCTCGGTCAGGACGCCGTCGGCGATGGAGAACCAGACTTTGGACACCTCGCCGGTCGGCCCGCCGTCGCGGTACTGGCCGTCCACGTAGGCCTCGTAGGACGCCCCGGCGCCGACCTTGGCCGCGTTGACCCACGTCGGGGCGTCGCCCGGCGCGCCCGGCGCGGGACCGACGTCCTGCGCGAGGGCAGGCGCGGCGGCCAGCAGGGCCAGGGCGGAGACGGCGGCGAGCAGACGCATGGCAGAACTCACGGAACGGGAGGAAGAAGGAAGGTCAGGGGCACGTCCAGCCGCTGGTTCCAGCTGGGCTCGTTGTGCGCGGCGCCGGGGAAGACCAGCGAGCGGAATCGGTCGGGCCCCCAGCCGGCGTCGCGGATCACTTGGTCGATCCGCGACTGGAAGAAGGGGTAGAACTGATCCAGCGTCTCGTCGCCGCGATCCATGTAGAGGCGGTGCGTCGCCGGATCGGGCAGGCCTTCGCGCACGACGCGGCTCCAGGTCTGGACCACGACCTCGCGCCAGGCCTCCAGCCGGCCTTCGTCCAGTCGCTCGATGCGCAGCGGCCAGTGGGTGGAGACGCAGCCGGCGGCGCCGAAGGTCTCGGGCCTCTGCATCATGGCGTAGAGCGAGATCAGGCCGCCCATGCTGGAGCCCATGATCGCCGTGTCGTCCCGCCCGGGCAGGGTGCGCCAGGTCCGGTCGACCAGCGGCTTCAACTCCTCGACCAGAAAGGCGAGATATCCGTCGGAGAGAGGCTCGCCGCCGTAGAGGCCGATCAGGTCCGCCCGCACCTCGGCCGGCAGGGCCGCGATCATCGTGGCGGGCACGTATTCGCGCAGGCGCAGGGGCGTGTTGTGCACCCCCACCACGATGGGCGTCCGCACCTGTCCGGTCTCGATCAGCCGCGCCAGATGCTCGTCCACGCCCCATTCGCCGAAGGGGGCGCGGGCCGGATCGAACAGGTTCTGGCCGTCGTGCATGTAGAGCACGGGGTGACGATCCGCCCCGGCCTCATACCCCGGCGGCAGCCATACGGTGACGTCGCGCGGGGCGACGTGGGCGGAGGGCATCTGCGGCAGCTCGACCAGCGTCCCGCCGGCGACGGGTCGCCGGAAGGCGGTCAGCGCCGGGGCGGCCAGGGCGGCGGCCAGCAGTCCCCGACGGTTCATCGGGCGACCTCGCGCACCCGCAGGCTGAGCAGGGCGGCGATCAGGAAGCTGCCGCCGCCGACCACCAGCGCCCAGATCGCCTGGCCGTCGAAGACCGCGTTCAGGATCAGGCCCAGCAGGGTCGCGGCCACCAGTTGGGGCACCACGATGAAGATGTTGAACACCCCCATGTAGACGCCCATCTTGCGCCCCGGCACGGCCCCGGCCAGCAGGGCGTAGGGCAGGGACACGATCGAGGCCCAGGCGATCCCGACGCCGACCATCGGCAGCCACAGCAAGTCCGCGTCGCGGATCAGGAAGATGCCGATCAGCCCGACCCCGCCGATCGCCAGCGCCACCGCGTGCGCGCCGCGCTTGCCGATCCTCTTGGCCAGCACGGGCAGCGCGAAGGCCGCCAGCGCCGCCACGCCGTTGTAGACGCCGAACAGCACGCCCACCCAGTCCGCGCCCTGGTTGTAGGCGGCCGAGGTCGTGTCGCTGGAGCCGAAATGGACCGCCGTGACGGCGGCAGTGGTGTAGATCCACATGGCGAACAGGGCGAACCAGCTGAAGAACTGGACCCAGGCCAGGTCGCGCATGGTCAGGGGCATGGCCGCCATGTCGTCGAGGATCTCGGTCAGGCCGTTGGATCGGCCGCCGCGCCCCATGAAGCCGGCCAGCAGCTTCAGCAGACCGAAGGCGGCGACGAATCCGGCCAGGACGTACAGTTCCTTGCCGACCGCCAGACGCCAGTCGTCGGCGCCCTCGGGCAGGGCTGCGGCCTGGGCGCGGATCGTCTGGATGGCGACGAACAGCGCCGCGCCGACGATCAGCCATCCGACGGCCCAGGCGGTCTGGCCGCCGGGCGCCGCGGTGGGGACCGGCGTGGCCTCGTGGGCGGCCTCGAAGCGGTCGATCTGTTCGGGGCTGTATTCCTTCGTCGTGAACACGGTCCACAGCACGGCCGTCAGCATGGCGGCGGCGCCGACGTAGAAGCTGATGCGGACGCTGTCGGGGACGATCCCCTCCGGCGCCGTGTTGGCCACGCCCATCTGCGTCAGCAGCCACGGCAGGCAGGAGGCGAAGACCGCGCCCGTGCCGATGAAGAAGCTCTGCATCGCATAGCCGGCGGTGCGCTGTTCCTCGGGCAGGTTATCGCCGACGAAGGCGCGGAAAGGCTCCATCGTCACATTGATGGCCGCGTCCATGATCCACAGGGTCGCCGCCGCCATCCAGAGGATGGGCGCGTTGGGCATGAAGATCAGGGCGATCGTCGTCGCGATCGCGCCGAACAGGAAATAGGGCCGCCGCCGGCCCAGCGGGCCCCAGGTGCGGTCGCTGAAATGGCCGATGATGGGCTGGACGATCAGCCCGGTCAGGGGCGCGGCGATCCACAGGATGGCCAGGCTGTCGACCTCGGCGCCCAGGGTCTGGAAGATGCGGCTGGTGTTGGCGTTCTGCAGGCCGAAGCCGATCTGGATGCCGAAGAAGCCGACGCACATGTTCCAGATGGCCAACCGGGTCAGGCGCGGGCGCACCGACATGGGGGGTGCGGCGGCGGTTTCCAGGGTCATGACGGAGACCGATCGGTGGTGAGGGACGTCAGCGAAACCGAGGAAGAATTCGACGACGGGGCGCGGGCGGAATTCAGAGAAAGGGAAGACGAAAAGGTGGTCATTGTCTCCGCCCCCTGCCGATCGGCACGAAGCGGATGGCCTGGCCGCCGCCGGGGGCCAGGCGCAGGGTCAGGACGTCGGCCGAGGTGACCTCACGCCGCTCGATGACGATGGCCTCGCGCTTGGTCTTCCAGTCGGCGTCGGGCGCGTCGCGATAGATCTCGGCACGGTATCGCCGCCCGGCCTCCAGGAAGGTCAGGGGCGCGGTCAGCACGCGCGGATGCTCGTCGGTCAGAGAGCCCAGGCACCAGACGTCGGAGTTGCGGTCCTTGCGCGCGATGGTGACGTAGTCGCCGATCTCGCCGTTCAGCACACGGGTCTCGGCCCAGTCGACGGGCACGTCCTTGATGAACTGGAACGGCCCCGGATTGGCCTCGTAGTTCTCCAGCAGGTCCGCCGCCATCACCAGCGGGCTGTAGATCGCGACGTACAGCGCCAGCTGCTTGGCCCAGGTCGTGGCGATGCCGTCGGGACTGCGCGTCTCCATGCCGAAGATGCCGGGGGTGTAGTCCATCGGCCCGGCCAGCAGGCGGGTGAAGACCAGGTTCGCCTCGTGCTCCGGCGGATTGCCCGGCTGGCCCCAGGCGCTGAACTCCATGCCGCGCGCGCCCTCGCGGGTGATCATGTTCGGGTATTTGCGGCGCAGGCCCGTGTCCTTGAACGGTTCGTGGGCGTTGATCGCCACCTTGTGCTTCGCCGCCGCCTTGATGACGCGCATGTGGTGCTGGGCCATGGGCTGGCCCTCGTGCCAGGCCAGATGCGGCTTGCCGTCCGGGCCGGTGACGCGCGCCCCGCCGGCGTCGGCGACGTAGCCGGTCTTAACCGCATGCTGGCCCAGCCGCGCCATCTGCGCGAAGGCGGCCTCCATCTGCTGCTCGTAGTGATGGCCGTTTCCGCCGGTCTCATGATGGCTGATCAGTTGCACGCCCTTCGCCCGCGCATGGGCGGCGACGCGCTCCAGGTCGAAATCCGGATAGGCCCGGGTGAAGCTGTAGTCCCATCCCGTGCCGAACCACTCGCCGTCCCAGCCGACGTTCCAGCCCTCGATCAGAACGCCGTCGAAGCCGTGCTGAGCGGCGAAGTCGAGGTGCCTGATGGCATAGTCGGTGGTCGCGCCGTGCTTGGGCCCGCTGTTCCAGGTCTTCCGGTCCAGGTGCATGTCCCACCAGATGCCGACGTACTTCATCGGCTTGACCCAGCCGACGTCGCCCAGGACGTTGGGCTCGTTCAGGTTCAGGATCAGGCTGGACTCGACCAGTTCGCCGGCGGTGTCGGTGATCTGCAGCGTGCGCCACGGCGTGACGCAGGGGGTGGCCAGCTCGACGGCGGCGGCCGACAGGCCGGGCGTCAGGGCGGCGCGGAACCGGCGGCCCTCGGCGCGCGACAGGTTCATGCCGGAATAGTCCTCGCACGCCGCCTCATGGATAGAAACGTGCAGGCCGGACGCCGCGCGCACGGTCATCGGCGTCTGCGCCGCGCCCACCGCGTCGATGGCGGTGCGGTTGTAGAGATATTCCTCGCGGTTCCATTCCCAGGCCGGGATCCACCAGGCCTCGCCCGGTTCGGCCAGGGAGAACTCGGTCAGCTCCACGCCGACGTTCAGCCGGGGCAGGGCGGCCTGCTGGGGGAACTCGTAGCGGAAGCCAAGGCCGTCCTCGTAGATGCGGAACACCACGTCCATGCGCCGGGCCAGCGCCCCGCGCTCGGTCAGGGGCACGCGCATCTCGGTGAAGCGGTTTCGGATCGTGCGGCGCTCGCCCCAGGGCTGCTCCCAGGTCTCGTCCGACGAGCGGATCACCGGCGCGCCGAGGCGGAAGCCGCGCTCCAGCTTGGGCGCGTCGGTCAGGATGAAGCCCAGCTTGGACGCCGTGATCACCGGCGCGCCCAGACGCGTGACCGAGTACAACGGCCGACCGTCGCCGTCGGTGGCGACCTGGACCTCGATCGTGCCGTCGGGAGAGGCGGCCTTGGCGACCAGCGGCGCGGTCTGGGCGGCGGCGGTTCCGCCCAGCGGCAAAAGCGAGGCGCCGGCCAGGGCCAACAGGTGACGGCGGGCGATCATGCGGCGCTCCCAAGGTCAAGCTTGCCCTCTTGCCAACCCCGGGTCTCGGGGCGCATGACGGCCGTCACAAACTTTGCAGCAAATTTTGCAGCAAGGGCGTTCGAGGGGCGAGAATCCGCGTGAGCCGCAAGACCACCCGTCTGGAGGATCTGGCCAAGCTGGCCGGCGTCTCGATCTCGACCGCCTCGCGCGCGCTGAACGACAGCCCGGCGGTCAACGACAGGACCAAGCAGCTGATCTGGAAGCTGGCGCGCGAGCACGACTATCCGTTTCGCCGCCACATGCCGTCCGGCCCGATCGGGGCGGAGGCGACCCTGGCGCTGGTGGTGCCGCGGCCGCAGGGGCGCGACGGACGCCTGTTCGACCCCTTCATGCTGGAGCTGATGGCCGGGGTCAGCGAGGCCGCGCGCGACCGCGACTGCGACCTTCTGGTCAGCCATTTCTCGCCGACGTCTTACGACGACCTGATCTCGGCGATGACGACCAGCCGGGCCGAAGGCTTGATCTTTTTGGGTCAGAGCACCCTGCATGGAGCCTTCAACCGCCTGGTCCAGACCGAAGCTCGTTTCGTCGTATGGGGCGCCCAGTTGCCGGATCAGGACTACTGCTGCGTCGGATCCGACAACATCGCGGGCGGGCGCCGCGCGACGCTCCATCTGGCGCGGCTGGGTCGCAAGCGGATCGTCTTCCTGGGCGATCTCGATCCCCCCGAGGCCATGCAGCGCCAGCGCGGTTACGTCGACGCGCTGGAGGCGGCGGGCCTGCCGTTCGATCCGGACCTGGTCGTCGACGCCCATTTCGAGGTCGAGTCGGCCGAGGCCTCGCTCGACTCGCTGATCCACCGCGGCGTGGCCTTCGACGGGGTGGTCTGCGCCTCGGACCAGATCGCCCTGGGCGCCATGCGGGCGCTGGAACGCGAGGGCCGCCGCGTGCCGCACGACGTCTCGGTGATCGGCTTCGACAACGTCCCGTTCAGCCGCTACAGCCGCCCCGCCCTGACCACCATCGCCCAGGACACCCAGAAGGCCGGTCGCCTGATGGTGTCCAAGCTGCTGGACGCCGGCGGAGAAACGGCCGGTCGCTCCGAGCGGGTGCCCGCGGACCTGATCGTGCGGGAAAGCTGCGGCGGCTGAGCTCATCCGACCGGCGCCAGGATGACGCCCGCCAGCGGGGGCAGGGCGTCGATCGGATCTTCCGGCGCGTTGACGCGCTCGACCACGGCCCAGCCGTCGGGCGCCGACCATGTCTCCGGCTTGAAGCCCAGATTGAAGACGCACAACCGGCGCTCGGCGCCCGAGCCCCGTGTGAAGCCCAGCAGGTCTCCAGCCATGTCGAGCATGGTCATGTCGCCGGCGCGCAGGCCGGGATGGCGGCGGCGCAGGGCCGCCGCGCGGCGCGCGGCGTGCAAGGTCGAGAAGGAATCGGCTTCCTGCCGGTCCACGGCCAGGTCGACGTGGGCGGGGTCTACGGGCAGCCAGGGCTCGGCGGTCGAAAATCCCGCGAACGGCGCGTCGGCGCGCCAGGGCAGGGGGGTGCGCGCCCCGTCGCGGCCCAGGGTCTGGGGCCAGTTGGCGATGGCTTCGGGATCCTTCAGCCGGTCGAACGGCACCTCGGCCTGCGGCAGGCCCAGCTCCTCGCCCTGATAGACGATGGCGGTGCCGCGCAGACACATCAGCAGGACCAGCGCCATCTCCGCGAAGGCCTTGCGGTCGCGACCGGCGGCCCAGCGCGACACCGCGCGCGGGGCGTCATGGTTGGAGAAGGTCCAACTGGGCCAGCCCTGGTGATCGCGCCCGTGCCATATTTCCGCACCCTCGCGCGCCAGTTTGGCGGTCAGGGCCGGGGCATAGAGGTAGAGAAAGCCATAGGCGCTGTTCAGCCGGTCGTCGCCGTGAGTGAAGGCCTGCATCTCGCGTTCGGCATGGTCGCCGCCGACCTCCGCCACGGTGAAGCGGCCTTCATATGAGTCCGTCAGCGCGCGTATGCGCTTGAGGAAATCGACGATGCCCGGCTGGGACTGGTTGTGGACCTTGTCCTGAAAGTCGAACGGGCGGCTGCGCTTTCCGCCGGGCGGCAGGGGCGGATTGTCGGCCAGCGACGGGTCGTGCATCGAGAAGTTGATGGCGTCCAGGCGGAAGCCGTCGACACCCCGGTCCAGCCAGAACCGCGCGACGTCCAGCAGGGCGTCCTGAACCTCCGGCAGGTGCAGGTTCAGCTGTGGCTGCTCGGGCAGGAAGTTGTGCATGTAGTACTGGCCGCGCCGCGCGTCCCAGGTCCAGGCCGGGCCGCCGAAGACGGACTGCCAGTTCGACGGCGGGCTGCCGTCCGACTTGGCGTCGGCCCAGACGTACCAGTCGGCGTAGGGGCCGGTGCGGGCGCGGCGGCTCTCCTGGAACCAGGCGTGACGGTCCGAGGTGTGGGCGAAGACCAGGTCGGTGATGACCTTCAACCCCAGCTCATGCGCGCGGGTCAGAATGCGGTCGAAGTCGTCCAGATCGCCGAAGATGGGATCCACGGCGCGATAGTCGGCGACGTCGTAGCCGAAATCCTTCATCGGCGAGGCGTAGAAGGGCGACAGCCAGACGGCGTCCACGCCCAGCGAGGCGACGTGGTCGAGGTTAGCCAGAACCCCCGGCAGATCCCCCACGCCGTCGCCGTTAGAGTCGGCGAAGCTGCGCGGATAGATCTGATAGATCACCGCGCCGCGCCACCATTCGGTCGGCTGATCCGTGTAAGACGCGGTGGGCTTGGTCAGGGTCTGAACGGTCAACGCGGGTCCTCGGATACGCAAACGATGTAGTCGAGCGGCGCCACCCGCACGTCGACGGAGCCCGGCGCCGTCGCCCGCGGGGCGCACGCGCCGTGAAGCGCGCGCCAAGCGAGCGACGTGGGCTCAACCGCGACTCGGGCCTCGATCGGCGTGGCGCCGGTGTTGAACACCACCAGAACCTCGCCCGGCAGATCGTCGGCCAGACGCGAGAACGCGTAAAGCCCCGGCCCGTCGTCGGCGTGACGCGTCACCTGCAGGCCGCGACGCAGCAGCGGAGTCTCGCGCCGGATGCGAGCCATCTGGGACAGGCGGACATAGAGGGGGGCTGAGGCGTCATAGGGGTCGTGCCGTCCGCCGACCCGGCGTCCGTCGCGATAGTCCGGCACGTCGGACCCCCACATGTCGTGGCGCGACCGGCCATAGTCGCCCTCGCCCATGAAGCCCTGCTCGTCGCCGTAGTAGATCACCGGCACGCCGCGCGAGAACATCATCAGGGCGTGGGCCAGGGTGGTGCGGGCCAGAAGTTCGTCGTCGGAGACGTCCGGTCGGTCCTTGGCCAGGAACCAGCCGATCCGCCCCATGTCGTGGTTGCCCAGGAAGGTCGGCAGGGTCAGCGCCGCCTGCTCTCCGCCCTCGTAAACCGGGTCCGCCGCGTGGACGCGCGCCAGGGCGTCGGGACCCGCGCGCCCCGCGGCCACGTCCGTCGCCTTGGTCTGGAAGGCGAAGTCCAGCACCGACGGCAGGCCGTCGACGCGCGTGTGCCGAGCCAGGGCGGCCGGGTCGTGGTCGTAGACCTCGCCGAAGATGTGGAAGTTCGGGATGCCGCGTGCCGCCGCCCGCGCCCGCATGGCCGGCACGAAGGCCTGCCAGAACTCCGGGTTCACGTGCTTGGCCGTGTCGATCCGGAAGCCGTCGATGCCCAGCCGGTCGATCCAGTCGCCGTAGACGTCGATGAAGCCCTGAACGGCGCGCGGGTGCTCGGTCATCACCCCGTCCAGCCCGGCGAAGTCGCCCAGCAGCGAACTCTCGCCGCGAAAGGTCGAGTCGCCGCGGTTGTGATAGACGCCCGGATCGTTGAGCCAACCGGGTGCCTTGGAGTCGCGCTCGACGTCGGGGACATAGGGCTGATAGGCCCAATCGACGCGCGTCAGCGCCGCGAAGGTCTCGGGGCGGGCGGGGTCGAAGCCGGCGTTGATCGCGGGCCCGTCCACGCCGCCCGCGCGGGTCCACGGATGGTCCGCCGTGCCGCGATAGGCGCAGTTCGTGCATCCCCGGTACTGGATCACGTCGGCGGTGTGGTTGGTGACGATGTCCAGATAGACCTTGATGCCCCGCGCGTGGGCCGCGTCGACGAAGGCCTTCAGATCGGCGTCGGTCCCGAAATGCGGGTCCACGGAGGTGAAATCCAGGATCCAGTAGCCGTGATAGCCGGCCGACTCGCGGCCCGGGGCACCCTGCACCGGTTTGTTGCGGAACACCGGCGCGATCCAGATCGCCGTGACGCCCAGCCTCTGGATGTAGTCCAGACGCCGCGTCAATCCGGCCAGGTCGCCCCCGTGATAAAAATCGGGATGGGCGGAATCGAATCCGGTCGCGAGGCGATCGCCCATGAGGCCGCCCCGGTCGTTCGACGGATCGCCGTTGGCGAAGCGGTCCGGCAGCAGGAAATAGATCACCTCGTCCTGCGGGAGGCGGGCCCGCATGGCCGAAGTCGGGTTCGGCGCCTGTGCTGAGGCCATGCCTCCCGCGGCCGCCAGCGCCAGCGCCAGCATGCCGGCCAAGGCGGTCGCCCGGGGTCGTCTTCCCGCCATGTCGCCCGTTCCTCCCCGCCGGCGCGGTTCATTGCCGCAGCGTGCGTTTGCAAGTTTTTGCAGCGATTTCCACGCCTGTCAACGCGACAGTCGGGCGCCGGGACGGGGGCAATAATGTGTCATGTAGGACAACGAGTCCGCCAAATAAGGCGAAGAAGGTCGCCCTGATCTCGACGCGGAGATTAATCGCTTGCAATGCGTCGCCGTGTTTGCATTGATTTGCGAACCGCGGATCGCTTCAGGAGAAGGCGGCCGCTCGGGAGGATCGAGATGAGAACCACGCACACCCGTCGCGCGCGCCTGCTTACCGGCGCCGCAGCATTCGCAATGAGCCTGGCCCTTGTCGGCGTCGCGCACGCCCAGTCGGCCGATCAGGACCCCGAGGTCACCGAGGTCGACGAGATCGTCGTCACCGGCATCCGCGCATCGATCGAAAGCTCGATCGCGACCAAGCGGGACGAAACCTCGATCGTCGAGGTCGTGACCGCCGAAGACATCGGCAAGCTGCCGGACGTCTCCATCGCCGAATCGCTGGGCCGTCTGCCCGGCCTGGCGCTGCAACGGCTGGACGGCCGCGGCCAGAACATTTCGATCCGCGGCCTGGGCCCGGACTTCACCACCGCGCTGCTGAACGGCCGCGAGCAGGTGTCCACCGGCGACAACCGCGGCGTCGAGTTCGACCAGTATCCGTCGGAACTGCTGGGCAGCGTCGTGGTCTACAAGACGCCGGATTCGGCCCTGACCGGTCAGGGCCTGGCCGGCACTGCGGACCTGCGCGTCGTCCGGCCGTTGGAGTACGGACGGCGGGCCTTGGCTGCCAACATCCGCTATGAGCGCAACGACATCGGCGCCCTGAACGCGGGAACGACCGACGACGGCAATCGCTTCAGCATCTCCTACATCGACCAGTTCGCCGACGACACGATCGGGATCGTGCTCGGCTATGCTCACATCGAGAGCCCCTATCAGTCCGAGCGCTTCAACGCCTGGGGCTATCCGGAAGTGACGGGCGGCGGGCCGCGCGTGATCGGCGGGTCGAAGCCTTATGTGATGTCGTCGGAGCTTGAACGCGACGGTTGGATCGGCGTGCTGGAATACCGGCCGAACGATCAACTGCACATGACGTTCGACGCCTTCTATTCGCAGTTCGACAACACGCAGATCCTGCGCGGCATCGAGCTGCCGCTGTTCTGGTCGGCGGCGACCCTGCAGCCGGGCTATACCGTCGAGGACGGTTTGGTCACATCCGGCACCTACACCGGCGTCAAGGGCGTCGTCCGCAACGACGTCAACACCCGCGACAGCGAGCTGCTGTCGCTGGGCTGGAACATCGAGCAGCAGATCAACGAAAACTGGTCGTTCTCCGCCGACCTCAGCTTCTCGTCGGTGGAGCGCACCGACGTGGTCCTAGAGACCTACGCCGGCACGGGCCGGGGCCCGGCGGGCGTCACCGACACGATCGGGTTCCGAACTGGCGATGACATCACCCGGTTCACGCCGGCCCTGGACTACGGCGACTTCAACCTGATCCGGCTGACCAGCCCGCAGGGTTGGGGCGGGGACATCATCCCGGGCGGCCAGGACGGCTATCTGAACAACCCGTCCATCACCGACGACCTGACGTCTCTGCGCACCTCCGTGAAGGGGGACGTCGATTTCGGGGGCTTCATCGACGGCGTCGAGGTGGGGCTGCACATGTCCCGGCGCGAAAAGGAGTTCATCAACGATCAGTTCTTCCTGGGCATTCCGGGCGGGGCCACGGTCGTGGTGCCGAACGAGTTCCGTCTGGCGCCGACGTCGCTGGCCTATCTCGGCATTCCGCGGATGATCAGCTACGACGCCCTGGGGCTGGTCAACAGCGGCTTCTACAACATGGTCCGCAACCCCAACGCCGACGTGGCCGCGGGCAACTGGCGGGTCACCGAAAGCGTGATGACGCCGTTCGTGAAGTTCGACGTCGACACCACGATGTTCGGACTGCCGACCCGCGGCAACTTCGGCGTCCAGTTCGTCCACACCGACCAGGACTCGCAGGGCTTCGCTTCGCGCCAGCTTGGCACCGGCGTGTCGGCGACCCAGGCGGTCGAGGGCGGCGACGACTACTGGGAGATTCTGCCCAGCACGAACCTGATCTTCGAGCTGGAAGAAGGCCGCATCGTCCGCTTCGCCGCGGCCCGCACCCTGGCCCGCGCCCGTATGGACGAGATGCGTGCCAGCCGGACCTTCAACTACAACGCCACGCTGGATGATCCGGCGGCTCCGGGGACCAACACTCCGCCGTTCAATCCGTCGAACCCGCCCTTCACCGGCAGCGGCGGCAATCCCGAACTTCGGCCCTGGATCGCCAACGTCGTCGACCTGTCGTTCGAGCAGTATTTCGGGCGCCAGGCCTATTTCTCGGTCGCGGTCTTCTACAAGGATCTGGAATCCTACATCTACAACCAGACGCTTCCGTTCGATTACACCGGCTATGCGCCCACCACGGCGGTCTATCGCCAGGGCACTGTGTCCACGCCGGAGAACGGAACGGGCGGCGAAATCTACGGCGTCGAAGCGGCCGTCTCCATGCCGTTCGACATGTTCCACCCGGCGCTTGAAGGCTTCGGCGGCAACTTCTCGATCTCGCAGACCGAGAGCAACATCGAGACCAGCCCCGGCAGCTCCAACCCGATCCCTGGCCTGTCGGAGACCGTGGCCAACGTCACGATCTACTATGAGAAGGACGGCTTCCAGGCCCGCGCCTCGAACCGTTACCGCTCGGAGTTTCTGGGCGAGGTCGCCGGTTTCGGCAACGGGCGCACCTTCCGTCAGGTCGGCGCCGAAAGCATCATCGACGCCCAGATCGGCTATGAGTTCCAGTCCGGTCCGCTGGACGGCTTCTCGGCCCTGTTCCAGGTCAACAACCTGACCGACGAGCCCTTCTACACCTATGAGGCCGGCGACGAGCGTCGGGTCATCGACCATCAGACCTACGGCCGGACCTTCCTGATCGGCCTGAACTACCGTTACTGATCTCCTGGGACGGTCCGGGGCCTTCGGGCTCCGGGCCTCTCAACTGAAAGCCGGACGCGAAGGCCCCTTCGGCGTCCGGCTTTTCTTTTGTCCGGAGTTGGGCCGCCTCAGGCGGCGCGGACCGTGCCGCCGGCCCACATGCCGCGCGCCTTCAGGAAATCCTCGTGATCCGGCAGGGCGCGGGCCGCTTGGGCGACGCGCCCTGCCGAGGCGTCGAGGAAGGCGTCGACGCGCGCCGGATCCTGGAAGCCGTACAGGGGATTGCGTCCACGCGGCCGGATGCCTTGACCCCACATGACGGCCAGCCAGCTTCCCATCGAGAAATATTCGTCGGCGCCGACCTGGAACAGCTGGCCGCGGTCACGGAAGGGCTCGACCCGCTCCGCGAGGCTGTCTGGAATGGGCATGTCGCGCACGTGCCGCCACAGGGGTTCGTCGTCGCGCAGCGTGGCGTGGTAATGCAAGATGACGAAGTCGCGCACCAGCTCGACCTCGCGGCCCAGGCGACGGTTGTAGGCGTCGATGTTGGCCTGGCTGAAGCCCATGTCCGGGAAATGCTGCAGCAGACGCGTCACGCCGGACTGCACCAGATGGATGCTGGTCGATTCCAACGGTTCGATGAAGCCCGACGACAGGCCGAGGCTGACGACGTTCTTCAGCCAGTACGCCTTGCGGCGGCCGGTGACGAACTTCAGCTGTCGGGGTTCGGCCAGCGCCTCGCCGTCAAGGTTGGCGAGAAGGGTTTCCCGCGTTTCCTCGTCGGTGGCGAAGTCGGAGCAGTAGACGTAGCCGTTGCCTGTCCGGTGCTGAAGAGCGATGCGCCACTGCCAGCCCGCCGGGCGCGCCGTGGAGGTGGTGTAGGGCGTCGCTGGGCCGACACGCGCGCATGGCACGGCCCAGGCGCGATTCATCGGCAGCCAGTGCGACCAGTCCTCGTAACCCGCTTTCAGCGCACCTTCGATCAGCAGGCCGCGGAACCCCGTGCAGTCGATGAACAGGTCGGCCGACAGGCTGCGGCCGTCCTTCAGCGTGACCGAGGCGACGAAGCCGTCCTTCGGCCGCTGCACGACCTCGACGACCTGGCCCTCGATCCGCTGTATGCCGCGGCCTTCGCAGACCTTGCGCAGGTATTGGGCATAGAGCCCGGCGTCGAAATGATAGGCGGTGAACAGGCTGGCCAGCGGCGATCGGGGGTCGGCGTCGCGAACGCCCACCTTGCCCAGCTTCGCCGCCTCGGCGCAGATCGAATGCGCCTCCAAATCGCCGCCCTTGCCGCGCGCGTGGGCGGTCATCCAGGTCTGCTGGAAGTCGCCCAGCGTCGGCCCCGGTCCGAAGGTGCCGAAGGGATGGAAATAGCGCGTGCCCTTCACGCCCCAGTCGATGAACTCAATGCCCAGCTTCAGGGACGCCTGGGTGGCGCGCATGAACTCCGCGTCGTCGAGGCCGATCATGGCGTTGAAGTCGCGGATGGGGGGCACGGTGGCCTCGCCCACACCGACGATGCCGATGTCTTCGGACTCCAGAAGACATACCTTCACATGGGGACCGCACGCGCGTTCCAGCGCCGCGGCCGCCATCCACCCGGCTGTCCCCCCGCCGACGATCAGGACGCTGCGGATCGGTTCGGTCATCTGACTGGTTTCTCCCTCGGTTCAGCCTAGTTTCGGGCCTGTCGAACTCAAGCGGAACCAGCGCGCTCGGGGCGGTCATGCGTAGTGGCGGCCGGCCGTGCGGCCCGCTCAACGAACTCGGTCCCGGCCAACTGGTCCCAGAAGCGGAAGTAGAGGCCGTAGTTGCCGTTGAAGCGCTTGTGGTGGCCGTCGTGGTGGGTGGCGGTGATGAGCCACTTCAGCGGGGCGCGCGCCAGCCAGCCTTCGGGCCAGACCTCGCGTCCGGCGTGGTTGAGCACGGCGCTGAGGCTCATCAGCGTCAGCAGGGCCAGGGCGACGCCCCAGTGAATCGGCACTACCAGCGCCAGCGCCGGCAGGAACCAGGCTGTGGCAGCCGCCTCGGCCGGGTCGAAGGCGAAGGAGGCGAAGGGGCTGGGGTCGCGTGAGCGGTGGTGCTCGGCGTGGGTCCAGGCGAAGAGCCGCGGATGATGCAGGGCGCGGTGCAGCCAGTAGTAGAAGGCGTCGTGCGCCAGCAGATAGAGCACGAAGCTGGCCGGCAGCCACCACAGGGGATGCTGCGTCACATCGGCATAGACGGCCGTGCCGCCGCGCTTCCACAGTTCGACCACCACGGCGGCGGGCAAGGCGTAGATGGGCGAGGAGATCAGGGAGGCCACGATCTCGCGCCGCAGGCGGGCCGGCACGAACGGCGTGCGGTTCAGCGGGCGGCCGCGACCCGCGCCACGCCACAGCAGGGCGTGCGTCGCCGCGGCCACGATCAGATAGCGCACGGCGATGATCAGGCTGAGGGCCAGGGTCGTGACCGCGACGTCGAGCGCGAAGGACGTGGACATGGGCTGAAAGGGCGGCATTCGGTCGCCCCGGTCAAGCGCCATGGCGACGCGCCGGGCCTTGCTTTAGACTGACGCCCGATGTCGCCGCTCGCCTTCCTTCTGATCCTGGTCGTGACCTTCCTGGGGATGGAGGTCTTCGCCTGGGTCATGCACCGCTATGTGATGCACGGCTGGCTGTGGAGCTGGCACCGCAGCCATCACGAGCCGCGCGAGGGGGCGTTCGAGCTGAACGACCTGTTCGCAGTCGTGTTTGCCCTGCCGGCCATCGTTCTGATCGCGATCGGGACGTGGTCGAACGTCTGGGCCCTGCCGGTCGGGCTGGGGATCACGGCCTATGGCGCGGTCTATTTCTATTTCCACGACGGACTGGTGCATCGCCGATTCCCGACCGGCTTCGACGGACGGTCGGGCTTCTGGCAGCGGCGGATCCAGGCGCACCGGCTGCATCACGCCATCCACACCAAGCACGGCTGCGTGTCCTACGGCTTCCTGTGGGTGCGGTCGGCGCGCGCGCTGAAGGCCGAGCTGGTTCAGAAGCGCGGGTCGTCCAGCAGCGGCGCCTGAGCCAGGGCCGTCAGGTCCGGCGAGCCGGTGCAGAAACAGGCCAGCCGCAGCTGGGTCGCCAGCACCTCGAAATGGTCGATCACAGCTTCGGTGGAGGTCAGGGCCGCGTCCAGCACGCCGGCGGCCTGACCCACCAGACGCGCGCCGAGGCGGATGGCCCGCGCCGCGTCCAGCCCGTCGCGCACCCCGCCTGACCCGATCAGTTCCAGCTCCGGCGCGGCGCGGGCGCAGTCGATCAGGCTGCGCGCCGTCGGCACGCCCCAACCGGCGAAGGGGGCGGCCACGGCCTCGGCCCGGCCGCCGATCTGCCGCGCGCCCTCGATCAGCCCCCAGTTGGTGCCGCCGGCGCCCGCCACGTCCAGCGCTGCGACGCCCATGTCGGCCAGCCGCCGCGCTGCGGCGCCCGACAGGCCGGCGCCCGTCTCCTTGACCACCAGCCGTCCGGGGAAGGCGGCGGCGACGGCCTCGATGCCGGCGGCGACGCCGCGCCAGTCGCGGTCGCCCTCGGGCTGAACGGCCTCCTGCAGCGGATTGAGGTGCAGGATCAGGGCGTCGGCGCCGATCATCTCCACCGCACGGCGGGCATGGTCGAGGCCGTAGCCGCGCGCGAACTGCACCGCGCCGAGGTTGGCCAGGATCAGGGCGTCGGGGGCCCGGCGACGCAGGCCGTCGTCGAGCCCGTGCCCGCCGTTCGTCTCCAGAGCCACCCTCTGCGATCCGACGGCCAGCGCCAGCCCCAGCGTCTGGGCCGCCTCGGCCAGCCGGGCGTTGATCGCCTCGGCCCGCGAGGGTCCGCCGGTCATGGAGCTGATCAGGAAGGGCAGGGCCAATGGACGGCCGAGGAAGCGGGTCGAGAGGTCGATGGCGTCGTGGTCGAGATCCGGCAGGGCTTCGTGCACGAAGCGGACGGCGTCGAGGCCCGGGCCGACGGCGGCGCGCCCGCGCCCGGCCAGGACGTGGTCGATGTGCTCGTCCTTCCTCCGGATCAGGTCGTCGGCGTCGGACGGCATCCGAATCGGCTCCAAGGCGGCTTGCATCCGGGACGGTCGTGATGCCTCATGCCGACCATAGCGGTTCGGATCGTGGCCGCAACGCAGGGTCGGGGAGTGTGTGAATGGGGAGCGTCGGCGCCATGCCCATGGCCGTCGAGTCGCCTGACCTGGCGTCGCCCGAAGACCTGCGCGCCCTGATCGAGGCGCGGCTGCCGCAGCTGATCCCGGCGGACGACGGCAAGCTGGCGCAGGCGGGGCGCGACGCCCTGCTGTCGCCCGGCAAGCGGGTCCGGCCCGTGCTGACGATGATGGCGGCCGAGCAGGTGGGCGGACGCGCGGCGGACGCGCTGGATTTCGGCTGCGCGGTGGAGATGATCCACGCCGCCTCGCTGACGCTGGACGACCTGCCGTGCATGGACGACGCGGAGCTGCGCCGAGGGGCGCCGGCCCTGCACCGCCGGCTGGGCGAGGATGCGGCGATCCTGGCCGCGGTGGCCCTGCTGACCGAGGCGACGCGCGTGGTTGTGGCGGGCGCCCTGCCGGCCGAGGCGCGGCTGGACCTGGTCGATCTTCTGACCGGAGCGGTGGGTTTCGACGGCCTGGCCGAGGGCCAGATGCGCGATCTGCGCGACGCGGGCGAGGCGCGCGACGTGGCGGGCCTGCGCCGGATCAACGATCTGAAGACGGGGGCGCTGTTCGTGGCGGCCCTGCGCGGCGGGGCCCTGCTGGGCGGGGCGCGCGGCGAAGAGCTGGAGCGGATGACCGAGTTCGGCCGGGCCATCGGCTTCGCCTTCCAGCTGTGCGACGACCTGCTGGACGTCAACGCCACGGCGGCGGAGGTCGGCAAGGACGTGGGCAAGGACGGGCGGATGCTGACCTTCGTCGACGTCTGGGGCGAGGGCCGGGTGCGCGCGGCGGTGCGGCAGTCGCTGAACAAGGCGGCGGATGCGGCGGGGCCGGACGGTCCGATGACGCGGTATGTGATCGACCTGTTCCGGCATGCCGGGGCCGTCTGAGGCCGCGCCGGCGCTGCTTCTGAGCGGCGTCGTGTGCGGCTATGGCCCCGAGCCGGTCCTGCGCGGACTGGACCTGACGGTTCCGGCGGGCCGCATCTGCGCCCTGCTGGGCGTGAACGGGGCGGGCAAGTCCACCGCGGCGCGTGCGGCGTGCGGGTTGATCCCGCTGCGGGAGGGCACGGCGACGGTCGGCGGACGCGCGCCGGCGGCCGCGCGGATCGGACTGGCGCCGCAGGAGAGCGCCATGTTTCCCGCCCTGACGCCGAGGGAGAACGTCGCGGTGATGGCGCGGCTGTGCGGCGTGCCGCGCGCCGACCGGGCCGGGGCGGTGGAGGCGGCGCTGCGCCTGACCGACTGCCTGCCGATGGCCGACCGGCCGGTACGGGCCCTGTCGGGCGGCTGGCGGCGGCGCGCCAACCTGGCGGGGGCGCTGGTGGGGCGGCCCACGCTGATCGTGGCCGACGAACCGACCGAGGGCGTGGACGCTGGCACGCGCGACGCCCTGGCGCGGGCCCTGCGCGCGGCGGCGGAGGCGGGGGCGGGCTGCCTGCTGATCAGCCACGACGCGGAGTTCGTGGCGGCAGTCGCGGACATAGCGGCGGTGCTGGTCGCCGGGCGCGTGGCGGCGGAGGGGCCGCCCGAGAGCCTGCTGAGGGAGGCCTTCGGCGGGCGCCGGCTGCTCACCGTCGCCTTTCCGGCCCCGGCGAGCGAGGCGACGAGGACGCGGCTGGCGCGCGCGGGGCTGAGCGAAGGCGACGACGGCCGGGTCTGGAGCGTGCTGGCCGAAGGCGCGCTGGCGCGGGCGCGCAGCCTGTCGGACCTGATCGACGGGGAGGCGGGCGAGGTCTCGATCCGCCGCCCCGGCGTCGACGACCTGGTGCTGACCCTGACGCGCGAGGCGGCATGATCGCGGTGGTGGGCGCCTGGGCGCGGGGATTCACGCGCGACCTGCCGGGGGTGGCGCTGACGCTGCTGCTGCCGCCACTGGTGTTCCTGATGTTTTCGGCGATCTTCGGCGCGGGGGCGCGGGGCGAGATCGACTCGGCCGTGGCCCTGCACGACGGGGTCGGCTCCGCTTCGACGCGGGCGGCCGTGGAGCGGGCGCTGGAGGGGCGGGTCCGGATCATGGACGACGCCGGGGCCACGAGGGCCGCCGTGGTCGACGGGCGGGCCGACGCGGGCGTGCTGATCCGGCCGGGGCCCGACGGGCGGCCGAGGCTGGAGGTGATCGCCGCAGCCGACCGCACCGTGGCCGCCACGGCCCTGCAGGCCCGGCTGGAGCCGGTCGCCGCCGCCCTGGCCGGGGTCGCGGCGCCGCCGAGGCCCGCCGTGATCCGCACCAAAGTCGGGCCGGAGGGCGACGTGCAGTCGGCCTATTACGCCGGGGCGGTCGGCGTGATGTTCGTCTTCTTCGCGGCCATGCACGGCGCTATGCAGGGGCTGGACGAGCGGCGGTCGGGGCTTCAGGCGCGCATGGCGCTGGCGGGCGGCGGGCTGGCGCCCATCCTGGCCGGGCGGGCCGTCTGGCTGACGGCGGTCGGGATGATGCAGTCGGCGGCGGTGTTCGCGGCGGCGTGGACGCGGCTGCCGCCATTGGACGCCTGGCAGATCGGCGCGGTCGCGCTGACCGCCGCGCTGGTGGGGCTGGCGGCGGCGGGGCTGGGGCTGGGGCTGATCGCCCTGTGCCGGTCGCGGGATCAGGCGCAGCCGCTGACGACCTTCGTGGTGCTGTTGCTGGCGGCGCTGGGCGGATCGATGGCGCCGCGGTTCCTGATGCCCGAAGCGTTCCGCCAGCTGGGCTGGATCACGCCGCACGCCTGGGCGATCGAGGCCTATGGCGCGGTGATCTGGCGCGGCGCCCTGTCGCCGACGGTGGTCGCGGCCTGGGTCGTTCTGGCGGGCTTGGGGATCGGCGGGCTGGCGGTCGCCTGGATGCTGGAGACGCGGCGCGCGGCGCGGTGAGCTAGATGCGCGTCCAGAGCGCCGGGCGCGGCGGCGGGGTGCGCCAGGCGTCCAGCGTCTTGCTCCAGACCGCGATCAGGCCGCCGCGGCCCAGCAGCAGCAGCTTGGCGGTGCGGTCCACCCGGGTGCGGCCGTCCCAGGCCGTGGGGCCGGCGCGCGACACGTGGCGGCCGATCGAGCGGTAGACCCCTCGGGCCGTGGCGATGGCCCAGGCCGAGCGCGGGTTGAGGTCGCGCAGACCCCACCGGGCCGAGGCGTAGAAGGGCTCCGCCGCCTGCACCAGCCGGCGTGCGGCCTGGGCCACCGCCGCGCGGTGCTCGGGCGCATGCACGCGGTCGCGGGGGACGCCGGCCTCGTCCAGCCAGGCGCCGGGCAGATAGACGCGGCCGCCGCGCGCGTCCTCGACCACGTCGCGGGCGATGTTGGTCAGCTGGAAGGCCAGCCCCAGATCCTGGGCCCGACGCAAGGTGGGGGCGTCGTCCACCCCCATGATGCGCGCCATCATGACGCCGACCACGCCGGCCACGTGGTAGGAATAGTCCAGCGTGTCCTCCAGCGTGTCGTAGCGGCGGCCCAGCACGTCCATCTCGAACCCTTCCAGCAGGTCCATCGCCTCTTCGGCCGGGATGGCGTGCCGCACCGCGACTCGCTGGAAGGCGGCGAAGACGGGGTCGGTGGTGGGCTCGCCGGCCAGGGCGGCGGCGGTGCGGGCGCGCAGCTCGTTCAGCTTCCTGCGGGCCAGAACCGGATCGACGCCCACGGCGCCGTGGCCCAGAACCTGGCCGTCGATCTCGTCGTCGCAGTGGCGGCACCAAGCGTAGAGCATCCACGCGTCGTCGCGGACCGATCCGGGAAACAGGCGCGAGGCCACGGCGAAGCTGCGCGATCCCTGATCGATCGCACGCCGGCTGTGGTCCAGCACCGCGTCCGTCATGCGGGCTGCCTTGCGTCGGCCAGCATCAGGCCGGCGGTCGCCTTGGCCGATCCCACGACGCCCGGGACGCCCGCGCCCGGATGGGTGCCGGCGCCGACGAAGTAGAGGTTCGGGATCTGGTCGTCGCGGTTGTGGACGCGGAAGTAGGCGCTCTGCGTCAGGATCGGCTCAAGCGAGAAGGCCGAGCCGTTGTGGGCGTTCAACTGGTCGCGGAAGTCGAACGGCGTGAAGATGCGGCACGTCTCCAGATCCGCGGTCAGGCCGGGGATATGACGCTCTTCCAGATAGGCCAGGATGCGGTCGCGATAACGCGGGCCCTCGACCTCCCAGTCCAGGTCGGCGGAGGCGAGGTGCGGCACCGGCGCCAGCACGTAGAAGGCGTCGCAGCCCTCCGGCGCCAGCGACGGATCGGTGCGCGTCGGGGCGTGCAGATACAGGGAGAAGTCGTCGGGCAGGTCCGGACCCTTGAAGATCTCGGCGATGAGCTCGCGATAGCGGGGCCCGAAGATGACCGTGTGGTGGCGGATGTCCGGGTGTTTCCGCTTCAGACCGAAGTAGATGACGAACAGCGACATGGAATGGCGGCGCGTCGCCAGGCGTGCGCCCTCCTGGCGCCCCCTAGGTTCTTGTCCCAGCAGGCGACGATAGGTGTGCACCACGTCGGCGTTGGAGGCGACCATGTCGAACGGCAGGCTTTCGCCGCCCACGGTCACGCCCGCGACCCGGCCGCCGGCCATGTCGATGCGCTCCACCGGGCTGTTCAGGCGGATCTCGCCGCCCAGATCCTGCAGCAGGCGGAGCATGGCCTGGATCAGGGCGCCCGTGCCGCCGCGCGGGAACCAGACGCCCCACTTGCGCTCCAGCGCGTGGATCAAGGCGTAGATCGACGAGGTGGCGAACGGGTTTCCGCCGACCAGCAGGGAATGGAAGCTGAAGGCCTGGCGCAGGTGGTCGTCTTTGATGAACTCCGACACCTTGTCGTGCACCGACCGCCAGGCCTGCAGCCGCATCAGATCCGGCGCGGCCTTCACCATGCTGCCGAAGTCGAGGAAGGGGACAGAGCCCAGCTTAAGATAGCCGGCGCTCAGCAGCTCCTCCGAATAGGCCAGGAAGCGGCGATAGCCCTCGACGTCGGCGGGGTTCCGGGCGGCGATCTGGCGGTCCAGTTCGGCCTGGTCGTTGACGTAGTCGAAGACGTCGCCGTCTTCCCACGCCAGCCGGTAGAAGGGCGTGACGGGCAGAAGCTCGACGTAGTCCGACAGTTTGCGGCCGCTCAGCGCGAACAGCTCCTCCAGCGCCGAGGGGTCGGTGATGACGGTCGGCCCGGCGTCGAAGACGTATCCCTTGTCCTCATAGACGTAGGCGCGGCCGCCGGGCTTGTCCCGGGCCTCGAAGACCGTGGTGGCGACGCCCTGCGACTGCAGGCGAATGGCCAGCGCCAGGCCCCCGAAACCCGACCCGATCACCGCAGCCCGCATCAGTCACGTCCTCGTTCAAACAGGGCGCCCAGCGCGGCCCCGATCGGCACCGGCGGCTTGCCCACCAGAACCCTAGCCTGATCGGCCCAGGTTGACCCTGCGGCGTAGAAGCGCTCGATCAGCGGCTGGGGCAGGCGGTAGAAGCGCTCCAGAACCTTGTACCTCTGGCCCGGTCGGGCCGCGTGGAACAGCAGCCGGTTCAGCATCCGGTAGAAGCCGCGTGCGCGCCAGAGGGCCAGCGCGTGGATCCGCGCATCGAGCACGGCCTCGGGCCCGTCGCGCGCGATCGCCTCGGCCAGCCGGTCCGCCATTCGCACGGCGTCGGGCAGGGAATAGCCCGTCGTGGGGTGGAACAGCCCGGCCCGCAGGCCCACAAGGGGCGTCGGCCCCATGCGGTCGAAGTGGGCCTCCAGATCGCCGCCCAGCGCCACGGGCAGGACGCCGTCTTCCTCGCGGACGACGGACTCGACCTGCCAGCCTTGCGCCGCGGCATAGTCCAGGGTGTCGCGCCGCAGGGCCGCGCGATCCAGCTCCGCCCCGTCGGCGTAGCGGGTGTCCTCGATCAGCAGGGTGCGGTCGTCCAGCGGCAGGGTGTAGACGAAGCGGTAGCCGTCCAGCTGATCCACCGTGGCGTCCATAATGATCGGCTCGGTCAGGTCGTGGGGGACGGCGGTGCGCACCTCCAGCCCCACGAATTTCTGGAAGCCGAGGTCCAGGTCCGGCGTGGCGGCCGGGCCCCGCCCGTCGATCACGGCGCGGGCCCTGAGCACCGTCTGATCGGCCAGGGTGACCGAGTTCGGCGCCACGGCCGCGACCGGCGTCGACAGACGCACGACGTCGCCCAGCGCCTGGCGCAACACGGCGTCGAACCGATCCGCGGTGACTGTCAGATAGCCCGTGGACAGCCGCCGTCGCGTCCGTGGGAACCGCACCGAATAGGCCGGCCAGCGATGCGCCACCATCGTCGCGATCCGGGCCGACTGATCGGCCGTCAGGTCGGTGGCGAAGAAGGACCAGGTGTGATTGCCGCCCAGCCGGTCCTCGCCCTCGATCAGGCGCACCCGCAGGTCCGGACAGGTCCGCGACAGCCGCAGGGCCAGCAGCCCGTTGGCCAAGCCCCCTCCGACCAGCAGCAGGTCGGCGTCATCCGCTGAAATGCCGTCGCCCTGCATCGCCGTGTGGTCGCATGCGGCAAAGCATGGAGCAAGGGAGATGGTCGGCTTTGCCCATCCGACAGGCGCCGGGCGCCGCGTTTGCATCGCGCCCGCCGTGCCGTTACCGAGACGTTCGTGCGGCTGTGGTCGGCCGCTCGGACGAGAACTCGCTTGAGCGACTGGGAACGCGGACAGAAACACGCAACGATCAACGACATCGCCCGGCTCGCGGAGGTGTCGAAGAAGACCGTCTCGCGCGTGATCAACAACTCTCCGTCAGTGAAGGCGGAGACGCGTCGACGCGTCGAAGCGGTCATAGCCGAACATGGCTATTCCCCGGATCCGCAGGCGCGGGGACTGGCGTTCCGGCGGTCGTTCCTCGTCGGGCTGATCTACGACAACCCCAGCCCCAACTACGTCGTCAACATGCAGCAGGGCGTGCTGGAAGGCGTTCGGGGCTCTGGTCTTGAGTTGGTCGTGCATCCCTGCGACCGCGCTTCGCCGCGGTTCCTGGATGACGTCCGCAGCTTCGTCGTTCGCCAGAAGCTGTTCGGCGTGGTCATGCCGCCCTCGGTGTCGGAGGACGAGCGCGTGGTCGAGGTGCTGAAGGCGGCGGACTGTCCCTATGTGCGCATCGCCTCTGTGGCGCTGGACGAGGTCGGCGCCATGGTCGTCACGCACGACAGCCGTGGCGCCGCGCGCGCGGCCCGCCATCTGGCCGGGCTGGGTCACCGGCGCATCGCTTTCATCTCGGGCCCCGAAAGCTTCCGTTCCTCGCACGAGCGGGGCAGGGGGTTCCGCGAGGGACTGGCCGAACATGGGCTGGAGCTGTCCCGCGACCTGGTGCGCCAGGGCGCCTACACCTTCGAGTCGGGCGTCGAGGCCGCCCGCGATCTGCTGGCCCTGCCGGATCGCCCGACCGCCATCTTCGCCGGCAACGACGAGATGGCCATCGGCGTCATGAAGGCGGCGCGGGACCTGGGCCTCGACGTGCCCGGCGATCTGTCCATCGTGGGCTTCGACGACCTGCCCATGGCGTCGCGGGTCTGGCCGAACCTGACCACGGTGCGCCTGCCCATCCGCGACATGGGCCGCATGGCCGCCGAAAAGCTGACGGCGCGGCTCCGGGGCCTGGATCCTGCCGAACTGGACCAGCCCACCGTCGATCCTCAGCTTGTGGAGCGGGACTCGACCGCCGCGCCGTCCACCTGACCGATCAGGCGGTTTGCGGCGCTCGGGCGTCGACGACGGACTTCAGATAGGCGCGGATGCTCTCGTCCCTGGCGTTGGCGAAGAACAGATTGGAGAACTGCGCGCCCGCGATCGCCGCCTTCAGGAGGTCCTGATCCATCGACTTCAGCACCGTCAACATGTCCCGGCACGTGACGGCCTTCAGATCCTTCAGGATGCCCCGGTTCCGGCGCATGATCTCGGCCCTCTCCTTGGGATAGCCCAGGCCACGCTCGCCCTCGAACAGCTTGCGATAGCAGTCCTGCAGGTTCAGCTCGGCCGCCCATCCGAAACCCTTGGCATAGGGCATCGAGATGGCGTTGCCGTCGTTGATCTGGCCGAACAGGAAGGCGTCCGTCGGATCGTTGATCAGGCCGCAGAACACCCCCGGCATGCTGTTGCATGCCAGCATGGAGCCCATGCCGGTGCCGCAGCCCGTGACCACGAAGTCGGCCGCGCCGGAGTTCAGCAGAATGCCGGCCAGCAGGCCGTTCATGACGTAGGTCAGCGACGCCTGATCTTCGGCCGAATACATGCCGTAGTGGTGGACCTCGTGGCCCAGCGGCTCGACGACGGCCTTCAGGGCGGCGTGGACGGTCTCGCTCTTGGCGGCCTGGCTGTTCTCGATGATCAGGGCGATCTTCATGGCGTTCCCATCCTTGCGGCACATCGGGTCCGCGTCATTGCCTGAGAATATGACACCGGTTACCTATGCACAATCCTCAGCGGGCGGCAGGATGGCCGCCAGCGTCAACCATCAGCGGATATCGGGGCCTCATGTTCGATCTCACCGGCCGCACGGCCCTGGTCACGGGCGCCAACACAGGTTTGGGGCAGGCGATCGCCGTCGGCTTGGCGCAGTCCGGCGCGAACATCGTCGCCGTGGGCCGGTCCGCGCCGACCGAGACGGCCCGGCTGGTCGCCGACGCCGGGCGTGCGCTCCACGCCATATCGGCCGACCTGGAATCGACCGCGCCCATCACCGACGTCGTGGCCCGGGCGACGGCCGCCGTCGGCGCGATCGACGTCCTGGTCAACAACGCCGGCATCATCCGCCGCGCCGACAGCCTGGACTTCACCGAGGAAGACTGGGACGCGGTCATCGACGTCAATCTGAAGTCGGCCTTCTTCCTGTCTCAGGCCGTGGCGCGGACTTGGGTGGGCGCGGGCCGGGGCGGGAAAATCCTCAACATCTGCTCCATGCTGAGTTTCCAGGGCGGCATCCGCGTGCCCAGCTACACCGCGTCCAAGAGCGGTCTTGCCGGCCTGACGCGCCTGCTGGCCTGCGAGTGGGCGTCCAAAGGCATCAACGTCAACGGCATCGCACCCGGCTACTTCGCCACCAACAACACCGAGGCCCTGCGCGCCGACGAGACGCGCAACCGCGACATCCTGGCCCGCATCCCCGCCGGCCGCTGGGGCTCGCCCGATGACCTGAAGGGCGCGGCGGTGTTCCTGGCGTCGGACGCCTCGGCTTATGTCCACGGCACGATCCTGACCGTGGACGGCGGCTGGATGGCGCGCTGAGCGTCAGGTCAGGCTGTTCAGCCAGTCTTCGAGATTGGTGTAGCCGTCGCCTTCGGGGTCCGCCGTCCCATCAGTCGCGTTCTCCGGGTTCAGCCCTCTTGCGCGTTCCCAGTCGTCCGGCATGCCGTCGCCGTCCGCATCGATCCACGGCGTTCCCGCCGGCAACTCGGGCCAGCCGCCGACGTCGGCTTGCGAGTCGATGATGCGGCCCTCGCCCCCTTGCACGCCGTCGACCACGCGGGCGTCGACGGCGTCACGCGGCCAGGCCCCCGCACGCGCCAGAACCCTCTCGGCCGTGGCGTCGGGGTCGGCGTCCGCCGCCTGCGCCCAGTCCGGCCGCGCCGCCAGCCGCTCGCCGGGACCGCCGTCGAAGCGCACCAGGCTCCATGGGTCGTCCGGCACGGCGCCCGCCATGGCATTGCCCTCGAACCAGGCACGGGCCAGCGGATTGGAGTCCTCGAACGCCCATCTGCCCTCGCTGTCGGGCCCGGGAAGATAGGCGTTGCCGATGAAGGCGTATGTCGAGATCGAACCTGTGTCGGCGTCGTATCCCGCGTGCGCTCCACCCCAGTTGAAGAAGACGTTCTGGCGGAACTCGAACAGGGGACCGATCGGGTCCACGTCCGGCGGACTGTAGTTGCCCGGCCGGGGCATGCGGGCGCGGTGGCTGGCCCACAGGTTGCCGACGAAGCTGATCCGCGCGCCGTGTCCCCCGCGGGCCAGGGTGCCGTAGCCGTGCTGGCCCTTGGCGTGACCCGAGGCGTTCAGCGACTCGGAGATGATCGAGTTCTGGACCGTGACGTCGTAGATCCCCCGCTCCGGGGGGTCGTACCGGCTGCCGATCGACAGGGTCTCATCCACCGACCAACTGGCGGAAACGTGGTCAAGGAGGATGCGGCGGCCCCGCTCGATGGAGACGGCGTCGGCCTCCACGCCGCTTTCGTCACCCAGCCGGGCGCGCAGGTGGCGGATCACCACGTCGTCGGCCCGCACGATCAGCGGCTGGTCCCGGATGGCGACGCCGCCGCCCGGCGCCGTCTGTCCCGCCAAGGTGAGACGACCGTGTCGGATGATCAGCGGGGAATCCAGGCGGATCGTCCCGCCGACGTCGAACACGATCGTGCGCGCCCCCTCGGTCTCCACGGCAGCCCGCAACGACCCGGGTCCGGAGTCGTCGAGCGTGGTCACCCTCAGCACGGCTCCGCCGCGTCCTCCCAGGGCGTGACGTCCCGCGCCCTCCGCTCCGGGGAAGGCCAGCTGCTGCGCCCGAGCCGCGACAGGCAGCGCGAGCGCCACGGTCGCCGCGAGGATTGCAGCGCCTTGAGAGAACGGGGTTGCCGAAGGGGCGAACATGAGTCTAGGCTCTGGATTGATACCGGTGTCAGTCCAACTTCATCTGGATTTGACACCGGTGTCAAATCGGCCCGCTCGAAGGCGAGGCCGCAATAAACAGATAGACCGGGGACACCCCGGCGTCCTGTATGCCCATTGGGAGGAGGCATATGTCGCAGTTCATCACGGCGCGGTCGTCGCGCGCCCTTCGCCGCAGCCTGATCGCCGGCACGTCCGGCCTCGCCATGGCGATGACTTTCGGCGTCATCGCCGCCGCCGCCCAGTCGCAAGATCCGGAAACGGAGGTCGACGAGATCGTGGTCACCGGCTATCGCGCCAGCCTTCAAGCCGGTCTCGCGGCCAAGCGTCGTGAAGCGACAGTGGTCGATGTGATCGTGGCTGAGGACATCGCCGACTTTCCCGATCTCAACCTGGCGGAAGCGATCCAGCGTGTACCAGGCGTCGCCATCGACCGCGACGCGGGCGAGGGGCGATCGATAACCGTCCGTGGCCTTGGCTCGGACTTCACCCGCACCCGCATCAACGGCATGGAGGCTCAGGCCACCACGGGCGGCACCGATTCCTCAGGCGGCGCCAACCGCGGTCGCGGCTTCGACTTCAACGTCTTCGCGTCCGAGCTCTTCAACTCCATCACGGTCCGCAAGACCGCGGCGGCGGAGACGGAAGAGGGCTCGCTGGGCGCGACCGTCGATCTGCAGGCCTCACGTCCCTTCGACTATCCGGGCCAGGCCTTCGCCTTCTCCGGTCAGGCCGGCTACAACGACCTGTCCGAGCAGTGGAATCCGCGGATGGCGCTGCTGGCCAGCACCACCTTCGGCGACCGGGACCAGTTCGGGGCCTTGATCTCCGTGGCCTACAGTGAGCGAAGCCTGCTCGAAGAAGGGTTCAGCACCGTCCGTTGGGCTCCGGCGACAGGCACCGGCAGTTCGGGCGGCTTCTGCAGCCCGATCGGCGTCACGCCGCAGAATCCGGGCAACAGCGGAACGACGGGGTCGAGCGCGGCGAACTGCTCGACCGGCAATCCTCGAGCGCCGAACACGCCGGCGAACGTGACGGCCTATCAGACCGCGAACCAGGCCAACGTCTTCATCCCCCGATTGCCGCGCTATGGGCGATTGACCCATGAGCAGGAACGCTTGGGCGTCACCGGGTCGTTCCAGTGGCGACCGGCCGACACGACCCAATTCTCGGTCGACGTGCTATATTCCAAGCTGGATGCGACGCGACAGGAGGATTTCCTCCAGGCCCTGTCGTTCAGCCGCAACGCGGCGGCGGGCGGCCAGACGCAGGTGATCGTGCGCGATGCGGCCATCGACAACGGAATGCTGGTCTACGGCCTTTTCGACAACGTCGATTTGAGATCGGAAAGCCGCTTCGACGTGCTTTCGACGGAGTTCATCCAGGTCAGTTTCACCGCCGAGCATGAGTTCACCGATCGCCTGCGAGGTCGCTACTACATCGGTCGCGCGGAGTCGTCGTTCGAGAACCCTATCCAGACGACCGTGACCCTCGACGCCAACGACGTCGATGGATACGGCTGGGACTTCCGCGGGAACATGAACTCGCCGGTCATCACCTACGGCATCGACGTCACCAATCCCGCGTCGTGGGCCTGGCGGCCCTCGACGGCCTCCACGCCCCGATCCGAGATCCGTATCCGCCCGAACGGCGCCGACAACGTCTTCATGTCGTGGCAGGGCGACGTCGAATACGACGCCTCGGACTGGCTGACGCTCAAGGCCGGAGTGAACTACAAGTCTTACGAGTCGTCGACGTACGAGTTCCGCCGCACGGACGAGACCGTGGTACCCGTGCTGCCCGGCACGACGACGGTGGCCGACATTTCCAACCAACTTACGGGCTTCGGGCGAGACCTGATCCCGGGCGGCACGCTCAACTGGCTGCGCCCGGACCTGAGCGCCATCGCTTCGCTGTTCAACATCTATTGCAACTGCAACACCGGCGTGGCGGGCGGCGATTTCACGCTGACCAGCATCACCAACGGCAATGCGCGCGGCGGCAACCGGTCGATCGAGGAGGAGGACGTCGCGGTCTACCTCCAGGCGGACTGGGACACGGAGCTGTTCGGCATGCCCTTCCGCGGCAACGTGGGCGTGCGTCAGGCCAACACGCGGATCTACGCCGAGGGCTACAGCTCGACCGGCGGCGGCACGCTGGTGAGCGGCGAGCACGAATACACCGACACCCTGCCGTCGCTGAACCTGGTGTTCGAGCCGATGGACGACCTGCTGGTCCGCTTCGGCGCGGCCAAGGTCATGGCACGGCCCCAGATCGGCAACACCCTGGCGGGCACCAACTACCTGGTGCCGACCACGTCGCTGAACGCCACGGGGCCGAACTTCACCGCCTCGATCGGCAACGTGAAGCTGGAGCCGTTCCGGGCCGACACATACGACTTTTCGATCGAATGGTACTTCGCGCCGGAAAGCCTGCTGTCTTTCGCCTATTTCTACAAGGACATCGACACCTACATCCAGATTCTGCGTCAGGACTTGCCGTACTCGGATCTGACGGCTCTGAACCCGTCGGCCTTCGCGCCGGCCTTCTGCACGGGCGTTTGCAGTTCCTCGACCATCTTCCAGCTGACCAGCGCGGTGAACACCGAGGGCGGGCCGTTGAAGGGCTTCGAAATCAGCTGGCAGCAGCCTTTCCGCTTCCTGCCCGGACCCTTGGGCAACACCGGGGTGCAGGTGAATTACACCCGCGTCGAGAGCGAGATCGACTACTGCAACGACGCCCTGTGCTCGACCTTCGTCACGGCGGACCTGATCAATCTGTCGCCGGAGTCGTGGAACGCGACGCTCTACTACGAGGACGAGCGGTTCTCGGCGCGAGTGTCGGGGTCCGCGCGGGACCAGTACCTGCAGAACATCCCGGGCCGGAACGGCAACGCCCAAGAAGGCAAGATGGAGACGTTCAACCTGGACGCCTCCGCCTCGTTCAAGGTGACCGACCAACTGGACCTTACGTTCGAGGCCATCAATCTGACCGACGAGTTCAACCATCAGTGGGTCGGCGACGACACCCGGCAGAGCACGTCCGTCTATCATCACACTGGACGCCAGTTCTACGTCGGCGCCCGCGCGCGCTTCTGACCCTCATCCTCTCCTGAGGAGCCAACTGGGCCGGTTCGCCACCCCAAGGCGAGCCGGCCCTTTTTGTCGGAGACGAGACGATGCTCAGGCGTCACTTCCTCGCCGCAGCTCCCGCAATTCCCATCTTGGCGCGCCCCCTGCGTGCGTCGCCGGTGCTCACCACCGCGCATGGTCCCGTGGTGGGCGGCTGGAACGAGGGGATCGCCGTCTTCCTCGGCGTCCGCTACGGCGCCGACACCGGTCTGGATCGCTTCGGACCCCCGCGAAGGCCCTCGCACTGGTCGAAGCCGTCGCCTGCGGACGCCTACGGCGCCTCGGCTCCGCAGCACGGTGAGGCCGCTCCCATGTCGGAGGACTGCCTGTTCCTGAACGTCTGGACGCCTGCCCTGGACCGGGCCCGGCGTCCGATCATGGTCTATGTTCATGGCGGCGGCTATGCGACGGGGTCTGGGTCCGATCCATTGTATGACGGCGCCCGGCTGGCGCGCCGTCGAGACGTCGTGGTGGTCACGCTTAACCATCGCCTCGGCCCCCTAGGCTATGCCTCGCTCAGGCGGATCGCGACGGGCTTCGACGTCTCGGGCAACGCCGGTCAGCTGGACCTGATCCTTGCGCTCGAGTGGGTGCGCGATCACGCCGTCGCCCTCGGCGGGGATCCGTCAAGAGTCATGCTGTTCGGGCAGTCCGGCGGGGGAGCCAAGATCGCGACCCTCATGGCCATGCCCGCCGCCGCAGGCCTGTTCCATGCGGTCGCCACCATGAGCGGGCAACAGGTCACCGCTTCGGGCCCGCTCAATGCGGAGCGGCGGGCGCGGGCCTGGCTGACCGAACTGGGGGTGGCGCCGGACGGGATCGACGCCGTGCGGCGGATGCCTTGGCGACGCCTCGTGGAGGCGTCGCGGATCGTGGATCCGATTCTCGGATACGGCTCGCTGCACTTCGGCCCCGTGCTCGACGGAGTCAGCCTGCCGCGGCATCCCTTCCATCCCGACGCGCCCCCGCAGTCGTCAGGGACGCCGATGATCATCGGCCAGACCCGAGACGAGACCCTCGCTTTCCTCGGCGCCGACCCCGCCAACGCCGGCCTGACCTGGGACTCGTTGCCCGGGCGTCTGACTCCGGACCAGTTGCGCCTCGACGTCGAGGCGGAGACTGTGATCGCCTTTCATCGCGCGCTGCATCCGACGATGACGCCGGACGAACTGCTTATCGCCGCCACGACGGCCGGACGGTCTTGGCGGGCGGCCCTGATCGAGCTCGAGGCGCGTGCAGCCCAGGGCGCGCCGGCCTGGGCCTATCGGCTGGACCTCGCCGGCGCCCTGCCGAACGGCAGGCGCGGCGCGTTTCACGGGGCGGACATCGCTCTGGCGTTCGACAACGTCGACCGGCCCGGCTCGCCCTTCACAGGCCCGGACGCGCACAGGGTGGCCGGCCAGCTGTCCACCGCCTTCGCGACGTTGGCGCGCAGCGGAACCCCGGCCCATTCGGGCCTTCCCCATTGGCCCCAATGGCGACCGCCGGAGCGCGAGACCCTGATCCTCGACGTCGATGCACGGATCGAGCAGGATCCGCGCGGTTCGGAACGGGACTTCTTCAACCGGTACCCCTACGTCCAGCCCGGTACCTGAACGGCGTCAGCGAACCACGCGTGCGGATCCTCCAGCCGCAAAGTGTTCGACCTCATGCGCCGTGCATACGGCGTTGTCTCCCGGCGTCGTCATGGCGAGCGCGCCATGAGCCCATCCCAGTCGAACGGCTTCATCGCCGCCCCGGCCGTCGAGAAGAGCGTGGATGATCCCGGCGGCGAAGGCGTCGCCGCCGCCGACACGGTCCAGAACCTCGACGTCGCGCGCTGGAACCTCATATCGAACGCCGTCAAGCCACAGAACGGCGCCCCAGGCATTCAGGCTGGCCGAGCGTGGATCGCGCAGCGTCGCCGCGAACGTTGAGGCGTGCGGGAATGCCTCTCGCAGGCGGGGCATGAGATGATCGAATGGGCCGGAATCCAGAGGATGGATTCTGTCCTGACCACCATCGAGGCCCATGCAGTCCCGATAGGCATATTCGTCGCCCAGCAGCACGTCGGCCAACTCCGCGATCTCGCGATTGACGCGTCGCGCGGCGTCCGGGTCGGCGTGGGCGGTCCAGAGGCTGGCACGGTGGTTGAGGTCGTGACTGACGACGGCCCCAGCGTCGCGGGCTGCGCGCACGGCCGCGACCGCGGCGCGGGCCGTCGACTCCGAGAGCGCCGCGAAGATGCCACCGGTGTGCAGCCACCGAGTCTCGCCGAGCAGCGTCGACCAGTCGAAGTCTTCCGGTCCGATCCCGGCCGCGGCCGAGCGGGCGCGGTCGGACAGACCCAGGGCGGCCCTGGGTCCAAAGCCCCGCTCTGTGAAGTTAAGGCCCATGCGCATGTCGCGCCCGATCGGGTCGGCGGGCCGCATCAGGATTTCGGAGTCGTCTACGCCGCCCATCCTGATCAGGTCACGGCAGAGCAGGCCCAAGTCGTTGGCGGGCAGCGCGGTGAGCACCGCGGTGCGGCGCCCGAAGGTGGCCGCGAGGCCACGCGCAACATTGTACTCTCCGCCGCCCTCCCACACCTGAAAGCTGCGTGCCGAACGGATCCGGCTCTCTCCGGGATCGAACCGGAGCATGACCTCGCCGAGGGCGACGCAGTCCCACCGACGAACGGCCGGGAGCTTGAGAGATGAGTTCATTTCATCAGCGAGGGCAGCCACAGAGAAAGCGCCGGCACGAATGTGACCAGCATCAGCACGCCGGCGCAAGCCAGCCAGAAGGGCCAGATCGTCTTAAGCGCCGCCGTCATCGGCACGCGCGCGATCGCAGAACCCACGAACAGCACCGACCCCACCGGCGGCGTGATCAGGCCGATGCCGCAGTTCAGCAGCAGGATCACCCCGAACTGCACCGGGTCCACGCCGAACGCCTTGGCTACCGGCAGGAAGATAGGCGTGCAGATGATGATCAGCGGCGCCATGTCCATGAAGGTGCCGAGGATCAACAGGATCACGTTGATCAGCAGCAGGATCAGGATCGGGTTGTCGGTCAAAACCTGCAGCAGTTCGACCATCTGGGCCGGGATCTGCAGATAGGCCATCAGCCAGCCGAAGGCGCCGGCCGTGCCGATGATGAACAGCACCGCCCCGGCCGTCCGCGCCGCGCCGGTGCAGGCCGCCTTGAACCCGTCCCAAGACAGGTGGCGATAGACCACGCCGGTGATCACCGCGGCATAGACCGCCGCGATCGAGGCGCTTTCCACCGCCGTGAAGACGCCGGCCCGGATGCCGCCGAATATGATCAGCACCAGCATCAGCCCAGGGATCGCCGCCACGAACCGCGTCGCCACGACCCCGAAGCCCGGGAAGGCCTCGGCGGCATATCCCCTGCGCCGGGCGATGACGTAGGCCGTGACCATCAGCGCCCCCGCCAGCAGCAGTGCCGGAATGATGCCCGCCGCGAACAGGTCGGAGATCGAGACACCGCCCCCGGCCGCCGCCGAATACAGGATCATGTTGTGCGACGGCGGCACCAGCAGGGCCACCAGTGCCGCCGAGATGGTCACGTTGACCGCGTAGTCGGACTGATACCCCCGCTTCTGCATCTGCGGGATCATGGTGCCGCCGATGGCCGAGACGTCGGCGATGGCGCTGCCCGAGACGCCGCCGAACAGGGTCGATCCGACCACCGTCACCTGACCCAGCCCCCCGCGCACATGTCCGACCATGGACGACGCCAGCGCGATCATCCGGTCCGCCAGACCGCCCTTCATCATCAGTTCCCCGGTGAAGATGAACAGGGGAATGGCCAGCAAGGCGATGGACCCCATGTCGGACCCCATCTGCTGGAACACCACCACCGGCGGCAGCAGCAGGTAAAGCACCGTCGCCAGCGTCGAGGCCAGCAGGCAGAACGCCACGGGCACGCCGATGGCCAGCAGGCCGAACAGGACGCCGAACAGGATCAGATATTCCACGGCTCAGTCCTCCGTCCGCGCGTCGACGAAGTCGCCGGTCATCAGCCGCTCGATCGCGAACAGGGCGATCAGCGCGCCACCGACGGCCAGCCCAGCGAACTTCAACCCGGACGGCAGCGGCGCCCCCGCCATGGCCACGTCCCAGTCGTCGATCATGAGGAGGGCGCCGTAGCCCAGCAGGCCCAGACCGGCGGCGAGCGTGATCAGGCGCGACAGGGCCTTGGCCGCCGCCTGCAACGGCGCGGGCAGGGCGTCGCGAAATCCCTGAAAGGCGAAATGGCTCTCGCGCCGCACGGCCACCGCCGCGCCCAACATGACGGCCAGCGCCATCAGCAGCAGGGCGACCGGCTCGGTCCAGCCCGGGCTGTCGTTCAGCACATAGCGGGCGAACACCTGCCACGCCTGCACCAGCGCCATGCCGACCAAGCACGCGCCCGCCGCGCCCAGGGCCAGGGCCGCCAATCCGTCCAGCGCGCGCCGGGGCGCGGGCGATGGGTCGCTCATGGGCTCCTCCCTCTCGAAGCCGTTTCTGTTCGCGGCCTTATCCGGCCGTCGTCGTCACGCGGTCGTGCAGCCGGGCCAGCACGGGATCGGCCAGATGGCGGTCCAGCACGGGCTTCACCGAGGCGACGAACGCGTCCCGATCGACCTGCGTCACCACCGTGCCCGCCTCCACGACCTTCGCCCGTGCTTCCGTCTCGCGCGCGTCCCAAAGCGGCCGCATCACCCGCACCGAGCGCCGCGCCACGTCTCGCACCAGGTCGCGGTCAGCTGCGCTCAGTCGCTCCAGACTGGCCTTCGACATCAACAGGGCGTCCGGCGAAAACGAATGCTGGGTGTCGCTCCAGTGGCGGGCCACCTCGAACTGCCGACTGGACTGATAGCTGGGCCAGTTGTTCTCGGCACCGTCGATCAGGTGGGTCTGCAACGACGAGAACACCGCCCCGAACGTCAGCGGCGTCGGGTTCGCGCCCATGGCGCGGATCGATTCCAGGAAGATGTCGGACTGCGGAGCCCGGATCTTCAGCCCTCTCAGCTGCCCCGGCTCCGCCACCGGCCGCCGCACGTTGTAGAAGCTGCGCGGCGCCGCGTCGTAATAGGCCAGCCCCACCAGACCCCGCTCCTCGAACACGTTCAGCAGGTCGGTCCCTATCGGCCCGTCCACGACGGCGCGCACATGGGCGACCGAGCGGAAGACGTAGGGCAGGGCCAGGATGCGCGTCTCGGGAAAGGCGTTGTTCAGCGCCGCCACCGCCACCCGGCACACGTCGACCGCCTGAAACCGCGTCAGGCCGATGGAATCGTCCTCGGTGCCCAGCTGGCCCGCCGGGAACTGGCGCACGCCCAGGCGGCCGTCGGTCAGACGAGACAGCTCGTCGCCCATCCATTTGACCGCCTCGACGGTGGGATAGTCCGCGGGGTGCACGTCCACGCATTTGAACTCGGTGGCGGCGCCGGCGCGGGCCGTCGGGGCGCAGCCCGAAGCCGCCAGTCCGCTCAAGCCCAGCGCGCCCAGCGCCAGTCCGCGTCGCGTCGCCGTCATCCGTCCGCCCCCCACGCCACCGCCCGCGCCGACAGGCTCCCGTCCGGGCCGAAGTCGGCACGGCAGTCCTGACCGGCGAAGATGCGGTGCACCCCGGTCGCCGCCCCGGTGGAGATCAGCTGTCCGGCCTCCAGAACGCGCCCCCGCGCGTGCAGAAGGTTCAGCAGGAAGGCCAGCGAGTCCAGCGGCCCGCCCGGCACGCTCATGGCGCCCCCGCGCCCCGCCTCGGCCCCGTCGATCTCCATGCGGCAGGTCAGCCGCTCCAGCCGCCCGCGCCAGTCCGGCACGGACGGACCCAGGATCAGACCCTGATTGTTGCCGAAGTCCGACGCCGTGACGGCCGGGCCATGGTCGTTGATCCCGGGAAACGGGCTGCCCGCGATCTCCATGCCGATCCGCACGTCGGAGACCAGGTCGGCGACCGTGGCCGAGGTCCATCCCGCCCGGTTGGGCGCGTCCTCGCCCAGCACCAGCACATACTCCGCCTCGACCGCCGCGAAGCCGCCGTCGATGACCGGAAAGACGGCCTCGGTCGTCGTTTGCACCTGATGTTCGAAGATCGGTCCGGCCAGCCGCCCCGCGCCGAAGCGGACGTCCCAGGGCGGGGGCACGCGGCCCAGCTTCCAGCCCGCGATCAGGTCCGGCCACAGCGCGACGGCGTCGTCCTGGATCGCATAGGCGGCGGCAAGGCTGGTGGGTTCATTCCCCGGATAGTCGGGCAGGGCGCGCCCGCGCTTGCGGGCCTCCACGAAGGCGCGGGCGATCGGCGAAACGCTTGAACTGTCGTGCGCGTGGGCCACGCATCCTCCCCGGTTGAGGCGGACATTGCGCAGGAAGGAAACCGGTGTCAATTTGAATCCGGAACAGACGGGCGCACAGTGAGGCGGCCCGCTCACAGGGATGGAAATCATGCGCCTGACCCGCTCGCTCGCCGGCTTGCTCGCTTTCGCGGCCCTGCTGACCGCGCCCTCGCTGGCCTCGGCCCAGCTGTTCGGAATCGGCCGTCGCGCCGAGCCGGCGCCTCAAGCGGCTACGCCGATAGCCTTCCCCGGCGCGCTGGGCTGGGCGGCCGCCACTCCGGGCGGACGCGGGGGGCGCATCATCCGTGTGACCACCCTGGCGTCCGAAGGTCCGGGCTCACTGCGCGAAGCCATCGAGGCGGAGGGACCCCGCATCATCGTCTTCGAGGTCGGCGGCGTCATCGACCTGCAGAAGAAGACGCTGGTCCTGCGCAACCCCTTCGTCACCATCGCGGGCCAGACCGCGCCGTCGCCGGGCATCACCCTGATCCGCGGCGGCATGGACATCCGCGGCCACGACGTGATCGTGCAGCATCTGCGCATCCGGCCCGGCTCGGCCGGCGGCGAATGGATGAGCGGCTGGGACGAGGACGGCATCGCCACCGTCGGCGCCTGGAACGTCATCATCGACCACAACAGCCTGACCTGGGCCACCGACGAGAACCTGTCGGCCTCGGGCCCGCGGTTCACCGGCTCGACGCCCGAGGAATGGCGCGCGGGCACCAGCCACAACATCACCTTCTCGAACAACATCTCGGGCGAGAGCCTCGCCTATTCGACCCATTCCAAGGGCGAGCACTCCAAGGGCTCGCTGATTCACGACAACGTCACCGGCCTGCTGATCGTCGGCAACCTGTATGCTCACAACTATGAGCGCAGCCCCCTGTTCAAGGGCGGGGTGCACGGCATCATCGCCAACAACCTGATCTACAACCCCGGCCCGCGCGCCATTCACTACAACCTGGCCCCTGAGGAGTGGGGCGACGTGCCGTTCGAGGTCGGCAAGATGACCGTCGTCGGCAACGTCCTGCGCGCCGGACCTTCGACGCCGACCGAGCATCTGGCCTTCATGATGATCGGCGGCGCCGGCGACGTGGAATACTACGGCCGCGACAACATCGCCGTGGACCAGGTGGGCGAGCCGTTGCGCATGTTCGGCCGCTACACGACGACCAATGCCCGCATCATCGAGGTGCGTCGCCCGCCGGTGTGGTGGGAAGGCCTGCAGCCGATCCCGGCCGTGGACGTGCAGGTCTCGGTGCTGCGCAACGTGGGCGCCCGCCCGTGGGACCGCGACCAGCGCGACGTCCTGCTGATCGCCGAGGTGGCCGAGGGGCGCGGCGAGATCATCGACCATGAGCGGGAGGTCGGGGGGTATCCCGCCGTGACCGAGCCCACGCGCAAGCCCTTCGTCGAGGCCGACTGGGATCTGTCCACGATGACGCCTCTGCGCGACGACGTCCTGGATCGGCCCTCGGTCAGGAGAGGCACGTGAGCTGGGTCGTCCCGTACCTGGATGGGCGCAGTCTTTGTGCCAATCCGGCTGCTGGGCGTCGGATCTTCGGTTGACGGGCGAAAGGTCCGTGTTTCGATCGGCGCGCATCGGCTGAGAGCCCTGGTCTTTACGCGCAGCTTACGCGCCAGGCCGTAACTCCGAATGGCTCCCTTACGCGGCGACGGCGTCTGATCTCTCCCTGTCGAACACAGGGGAGCGCGGCATGGCCGACGTGATCTATCTGGCGATCGGCGGCGGGGCGTTCGTGCTCTTCGCCGCCCTCGCCGCTGGACTGAAGCGGATCTGACGATGGCGATCGGTCTGCTCTGGGCTTTGGGCGCGCTCGTCGTCGCCGTCTATATGGTCGCGGCCCTGTTGCGGCCCGAGCGGTTCTAGGAGAGCCGCGTCGTGAACATTCAGGGATGGGCGGAGATCGCCCTGACGCTCGGTCTGGCCTGCCTGCTCGGTTGGCCGATCGGGGTCTACATGTCGCGCGTCTGGAACGGCGAGCGGACCTGGCTCGATCCGGTGCTGAAGCCGGTCGAGGGCGTCTTCTATCGCGCCGCCGGGGTCGACTCGAGCCGTAGCCAGGGCTGGCTGGGCTATGCGGGCGCGCTTCTGGCCTTCAACGCGGCGGGCTTCGTCCTGCTCTACGCGATCCTGCGGCTGCAGGGCCTCTTGCCGATGAACCCGCAGGGGTTCGACGGCCTGTCGCCGCATCTGGCCTTCAACACCGCGGTCAGCTTCGTCACCAATACGAACTGGCAGAGCTATGGCGGCGAGACGACGATGTCGACGCTCAGCCAGATGCTGGGCCTGACCACCCAGAACTTCCTGTCGGCCGCCACAGGCGCCGCCATCGCGGCGGCGCTTGCCCGTGCCTTCGTGGCCGATCGGGGCCAGGGCGTCGGCAACTTCTGGTCCGATCTGACGCGCACGACGCTCTATGTCCTCCTGCCCCTGTCGATCGGCCTGGCCGTGGTTCTGGCCGGGCTCGGCGTCGTCCAGTCGCTGTCGGCCTCGGCCACGGCGACGACGATGGAGGGCGGATCGCAGACCATCAGCCTGTTCCCGACCGCCAGCCAGCTCGCCATCAAGCAGCTGGGCATCAACGGCGGCGGCGTCTTCAACGTCAACTCGGCGCACCCGCTGGAAAACCCCTCGCCGCTGACGAACTTCATCACCGCCGTCTCGATCAATGTGCTGGGCTGGGCCGCCTTCTTCGCCTTCGGCCGCAGCGTCCTGGCCAGGAAGGACGTGCGGGCGCTCGCCATCGCGGCCCTGATCCTGCTCGGCGCCTCGGCCGCGGCCCTCTACGCCGTCGAGACCCAGACCGTGCCGTCCCTGGCGGCCGCGGGCGTCGAGGCGACCCAGAATCTGGAGGGCAAGGAAGTCCGCTTCGGCGTCCCCTCGTCCGTAGCCTGGGCCGCCATGACCACCGGCGCATCCAACGGCTCGGTGAACTCGATGCACGCCAGCTACATGCCGCTGGGCGGGGCGGTGCAGATGTTCCTGATGCAGCTGGGCGAGATCCTGCCGGGCGGCATCGGCTCAGGCATCGCCGTCATGGTCCTGATGGCCGTGCTGGCCGTCTTCGTCGCCGGCCTGATGGTCGGGCGCACGCCGGAGTATCTCGGCAAGAAGATCGAGGCGCGCGAGATCCAGTACGCCATGATCGCCGTGCTGATCCTGCCGCTCGCCGTCCTGGGCTTCGCCGCTACCGCCGCCGTCCTGCCCACCGCGCTGGAGGGCCTGCTCAACGACGGTCCGCATGGGCTGTCGGAGATCCTCTACGCCTACACCTCGGCGGCGGCGAACAATGGCTCGGCCTTCGCGGGTCTGACCGCCAACGCGCCGTGGTGGAACACGACGCTGGGGATCGCCATGCTGGCGGGCCGCTTCGTCCCGGCCATCGCCGTGCTGGCCGTCGCGGGCAGCCTGGTGGCCAAGCCCAAGCTGGCGCCGTCCGCAGGGACGCTTCCGACCCACGGGCCGCTGTTCATCGGCCTCCTGATCGGCGTGATCCTCATCCTGGGGGGGCTTCAGTTCTTCCCCGCCCTCGCGCTGGGCCCGATCGTAGAGCATTTCGACATGCTCCAGGTCGTGGCCCGCTTCTGATCCGAACGGACTTCACGACATGACGGACATGTCCATCAATCCGGCGCGCTCGCCCATCGCGGGCGGCCTGTCGGGCGCCATGCTGGGCCGCGCGCTCGGCGACGCCTTCATCAAGCTGAACCCGGTCAAGCTGCTGAAGAACCCGGTGATCTTCACCACCTGGATCGTGGCGCTTCTGGCCAACGTCTCGGCGGCGGCGGAGATCGCTTCGGGCCAGCCGTTCGGCTTCGCGCTTCAGATCGCGCTCTGGCTCTGGGCCACGGTGCTGTTCGCCAACGTCGCCGAAAGCGTCGCCGAGGGGCGGGGCAAGGCGGCGGCCGACAGCCTTCGCGCCACCCGCGTCACGACCAAGGCCAAGCTGATCGTCGACCCCAAGACCGGTACGGTGGTCCCGACCCCGGCGCACGAACTGGCGATCGGCTCCATCATCCTGGTCGAGGCCGGGGACGTCATCGCCTCGGACGGCGAGATCATCGAGGGCGTCGCCTCGGTGAACGAGGCCGCCATCACCGGCGAGAGCGCGCCGGTGATCCGTGAGAGCGGCGGCGACCGCTCGGCCGTGACCGGCGGCACCACCGTGGTGTCGGACTGGATCAAGGTGCGCATCACCGCCAAGCCCGGCTCGACCTTCCTCGACCGCATGATCGCGATGGTCGAGGGCGCGAATCGGCGAAAGACCCCGAACGAGCTGGCTCTGGCCGTCCTTCTGGCCGGTCTGACGCTGGTGTTCCTGATCGCGGTCGTGACGCTGGTGGGGCTTGGCGCCTATTCCGGCGTGGACCTGGACCCGATCGTCCTGGGCGCCTTGTTCATCACCCTGATCCCCACGACCATTGGTGGGCTTTTGTCAGCCGTCGGCATCGCCGGGATGGACCGCCTGTTGAAGGTCAATGTGCTGGCGACCTCCGGCCGGGCGGTCGAGGCGGCGGGCGACGTCGACACCCTGCTGCTCGACAAGACAGGCACCATCACCTTCGGCAACCGCATGGCGACCGAGGTCCTCCCAATCCCTGGCGTCCGGCCCGAAGCCGCTTTGAAGGCCGCCGTCATGGCGTCCCTGGCCGATGAGACGCCGGAAGGTCGCTCCATCATCGAACTGGGCAGGAACGCCGGTCTGACGGCCGAACTGCCGGAAGGCGCGACCGCCATCCCCTTCACCGCCGTCACCCGCCAGTCCGGCGTGGACGCGGGCAAGGACAGCTGGAGGAAGGGCGCGGTCGACGCGGTGCTGAAGTCGCTGGACCTGACCGAAGCGCAGGCTCCGGCCGAGTTCCGTCAGGCCGTGGACCGCATCGCCCGCTCCGGCGGCACGCCTCTCGCCGTCACCCACAACGGCGCCCTGATCGGGGTCATCCACCTGAAGGACGTGGTCAAGCCGGGCGTGAAGGAGCGGTTCGCCGACCTGCGTCGAATGGGCCTGCGCACCGTCATGATCACCGGCGACAACCCGGTCACGGCCGCCGCCATCGCCAGCGAGGCGGGCGTGGACGACTACCTCGCCGAGGCCACGCCCGAGGACAAGATGCGCCTCATCAAGGCCGAGCAGGCCAAGGGCCGTCTGGTCGCCATGTGCGGCGACGGAGCGAACGACGCGCCCGCCCTGGCCCAGGCCGACGTCGGCGTGGCCATGCAGACCGGCGCCCAGGCCGCCCGCGAGGCCGGCAACATGGTCGATCTGGACTCGGACCCCACCAAGGTCATCGAGATCGTCGAGGTCGGAAAGCAGCTGCTGATCACGCGCGGGGCGCTCACCACCTTCTCCATCGCCAACGACGTGGCCAAGTATTTCGCCATCATCCCGGCCATGTTCGTGGTCGCCCTGCCGTCGCTCGGCGCGCTGAACGTCATGGGCCTGCACAGTCCCGAAAGCGCCATCCTGTCGGCGGTGATCTTCAACGCCCTGGTGATCGTGGCGCTGATCCCGCTGGCCCTGGGCGGCGTGAAATACCGCGCCATCGGCGCGGGCGCCCTGCTCGGCCGCAACCTCCTGATCTACGGCCTGGGCGGTCTGATCGCGCCCTTCGTCGGCATCAAGCTGATCGACCTGGTCGTCTCCGGGCTCGGCCTCGCCTGAGCCCCCTCCTACCCAAGTGAAAGCTCATTCCATGACCCGCAAATCCCGCTTCAAGGCCTCCGGCTCAAACGACGCCTGGTTCGCCGGCGCCTGCCTGGTCGGCCTGATCGTCTGGGGCCTGGCGTCCCACGCCAAGGCCCAGGAAACCGACACGGCCTTCAATGTCGCGGCCTCCACAGACTATGTCTTCCGGGGCGTCAGCCAGACCGAGGAGGACCCGGCGATCTCGGCCGGTATCGACCTGACCTCGGGCGCCTTCTACGCCGGCGCCTGGGCGTCAAACGTGTCTTTCCCCGGCGACGACGACACCAACGCCGAGGTCGACCTGTATGGCGGCTGGCGCGGAGAGGTCGCGGGCTGGGCGCTGGACGTGGGCGGCGTCGCCTATCTCTACACGAACCAGCCGGGCGGCGCGGACTACGACTACGTCGAGGCCAAGGTCGCGGCGTCACGCGCCATCGGCCCGGCCACGATCGGCGCCGCCGTCTTCTGGTCGCCCGACTTCTTCGGAGCCGCCGAGGACGAGGCCACCTACGTCGAGGCCAACGCCGCCTTCACCCCGGCCGACCGCTGGACCGTGTCGGGCACCCTGGGCCGCCAGTTCGTGTCTTCCGACTTCGACTACACGACCTGGAACCTGGGCGCGGCCTATCAGCTGACCGATAACCTCACCGTGGACGTCCGCTATCACGACACCGATGAGCACGACTTCGGCGAAATCTACGGCAGCCGCGGCGTGGCCACGCTGAAGGCGGTGTTCTGATGCTCAATCAGCTTCGTGCGGCGGTCGTGATGATCGCCCTGTTCACCCTGCTATTGGGGCTGGCCTATCCGCTGGCGGTGACGGGTTTCGCCCAGGTGGCCTTCCCGAATCAGGCCAACGGCAGCCTAGTCCGCGACGCCGATGGGACGGTACGCGGCTCGGCCCTGATCGGCCAGACCTTCGCCGAGGCCCGCTATCTGCACAGCCGGCCTTCGGCGGCTGGGGACGGCTACGACGCCTCCGCCTCGTCGGGCTCGAACCTCGGCCCGCTGAATCCTGATCTGGCTGAGCGCGTCAGGACCGATGCCGAGGCCATCCGGGCCGAAACGGGCGCGACGACGATCCCCGCCGACGCCGTCACCACCTCGGCTTCGGGGCTCGACCCGCACATCTCGCCCGCCTACGCTCGGCTTCAGGCGGCGCGGGTCGCCCAGGCGCGAGGCGTGAGCGTGGACCAGGTCCAGCAGGTGATCGACGCACAGACCGAACAGCCGCTGCTGGGCTTCATCGGCCAGCCGCGCGTCAATGTCCTGATGACCAACCGCGCTCTGGATAACCGCTTCCCGGCGGCCGCCGCCGGGTGACGATCGAGCCGCCGCCTTCGCCGCCCGATCCGGCCAAGGTCGGGTCCAAACGCCCCAGGCGCGGGCGGCTGAAGGTGTTCCTCGGCATGTCGCCGGGGGTCGGCAAAACCTATGAGATGCTGCGCGCCGCCCGTCGCCGAAAGGCCGAGGGCGGCGACGTCGTCGTGGGGGTGGTCGAAACCCATGGCCGGCGCGAGACCGAGAGCCTGCTGCGCGGCATGGACGTCATGGCCCGCGCGCCCATTGAGTACCGCGACCGCACACTTTTGGAATTCGACCTCGACGGCGCTCTGGCGCGGCGGCCGGAACTGTTGCTGGTCGACGAGTACGCCCATTCCAACGTGCCCGGTTCGCGCCATCCCAAGCGCTGGCAGGACGTGGAGGAGCTGCTGGACGCGGGCATCGACGTCTGGACCACGCTGAACGTGCAGCACCTGGAAAGTCTGTCCGACGTGATCCTGCGCATCACCGGCGTGCGCCAGCGTGAGGCGGTGCCGGACGGCGCCCTGTCGCGGGCCGACGAGATCGAGGTCGTCGACGTCACGCCCGAGGAGCTGAGGAAGCGCCTCGCAGAAGGCAAGGTCTATGTGCCTGAGACCGCGCGCCTGGCCGCCGACCGCTTCTTCAAGGTCGAGAACCTGATCGCGCTCAGAGAACTGGCTCTGCGCCGCGCGGCCCAGACCGTGGACGATCAGCTGGTCGCCACCCTGCGGGATCGCGGCATGGAGGGCCCCTGGGCGGCGGGCGAACGCATCCTGGTTCTGGTCGGCGGCGACCCCATGGCCGCGTCCCTGGTCCGCACCGGGCGAAGACTGTCCGACATGATGATGGACGCGCCGTGGACGGTGGCGCACGTCGAACGGCCGAACCGCGCGCCGTCGGGGCCACAGGCGGCGGCCAAACTGGGCGAGGCCTTCGTCCTGGCGGAGCAGCTCGGCGGGCGCACGGTTCTGCTGACAGGCGACGACGTGGTCGCCGCCGTGATGGACTACGCCCGACGCGCCAACGTCACTCAGATCGTCATCGGCAAGGGCGTCGACAGCCGGATCAGCGAATGGCTGGGCCAGTCGCTGGCCGCCGAGCTGCTGCGAGCCGCCCGGGGCGTCGCCATCCATGTCGTGACGGACGCGCCGCACGACGACGATCAACCCGCGAAGGCCATGCGTCTCAAGCCCATGCGGCACGACTGGCAGGGGTATGCCATCGGCGCGGGCTTCATCGTCGCGGCGACCGGACTGGCGACTCTGCTGGACCGCACCTTCGCCCGCGTGGACCTCGGGGTGGTCTATCTTTCGGCCGTTCTGGCCGCAGGCGTGCTGCACGGCCTCAGACCGGCGCTCGCCGCCGCGACGGTCGCCTTCCTGACCTACAACTTCCTGTTCCTGGAACCGCGCTACACCTTCCTGATCGGCTCACCGACCGACATTCTGACCCTGCTCGTCTTCTGGGCGGTGGCTCTGGCGACAGGCGGACTGGCGGGACGGGTCCGAGATCAGGCGCGCAATGCGGAGAGGCGTGCCTCGGCCGTGTCCGCCCTGCTGGCCGCCAGCCAGAGTCTCGCGGCCGCCGACGACCGGCCCGAGACGGCCAGGGTGCTGGCCGAACAGACTGCCGCGGCGGTGGGGGGCAAGGCCGTGGTCCTGCTGCCCGACGGCGGCGACGTCACGGTGGCCGCCTCGGCGCCCAGGGTCGAGTCGTTGGATTCGTCCGCCATGGCTGCCGCGCGCTGGGCGTGGGAGAGGGGCGAGGCAGCTGGCCACGGCACGGGGACCTTGCCCCAAGCGGCGTGGACATTCCGTCCCCTGGACGGCCTCAGGTCGCGTGCTGGCGTGGTGGGCATCGAGGCCGGAGCGCAGAAGCCCGGATCTGACGAAGAGCGCCTGGTCCTGGCCATGATCGAGCAGGGCGCCGTCGCCATCGAGCGGGCACAGCTGGCCGGCGACGCCGTCGAGACCGAGACGCTGAAGCGCACCGACCGCTTCCGGGGCGCCCTGATGAACTCCGTCAGCCACGATCTAAGGACGCCGCTGTCCACGGTGCTGGGATCGGCCACCACCCTGATCGACTACGGCGACGATCTGAAGCCCGCCGTCCGAAAAGATCTGCTGCTCAGCATCCGTGAGGAGGCTGAGCGGTTGAGCCGCTACGTCGGCGACTTGCTGGACATGACTCGACTGGAGGGCGGGGCGCTCAACGTGCGCTCGGACTGGACAGACGTCCGTGACGTGCTGAACGCCGCCGCCGACCGCGTGTCGCGTCGGCTTGGCGCCCGGCGCATGACGCGCGACTTCCCCGACCGGCTCACGGCCGTCCCCGCCGATCAGGCTTTGCTGGAGCAGGCCCTGGTCAACATCCTGGAGAACGCCATCGCGTACAGCGCCGACGGCACGATCATAGAACTGGCCGCCTATGAGGATCGCGGCTCTGTGGTCATTTCCGTCGAGGACGACGGCCAGGGCATCCCGACCGCGGAACTGGAGCGCGTCTTCGACAAGTTCCGCCGCATGGAGGAACCCTCGGACCGCTCCAAGGGGGCCGGCTTGGGTCTGGCCATTTCCAAAGGTTTCGTCGAGGCGATGAGCGGCCGGATCGCCGCCGCCAGCCCGATCCATGACAGCAAGGGCACCCGCATCCTGATCAGCCTGCCCAAGGCCGTCGCCACCCACCCCGACCTGCTTTAGCGTGCCCTCATGTCCGCGCTCCGCCCCCAGGTGCTCGTCATCGACGACGAGCCGCAGATTCACCGCTTCCTCTCGCCTGCACTGGACGCCGCCGGCTATGAGCCCAAACGCGCCGACGGCGGGCAGGAGGGCCTGCGCGGCATCGCGCTCTGGAACCCCGACGCCGTCGTCCTCGACCTGGGCCTGCCCGACATGGACGGCAAAGACGTGCTCGCGCGCGCGCGGGAATTCTACAAGGGTCCAATCATCGTTCTGTCCGCGCGCGACCGCGAGGCTGAGAAGATCGCCGCGCTCGATCTCGGGGCCAACGACTATGTCGAGAAGCCGTTCGGCGTGGGCGAGCTGCTGGCCCGCATCCGGGCGGGGCTTCGCCAGATCTCAGCGCAGGATACGCCTTCCGGCCCAGTGCAGGCGGGCGACGTCGTCGTCGATCTGGAGCGCCGCCTGGTCTCGCGCGGGGGCGGCGCCGTACGATTGACGCCCAAGGAGTTCGAGGTTCTCGCCGTCCTCGTGCGCAGCGCCGGCAAGGTGATCGGACATCGAGACCTCTTGACCTCAGTCTGGGGCGCCGCCCATGCGACCGACAGCCAATACCTGCGCGTGGTCATCGGCCAACTGCGCCAGAAGCTCGAAACCGATCCCGCTCGCCCCGCGCTCATCGAAACCGAGCCCGGCGTCGGCTATCGCCTGAAGGTCTAGGCGGCCTGAAGGTCTAGGCGTATGGGGGCGGTGGCGGTGGCGGTGGCGGTGGCGGTGCTGTCAGTCTAACCCTAACCGGTCTCTACTGATATGATGAGAAGTCCATGCAGGGCAGGGACTTATGGCGAAACTCAGCTTCAAGCGGCACCGGTTCGAGAGCGACGTCATCAAGCGTGCGGTCTGGCTTTACTACCGCTTCAATCTGAGCCTTCGGGACGTCGAGGAGATCCTCGCCGAACGTGGCATCGACGTGTCCTACGAGGCCATCCGCGACTGGTGCCGGAAGTTCGGACTGCAGATCGCGAGGAACCTTCGGCGACGCCGCCCGGCGCCTTCGCCGCGGCGGCATCTTGACGAGATGGTGAGCTCGATCGGCGGCCGGCACATATACGTGTGGCGGGCGGTCGACGACGAAGGGAGGTGCTCGGCTCCGCCGTCGAGAGACGGCGGGATGCCGCCACTGCAGAGAACTTCCTGAGAAAGCTGCTGCGGGATCAGACGGTTGTGCCGGAAGCTATCGTCACCGACGGCCTCGGCTCCTACAAGACCGCGCTGGATCGGCCGGGCCTGAGCGACCGCCATCGACCGGGTCGCCTCCGCGAGAACAATCGCGCGGAGGCCTCGCATCTGCCGATCCGAAGGCGCGAGCGGCAGATGATCGGCTTCAAGTCCGCCGCCTCAGCCCAGCGGTTCCTGACGGTCCACGCCGCCGTCCACAACACCTTCTACACCCAGCGGCATCTCGTCAGCCGGAGCACATTGCGGACCTTTCGGGCGCAGGCGCACGCGGCCTAGAAGGCGGCTGTGGCGTCGTGACGGAAGTCATTCACCTTGGCGATGCGCGGAAGTTAAGTTGACAGCACTGACGGCCGTGACTGGGCGCGGGCTCGCCGCCGCGCCTGCAAGGATGCCGCCGTCGATATGAAACTCCGCCCCCGTAATATAGGTCGCCTCGTCGCTCGCGAGAAGCACGGCGAGGGCCGCCACTTCCTCAGGCGTGCCGAAGCGCCGCAGAGGCGTATCCGAGACGAAGGCTGCCATGTTGGCCTCTCTCTGCGGGCCGGTTCCGAGCATCGGTTCCCACATCGGGGTCAGGATGGCTGCCGGATGCAAAGAGTTGCACCTCACCTTCAGGCCTTGCTCTGCGCAGTAGAGAGCGACGGTCTTGGTGTGATTCCTAACCGCCGCCTTCGAAGAGGCGTAGGCGGCCGCCGCGGAAATACCGACGATCCCAGACCGAGAAGAGACGTTGACGATCGACCCGACGCCCGTCTGCCGCATCGCTCTGATCGCGTGTTTGCAGCCCAAAAACACCCCATCGAGGTTGGTCGCGTGCACCGCGTGCCAGTCCTTAAGGCTCGCGTTTTCGGGATCGTGCGCCACCAAACCGGACTCGAACCCGGTGATCCCGGCGTTGTTGACCAGCACGTCCAGTCGGCCAAACCGCTCGAGGATGGTCTCGTGCGCCGTCTGCCACTGTTCCTCATCGCGCACGTCGAGCCCAAGTTCCCAGGCGCGCGAACCGATCCGTCGGGCGCTCGCCTCGACCTCGTCGATGCGCAGGTCGCTGAGTACGACCCAAGCTCCCTCTCTTTCAAACGCCTCGGCGATCGCTGCGCCGATGCCGCGGGCGGCCCCGGTGATGTGGGCGACTTTGTCTTTCAGGCGCATGGAAGGCGGTCCTCGATTGCCAGGAAGGTCGAGACCGTCGTCTCTCGCCTCAGCTTGGTTTCAGCCGGTCAAGAGCCAGTCAATAGGCTGGACCGTGCTAATGCGCGGACCTGAACTCGCTCGCGTACGGCGACGTCGCGATAAGGCGGTCGTTGGCGAAGCGCCTTGCGAAGCCTCGTCCCACAGCCGAGACTCAGAGGCCGGAGTCGTTTTCAGTCAATCGATCGGCCTTGGACAAGAACAGCCTTACGCGCTTGTCGCCACGACGATGGGAATTTGGAGACTGGCATGGACTGGCGCTCGGTCAATTTCGATTGGAACAAGGCAAGATCGTTTCTGGTCGCGGCCGAAGAGGGGACGCTGTCTGCGGCCGCTCGGGCGCTCGGGTTGTCGCAACCGACGCTGAGCCGACAGATCGACGCGTTGGAAACCGAGTTGCGGGTAGTCCTGTTCGAACGGGTGGGCCGGGGCTTCGTCCTCACGCCGGCTGGCCGAGAACTGCTGGAACATGTGCGCGGAATGGGGGAGGCGGCGACGCGGTTTTCCCTATCTGCCTCGGGTCAGTCACAATCGATCGACGGTCTGGTGCGCATCACAGCCACCGACGTCGCTTCCGCCTTCGTCCTGCCTCCAATCATCAAGCGACTGCGCCGCACGCATCCTGGAATTGAGGTGGAGTTGGTCGCCTCGAACGCCTCTGCGGACCTGCGCCGCAGAGAAGCGGACATCGCCGTCCGCAACGTCGCCTCGACCCACCCCGACATCATCGTGAAGAAGATCCGGGACGACCCTGCTCACTTGTACGCGACCGAAACCTATCTCAGGTCGGTCGGAGATCTCCGGAGTCCGGCCGGCCTCGCCTCTGCCGAGTTCCTCGGCTATTCGGACAATCGCCCGATGCTGCAGGTGATGCAGAGCGTCGGCGTGCAGGCTGCGGAAAGCCAGTTCCCCATCGTTTGCGACAACCAGCTGGTGCAGTGGGAGCTCGTGAAGCGCGGCCTGGGAATCGGCTTCATGCTGGCGGAGGTGGGCGATGCGGAGCCGCTGGTGCGCCGCGCGATGCCGGACGTCGGTCCCGTCATGGTGCCGATGTGGCTGGCCGCCCATCGCGAGTTGAACACCAGCGCACGCGTCCGGACAGTGTTCGATTTCCTGGTCGCCGAGCTGGCTCCCTGACAGCCTGCAAGGCCGGTCGATACGCGGCGGATCGGGCGTCTCGCCGTGCCATCCGGTGGACACGGCGCGCTGGACCGATGGCGAGCCCGTCAGCCTTCGTCCTCGTCGTCAGTCTGGAACCATCCTTGGTCACGCAGCGACTGGCGGCGCGACCTCGAGACCGGCACCTCCAGACCGTTGGTCAGGTTCAGCCGTACGGCATCGGGCGTCGTCGTCGCCGATTTCACGGCGGCGCGGGCTACCCACCAGCTTCGGTGCACCCGTTGACCGGCGGCCCGCCCCAGGGACGCCTCGGCGTCGCTCATGCTCATCAGGATCAGCGCGTCGCCGGCCGTCGTGTAGACCCGCAGATAGTGATCCTCCGTCTTGAGACAGAGCAAGTCGCGGCCCAGTCGCGCGGGAACCTTGTCGAACAAGGGAGAGCGAGGAGCTGTGACGGCGTGAGGATCCGGCGCCGGCGCCGGCGACTGGCGCGGCGCGGTCCGCGCCAGAAGAAGCATGACGATCTGCAAGGGGATGCAGATGATGAGAACCGAGGGGAACAAGGACCAGAACGGAAGGAGCCTGGTCCCGTCGTCGATGGCGGGCGCCGTCGCATGGACGATCAGGGTGATCGGCACGGCCGCGGCGAGGACGCCCAGTGAGGCCGACAGCGGTCGCGAGACGCCGTGCTCGCGACCCAGCGTCGTCGCCACGCGGTCGAACGCGGTCAGCAGCAGCGCTCCCGCGACGCTGCACCAGATCCAGAAGATGTAGCGTTCGGCGGCGTCGAAGATCGCCCCGGTCTGATAGGGCGCAAGAAGTGCGAGGATCACGCCCGAAACGACGCCGGTGGCCACCGGTCTCACAAGCTCGCCGAGCATTCCTCGGCTCGAACGGGCAGTTGCGTCCTGCTGCAAGTCGGATCCCCCACGCGCCTCATATCGCATCGGCGCGGAGAGGCCAAACATGGACGCCGGCGCACCCTGCCGGCCGTTCGCGAAGACGCTGGCGCAGCTCGCGAAGCGCGAACGACCGACCGCGAAATCCGCGTTGGTGAGGATCGATCAGGCCGTCATCGAGGAAGCGCAAGGGGGCTTCGGGCCCCGCAATCTAGGAGCCAGGTCACCGTGACACGTTTCAACACCCCCGCACTTTCGCACAGCCTCGCGCTCGTGCCCCTGCTCGCCGCACTGGCGGGCTGCGGTCACGCACCGGCGCCGTCCGAGCCGGCGGCGGCCGGGCATGTCCTCACCTTGCGCGTCGAAGGCGTCAGATCCGCCGACGGGCAGTTGCGGGCTGAATTGTTGGGTCGTCTCCCGGGTGAGGCCGAGGCGAAGCGCGTGACCTTCGCGGCTCAGGACGCCGTCCAGGGAACGAACGAGATCCGCTTCCCGGGGCTGCCCGCCGGAGAATACGCGGTTCAGCTTTACCACGACGAGAACGGCAACGGCAAAGTCGACATGAACGTCGTGGGCATTCCGCGGGAGGGATACGGCTTCTCCAACGTGCCCGTCGTCCAGGGAGGCATTCCCCCGTTCGACCGCATGAAGGTGGCCGTCAACGCCGACGCGTCGGCCACCGCAGTCCTGATCTATCAGCCATGAGCCCGCCCATGACACCGACCAGCCGTCGATCGTTTCTGGGCGGCGCCGCAGGGGCTGGCGTCGTCGCGAGCGCGTGGCCGGCAATGGCCGCGCCGTCGCCCGGAGGTGCGATCGCCCCGCGGGCGCGGGCCCTTCTTCCCGGTTCCAGGGTCGCGGCGTTCGAGAACGGGCGTGAACTCGATGCCGCGCGACTTGAGGTCGAGGGCGCGTTCCCGGCCGATCTGAAGGGCGTGTTCCATCGCAACGGTCCTGCGATGTTCGAGCGCGGCGACGTTCGCTATCGCCACTGGTTCGACGGCGACGGTTTCGTTCAGCGGTGGCGCATCGAGAACGGCGGCGTCCGCTATCGGAGCCGCTTCATCCAGACGTCCAAGTTCCGGACTGAAGCCGCCGCAGGAGCGTTTCTGTTCCCCGTCAGCGGAGGCGGCGTCGCCGCATCGCCCTCGGCCGCCTTCAGCGGCGCGGACAGCGCAAACCCCTCGAACACCAGCATCGTCGCCGTGGGCGCCGAGAGCTGGGCTCTCTGGGAAGGCGGCAGCGCCATGCGGATCGATCCCGAGAGCCTCGACACGCTTGGTCTGGTCCGACTGGGCGGCGAGATCGACGGGGCGCCGTTCTCGGCCCATCCGCGTCGCGGCGAGGACGGGCGGATGTGGAACATCGGCTCGCTCGGCCAGCGGGTTCTGCTGTACCGGCTGGATGCGGCGGGCGCGCTCGAAAGCTTCAAGGTCCAGCCTTTGGGGCAAGAGGGATACGTCCACGACTTTCTGCTGACCGCGCGGTCGCTGGTCGTGGTGCAATGCTCCACCGAGACGCGGGGGCCGCGGTCGCTGGAGAGCGGAACGTTCGGCACCATCCGTGGTGTGCCGGACAAACCGATGAGGGTTCACGTTTTCGATCGTGAAACCTTCGATCTCGTCCGTCAGGCCGAGCTCCCGAGCGGCTTCGCCTTCCATTTCGGCAATGCCTGGGAGGAGGGGAACGGCACCATCCACTTCGACGTCGTCCACTACGTGGACGGAGATCAGATGCTGGAGTTCTTCAAGCCCCTGAGCGGGCAGTTTCCGACCTGGCAGGGCGTGTCGCATCGCGTGACCTTGCCGCCGGCCGGCGCCCCGCGGTTCGAGCGCATGCACGCGCGGGCGGAGTTCCCCAAGATCAATCCTCGCTTCGACGCCCGTCGCCACCGCTATGTCTACGCCACGGGGTTCGAGGAGCGCGATCGTGAGGACTGGTTCGACGCGGTCATCAAGATCGATCTCGACGAAGGGCGGAACGGCGTCTTCTCCTACGGCCCCGACTGGATGGTCGAGGAACACGTCTTCGTTCCGCGGCCTGGTGGGATTCGCGAAGACGACGGCTGGGTCGTCGGCACGGCGCTGAACTGGGCGAGAGGCCAGACGGCCCTGACCGTGTTCGACGCCGCACGGCCCGACGTCGGCCCCCTGGCCAGGGCGTGGCTGGATCAGGCCATGCCGCTCGGGCTTCATGGAGACTTCCGCAGCTCGTGACCGCAGGGACGCTCGGCGGGCCGGGGCTGCCGAGCGTCTCCTGGTCAGGAGGTTCTGTGAACGAAAGCCTGCATCACGGCGTCGAACGCGCGAAGGCCAAGGCGGCTTGTGTTTCGGGAAAGTCATGATATCTTGCAATACAAGATGTCATCGAAAGCCAAAATCGACGAAGCCGTGGGCGGCCCTCGCAGCCAGATGCTGAAGGGCCTGGCTGAGCTGGCGTTGCTGAGCTTGCTGGACGAACAGGCCTGCTACGGTCTGGACATCCTGGAGCGCCTGCGTCGCGATGCGGGCCTGCAACTGGCCGAGGGGGCCGTGTATCCCTTGCTCCATCGTCTGGAGAAATCCGGATGGACGGCCGCCGAGTGGCGCATCGACCCAGATAACGGACGGCCGCGGAAATACTACGCCGTCACCGCGGCGGGACGGGAGGAACTGCGGGCGCAACTGGCCGCCTGGTCCGAAATCTCGTCGCGGCTCGATCAATTCCTCGCGCGGAGGGCGAGACATGACGGATGAACGGGAGCTGGATCATTGGCTCAGCCGCCTTGGGTGGGCGCTCAGCCATCTGTCGGAGTCTGAGCGCGCCGACATCGTCAAGGAAGCCGTCGAAGATCGGGTCGCGGCCGGCGCTTCAGTGCGTGACGTGCTGCTCGACTTCGGCCCGGCGGAGCGTCATGCGCGGTGCTTCGTCGACGAGATCGAGGCTTACGAGGCCTTGGGATCCCAGAAGGCCGGCGCCCTAGCCCGCTTCGTGGTCAATCGTGCGCACAGAAGCGTCGTCGCAGCCTCGGCGCTGCTGGCCCTCGTCCTGCTCGCCGTGCTCGCATCCGTGGCGGTCCTCACGGTCGCGCTGAAGATTTTCGACCCGGTTCACGCGGGTCTTTGGCTGGGGCCGGGCGTGGCTTTCGTGGGCGTCATCGACGATCCGTCGACCGCCCGGGAGCTTCTCGGGGCCTGGCTTTTCCCCGGCGTCGCCGTGTTTTTGACCCTGGTCGTGATCGCGGCCCGACTGCTGCTGTCCTTGGTGGTACCACGACTGACGACGCGGTCTCACCTGCCTCCCGCAAGCTTGTCGTGAACGGGTTCTGATCCGGCGTTCACCCCGACGCCTCCGGTCAGACCTCTCGCCCGCCGCGCTGCGGCTGACGACCCCCACTCCTGATCGTGGACCGCCTTCCCGGATGCCATCTGGGACGGGCCGCACGCCTGCGCCTCCCACTTCTCAACACTGCTCGACCGTCACGTTCGAGCCTGCACCCCTTTCGATGAGCTGGGCGTCGATCGCCCTGTACGTCGGACTGGCTCTGGCCGTGTCCTGGGCGCTTCAGCTTTTCGCTCTTCAGGCTTGGGGGCTGAACAGCCCGCAGACCGTCCTGATGTTCATGGTCCTGATGTGGTCGCCGACCGTGATCGCCCTCGGGTTCATCGCCTTCAATCGCGCAGCGCGATCCGGATTACTGTGGAAACTTGGGCGTGTCCGCTATCTCCCCGTCGCCGTCGTAGTGCCGACCCTTCTGGCGTTCGCGATGCTGGCGATTCTGATCGGGGTGGGCGCCGCGACCTCCGGATGGTTCGCATTCACGACGAGTGGCGTTGTGATCAGTGAAGGCCCGTGGGTGCTGGGCGAGGGTTTCCAGATATGGCCTCTTTTCGCAGCGAACGTGGCGGCGACCGCCGTGGTCTTCTCTGTGGTCACCCTCGGGGTGACGGTTGGCGAGGAGTTCGCCTGGCGCGGATTTCTGCAAGGGCATTTGACCCGCCGCGCCGGCGTCATCCGCGGCATTCTGATCTTGTCCTTCATCTGGTCGATCTGGCACTTGCCGGCACTGTTGGCGGGATACAACTTCCCGAACTATCCGGTGCTGGGCGCCTTCGTCCTTTTCCCGCTCCAGACGCTAGGGCTGTCCTTCTTCTTCGGCTGGCTGACCATCCGGTCCGGCAGCTTCTGGCCGGCGGCTTTGGGACATGCCGCACTGAACTCCATCCAGCAGGGCGTGATCGACAATCTGCAGCTTTCCGTGGGGATCATCTACGTCGACATCCTTCGCACGGTGCTCGGGCTCATCGTCGGCCTCATGTGCTGGGCCAGCCTTCGCCGTGATCCGGACTGATCGGCTCGACCGGGGAGTGGCCCGTCTTCACGAGAAGACGGGCGCTCGCCGCGTCTTACGAGCTGCGGCGTCGCACGCAGGCCGCCAGTCGCTCGCGGGCCGCGTCGCCGCTGTGCCACTCGCCCCAGACCAGCGTCTGGTCGACCAGCTTCACCTCGAAATCCTGAACGGCCTCGATGTTGTCCAGGAGAGCCGCCGTGGAGGGCACGGCGAACATCACCATGCCGAGCTGCGGCTCCCACGGAAACGGCGCGTGGAAAGCCTCGACGGTCTGTTCCTCCCCTGACTGGATCAGGGTCACGCGAAGACGCTCGATGCGATCCACGGAGCCGATCGCGCCTCCGAAGAAGGCGATGAAGGTGCCGGGATTGTCGCCGGTCCAATCCATCAGCACCACGCCGCCGCGGGGGGTCAGGAACGTGGCAATGCAGGTTTGCCAAGGGTCGCCCGACTCGAACTCGAAGTGCTCCCAATAGCCTTCGCTCAGTCGCCGATAGACCGGATCCTTCATCCGTTCGCTTTCCCGATAGGCGTCGGCTCGAATCGAGGCTTCGGCCCACATGCGGGTCTGCTCGGGATCGTATCTCATGGGCGGCAGGCCGCCGCCGTAGCCTTCGCCGGCAAACTCCTCGGGGGCCTCCTCTTCCTCGATCGGTCCAACCGGAGCGCAACCGACCCAACCGGCGTTTCCACCGCCCGTGGCGTAGAATCCAGGCGGGCACCCTTGGGCGTGTGCGGGGGACGCATCAAGGCAGATTCCCGAGACCACCGTCGCCGCCGCGATCATCATCCACTCATGCAGCCGCATCGCACTCCCTTCTTCAGACAGAAGACCGATCGCCCCAGGGCTTCTCACAAAGCGTCAGGGGCCGCCTCTTGCCGTTGGACGCCGCGCCGACACGATCGACATGAGTGGTCAACGAGCTGCGGTCGGAGCCGGTACGGTCTCGACGTAGCTTAGCGCTCCGATGGAAACCACGCGCCATACGCTTACGCATATCAGAGCTGCATGGGGCGGCAGGTTCACCTGCTCTGGACGCGTGTTACGGCCGTGTCACAGGAGCGATCCATGACGTCTGAAACCAGTGACGCGCGGTTCTGGGATAGAATTTCGCTCCGATACGCCCAAACTCGTATCGGTGATCAAGCCGGATACGAGCGGACGGTGGAACTGACGAGAGCTCTGCTTAGACCTGACGACCGGGTGCTCGAGCTGGGTTGCGGGACCGGCAGCACAGCCCTTCGGCTCGCCGGCGAGGTTCAGAATTACGTCGCGACGGACGTGTCCGCCGGGATGATCGGGATCGCGAACGAAAAGCTGGCCGCCACCGCTGTCTCCGGTCTCGTGTTCCGCAAAGGGACCGTCGAGACCGAGGGGGGCGATACCCGCCATCAGGCGGTGTTGGGTTTCAACTACATGCACCTGGTTCGAGATTTGCCGACGACGCTTCGGCGCATAAAGGGCCTACTCGTCCCTGGGGGTCTTTTCATCTCCAAAACGCCCTGTCTGGCAGACATGAACCCTCTCATCAGGTGGGTTCTGCTGCCTGCCATGCGGGCGACCGGCAACGCCCCGCACGTGCTGGTCCTAGGCCAGAGGGAGTTGTGCCGTCACCTGCGGTCGGCGGGCTTCGAAATCATGACCGTCGAGATCCACGCCACCAAGGGTAACGACAACCGTCCCTTCATCGTGGCGCGCGCCGGATTCCCCGGGGTCGAACCATTCGTCGACTCAAGGGCCGCGCGACATGGCCCAGAATGAATGCCGTGCGAAAGTTTCTGACCACCGTGTCCGGCGCCAGGTTCGCCAGACATCAGGAAGCCCGCGATTGAAGACTGACCCCGTAGCCCGAATAGATGCCAAGGGAGCGCTCGTGCCGCTGGGCGATCCCGGCGCCCGAAGATTTGCGCTTCTCGAGGGCGAACGGTTGCATCGCCTGTTTCGCCCCGACATGGGCGGCGATTACGCAGCTCTGATGACCGAGATTGCTTCTGCGGGTGGGGGCGTCGTTCAACTCCATGATGGCGATGCCGTAAGGTCTTTGGCTGTCTGGCGCATGTTCCGGACGACCTATTGCGGGTTGAGATTTGAGATCGATGACCTGGTCACCGACCCCGAATGCCGTTCCCAAGGACACGGTGCCACGCTTCTCGACTGGTTGGAGGAAAAGGCGCTCGGTTTGGGCTGCAATACAGTGACTCTGAACTCTGCCACGGTGCGGTTGGATGCTCATCGATTCTATTTTCGACAACGATACGAAATTCTGGGCTTTCACTTCTCCAAATCAACAAAATATAAACCAAGTAAGTGATGTTTCATCTGTCGTTGCCCGTTGCAGACCTGAATGCATGCGAGCTTTTTTATCAAGATACGTTCGGGGCGACGGTGCAGCCGCTGCGCGATGGGGTCTCTAATGTGCGTGTATTCGAAGCGCAGCTGACGTTTCACGAACGCAAAGACTCCGCCATGACCATCGAAGCGAGGACGGAAATGCATTTCGGTCACGTGGTCTCGATCGCGGACTGGAAGGTCATTCACGCCCGAGTGATAGAGGTCGGCATTCCTTTGGTCCACTGCACCGTGCCTGCCCGTGGTCATCGTGGCAAACTCATGGTCAAAGACCCCTCCGGCAATCTGATCGAGATCAATTCGTCAGATTGACAGCACGGTGCTATGAACTTAACCGGCAAGAAATCGGCGATCGATTTGATCGCAGTCGACGTTTATCTTTAAAACACATGCTTAAGTGAGCAGCAGTGGTGCGGCCGACGCTAGCGGCATCGCGTCGGCCGCAGACTCGCCCAAGCTACACAAGTGAAATATCTGGACGCATGATCCCGTCACCCCCCTCACTTGGCCGTGGGTTGACACCATCCTGTGGCACCGTGACCGAGGTCGCTAAGCGCGGCGATGCGCGCAGGTTCAGTTAACAGCACTACCCAGCCGCACGGGTTGATCCCTTCGCTGTCGTTCGGAGATTGCGAACGATCGCTTCGGCGAGACCGATGTTCAGGGCCCACGAGCCGACGAAAAGCGCGTCGGCGCCAAACCCCGTCGGCGCGTGCCCCGTAACCAGGTAGATCGGGAAGAAAACGAGCGACGCGGTCCCCAATCCCATTCCGACAGCATAGGCGCGTATGACCCAGGCTCGGTGACTTAGGACATCTCGCTTCCGGATTGCCACGACGGCGAGAAAGAGAGTGAGCAACAGGGCCAGCCCGAAAATGCCGCGGCCGACGTCGATGATTGCGGTGCGCTGTGGCGTCACCTGAAGGAGGAGCGAAATGCCCGACAGGGCGAGGGCGGCGCCGGAAAGGACGAAGATCCAGCCCGCCGTTCGATGCAGCATTCCAAAGCCGCCTTTGAGCGCTCGCACGAACTGTAGGGGCCCGCAGACCCCAAACGCGACGCCTGCCCAAGCATGGGCCAACCACGAGATCGGAGCGACCGCTAGGTGAGGGCTGTCGTGGGGGTAAAATCCGGACGAAATCTGGAGGGCATCAACCAGCGCTGTCAGCACTGGGATGGCCGAGATGATCATCAGGCCCAAGATGAGGGCGAGGGGCGACGCCAAAAAGCGGAACATGGGAGACTGTGCCATTGCGGAGGGCACATGCAGTAGAGCGATCAGCCAAGCCACAACACGCCCATAGTGCTGTGAGAGTTATACGAAAACGTATGGCACAATCGCAGTGGCGAGCGACCTGAGATTGCGTGCGCTTGCGTGGCTCCTCCGTCAGACGGCGCCGTCAACTTAACGGGCGATTAGAGGCGCGGCGGGACCAAACGGATAATGATTTCGATCGTGTGGACTTGGAGCGCTTTGCGCCCAACCGGATGGCCACATGCTTTGCTAGCACCAGTGACGTTCGCCCAAGCATCTGTTTTGAAATCAAATTGCGGGACCGCACGCGCACTCGTTCGACGATTACTTGCCGGTTAAGTTGACAGCACCCCGGCCAGCCGTGACTTTCGGCACGGCCCAGTGACCTCATCAGTCCCGGCCAGCTAGTCTATGTGGGTGATCGGTGGTCGCGCCATGAACGTTCTCGCATATCACAGCTGCAAAACTGCGCAGATGTGGGTTGCCCAATATGTGATACCGCTACGGCAATACTGTGGGACGTGAGGGGGCGTGATTGCAGGCCGCACAGTCTGCGAAGTCGCCCCGCATCCCGATCACCCACAGCATCTCTTCTGAGCCGAATATGGTGTCCGCATGAGACTGCGCCCTCACTCGACGACCGCGGAGCCCGCCAGTTCAAGAACAGTTCTCGATGTTGCTTTCGCGGGCTTGGTAAGATCGGCGGGCGCGGGTCCGACCGCTGGCCAATCGACGAACATCCAAACTAAATCGCAAGGCTGAAACAGCACCGAACCCTTTCCTCCTAATCAAGCGATCGCACTTCCGCGCACAAGAGGAAGTGGCCGGTGTACTGGTATGAAAAAATGTTGAGACCGTCCGCTCGAGATTTATCAGGAGCGGCTGCGGCGAGCGACGCTCGCTTCTGGGGCAGAACATCTCGCAAGTACGCTCAAAGCACTATCGCCGACCAGGCAGGCTATGAGCGCACGATCTATCGTACGCGAGAGCTGCTGAAGCCGGATGATGAGGTCCTAGAACTGGGTTGCGGGACCGGCAGCACGGCGCTTCGGCTCGCTGGTGGCGTTCGAAGCTACCATGCGACGGACGTCTCCGCTGGAATGATCGCAATCGCCCAAGAGAAGATGGCCGTGGACGCCGTCCCCGGGCTCGTCTTCCGAACTGGAACCGCGGAAACCGAGGCGGAGGGGAAGCGATACCAAGCGGTTTTGGCATTTAACTACCTGCACTTGGTCAGGGACCTGCCGGCTATGCTGCGGCGAATAAACGACCTTCTCATCGCCAGGGGTCTGTTCATCTCCAAGACGTCCTGTCTGGAGGACATGTACCCGCTGATCCGATGGCTCCTGCTGCCCATGATGCGGGCGATCGCGGCGGCTCCCTTCGTGAGGGTATTCGGACAGAGGCAGCCTTGCCGTCACATCAGCTCAGCCGGATTCGAGATCCTGACCATCGTCAACCATTCGACGAGAGGTAACGATCATCGCGCCTTCATCGTCGCTTGGGCGCGATCTGACGGGCGCTGACTCTCTTTTCCGCCGGCGGCTCGAGATCCCGACCGCCACTCTAAGGAACCTTGGAATGACTCCGATCACTGCCTTGGCTCTGCTGGCCTTCACGTCCGGCCAGGACCCCGACGGAGCTCTGCTGATGCAGGGCGACGCTTGTTACGCGCTCGTCGTACAGGATCGCGTCGTCGGCGCGACCCGCCAGACGGTCCGAGAGGCCGTCGTGGACGGTCGCCGCGTCTGGGAAATTTCCATTCATCAGAAGGCCGACGCCTGGAACTTCGACATGCGCGATCGGATCCAAGTGGATGCCGTCGACATGCGCCCGATCCGATACGACAGCGTGCGGGCAGCCTCCAGCACCATGCCCGGCCAGGAGGTGCACCTCGTGTACGGGGCCGACCGGGTCCGTGGATCCAAGACGCTCGGCGAAACGCGCACCGACATCGATGTCGCTCTTGATCGACCGGTCTGGGACGGCAACCTGTGGGGCCTGACCTTCAGCGCCTTGCCTCTGGCCGAAGGCGCCGAGCTGATTGTTCCGGTCTGGCAGTATGACAAGGGGTTTGGAGCTTTCACCGTGACCGTCACGGGAAGCCGGACGGTGGAAGGCCCGGCCGGAACCACCGAGGCCTGGGTTCTTCGAGCCACTGACGGAGGCCGGATGACGACCGAGTACCTCATCGACAAGCAGACGCGCATGGAACTCGGCTACTCCGCGGGCCCGATGGTCCAGAGGCTGGGCGGCGACTGTTCGGGGATGACGCCTTCAGAATGAAAGCGCTCCCGGGGCCGATCGCGACGTTTGGAGGCCAACTGGCTCAGCGCCGTGCGGACCACCTCGTTTCTTGTGATCACTTCGGTGACGCTCTGCACAAATGGTCGCTCCTCCCTCAAGGGCGAGCCTCCTCGCCGCTTTCTCGCTGGCCGGGTCCAGGTTCACCAAGGCTAAGGGCGCCGACCAATGACTTTACGCGCTGTTGTTGGAGGCCTGCCCGATACGGCATCGGGCCGAAAGAGCTGCTGCAGGACGATTTAATTCTGCGCTTGATCCGCTCGCATATTCAAGGATCGACGTCTCCAGAAGGGTTGGAGCGGCATGTCGCTTGACCGGAATAGCTGGATCGTCAGGGCGCCCGGCGAATTCGAGCGGTTTGAAGCTTGCCTAGAGGGAGCAGCCTACGGTCCACATCGGCACGATACATACGCCATCGCCATAACCGTCACGGGGGTCCAGAGCTTTTCCTACCGTGGATCGCGGCGTCATTCGCTGCCGGGTCAGATCGTCGTTCTCCATCCGGATGAGCTTCATGACGGTCACGCCGGGGATGGGCGACAGTTCCGGTACCGTAGCGCGAGTGTCGCACCATCGGAGCTCCAGAAGGCGCTCGGCGGCGGCGCACTTCCCTTCCTTGCCGAGGGCGTGTCTGACGACCGTCGGCTTCAGGCGGCCGCCACGGCCCTCATTGGCGACCTCAACCGGGCGCTCGGTGGCTTAGAATACGATCAGGCCATGCTCGACCTCGCGGAGGCGCTGTCAGAGCTTGGGAGTGAACAGAAGCATCAAGGGCGCGTCGACATCCAGGCGGTGGCGTTGGCGCGCGCATTCGTTGACGCCCATCCGGACACCAATGTCCGACTCGATGATCTTGAACGCGTCAGCGGACAGGATCGCTGGCAGCTCTCGCGCGGGTTCCGAGCGCTGCTGGGCGTCAGTCCATATCGCTACCTGATCTTCCGTCGCCTCGACGCCGCCCGCGCCTTGATGAACGGCGCAACCCCGCTTGCGGAAATCGCCGCTGCCACCGGATTCGCCGACCAGAGCCACCTGACGCGGCACTTTCGGAGCGCCTACGGCCTGACGCCGGCGCAATGGCGACGGCTCAATCGTTCAAGACCTGCATAAGGCGCGCCGTCAGTCTGCATGATATGAAGGATAAAGTCCGTCTCCTGCAGAAACTGGCCATGTTCTCGGACCACTGGGCGCCTCGAACGGTGGCGACGCTCAACGACTATGACGTCATGGTCGTCAAGCTCTTGGGCCAGTACACTTGGCACAGGCACGTTGACACGGACGAACTGTTCTTGGTTCTGAACGGTGAACTTGAAATAGAGCTCCGCGACCGCAGCGTCACACTTCGCCCGGGCGATCTCTTCATCGTGCCGAGGGGCACGGAACACCGCCCGCACGCGAGACGCGAAGTGGAGCTCTTGCTAATCGAGCCTTCGGGCACGCCCAACAGCGGCGACCCCGAAACCGCCGCTCCGCGTCAATGGGTGTGAAGGTCACGATCGTTCTATCACTGGCCTGCGGCCAGCTTCAGTCTTCACGTATGAACCTGAAAACCATCTACAGCACCTCCCCGGCCCGCGGCTGGCTTCCGTGGGGTCTTCTCGCTCCCGTCGTCTGCCTGGCCCTCGCACTCGTCACGGAGATTCCGGCCGGACTCATCCTTGAGCCCTACGTGGATCCAACTGGCGAACCCGTCGGCGCCCAAGGCCTCATGGCGGTGCTGCTCGTGTCCTTCATCGCCTGGATGCTGGCCGTTGCAGCGTGGATCGCCTTTGTTGAGCGGCGGAATGCCGGCACAATCGGTCTTACGAGAGGAGGTGGGGCGGCCGGATTCTCACGCGGCCTGGTTGGTGGTCTCGTCATGGCGTCGGCGGTGGTCGCCTGTATCTGGTGGGCGGGTGCCTACGAACCCGGCGCACTGTTCCCGGCCTTGCAGTCCCCCGGGGCGCTCGTCGCGATCGCCGGACTCTTCGTATCCTTCATCGTTCAAGCAAGCATCGAAGAGATCATTTTCCGTGGATGGCTCACGTCTGCCATCACGCGCCGCATGAACCTCATCTGGGCCGTCGTGTTGTCGTCGCTTTTGTTCACGCTGCTTCATTCGTCCCGAGAAAATACCTGGATCGTCACCGTCAATATCCTGCTTTTTGCTTCCTTCCTTAGCGCTTGGTCGATCTACTCCAACAATATCTGGGGCGCCATGGGATGGCACGCTGGATGGAACTGGTTACTGGCCACCGGCTTTGAGGTGCCGGTCACAGGCCTCGACGCGGGCGTGCCTGCGCTCGCGGTGTCGCTGGTCCCGGCCGGACCTGGCTTTTTGACCGGGGGCGAGCAGGGCCCGGAGGGAAGCGTCATCTGCACGCTGTTCCTTGTCTGCGGCATCATCTTCTTTGCGTGGCGCATCGCCCGAAAGCCGAAGGACGGCAAAGCGGATCACAACAAGCCTTCGGGCGCGCAGATTTAGCGACGCGGCCAATCTCATGCGACCGTGGTGTAAACCGGCCTGATTTTCGACTCAGCCGGCAACCGGATGTCGCCGGTGACGACGGCCCAGAAGAACAAGCCCGCCTACCGCTACTACGCCTCGACGGCCGTGCAGCTGGGCTCGAAAACAACGGCAGGCGCCGTCCCCCGAGTGTCGGCTCCGGTGGTCGAGGAGTTGATCCCCAACCGGCTGAAAGGCCTTGGCTGGCTGGCCAGCGATGCGGCAGACGCGCCTGCTCGGCCCGTGGCTCGCGATCTCATTGAAAAGGTCGAGGTGGTCGCCGACGGTCTCCTCGTCGAGCTTGACCACGCCAGTGTGCTCGAGGCGACCAAGCATCTGGACGACCGTACCCGCCTTGCCCTGGACGCCTTGGAACCTCGCGGCGACAACTGGCTCATCTCGATCAAGGCGCGGATGGTGAGACGCGGCGGCGCTCGGATCGCCGTCGGACCGAACGGCCAGCCTGCGATCCAAAAGGCCTTCATCGACCCCGCCCTCAGCGCCGCTCTCATCCGAGCCGAAGCGTGGAAGCGTCAGATCGTTTCCGGGGAAGTCGAGGGCCTGAACGTTGTCGCCGAGAGGGAAGGCGTGACGCCAGCTTACGCTCGGAGAATGATCAGGCTGGCATTCCTTGCCCGAACCTGAAGGCCGCGATCCTCGATGGCAAGCAGCCGGCCGGTCTTACGCTCGAAGCCGTGACCCGGACTGAGATGCCCTTGGACTGGGAAGAGCAGCGTTGCCTTTACGCTTAAGCGCTGCCACCCAGGAGCTTCCCTGATCGCTGCAACTGCTTCCCTGATCCTGGGTCGGAAATTCCCTGTTCCTGACACGGGCTTGGCCATCATCGCGAGCCGTAAACACCGGCAGGCATTGATTTTGGCAAAGCAGGGGACGATTTCCAGACGTCGTCGAGCGTCGGCAGTTCCCTGTAGAGTCCCTGTAAACGCAAAAGGACCCGGCTCCGCGGAAGCGGAGACGCGGCCGTCCAACAGTTGGGGTTTCGGATCAGATCAGGTGGGTAGAGACGGGGCATCCGTCTCCGACGTCGGACAACGTCTGGAAATCTCGGCCAGATTCCCCTGTGTCAGGGTGACTGCTGTTTATCGAATGAGTGACTGGCGGAGAGGGGGGGATTCGAACCCCCGGTACCCGTAAAGGCACGCCGCATTTCGAGTGCGGTACATTCAACCACTCTGCCACCTCTCCGCGGGGCCGAAAGCGTTCGGTTGAAGGACGGCTTCTCTAGTCGGCGCCGCGCCCGGCCGCAAGGGGCTCCGTCATCTGAGCGCGGGCAGGGGCAGGCCTGGCGCCTGGCCGTCGGTGGGATCGACGCCCGTGGCCCGGAACAGGGCGGCGGGACGGCCGCCCGTGCCCGTCGAGAACCCGCCCGTCGGGGCGACCAGGCTCGTCCGTTCGACGCCGCGTCTGAAGTTCTGCTTGTGCAAGGCGACGCCCGTCACCGCCTCGGCGGCCGCCTGCAGCTGAGACAGGGTGAAGGTCGGCGGCGTCAGGTCGAGCAAAACGGGGCGGTATCTCAGCTTGGACCGCAGCCGTCCCAGCCCGGTCGCGAGGATGCGCCGGTGGTCCGACGCCATGGGCCGGCCCGGCGCGTTTGGCGGCGCCGCGCGTTCGGCGTCGCGGACTGCCTCGGCGACGACGCCGGCTTCGTAGAGCAGCTCATAGCGTTCCAGCACCCGCGCCTCGGACCAGCGGGCCTCGCCGCCCGCGAACAGGGCCTCGATCCGCGCGCGCCGTTTCGCGTCGTCCTCGGCCCACAGGGCCAGGGCGGCGTCGATCGCGGTCTGGACGGCGGGCGCGCCGCCGCGCCGATCCTCCCACGGAAAGAAGTCTAGGACCGGGGTCCAGCGGGCGGATCCCGGAGGGTCCGCCGCCTCGGCGGTCAGGGCCAGATAGCCGACGGAGACCTCCCGCGCGCCCGTCGGCCCCGGCGTGGCGCGAGGACTGGCGCGCCCCGCGTCGCCGAAGGTGTAGAGCTGCTCGACGAACCCCAGACGGAAGCCCGTCTGCGCCGTCACGAAGTCTCGCAGGGCGCGCTCGAAGGTGCGGTCGCGGACGGGGTCGAACGGGCCGAAGGGCAGGGCGGCCAGGCCGTCGCCGCCGGTGGTGGTCAGGACGCAGGCCCGTCCGTCGCGGATCGCCATGATCACGGCGGACAGGCCGATGCGGACGCCCTGATCCGACATCGTCACTCCGTGTGCCAGGCGTCGGCGCCGGCCACTGTGCCCATCGCTTCCGCAAGGATGCGATAGCGCTCGACGTAGCGCGCCTGCGCCTCGATGGCGCTCAGTGGAGTGATCTGAAGATCGTATCCCTGCGGCGGAGCGCCGAAGAAGCCCAGGGCTTCTTCCTCGGAAAACCCGGCCAGTTGCGTCGCCTCGAAGAAGGCGCAGGCCTTGTCGGCCTCCTTGATCAGCTTCTTGATCTCGACCGGGTTCTTCGCCGGCAGGCCGAAACGGATGTGGATGGCGTGCTCCAGACGCGCCTCGAAATCCTTGTAGCTGACGCCCAGCGCCGCCTTGAACGGCGAGATCATGTCGCCGATCACGTATTCGGATGCGTCATGCAGCAGGGCCGCCAGCCGCCATTTCGGCGCGATGCCGGGGCGGAGGTGGGCCACGATCTCTTCCACCACCACGCTGTGCTGGGCGACGGAGAAGGCGTGGTCCCCCACCGTCTGGCCGTTCCAGCGCGCCACGCGCGCCAGACCGTGGGCGATGTCCTCGATCTCGATGTCGAAGGGCGAGGGGTCCAGCAGGTCCAGCCGGCGGCCCGACAGCATGCGCTGCCACGCGCGCGGCGCGGGCTTGCGCGAGGATCGGGCTGCGGACTTGGGCTTGGCGGGGGCGCGGGGGGACAAGGCGGCTTCCTGACGTCGGCGGGTCAGGTGACGCAATGCGGGCCCGGGATCAATCCCCGACGTTCAGAGACACCAGCGCCTCGGCGTCTTCGAAAGCCGCGTCCTTGTCGTCGTCCTTGGACCGGACCAGCGCCACGACCAGCGGCCCGCCCTGGGGGCCGCGCGCCTCATAGCCGACCAGCCGCCACCCGGTGGCCGCCTCGTCGGAGTCGGTCAGCACCCATTTGGCGCGCGTGGCGTCGCCTTGGGCCCGGACGCGGACCTCGGCCCCGCCCTGGTCGGCGCGCACGCTGACGGAGTCCTGGCTGGGCTCGGCCCCGGCATCGGCCGTGGCTTCGGCGCGTGGCGAGTCGTCCTTGGCCTCGATGCGGAACCCGCCGATGCGGACGTCGGCGGTTTCGCCCTCGGCGTGCACGCTGACGCCGGGCATGCGGACCGTGGCGCGATCCCCATCGGCGTCGACGGCCACCTGCGGCCCCTCGCCGGTCGGGCCGCCCCGCACGTCGCGCCGCAGTTCGGCCTCCAGACCTTCCAGCACCGACGTCGGCTCGCCGGAGAGCCGGATCAGCCTCAGTTCCACCGCCGCGCCGCGCGGGCCCACATAGGTGCAGACCGTGCCGCCGTCCGTCACCGCGCCCTTGCGGGTCAGCTGCCCTTGGGTCTCAGGGCATTGCAGGGTTTCCACCACGCGCAGCACGCCGCGCGGCTTGTCTTCGGAATCCGTGGTGGTGATGCTCACCGACCGTTCGCCGTCGCAGGCGGCCAGGCCCAGGCCGGCGACGGCCAGAAGCGGGATCAGGGATCGGGCGGAAACGCGCATGGGCTGGTCTTCCTTTGATCTCATCGTGCGCCGATCGGCGTCCATATCCAGTGAAATCGCGGTAACGGCGGTGGCCGTCAGGCGCCCGGACGGCGCCCTTCGCCCCGAGCCAGGAAGGCCAGGCGCTCGAACAGGTGCACGTCCTGCTCGTTCTTCAGCAGGGCGCCGTGCAGCGGCGGGACCAGCTTGCCCGGCGTCTTTTCCCTCAGTGTCTCGGGCGCCACGTCGTCGACCAGCAGCAGTTTCAGCCAGTCCAGCAGCTCCGACGTCGACGGCTTCTTCTTCAGCCCCGGCGTCTCCCGGATCTCGTAGAAGGTCTTCAGCGCCTCGGCCACCAGCCGCTTCTTGATGCCGGGGAAGTGTACCTCGACGATCCGCTCCATCGTCTCGACGTCGGGAAAGCGGATGTAGTGGAAGAAGCAGCGCCGCAGGAAGGCGTCGGGCAGTTCCTTCTCGTTGTTCGACGTGATGATCACGATCGGCCGCACCTCGGCCCGGATCGTCTCGTCCGTCTCCTGGACGTAGAACTCCATCCGGTCGAGTTCCTGCAGTAGGTCGTTGGGGAATTCGATGTCGGCCTTGTCGATCTCGTCGATCAGCAGCACGGGCCGGGCGGCGGAGGTGAACGCCTCCCACAGCTTGCCCTTCTTCAGATAGTTCCGGACGTCGTGGACGCGCGCCTCGCCCAGTTGGGAGTCCCGCAGGCGGCTGACGGCGTCGTATTCGTACAGCCCGTTGTGCGCCTTGGTGGTCGACTTGACGTGCCAGGTGATCAGCGGGGCGTCGAAGGCCCCGGCGATCTCATAGGCCAGCACGGTCTTGCCGGTGCCGGGCTCGCCCTTGATCAGCAGCGGCCGCTCCAGCGCCACGGCGGCGTCCACCGCCATGCGCAGGTCGTCGGTGGCGACGTAGTCGGACGTGCCTTCGAAACGGCGGCGGTCGGCCATGCGGCGGGCTCTCCCTTGGACTCGCCTTGGGATAGCCCGGAACCGCCGGGGTTAACAGCGTTCAGGTGATGCGTTTCGGCGTCGCGGGATCGCTGGCCGGAAAGGTCTCCTCCACGCCCTCGTCGATCAGCGCCTCCTGACGGTCCTCGGCGTCCTTCAGGTGCGGCTTCAGCTGGTCGGGCTTCTGGTCGTCTTGGGGGTGCGCGTCGCTCATCGGGGCATCTCCTGCGGAGCTTGTTCGTCGGGCGCATAGCCCAGGTCGGCGATGTCGTCGTCGGCCAGGCGCTTGGATTCCCAATGCGCCGCGCTGGCTTGCGCCCCACGCTCGTCCTCCATCAGGCCAGCATAGACCAGTTCGACCTCACCGGGCGCGGTGTCCGGCTCGCCGTCGTCTTCGCCTTCCGTCTCGGCCTCGGCCAGCAGGGCGTCGGCTTCGGCTTCCAGAGTTTCGCGGACCTGCAGGCCTTCGTCGACCTCGTCCAGATCGTCGTCGTCGACGTCTGGGTCGTCGGAATCGTCCTCGTCCTCGTCCGCGTCGCCCTCGGCCTGGGTGGCGTCGAAAACGGGATCCATCTCGTCCAGCAGCATGTCGGTGTCCCCCTCGTCGTCGAGGTGGGTCTCGTCGAAGACCTCGGCCTGATCCTGTGCGTCGATGTCGGGCATCACGTCCTCCTGTCGAGCAGGACAACGGCTCCGGTCAGGCGGCGTTCCAATCCCCGGCCACGGCCCGGTCCAGCGCCGAGCGCACTTCTGCGATGGACTGCGGCCAGCCGTCGAAGGAGCGCTTGAACAGGCGCGTGTGCGGATAGAAGGGATAGCGGTCGGTGTTCAACGTATGCCAGTCGTCCGGCGCCGTCAGCATCCACGTCCGGGCCCCCACGGCGGCGGCGATGTTGGTCCCGGCGATGCCAGGCCCGATCACCAGATCCAGCGCGCACGACATGGCGGCCAAATCCTCCAGGTCGTCCTTCAGATCGAACGGCGGGGTCCAGATACGCACCCCCGCCGCTTCTGCCTGAGCCAGGTCGTCGGCCACGTCCCCGCACTGCAGGTTGACCATCACCGTCCCCGGCGTCTCCAGCACGGGCCTCCAGCGGTCGAAGCTGGAGAAATATCGGCCGCGCGATCCGCTCAGGATCAGGCTCTTCCAGTGCAGGCCGACTTTCAGCCCGTCTCCCAGCGCCGCCAGCTCAGCTTTCCATCGCGCCACCCGCTCCGGATCGGGCGTCAGATAGCCGGCGCGGTCGGGGAAGGCGTCCACCGACGGCCGGAAGTCGGCGAGCAGGGTCGCCATCGGCGTCCAGAAGTCGATCGGACGTTCGCTCTCCGTCCGGTCGTCGACGTCGGGGATGATCCGGTGCAGCCGGCCGTTGATCCGCACCGTCCGATGCCCGACCACGCACGCGGTCGGAAAGCTGCGCTGGAACAGCGTCACCAGCCGCGGCTCGACCGCGACATGGACCCAGCCGTCCGGGCCCACGGCCTTGATGGCGTCGCCCACGCAGCCGCCGAACACCATCTCGTCGGCCAGACCCTGCTCGCCCACGATCAACAGCGACCGTCCTGCCAGCGGCTCGTCCGTCCGGCGCGGCGATCCGGTCACCACCTGCATGGCGTCCGGCATGTCGGGGTCCAGCCGGACCTCGTACTCGTGGAAGCCTTCAGGGATACGCCCCACGCCCATCAGGGTCATGGCACGCGCCATACGCATCATGGCGGCCTCATACCCCGGCTCGGCGCCTTCCAGCGCGGCGTCGAAGTCCTCCAGCGCGCCGGCCAGATCGCCCAGAGGCTGGCGTGCGTTGGCGCGGTTGTACCTGGCCTTTGCCAGATCCGGCTCCAGTCTCAGCGCCTCTTCGAAGAAGGGCAGGCTCTCCGCCATCCGCCCCTGATCGCTCAGCACCGTGCCCAGAGTGTTCCACAACAGGGCGCTGGCGGGCTCGATCTGGATCATGCCGCGCAGCAGGTCGATCGCCTCGTCATAACGGTTCTGCTCGCGCAGCACGCAGGCCAGGTTGTTGGTCCCGTCGATATGACCGGGCTCGGCCGCCAGGAATTTCTGCAACAGCTTCTCGGCGATCTCCAGATGCCCCAAACGCTGCGCCAGCCGGCTCAGGTCATGGGCGATGGCTGGATCCTCCGGCAGCAGGGCCAACGCCGCCTCATAGGCCTGGATGGCCTCCACGAACCGTCCGACCTTCTCCTGACAGATGGCCAGGACGTGCCATGCAAGACCCGACGTCTCGTCTATCTTCAACGCTTCCAGCGCCCGGTTCGCCCCGGCGTCGAAGTCCCGCATGCGCATTGCGGCGACCGCGCCCTTGAGCAGATCCATCAATCGCTTCTGCTTCTTCAGCGCGCCGCCGCCCGCCAGGGTGCGCGACAGCCGGCGGATCGCCTCCGCCGACGCCGAATCGCCGGCCGTGCCCTGAGCGACCGGGGCGGGGGCGTGGACCAGCGGCTGGTCGGTGACGTCCTGGGAAGCGTTTGGGGCGGTCATCTCGGGCTCACGCGGGAATCGACGGTGTCGCCTCAACGTGCCACCCCCTCTCACAACACCTGGTTAACCACGTCCGTTCATCCTGCGTCAGCCGCGCGACGCTTAGCGTCCGGAAGCGCGGGCCGGAGAAAGAGCCGCACCATGCCGCTGAAACTGTCGCTGAAGCCGGGCGAGAAGTTCGTGCTCAACGGGGCCGTCGTCCAGAACGGCGACCGGCGCGGCGTGCTGATCCTTCAGAACAAGGCCAGCGTCCTGCGCGAGAAGGACATCATGCAGGTCGAGGACGTGAAGACCCCGGCCACCCGCATCTATTTCCCGGTCATGATGATGTACCTGGACGAAAGCGCCGCGCCCAAGGTCTATGACGAGTTCACCCGTCGCCTGACCGAGTTCATGAGCGCGACGCGCAACCCCGACATTTTGGCCGAGTGCGTCGCCGCTTCGCGGCACGTGATGGCGCGGGAGTACTACAAGGCCCTGATGTCGGCCCGAAAACTGGTGGATTACGAGGAACAGCTGTCGAATGTCGCTTCAGGCGTACAAGACCGCGGCGACGCGGGCTGAATCCCCGCGCGAGCTGGAGTATCGGCTGTTCGGGCAGGTCACCCGCGCCCTGATGCACGCCTCGACCGTGCCGGCCGAAGACATCGCCACCCGCATCGACGCGCTGGACTGGAACCGCCGCCTGTGGTCGACGCTGGCGACCGACTGTTCTGACCCCGACAACGCGCTGAACAATCCTCTTAAGGCCCAGATCATCTCGATCAGCCTGTTCGTGAACCGGCACTCCTCCGCCGTCATGCGCGGCGAAGAGGACTTCGAAGCCTTGATCGACATCAACCGCATGGTGATGCAGGGCCTGGCCCCCGGCGCCGAAGCCGCCTGAGCTCGAATCCTCACCCGTAGGGGGAGTAGGGCCGCCGGAGCGCAGCGACGGGGGTGGAGGGGGCTTGCTGCATCCGCTGAGGTCTCCCGTTTCCTGCGCCCCCAGGATCAGTCCCTCTCCACCCCGTCGGGCTTAGCCCTCCGCGGTCCCCCTCTTCCTGCGGTGAGGATTTTGCCCACCGGCAATCTCAGCCATAAGTCTAATCAAACGAAATCAATGTCTTAGGCTGGCCCTCTTCTTGCTTCGCGCACGGGTGAACCAGAACCGGTTCAGCGGTCAGAAGACCGCCAGACCCCCCGACCAGAACGGAAGGACCCGACCATGAACAACTCGGTCAACACCAATGTGGGCGCGATGATCGCGCTCCAGAACCTGAACGCCACCAACGCCGACCTGGCGGTCACGCAAAGCCGGATCAACACCGGCAAGAAGATCGCCACGGTGAAGGACAACGGCGCCATCTGGGCCATCGCCCAGGGGCAAAGGTCCGACATCGGCGCCCTGGGGGCGGTGAAGCAGTCGCTCGACCGAGGCGTCGCCGCGGTCGACGTCGGTTTGGCGGCGGGCGAGACGGTCTCCGACCTCTTGCTCCAGTTGAAGGAGAAAGCGCTCGCGGCGACCGACGCGTCGCTGACCACGGCGGCCCGCACCGCGCTGAACGAGGACTTCAAGGCCCTGCGCGACCAGATCGCGACGGTGACCAACAATGCCGAGTTCAACGGGGTCAATCTGCTCAAGACCGGCGCGACCGGCTTCCGGGCCCTGGCGAATGCTCAGGGCAACGCCACCATCACGGTGGCGGCGGAGGTCATGTCGCTGGGCGGGACCATCGTGACGGTCGCGACCACCCAGGCGATCGACACCCTGACCAAGGCCACCAACTCCCTGGCCGCGGTCAATGCGTCGATCAACAACGTGTCCGGCGCCCTGGCGCGTCTGGGGACGAAGTCGAAGGCCCTGACCACCCATCTGTCGTTCGTCGGAAAACTGTCGGACGCGCTGGAGTCGGGGGTCGGAAACCTGGTGGACGCCGATCTGGCGAAGGAGAGCGCCAAGCTCCAGGCGCTGCAGACGAAGCAGCAGCTTGGGGTCCAGGCCCTGTCCATCGCCAACCAGACGCCGCAGCTGGTCCTGTCGCTGTTCCGCGGCTGACGTTCCAGGAACCTGAGAAGGCGCCGGGGGATCCCTCGGCGCCTTTTTCAGAACCGGCCGGCGACCATCTCCCACGTCGCGGCCAGCACGCGCGACACCGTCTCCCAGACGACCCAGGTGAAGATCGCCATGCCCAGCGATCCGACCCAGCCGATCAGCATGACGACGCCGTCCTTCTGCATCAGACCAAAGCCGAAAGCGGCCACGATCAGCGAAGGCACCAGGTTGAACCCGATCAGCGGCAGCATCAGCACCGCCGCCCAGATCACGCACATGAGCCCGATCAGCGCTTCCGACAGGTCGCCGCTCATGAAGATCAGGCGCGGCCGGCTGAACCGCTCGACCCGTTCCAGCCGCCCCTTCACCTTGGCCGCCGCCTCGGCGAACGCCGGGCGAGGCAGATCGCGCTTCAGGATCCATCCGGGCAGCCACAGCTCGTCGCGCCGGAACAGCAGTTGGGCTCCGATGATCAGGATGGGGATGCCGATGATCGTCGTCGTGCCCGGGATGGTCCCGATCAGGGCGCTCAACAGCCCCAGAATCAGCAGCACGGCGCCGAAGCCCCGCTCGCCGAAGGCATCGACCAGTTCGCCCACGGTCAGCTTGGGATGATCCTTGGCGCCGACGTCCGTCAGCACCTGGGAAAAGGGCCGCGCGCTGAAGGAGTTGGAGCCGTCGTTCATGAAGCCGCCGTCGAACAGGGTCATCCGTCTTAGGCGGCTCGCGCCCCCTCGCGCCACTTAAGAAATGGACAGGCTGCCGTTCAAGCGTCGGGAGGTGTCGGAGTTCCGCATCGGGCGGCGCCTCCTGCTGGACGAAATCGCCGGCGCTGCTACCCATCGGACATGGAACGCGGTTCGAATGCGCGGGCGGCCCAAGCCCCGATCGCCTTGACGTGGCGGATGTGGACGGCGAGCGTCTTCAGCTTGGCGTCTTTCTACGCCGTCGTCTTCGCGATCACGTCCGAGGGGTGGTCGCCGCTGGATCATGCGCTGCGCGGACTGTGCAACGCCGCTCCCCATGTGCTGATGGCCGTGCCCCTCGTCGAGCGCGTGGCTCCGCGCCTGGCGGAACTCAGGCCATTCAAGGCGATCGGCCTGGGAGTGGCCTCGGCCCTGACCTATGCGACCACGTCATATGCGGCGACGATCTTCCTTCTCGCGCTCACCGCCCGGGTCGAGGCAGAGGGCATCTGGGTTCGGTTCTTCCAAGGCGCGGCCTTGCCTTGGCAGACGTTCCAGAGCCTGACCTACGCCGCCCTTGCGCTGACCGCAGGGCTCCTGCTCGCGGCACGACGCGATCTGGCGCAGGCCCGGCTGGGGGGCGCGCCCGCCGCGCCCCGCCGCTGGCTGGTGAGGACCGCCGACGGCATCCTGCCGATCGACCCTGGCCAGATCGTGCGCATCGAGGCCGACGGCGAGTGCTCGCGCCTGATCCTGGACGGCCGCAGCGTTCTGGCGCGGATCGGCATGGGCGAGTGCGCCGCGCGGCTGAGCGGCGAACCCTTCCTGCGCGTGCATCGCTCGCATCTGATCAACGGAGACGCCGTCGTGCGCGCCGAGCCTGCGGGCAACGGGCGTCTCCAGCTCACTTTGCGCAACGGCGATCAGGTCGTCACCAGCCGCGACGGCGCCCGCCTGGTGCGGGAGGCGGTGGTCTGAGGGTCGGCCCGTGTCGGTTCGTCGGCGCCCCGTGTCGGCTCATGACATTTTTCGTTGGACGAAGGCCGGACGCTCCAGTGTCGACGTCCCGAACCGGAGCCGAATATGCGCAGTTTCATCGCCGCAGCCGTACTCGCTGCGATCACGCTTCAGCCCGTCGCCCTGGCCGCAGGCCCGCATCGCCGCGATCCCGTCGTCGTCGCGCGCGAGGCCTATGTGCGGGGCGAGACGCCGCTTCTTAAGGTCGAGGGCCTCGCGCCGGGCGAAACGGTCACTCTGCACCTGTTTCGCAAGCTGACGAGGTGGGTCTCCGACGGATCGGGCGGCTGGCGCCCTGAGCCGACCCTGATGCATGCATGGGGGCGTCATCGCGCCGACGCGGCCGGGGCAATCGATCTGCAGACCTCGGTCCCTGAGGCCGGCAGCAGTCTGGCGGTCGGGCCCCGCACCTTGTTCTGGTCCGGCCGCCGTCAGGGCGATCCTCTGCTGGCGGACCAGGCCTTCGCATCCGAAGGCGTGGACCTGACAAGTGAGACCACCCTGATGCTGCGCATCACCCGTGGACACGAGGTGGTCGTCGAGCGCATCTTCGGCGTCGACCGCGTGCGCGCCGCCATGACGCGCGTCGATGTCGTGACTCCGGGTCTGGTCGGCGCCTTCGCCGCGCCCGCCGGCGGGTCTGCCCTGCCCACCCTCATCCATCTTCACGGCAGCGAGGGCGGCAGTCTGGACAAGGCCCGCGACGTCGCCGCCCGTTATGCGGAACAGGGCTTCGCCGTCCTCGCCGTCGCCTATTTCGCCTGGCCCTACGAGATCGGTGATCTGACCGTCCCCACGGCGCACGAGAACATTCCGGTCGAGTTGCTGGATCGCGCGCGTCTGTGGCTGGCCGATCGCCCCGAGGCCGACGTTTCGCGTCTTGGGCTGGTCGGCAACAGCAAGGGGGCCGAGTTCGCCATGGTCGGCGCGGTCACCTATGACTGGGTCAAGGCCGCCGTGGGGTGCGTGCCCAGCGACGTCGTATGGGAGGGATACGGCTCCGCCATCTTCGACGGCGGCGCGGTCAAGGTTCCCGAGCCCGGAACCTATTCCAGCTGGTCCTGGCAGGGGCGTCCCTTGGCCTACATTCCCACCTACGGCGATCGTCGCGACGACTTCCTGGACAACACCGACCGCTACGATCGAGCCCGCGCGGAGTTTGCTTCCGAAGCTCGCGCCGCCCGCATCCCGATCGAGCGCACCTCTGCGCGCCTGTTCCTTATCGGCGGCGACCGCGATCGGACCTGGTCCAGCGGCGCAATGGTCCGCAGTCTCTCCAACGCCATGGACGCGGTCGGCAAGGGCGATCTCGTCGAGACCTTCATCAGCCCTACGGGCGGTCACTTCCTGTGCGGCGAAGGCCTCTACCCGCACCGCCTGTGGCAGGTCGACGACCCGTCGCCCTTCGCCCCCGACATCGACGCGCAGGGCCGGGCCGAAGCCACGGCCTACGAGGCGAAGATCGCGTTTCTGAAGCGGGTGCTGTGACTCTCGGCCGGACCTTCTAGCCCAGCAGCTCCCGCCCGATCAGGAACCGGCGGATCTCGTTGGTCCCCGCGCCGATGTCGTAAAGCTTGGCGTCGCGGACCAGCCGCTCGACCGGCCACTCCTTGGTATAGCCGGCGCCGCCCAGCGCCTGCACGGCCTCCAGCGTGACCTTCACCGCGTTCTCGCTCGCCAGCAGGATCGCGCCCGCCGCGTCATAGCGCGTGGTCAGTCCCTGATCGCACGCCTTGGCCACCGCATAGACATAGGCCCGGGCCGAGTTCAGGGCGACGTACATGTCGGCGACCTTGCCCTGCATCAGCTGGAACGACCCGATCGCCTTGCCGAACTGCTTTCGGTCCCGGACGTAGGGCAGGACCACGTCCAGCGCCGCCTGCATGATCCCCAGCGGCCCCGCCGCCAGCACCGCGCGCTCATAGTCGAGCCCGCTCATCAGCACCGCCGCGCCGCGGCCCACGCCGCCCATGACGTTCTCTTCCGGGACTTCGCAGTCCTCGAACACCAGCTCGGCGGTGTCCGACCCGCGCATGCCCATCTTGTCCAGCTTCTTCGAGACGCTGAACCCCTTCATGCCCTTTTCGACCAGGAAGGCGGTGACGCCGCCGTTGCCCTCGCCGGTGCGGGCATAGACGACCAGGGTCTCGGCGTGCGGCGCGTTGGTGATCCAGAACTTGGTGCCGTTCAGGACGTAGCGGTCGCCCTTCTTCTCCGCGCGGGTCCGCATCGACATGACGTCCGAGCCGGAGCCCGCCTCAGACATGGCCAGCGAGCCGACGTGCTCGCCGGAGATCAGGCCGGGCAGGTACTTCGCCTTCTGCTCCGGCGTGCCCCAGCGTCGGATCTGGTTGACGCACAGGTTCGAGTGAGCCCCATAAGACAGCCCGATGGAGGCCGAGGCGCGCGACACCTCCTCCATCGCCACACAGTGCTCCAGATAGCCGAGCCCCAGTCCGCCGAACTCCTCCTCCACGGTGATGCCGTGCAGGCCCAGCTCGCCCATCTCGGGCCACAGGTCGCGGGCGAATTCGTTCTTCTCGTCGATCTCGGCGGCGCGCGGGGCCAGCCGGTCGGCGGCCCAGCGGGCGGTGGTCTCGCGGATCATGTCGGCGCTCTCGCCGAGGCCGAATTCCATGCTCTGGGGGGCGTTGGGGATGCTCATGACGCGCGGCCTAGCATCGTTCCCGGCGAGCGTCAGCCCTTGCGCGACGTCGCACGGATCCAGAAGTGCCGAGACGCCGCGCCGACGCACACCGCGCCGATGACCGCGAGGGTCCAGGCGACCGCCGTCGTCTCGCCCATCGGCGACGGATCCTCGACCGCCACGCGGAAGGCGGCGGCTGAGACGGCGCAAGACACCAGGCCCAGCCCGCCCATGATCACGTACATGCCGGTCTCGCTCCAGTCGAAGCGGCGCGGGCCGTCCGGCTCCTCCTCGTGGCGCAGGATGGAGGTCTGGGACGGCGCCTCGACGAACAGGACGTCCTGGTCGGGCGCGGGAGTCTCCGCCCCGCGTACGGCCTCGTCCCAAATCGGACGGGGCGCGGGCGCCTCGCTCTCGGGCGCGGGGGTCAGAACCAGCGGCTCGACAGTTGGGGCGGGAAAGGGCGACGTCGGCGGCGTCGGCCAAGGAGCGTCAGACGCGGCGGCCGGGGGCATCGGCGCCTGCGCGGCCGCAGGGTCCGGCGCCGGCTCGGGCTCCGGCTGCGGCGCGACTTCAGGTTCCACGACCGGATCCGCCGCCAGCGGCAGGGGAGCGGGCTTGGCGGGCGTCGGAGCGGCCGGCGCGGCAGGGCCGGCCGCCGTCGGGAACCCCGGCAGGGGGCCGACGATCGCGGGGCCATAGGGCGCGGCGAACTGGGCGATGATGCGGGGCGAAGGCTCAGCGGGGGGCGCGACTTGAACCGGCTCCGGGGCGGGTTCCACCACCAGGGTTTCGGCGACGTCGGTCCCCATGAAGCTCGGGACGCTCACGGCGTCGACTGGACGCGGCTCCGGTTCGGGATCCGGTTGCGCCGGCGCCTCCGCTTCTCCCAGCAGGGCGGCGACCGCGGCGGCGCGGGCTTCGGCGACGGGCGCCGTGATCGGCTCCGGCGAGGCGGGCAGAGGGGCGGCCAGCAACTCCGCCAGGGCCACGGGGCGGTGAGGGTCGGCCAGGAACAGGGCGCGCTCGGCGGCGCGGCGGCGTAGGCCGGCCACCGCCGGGGCCGGCTCGCTCCAGGCCAGCAGGGCTTCGGCGGCTGCGTCCGGGCGCGCCTCGGCCAGGCGTGCATGCACGTCGGACGCCAGGAATCGCTCCACGCCGACCGAGAAGGCGAAGCTGGCCAGGGCGTCGAACTGGTGCGCGTTCAGCGCGACGGGCAGGGCGTTCAAAGCCTGCGCCACCGGCATCAGATCGTATTGCAGCAGCAGCTCGGCGTCGGCCTCTCCGACCGTCAGCCCCTCACGCGCTGACTTGCGGTGGCCATAGCCGATCACCCAGCCGTCGCCGTCACGCTCCGCGCGGGCGCGGAAGCCCTCGAAGCTCTTCAGCAGCACGATCCCCTCGCGGGAGACCTTGCGGCGGGCTGGCACGGCGGGTTCGGACACGGGGTGTTCCAGATCGGGACGACGGGTTTCGCTCACCAGGCGACGGAGCAAGCCCTGCGCCGGACGATCGGCGTCAGAGCAGGATCAGGCCCGCCAGCCCCAGGAAGCTGAGGAACCCGACCGTATCCGTTATCCATGTCACGAATACGGGCGACGCCACGGCCGGGTCGCGGTCAAGCCGGTCCAGCGCCAGTGGGATCAGGGTTCCCGCCAAGGACGCCGCGATCAGATTGATCAGCACCGCCAGGCCGATGGTCAGGCTCAGTCGCGGCAGGCCGAACCACGCACCGGCCACCGCCGCCAGCAACAGGGCGATGGTCAGACCGTTCATCAGCCCCACCCGCACCTCGCGCCACAGGATGCGCAGAGCGTTTGCGCCCGTCAGTTCGCGTGCGGCCAGGGCCCGCACCGACACCGTCAACGCCTGGGTGCCCGCATTGCCCCCGATGGACGCCACGATCGGCATCAGCACCGCCAGCGCCACCAGGGCCTCCAACTCGGCCTGGAACCGGCTGATGACCAGGCTGGCGAACAGCGCCGTGCCCAGGTTGACGATCAGCCAGGGAATGCGCGACCGCATCACCCCCCAGACGCCCGAGCCGCGTCCCTCGTCCGACACCCCGGCCAGGCGCAGGATGTCCTCGCGGTTCTCCTCCTGGATGATGTTGACGATGTCGTCGACGGTGATCTGGCCCACCAGCCGCCCGGCGGAATCGATCACCGGGGCCGAGATCAGGTGGTATTTCTCGAAGATGTAGGCGACTTCTTCCTGGTCCTGATCGACGGTGATCTCGTTTACCGGCTCCATGATGTCCGTCAGCTTCGTCGCGCGCGGCATGCGCAGCAGGCCGCTGACCGAGACCCCGCCCACCGGCCGGTTCAGCGGATCGACCACGTAGATGTCGAAGAACAGCTCGGGCAGGTCCTCGCCCTGGGACCGGATGTGGTCGATGGTGTCGCCGACGTTCCAGAACTGCGGCGCCGCCATCACCTCGCGCTGCATCAGGCGCCCGGCGGAATCCTCCGCGTAACCCAGCGAGCTCTCGATCGCCGCGCGATCGATCTCCGGCATGGCGGCCAGCACCTTCTCGCGCTGGTCCTGCTCCAAATCCTCGACCACCGCCGCCGCGTCGTCGGAATCCAGCTCCTGCAGGGCCTCGGCCAGGGTGACGTGCGGAACCCGCTCCAGCACCTCCTCCCGGATGCCGTCGTCCAACTCCGGCAGGGTCTCTGCCAGCAGGTCGGGAGCCAGCCACTGCACGACCACGGCTCGGTGCTCGGCCGTCAGGAAGCCCATCAGGTCGGCCACGTCGGCCGGGTGCAGGTCTTCGGTCAGGTCGCGCAGCCGCATCCCGTCGCCGTCGTCGGCGGCGTCGACCACCTTCTCGACGAAGGCCGGCGTCAGGACGTAGTCCTCGTCCAGGGCCTCGTGATCGATCTCGGGCGCGAGGGGGGCGATGGCGTCGGTGCTCACGCGGCGTCCTCCCCGTTATGAATCAGCTCTCAGCCGATGCGCGTCCCTAATGTCAAAAGACGGCCCAGCCATCCTGTGCCGCCCTGCTCCGATGGCATGACCTGCGTAGCCCGGAGGGCGAAGCAGGGTGGTGCGGTCGAGAAGACTCGAACTTCCACTCCGGTTAGGGAACAGCGACCTCAACGCTGCGCGTCTACCAATTCCGCCACGACCGCTCGCATCGGAGCGGGGGCGATAGCCGAAAGGCGGCGGGAAGGGAAGGGGCCGGGAACGTCTGCGGGCCGACACACGTTCGTCACCCTCGAAGGAGAGTGACATGCGCAACTTCTTGACGATCACCGCCGTGGCCGCCGCCGCCTTGGCCCTGCCCGGCGCGGCTCTCGCCCAGAACGGCAACGGGAACGGCAAGGGCAATGGAAACGGAAACGGCCGCGGTCAGGCCGAGCGCGGCGACGATCGCGACGACGACCAGGGTCGCGGACGCGGTCAGGAACGAGCCGAACGGGACGACGACCGGGGCAGGGGGCGTGGCGACCGCGACGATGATCGTTGGGAGCGCGCCGAGGCCCGCGTTCAGCCCGTTCCACGCGGGCGAGATCGCGACGACGACGACCGCCCCTGGGACGAGCGAGAGGTGCGCCGCGCCGTCCGCGACGGCGCTCCCGTCGTGATCCTGCGCGACGTGCCGCGCGCCGTCGCCATCCAGGGCTGCCCGCCCGGACTGGCGAAGAAGAACAACGGCTGCCTGCCCCCCGGCCTCGCCCGGCAGGTCGATCGTCGAGATCGGGACTGGAACGACTGGTACTGGAGCCGCAACCGCGACGACGGCCGCTGGCGCTATGACGACGGCTACGTCTACCGAATCGCCGACGACGGCGGCGTCGCTGGTTGGCTTCCCGTGCTGGGCGGCGCCTTGGGCCTCGGATCGGTCTGGCCGCAGCAGTATCAGTATCGTCCGGCCCCGGACTATTACACCGACTACTGGCGCCTGAATCAGCCGTACGACTACCGCTACGCCGACGGCGTCCTGTACGGCGTCGACCCGCAGACCCAGGCCATCAACTCGGTGGTTGCCCTGCTGACGGGACAACAGTGGAACGTCGGCCAGAGGATGCCCGCAGGCTATGACGTCTACAACGTGCCCTACGATTACCGCGACCAGTACGTCGACACGGCCGACAGCTGGTACCGCTACAACGACGGCTATGTGTACCAGGTCGATCCCACGACCCAGCTGGTGCAGGCCGTGATCCAGCTGCTGGTCTGAGGGGAAGAGGCATGGTTCGCGTTTCCACCGTCGCCGTTCTGGCGGCTCTCACCCTCTCGGCCTGCAACCCGGCGGCCGAGGCCGACGGGCCGGCGGCGCCGTCGCCCCGCACGCTGGCGGCGGAGCTCAAGGCCGCGGGCGACCTGGGCACGCTGGAGGCGGTGGTCGCCAACTCCGGCCTGGAGCAGGTGCTGGAGGGCGTCGGCCCCTACACCGTCTTCGCTCCGGCCGACGGCGCGTTCGGCTCGGCGGACGTGTTCGACTTCCGCGACGAAGCAGAAAAGGCGCAGGCCGCGGCCCTGCTGCGGGCCCACATGATCCCCGGCGCCGTCACCCGCGCGGACGTCGAGGCGGCGCTGACCCGGGCGGAAAACGGCGCCGTGGAGATGCGGACGCTGGACGGCGGTCTGGTCACCTTCTCGCGGGAAGGCGACGCCATCGTGGTGGCCACGCCGGACGGGGCGCGGGGCCGGCTGACGGGGTCGGAGACGCTGGCGTCCAACGGCGTCATCCATCCGGTGGACGCCGTTCTGCTGAAGGCGCCGGCGGCCTGATCGGTCAGGCCGCGCCGGCCATGTAGTCGTAAACGTCGGCGGCGCGCGTCACGGTGATGGCGATGCGGTCTTCGTGGATCGAGATCTCACCGCGCGCGACGGGGTGGTTGTTGGCCAGGATCCAGACCTCGTCGTGCTCCGACGCGTCCAGGGGGATCACCGCGCCGCGGCCCATCTTCAGCAGCTGCGCCATGGGCAGCACGGATCGCCCCAGCACGACCGAGATCTCGACGTCGACGGCTTCGATCTGGGACATGGGGGACGCGGACTCGAACAGGATGGCGGACTGAGGGTTTTGCATGATGCTCCGACGCCCCACATTGGTGCGCTCATGCTTTCCCAGTCCTTAAATTCCAGCGATTCGAAGCTGATTCGCCCTGACGGCCGGCCGGTCGAATGGGTCGTGTCGCCGGGCCGCGTCGATCACCCGGACGCGGTGGCGGAGATGGAGGCGCGCGTCGCCGCCATCGCCGAGGGCCGGGCGTCGGAACGCGTCTGGCTGCTGGAGCATCCGCCGCTCTACACCGCCGGCGTCTCGGCCCGAAACGAAGACCTGCTGGACGCCCGTTTCCCGGTTCACCGCACCGGCCGGGGCGGCCAGTTCACCTATCACGGGCCGGGCCAGCGCGTGGCCTACGTGATGCTGGACCTGACCGCCCGCGGGCGGGACGTGCGCGCCTTCGTACGGGGGTTGGAGGCGTGGCTGATCGGCGCCCTCGATCGCTTCGGCGTCGAGGCCGACGTCCGCGAGGGCCGCGTCGGCGTCTGGGTCGAGCGCAAGGGCCCCGGCTGGTCGCGGGAAGACAAGATCGCCGCCATCGGCGTGAAGGTCCGCAAATGGGTCAGCTTCCACGGCGTCAGCCTGAACGTCGAACCCGACCTGACCCACTTCGGCGGGATCGTGCCGTGCGGCATCGCCGAACACGGCGTGACCAGCCTCGTCGACCTCGGCGTCCCCGCCACGATGGACGAAGCCGACGCGGCGCTGCGGTCGGCGTTTGAAGAAGTGTTCGGTCCCGTGCACACAGTCGGGGCCGACGTCGCCGGAATCGGTGCATTGCGGACCTGACCGCATCGTCGGCGGTCGCGTGGGAAGGGGCCTATGTCGCAGGTCGAGCTCGACAGGACGCAGGAGCGGTCCAATCCGGCCGACGACCTGGCGACCTTCTTCGAGGTGTCGCTGGACCTGCTGTGCATCCGCGACGACGCCCTGCGCTTCGTCCGCGTCAGCCCGTCCTGGACCGACGTGCTCGGCTGGAGCCCGCGTGAGCTGGAGGGGACCGAGATGCTGGCCCTGATCCATCCGGACGACCGGCCCTCGACCCAGGGCAAGATGGCCCTGATCCACGACGTCTCGGCCGACGGGCGGATCGTCGGCTTCGTCAACCGCTACCGACATCGGCTGGGACACCATCGGAACCTGGAATGGCGCGCCTGCCGCCACGGCGACAAGGTCTACGCCGTGGCGCGCGACGTCACCGACCGCCTGGCCGCCGAGCGCGCCCTGCACGAGGCCAAGACCGCCGCCGAGGCGGCCAGCCGCGCCAAGTCCGAATTCCTGGCCAACATGAGCCATGAAATCCGCACGCCCCTGAACGGCGTCATCGGCTTGGTCGACGTGCTGAGCCGGACCGAACTGTCGCCCATTCAGCAGGAATTGGTCGAACTGGTCCGCGCGTCGGGCGAGAACCTGGAGCGCCTGGTTTCGGACATTCTCGACGTGTCCAAGATCGAGGCGGGCCGGCTGGAGCTGGAGATGCGCCCCTTCGACCTGACGGAGGCGCTGGACGGCCCCTTGCAGATGCTGTCCGTCAAGGCGGCGGAGAAGGGCCTGGCCTTCGAGGTCGCCCGGGGCGACGCCGCCCACGGCTGGTTTCTGGGCGACGCTTTGCGCCTGCGTCAGATCCTGACGAACCTGCTGTCCAACGCCGTCAAGTTCACCGAGCGGGGCGGCGTCTCGGTCGAGATCGACCTCGTCGACCGGCCTGACGGCCCCGTCCTGACGCTGGACGTCCAGGACACCGGCGTGGGCTTCGCGCCGGAGGCGGCGCGCACCCTGTTCGACCGCTTCACCCAGGCCGACGGCTCCATCACCCGTCGTTTCGGCGGGACGGGCCTCGGGCTGTCGATCTGCCGCTCGTTGGCGGAGATGATGGGCGGCACGATCGGCGCCGTCTCCACGCCGGGCCAAGGCAGCCGCTTCAGCGTCCGCCTGCCCATGCCGATCGCGACGCCGCCGGCGCTTCAGGACGCGCGTGGCGATGTCGCCGCCGCCCGGGCCTTGCGAGTCCTCGTGGCCGAGGACCACCCCGTCAACCAGAAGGTCGTCACCCTGATGCTGGAGGCCTGCGGCTGCACCCCCGTCGTGGTCGCCGACGGCGCCCAGGCTTTGGCCGCCTTCCGTGAGGGAGGCTGGGATCTGGTGTTGATGGACATGCAGATGCCCGTCATGGACGGCCTGGCCGCGACCCGCGCCCTGCGCGCCTTCGAGGGCGCCGGCCCCCGCACGCCCGTGATCATGCTCAGCGCCAACGCGATGGAGGCCCATCGCCACGACGCCCTGGCCGCAGGCGCCGACCTGCACCTGTCCAAACCCATCACCGCCGCCGCCCTGATGGACGGGATCGCGAAGGTGACGCGCGACGGGTGATCGCTGCCGACCTCACTTCCCGAAGATGCTGTCCGGATACCAGTTCGGCCGGTCGTCCGCGTTCGCGATCCGCAGCGCCAGCGCCGTGATGAAGTCGTGCAGGCGGATCTCGTCGGCCACGCGCAGGGGCGTGGTCGTCATGTCGTCGGACGGCTTGTGATAGTGGGTCTCGTTGAACGTCCGGATCGTCGTCGCCTCCGGCGTGCCTGCGGCGAAGCCGAACTTGAACGCCACCGCCGGGATGCCCGCGGCGATGAAGGAATATTGGTCCGACCGGATGAAGCGGTTCTCGGCCGGGAAGGGATCGGGCGTCAGGGGCAGCCCCATCTCCGCGCTGACCGCCGCCGCATGGTCGCCGAAGGTGCTCTCCGTCGCTCCCAGCACGCTCACGCCCGTCAGAGGAATGATCGGCAAGGCCATGTCATAGTTCAGATTTCCGACGATGCTGTCGCGCGGCACCGTCGGATTGGCCACGAAGGCCTTGGACCCCAGCAGGCCCCGCTCCTCCGCCGTCACGATGACGAACAGGATCGACCGGCGGGGCTTGGCCGCGATCAGCTGCTCGGCGATGTCCAGCTGCGCCGCCACGCCGGACGCGTTGTCCAGCGCGCCGTTGTAGATGGCGTCCCCGTTCACCGGCTCGCCGATCCCATAGCCGTCCAGGTGCGAGGTCATGACCACGTACTCATCGGCCAGCTCCGGGTCGGAGCCCGGCAGCACGCCGATCACGTTGGGCGAGGTCACCGCCGTCTGCGTCGCCGCGAACCGCCCGCTCAGCCGCGCGTCCAGCGGAAACGACGTCTGCCGCGCCCCGGCGCGCGCGTCGGCCACGACCTGATCCAGCGACTTCGGCGCCCCGGCGAACAGTCCGGCGGAATGGTCGGGATGCAGGATGATCTCGGCGAAGGGTCGCTCGCCCGTGTCGGGGAAAAAGCCCGGCCGCGCCGCGCCGCGCGTCACGCCCGTCCACATGCCCGACGGATCGGCCTGCGGCGGCAGCAGGCTGATCGTGCCGACGGCCCCGCGCGCCATGATGCCCGCCGTTCGCTGTGCCCGCGCATGAGTCAGGGTCAGGCTGGGCATGCCGTTGGGCGCGCCGTTGACGAAGACGGCGATCTTGCCCGTCAGGTCCACTCCATCCAGGTCGCTGTACCCTTCGGACGGGATGTGCAGCCCATAGCCGACGAACACCAGCTCCGCGTCGATCGAGGCGGGCAGGGGCCGCCCCCCGCCCACGACCGCATCGGCCGGCATCGTCAGCGCGCGCTCGGCCTCGCCGACGGTCAGCACGGCGCTCGACCCCGCCTGATCGACCGTCTGTTCCACGAACCGGATCGGCTGATACCAGCCCCCGTCGATCCCGCCGGGCTTCAGACCCACGGCCTCCATCTCGGCGGCCACCCAGGCGGCGGCTCGGTCATACCCCGGCGTCCCGACCCGCCGGCCCTCCATGGAATCGTCGGCCAGCGCAGTCATCCGCTGCACCCATCGCTCGCCCCTGTCGACGCTCTGCGCCATCACGGGCGCCGCTCCCGCGGCCAGGATCAGGGCGGACAGACAGGCGGCGGCGGTCAGGCGCATGGGGGCACTCCTTCGGACTGACTCGCACTAGGCACGGGCCGGGCCGGAAAGGGAAGCCGGGTGGGCGTCTCAGCCGAACTCCACCAGCACGTCGTCGGCCGCCACCGGGTCCCCCGCCTTCGCCCCCACGGCCTTCACTGTGCCGTCGCGCTCGGCCTTGAGTATGTTCTGCATCTTCATGGCTTCGATTATCGCCACGGTCTCGCCGGCCTTCACCTCCTGACCGACCTCGACCGGCACGGCCACGACCAGGCCGGGCATCGGGCTCAGCACCAGTTTCGACGTGTCGGCGGCCTGTTTCTCCGGCAGGCGGGCGTACAGCTCCGCCACGCGCGGCGTCAGCACCCGCACCCGCGCCTTCGCGGCGCCCGACCGGATCGAGAAGCCGTCCGGCACGCGCGCCACCTCGGCGGTGAAGGGCACGTCGTCCAGCACGGCGCGGAACTGGCCCAGCCCCGGCCGCCATTCGATGTCCGACAGCCGCACCGACCGGTCCTCGCCGGCCAGCTCCAGCGTCAACGCCTCCTCGTCGTCATAGCCCAGCGACACGCCGTGAGGCTCTTTCTCTTGGCCGGGGCGGTCGATCAAAACGATCCAGTCCGTGCGGTCCGACGGGTCCTCCGCCTGCTCGGCCAGGATCTCGTTCATGGCCACGGCGGAGGCGATCATCACGTCCTTGCGCCGCCGATCGGGCGCCAGGCCGTGGAAGCCGTCGGGGAACTCGTCCTTGATGTAGCGGGTCGACAGCTGGCCCGACCGGAATCGCTCCTGCTCCATCACCGCGGCCAGAAAGGGCACGTTGTGCCCTAGGCCGGTCAGGTGCGTGTCCTCCAGGGCCCGCGCCATGCCGTCGATGGCCCCCTCGCGCGTCGGCGCCCAGGCGCACAGCTTGGCGATCATGGGGTCGTAGAACATGCTGATCTCGTCGCCCTCGCGGACGCCGGAATCGTTGCGCACGACGTAACCGTCCTGCTCGCCCTCCTCGGGCTGCTCATACCGGACCAGCCGACCGATCGACGGCAGGAAGCCGCGATAGGGGTCCTCGGCATAGATGCGACTCTCGATGGCCCAGCCCTCGATCTTCAGGTCCGACTGTTCGAAGGCCAGCTTCTCGCCCCAGGCCGAGCGGATCATCTGCTCCACCAGATCGACCCCGGTGATCAGCTCCGTCACCGGATGTTCCACCTGAAGACGCGTATTCATCTCAAGGAAATAGAACGACTTGTCCTGGCCCGCGACGAACTCGACCGTGCCCGCGCTGTCGTAGTTCACCGCCCTGGCCAGGGCCACCGCCTGCGCGCCCATGGCCATTCGCGTGGCCTCGTCCAAGAGCGGGGAGGGGGCCTCCTCGATCACCTTCTGGTTCCGCCGCTGGATCGAGCATTCGCGTTCGAACAGGTGGACTACGTTCCCGTGCTTGTCGCCCAGCACCTGGATCTCGATGTGCCGCGGATCGACGATGAACTTCTCAAGAAACACCCGGTCGTCGCCGAAGGCCGCCATCGCCTCGGCCTTCACCGCCGCGAACCCCTCGGCCATGTCGGCGTCGCTTTCGGCCACGCGGATGCCCTTGCCGCCGCCGCCGGCCGACGCCTTGATCATGACCGGCCAGCCGATCTCGCGGGCGATCTTCACCGCCTCTTCCGCCGTCTCGATCAGGCCCATGTGCCCCGGCACCGTCGACACGCCCGCCTCGGCGGCGAACGTCTTGGAGGTGATCTTGTCGCCCATGGCCTCGATGGCCTCAGGGTTGGGGCCGATGAAGGCGATGCCCTCGTCGCGCAGCCGCCGGGCGAAGCCCGCGTTCTCGGACAGAAAGCCGAAACCCGGGTGAACCGCTTCGGCCCCCGTCGCCTTCACCGCCTCGACGATGCGGTCGGCCAGCAGATAGGACTGCGCCGCCGGCGCCGGGCCGATCAGCACGCTCTCGTCGGCCATTTCGACCGCCAGCGATCCGGCGTCGGCTTCGGAGAAAACCTGCACCGTCGAAATGCCCATCTTCCGGCAGGTCTTGATGATGCGGACCGCGATCTCGCCGCGGTTGGCGATCAGGATCTTCTTGAACATGGGCTGAAAACGACGCTCGCTGAGCCTGAAACATTTGTGATCGTGCGGCCCCGATTAGGCCGCGAGCGTGTGGGAGTAAACCGGAACGCGGGTTCGCGCGAACGGCGTCCGGGGTTGGCAAGCCTCGCTTCGGACGCTTTAACGTCGCCCGCATTCCCCGGCCCCCTGACGGCCCGAACGGTTACCCGGAGTTTCCGAATGTCCTTTCGCCTGCTGACCGCCGCGTCCGCCCTCGTCATGACCCTGAGCGCCGCCGCGGCCCACGCGCAGGACTTCCGCGCCCTGGCCGTCCAGGATCTGACCAAGGCCGAGGAGGAGATCCGCCAGAACCATCCGGCGCTGACCACACAGGGCGTGTCGAACGACGCCTTCCGCAACTGGTTGAACACTGGACTGAGCCAGGCGCAGGGCTTCGCGCCGCGCGTCAACTCCGGCGACAGCCACGCCTATCTGATGCGCTACTACGCCAACGGCTTCCGGGATCCGAGCGTCCGCATCGATCCCACCTTCGACCTGCTGGGACCGTATTTCGCGACGTCCTGGGCCGGCGTGACCACCGGCTGGCGCGACGGAAAATACGTCGTCACCCACATCCAGCCGGGCACGCGCCGCGCGCCCCCCATCGGCGCCGTGGTCATGGAGTGCAACGGCATGCCGATTGAGGAGTTCGCCCAGCAGAAGCTGGACCTGTGGGAGGGCGACCTGACCACCGAGGCCGGTCGCGTCTACTCGGCGCCGTACCTGCTGTGGAACCGCAACAACCCCTTCACCCGCGGCGTGCCGCAGACCTGCAAATTCCAGCCGAACGGTCGCGGTCGCGGCCGTGACTTCGAGCTGCAGATCCAGCCGGTCAGCCCGCCGGCGATGGAGGCCGCCTATCGCGCCACCGTCTTCATGCCGGGCGCCCAGGCGTTGGCCATCGAGGACGCCGGCGGCCGCCCTTGGGTCCGCGTCAACACCTTGGCCGACGAGGCCGACTGGCGCACCTTCAACGCCTCGCTGGAAGGCGCCGTCGAAACCCTGCGCGGGCCGAACGGCTTCGTGCTGGACCTGCGCGCCGCCAGCCAGGACGAATACACCTCGCTGCGCCGGGCCTACGGCGTGGCCAATCGCATCTGGTCGCCGGAGTACACCGTCAGCCGCCAGCCGGCCGCCGAGTCGATCACCTACCGCGCCACGGCCGACAACCGCGCCTGGTTCGCCGACACCCTGGGCCGGATGGAGGGCGACGCCGCCTTCGCCGCCGAGAACCCGGCCGTGATCGAGGAGACCCGCGCCGTCGTGGCCGCCTTCGACGCCGCCCTGGCCGCCGGCCAGGACACCTTCAGCCTGCAGGGCCGCCCGGCCCCGGCCGACACCGGCGCCGCCAACCCGGTCCAGGGTCCGGTCGTCGTCCTGGTCGACCAGGGCTGCGCCGGCGCCTGCCTGGACCTGCTTGACCTGCTGGTGCAGCTGCCCAACGTCCGCATCGTCGGCACGCCGACCTCGGGCGGCTCGATCTTCGTGGAGCCGACCCTGCTGCGCCTGCCGTCGAACTACGCCGACCTGGAATACGGCCACAAGGCGTGGACCGGCCGGGCGCGCGGCCATCTCCAGCCGGTCACGCCGACGGTCGCCTACACGGGCAACCCGGCCGACGAGACCGCGGTCAAGGCCTGGGTCGCCACCTTGTTCTAAGCCTTTCCGGACGACGGGCGTCGCAAAAGGGGGCCGGCGGGGATGAAACCTCCGCCGGCCCTTCCCATGTCGAGGCCATGACCTTGTCCCCCTCCGGCTTCGACCTCACTCCGCCCACCGAAAGCCAGCGCGTCGCGCTGGAGGCCGACCTCTCGGCCGAGGAGCGGCGCGTGCTCCTGGCGCACGGCACCGAAGCTCCTTTCTGCGGCGTCCTCCTGGGCGAAAAGCGGCCGGGCGTCTTTAGCTGCCGCATGTGCGGCCTGCCCCTGTTCCGCGCGGGCACGAAGTTCGAAAGCGGCACCGGTTGGCCCAGCTTCACTCAGCCCGTCGACGAGGCCCACGTCCGCGCCGTCGAGGACCGGTCCTACGGAATGGTCCGGGTCGAGACCCGCTGTGCGCGCTGTGACTCGCATCAGGGCCACGTCTTCCCCGACGGCCCCCCGCCGACAGGGCTGCGCTACTGCATCAACTCCGTCGCGCTGCAGTTCGTGCCGGAAGGGGAGCGCCTGCCCGACCCGCTCGGCCGCGGCGACGGCATGGCCTGACCTTGGCCGCAATCGGGGCTAGTGTGGAAGGCGAACCGGAGACGCCTTCATGCTGATCGCCGCCCTGGCCCTGCTGCTCGACCCGACCGGCGCCCCGCAGGATCCGCCGCCACCGGCCGATCCGGTCATCCGCATCGATCCTCAGATCCAGTCGTGGCTGGACCGCAGTCCGGCTCGCGGCGGCGAGCGCGGCCCCATCTGGGACGACGACCGTTTCCATGGCGAGGTCTTCGTGGGCGTCGGTACGGGCGGCTGGCGCGCCTGGGGCGGGGAGATCACGACCCCGGTGGGGCAGGGCGGTCGCCTGACGGTTCAATATCGGGAATCGGAAAACGACGGCTGGCGCGGTCGCCGCTACGGCTATGACCCGTCATATTGGAGCGGAGGGCTCGGCGCCGACGACCGACCCCTTCATGGGTCCGATCGCCGGTACGAGAATGGTGCCGCCGGGCAGGATTGAACTGCCGACCTCAGCCTTACCAAGGATGCGCTCTACCACTGAGCTACGGCGGCGTGAAATCTGAGGAAGCGGCCGTATAGCGAAGGGGCCGGGCGGGGGGAAGCCCTCATTTAGGTCGATTTGCGATCCTCATTCGGCGAAGCTTGCGGCATGTCCGAAGACGACGCCGCCGACCAGCCCAAGCCCCCGAAGCCCGTCCCGACCGCCCGCGAGGCGCGCCTGGCTCAGGCCCTCCGCGCCAACCTGCGCCGCCGCAAGGCCCCGCCCGCGCCGCTGGCTGAAAGCGACGGCGCCGGAAGTTCATCCTGATCCTCCGCCCGTCGCCCTTTCGCAGTGCGGCACGGTCGCGCTAGAGAAGCCGATCCACCGGGCGTGATCCCGGCGCAACAGGATCGATATGGACCGCATCGCCATCCAGGGCCGCGCCCGACTGAACGGAAGCATTCCGATCAGCGGCGCCAAGAACTCCGCGCTCAAGCTGATGGCCGCGTCGATCCTGACCGACCAGCCGCTGCGCCTGACCAACATGCCGCGCCTGGCCGACACCAAATTTCTCGGCCGCCTGCTTCAGGCCCTCGGCGTCGAGGTGACTGAGAACGGGCACGGCGGCGAGCAGGAGACCCTGTTTCACGCCCGTGAGATCACCTCCACCTTCGCCCCCTATGATCTGGTCCGTCAGATGCGGGCCAGCTTCAACGTGCTGGGCCCCCTGCTCGCGCGCACCGGCCACGCCAAGGTTTCGCTGCCCGGCGGCTGCACGATCGGCGCGCGGCCGGTCGACCTGCATCTGGACGCGCTAAGCCGTCTGGGAGCCGCCATTCATCTGGAAGAAGGCTACGTCTCCGCCGTCGCGCCGAACGGCCTGCGCGGGGCCGAGATCGATTTTCCGTTCGTCTCGGTCGGCGCCACCGAACACGCCTTGCTCGCGGCCGTCATGGCGAACGGCACGACCGTCCTGCGTCGCGCCGCCATGGAGCCCGAGATCGGCGACCTGGCCCGCTGCCTGATCGCGATGGGCGCGAAGATCGAGGGCGTGGACACCGACGTCCTGACCGTCACGGGCGTGACCTCGCTGAACGGCGCCGACTGGGCCGTCATCCCGGACCGCATCGAGATGGGCAGCTTCGCCGTCGCCGCCGCCATGGCGGGGGGAGAGGTGCGCCTGACCCGCGCCCGCGCCGGGCTTATGACGGCCCTGACCGACAAGATGATCCAGGCCGGCGTCGAGGTCTCGCCCACCGACGACGGCGTGATCGTCCGCCGCGACCCCGCGGTCCGGCTCAAGGCCGTGGATCTGGAGACCGAGGTCTATCCCGGCTTCGCCACCGACCTGCAGGCCCAGTTCATGACGCTGATGACCCTGGCCGAGGGCGAGAGCCGCATCCGCGAGACCATCTTCGAGAACCGCTTCATGCATGCGCCCGAACTGGGCCGGCTGGGCGCCGACATCCACGTTCAGGCGGGCGAGGCGGTGGTCAGGGGCGTCGATCATCTGGTGGGCGCGCCCGTCATGGCCACCGACCTGCGCGCCTCCGTCAGCCTTGTCATCGCGGGCCTGGTGGCCGAGGGCCAGACCATCGTCGACCGCGTCTATCATCTGGACCGTGGCTTCGAGCGGCTGGAGGAAAAGCTGACGGCCTGCGGCGCCGACGTGCGACGGCTGAAGGGGGACGCATGACCGACGCCGACCCCGCGCCCGCCCCGCTGGAGCCCCTGCGTCTGCTGGCCCAGGACGAGGACGACCTGCAGATCATCTCCGCCGCGCTGCAGGATGCGATCCTGCGGCCGCGCGACGTGGTGTGGGAAAAGGCGGCGCGGCGGCTGACCGTGACGCTCAGCCGCTTCTGCTGGGAATGCGGCGGCACGCGCGTGGTCTCCGCGCTCCAGTTCGGCGACGTCCTTTCGGTCCAGAGCCGCCAGCTGCCGCGCGGCCCCGACGCCATGCTGGAACTGCTGGCGATCCATTTCGTCCCGACCGAGGCGCCGGGCGGCAAGGCCTTCCTGATGTTCGCCGGCGGCGGCGACCTGCGGGTCGAGGTCGAGTGTCTTGACGCCGTCCTGGCCGACCTGACCCCGCGCTGGAAGGCCCAGGCCCGCCCGGCCCACCCCGAGGCCGAGGCGGACTCGGAGATCGGCGCGTGACCGACCATCGTCTGGCCTCCGTGGAACTGGACGCCGAAAGCCTGGGTCCCGCGACGGCCGAGATGGAGCACGAGCGTCGCGTCGCCGTCTTCGATCTGGTGGAAAAGAACCACTTCGCCCCGGCCGGCGCCTTAGGCGGCCCCTACGCCCTGAAGATTTCGACCCTGGATGGCCGGCTGGTGCTGGACGTCTCGGGCCCCGACTACGCCCGCGTCCACGGCCTGTCCCTGACCCCGCTGAAGGGCCTGATCCGCGACTACGCCCGCATCTGCGACAGCTACTACGAGGCCCTGCGCGGCACCTCGCCCCAGCAGATCGAGGCCGTCGACATGGGCCGCCGCGGCCTCCACAACGAAGGCGCCGAGGCGCTGAAGGCCCGCCTCGAAGGCAAGATCGACATCGACCACGAAACGGCGCGGCGCCTGTTCACCCTCGTGTGCGCCCTGTTCCGGCGGGCGTGACGCCGAATCTCGACTTTCCGCCCCTTTTCGTGCATACGCGCCCACCTTCGAGCGTCGTCGCCCCGGCGCTGGAGTTTCCGCATCAGGGCGAGAGAGGCCAAATGGCTAAGGAAGAACTGCTCGAGTTTCCCGGCGTGGTCAGCGAACTGCTGCCCAATGCGACGTTCCGCGTGCTGCTCGAGGGGAACGACCACGAGATCATCGCCCACACCGCCGGCAAGATGCGCAAGAACCGCATCCGCGTGCTGGCCGGGGACAAGGTGCTGGTCGAGATGACGCCCTATGACCTGACCAAGGGCCGCATCACCTACCGCTTCAAGTAAGGGCGCGCGCCGTTGCGCCCCCAGCTGGTCCTGGCCTCGGCCAGCCCGCGCCGGCTGGAGCTGCTGGCTCAGATCGGCGTCGTGCCCGACCGCGTCGATCCCGCCGACGTCGATGAGACCCCTTTGAAATCCGAGACGCCGCCGCGCCTGGCCGAACGCCTGGCGCGGTCCAAGGCGCGCGTCGTCGCCGACCGCGCGCCCGACGCGATCGTGATGGCCGCCGACACGGTCGTGGCCGTCGGCCGCCGCCTGCTGGAAAAGCCCGCCGACGCGGCGGAGGCCGAACGCTTCCTGCGACTGCTGTCCGGCCGCAATCACCGCGTCTTCACCGGCGTGGCCGTGGCGCGGGGCGAGCGTCTGTCCGTCCGCGTGGTCGAGACCCGCGTGTTCTTCAAGCCGCTCAGCGACGCAGAGATCGCCGGCTACCTCGCCGGCGACGACTGGCGCGGCAAGGCCGGCGGCTATGCCATTCAGGGCCCGGCCGGCGCCTTCGTGCGCCGCATCGTCGGCAGCCATCCGGCCGTGATGGGCCTGCCGCTCTACGAGACGATGCAGCTTCTGACCGGCGTCGGTTGGACCCGGCCGTGAGCGAGGTCGAGGCCTGGCTGGACGAGACGCCGGGCGAGACCCGCGGCGCCGTCGCCCGCGACGGACGCTTCACCCATCTGCTGATCCACCGCGACGGCACGCCGCCCCAGCATCGGCTCGGCGCGCACGTCGTCGGGCGCGTGATCGAACGGGCGCGCGGCCTCGACGCCGCGTTCGTCGACCTGGGCTGCGACGGCCCGCCGGGCTTTCTGCCGGGCAAGTCCGGGGCGGTCGGCGAGAGGCTCGACCTGGAGGTCACGGCGGAACCTCGCGAGGCCAAGGGGCCGACCCTGCGCCGGATCGGGGCAGGGGAGGGCGTGCCGCGCCTGCTGTCGCCCGGTCCGACCGTGCGCGAAACCCTCGCCGCCCTGGCCCCCGGCGTGACGCCGATCGAAGACGCCGGGGCGATCCGCGCCGTGATCGAGGCCGGGCAGGAGGCTCTGACGGACCACGTCGCCGTTCCCGACCTGGGCCTCGACGTCGCCGTCCAGCGCACCCGCGCCCTCATCGCCGTCGATCTGGACCTCGCCGCCGACGCGTCGCGCGCCGCCCGCGACCGCGCGAATCGGCGGGGCCTTCAGGAGGCCGCGCGCCTGATCGGGCTCAAAGGGTGGGGTGGGCTGGTCGTGGTCGACCTGATCGGCGGGGCCCAGGACGGCGACAAGATCATGACCGCCGCCCGCGCCGCCTTCGACGGTCCTCAGGTCGCGTTCGGGCCCCTCAGCCGCTTCGGTCTCCTCCAGCTCAGCCTGCCGTGGAGCCGCACGCCGGTGGAGGAGGCCCTGCGCCGGGGCGGCGTCGACCTCTCCGCCGCCATCGCCGGCGTCCGCGCCCTCCGCCTGGCCTTGTTGGAAGATCGAGCCGCGCCCCGGCTCACACTCGTCATCACCCCCTCCGTCGCCGCCGTCGCAGCGCCGCTGGTCGCGCGTCTCGGCCCGCGCGCGGCGCTCCGTCAGGATGCGGTCTTCGCCCCGGACGCCCATATGGTCGTCGAGGACCGATCATGAGCGCCTGCCCCATCTGCCGCCGCGCCCCGGCGGACGCCAAATACCGCCCTTTCTGCTCCCGCCGCTGCGCCGATGTGGACCTGCAACGCTGGCTGGGCGGAGTCTACGCCGTCCCGGGAGAGCCGGTGGAAGAAGAAGCCCCCAAAGAGCCGCGTGAGGACTGACTTCGGAGCGCTGGACAAGCCCGCTCCGCCTCGCTACAGACCCCGCTCCCGCGAGGGAAGCGTGCGCCTGGGTAGCTCAGTTGGTAGAGCAGCGGATTGAAAATCCGCGTGTCGGTGGTTCGAATCCGCCCCCAGGCACCACCTCTCCGCGCGCCGCGCCGGGGCCTTCTTCACCAATCACGAAATTGTCGCTTTGTGCGGCCACGGTCACGATCGAACCGCGACGCTCCCGTGCCGGGAGAAAAGCGGGAACGCGGTCTTGACGGGCTGATATGGCTTCGTCAAAGCAGCTTGGCCCGAAACCGGCCCGACCCGAGCATCTCGGACGGCAACCGGTTGCGGGCGGACGCGTTGGAACCTTGGCCGCAGGCGAGGGAACCGGTGCGGTCACGAATTCACGGAACGCCGGACCCATCCGGGGTTTCATTGGTTTTCACGGGTCAGACCAACGCAGGAACTGGCGAAAAATGCTCGATAGCAAGAAGACGAACATCCTCCTCGCCATTGCCGGCGCCGCCGTGCTGATGGCCGCCTCGCCCGCGTTGGCTCAGGAAACGCCGGCTCCGGCCGCCGCCGAAGCCACCACGGCCGCCCCGGCTGCGGCTCCGGCCGAAGCCCCCGCCCCCGCCGCCGAAGATCCCGGCGCGGTCGGCGGCGAGTCGCACGGCAAGCTGACCGTCACCAGCATGTTCATGGAAGCCGACATCGTCGTGCAGGTCGTGATGATCGGCCTGCTGCTGGCGTCGATCTTCTCGTGGGCCCTGCTGCTCATCAAACTGTTCGAGTTCGGCGCCCTGAACGGCAAGACCGACCGCTTCCTGGAAGCCTTCCGCGGCGCCCGCACCATCGCCGACATGCGCCGCATCTCGACCTCGGACGAGTTCGAGGGCAACCCGATGGCCGACATGGCCGCCGCCGCCACCGAAGAGATCGAGCTGTCGCGCTCGGCCGGCCTGAACGTGGCGGGCGAGCACCGCGACTCGGCCGTGACCCGCGCCTCCTCGGCCGTCGCCGCCGTGCAGTCCGGCCTGGGCAAGCGCCTGTCGGGCGGCCAGCAGTTCCTCGCCTCGGTGGGTTCGACCGGTCCGTTCATCGGTCTGTTCGGCACCGTGTACGGGATCATGAACTCGTTCATCGGCATCGCGAACACCAACACCACCAACCTGGCCGTCGTGGCTCCCGGCATCGCCGAGGCCCTGCTGGCCACCGGCATCGGCCTGTTCGCGGCCATCCCGGCGGTTATCTTCTACAACTACTTCAACACCCGCATCGCGTCGTACGGCACCCGCGCCGACGGCTTCCAGGCTGAACTGCTGAACGCCATCTCGCGCCAGCTCGACAAGGGGGCGTAACCGGCATGGCCGCCAAACTGTCAGGCGGTAAGGGCAGCAAGTACCAGATCGAACAGAACAGCGAGATCAACGTCACGCCGTTCGTCGACATCATGCTGGTGCTGCTGATCATCTTCATGGTGGCGGCTCCGCTCGCCACCGTGTCGGTGGAGGTCGCGCTGCCCAAGGCCGTCGCCAAGCCGGCCCAGAACCCGCCGAAGCCGGTCTACATCTCGATCCAGCAGGACGGAGACGTCTTCATCGGCGACTTCCGGACCAACGTCGGCGAACTGGGGACGGAGCTGCAAAAGCAGCTCCCGAACCGCAACCCGGCGGACGAGCGGATCTTCATCCGCGCGGACCAGCAGACCCGCTACGGCGACTTCATGCAGGTCATGAACGCGCTGCAGGACAACGGATTCTACTCCGTGGCCCTGGTCGGCGAAGACGCGAACGAACAGTGAGGGGAGCCAGGACAGCATCATGACCGACACTCCCGTCACTCCACGGCGCAATCCGCTTCTCGACCCGCCTAAGTCCAAGGGCTTCCTGGGCGTGCCCCTGCCGGTCCTGATCGGCATCGGCATCTTCATCCTGGGCCTGCACGCCCTGATGTTCGCCTGGCTGGCGGCGCAGAAGTTCAAGCTCAAGGAGTTCAACTACGTCGACGAGTCGGTCGAGGTTGAGTTGATCGAGCCCATCCCGCCGCCGCCTCCGCCGCCGCCGCCGCCTCCGCCGCCGGACACGCCTCCGCCGCCGAAGCTGCAGATCCGCGAGCCGCAGATCGTCCCGAACGCTCCGCCGCCGCCGATCACCGTGCCGCTTGAAGCGACGAAGAAGGAAGACCGCGTCGAATACACCGCGCCGCCTGTGATCGTCCCCGGTCCGCCGCCGCCGCCGGCCCCGCCCGCTCCGGCCCGGCCCTCGGTGATCACCAACCCGCAGTGGTCGCGCCGTCCGCAGGTCACCGAGCGTGATTTCCCGGATCGCGCCATCTCCTCGGGCACCAGCGGCTCGGCCACCGTGCGTTGCACGGCCCAGGCCAGCGGTCGCCCGGCGAACTGCCAGGTCGTGTCCGAGGACCCCTCGGGTTACGGCTTCGGCCGCGCCGCGGTCCGCGTCGTCGAGCGGGGGCAACTGTCTCCGCGCACCGTCGACGGCGCCGCCCAGAACGCGTCGTTCACGGCGACGGTCCGCTTCCCGATCGCCGAAGAGTAGACGGCCAGGAACGACTTCCAAGGAACGCCCCGCGGTTCGCGCCGCGGGGCGTTTTTCTTGGCCGCGAACCCGCGCCGCCGTTCCGCGTTAAGTCGCCGACACGACACCATCGCTGGGGAGCTCAAGCATGCGCCGTTTCTTCCGTCCCGTTCCGCTGGCCATGGCCGGCTGCGTCGCCGCCCTGTCCGTGGGCGCGTGCGCCTACAACGAGGCCCTCGGGCGAAATCAACTGTTGATCGTCGATGACGCCGCCCTGTCGCAGCAGGCCGACGCCGCCTGGGCCGAGACCCTGCGCACCCAGCCCATCTCGCGCGACGCCGCCCTGAACGCCCGCGTCCGCCGCGTCGGCGACCGCATCGTCCAGGCCGCCGGCTTGACCGGCCGCGGTTGGGAGTACGCCGTCTTCGTCTCGGACAAGCCCAACGCCTTCGTCCTGCCGTCCGGCAAGATCGGCGTGACCACCTCGCTTCTGTCCCTGGTCCGCAACGACGACCAGTTGGCGGCGGTTTTGGGCCACGAGGTCGGCCACGTCGTCGCCCAGCACGCGGCCGAGCGCTATTCCTCGACCGCCCTGACCGCGATCGGCATTCAGGCGGCGCAAGGCGTCGCCGGCGACTATGGCCAGGCCGTGGGCGCACTCGGCGGCTTCGGCGCCCAGCTGGGCGTGCTTCTGCCCTTCTCGCGCCGCGACGAGCTGGAGGCCGACCGCCTGGGGGTCGACTACATGGTCCGCGCCGGCTTCCGCGCCTCGGAATCCGTCGCCCTGTGGCGCCTCATGGCCGCCCAGCGCCAGACCAACACCCCCGAGTTCGCCTCCACCCACCCGTCGGACTCCACCCGCATCGCCGAGCTGGAGGCCTACATCCGGGAGCGGGGGTACGCTTGAGGTCCTCAGCCCATCGTCATCGTCGGGCTTGACCCGACGACCAGACGGTCCGCACGCTGGGTGAATGGAACCCCGGCGCCCGCTGATCGCCACCTACATGCAGGCCAGCCGCCCGTTCGGCGTGATCTACGTCGGCATGACGGCGAACCTCTATGCGCGATCGACGCAGCACCGCGAACGGGCGACCAAGGGCTTCAGCAGCGACCGCAACTGTACCTTGCTGGTCTGGTATGAGTCCCATGAGCTCGTCGTCGACGCGCTTCGCCGTGAGAAGGCGCTCAAACGCTGGAACCGACCTTGGAAGATGCAACTGATCGAGCGGGCGAATCCGGACTGGGCGGACCTGTGGCCGTTCCTGTGCGACGGTGAGCCCGATCCAAGGGTCAAGCCCAGGGAGGAGGATGGCGTGGAGGCGTTTCTCGGCAGGCTCGACAGGGGCGAGATCGAGGAGCCTTAGACAGGACGGCGGCGGTTCGGACGAGCATGAAGGGCGGCACCGTGCGCGCGGAACGTCTGGTCCTCGGGTCAAGCCCGAGGATGACGGACGATTAAGAGTCGTGCTTCTTGATCCCCCCTCCCAAGCCCGCTACATCCGCCCCCTCGCGATGTCGCGCCGCCTTAGCTCAGTTGGTTAGAGCGCCGGTTTGTGGAGCCGGAGGTCCTCAGTTCAAGCCTGAGAGGCGGTACCATCCTTCCGGGGGGAACAGCGCATGACCGCCGCACCCCGGAGTCCGTCGTGGGATCCCGCCCAGTACGACCGTTTCGAGGCCGAGCGCGATCGGGCCGCGCTTGATCTGCTCGTGCGCCTGCCGTCCGATCTGGAGCCCCGCGTCGTCTGGGATCTCGGCTGCGGCACGGGCCGCCACGCCGCCCTGCTGAAGCGCCGCTGGCCCGACGCCGCCGTGCACGGGCTCGACCTTGACCCCGCGATGCTGGAAACCTGCCGCGCCCGGCCCGAGGACGTGACCTGGGTCCGGGGCGACGTCTCGACCTGGGCGCCCGACGGCCCCGTCGACCTGATCCTCGCCAACGCCAGCCTGCACTGGGCGCCCGATCACGAAGCCCTGTTTCCGGGTCTGGGCGCCACGCTCGCGGGCGGCGGCGTGCTCGCCGTCCAGATGCCGCTGCGCGCCGAGCCCCTCCACCACCGGGTCGTCGCCCGCGTCGCCTCGGACGGGCCCTGGGCCGACCGCCTCGCCGTCGTTCCCGCGCCGAACGATCCTCTCCCGCCCGAGGGCTACCACGACCTGCTCGCCCCGATCTGCGAGGAGGTGGACGTCTGGACCACCACCTATCTGCACGAGCTCCACGGCCCCGATCCAGTGCTGGAGTGGCTGAAGGGCGCGGGCCTGCGGCCGCATCTGGCCGCCCTGGCCGACGATCCCGACCTCAGCCGGGCCTTCCTGTCGGCGCTGGGCGCGGCGCTGGCCGACGCCTTCCCGGTCCGAGCCTCCGGCGCGGTGCTGCTGCCGTTTCCGCGGCTGTTTCTGGTGGCGCGTCGGGCGTGACCGGCTTCGGCCGACGCAGGTCGGTGACCGGCCCTTCCAACTCCGCCAGCGCCGCCTCGGCCGCCCGACGCCCGGCCTGAACCGCCACGTCGAACGCCTTCCAGTCGCGGATGTCCATGCCCTCGGGCTCCGGCTGGATCAGCAGATCCGCCCGCGCCCGCGCGTGCTCCAGCTCCGCGTCCGTCGTCAGGGTCGCGGCCCGCATCAGCACCCCCACGATCGGCGGCCCGCGCTTCCACGCGCCGGACGTCACCCATTTCCACCACGACGGCGGGTTGCGCAGTCCCTGCGGATCGACGCCGCGCGCCTGGCTCATGTCCACGCCGACGATCGGCCCGGCATTGAACTGGCGCATCACGGCGGTGGGGAAGTTGTCGATCACGGCCCCGTCGACCAGCACCTGCCCGTCCTGCACCACCGGCGGCATGACCCCGGGAATGCTGATCGTCGCCCGCATGGCGCGCTTCAGCGGCCCGGTCCGGTGCACCTCGATGCCCCCCCGCGTCAGGTTCGTCGACACGGCGAAGAAGGGCAGGGGCATGTTCGCCATCTCGACGTCGCCATAGGCCTCGTCCAGCAGACGCTCGACCTTCCTTGAGCGCGTCATGGCCACGATGGGGAAGGTGACGTCCGACAGCGGGTCGGACTCGACGAAGGCGCGTTTCAGCCGCGCCTCCAGCTCCGCCTGGCTCCACCCCAGCGCCGGGCCCGCCGCGACGATCGCTCCCATGGAGGCCCCGCCGACGAAGTCGAACGGCACGCCCGCCCGCCTGAGCACGTCGATCGCCCCCACGTGGGCATAGGCCCGCGCCCCGCCGCCCGACAGCACCAGCCCGACCGACGTCGCCGTCACCACCCGCGCCATGCGCTCCGCGTCGTTGGCGTCGCCGTCCTGCGCATGGAACCAGCGGCCGGGGTTCACCGCCTTCAGCCAGACCGGCGTGTTGGCCGGTCGCGGCATCCGCGCGTCGCGCAGCAGCAGCAGATCGGTCCGTCGCCGCGCCTCCAGCTGCGGATTGTGCGGCAGCTTCGATGTGTCCGGCGCGATCAGCGGATCGCCGACGACGAACAGCCGGTCCACCTGGCGCGCGCACAGGTTCGCCCACGCCGGCTCGTCCTTCTCGGCGACGTACAGGACATAGTCGTGGGCGTCCTCCACCCGCGTGAACCACTCCGCCACGCTGGCCAGGGCCGAATGGTCCACCACCTTGCAGGTGAAGCCCATCATCTCGATCGCGGCGCACAGCCGCTCGACGAAGGCCCGGATCGGCCTCGGCCGGGCGGAGATGAAGCCGAACACGCTGGGCTCTGCCGCGGCGCTCTTCTGGTCACGCGCCCGCCGGATCATCAGCCGCGACAGCTCGACCATCAGGTCCGGATGGCTGCGCGCCGTCTCGAAGAAGGCGTCGCGGGGCAGGGCCAGGATTTCGGAGTCCCTCAGGGCCACCACTTCGGCCGTGTGCGCCGTGCCGGCCAGCATGGCCATCTCGCCCACCGGCTCGCCCGGCCGCACCACGCCCAGGAACTGCGGCACGTCGCCGTCGCCCCCGAACACGCCCAGCCGCCCGGCGCGCAGCAGATACAGGGTATCGGCCGCGTCCCCCTCGGCGAACAGCCTCTCGCCGCCCGTCAGCGCGAACCAGCTGGCGCGGCTGGCGGCTTCCCGCGCGAACAGGTCATGCAGGGCGGCGTCCAGCGTGTCGCGGCGCGTGGGGCTCATGCAGGCATCTATGGCAGATTCCGCGTCGGGGTCACGAACGGTCAGGCTTGCGGGCCGGGCGATCCGTGTAGGGTGCGTCGGTCAACGGAGGGAAAGCCATGCGGTTCACCGGCATCGTCGCCATCGGGGCCCTGAGCCTCGCCGCCTGCGCGGGCGCCAACTCCACTTCGGACGTCATCGCCCGAAACGCCGCGCCCGGGCAGATCATTCAGGATCCGCCGCTGGCCGTTCCCCCGATCAACCCCCTCTACGCCAACCCCGGCGTCCCCGGTCACTGCCCGGCGACCCGCGGCGTGCTCCAGATCAGCGTCAGTCCCGCGATCGCGCGGCAGGGCCAGACCCTGACGGTGGGCGGAGTGGTTCACGACACCCAAAGCATGGGCCGGACACCTCTGCCCGCCGGCTGCCTGACGATCACCTCGGTCACTCCGGCCGACGCCGCTCGCCACGTGCCGGGAACCGAGCAGGTGGTCATTCTCGACGACGCTGCGCCCGGGCAGACGATCGCCGTTCTGGCGTCCTTCGGGTCCGTCGGGTCCGCCCGGCACGAGGTCCAGGTCGTCGGCCGCGACGAGGTCGTCCTGACCGGCACGTGGCGGCAGGATCGCGTGAAGTGCGATCCGGGCCGCGAGCCCGGCCAGCCGCTGGCCGAGCTGAAGTTCACCGACGACGGCAAGTTCGGCGCGACCTGGCAGCCGTTCGAAAGCTACGTCGACTACTGGGGCTCCATCGCCTTCGATCCGGCCACCGGTGCGGTCGCCCTGACGCCCACCGGCGGCAACTTCGTCCCGCCGCTTCTGGACACCGAGGGCAAGGCCCGCCTCGATGGCGAGCGCCGTCTGATCCTCGAAGGCGTCTATCTGGGCGACCGCAACGAACGGAACGGCGAACCCCGCATCGACCCGGCGACCGGCCAGTTCGTGGTCAATCCCGACGGCAGCCTGATCGTCGACCGCCCCGTCTGCACCTACGAGTTCATCAGGTGACGAACGTTCCTTCTCCCGCAAGGGGAGAAGGATCATCGCCCACTTTCCCTCCGCCGCCCGCCCGCCTAAACCCGGCGGATGCCCAAGCTGACCTCGTCCGTCGACAGGAACTCGCCCGCCTTCAAGGCGCTGGACGCCCACAATCGCGCCCTTCGCGACGAGCTCCGCGACCGCGTCGCCACGGCCGCCCGCGGGGGCTCGGACAAGGCGCGGGATCGCCACACCTCCCGCGGCAAGCTTCTGCCCCGCGACCGGGTCGAGCGCCTGCTGGACCCCGGCTCACCCTTCCTGGAGATCGGCCAGCTGGCCGCCTTCGGCATGTACGGGGACGAGGCGCCGGGCGCCGGCATGATCTGCGGCATCGGCCGCGTCTCGGGCCGCGAGGTCATGGTCGTCGCCAACGACCCGACGGTGAAGGGCGGCGCCTACTTCCCCATGACGGTGAAGAAGCACCTGCGGGCCCAGGAAATCGCTGAACAAAATCGTCTGCCCTGCGTCTATCTGGTGGACTCCGGCGGGGCCAACCTCCCGCATCAGGCCGAGGTCTTCCCCGACCGCGACCACTTCGGCCGCATCTTCTTCAACCAGGCCCGCATGTCGGCCCGCGACATCCCCCAGATCGCCTGCGTCATGGGCTCCTGCACCGCCGGCGGCGCCTACGTCCCCGCCATGTCGGACGAGACGGTCATCGTCCGGAACCAGGGCACCATCTTCCTGGCCGGCCCGCCGCTGGTGAAGGCCGCGACCGGCGAGGTCATCTCCGCCGAGGAGCTGGGTGGGGCCGAAACCCACGGCCGCAAGTCCGGCGTGGTCGACCACGTGGCCGAGAACGACGAGCATGCGCTGGAGATCGTCCGGTCAATCGTCGCCAACCTGAACACCGTCAAGGACGTGCCGCTGGACGTGCGCGAGCCGCGTCCGCCCGCCCTCGCGCCTGAGGACCTGTACGGCATCATCCCCGACGACGTCCGCGCCCCCTATGACGTGCGCGAGGTCATCGCCCGCACCGTCGACGGCTCGGAATTCGACGAGTTTAAGCGCGACTACGGCACCACCCTGGTCTGCGGCTTCGCCCGCATCTGGGGCTATCCGGTCGCCATCCTGGCCAACAACGGCGTGCTGTTCTCGGAAAGCGCGCTGAAGGGCGCCCACTTCATCCAGCTGGCCTGCAAGCGGAAGATCCCGCTGGTCTTCCTGCAGAACATCTCGGGCTTCATGGTCGGCGGAAAGTACGAGGCCGAAGGCATCGCCAAGAACGGCGCCAAGCTGGTCACAGCCGTCGCCTCGGCCGAGGTGCCCAAGTTCACCGTCCTGATCGGCGGCAGCTTCGGCGCCGGCAACTACGGCATGTGCGGCCGCGCCTACTCCCCCCGCTTCCTCTTCACCTGGCCCAACAGCCGCATCAGCGTCATGGGCGGCGAACAGGCCGCCAGCGTGCTCGCCACCGTCCACCGCGACGCCGACACCTGGAGCGCGGAGGACGCCGAGGCCTTCAAGGCCCCGATCCGCCAGAAATACGAGGACGAGGGCAACCCCTACTACGCCACCGCCCGCCTCTGGGACGACGGCGTCATCGACCCGGTCCAGACCCGCGACGTGCTGGGCCTCGCGATCTCGGCGAGCCTGAACGCCCCGATCCCGGACACGGACTTCGGCGTGTTCAGGATGTGACCTGCGCCGAGGGCTGGGGCGAGACCGATCACTAATGAACGTCTATTCGCATGCTGAACGGGGCGCATTGCCGGGAGCATCGCCGCAAATGTATCCCGCCATCTTGGCCGGATCGATTTCATAACCGTCGCTGCCTACGATCAGGTCCTCGCGGTGCGGAAGCGAGCCCGTCTGTGCGACCGGCACCCGCAGGATTTCGGGCCAGCGTTGGACCAGTCGTGCCATCAACCCATCGCGGAAACGACGGGCCAGTTCGGGATCGTCGCCTCGCGCGAAATGAATCCATGCGTGGCCAAGGTGAAACCTGTCGGAGACCTCGGCTTCGGTCTTGTGAAGATCACCCCCGCGAAAAATCGAGGCGTGGAGCGACCTGCGGAGGTCGGGGGACATCCTAGCCCAAGCCGCCATTTCCTCCGGCGTCTCAACTCTGACGTCGAGACAGTGCACTGCCGCCTCGGCAGCGATTATCGTCAGAAAGTCGGCTCGGTCCTGCGCGGTTGGGAGCGGCACTTCGTAAGCAGCCACGGTTCGCTGGCTTGCCGGCTGTGGGACGGGTCTGCTCGCCCAGAAGCATCCTGAGGGCAGCGAGATGGCAAGCAACGCCGCAACCGTCGTGACGATCGGGAAGCGCGACGTTTCGCGTTGTTGCGAGACCTTTCGCCGGCGGCGCACCAAACGCCAGACCAGCCAGACCAAAACCGTGCCGACAGCCGTCACCACAGCGGCAAAGCCGAGCACCCCGGGAATGATGAAGATGATTTCACCGCCCATGCCGATACTCCGCCCTGAATTCGAGCTTTCGTCCAGTGAGCGGCGTCAACTTGACCTCACCCCGCCCGCAGCACCTTCTCCATCGCCTTCCCCCTACCCACCTCGTCGACCAGTTTGTCCAGCCGACGCAGCTCCTGCATGAAGGGGTCCTCGATCTCCTCCACCCGGTGGCCGCAGATCACGCCCGTCACCAGCACGCGGTTCGGGTTCATCGCCGGGGCGCGGTCGAAGAAATCCTGGAACGTCGTCCCGTCGGCCAGCAGGGCGTCGACCTGCGCCTGCGAATAGCCCGTCAGCCAGCGGATCACCTGATCCACTTCCGCCCGCCCGCGCCCCGCCTTCCCGGCCTTGCGCACATAGTGGACGTGCACGCTCGCCACGCTGATCCCGCGGATGCGCTCCTCGGCCTTCGTCGCCATCGTCAAGCTTCCCTGTCCCCTTCGGCCCTCCGCGCGTTATAGGCCACGCCAGCGCAGGAGACGAACCATGGCCAAAGCCCCCACCGACGCCGACCTGAACGCCCTGGACGTCACCGACGCCGAGGCCGCCGAGATCAACGCCATCTCCCACCCTCTGCTGGCCGACCCGGCGCCCGACGCGAACGACGACCTGGTCCAGATCCGCTCCACCGCCGACGGCGTGGTGTTCGTCACCATCAACCGGCCGCAGAAGAAGAACGCCTTCGACGCCGCGACCATCGCCGCCCTGCATGAGGCGTTCGAGACCCTGCACGGCGCCGACCACGTCCGCGTCGTCTTCCTGCGCGGCGCGGGCGGCACCTTCTGCGCCGGGGCCGATCTGGAATGGATGCGCGACGCCGTCGACTGGTCCGAAAGCGACAACCGCGACGACGCCATGGGTCTGGCCCGGATGCTCAAGGCCCTGCACGACGTCCCGGCCCTGACCGTCGCCCTGGTCGAGGGCGCGGCCATGGGCGGGGGCGCCGGCCTGGTCGCCGCCTGCGACATGGCCGTGGCGGTCAAGGGCGCGAAGTTCGCCTTCAGCGAGGTCAGGCTGGGCCTGATCCCCGCCACCATCGCCCCCTATGTGATCGAGGCCGTCGGCCCCCGCGCCGCGCGCCGCCTCTTCGCCACCGCCGAACTGTTCGACGCCGACGCCGCCCGCGACTTCGGCCTGGTCGACCGCGTCCTGCCCTCCGCCGACGCCCTGGACGGCCTGATCGCCGAGCTGTCCGCCGCCATGCGCGCCAATGCCCCCGGCGCCGTGGGCGACGCCAAACGCCTGGTCCACCACGTCGCGGGCCACAAGCTGGACTCCGGCCTGATGGACGACACCGCCCGCCGCATCGCCCGCGCCCGCGTCTCGGACGAGGGCCAGGAAGGCGTCCGCGCCTTCCTCGACAAGCGCAAGCCCCGCTGGGCGGAGTAGAATCTCCTTCTCCCCTTGCGGGAGAAGGTGGCAGGCGAAGCCTGACGGATGAGGGGTCGCACCGGCGGCTCGAGGAAGTTTGCGGGTGACGGTCGAGGTCCGTGAGACCCCTCATCCGACCCGCTGCGCGGGCCACCTTCTCCCGCAAGGGGAGAAGGGTTAGGGAAAGCCCATGTTCAAGTCCATCCTGGTCGCCAATCGCGGCGAGATCGCCTGCCGCGTCTTCCGCACCGCCCGCCGCATGGGCCTCCGCACGATCGCGGTGTACTCAGAGGCCGACGCCGCCGCCCTGCACGTGCGCGAGGCGGATCAGGCCGTCCTGATCGGCCCGGCCCCCGCGCGCGACAGCTATCTGGACGCCGCCAAGGTGCTGCAGGCGGCGAAGGACACGGGGGCGGAGGCCATCCACCCCGGCTACGGCTTCCTGTCCGAAAACGCCGACTTCGCCGAGGCGGTCGAGGCCGCCGGCCTCGTCTGGATCGGGCCCAAGCCCGCGTCGATCCGCGCCATGGGTCTGAAGGACGCGGCCAAGAAGCTGATGATCGCGGCGGGCGTGCCCGTCACCCCCGGCTATCAGGGCGAGGACCAGTCGATCGAGACCCTGACGGCCGAGGCCCACAGCATCGGTTTCCCCGTCCTGATCAAGGCCGTCGCCGGCGGCGGCGGCAAGGGCATGAAGCTGGTCGAACGCGCCGAGGACTTCGCCGACGGCCTGGCCTCGGCCCAGCGCGAGGGCCAGTCCTCCTTCGGCGACCCGCGCGTCCTGATCGAGAGCTACATCACCCGCCCGCGCCACATAGAGGTGCAGGTCTTCGGCGACGGCCGGGGCGAGGTCGTCCACCTGTTCGAACGCGACTGCTCCCTGCAACGCCGCCACCAGAAGGTGATCGAGGAGGCGCCGGCCCCCGGCATGGACGCGGCCACCCGCGAGGCCGTCACCGCCGCCGCCGTCCGCGCGGCGAAAGCCGTCGACTATCGCGGCGCCGGCACCATCGAGTTCATCGCCGACGCCTCGGACGGCCTGCGCGCCGACCGCATCTGGTTCATGGAGATGAACACCCGCCTGCAGGTGGAGCACCCGGTCACCGAGGCCATCACCGGCGTCGATCTGGTCGAATGGCAGTTCCGCGTGGCGGCGGGCGAGCCGATCCCGCTGAAGCAGGAAGACCTGTCCATCACCGGCTGGGCCATGGAGGCCCGCCTCTACGCTGAGGACCCCGCGACTGGCTTCCTGCCCAGCATCGGCAAGCTGGATCACTTCCGGCTGCCGGAGGAGGGCGTCCGCGTCGACACCGGCGCGTATGAAGGCGGCGAGGTCAGCCAGTTCTACGACCCCATGATCGCCAAGCTGATCGTGCATGAAGACACGCGCGAAGCCGCAGCCCAGGCGCTGGCCGACGCCTGCGCCCAGGTCGAGGTCTGGCCCGTCCGCACCAACGCCGGCTTCCTCGTCCGCTGCCTCGAACACCCCCGCTTCGTCTCGGGCGACGTCGACACCGGCTTCATCGCGGCGGAGGGGGAGGGGCTCATCCCGTCCGCGCCGTCGCACGCTGCAGCCACCGCCGCCTTGGTGCTTGCGGCCGACGGCCAGCACTTTGGCCCACACGGATCTAGCGGTTCCCCGTGGGAGTCGGACGCCGACGGCATCATGGGCTTTCGGATGAACGCCGCCTCGCGGTCGCGCTTCTCCGCAGTGGTGGGCGGCCGGGTGATCGACGGTTCGGTCCTGTCGAATCAGAGTGGTGACTTTGCTTGGCGCGTATCAGTCGGAGACCGCGAACCGGTCGTGGCTCGGAGTGACTACCGGAGCGTGGTCGTCGCCAACGACGTGTCGGTCGGATGGGCGGAAAGTGTCGGGGAAAACCTAGGCGTCCTATTTGATCGTGGCTCCGCTTGGCTCGTCGATAATGTTCAGTGGGCGGGCAATCATGGCTCCGCCGCCGCCTCCGACGGCGCCCTGCGCGCCCCCATGCCCGGCAAGATCGTCTCCGTCCCGGTCAAGGCCGGCGACGCCGTCAACAAGGGTCAGCCCGTTGTGGCGCTGGAGGCCATGAAGATGGAACACGCCCTGACCGCCCCCTTCGACGGCGTGGTCGAGGCCATCAACGTGACCGCAGGCGATCAGGTCGCCGCCGACGCCGTCCTGGCGGTCGTCGCCAAAGGAAGCCGATCATGAAGACTCTGGTCTCGCTCGCCGTCACCGCCGCCCTGGCCTGCGCCCCGTCGCCGGCGTTCGCCCAGGACCCGCCCCTGCCCAAGAACGCGCAGGACGCGGCCGATCTTCAATGCCTCGCCCTGATCGTCGTCATCATCGGCATGGACGAAAGCCTGGGAGAACAGATGGCGCTGGGCGCCTTCTATTATCTGGGGCGGCTGGAGGGGCGCACGCCCGGCGTCGACTGGGTCGAGGCCGCCCTGCGCTACACCGAAAACGTCGACGGGGAGACTCTCTTCGCCCCGCAGCAGCGCTGCGGCGAGGAGCTGATGGCCAAGGGCGAGCACATGATCCGCCTTGGTCAGCAAAAGGTCCCCTGACGGGTTTCGGCGTCTTCGCCGCGAGGGCGAAGGCCGATGCGTCGGCATGGGGTATGAAGTTGTGACGACTTCTCCCGGGTTTCCTCGCCCTTTCAACGCGGTGCGTTTTTCCATCCGCGACTTTCCGACGTCGGTTTGGGCGTGGGGCAGCATCTGGGGGTTCCGTCGCGGGGGAGGGCGCAAGGCCTTGCGAGCTTGTCGCGGCGGGAGCGGTTCGAGCGGGGGGCTCGACGGGCGCATGCGCCCGGAGAGCCCGGTGCCGGCTCCATCGTTCGACCACGGACCTCGCGGCCCTCAAGCAGCGAGCGCCCGCGGCGCGAGCGATAGGGCCAAAAAAGAGCATCATGGCGCGTCACGGGAAGGCGCGCGTCCGGGTCCGGGGTTCGCAAGTCTC
>NZ_DASYGX010000013.1:0-241078 GCF_035999125.1 Brevundimonas sp. | reverse complement strand
ACGCCGCCCAGTCTTCCTTCAGCTCGAACTCGTTCTCGGTCGACGTCCCGCCAAGCTCGAAGCCCGAGGCCTCGGCCTTGTGCCAACCGGCGTCGATCGCGCCGTACCAGCCCAGCGGATCCGCAGACGCCGCGCCAGCGGAGAGCGCCATGGCGGCGGCGGCGCCGGACGCCAGATAAATACCCTTGAGACGCATCGGAATTCCCTCAGCCCTGTTCACGATTGTGCGGCGGACGCGCCGCCTCGCGGGTTGCATACCAGCGAGAACGATGCAGGTCGAGCCAGAACGGCGGCGCTTGGGTTTCGTCGGCGAAGCGTGGTTCCAAGGCCACGCTCTAGCCTCTCTGGAGCAAAAGGCTCTCGCAGGCGGCGAATTCTTCGGCCGTGTCCACGTCCCACGCGCGATCCGCGGGCATGTCCCAGGCCAGGCAGCCGTCGATGCGGAACGTCCCCGCCGCGATCACCCTTTCGGGCCTTCCCACATATACGGCGCCGTTGATGACGCGCATCGTCTGGACGTCTCCCGCCGCGCTCATCGATCCTTCGCGGGTCCGACGCCCATAGAAGGCGGCGGGTTTCGGCAGGGGCGACACCGAAATCAGCGCGGGCGCCCCGGCGTCGCGGCAGGCGGCCACGGCGTCGTCCACGTCCTCGGCCGTCCTGAGCGGCGAGGTCGGCTGCAACAGGACGACGTGATCCCACCGCCCGCCCACTTCCGTCAGAGCATGGGCGATCACGTCGATGACCGAGGCGTCCGGCCCGGCGAGGTGCGCCGGTCGGCGGAAGGGTGGCGGCAGGCCCATGTCGGCGGCGACGTCCATGACCGCCGGGTCGTCCGTCGAGACCACGATCCGGTCCAGCGCGCGGGCGTTCAGCGCCGCGTCCAGCGTCCAGGCCACCATCGGCCGGCCCGCCATCGGGCGCACGTTCTTGCCGGGAAGCCGGGTCGAGCCCGCGCGGGCGGGGATGATCGCGATCGTGCCGCCGCTCATGACCCCTCAGGTGCCGGACGTGCGGTCTCGCGTCAACGACGGCTTGCGCCCGGCGCGCGCGGCCCGCATCGTCGGGCGGTGAGTTCCGTGCGCGCCCTGACGAGCCATTCCCGCGTGGTCGGCGCCTTGATGATGCGCGAACTCATCACCCGGTTCGGCCGGGACGGCCTGGGGTTTCTCTGGCTGGTGGGCGAGCCCCTGCTGTTCTGCCTGGGCGTGCTGGGCCTCTGGGCCCTGATCCGGCCGGAGTACGAACATGGCGTCCGGCTGGGCCCCATGGTCATGACCGGCTACATGGCCCTGTTGCTGCTGCGCCATCAGATCGGCTGGAGCCTGAACGCCCTGTCCGCCAATCAGGGCCTGCTGATGCACCGCGGCGTGGCGGTCCTGCACCTCTATCTGGCCCGCAACCTGCTGGAATTCCTGGGCGCGACGGCCGCCTTCGCGGTCGTGTACGCTCTGCTGGCGGCGCTGGGCCAGGTGGGTCCGCCCGGCGACTGGGCGCTGATGTACGGAGGCTGGATCCTGCTGGGTCTGATGGGCTTCGGACTGGCCCTGATCTTCGCCGGCCTGGCCCAGCGCCATGCGGTCATGGAGCGGATCGTGCCGCTGCTGACCTACGCCATGATCCCGCTGTCCGGGGCCTTCTTCATGGTGTCCTGGCTGCCGCCCGCCGCGCGCGAGGCGGTGCTGTGGATCCCCCTGCCGCATGCCGTCGAGATGCTCCGCGCCGGGGTCTTCGGCGAATTCGTGGAAACACATTGGAATCCCGTCTATGCCTCGGTGTGGAGCGGGGTCCTGATCCTCTTCGGCCTGGCCCTGACCGCCGGCGCCCGAGATCGGCTGGAGACGGAGTAGGGCGCGGCCCATGAGCGATGCTGAACGCCCCAGCCCCGTCGTCGGCCTGTTCTCCGGCATGGAGGCCGCGCGCCGGCGTTCGCGGCTCCCGCTCTCGGATCGTCCGCTGCCGTGGGGCTTCCTGCTGGTCGTCGCCCTGCCGACGCTGGCGGCGGCCGTGTACTTCCTGCTCATCGCCTCGCCGCGGTACGTGTCCGAGGCGCGGTTCATCGTGCGGGCCGGAACCCGCCCGCCGCCGACGTCGGTCGGCCTGGCCTTGCAGGGCGCCGGACTGGCGTCGGCTCAGACCGACGCCTTCGCCGTCCATGACTGGATGCGGTCCCGCGACGCCGTCGTCGAACTGCGCGACGCGGGCCGCCTCGAGGCCGTGCTGGGCGCGCCGGGCGCCGATCCGGTCTCGCGCTGGCCGCGGCTGGGCGAAGGCCGCACCGTGGAGGGCCTGCACAGGGCCTATCGCCGCTTCGTCACCGTCGGCTACGACTCCACCACCGGCATCAGCGTGCTGCGGGTCGAAGCCTATCGGTCCGAGGACGCGCGCAGGCTCGCCGAAAACCTGCTCCAGGGCGGGGAACGGCTGGTCAACCGACTGAACGTACGCGCCGCCGCCGACGCCGTGACCGAGGCCGCCCGGGCCGTGGACGAAGCCGAGGCGCGGCTGGCGATGGCGTCCTCCCGGCTGACCGGATTCCGCAACCGCCAGCGCTTCATCGACCCGCAAGGCGCCGCCGAGGCGGGCGGTCAGGTGATCGTGGCCCTGACGACCCAGCTGGCCACCCTGCGCGCCGACCGCGCCCAGCTGGCCGCCGAAGCGCCGCAAAGCCCCCAGCTGCCCAGCTTGGACGGCCGCATCCGCGCGCTGGAGCGTCAGATCTCCGCCGAGCGCGCCCGCATCGCCGGCGCCGCCGACAGTCTGGCTCCCCAGGTTTCGGCCTATGAGGATCTGGTTCTGGAGCGCCAGTTCGCCGACCGGCAACTGGCCGAGGCGACCTCGGCCTTGATCGAGGCGCGTCAGGAGGCGCGGCGCCAATCCCTGTACCTTGAGCGCGTCGCCGGTCCTTTGGCGGCCGACGAGGCCACCCGACCCCGCCGGTGGCGTTCGATCCTGATCGTGCTGTTCTCGACCCTGCTGATCTGGGGCGTCGGCCGTCTTCTGATTCTGGGCCTGCGTGAGCACAGGCAGGCGGCATGAGGCCCGTGGTCACCCCCCCCGGACTGTCGGTGCGTGGCCTGACCAAGGCCTGGCCCCGCTCGCCTCGGCCGGTCTTCGCCGACCTGGACTTCGACCTGGACCGGCGCGGCAGGCTGGCGGTGCTGGGGCGCAACGGCCAGGGCAAGTCGACCCTGATCCGCATCCTGGGCGGGGCCTGGACGCCGACGCGGGGAACGGTCGACTGGCGCATGACGCCGTCCTGGCCGATCGGCTTCGGCGGCGGCTTCCAGGGCAGTCTGTCCGGCCTGGACAACGTCCGCTTCCTGTCACGCCTGTACGAAAGGCCGTTCGACCGGACGCTGGAGCGCGTCGAGGATTTCGCCGAACTGGGCGCCGAGGCCCTGAAGCGGCCGGTGAAGCAATGGTCCGACGGCATGCGCGCGCGCCTGGCCTTCGGTCTGTCTCTGGCGGTGGAGTTCGACTGCTACCTGATCGACGAGGTGGTCGCCGTCGGCGACGCGCGGTTCCAGGAAAAGTGCCGGATCGAGCTGTTCGACCGTCGCGCCGACCGCGCCTTCATCATGGCCTCGCATGACGAGCGTCTGATCCGCGATCACTGCGACCACGCCCTGGTCATCGAGAACGGCAAGGGGCGCGTCTTCGAGGATGTGGGAGAGGCCCTGGAGGTCTACGCCTGGCTGAGGGCGGCGTGAGCGGAGGGCCGAGGGACCGCATCGCCGCCGCCGACGCGGCCCGCGACGCCCGGGACTGGAAACGGGCGGCGCGGCTCTATGCCCAGGCGCTGGAACTCGATCCGGCGCGTGACGACATCCACGTGCAACACGGTCATGCGCTGAAGGAATCCGGCCGTCCGGCGGACGCGGAAGCGGCCTACCGCCGGGCCTTGGCGCTGCGGCCGGGAGTGGCCGACACCTGGATGCAGCTGGGCCACCTCATGACCGTCCAGCAGCGGATCGACGAGGCGGCCGAGGCCTATGTGCGCGCGGTCGAGCGTGATCGGTCGATGACGGACGCGGTCGCCGGTCTTCGCGGGGCGCTGGATAGGGGGGCCGAGTTGGCGGAAGACCTGCGCCGGGCGGCGGCGCGCGCCCTGCGTCCGCCCGCGCGGCGGACCCGTCTGTTCTCGACCGACGCCGCCGCCCTGTCCCGCACGTTCCAGGACGCGCTGGACGCCCTGGGCGAAGGCGCGCCGCAGGACGCCGTCGACGCCGTCCGTGCGGGGCTGGAGGCGCTGCCCGCCCTGTCGCCGCCTGCGCCGTCCGGGCCTGTCGCCGTCTTCGACGTCTCCGACCTGATCGGATACTTCGGCCACTCCCGCCTGCCCACGGGAATACAGCGGGTGCAGATCGAGGTCCTGTCGGCGCTTCTGACGGACCCCGACGCCCAGGCTCGGACGCGCGTCTGCGCGTTTCATGAGTCCCGGGACGGCTGGGTCGAGGTCCCGCCTGACCAGTTCCTCGATCTCGCCGAGGCCGCCCTGGCCGGCGGCGACCTGGCCGAGCCGGGCTGGCGGATGCGGCTGGAGGCCTTGCGCACCGAGCTGGCCCTGGCCCCCGCGCTGCGGTTTCCCACGGGCGCCTGGCTGATCAACCTCGGCACGTCCTGGTGGCTCCAGAACTATTTCCTGAAGGTCCGCGAGGCCCAGCGCCGGTTCGGCGTGCGTTACGCGCCCTTCGTCCACGACATGATCCCTATCATGGCGCCCGAGCACTGCGTGGCGCCGCTGGTGCGGGACTTCGTCAGTTGGGCGCTGGGCGTGTTCGACCATGCCGACGCCTTCCTGACCAATTCGGAGGCGTCGCGGGCGGACCTGCTGGCGGTGGCCGAACGCATGGGCCGGTCCGTGGCGGCGGACCGCATCCGCGTGGTCCGGCTGGACGCGGAGTTCCGCAAGCCGCAGCTCGCGCTCGGCGGCGAGACCGTGCTGCAGACGCACGGGCTGACCCCCGGCGGCTACATGCTGTTCGTCTCCACCATCGAGTCGCGCAAGAACCACATCGAGGTTCTCGGCGCCCTTCAGCGGATGCTCCGCGCGCACGGTCCGGAGCGAACGCCCAGGCTCGTGTGCGTCGGCGGGCGCGGCTGGCTGAACGACGCGGTCTTCAAGCGGCTGGCCTCGGACCCGCAGCTCGCTCGGCATGTCCGCATGTTGTCGGGGATGTCGGACGCGGAGCTGGACGCGCTCTACCGCCACTGCCTCTTCACCCTGTATCCCAGCCTCTACGAGGGGTGGGGCCTGCCGGTGACGGAGTCGCTCAGCCGCGGCAAGGCGGTGCTGGCGTCCAACCGCTCGTCGATCCCCGAGGCGGGCGGCGGCCTGGCCGTCTACTACCGCCCCGGCGACGTCGAGGCTCTCGTCGAAGGCATGGATCGGCTCAGCTTCGACGACGCCTGGCGCGGGACGCTGGAAAGGAACATTCGGGAGCGGTTCCGGCCGCGCCCTTGGCGCGCCCTGGGCGCCGACATGCTGGCCGCGATCGATGCGTGGGGCGACCGGCCGGACGGGGCCGCGGCGCCCTGGCCCTCGGTCGTGCCCGGCAGGCTGCACCGACTCTCCCGGCCGACGGCGCTGGGGGTCGGCTTCGGCGCCCGCTCCGACGAGGTCTTTCGAGATGGGCCGGGTTGGGCTCCGCCGGAACCCTGGGGCTGTCGGGCGAGGGGCGCCGGGGCCGATCTGGTCTTCCGCATCGACCTGTCCGAGGGGACGCCTCTGCGTCTTCATCTGGGCCTGAGCGCGCCGGGTGAAGGTCGCGCCTATCAAATCCGTGTGGGCGACGGTCCGGAGACCAAGGGCCACGTGCTTGCGGACTCGGTGCGGTGGGCGGTGGTCGAGGCGACGGCGCCGGGCCCCGACCGTCCCGTCCGCGTGCGCCTGACCGCGACCGCGGACGATCGACCGGCCCGATCGGGGGAGCGGGTCGAAATCGGCGTTCTCGGCTTCATGGTCTGCGCCGCCGACGACGTCTCCGCCCGCGCCGATTTCGCGGCCGGAGTCGCTTCGGGCGGCTGGAACCTCCAGCCGCCCGTCGCCTCGTTCGACTGAACCGCGCCTTACTGGAAGGCGTCGGAGGCCGGCAGCTGGTGCCAGAACTCCTCGGCCTCGAAGCCGAGCGGCTTGGTCGCCGGCGGCGTCAAGGCGTCCAGCGCCTGGGCCAGGGCCAGGTCCTCCTGCGAAGGCTGGAACAGGGCCTCCAGGTCCAGACCGGGTTCGACCGGAAGGATCTGGGCTCCGCCGTCCTTCAAGTCGATGGGCAGGAAGTCGTCGTCGGCCAGGGTCGGCAGCACCTGCGGCGCGACGTCGCCCAGCTTCGCCGTCAGCCCGGCCCAGTCGCGGGCCGGCTCCAGCGTTTCCGGCACGGCCAGGAAGTCGTCGGCGGTCAGCCCCGGCAGGATCTGGGCGACCTCGGCCTCCTTGGCGTCGACCGGGCCGTCGGCCAAGGCGGGCAGGATTTGGGCGCCCGCATCCTTCGACGTTCCGGCTTCGGGATCGGACGGCACGGTCTGCGGGCCGGCGTCCTTGCCTCCGGCGTCCGACAGGGCGGGAAGCACCTGCGGGCCCGCGTCGTCGCCGCGGTCCTTGGCCTCCAGTCCCGGCTGGATCTGCGGACCGTCGAAGTCCTCATCGACCGTCTTGACCGCCGGCTCGACCGGCGCGGGCGCGGCCGTCTGGGTCGGGACGCCGCCGACGTAGGTCGGCAGGGTGATGGCCCGATGCTCGGCCGACTCCGAAAACTCCACCAGCATCTGCTGCCGCGTGATGGTCCCGGCGTTCAGGCCGGCCACATAGGCGGCCAGACCGCCCGCGTCCGGCGCCCGATTCAGGGCGGTCTGATAGACCTTGGTCACGAAGTCCGCATTGGACAGGCCGCCGTACATGGCCTGGCCTTCCGCCGAGGCCAGGAAGGTCGTGGCCACGCTCAACAGGGTCGTGCCGGCCCCCAGCGAGGTCCGCCAGGTGATCAACCCGTCCTCGTCCGGCAGACGGTTGAACACGGTGTCGTAAAGCCGCGCCAGGCTCTCGGTGACGGAGTCGCCGACCCAGAGGCCGTTCGACAGCGTCGACCAGGTCAGGTTCCGGTGCTCGGTCGATTCCGCGAACACCAGCATCAGCTGGGCGCGCGTGTTGCCGGCGCCCAGATAGGCCAGCCAGTCGTTGATCTCATTGTTCGACGGCGCCCGGTTCAGGGCGTTCGTATAGAGCCGCTGGATGTACTGGACGTCGTTCAGCGCGCCGAACCGGCTGACGAACTCGTCCGAGGCCAGGAAGCGCTGGGCCATGGTCAGGGTGGAGACCCCGCTCTCCAGCGCGTCCAGCTGGATGTGGAAGCCCAGGGCATCCGGCTCACGGTCGAAGGCGGCCGAATACAGCCGCATCAGCTGCGCCGCCTGACTGTCGGCGTTGAAGGTCATCAGGCCGTCGACGAAGGCCGCCGCCTCGATGGCCGTCAGCGTGTCCGTGCCGCCTTCGCGCCCGCCGACGACGGTGGTCGAGTTGACCGTGCCGTAGTTCTTGCGCGCGCCGGCATAGCCGGAGACGTCGTATCCGTCCCCGCCGTTGATGGAGTCGGAACCGCCGCGTCCCGTCAGCACGTCGTTGCCGCCGCCGCCGAACAGGGTGTTGGCGTTGGCGTCGCCGCTCATCGTGTCGACCGCGGAGCCGCCGATGATCGCCTCGATTCCGGAGACGGTGGAAGCCACGCCGCCGATGCTCAGCGTTCCGCCCTGGAGATCGGCGATCACGACGCCGGCGCCCGACGCGTCGACGGTGTCGAAGCCGCTCCCGCCGACGAAGGTGTCCGATCCGCCGCCGCCGATCAGGGTGTCGTCGCCCGCGCCCCCGCTCAGGCCGTCGGCTCCGGTCCCGCCGACCAGGGTGTCGTTCCCGTCCTCGCCGTTCAGGGTGGATCCCCGCAGGGTGATCGGAACCGGCGTCTGGCTGGGGACCGAGACATGGACGGTGTAGGTGGCGCCCGCGGCCGGAGCTCCGGTCACCAGGGTCGCGCCGCCGCCCGACACCCACCGCGACACCGAGAAGTAGAAGGTGCCGGATTCAGTGGCCGTGAAGGTGATGGCCGAGTCCGTAGAGGCGCCGCCGTCGACGTCGGCGCCCTCGGCGTCGTCGTTGGTCGCCAGCACCGCCTGGTTGGGGCCATAGAGACGCAGCACCGTGTCGAAGGCCGCGCCGTCGACGTCCAGGACGATGACGTCGCCCGCCGTCACGGTGAAGGCATAGAATTCTTCCGCGCCGTGCGACGTGGCCACCACGGTGGAATGCGACACGGTGGTGGCGTTGCGGATGTTCGCGTTGGCCTGGCGATCGAAGGTGCCGTTGAGGTTCACCGCCGTGCCGATGCCGCCGTTCGCCGTGCCCTGGGCCTTGATCACGTCGTCGGCCGCCGACTCCGCCGGCGCGCCGGCGTACAGGACGTCGTTGCCGCCGCCCCCGTTCAGGGTGTCGATGCCGCCGTTGCCGCGCAGGGTGTTGGCGGCGCCGTCGCCCGTCAGGACGTCGTTGAACGTGCTGCCCTGGACGTCCTCGACGCCCGTCAAGGTGTCGTTTCCGGCCGCCCCGGTGGCCGTTCCGGCCGCCAGGCTGACGGTCACGCCGCCGGTCGCGGTGCGATAGTCGGCCGTGTCGACGCCGTTCCCGCCGTTCAGGGCGTCGCTCCCCAGGCCGCCGACCAGCACGTCGGCGCCTTCGCCCCCGTTCAGCGTGTCGGTCCCAGAGCCTCCGTTCAGGAGGTCGTCGCCGCCCAGGCCGTTGATCGTGTCGTTGCCGGCCAGGCCGCCCAGGTTGTCGGCGAACTCCGTGCCGTTCATCGTGTCGTCGGTCGGGTCGCCCGCCACCGTCAGGCCGCCGGTGGCCGCCGCCGCGATGGTCTGGTCGGAGAACTGCAGGAACTCCACGTTGGTGATCGTGTCCGTGCCGTCCGGCCCGACCACCGTGCCGACTTGGCCGTTCCAGGTGATGGTGTACTGGCTGCGGGCGCCCGAGAACACGACCGTGTCCGACCCCAGCCCGCCGTCGACCACGTCGTTGCCGCCGCCGCCGGTGATCAGATTGTTGGCCGAGTTGCCGCGGATCTGGTCGTTACCCGTGCCGCCGACGGCGTTCTCGATCACCGCGCCCATGGCGATGGCGACGTTGCCGATCATGGCGCCGACGCTGGAGAAGGCGCCCTGACGCAGGTCGATGACCTGGTTCTGGGTGTAGCCGGAGAAGTCGAAGGTGTCGGTCCCGCCGGCGTCCCAGACCGCGAAGATCAGCTGGCTGGCGGCCGAGGTCGCGTTGAACCAGCTGCGGTCGGCCGTGGAGTTGAAGCCGTAGGTGGTGTTTCCGGTCCGTGTCGTCGTGTTGGCGCCGTACAGGCGCTGGGCGGCGGCGATGTCGTCCAACAGCGGAACGGCGGAATAGAACTGGCTGCCCGCAGCGCGATGGTCGCCCCCGGTCTCCCGCTCCGAGAAATAGCTCATCACGGTATACTGACGGCTGTCCTCGAAATAGACGGCATGGGCCGCGTAGGTGATGCTGACGCCGGCGCCCGCATTGTAGGCGGCGGGGTGGCTCAGGCCGATGGCGTGGCCGATCTCGTGCGTCAGAACCTGAAGCCCGTACTGCAGAGCCACGGGCGTGGCGTTGTAGCTGAGGCTGTTGTTGACCCAGACGTCGCCCTGGACCGACGTCGGCAGGGCCGCCGTGGCCGAACCGGCCGAACCGGGCAGATAGGCGAAGGCGGCCGCCCCGTCCGCGCCGCTGGAGTAGTTGCCGAACAGGATCGTCGCGTTGTTGGTCGCGGAAAACTCGCTGCCGGCGTCCTGGACGCGGTTGAAGACGATGTTGGCGACGTCGGACCAGGATTGCAGCGCCGCGAGGGTCGCGGCGATCTGGGTGGCGTTGAACGTGCTGAAGCCGGTCGTGCCTTCCGGCATGGTCGTCGGCGCCGTGCCGCGGAACGCGAACGTCACGGTCGCGGGTTGGCCGATGCCGGACGCCCAGGTCAGGTTCGACCGCGTGATTTGGGCGCCTGCGTCCGCCGGCAGCAGAGACGGCTTGCCGTTGGCGTTGGTCCCGCCGCGGTCGTCGGCGTTGACGATTACGCCCTGCGATCCGCCCTCGCCCGCCTCGGCGACGCCGTGAAACCGGCCGCAGCCGGCGCAGAGGCCATAGCTGGAAATGGCCCCGAAATAGGGGTCGTAGGCGCCGCCGCCTTCGACGAAGGGGCCGCTGCGGACGTTGGCCTCGCGGGCCGAGGAAAAGGCGTCGAACATGGGAACCCACCCGATCGGATTGCGACTGACGAGCACCGTATCCCAGATCGGGGGAACCACAAGCGCGACCGTTGCGGATCGCCGCCTTCCTAAGCCCGCCCGCCTCGGCTATGGGCGCGCCATGGACGAGATCGAACGCCAGTCCGAGGAGCGGGGTTGGGCGACGGCCAGGACGCTGGCCGAGGCGCTGCCCTACATCCAGGTCTACGACCGCGAGACCGTGGTCATCAAATACGGCGGCCACGCCATGGGCGACAGCGCCGTGGCGAAACAGTTCGCCGCCGACGTGGTGCTGCTCAAACTGATGGGCGTGAACCCCGTGGTCGTCCACGGCGGCGGGCCGCAGATCTCGGCCATGCTGGACAAGGCGGGGGTCAAGTCCGCCTTCGTCGACGGCCTGCGCGTGACCGACGCCGACACCATGGCGGTGGCCGAAATGGTCCTGTCCGGGGCGGTCAACAAGGAGATCGCCCACTGGATCACGGTGGCGGGCAAGGAGGCCGACGTGCGCGGCATCGGCCTGTCGGGCAAGGACGCCGGCCTGCTGACCGTCGAGAAGACCCGCCGCACCAAGCGCGACCCGGACAGCATGATCGAGCATGAGGTCGATCTGGGCTTCGTCGGCGAACCGACGAAAGTCGACGCCAAGCTGCTGACCCGGCTGCTGGAATCCGACGCCGACTGGGTGCCGGTCGTGGCCCCGATCGGCGTGGCCGCCGACGGCCAGACCTTCAACGTCAACGCCGACACCGTGGCGGGCGCCCTGGCCGGCGAGCTGAAGGCCAAGCGCATGCTCCTGCTCACCGACGTGCCGGGGGTGAAGGGCGCGGACGGCCAGATCATCCGCCAGATGACCCTGGGCGAGGCGTCCCGGCTGATCGAGGACGGCGTCGCGACCGGCGGCATGATCCCCAAGCTGCAGACCGCCATGGCCGCGGTGCGCGCGGGGGTGGAGGCGGTGGTCATCCTGGACGGTCGCCGTCCGCACGCCATGCTGGTCGAGCTGTTCACCGAAACCGGCGCGGGCACCCTGGTGAAGGCGGGATGAGCGACCTGGGGCACGTCACGTCCTGGATCTTCGACATGGACGACTGCCTGTATCCGCGCGCCCAGGGCGTGATGCGGTTGGTGCAGGAGCGGATCAACGCCTTCATGATGGCCGCGGTCGGCCTGCCGCCGGACGAGGCGCGCGCGCTGCAGCGGCAGTTCCTGGACGACTACGGCACCACGCTGGCCGGGCTGATGGCCAACTATTCGGTCGATCCGCAGGCCTTTCTGGACGACGTCCACGACGTGCCCCTGGACTCGCTGGAGCCCAATCCCGAGCTGGCCGACCTGTTGGCGCGCCTGCCGGGCCGCAAGTTCGTCCTGACCAACGGCGCGCGCTGCCACGCCGCGCGTGTGCTGGCCCGCATCGGCGTGACCGGCCGCTTCGACGGCGTCTGGTGCATCGAGGACATGGATTTGGTCCCCAAGCCCGCGCCCGCCACCTTCCGCCGCTTCCTCGACCGGTTCGACGTCGATCCGCACGCCGCGGTCTTCTTCGAGGACACGCCGAAGAACCTGATCCCGGCCAAGGCGCTGGGCATGGCGACCGTGCTGGTCGGCGACGGCCATGGGCATGAGATCGGCGACTGGGTCGATCACCGCGCCGACGATGTGACCGACTTCCTCCGACCGCTTGCCCTCAGGGACGCCGCATGACCGACCATCTGGAATCCGTGATCGAAGCCGCCTGGGAGGACCGAGCCAACGTCTCGGCCGGCACTCATGGAGAGGTGCGCGACGCGGTGGAGCAGGCGCTGGAGATGCTGGATGCCGGCCGCGCCCGCGTCGCCTCGCGCGGCGCCGACGGAACCTGGACCACGCATCAGTGGCTGAAGAAGGCGGTGCTGCTGTCCTTCCGCCTGAACGACAACGCCCTGATGCGCGCCGGCGACCGCGGCCCGAACAGCGGCGCGCCCGGCATCGGCCCCTTCTGGGACAAGGTGCCCAACAAGTTCGGCGACATGACCCCGACGGAGTTCCAGCACGTCGGCTTCCGCGCCGTGCCCGGCGCCGTGGTCCGCAAGGGCGCCTTCATCGGCCGAAACGTCGTCCTGATGCCCAGCTTCGTGAACATCGGCGGCTACGTCGACGACGGCTCCATGGTCGACGCCTGGGCCACCGTCGGCTCCTGCGCCCAGATCGGCAAGAACGTGCACCTGTCCGGCGGCGTCGGCATCGGCGGCGTGCTGGAGCCGCTTCAGGCCAACCCGACCATCATCGAGGACGATTGTTTCATCGGCGCCCGCTCCGAGGTGGTCGAGGGCGTGATCGTGCGCCAAGGCGCCGTCCTGGCCATGGGCGTCTACATCTCGGCCACGACCAAGATCGTGGACCGCGCGACGGGCGAGATCTTCCGCGGCGAGGTGCCGGCCTATTCGGTCGTGGTGCCTGGCGCGCTTCCCGACCCGAACGGCGGGCCGAGCCTCTACTGCGCCGTCATCGTCAAGCGCGTCGACGCCCAGACCCGCGCCAAGACCGCCGTCAACGAGTTGCTGCGCGACTGAAGGAGCGCGGACCTCCAGGTCCGCGTCAGGCGGTCGGAGAGTTCGCGGACCTGGAGGTCCGCGCTCCCTGGCTCTTAGGCCGCCTCGGCCGACGCCTTGCCGAAATGCGGGTCCAGCTCGCCGGCGGCGTAGCGCTTGGCCATCTGCGCGGTCGACCGCGGCTTGATCTTGCCTGCCTGGCCCTCGCAGCCGAACTCCTGGAAGCGCTGCATGCAGACCTTCCGCATCGCCTCCTTGGCCGGCTTCAGATAGGCGCGGGGGTCGAACTCGCCGGGCTTCTCGGCCAGCACCTTCCGGATGGCGCCGGTCATGGCCATGCGGTTGTCGGTGTCGATGTTGATCTTGCGCACGCCGTGCTTGATGCCGCGCTGGATCTCCTCGACCGGCACGCCCCAGGTCTGGGGCATCTGGCCGCCGTACTGATTGATGACGTCCTGCAGGTCCTGCGGCACCGACGACGAGCCGTGCATCACCAGGTGCGTGTCGGGCAGGCGGCGGTGGATCTCCTCGATCACGTTCATGGCCAGCACCGCGCCGTCGGGCTTGCGCGAAAACTTGTAGGCGCCGTGGCTGGTGCCCATCGCAATCGCCAGAGCGTCGACCTTGGTCTCGCGCACGAAGTCGACCGCCTGATCCGGGTCGGTCAGCAGGGCGGAATGATCCAGCTTGCCCTCGAAGCCGTGGCCGTCCTCGGCCTCGCCCATGCCGGTCTCCAGGGAGCCCAGCACGCCCAGCTCGCCCTCGACCGAGACGCCGCAGCTGTGCGCCATCTGGACCACGCGACGGGTGACGTCGACGTTGTACTCATAGCTGGCGGGGGTCTTGGCGTCCTCTTCCAGCGAGCCGTCCATCATCACCGAGGTGAAGCCGTACTGGATGGCGGTGGCGCAGGTGGCGGGGCCGTTGCCGTGGTCCTGGTGCATGCAGACCGGGATGTGCGGATACAGCTCGGTCAGGGCGTCGATCAGGCGGGCCAGCACCACGTCGTTGGCATAGCTGCGGGCCCCGCGCGACGCCTGAATGATCACCGGCGCGTTGACGGCCTCGGCCGCCTCCATGATCGCCAGGCCCTGCTCCATGTTGTTGATGTTGTAGGCGGGCAGGCCGTAGTCGTTCTCGGCGGCGTGATCGAGCAGCTGGCGCAGGGTGATGCGGGCCACGGGGTTCTCCTGGACGTATTCTGTTTGCGCGCGGTTTAGCGCCGGTCGCCGCCGAAGTCACGCAATGTAACAGGCCGGATCGACGTCCGGCCCGCCGTGTGGCCTCAGGCGCGCAGGGCCTCGACGCCCGGCAGGGCCTTGCCCTCCATCCATTCCAGGAAGGCGCCGCCGGCGGTGGAGACGAAGGTCATGTCGTCGGCCACGCCCGCGTGGTTCAGCGCCGCGACGGTGTCGCCGCCGCCGCCGACGGCGGTCAGGGCGCCGGACGTGGCGCGGTCGGCCACGTGCTTCGCTGTGGCCACGGTCGCGGCGTCGAACGGCGGGACCTCGAACACGCCCAGCGGTCCGTTCCAGATCAAGGTTTTCGACGCGTCGATCGCGGCGGTCAGGCGGGCGACCGAGGCGGGGCCGGCGTCCAGGATCTTGTCGTCGTCCGACAGGGCGTCGCCGGCCTTGACCGTGCGGACTTCGGCGCCCGGCTTGACCTCGGTCGCCACCACCAGATCGACGGGCAGCAGGATCTCGCAGCCCTTCGCCTCGGCCTCGGCCAGGATTTCACGGGCGGTGTCGGCCATGTCGCGCTCGGCCAGGCTGCCGCCGACGTCGACGCCCTGCGCGAACAGGAAGGTGTTGGCCATGCCCCCGCCGATGGCCAGGCGGTCCAGCCTGCCGACCAGGTTTTTCAGCAGGTCCAGCTTGGTCGAGACCTTGGCCCCGCCGACGATGCCGATCACTGGCTTGACTGGATTGCCCAGCGCCGCGTCCAGGGCCTCGAGCTCCCGCCGCATGCTTTCGCCGGCATAGGCGGGCAGCAGGCGCGCCAGCCCCTCGGTCGAGGCGTGGGCGCGGTGCGCGGCCGAGAAGGCGTCGTTGACGTAGAGGTCGCCCACCTCCGCCAGCTGCTGCGCGAAGGCCGGGTCGTTCTTCTCCTCGCCCCCGTGGAAGCGGACGTTTTCCAGCAGGATCACCCCGCCGGTGTCCAGCTCCGCGACGGCCGTCCTGGCCGTCTCGCCCACGCAGTCGTCCGCGAACCGCACCGGCGCGCCCAGCAGGTCCGCCAGCGGCTGCACGACGGGCCTCAGGCTCATCTCCGGCACGACCTTGCCCTTGGGCCGGTCGAAATGCGCCAGCAGCGCCACCTTCGCCCCCGCGTCCCGCAGGCGCTGGATCGTCGGCAGGGCCGCGCGCAGGCGCGTGTCGTCGGCGACCTTCCCCCCCTCCATCGGCACGTTGAAGTCCACGCGGACGAGCGCGGTCTTGCCGGCGAGGTCGGAGGCGTCGTCGAGGGTGCGGAAGGTCATGGTCGGAAGTTTTTCCAAGCTTGAGCTGCTTCAGGAGACAGAATTCCACTGGAGATTTCTCCCGGAACCAGTATTGAGATGATGACTGGGGCTGCGGCCAAACCCAGTGAAACGACGACAAAAAGCCAACGCACGAACGAACGCTGGCGAATAGCCAAGGCCACAACCGCGATGAGCCACAGTCCACCGATCAGACCGAGTACCGCGACGACATCCCATCCCGAGATGTGCGTCTTGGGTTGGAACGCAGCCCACACTGCACTTGCGACCGCCACTAGAGCCGGCCCCGCGAATAAACCCGTCAGCGCGACAAAAAGCATCGCCATCCAATAAAGTGGGGCAGGGAGGCGGTTTCTCAGACTCGCATGTTCAGTAGTGCGGAATCGATCGTCTCGGGCTTGGGCCAACGCTCGAAGCACGCTGTCATAGTGCATTGGCCCAAGTTCGGCTTGTTGAGCTTGCTTGAGGCTAATCTCATCCACCCGCTCGACGGAAGCGTGACCTCCGTCATCGTAGCGCGTGAAATACCGGCCATCTCGCAGCACTATGTCGACGCCGGATCGCCTTAAGGCGTCCAAATCGACGGAGTCTGATGGCGGCTTGGTCGCGTGCCACAAGGCCAGAGCGGCCTCGTAGAGCTGGGCCTGCTCAGCGGCGGATTCGAATGCCGCATCCCTTAGAGGCCCAGCCGGAAGATAGTGACGGCCGTTGGCTGGCGTGAAGACCTTGTCGATACCCACATCGAATTGCGAGAGCACCCGTCTGGCCCCCAAGGGCGGATCCGCTTCGACTTCGGACTTTAGCGCAGTGAAGATGACGATGAGATCGTCATGGCCCAACTGCTCGGCCAAGATGGCCAGGCGTTGAAGTTTGGCGCTGACCTCATCTGCGATGGTCACCTTAGATCAGCTTGCTCATCACCAGCGCCGTGTCGCTCATCCGCGTCGCGAAGCCCCATTCGTTGTCGTACCAGCTCAGCACGCGGGCCAGCTTGCCGTCGACGACCTGGGTCTGGGGCAGGGCGGCGGTGGAGCTGGCGGAGACGTGGTTCAGGTCCATCGACACGACGGGGTCCACAGTGGTCGCCAGCACGCCCTTCATCGGACCGTCGGCGGCGGCCTGGAGCGCGGCGTTGATCTCTTCGACCGTCACTTCGCGTCCGGCGACGACCTTCAGGTCGACGACCGAGACGTTCGGGGTCGGGACGCGGATGGACGAGCCGTCCAGCTTGCCCTTCAGCTCCGGCAGGACCAGGCCCAACGCCTTGGCGGCGCCGGTCGAGGTCGGGATCATCGACAGGCCGGCGGCGCGGGCGCGATACAGGTCCTTGTGCATCGTATCCAGCGTCGGCTGGTCGCCGGTGTAGGCGTGGATCGTGGTCATGTAGCCGCGCTCGATCCCGAACAGGTCGTGCAGCACCTTGGCCACCGGGGCCAGGGCGTTGGTGGTGCAGCTGCCGTTCGAGACGATGATGTCGTCCTTCGTCAGGGTCTCGTGGTTGACCTTGAAGACGATGGTCTTGTCGGCGTTCTCGCCGGGGGCGGAGATCAGCACGCGCTTGGCGCCGGCCTTCAGGTGCGCCTCGGCCTTGTCGCGGGCGGTGAAGATGCCGGTGCACTCGAACGCGATGTCCACGTTCAGATCCTTGTGCGGCAGGTTCGCCGGATCGCGCTCGGCCGTGACCTTGATCTTGCCCAGCCCCACGTCGATCCAGTCGTCGCCCGCCTCGACCGTGCCGGGGAAGCGGCCGTGGACGCTGTCGTAGCGCAGCAGGTGGGCATTGGTTGCCACCGGGCCCAGGTCGTTGATGGCCACCACCTCGACGTCGCGGCGGCCGTGCTCGACGATCGAGCGCAGGACGAGACGGCCGATGCGGCCGAAGCCGTTGATGGCGACGCGGACGGTCATGGTGGGGGCTCCCGAGGCTGTGGTGTTCGTTGGGCGCCTCAATGGAACCGCGACGCCCGGGGATCAACCCCGGAGACGTAACAAGGCGTGATCGGTTGTTTCGGGCGTGGCGTCTGGTCGCTTTCCTGAAGGCCAAGGTTCGCCTATGGTCAAGCGTCCTTTACACGGAGACGCCCGCCATGATGGGTCGCCGCGCCGCACTGGCCACGCTTCTGACCTTCGTCCTCGCCCTGGCCGCCCCGGCCGAGGCGCAGGACGCCCAGCGGCGACGGCTGAACGCCCAGGTGTTCGACACGGTCACCCGCACCGTCGAGCGGCAATACTGGAACGAGGCCGGGCTGGACGCCGTCTGGGACGCCCGCGTCCGCGACCTGCGCCCCCGGGCCGTGGCCGCGCCGGACGAGACGGCGCTGTACGACGTGATGACCCTGTTGCTGGATCCGTTCGCGGACGAGCACATGAACGTCCAGGGCCCCTCCGTGTTCGAGGCTTTGGCGCGTGCCCAGGCCCCGCGGTTCTCGGCCGGCTTCAAGGTGCGGCAACGGGGGCTGAGGCATCAGGTCACGGACGTCACGCCCGGCGGCCCGGCGGCGCTGGCGGGCATGCGGCCGGGCCAATGGCTGGACCGGATCGACGGCGCGCCCTTCACCATCCCCGCCATGCTGGCCGCGCGCGAGGGCCAGACCCTGACCTTCGGACTGACGCTGCCGGACGGCACGACGCGCGACGCCGCCGTCACCCTGGCCCCGCCGCGCCCGCCGGAGCCCGCGCGACGGTCGCTGGCGACGGCCGACGGCGTGCACGTGCTGGCATGGGACGGCTTCGACGAGGGGGTGGCCGAATGGGTGGACGGCGAGCTGGCGGCCCTGGCCCCCGGCACGGCCGTGGTGCTGGACCTGCGGGGCAACAACGGCGGGTTGATGAACGAGCTGCGCCGCATCCTCGGCTGCTTCGTGGCTCCGGGCACGCCGCTGTTCGTCGTGGTCACCCGCGACGGAGAGCCGGAGACGCTGGACGCCCTGGCCGGCTGCCGCCCCTTCGCCGGGCGTGTGGTCGTGCTGGTCGACGGGCTCAGCCTCAGCGCGGCGGAACTGCTGCCCGCCTCGATCGCGGAGCTGGGTCGCGGCGTGGTGGTCGGCCAGCGGACCGGCGGCTCGGTCCTGCTGTCGCGGCACACCGACCTGCCCGACGGCGGGCGGCTGTCCGTCAGTCGTGCCGACCTGCGCACCGTCGGCGGCACGCGGCTGGAAGGCGTCGGCGCGGTTCCGACCGTGGAAGCGGTGACGACCTTCGACGACCGGGTCGCGGGCCGTGACCCCGCGCTGGACGCGGCGGTCGCCGCGGCGCGGAGCGACTGACCGTCAGGCCGGAGGCAGCGCCAGCTCGGCCGACAGGCCGCCTTCCGCGCGATTGCTCAGCACCACGTCCCCGCCGTGGGCGCGGGCGGCCTGACGCGCGACGGTCAGACCCAGCCCGGCGCCGCCCGTCTGGCGGTTGCGGCTGGGCTCGGCGCGATGGAAGGGTTCGAACACGGCCTGCAACTGATCCTCGGGCAGCCCGGGGCCGTCGTCTTCGACGCGCACGACGGCGCGACCTTCCACGATCGCCGTCGAGACGCGGGCCGATCCGGCGTACTTGACGGCGTTGGCGATCAGATTGGCCACGGCGCGGCGCACGGCGCTGGGATCGGCGCTCACCCGCAGCGCAGGCCCCGCCACGAAGGTCACGCCCTCTCCGGTCTCCGAAAAGCCGCGTGCGCAGTCGCCCGCCAGGGCGGTCAGGTCGAACACCTCGACCCGCTCCGGCGGCGCCTCGCCCCGGACATAGGCCATGGCCTGACCGATCAGGGCATCCATCTCCTCGACGTCGGCCGCCATGCGGTCCCGCAGGGCGTCGGGCGCCTGCTCCGCCCGGAAGCGCAGGCGGGTCAGCGGCGTGCGCAGATCGTGGGCGATGGCGGCGACGGTCTGGGTCCGGCGGCGCATGTGGTCGCGCAGCGACGCCTGCATGTCGTTGAAGGCGTGAATGGCGGTGCGCACTTCCGACGGCCCCGACGGCGTCAGCGGCTCGGCGTCCGGGTTCGCGCCCAGCCGCTCGGCCGCCGCGGCGAACACGCGGATCGGCCGCGTCAGGCGCCGCGCCATCCACCAGACCAGCGGCGACAGCAGGATCAGTGAGATGCCCAGCGCCAGCAGCAGCCGCGACTGCCACGGCGACAGCAGGGCGCGCGGCGGCTCCACCGTGGCCCAGCGCCCGTCGTCCAGCCGAAGCGAGGCCGCGAAGGGGGCGAAGGTCAGGCGGTCGGCCGTGACGGTGAAATGTCGAACCTCGGCCCCTTCCACGATCACGGTTCCCGGCCCGTGCCCGGCGTGGCGCGGGGGCAGGGGAATTCGGATCTCGGGCGGGGCGGGGGGAGCAGGGGGCGCCGCGACCCATGCGGGCGCGGTAGGACCAGGTGGCGGCGGCGGTGGAGGTTCGGGGGCCGCCGCCGGCGCCCTGCGCATCACGAAGACCTGGGATTCCGTGGTTGCCTGATCATCCGACGGCCCCCGACGACGCGGCGCCTGCATCGGGGCCATGGCCACGCGGACGCGCTCGGGCGGCACGTCAAGGCGGTCGGCCAGGGCCGTCCGGACCGCCGTGGTCAGGGCCTCCGGCTCCGGCGTCGCAGGAACGGGGCGGTCGTCGATCCGGCGCGTCAGCCGTTTTCCGTCCGTGGTCTCGGCCGGCCGGCCGCGCAGGGCGTCGGCGGCGGCCTGAAGGCTGAAGCCCGCCGGCGGAGGGTCGGGCGCCAGCAGGACGACGGCGAAGGCCACCGCGTGGGACAGCAGCACCGCCGCGGCCGCCAGCGCGGCCACCTGAACGAAGACGGGCAGGGCCCCGGGCCGCGTCACCGCCGGCTGACCTTGGCGTCGAAGCGATACCCCTCGCCGCGCAGAGTCTGGATCAGCTCCAGTCCCGTGCCGTCGTCCAGCTTGCGCCGCAGGCGGCTGATCGACACGTCGATGGCCCGGTCGAACACGTCGGCGTCCTGGCCCCGCGCCTTCTCCAGCAGCTGGTCGCGCGTCAGAACCCGTCCCGCGCCCTCCGCGAAGGCGCGCAGCAGGGCGAACTCGCCGGCGGACAGGGTCACGTCCTGTCCGTCCGGCCGCGTCAGCGCCCGGCGCATCAGGTCCAGCCGCCAGCCGGCGAAACACAGGGCCGCCCCCGCCTCGCCCGCCGCCTCGCGCGGGCGACGCAGCACCGCCCGGATGCGCGCCAGCAGTTCGCGCGGATTGCACGGCTTGGGCAGATAGTCGTCGGCCCCAAGCTCCAGACCGATGATCCGGTCGGTGTCCTCGCCCATGGCCGACAGCATGACGACGGGCGGGCCGTTCCCCGCCAGCCGCCGAACGACCGACAGGCCGTCCTCGCCGGGCATCATGACGTCCAGCACGATCAGGTCCGGCCGCCGCGTCTGCAGCGCCCGGTCCATCTCGGCGGCCGACGCCGCGCCCTCGGCCTCATAGCCGTGGCGGGTCAGATAGTCGGTCAGCACCTCGCGGATGCCGGGGTCGTCGTCGACCACGAGGACGTGCGCGGAAACGTCGGTCATCCATGGCATCATGGCGACCGTTCGCGCCCGCGTCATTTCAGCGATGAAACAAATCGGCCGGCGGATGAAACACGGACGCAAGCGGCGCATGATGGTCTTGCGTCGAACGCGAACTCTCAAGGATCCGCCATGCTGCTGTTTTCCCTGTCCGCCGCCGCCCTGATCGCCGTTCAGGATCCGCCGCCCCCGCCGCCGGCTCCGCCCGCCCCTCCGCGGGTGATGATGTTCAGCCAAGGCGGCCCCGGGCTGGACAAGGACGGCGACGGCTTCGTCAGCCGCGACGAGTTCGCCGCACCCATGACCGACCACTTCGGCCGGCTGGACAAGGACGGCGACGGACGCCTGTCCACGGAAGAACTGTCTTCGGGCGGTCCCGGCGAGCACGACGTCATGATCCGCCGCGGCGGCCCCATGAGCTGGACGTCGTCCGAGGAGGACGGCCGCCATATCGTGGTCATGGGCGGACCTGACGGCGGCGAGACCCGCACCTGGACCAGCGAGGACGGGCGCGAGGTCCGCGTCGAAACCGTGGTGTTGCACGGCGGGCCCGGCGCGCCGCACGCCATGCCCCTGCCGCCTCATCCACCGCATGCCCCGGGCGCTCCGCATCCCGAAGGCGCCAACGTGTTCGTCCACCGCATGGGCGGCCCAGAAGGAACCTTCGTCCACGGGCCCGGCGACCTGGACAAGGACGGCGACGGCCGGGTGACCGAGGACGAGTTCCTGGCTCCGATGCGCGAGGGCTTCCGCAAGATGGACGCCGACGGCGACGGCGTGTTGGCCGAGGGCGAACGCGGCCGGTCCGACGTCCGCGTCTTCACCCGACGCGTCGAGGCGCCGACGGCCGACTGAGGGCGGATCGGCCCCGCTTGCGGACGGGGGCGATCCGCCCCTATCGTCCGGCCCATGACGACCGGACGTGGAACCGACATGCTGCGCGCCGCCCTGATCGGGGCGGCGTTGCTGTGCGCGCCCGCCGCCCGGGCTCAGGAGACCGCGCCCGCGGCCGCCGTGGCGGCGGACGTCGCGGAACGTCGGGCCATGAACGCCCGCGTCTTCGACCGCGTCTGGACCGAGGTGCGGCGCGAATACTACGACCCGAACCTGAACGGCGTGGACTGGGACGCCGCGCGCGAGACCTGGCGACCGCAGGCGCTTGCGGCCGTCGACGACGGCCAGCTGTATGCGGCGCTGAACGGGTTGCTGGACCTGCTGGACGACGCCCACGCGGCCGCCTCGTCTCCGGCCTCCGTCCGCCGACAGGACGCCCAGCACCGCGACCGGCCCGTCATCGGCATCACCGTCGCGCGTCAGGACGACGGCGGCTATCGGGTCGAGGCGGTCCGCGAAGGCTCCGCCGCGGCCGAGGCCGGCGTACAGGTCGGCTGGCGCCTGGGCGGCGGCTGGACGCCGGATCACGACGTGTTGGCCGGACAGGCCGTGCGCGTCGATTTTCTGGACGATGCGGGCGGACGGCATCAGATGGCGCTGATGCCGCGCATCATGCCGCCGCTGCCGGTGTTCACGGCCGACCGATCGCGGCCCGGCGTCCTGGTGCTCAGCGCGCGCGCCTTCGATCCCGGAATGGGCCGCTGGATGGGCGCCGAGCTGGCGGGGCTGCCCGAAGACGTCGACGTCATCCTGGATCTGCGCACCAACTCCGGCGGCCGGTTGTACGAGGCCGAGGCCGTGCTGGGATGTTTCCTGCCCGGCGAGCTGACCTGGGCCTGGCGCACCGGCCGGGGCGGGCGGCGTCAGCCGCTGACCACCGGCGCGCCGTGCGGCGAGCTGGCCGAGCCCCTGCCCAACGACCTCGCCGTCCTCGTCGGGCCGGGCAGCCGATCGGCCGCGGAACTGACGCCGGCGGCGCTGCAGGAATCGGGGCGCGCGGTCATCGTCGGCGCGCCGACGCCGGGCGCCGTGCTGATCTCGCTGGACACCGACCTGCCCGACGGCGGACGCCTGACCCTCAGTCGGGCCGACTTCGTCACCGTCTCGGGCGTGCGTCTGGAAAAGACCGGCGTGCGCCCCGACGTGATCACGCCCACGTCCGACGAAGCGCTGGACGCCGCGATCGCCGCCTTGGCCGATCCGGTCGAGACGGCCCGCGCGGGCGCCGGCGCGGACTGAACGTCGCGTCTCCGACGGGGCGTCGACTTCAGCGGAGCTCGCTCACCCACTTCGGAACCTCCAAAGAAGCGGGCCCGTGGCGGGTTTCGTCGAACTGCGTCGTGCCCATCGACGGTTCCAGGTTGATCTCCAGCGTGCGCGCGCCCGCCGCCCGCGCCGATCGCACGAACCCCGCCGCCGGCCAGACGGCGCCCGAGGTGCCGATGGAGACGAACAGGTCGCAGGCCGCCAGCGCCGCCTCGATCGCCTCCATCTCCAGCGGAACCTCGCCGAACCAGACGACATGCGGACGCATCCGGCCGTCCGGGTGATGTGGGGAAGGCTCGTGCGGGGCCATCGGGCCGGGCCAGTCCGTCACCGTGCCTGAGGCCGTGCAGCGCGCCTTTCTCAGCTCGCCGTGCATGTGGATCAGGCGGAATCCGTTGGCCGGCGGCGTCTCGGCATGCGCTCGGTCGTGCAGGTCGTCGACGTTCTGCGTCACCAGCGTCAGCCGCCCGGTCCACCGCGCCGCCAGATCGGCCAGCGCCCGATGCGCGGCATTGGGTTGAACCGTCGGCAAGGCCGCGCGCCGCAGATCATAGAACCGCTGCACCAGCGCCGGATCCCGCGCGAACGCCTCAGGCGTCGCCACATCCTCGAACCTGTGCCCCTCCCACAGGCCGCCCGCGTCGCGGAAGGTCGACACCCCGCTTTCGGCCGAGATGCCGGCGCCGGTCAGGATGAAGATCTCGCGGGCGTTCATGCCGCGACGCTAGTCGATGCCCAGCAGGTCGCGCCAGCGCCAGGCGCCCGTGCCCAGAGCCACCTTCGGCCCGTTCGCCGTGCCGTCCAGCGAGACGACGGCCAGGCCGCGCACCGTCTCGTCCTTGCAGGCGCGCGGCGCGAAGCCGACCTCGACCGCCACGGCCTGGCGCAGTCCCGCCAGCCCCTTGCCCGCCTGGCCGGGGCTTTGCAGCCAGTCGCCGTCCCAGACCAGCACGGCCTGTCCCGCCGCCCCGCGGGCCGTCAGGGTCGTCGCCACGGCGCGACGCAGCTCCAGGTCGTCGCGCAGGGCCCGCTCCAGCCGGCCGATCATGTCGCAGGATCCGCCGGCGCCGTCTCCGCCCGGTCCGCCGCCGCCCGCGCCGCCGCCGGACCCTCCGCCCCCCGCGCGCAGGGCGCCGGCCAGCCGTGCGCCGCCGATGACGGGCAGGTCCGGGACGGAGGGCGTCGCCTCAGCCGCGGCCGGGCGCGTCGGGACTTCCGGTGAGGGAGGCGTCTTGCGCGCGGCGACGGGAGGGCGAGGGGCGGGCACCGGGGCGCGAGCGGGTTCCGGAGCGGGCGCGGCTTCGCTGGAGCCGGCGGCCGGACCTTCGGCCGCGGGCGCCTCGTCCGGTGCGGGCGCCGGCGGCGGCTGCGGGGGTGGCGGGGGCTCCGGGGCCATCAGCTCGATCAGCGTCACGGGCGGCTGCGGCGGGGCCGCTTCCGGACGGCGCAGCGACAGGCCCAGGATCATCGCCGCCTGCACCCCGACCGCCAGCGCCAGCGCCGCCGACCAGCGGCCGGCGCCCGAACCCTGCCTCGGCGGTTCCTCGGGGCGTCTCATTCCCGCGATGAAGCGGCGCCGCGTGTCAGGATCGTGGCCGCGCGACCTTCACCTCACCGCGTCCCGGCATCGCCGCCCGCGACAACTCCCGATGCGGCCGGATCGTTCCAAACGGACACGAATCTTGCCGAAAAGACGACATACCGCCGTTCGAAACGCCAAAACATTGCCCAAAACACGCCATTAGGTCGCCCTGCGCGCTGCGATACCTGCCCCGCTTGCGCCTAGGGGCCGAGGTGGCGCGCCGGCGATGATGGAGTTCTCCCCTTGACCCGATCCAACCTGCGCACGGCCCTGATGGGCGGCGCCCTGCTGTCCCTCGGCCTGGTCGTCAGCGGCTGCGCCAGCCACCGCTTCGTGCGCGAGAACGTCGCCGTGGTCGATCAGCGCGTCACCGAGGTCGACGGCCGCGTGACCCGCGTCGAAGGCACGGCCGGCGAGGCCCTGGCCCGCGCCGACGCCGCCCACAAGCTGGCCGAAGGCAAATTCCTGTACGAAGTCGTGCTGTCGGACGACTCGGTGAAGTTCCCGAACGACGCCAGCGCCCTGTCGTCCGAGGGCGAGGCCCGTCTGGGCGAGCTGGCCCAGCGCCTGAAAGCCGAGAACCGCAACGTCTATCTGGAGATTCAGGGCTTCACCGACGCCTCGGGCGACGAAGAGTACAACATGCGCCTGGGCGAGCAGCGCGCCGAGGCCGTGCGCCGTTACCTCAGCCAGCAGGGCGTGCCGCTGAACCGCATGGCGACCATCTCCTATGGTGAGACGAACCCGGTCGCGGACAACACCACTCGCGAAGGCCGCGCCCAGAACCGCCGCGTGGCGATCGTGGTTCTGAGCTGACGGAGCGCGGACCTGGAGGTCCGCGCCTCATGAGTCTGGCGCTCTTCGGCCGAGCCCCCTAATCGTCGGCCCGTCCGACGATTAGGGGAGCCCGCCCATGACCGAAGGTAACTTTCCGCCGGAAGGTACGGTTTATGGCGGCTGGTCATTGAACCAGGAGCGGTCGTTCCTTGAGGACTTGGTTCACAAGCGGCTCACACTTCTGGCCGCTTTCGTGGCCCTGATTTTTGCGGGAGCCGTGAACGCGCCCAGTCCCAGCATCGTCCAAGCCTCTGTCTTGACGTTTGGCACTGTGGTTGCGGCCGCATTGGCCTCGGCGACGATGCGATCTCACGAGAAACTCTCGATCATACTCACGGCCATCAAGGGCAATGATCCCTCCCACCCGGTCACCAGCGTAGACGCGGTAGCGAGCAGACGATCAAGGTTCGCCCTTGTAGGGAGTGCGGTGCCTGCACTCTGCTTCGGTGCCGTCGCCACAGCGACGGTGGCGTCTTGGTTCGCCTGTTTCGGGTTTACCGTGGAAGCAGCCTTCGCGAACGTAGGCCTGCCCCTGAGTGTTTTGGAGAGCCGCCCATGAAGACCCGCGCCGCCGTCGCCTTCGAGGCCAAGAAGCCGCTCGAGATCGTCGAGGTCGATCTGGAGGGGCCGCGCGCGGGCGAGGTGCTGGTCGAGATCAAGGCCACGGGGGTCTGCCACACCGATGCCTACACCTTGGACGGGCTGGATTCGGAGGGCATCTTCCCGAGCATCCTTGGCCATGAGGGCGCGGGCGTGGTGGTCGAGGTGGGGCCGGGTGTGACCTCGGTGGCCGTCGGCGACCATGTGATCCCGCTCTACACGCCGGAGTGCCGCCAGTGTAAATCGTGCCTCAGCCGCAAGACCAACCTGTGCACCGCCATCCGGGCGACGCAGGGCAAGGGGCTGATGCCCGACGGCACGAGCCGCTTCAGCTACAAAGGTCAGGCCATCGCCCACTACATGGGCTGTTCGACCTTCTCGAACTACACGGTCCTGCCCGAGATCGCGGTGGCGAAGATCCGCAAGGACGCGCCCTTCGACAAGGCCTGCTACGTCGGCTGTGGCGTGACCACGGGCGTCGGCGCGGTGGTCAATACGGCCAAGGTCGAGCCGGGGGCCAACTGCGTCGTCTTCGGCCTGGGCGGCATCGGGTTGAACGTGATCCAGGGGCTGAAGATGGTCGGGGCCGACATGATCGTCGGCGTCGACATCAATCCCTCGAAAGAGGAGTGGGGCCGACGCTTCGGCATGACCCACTTCGTCGATCCGCGCGGCGTGACCGACGTGGTCGCCCATCTGGTCGAGCTGACCGGGGGCGGGGCCGACTACACCTTCGACTGCACCGGCAACACGACGGTCATGCGTCAGGCCCTGGAGGCCTGCCATCGCGGCTGGGGCGAGAGCGTCATCATCGGCGTGGCCGAGGCGGGCAAGGAGATCGCCACCCGCCCGTTCCAGCTGGTCACCGGCCGGGTCTGGAGGGGCTCGGCCTTCGGCGGCGCGCGCGGCCGGACCGACACGCCGCGCATCGTCGACTGGTACATGGACGGCAAGATCGAGATCGATCCGATGATCACCCACACCCTGCCGCTGGAGCGGATCAACGAGGCCTTCGACCTGATGCATGAAGGCGAGAGCATCCGCAGCGTGGTGGTGTTCTAGGGAGGTCCGTCCAATGGGCCGCTGGTACACTCGCCCCATGATCTTCGTGAGCGACGTCGAGGCGTCTGCCGACTTCTACACCCAGGGACTCGGCTTCACCGAGGCCTGGTCGTTCCGCGACGACGCCGGGAAGAAATTCGTATCCCAGGTCGATCGCGACGAGACCGAGATCATCCTCTCCAGCCAGTGGCCCGACCGCGTGGGCAAGGGGATGCTGTTCATCGAACTGGTCGCCGAGGACTGGAAGGCGCTGCCCGCGGCGTTGAAGGCCGGCGGCGTCCCGTTCCGCGAGGGCTGGTGGGGCTATCGGTCGCTGATCGTCACGGATCCCGACGGCAATGAGCTGTACTTCCCGGATCCGAACGATCAGGGCGGCGATCGCTGAGCCCTTGCGCTCGAAGGTCAGTTCGCTAAAACAACTTACAGAAAATGCTCGGGAGGGATCGCATGTTCACCCACGTCACCGTCGGCGCGAACGACGTCGAGGCGTCGCGCCGCTTCTATGACGCCGCGCTGGGCGCGCTGGGCGTCGAGCCGGCCAGCGGGCCGGACGCCAAGGGCCGCTTCTGGTGGCGCACGCGCATGGGCGCCTTCGCCGTGGGCACGCCGATCGACGGCGACCCGGCGTGCCACGCCAATGGCGGCACCATCGGCTTCCATGCGAAGACGCCCGAGATGGTCCAGGCCTTCCACGACGCCGGCGTCGCAGCGGGAGGCAAGGCGATCGAGGACCCGCCCGGCGAGCGCGTCGGGCCGTTCGGCACGCTGGTGCTGGCCTATCTGCGCGATCCGTCCGGCAACAAGATCTGCGCCATGCATCGCCCCGGATAGCCGCTGCGCCGCTTCCGGGATGACAAGCCGCGTCCCGGATGGGAAGAGCGGCGCATGGAGACGCTGAAGACCCACGCCGTCCACGGCGGCACGTTGCGCTATCTTAAGCACGACAGCGCGGTGACCGGCACGTCCATGACCCTGTCGGTGTTCGTCCCGACGGGCACAGGGCCGTTCCCCGTGCTGATCTGGCTGTCGGGCCTGACCTGCACCGAGGACAATTTCACCACCAAGGCCGGGGCCTATGCCGCCGCGGCCGCGCACGGCCTGATCGTCGTCGCGCCCGACACCTCGCCGCGCGGGGAAGGGGTGGCCGACGATCCGGCGTACGATCTCGGGCAGGGGGCCGGCTTCTACGTCGACGCGACGCAAAAGCCGTGGGCGTCGCATTTCCGCATGGAAAGCTACGTCACGGATGAGCTGATCGCCTTGGTCGACGCTGAGTTTCCCACCACCAGGACCCGCTCCATCTCCGGCCACTCCATGGGCGGCCACGGCGCGCTGACGCTCGCGCTGAACCATCCGGAGCTGTTCCAGTCCGTCTCGGCCTTCGCCCCGATCAGTTCGCCGACGCGCTGCCCGTGGGGCGAGAAGGCCCTGACCGCCTATCTCGGGGCCGATCGCGCCGGCTGGGCGCGCCACGACGCGGCGCGGCTGATCGAGGCCGGCGCGGCGCACGGCGTCTACGACGACATTCTGGTCGATCAGGGCGACGCCGATCCCTTCCTGACCGATCAGTTGAAGCCCGACCTGCTGGTCGCGGCGGCCAGGGCGTCCGGCCAGAAGCTGACGCTGCGCATGCAGCCGGGCTACGACCACAGCTACTTCTTCATGGCCAGCTTCATCGCCGACCATGTGGCGTTTCACGCCCGACGGCTTAAGGGCTGAGCCATGACCGCCCCCGACCACACCGAAATGTTCGCCGCCCTGTGCCGCGAGGTGGGCTTCTGCCTGCATGAGAAGGGCGAGCAGCGCGTGATCGCCGCCCTGCCGAACGGTCTGGACGCCGCCGTCCGCGCCGTTCTGGCGGCCGAGGGCGTGGACGAGCCGAACGCGCCGGGCGACCTGAAGCGCGCCATCCGCGACTGCCTGAAGGCCAACCTGCCGCAGGCCTGATCGGAACGGAATCCGCCCGCCGCCGCTTGGGTTTTCAGCCCCGGCGCCTATTTGCAGCGCCTCAGGAACCCCAAGACCGGAGCCTCCCCATGGCCTTCACCCTGCCGCCCCTGCCTTACGCCTACGACGCGCTGGAACCGGCCATCGACAAGGAGACGATGACCTTCCACCACGACAAGCATCACCAGACCTACGTCGACAATCTGAACAAGGCCGTCGACGCCGACCCGGCCCTGCAGGGCAAATCGCTGGAGGAACTGTTCGTCGGCATGTCGAAACTGCCCAAGGCGGTGCGCAACAACGGCGGCGGCCACTGGAACCACAGCCTGTTCTGGGAACTGCTGGCCCCCGAGGGCCAGACCGGCGAGCCCTCGGCCGAGCTGGCCGCCGCGATCGACCGCGACCTGGGCGGCATGGACAAGTTCAAGGAAGACTTCAACGCCGCCGGCGCGGGCCAGTTCGGCTCGGGCTGGGCCTGGCTGATCGTCCAGGACGGCAAGCTGAAGGTCACCTCCACCCCGAACCAGGACAACCCGCTGATGGACGTCGCCGACGAGCGGGGGACGGTGGTCCTGGGAGCCGACGTGTGGGAGCACGCCTATTATCTGAAATACCAGAACCGCCGCGCCGACTATCTGAAGGCCTTCTGGTCGGTGGTGAACTGGAACAAGGTCAACGCGCTGTTCGCCGCGGCCTGACGACACAAAAGCCGACCGTCGCGGAAACTTCACCGCGGCGGTCTGGCGCCGGGCCGAAGCCTGACCATATCGACTCCGAACCCAAGGGAGGCTGACCCATGACCGCGCATTTCAAGCTCGCCGCCGCAGCGGCGGCGCTCTCGGCCCTGCTGGCCGCCTGTTCCCCCGCCGCCGAGAAGACCGAGGCTGGCGAGACTGCCGCCGTCGCGGTTCAGGCCGGCGCCGACGTGCAGCCGTTCAAGGTCGGCGCCCTGGACGTCGTCGCCCTGCGCGACGGGGGCATGACCGGCGTGCCCAACGACAACAAGATCCTGGCCGTCGACCGCACGCCGCAGGAGGTTGCGGCCGTCCTGACCGCCGCCGGCCTGCCGGGCGACAGCTTCGACCTGTCGATCCAGCCGCTGCTGGTGCGCGACGGCGACGCGGTGGTGCTGATCGACGCCGGCGCCGGCACGGGCATGGGGCCGACTGCCGGCAAGCTGCCCGCCTCGCTGGCCGCGGCGGGCGTCCAGCCGGGTCAGATCACCGACATTCTGATCTCGCACGGCCACGGCGACCACGTCGGCGGGCTGGTGACCGGCGACGGCGCCCTGACCTTCCCCAACGCCACCATCCGCATGACCGAGGCCGAGTGGACCGCCATCAAGGCCGACGCGTCGCTGGCCGCGTTGGTCGCGGCGATCACGCCCAAGGTGGAGACCTTCGCCCCCGGCGCCCAGGTGACGCCGTCGATCAAGGCCTATGCCATCGACGGCCACACGCCGGGTCACAGCGGCTATGAGATCGTCTCGGGCGGCGAGCGGCTGCTCTACATCGGCGACATGGCGCACCATCACGTCATCTCGGTCCAGCGCCCCGACTGGCGCATCCAGTTCGACGCCGACGCCCCGACCGCCCAGGCCAGCCGCAAGGCCGTCTTCGGTCGGGCCGCCGACGAGAACCTGAAGGTCTACGCCGTGCACTTCCCCTTCCCGGGCGTGGGCCGCGTGCGCCGCGAGGGCGAGACCTTCGTCTGGGTTGCGGAAACGCCCGCCCAGCCTTGACGAAAGGGGGCGGGGTCGTCATAAGCCCCGCCTTCACGTCCCGGTCCTCGGATCGGGGCGCGAAACCACTACGGACGATGCGTGGACCGCCGTTGAGATCGCCTTCCCAATACTGGGGAGGCCGGGCCGCATCATGATGAAGAGCGACACATGTCCAAGCGCCACAGCGCCAAGTACAAGATCGACCGCGCCATGGGTGAAAACCTGTGGGGCCGGTCCAAGTCCCCGGTCAACAAGCGCAGCTACGGCCCCGGCCAGCACGGCCAGCGCCGCAAGTCGAAGGTCTCTGACTTCGGCCTGCAGCTGAAGGCCAAGCAGAAGCTGAAGGGCTACTACGGCAACATCACCGAAAAGCAGTTCGCCAAGACCTATGAGCTGGCGGCCCGCAAGAAGGGCAACACCGCCGAGGCCCTGATCGGCCTTCTGGAAGCCCGTCTGGACGCCGTGGTCTATCGCGCCAAGTTCGTGCCGACCGTCTGGGCCGCGCGCCAGTTCGTGAACCACGGCCACGTCACCGTGAACGGCAAGAAGGTGAACATCGCCTCCTACTCCGTGAAGATCGGCGACGTCGTCGAGGTCAAGGAAAAGAGCCGCAACATGGCCCTGGTCCTGGAAGCCCAGCAGTCGTCGGAACGCGACGTGCCGGACTATCTGGAGATCGGCGACCGCGGCTTCTCGGTCCGCTACGTCCGCACCCCGGAACTGGCCGACGTGCCGTTCCCGGTGAAGATGGAACCGAACCTGGTCGTGGAATACTACGCGTCGTAAGCTTCGCTTCCGACGCTCTTTAGGGCGCTATGCTCGGCTCGCGGATCCTCGCGACTTGAGCGCGTCCGATCCGCCCTCAAGCAGCGAGCGACCGCGTCGCGAGCGGTAGGGCAAGAATCAAAGGGCCCCGGCGACCGCCGGGGCCCTTTTCGTTTGGCCGGACGGCGTTACGAAAGCTTCACTTGCCAGCGGATGTAAAGCGTCCTTTCCATGCGGGGTCTGGGGAGATCACACCATGCACCGTCGCGCCTTCATAGCCGCTTCCGCCGCCGCCGCCCTGCCGCTTCCGGCCGCCGCGCAGGAGCCCGCCTGGGTCAGGCTGCCGACCGAACCCTATCGCGGGAAGCAGGACGACGTCGTCTTCGTGGATGAGAACACGGGCTGGTACGGCAACGGCGCCGGCAAGCTGTTCAAGACGACCGACGGCGGCCGAAGCTGGAACCAGCAGCTGGATCGCCCCGGCACCTTCGTGCGCGCCCTGGGCTTCGTCGACGCCAACCTCGGCTTTCTCGGCAACATCGGCCCGGACTACTTCCCGGGCGTGACCGACGCGACGCCGCTGTACCGCACGCGCGACGGGGGCGCCTCTTGGGAAGCGGTGAACATCGAGGGCCCGGCGGTGAAGGGCATCTGCGCCATCGACGTGTTGAAGATCCCCTTCATCAACGCCGGGGTGCTGGACCACCGCGTGACGATCCGCGCCGGCGGCCGCGTGGGCGCGCCGGCCTTCCTGGCCACCTCGCGCGACCGGGCGAGACGTGGACGTCGGAGGACATGTCGGCCCACACGGCCATGATCCTGGACGTGCAGTTCCTGACCGAACAGGTCGGCTTCATCTGCGGCGCCACGTCCGGGGACGTGCAGGCCTCGCACGCCCTGATCCTGCGCACCGGCGACGGCGGCGCGACCTGGCACAAGGTCCACCAGGGCGCGCGGCCTTGGGAGACGACCTGGAAGATGAGCTGGCCCTCTCCCAAGATCGGCTACGTCACCATCCAGAGCTATGATCCCGACACGACGAAGTCGGCGCGGTACGTCGCCAAGTCCATCGACGGCGGCTTGACCTGGACGGAGCTGCCGTGGGTCGACGACCATGCCGTGCGCGCCTTCGGCATCGGCTTCGTCGACGATCGGCGCGGCTGGATCGGCGCCGTGCCCGGCGGCTTCGAGACCCGCGATGGGGGCCGGACCTGGACGCGGGTCCAGATGGGCAATGCCGTCAACAAGATCCGCATCGTCCCCCGCGCCGACGGCGGCAAGTCCGTGATCGGCATAGGCGTGGAACTGCACCGGCTGGATCTCTGAAAGGAGCGCGGACGTCCACGTCCGCGTCTTTGCGGCGAGAGTTCGCGGACCTGGAGGTCCGCCCTCCCAAGGCTATCGCCGCTCGAACGTCGGCAGCATGTCGGCCGGGATGCGGTGCGGGCGCATGGTCCTGGCGTCCACCAGCACCCATTCGGTGACGCCCTGGGCGCACAGGCGGCCCTCGCCGTCCTCGATGCGGACATAGCGGCTGAAGCGCGGCCCCTGCGGATCGCCCACCCAGGTCCGGGCCTTCACGCCCGTGGCGTCGGGGGGCAGGGGGCGGAAGTAGTCGACCTCATGCCGGGTGCCGACCCACGACCATTTCGCCCGCGTCTCCGCATCGAACCGCGCGTTCCAGTGGGCGGTGCCCGCGTCCTGCAGCCAGCCGACGTAGACCACATTGTTCACGTGGCCGTTTTCGTCGATGTGCTCGGGCAGGACCGTCAGCGGCAGCTCGAAGATCTCACGGTCCGGACGCGGCTCCAACTGGGCGCGCGGCATCCGACGTCAGGCCTCGCCCAGGGGCACGCCCTTCTCGGCCATCAGGGACTGCAACTCGCCGGCCTGGAACATCTCGCGCACGATGTCGGAGCCGCCGACGAACTCGCCCTTCACATAGAGCTGGGGGATGGTCGGCCAGTCGGTGAAGACCTTGATGCCCTCGCGCAGCTCGTCGCTCTGCAGCACGTCCACGCCCACGAACGGCGCGCCGACGTGATCGAGTATCTGCACCGCCTGGGAGGAGAAGCCGCAGCGCGGCTGGTCCGGCGATCCCTTCATGAACAGGACCACGTCGTGGTCCGCCACGGTCTTGGCGATGAAGTCGCGGACGGGATCGGAAGCGGCGTCGGTCACGGGCGGAGCCTTTCGGAGTTCGTCCGTCAGCTAGGCGCCGCCCGACGCCGGGTCAAGCCGTGCTCCCGTCCTCAGAACGTCCGCCGCACCTGCACGAACAGCCACGGGCTCATCTGCGTGCGCCGCACCTCGCGGAAGGCGACCGGACTGACGTCGCGCGGCCCCGTGTAGATCACGCGGTCATATCCGGTGGCGCGATCGGTGGCGTTGCCCAGGTCCACGCGCAGCGTCGTGCGATCGTCCGGCTTCCATTGGCCCCAGACCGTCACGAACGGTTCCGCATAGCCCTCGCGCACCTCGCGGATGCGGAAGCGCGAGCCGCGATCGACGTTGCACCCGTGTTGCAGGCCCCACGTCCACCGGCCGCCCGCCAGATCCTGGTTGAAGTCGATGCCGCAGCCGAAATACTGGTTGCCCTGGAAACGGCGCGCCTCGCCCGTCAGCGGGTCGATCACTTCGGTCCAGGACCAGCTGCCGCGCAGGATCAGCCGCCCCCCCGGAACGCCCAGCCGGGTGGTGGGCAGGGTCAGCCGCAACTGGAAGAAGTCCGACGTGCCGTCGCCGATGTTGCCGACGCCTTCGAACCCGCCCGTCAGGGGGATCAGATCGACGACGTCCTCGACCTCCGAATGGCTGTAGGTGACGTCGAACACCCCTTCGTCCCAGAACCGCCGCTCATAGACGCCTTGCAGAACCCAGGCCTTGTGCGGCTCCAGGTCCGGATTGCCGGCTTCCACGTCGCCCACGTCGATGTCGGCCGAGGCGACGAAGTCGCCGAAATCCAGCTGACCCACCTCGCGCTCCAATCGGATGCGGAACTGGTGGCCCGGCGCTGGGGTGAAGGTCGCCTGCACGCGAGGCTTGGGATAGACGAACGACTTGGACAGGTCGCTGTCGCCCGACTGGCTGATCTCCGACACCTCCACCCGCATGCCGGCTTCGATCGTCCAACGGTCGGACGGTCGCCAGGTGGCCTGGCCGAAGACCTCGCCGCGCAGTTCCTCGACCTTCACCGACGCGTTGCCCAGCGGCACCGGCACGCCGTTTTCGGAATAGGCCGTGTCGCTGTCCAGGAAGTTGTAGGCCACCTCGCCGCCGGTCTCGTAGGCCCAGCGGTCGTTCGGGCGGAAGCGCAGGACGCCGCGCGCGATCGACTCGCCTCCGGTCGAGTCGGCCGTGAACGTCGACGTCTGGCCCGCCGACGCGGAATCGCCGACGTAATCCTCGGCGCCGTAGCGTTGCAGGGCGGTGAGCTCCAGCGAGGTGCGCGGGCTGAGGTCGCGTGACCAGTTGACGCCGACCTCGCCCTCCAGATCGCTGTTTTCCTCGATGTTGAAGCTGTCTGTGCCGGGGCCGGAGCGGATCAGCAGGTCCTGTTCGTTCTCGTTGTTCTGCCAGTTCAGCAGGCCGTTCACCCGCAGGCGGCCGCCGCCGACCGTGCGCTGGACCGCTCCGGTGACGCGGGCGTTGCGGAACCGATCCCACAGCACCAGGTCGGCGTCCTGGATGAGGGCGCCGTTGACGTCATAGCGGCGGCGGAAGCCGTCGCCGGTGCCGTCGGTGCGATCCGTCGTCGTCGAAAAGCTGGCCTCGGTCTGATTCTCGCCCTCTCGGCGCGACCACTGTCCGGCCAGGATCGGGCCGACGTAGCCGTCGGGATAGAAATAGGCGTTGGTCTCCAGCACCCGTTCGGTCGTGACGGTGCGCTTCAGCACCACGTTGGCGACCACCGTCTGGCCCTGCATGTCGATGCCGGGGGCGCCGCCGCGGATCAGCTCGATGCGCTCGACGCTGTCGGCCGAGATGCGGCGCAGCACGCCCTCCAGCCCGTCGGACTTGGCCGCGGGCCGGTCGCCGTCGATCAGGACGTTGCCCGCCGCGCCGGCGAAGCCCCGCGTGCCGCTGTCGCCCGGGTTGAAGGCGAATCCGGGCAGGCGCGCGATCATGTCCAGGGCGGTGTTCGGCGAGGAACTGGCGAAGAAGTCGGGCGTGAAGACCAGCACGCCCTGCTGGCCCTGAACCGACGACGGGTCGGCCGTCGGCGTCTGGATCACCTGCGCCTGGGCCGCGCCGGTCATCAGCGCGCAGAAGGCGGCGCCGGCGGTCAGAATGGTCTTCATGGGTCCCTCTCCCTGTCGACGGTCTGAGTGGCCTGCCCAGCCGCGGTCCTCCAGTTACAAGGCCGCAAGGTGGGTGAATTCGGAGACAGGTTCCGGGCGGAAGCGGGGCCGCTCGCCCGGACCGCCTTGACTTGGCCCCATTGCACGCCCATCTGCCGCGCCGTCGCATCATCGCGACGACCGGCGCTCCGGCGCGTGTGGGCCCCTCCCCGGGCTTTTCCGTAGCAGCGGCCGGTTCCTCAAGATCATTCGTCGCCACGACACGCGGGGCGACGCCCGCACTGAAGGCCCGCAGGGGCCCGAAGGCGTGCGTCGATGCCCGACACGATCGGCCGCGCGCGTCTTCGCACATGAAAGACGCCACGTGACGCAATCCACTTTCGAGACTTTCGGCCTGAACCCGCAGCTGCTCAGCGCGCTTAAGGCCGCGGGCTATGAGACGCCCACCCCCATCCAGACCAAGGCCATCCCCGACGTGATGGCCGGCAAGGACCTGCTGGGCATCGCCCAGACGGGCACCGGCAAGACCGCCGCCTTCGCCCTGCCGATCCTGCATCGCTTGGCCGCCAACCGCACCCCGCCCGTGCCGCGCACCACGCGCTGCCTGGTGCTCAGCCCCACGCGCGAGCTGGCCACCCAGATCGCCGAGAGCTTCAAGACCTACGGCAAGAACCTGGGCTTCCGCGTCGCCGTGGTCTTCGGCGGCGTGAAGTACGGCGCGCAAGAGCGCGCCTTGCAACAGGGCCTCGACGTCCTGGTCGCCGCCCCCGGCCGCCTGCTGGACCACATCCAGCAACGCAACATCGACCTGTCGGCCACCGAGATCTTCGTCCTGGACGAGGCCGACCAGATGCTGGACCTGGGCTTCATCAAGCCGATCCGCCAGATCACGGCCAAGCTGCCGGCGCGGCGCCAGAACCTGTTCTTCTCGGCCACCATGCCGTCGGAGATCGGCAAGCTGGCGTCCGAGCTGCTGAAGGATCCGGTCAAGGTCCAGGTCACGCCCCAGGCGACGACCGTCGAGCGCATCAAGCAGTCGGTGATCTGGGTCGAACAGGGCCGCAAGCGCGCCCTGCTGACCGAGCTGTTCAGCGATCCGGCCTATACGCGCTGCCTCGTCTTCACCAAGACCAAGCACGGCGCCGACAAGGTCGCGGCCTATCTGGAGGCCGGCGGCGTCGAGGCCGGCGCCATCCACGGCAACAAGAGCCAGCCCCAGCGTGAGCGCGCTCTGCAGGCCTTCAAGGACGGCAAGCTGCGGGTGCTGGTCGCGACCGACATCGCGGCGCGCGGCATCGACGTCGACAAGGTGACCCACGTCGTCAACTTCGAGCTGCCGCACGTGCCGGAAAGCTACGTCCACCGCATCGGCCGCACGGCGCGCGCGGGCAAGGACGGCACGGCCATCAGCTTCGTCGCCGGCGACGAGATGAAGCTGCTGCGCGACGTCGAGAAGGTCACGCGTCAGAAGATCCCGGCCATCGACCGTCGCAACGACAAGCAGCTGGCCCAGCTGGACGCGACCATCATGGCCGCGGGCGTCGGCAAGAAGGCCAGCATCGACTCCGCGGGCGTCTCGGAGCGCCAGGAGCAGCAGGGCCGCGGCGGCCGGGGCCGCAACCGTCGTCAGGGCGAGCGCCCCGAGGGCGGCGGCCAGCCGCACCGTGCGCGCAAGCCGGGCGGCCAGCGCGACCGCACCCATCACGGCGACCGCCCGGCGGCGGTCAAGACCTTCGACCCCCTGGCCGGCGAGCGCACGACCCCTTCGCCCAAGCCCGAGGGCGAACTGAAGCGCCGCCCCCGCCGTCGCAAGCCCTCGAACGGCGGCAAGGGCTACGGCGGCCAGAAGGCGGTCTGAGGCCCGTCCCCGAGGCCCGTCGCATTGACGGGCCTCGGCCTCGCGCCCATCATCGGCGCATGGCGCACTACACCGTCACGGCCGTCTGGGACCCTGAAGCCGGGGTCTACTGGTCGCAAAGCGACATCGTCGGCCTGAACGTCGAGGCCGAAACCCTGAGCGCGTTCGTCGACCTGGTGGAGACGCTGGCGCCGGAACTGATGCGCGACAACGGCATGGCCGTCGGGCCCGTGACCATCACCGGCGAGGGGCGCTGAAGGCGGCTTCCTGAAGCGTGCCCAAGGATTTCTACCCGGAGATCGAGCGGCGGCTGCGCGAGGCGGGTTGCGCTTTCGTCAGACCCGGCAAGGGCAGCCATGAAATCTGGTTCAGTCCGGCCACCGGCAAGACCTTCGCCGTCCCGCGCACCAAAAGCCGGCACATGGCCAATCAAGTCCTGAAAGACGCCGGGCTGCCGAAAGCCTTCTAGCCGGCGACGGCGATCCCGGCCTCCGCCAGGGCGTCCGCCAAGGCGCGCGTGGCCCTGTCCACCGCGTCTTCGTCGCGTCCCCGCACCACCAGATTCGTGCCGACCTCGCCCACCGATCCGTGGCCGAACGGATAGCTGCCGAAGCTCAGCTCGCGGTTCGCTCGCGCGGCCGTCGACAGAATCTCGGCCACGGAACCTTCGCCGACGCCCGTCACCCGCAGCGTCCGGGAATGCACGACGGCGCCCGTCCGCAGGCGCGGGGCCACATCCTCCAGCATCGCCGTCATGATCTTGGGCACGCCCGCCATGACGAAGACGTTGCCGATCTGGAACCCCGGCGCGTCGGTCACCGGATTGGCGATCAGGCTGCCGCCGTCGGGAATGCGCGCCATCCGCCGCCGCGCGGCGTTGAAGTCGTCGCCATAGCGGCGCGACAGGATCGCCAGCGCCTCGGGATGCTCCGGCAAGGCCACCCCGAAGGCCTGCGCCACGGCGTCGGCCGTCATGTCGTCGTGCGTCGGTCCGATGCCGCCTGTGGTGAAGACGTAGTCGTGGGCCGCTCGCAGCTCGTTCAGCACGGCGACGATGCGGTCGACGTCGTCCCCGATCACCCGCGCCTCGATCAGGTCGATCCCCAGCGCCGACAGAAAGCGCGCGATCGTGTTCGTGTTGGTGTCCAGCGTCCGTCCGGACAGGACCTCGTCGCCGATGACAAGGACGGCGGCGGTGGGGGAGGTCAGATCGAGGTCCGCTTGTCTTGCTTGTCGCCACCACGATCACGATGACCATGCCGACCGGAAAAATACCCGAAAGCCGCTGATCCTACGCCGCCAACGAGAGGGATGGCGCCCACGAGCAGGACCGGCATGGCGCCGGCGGCGGCCACGGCAGCGATTGCGCCGGAGGCAAGCGTGCCGTACGTCCCGAATTCCAGAGCCTTTACCGTACCCTGCGCATCGATCGGCAGCTGATCAACGCTGCTGGCTTTCGGCTTCGGAGGGCTCGGCATTCTAATACATCCCTGCAAACAGCCGGAAGATAGCGCACATTATGGCGGCAGCAAGGGAGAGCCCGCATGACAAACCGGACAGGCGATCCAGGTTGAAGGTGTCTCCTTCCTTGTCTTGAGCGCCAGCGTTCGCGAGAGCCATCGCGAGATAGGCACCCGCCGAGCCAAACAAAATCGGCACGCAGACTGCGATGGCGGCCACTGCAAACCCCGGTGAGCTAGTGGCGGGTCGCTCAAGCAAGAACTTCGCCGCATCCATAAGCAAAATAGCGGCTAGGGTGAATATGTAGAAGAACAGCACTCCATCACGGGCAATCTCCCGAAGCGTCGGCGGTCTGCTTGACAGGCGTCGAATGGCCCAAACCAACAGCACAGGAAGCCCCGGAAGTATGAGGTTTCCCACGGCCCATAGAACGAAGACGTACATGCGTTTCCCCACCCGCGGTTGCGATTAAACCAATGGGTGTGCGAAGGGTCAATCAGTCGCGGCGGCTGGATGTTTGCGACTGTATGCTATCATCTCCACCTCAACCGCCTCCCCCGACGAAGACCGCCTGATGTACGAAACCCCCGAACTCGACGACGACGTCCTGGTCCGCACCCACGAGATCCGGGTGCATGACGCCGAAGCCTTTGAGGGCATGCGCGCGGCCGGGCGGCTGGTGGCCCAGGCGCTGGACATGATCACCGAGTTCGCGGTCCCCGGGGTGACGACGCAGGAGATCGACGACCGCATCCGCGAGTTCACCCTGGACCACGGCGCCCTGCCGGCCTGCCTGGGCTACAAGGGGTATGAGAAGACCGTCTGCACCTCGATCAACCACGTCGTCTGCCACGGCATTCCGGGCGACCGGGTGCTGAAGGACGGGGACGTCGTCAACATCGACCACACCGTGATCGTCGACGGCTGGCATGGCGACTCGAGCCGCATGTACGCCATCGGCGATATCAACACGCGGGCGAAGAAGCTGATCGACGTGACCTATGACTCGCTGGAGGCGGGTCTGGCGGTCATCAGGCCGGGCGCGACCTTCGGCGACGTCGGCTATGCGATCCAGCAGGTCGTCGAGGCGAACCGCATGAGCGTGGTGCGCGACTTCTGCGGCCACGGCATCGGCCGGCTGTTCCACGACAGCCCCAACGTCCTGCACTATGGCCGGCGCGGTGAGGGCGCGGTGCTGAAGGAAGGCATGTTCTTCACCGTCGAGCCGATGGTGAACCTGGGCAAGCCGCACGTGAAGGTGCTGTCCGACGGCTGGACCGCGGTGACCCGCGACAAGTCCCTGTCGGCCCAGTGCGAGCACACCGTCGGCGTCACCGCCGACGGTGTGGAGCTGTTCACGGCGTCGCCCGCCGGTTCGTTCCGTCCTAAGTTCTGAACATGGACCCGCATCAGATTTTCGTATATACGAAAATCTGATGGCCATCGTGTTCGACGCGGCCAAGGATGCGCGCAATCGGGAAAAGCACGGTCTTGCCTTGGATCTCGCCGCGGAGATGGAATTGGATGAAGCGCTGATCGTCCCCGACCTGCGGCATGACTATGGAGAGCCACGATTCAACGCCTACGGCCTGATCTTCGGCAAGCTTCACGCCCTGAGCTTCACCCTTCGCGGAGACGACGTGAGGGTCATCAGCCTGAGGCGCGCTCGAGAGAAGGAAGTCAGGCGACATGCCGAAAGAACCGCAGATGAACCCTGACGACGCTCCGGAACTGTCCGAAGCCGCCGCGCGGAGCGCGGTCAGGGGCCGCGAGATTCTTTCCGACGCTGTGTTGGACCAGTTCCGCCGCTCTCCCGGCCGCCCGCGATCCGAAAGGCCAAAGGTCCCGGTGTCCCTGAGGCTGGACGCGGATGTGGTGGAGCGGTTTCGGGCGACAGGCGACGGTTGGCAATCGCGCATAAATGAACTGCTGCGCGCCGCGGCCTCCGCCCTTCCGGCCAACGACGATCCGGAGCGGGCGGACGACAAGAGGGCTTGACGTCGATTGACCGGGCCGAGCCGACCGGTCACCGTCGCGTGGGCTGGAGGACGTCGGTCATGCGGAAACTGGGGATGTCGGCGCTGGTCGCCGCGACGCTGGCGGGATGCTCGACCGGCCCCGTGCTGGACGCCCGCACGGCCCTGTGGTGGCAGACGACCCAGGATCTGTCGTCGGACGTCATGGAGGGGCGCGACACCGGATCGCCCGGTTATGACCGCGCCGCCGACTTGGTGGCCGCCCAGTTCATGTCGGCGGGGCTGACCCCGGCGGGCGACGACGGCGGCTGGATGCAGATCATCGCCTTCAAGGACGTCGAGGTCACTGCCGAAGGCACGAGCTTGGCGGTCGTGCCCGACGACGGCGGCCGTCGGCCGCTGCGGTTCCTGCATGAGGTCTCGGTGGGCCCGCAGTGGGGTCTGGCGTCCAGCTTCGATGCGCCCATGGTCTGGCGCGGCTGGTGCCGGCCGTTGGACATGACCGACGTCTCAGGCAAGGTGGTGGTCTGCCTGGGCGCGCGGCGCGAGGGGCAGACGACCGGCGGCGAACGGCTGCGTGCGGCGACGCAGGCCGGGGCGGTCGCCGTCGTCAACGTCGACGACATGAGCTTCACGGTCGAGCCGCCGCGCTGGCCGCTGGCCTATGCCCGCAGCGTGATCCTGGCCGAGACTGTGCCGGGCGCCCCGACGATCCCCGTCCTGCGCCTGGCCGCGCCGACGTTCGAGACCCTGGCCGACGCCGCGGGTCAGGACGGGGCCGGGGTGCTGGCGGCCGCGGGGCGCAACGAGGCCCTGCCGTCCTTCGACCTGAAGGCCCGGCTGCAGGCCACCTTCGCGACGCGCGAACGCGCCTATGCCTCGGCCAACGTGCTGGGCGTGCTGCCCGGCACGGACCCGGCGCTGGCCGACCAGCCCGTCCTGCTGATCGCCCACCTGGACGGGTACGGCTACGGCACGCCGGTGAACGGCGACGACCTGTACAACGGCACGTTCGACGACGCGGCCTACGTCGCCACACTGACGACCCTGGCCCAGGAGCGCGCCGGGCGGGGCTGGCGGCGACCGGTGATCTTCGCGGCGGTGACGGGCGAGGAGAAGGGGTTGTGGGGATCGCGCTGGCTGGCGGAGCACCCGACGCCCGGCGCGCCCATGCCGGTCGCGGTGCTGAACCTCGACCAGCTGCGCCCGCTGTATCCGCTGACCATACTAACCACGCTGGCGCTGGACGACTCCACCCTGGGCCAGACGGTGCGCGACATAGCTGGGCCGATGGGCATCGAGGTGCGCCCGGACCGTGAGCCGGAGCGCGGCCTGATCCGGCGCAGCGACCACTGGCCGTTCATGCAACGCGGCGTGCCGGCGGTCAGCTTCCTGTTCGGCTTCGACTACGGCACGCCGGCCCACGACGCCTATCTGGACTGGTACCGCCGCCGCTATCACGCGCCGCAGGACGACGTGACGACGCCGATCGACTTCCAGGCCCAGGCGGACTTCCATGACTTCTGGTTCGCCCTGGTCGACGCCGTCGCCGACGCGGATGAGCCGCCGCAATGGCTGCCCGACAGCCCGAACCGGCCGCGCGGAAACTGACCGGACTGGACGTTCCGTTTTTGTTCTGACAGATTGACCGACGGCGGGTTCGAACGAGGTCGGTCATGCAGACGGCGACGGTGCTTCCTTTTCCCGAGCGTGAGGCGGAAGCTCCCGCGCCGCGACCTAAGCGGCCGGCGCCGCACCACATGGGCCACCGCGAGCGCCTTCGGGACCGGGCGCGCGGGGCTGGGATCCATCATCTGCCGGACTATGAGCTCTTGGAGCTGTTCCTGTTCCGCAGCCAGCCGCAGGGCGACGTCAAGCCGATCGCCAAGGCCCTGCTGGCGCGCTTCGGCTCGCTGGCGGCGGTGCTGGCGGCGTCGGTCGAGGACCTGATGACCGTGCGGGCCGAGGACGCCAGGGGGCGCGCCAAGGGCGTGGGCGCCGAGACGGCGCTGGACCTGGCGGCGCTGCACGAAGTGGCGCGGCGGGTGGCCAAGGAAGAGGCGAACACGCGCACCGTCATCTCCAGCTGGACCTCCCTGCTGGCCTATGTCCGCCTGTCGTTGCAGCACGAGCCCCGCGAGCAGTTCCGGGTCCTGTACCTCGACAACCGCAACCAGCTGATCCTGGACGAGGTGCAGAACCGGGGCACGGTCGACCACGCCCCCGTCTATCCCCGCGAGGTGGTGCGCCGCGCGCTGGAGCTGTCGGCCAAGAACCTCATCATCGTGCACAACCACCCCTCGGGCGACCCGACGCCCAGCCGAGCCGACATCGACATGACCAAGCAGGTGGTGGAGGCGGCGCGGGCCCTGTCGATCACCGTGCACGATCACCTGATCGTCGGCCGCGAAGGCGTGGCGAGTTTCAAGCAGCTGGGGCTGATGTGATGATCACCAATCCTCACCCGTAGGGGGAGGGGGACCGCCGGAGCGCAGCGACGGGGGTGGAGGGGGAGCGCCGCGAGCGCAGGCGCGGGATTTTCAACGCTCGCGCCCCTTATCCGGCACCCTCCACCCCGTCGGGCTTCGCCCGCCGCGGTCCCCCTCCCCCTACGGGTGAGGATTTGCAAGACTGCGCACATGCCTACGCGCCGAACTCTCCTGTCCGCCACCCCCGCCGCCGCTCTCGCCGCGTCGCCCCGCCTGCGCGATCCGCCCCCCGCCGTCATGGTCTCCACCTGGGACTTCGGCCGCCAGGCCAATGCGGCCGGCATCGAGCGCCGTCGCGCCGGCGGGAGCGCGCTGGACATGGTCGAGGCCGGCGGTCGGGTGGTGGAGGCGGAGGGAGGGAACGGCTCGGTCGGCCTGGGCGGTATGCCGGACAGGGACGGGCGGGTCACGCTGGACGCCTGCGTCATGGACTGGGAAGGCGGCATCGGCGCGGTGGCCGCGCTGGAAGACGTGGTGCACGCCGTCTCGGTGGCGCGGGCCGTGATGGAGAAAACTCCCCACTGGATGCTGGTCGGCGCGGGTGCGCGGGAGTTTGCGGTCGCCCAAGGCTTCCCGACGCAGAGCCTGCTGACGCCGGCGGCCGAGGCGGCGTGGCGCGAGTGGCTGAAGACCAGCGAGTACGCGCCGCGCCCCAACAGCGAGAACGAGGGTTGGGCCTCCATGCCCGGCGGGCCGAACAATCACGACACCATCGGCCTGCTGGCCATCGACGGCCGGGATCGCATGGCCGGCGCCTGCACGACCTCCGGCATGGCCTTCAAGATGCGCGGGCGGGTGGGGGACAGCCCGATCGTGGGCGCGGGCCTCTATGTTGACGACCGGATCGGCGGGGCGACGGCCACGGGCGTCGGCGAGGATGTGGTCCGCGTGGCCGGCAGCCATGCCGTGGTCGAGGCCATGCGCCACGGCATGGACCCCACCGCCGCCTGTCGATCCGTGATCGAACGGCTGGCGCGCCTGCGCGGCACGAGGGTGGCGGGCCATCAGGTGGCGTTGCTGGCGCTGGACAAGCGCGGACGCGCGGGCGCCTTCGCGCTGCAGCCCGGCTTCACCTATGCCGTCACGGACGCAGGCGGGGACATCCGGATGGAACGCGCCGGAGCGTTGTTCGCGTGACTGTGCTGACGACCGCCCGCATGACGCTCACGCCCGTCGCCGTCCCGGATTTCGAGGACCAGAAGCGGCTGTGGGCCGACACGACCTTCACCCGCCACATCGTTCCGGAGGGCCGAAACGCCGAGGAGGTCTGGCTCCGGCTGCTGCGCGACGTCGGCCATTGGTCGGCTCTGGGCCACGGCAATTGGACGATACGGATGTCGGACACCGGCGACTATGTTGGCGGCGTCGGCGTATTCGATTTTCAGCGCGTGATAAGCCCTGCATTCGACGCGCCGGAAGTCGGCTGGGGCATCGCGCCCCGCTTTCAGGGCCAGGGCCTGGCCCTGGAGGCCTTGCGCGCGGCCCTGGCCTGGTGCGACGCCGAGCTGGATGCCTCACGAACGCTGTGCATGATCGATCCGGACAACGGCCCCTCGCTGACGCTGGCCCGGCGCGTCGGCTACGCAGACCACGCCCGCACGACCTACAAGGGCGAGACGGTCATCCTGCTCGAGCGCGCGCGTCCGTAGCCGCCCGTTAAGGTTTACGCGGCACCCTCGGCGGCGAATCCGGAGACCGTCCGCCGCATGCCCATGTCCGCCGAAACCCTGCGCGCGCACATCGTCGAGGCGTTTCCCGACGCCGAGGTCCAGATCGTGGATCTGGCCGGCGACGGCGACCACTATCGCGCCCGGGTCGTCTCGACGGCGTTCTCCGGCATGCCGCGCGTGCGGCGCCACCAGGCGGTCTATGCCGCGCTGAAGGGCCAGATGGGCGGCGCCCTGCACGCCCTGGCGCTGGAAACCCTGACGCCCGAGGAGGTCTGACCATGCGTTACCGGCCGTTCGGCAATGGGGGACAGGCCGTCTCGGCCCTGACGCTCAGCCTGACGCCGCGCGACGTGGCGCGGGGCCCTCAGGCCGGGTGCGAGCTGGTCTATTCGGCGCTGGAGGCCGGCATCAACTCCTACCGGCTGGAGACGGCGGACCCGGTCCTGGCCGAGGTGCTGGGCGAGGCGTTGCGTCACGTCGACCGCAAGTTGGTGCAGGTGTCCCTGACGCTGGGCGCCGGCGACGGGCGGCGGGGCTCCGACCGGGATTTCTCCGCCGACGGCATGACCGACGCGATCGACCGCGCCCTTCGCGTGTCCGGCCTCGGCTGGTTCGACGTCGCCCTGCTGGACGAGCCGGCCGAGCATGAGCTGCCGCAGTCCGCGCTGAACGCCCTGAAGTCGCTGCGTGCCAACCAGCGGGTCCGCCTGCTGGGCGTCAGCGGGGCGGGCGAACTGATGGACACCTACGTCTCGACCGGCGCCTTCGACGTCCTGTCGACGCCGTATCACGTCAACTCCGAATGGCGGGTGCGTCACCGCATGCGCATCGCGCGCGAGCAGGACATGTCGGTCTTCGTCGAGGGCTACTATCCGGAGGAACTGGCCACGCCGCAGAAGGCCGCCGCGGTCAACCAGCCGAAGAAGGGCCTGTTCGGCCTCGGCGGGCCGAAGCGGTCCGACAGCCCCCTGGCCGGCGCCGGCACCTTCGCCTTCCTGCACCGCACGCAGGGCTGGCCGGCCGAGAGCATCTGCCTGGCCTATGCCCTGACCGACCCGGGCGTCTCCAGCGTCATGATCCGCGCCAATGAGCCGGAGCGCCTGAACCAGCTGGCCCAGGTGCCGGACCGCGACATGCCGCCCGGCCTGTCCGCCCAGATCGAAATGGCCCGCATCGCCTCCAAGGCGGCTTAGCAAGCCCTCTCCCGGCGGGAGAGGGCTTGGGCGTCCAAGAGCGAAGCGATTGGGAACGCGAAAGGGAGAGGGGCTAAGGCCAAATGGGAGCCCCTCTCCCTTTCGGCTTAGCGCATCGCTTACGCTCTGCGAGCCTCGAGCCCTCTCCCGCCGGGAGAGGGCTCGAGGCGCCGCAACTACAGCGTCGTGGTCTGCGGACGGGCGACGGCGCCGTCTTCCTTGCCGCCTTCGGTGATCGTCGGTCCGGGATGGTTGTCCGGATCGTTCACGCCGTGCGACCAGTGCTTGATGAAGAAGCTGATCACGATGAAGCCCACGCCGATGCCCACGCCCCACAGACCGATCTGGTTGAACGTGTCCAACGAGGTCTGAAGCGCGGCCTGCGGGTCGGCCACCTCGCCGCCGACGGTCTCGGCGCCGGCCGAGGCGGCGATGATCCCGCCGACGAAGTGGGCGATGGACGAGGCCATGAACCACACCGCCATCATGAAGCTGACGATCGCCGGCACCGACAGCTTGGTGATCTCCGACAGGCCCACGGGGCTCAGGAACAGCTCGCCCAGGGTGTGGAACATGTAGAGCAGCGCCAACAGCACCAGCGGCGTGCGGAAGGCGTCGTCCACCATGCCGGAGTTGGCGCCCCAGACCACGATCAGGAAGCCAAGACCGACCTGGATGATGCCCAGGCCGAACTTGACCACCGGGTTCGGATCCATCCTGCGGGCGCCGAGGAAGGCCCAAAGCGCCGCGAAGATCGGGGCGAAGATCAGGATGAAGCCGGCGTTGAATGACTGGGTCTGCGACGCCGTCATCGAGGTGTCGATCCAGAAGCCGGAGGTCGAAAGGCCCGCCGCCGCCAGCTGTGCGGGCGTGCCGTAGGGTATCCCCAGGATCGTCCCGGCCGTCGCGCTCAGGGACAGATCCACGTTACGGTCGGCGAACAGGTTCAGCGACGAGCCGGCCTGTTCGAACAGGGTGAAGAACACCGCCGATCCGAAGATCAGCACCATGGCCAGCATCATCCGCTCGCGCGCGACCTTGTCGTTCCCGAGCTTGAAGATGATGAACCAGGCGATGAAGCCCAGCGCCGCCACCATCGAGAGCAGCAGGCCGATCCCGACCACCAGGTGGTTGGCCACGACGTAGAAATACAGCAGGGCCACGCCGACGAAGCCCGAGGCATAGACCAGCCACTCGCGATTGACCGGCCCGAGAACGGGTTTTCGCATCCGCTCCGGGTTCGGGCTTTCGCCCTTGCCTTCCAGCAGAGGCTTGCCCAGCCAGAACACGATCAGTCCCACGAGCATGCCCAGACCGGCCAGGCCGAAACCGGCCCACCAGCCCACGGTCTGCCCCAGAAGGCCGCACAGCACCGCCGCCCAGAAGGCCCCCAGGTTGATGCCGAAGTAGTAGAGAGTGAAACCGGAATCGCGGCGCGGATCGCCTTGTTGATACAGCTGCCCGACCAGGGTGGAGATGTTGGGCTTAAGGAAGCCGACGCCCATGATGATGAGCGACAGCGCCAGATAGAACATGCTGACGCCCATCGGATCGCGCGTCTCGGTCAGCTCATAAGCATCCGCGTCGATCGAGGCCGGAAGCGAGGCGCCGGCGGGGAGCCCCGCGATCTCCAGCCCGCCGATCGGCGGAGCCAGGGGATAGTCTCGGCCGTCCACGCGCACGGTCGTCGTGCTGTCTCCGTCGGTCTGCACCGTGGTCACGGGATAGGCCTGGCCGTCCACGGTCAGCGTCTGGGTCTTGGTCGTGTCGCGCTCGACGCCGACCAGGTCGCCGACGGGGGCCCACCACGGGGCGCCCACTTCCCGCTCGCCGGTCAGGGTGTACTGATCTTCCGTCAGCGTCGCCGGCAAGCCCGGGGCGCCCTCGATTTCGAGGCCCGACACCTGGCGGGCGCTGTACTCATAGGGGCGGCCGTCGACGACCAGACGAGTCTGACGGCCGTCTCCACGCCCTTCGATCGCCACCTCATACTGCTGCCCGGCATAGGTCAGGGTCTGGGTCGCCGGACGTCCCTCGAAGCCCATCAACCCGTGCCCCATGACCAGCAGGACGGCGCCGAACATGATGGCCCGACGCGTGCCGATGTAGCGGTCGGCCACGATGCCGCCGATCAGGGGCAGCAGGTAAACCAGAGAGCCGTAGGTGCCGTATTGGCCGGACGCGAAATCGTCGGTGAAGAGGAAGTGCTGGGTCAGGTAGAAGATCAGCAGGCCGCGCATGCCGTAGTAGGAGAACCGCTCCCACATCTCGGCGAAGAAGCAGATGATCAGACCCTTGGGGTGTCCCTTCAGGATCTGCATCAGCACGGGCAGCCCCGTGACGAGGGTGATGATCACCCCCAGCAGAATGACGACGTTCATGCCTTACCTTGGACTGTCGGACTGGCGTCCGTGTTGAACCCTCACGGGCGCATGACCGCGCCCGCCCCTAGTCGGGCCGGATAAGGCCATCGCAAAACCGTCATTACAAGCCGCAACGTCTCGTGATCGCCGTCGAGCCGACCATGCGTCCTGGTATGATCACAGGACGCGAAAAGCACCCAAAGGTAGTGCATTGGCCCGAGGGCATCCGCCGGAACGCCCGTCTTTCAGGGTGAACGCGCGATTCACCACGTCTCGTGCCGGCGCGGCACGATTCCGCGGCACAACCTTTGCTCACCCGAGGTCAGGGTTTCTCCACTAGGCCGAAACGAGACATGAGCGCCCGGATACGTCCTTTTCGCCACGACGACCCCGATGAGGTCGTCCTCGTCGCCGGCCTGCATGCCGGCGTCGGCTGGCCGGTGCGGACCTTCGCGGGGTGGGCCTGGCTGGCGGCCAATCCGGCGGCGGGCGACGCTCCGGTCGCCTGGATCGCCGCGGATGAGGCGGATCGACCTGTCGGCATCCTCGGCAACCTGCGCCTGGACTGCGTCGGCCCCGGAATCCGGCTGAGGGGCGCGACGGGCTTTTCGGTCGTCACCGCCCAGCACGGGCGCGGCGCCGGCACGCGTCTGGTCCGCACCTTTCTGAGCCAGCCCGAGGTCTTCGCCACCTGGACCTTCAACGCCAATCCGGCCGGAGCGCCGCTGTATGAGCGGCTGGGGCTCACAGCCTGGCCTCCGGCGTCCCATGCATTGAAGCTCGCCTGGATCGTCGATCCCGTGGCCTGCGCCCTGGGCCGCGCCCTTCGCATGGCGGCGCATGACCGGCGGGTGTCGGATTTGCTGGGGGAGCGGCTCCTCAGCCGGCGCCTGGACCGGGCCTGGTCCGGGCCGCTCGCGGACGGGATCGAGCCCGTCGTGGACCTGTCGCACGGCTCGGCCTGGGACGGCTATCGCCTCAGACTGGAGCGCGAAACGCGCCTGCGGCCCGACCGGTCACCCGCCGTCCTGCGCTGGCGCGACGCCGATCCCCAAGCGACCTGGCCGTCCGTGACGCTGGGCGCGTTCGAGGGCGACGATCTGGTGGCCCACGCCCGCGCGCGCCTGGCCAAGGGCAATGCGCTGGAGGTCACGGCGCTGGAAATTCTCGATCTGGACTGGATCGACGGGCGGGACGCGGTCGTGCCCGCCCTGATGGCGGCTCTGTTCGACCTGGCCCGCGAAAGGGGCGCGGCCAAGCTGCGGCTTCAGGTCGTGTCGGAGCGGGCCCGGTCCGCACTCGGCCCGTGGCGCGAGCGGGCGCGGGCCGAAGGCGGCTGGGGCCACTGCAAGCTGAACTGGCGCGCCGCCGTGCCCGACCTGCCGTGGGATCCCACGCCCTTCGACGGCGACTACGAGATATGCCTGCGTCCTGCGCCGGCCGGCGAACGACGGCGCGCGGCCTGACGCGTCAGGCCTTCGGCCGCGACCTCAGCTCGTCGCGGATTTCCGCCAGCAACGCCTCTGTCGGCGTCGGCGCGGCCGGGGCGGGATCGGGCTCCGCCGCCTTCTCGCGGCGCAGCCGGTTGATCGCCTTGACCATCAGGAAGATCACCGCCGCCACGATCACGAACTGGATCAGGGTGTTGATGAAGGCGCCGTACTGGATCGCCACTTCCTCGACCGCCTCGGTCGCCGGATTCTCAGGCGCCAGCACCCACTTCAGCTGCGAAAAGTCGACCCGTCCGAGCGCCAGCCCGATCGGCGGCATCACCACCTGTTCCACCAGGCTGGTGACGATCTTGCCGAACGCCGCGCCGATGATGACGCCGACCGCCAGATCGACCACATTGCCGCGGCTGAGGAATTCCTTGAACTCGCCGAACAGGCTCATGCCGCGGTTCCTCCCGTCGTCAGGTCCAGATGCAGGAATTGGTTGAAGTCTGTGGCTTCATAGTCTCCGAACGCCGGGCCCGACCGGAAACCCCTGGCCCCGTAAAGAGACAATGCGGGCGCGAAGGCCGCGCCTGACCCCGTCTCCAGGCTGATCCGCCGCGCGCCGCGGGCCTGGGCCAGCGCGATCAGGTGCTCCAGCATGGCCCGTCCAAGCCCTTGGCCCAAATGCTCTGGCCGCACCCGCATGGACTTAAGCTCCACGCCGCCGCCGGGCAGGGCGCGCACCGCGCCCATGACCACGGCCCGTCCGTCCATCACCCCGATCCTCAGATCGACGTCCGGCGCCGTCAGTCCGGATCGGTCCAGCGCGTGCACGCTCTCCGGCGGCGAAAAACGCCGCATACCCTCCAGATGCAGGTCGATGAGCTCCAGCGTCGACGGGTCGGTGAAATCGGCCGCGACGAAACGGACGCCCGGCGCGTCAGGCATCGCCCGACGCGTTCAGCCGCTCGCGCAGCTCCTTGCCGCTCTTGAAGAAAGGCACCGACTTGGCCGGCACGTCGACCGCCTCGCCCGTCCTCGGATTGCGCCCCGCGCGCGCCGGTCGGTCCCGCACGGAAAAGGCGCCGAAGCCGCGGATCTCGACGCGCCCGCCCTCCGACAGGGCGTCGGTCATGCCGCCCAGGATGACGTTGACGACGCGCTCGACCTCGCCGTGCGTCAGGTGACGGTTTTCGGCCGCCAGCTTCTCGATCAGTTCGGACTTGATCATGCCAGGCCCCCGCCCGTGTATCCCATGTCCGGAACCGGACGGTCGTCCGGCGCCGGCGCCACCCTAGACCTCGCGCGAGGGGCGAGAAAAGGCCCCCGGCGCCGAATAACGCGGTGATCGTGGTGAACTTTCGCTTCCGGCCACGAAAAAGGGCGGCGGGACCGCCGCCGCCCTTTCTCATTTGTGCCCTGCCGCTCGCGACGCGGTCGCTCGCTGCTTGAGGGCGGTCTGTGCGCCTTAGTCTTTCGTGCTCGCCTTCTCACGAAGCGCGGCGCCCAGGATGTCGCCCAGCGAGGCGCCCGAGTCCGAGGATCCGAACTGCTCGATGGCTTCCTGTTCGTCCTTCATCTCCAGCGCCTTGATCGACACCGAGATGCGGCGCGAGGCCTTGTCCACGGCGGTGATCATGGCGTCGACGCGGTCGCCGACGGCGAAGCGCTCGGGGCGCTGCTCGTTGCGGTCGCGCGACAGGTCCGACTTGCGGATGAAGGCCGAAACCGGGGCGTCGTCCTCACCGAACTTCACCTCGATGCCGCCCGACTCGATCGAGGACACCGTGACCGTGACCTGCTGGCCGCGCTTGTAGGCGTCGCCCTCGCCGATCGGATCGCCGCCCAGCTGCTTGATGCCCAGCGAGACGCGCTCCTTCTCGACGTCGACGTCCAGCACCTTGGCCTTGACCATCTCGCCCTTGCGATAGCGCTGGATGGCTTCTTCGCCCGAGACGTTCCAGTCCAGGTCCGACAGGTGCACCATGCCGTCGATGTCGTTGTCCAGGCCGATGAACAGGCCGAACTCGGTGGCGTTCTTGACCTCGCCCTCGACGGTCGAGCCGATCGGATGGGCGGCCACGAAAGCGTCCCACGGATTGTCCTGGGCCTGCTTCAGGCCCAGCGAGATGCGGCGCTTGGAGGCGTCGACGTCCAGCACGACCACGTCCACTTCCTGCGAGGTGGAGACGATCTTGCCCGGATGGACGTTCTTCTTGGTCCAGGACATTTCCGAAACGTGGACCAGGCCCTCGACCCCGGCTTCCAGCTCCACGAAGGCGCCGTAGTCGGTGATGTTGGTGATGCGGCCGGTCATCTTGGCGCCGGCCGGATACTTGGCCTCCACGCCGTCCCACGGGTCGGCCTGCAGCTGCTTCATGCCCAGGCTGATGCGCTGGGTGTCCGGGTTGATCTTGACGATCTGCACCTTGACGGTGTCGCCGACCGCCAGGACCTGGCTCGGGTGCGAGACGCGCTTCCAGCTCATGTCGGTGACGTGCAGCAGGCCGTCGATGCCGCCCAGGTCCACGAAGGCGCCGTAGTCGGTGATGTTCTTGACGACGCCGTCGCGGACTTCGCCTTCCTGCAGCTGGCCGACCAGTTCGGTGCGCTGTTCGGCGCGGGCCTCTTCCAGGATGGCGCGGCGCGAGACGACGATGTTGCCGCGCGGGCGGTCCATCTTCAGGATGGCGAAGGGCTGTTCCTTGCCCATCAGCGGGCCGACGTCGCGGACCGGACGGATGTCGACCTGCGAGCCCGGCAGGAAGGCCGAGGCGCCGCCCAGGTCGACGGTGAAGCCGCCCTTGACGCGGCCCACGATCACCCCGTTGACCGGCTGGCCGTCGGCGAACACCACTTCCAGACGGGTCCAGGCTTCTTCACGACGCGCCTTGTCGCGGCTGATGACGGCCTCGCCCAGCGCGTTCTCGACCCGCTCCAGATAGACCTCGACGTCATCGCCGACCTTGGGGATCACGGCGCCTTCGCCGATGCCGAATTCACGGGCGGCGATGCGGCCTTCGGTCTTCAGACCGACGTCGATGATGATGATGTCCTTCTCGACGCCGACGACGCGGCCGTGAACGACCTGGCCTTCGCCGAGATCGCGCTCGCCGAGCGTGTCGTTCAGAAGCGCGGCGAAATCGTCGCGGGTGGGGGTCAGGGTGTCGGTCATGAAGCTCTGGGGTTGAGTGGAAAGGCTGGGGCGCGCGACCGATCGGTCCCGCGCGGGGTTGAGGTTTCGGAAGTCAGGTCGTCAGGATGCGAGGCCGGTGGCCAGGGCGCCCGCAGAGACCGAGGAACTGCACGTTGGATTTGCCCTTATCGGGCGCGCGCAGCCTCGATGATGCGGCGGGCCGCATCGAAGGCCGCGTCTATATCCATTTCGGTGGTGTCCAGCAAGACCGCGTCGTCCGCCTGAACCATGGGCGCCGCGCCTCGGCCCGCGTCGCGCTCGTCGCGCCGCTTGATGTCGGCCAGCATGTCCTCGAACGCGATCGTCTCGCCTCGCCCCGTCAGCTGCTTCCATCGCCGCATGGCCCGCACTTCGGGCGTGGCGGTGACGAACAGCTTCGCCGGTGCGTCCGGAGCGATCACCGTGCCGATGTCGCGCCCGTCCAGAACCGCGCCGCCGGGCCGGGCCGCGAACGCACGCTGATAGTCCAGCAGCGCCGCCCGCACGCCCGGATGACTTGCTGCCCGGCTGGCCGCCTCGCCCGCCTCGCGCCCGGTCAGGCGTTCGACGTCGGCCAGATGCGCCGCATCGATCGTCCGCGCCGCCGCCTCGGCCGCATCGGCGTCGTCCAGATCCCCGCCCGCGTCCAGCACCGCCAGTCCGACCGCGCGATAAAGCAGGCCCGTGTCGAGGTAGGGCAGGGCGTAATGCCGGGCCAGCCGCGCGGCCACCGTGCCCTTGCCCGAGGCGGCCGGGCCGTCGACGGCGATGACGAGGTCCGTCATGCGCTTCTCCCGCGCCGAAGGTTCAAGACCAAGGCGCGGAGGCCGAGGACGGCGGTCACAGCGACGAGGGCGAGCGTCGCCGCGGCTCCGATCATCGCCAGCCAATAGAGTTCCGGCTGCTCCGCCCTTACGAGGGCTGGCCCTCGAACGTCCAGCACGCCCTGCTCCAGGCTGCGCAGCCAGATGCGGGCGCCGATGAAGGCGAGAAAGGCCATCCAGACGGCGGCGAACGCATGGAACAGTGGGCGGTGGGGCGGCCTCCGCAGATTGGGTAACAGCGGCGTCCTCATCCGATCTCCGCCCCCAGCCCGCGCAACATCTCGACGAACTCCGGGAAGCTCGTGGCGATCATCCCCGGCTCGTCGACCGTCACCGCCCGTTCCGCCGCCAGCCCCAGGATCAGATGGCTCATGGCGATGCGGTGGTCGCCGTGGGTGGTCACGGTCGCGCCGCCCGGCACGCGCCCGCCGGTGACGACGAAGCCCTCGGGCTCCTCGACCACCGTCACCCCGCACGCCTGCAGCCCGGAGGCCATCAGGGCGATGCGGTCGCTCTCCTTGACCCGCATTTCGCCGATGCCGCGCATCACGGTCTGGCCCCGCGCGAAGGCGGCGGTGGCGGCCAGGATCGGATATTCGTCGATCATCGACGCCGCCCGCTCCGGCGGCACGACGACGCCCGTCAGCGTCGAATGCCGCGCGGTCAGGTCGCCGACCTCCTCGCCGCCCGCCGCCCGACGGTTCGAGACGTTCAGGTCCGCCCCCATCTCCAGCCAGGTCTCGAACAGGCCCGTGCGCAGCGGGTTCAGCATGACGTTCCGCACCGTCACCTCCGCCCCCGGCACGATCAGTCCCGCCGCCAGCGGGAAGGCGGCGGAGGAGGGGTCTCCGGGCACGGCCACGTCCGTCCCCGTCAGCGCCTGCCCGCCCTCCAGCGTCACCCGCCAGCCGGCGCCTTCCTCGTTCACCTGCACGTGCGCCCCGAAGGCGGCCAGCATCCGCTCGGTATGATCCCGGCTCTTCTCGGGCTCGACCACCTCGGTGCGCCCGGCCGCGTTCAGCCCGGCCAGCAGGATGGCCGACTTCACCTGAGCTGAAGCGACCTTCTGTGTGAACTCCAGCCCGGTCAGGTCTCCGCCCGTCAGCGTCAGGGGCAGGCGATCTTCCTCCGCCGCCCATGCGAAGCGCGCCCCCATCTCCGCCAACGGCCCCGTCACCCGCTTCATCGGGCGCTTCCGCAGGCTCGCGTCGCCGTCGAACGTGACCGAGATCGGATAGCCCGCCGCCGCCCCCATCAGCAGGCGCACGCCCGTCCCCGCATTGCCGCAGTCGATCACGCCCGCCGGCTGCCGAAACCCGCCATGCCCCGTCACGCGCCACCGCCCGGGCCCCAGCCGATCCACGCCCGCGCCGAACGCCTGGACCGCCCGCGCGGTGGCCAGCACGTCGTCGCCTTCAAGCAGACCCTCGATCTCCGTGACCCCCGTCGCCATGGCCCCCAGAATCAGCGCGCGGTGGCTGATGGACTTGTCGCCGGGCGCGGTCGCGACGCCCGACAGGGGCCGTCCGGGACGCGCGGTCAGGGTGGGGGGCGAAGCGGCCAAAGCGCCGGACCTCGGGCTTTATGGGACGCGGGTTTTGACAGCGGCCCCGCGCGGTGGCAAGGGAGCGCCCCGCTTTCCGGCAACTCCTTTTCAAGGTCTCCCCGTGGCCAATCCCGAACTGGGCGCCAAGCAGGTCTGTCCGAACTGCCAGGCCAAATTCTACGACCTCAACCGCCGCCCGGCGCACTGTCCCAAGTGCGGCACGGACTTCGATCCGGAAGAGGCGCTGAAGCTGCGCAACCGCCGCGGCCGTCCCGCCGGCGTGCCGGACACGGACGATGAGGCCGAGGATCAGGTCAAGGACAAGTCGGCCGACGGCGACGAGGACGAGGAAGAGGCCGTCGCCACGCCCGAGATCGACGAGGAGGGTCACGAGCCGATCCTGACCCCGGACGACGAGGACGACGACGCCAAGGATCCGACCGAGGAATCCGGCATGGGCGAGGCCGTCGACGACGACGACCTGGCCGACGACGACGACGATTCCGTGCCCTTCATCGAGGACGAGGACGACGACGATTCCTTCGAGGACGAGATCGTCAAACCGGGCGACGACGAGTAGAAAATAAATGGCGGAACCGGGCTTGATCGCCAAAAGGCCCTGACATAGGTTCCGCCGCCTCGCCGGGGGGCGCATTCACCGCCCGGCGATCCGACCTGAAAAGGTTCGGGGCTATAGCTCAGTTGGTAGAGCGCTTGAATGGCATTCAAGAGGTCAGCGGTTCGACTCCGCTTAGCTCCACCACGACGGCCGCTTCCCCAAAGGGAGCGGCCGTTTCCATTTGCGGTTCCCGGTCGGTCCACCGGCCGGGATCTGCGGGGACGCCGAGGTCGAAAGCCGCCTTGAGACCGACCGCTGCGCCGGCTCCCGCGAACAGCAGAGGTGGCCGAGTCATGCCCGGGCGAACCAGTCGACGACGCGGGCGGTGGCGCGGTCGATGTCGGCGGCTTGGTCGTAGTAGGACAGGTGGGGCGTGTCGTCCCACACCATGGCCTTGCGCGTCCCGGCCGGTACGGCGTCGAAGCTGCGGCGGGCGGCGTCCGGCAGGAAGCAGTTGTCGCCGTGGACCATCAGCCAGGGGGTGCTCAGCCGCCCGGCCGCCGACAGGCTCTCGAAAGTCAACAGGTCCGCGTCCGACATGACGGCGTAGCGGTTCTCCCACATCCCCCGATCGGCCCAGGGCTGGTACCAGACCCAGACGAACTCGCCCGGCATGCCCACGTTCATGTCGGTCTGGGAGACGCCCAGAACATAGTCCACTTCGCCGGTCGCCTGATACTTGGCCCGCGCGGCAAGCCCATTGGCCAGCCGGCGGTCGTAGCCCTCCTGCGTCAGCCAGGCGATGTCGCCCTCGTGGTCCCGATAGTGGCCGGCGATGGTGGCCAGGCCCGCGACCTTGCCCGAGTCCGCCGCCGCGACCACCGCCGCCGACGAGCCCTGGCAGATGCCCAGCACGAAGATCCGGTTCGGGTCCACGTCTGGCCGCGAGGCCAGATGATCGACGGCGGCGATCAGATCCTCGACCTTGGCGGCCGGGTTCTCCCAGGCGCGGGGCTCGCCCCCGCTCTCGCCACGGTAACGGCTGTCATAGGCCAGGGCGACATAGCCCTCGGCGGCCAGGCGCCGCGCATACTGGGTCGGGGCCTGCTCCTTCTGGTAGGTCATGGGGCCGATGATGGCGACGGCGGGCTTCAGGCCGCCCGCGACCGGGGCGTGCAGGTCGCCGACCAGGGTCTCGCCGCCGCTCTGGAAGCGGACCTTGGAGACGGTGGTCGCGGCGCGGGCGGCGCCGCCGCCCAGCGCGGCCAGGCCCAGGCCCGCGGAGACGGTCAGGGCGAACTGGCGGCGGTTCAGGTCGAAACGGGGCATCTCGAGTCTCTCCTCTCTGCGGTCGGCTGATCCCGACGTCCGCAAGATCGCCCCGAGCGACCATGAAGATAATCCGCTTTCTCCTGAACGCTCTTTCAAGCATGATTTGAAAATGAGACGGGATCTGTTCGACGGCGTGGCGGTGTTCGTGGAGGTGGCGCGTCGCCGCAGCTTCACCGCCGCCGCGCGCGAGCTGGGCGTCACCCCCGCCGCCGTCAGCTGGACGGTCAAGCAGCTGGAGGCCCGCGCCGGCTCAGCCCTGCTGGCCCGCACCACCCGCGACGTGGCCCTGACCGAAGCCGGCCGCGCCTTCTTGGATCACGCAGCCTCCGGCGCCGCCGCCGTCACCGCCGGGCTGGAGGCGGTTCAGGCCTTGGGCGGTCGTCCTGCGGGGCGGCTGCGGCTCAACATCCCCTCGGTGGCGCAGGGTCTGCTCGAGCCCCTGATCCCGGAGTTCTGCGCCGCCCACCCCGAGATCGAGCTGGAGCTCTACGTCGAGGACCGGCTGGTCAACATCGTCGAGGACGGCTTCGACGCCGGCGTCCGCATCGGCGAGATGATCGCCGCCGACATGGTGGCCGTGCGCCTGACCCCGCCCTCGACCTTCTGTATCGCCGGCTCGCCCGACTACTTCGCCCGCCACGGTCGCCCGGCGCGGCCAGAGGACCTGAAGGCCCACGTTTGCGTCAACTTCCGCCAGTCCGCGCGGGGCGGACTCTATCGCTGGGAGTTCGAGGAGGCGGGCCGCGACATCGAGGTCGCGGTGACCGGCCCCCTGATCGTCAACACCAATACGCTGATGCTGTCGGCCTGCGTCGCCGGGGTCGGCCTCGCCTACTCCATGACCGACCTGATAGCGCCCCTGACGGAGGCCGGGCTGCTGGAGACGGTTCTGGCCCCCTTCATGCCGGAGAACCCCGGCCTGTTCCTCTACTTCCCCAGCCGCGACCAGGTCGCGCCCAAGCTGAGGGCCTTCATCGACTTCGCGAAAGCCCGCCTCTGAGGGACGGTCAGGCGGCTTCCGCCGCTCGCTCCGCCGTCGGCATTCAGGAGCACGAACCACCGCGCGCTTCCCCAAGGCACGCCTCATAAGACAAGGGAGCAGAGCTGGACTGTTTGCAGGTTAGGCAGTTATTGGTGAAAGCCAATATATGGGCTAATCTCCCAACATGGACCCTCGAACGAACCCATACTCACCGGGAGCCGGCACCCCGCCACCCGAGCTGGCCGGCCGTGATGAGCTTCTGGAGAGAGCTTCGATCGCGCTCGACAGGGTGAGAGCCGGACGATCGGCCCGCAGCCTCATTCTCTGGGGCCTCCGGGGCGTGGGCAAGACGGTGCTTTTGAACCGGATCCGCCTGGACGCGGAGGCGCGCGGATTCATCTCGGCAAGGATCGAGGCGCCTGAGGGCAAATCCCTTCCCGCCTCCCTGGCTCCCGCCTTGCGCGCGGCCCTGCTGCGGCTAGATCGGCTGGAGGCGGTCCGAGCCAAGGCCGGCGACGCCATGGCCGCGCTGGCGGGGTTCGTCGGGGCGCTTCGGCTCCGCTATGGCGACATAGAGGCGTCGATGGACGTCACAGGTCAGCGAGGACTCGCCGACAGCGGTGATCTTGAGCTCGATCTGTCGGACCTCATCTCGGCCGTGGGTGAGGCGGCACAGGCACGAGACACGGCGGTGGTGCTCTATGTCGACGAGCTTCAGTACGTCCCGGAAGACCAACTGGGGGCTTTGATCACGGCCTTCCACAACGCGTCTCAGCAGGGTCTGCCGATCACGATGGTCGCCGCCGGGTTGCCTCAGCTTGTGGGCAGAAGCGGGCGCGCCAAATCCTACGCTGAACGACTGTTCGAGTTCGCCGAGATCGGAAAGCTCGACGCCGCCGCCGCGACTCGGGCCTTGGAGGCTCCCGCGCTGGAACACGGCGTTGACTATGCGCCGGGCGCCATCGACACCATCCTGCGGCAGACGCAGGGCTATCCTTACTTCCTGCAGGAGTGGGGCAAGCACAGCTGGAACGTGGCCGACGGGTCGCCGATCGAGCGAACCGACGCCGAGCAGGCGACGGTGGACGCGCTCGCCGAGCTCGATCAAAGCTTTTTCAAGGTCCGGCTCGATCGCCTGACCCCCAGCGAGAAGCGCTACCTGACGGCCATGTCCGAGCTCGGCCCGGGGCCCCACCGATCCGGCGACATCGCAGAAGCTCTGGGCAAGCCCGTGGCCTCGGTCGCCTTCGTCAGAAACAGCCTGATCGAAAAGGGCATGATCTACAGCCCAGGGCACGGCGACACGGCGTTCACCGTGCCGCTCTTCGACGACTTCATGCGTCGGACCGTGCTTCGCTGACCGCGGCGCCAGCCGGCCTTACGCTGCCTTCGCCGCGTCCTTGAGCGTCGGATAGTCGATGTAGCCCTTGTCCCCGCCGCCGTAGAAGGTGGCGCGGTCGGCGGGGTTCAGCTCGGCGCCGACCTTCCAGCGGTCCACCAGGTCCGGGTTGGCCAGGAAGGGCACGCCGATGCTGACCAGGTCGGCGCGGCCCTCGGCCAGGGCGGCTTCGGCCGAGACGCGGGTCAGGCCGCCGTTCAGCATCACCGGCCCTCCGAACGCCTCGCGCAGGTCTTTCGCCAGTCGCGGCGACCCCTCCGGTCCCGCCATCGGATGCGGCGGCTCCGCCTCGATCAGGTGCAGGAAGGCCAGGCCGAACGGCTTCAGCGCGCGCGCCGCGTGGCCGAAGGCGCCGGCGGGATCGGAGTCGAACATGCCGTTGTTGGTCCCCGTCGGCGACAGGCGCACGCCCACCCGCTCCGGCCCCCACACCTCGACCAGGGCGCGGGTCGCCTCGACCAGGAAGCGGGCGCGGTTTTCCACCGACCCGCCCCAGCGGTCGGTGCGGCGGTTCGATCCGTCGCGCAGGAATTGATCGACCAGATAGCCGTTGGCCCCGTGCAGCTCGACCCCGTCGAACCCGGCCGCCTTCGCCTGGCGCGCGGCGTGGGCATAGTCGGCCAGCACGCCCTCGATTTCGGCCTCTGTCAGTTCGCGCGGCGTCACGAAGGGCGTCATGGAAAAGTCCGGCCGCATCGCCTGGCCCTCGGCCGCGACCGCCGAGGCGCCCACAGGCGCGCCGCCGTCGGGCTGATAGTCGGGCAGGGACACCCGCCCCACGTGCCACAGCTGGGCGACCATCAGGCCGCCGGCGGCGTGAACGGCGTCGGTCACGACCTTCCAGCCCGCGACCTGATCTTCGCTGAAGATGCCCGGCGTGTTCGGATAGCCCTGACCCTGGCGGCTGATCTGGGTGGCCTCGCTGATGATCAGGCCCGCGCCCGCACGTTGGGCGTAATAGGTGGCGGCGCTCGGGTTGATCGCCTCGCCCGCGACCGCGCGGCTGCGGGTCATGGGCGCCATGGTGACGCGGGTCTTCAGCTTCAGCGCACCCAGGGTGATGGGCTCGAACAGGGGGGAGGTCATGGGGGAGGGTTCCTGCAACAGTGCTTGGTGCAGATAGGCGTCGCCGACCGCCGGACAAGGGGCGAACCCTCGCCCCGGCCGCGCATTTGCTTGTGGACCGGATCAGACGGAGTCACCGTCCCACCCCGGGACGCGCCAGGAGGCGGCATGTTCGAGTTCGGCAAGGATCTGCGCAGGCTGTTCGGTCGTGATCGCGACCGCGAGGACCTGGGCTGGCTGGAGCTGATCGGCGTCGATCTGGTCGAGGCCGAGGCCCGGCGCGCCTCCATCGACGCCGGCCGCGCATCGTGCGCCAAACCGGATCAGGCCTGGCTGAACGCCGCCGCCCTGTGGCGCGAGCTTGCCGCCCGCACCGGCCGCAAGGACGCGCTGGATCACGCCGCCGACGCCGCCCGCGACGCCGAGAAGGCCGCCCACGCGGCCGCCCGGCTGGAAGAGGCGCGCTGCGCCCGCGCCCAGGCCCTGCTGCTGCGCTTCGACCTGTACGGCGGGCCCGCCCTGCTGGATCAGGCCGCCCAACTGATCGCCCGAGATTCCGCCCGTCAGGCCACCGTCGCCGTCCACGCCCGCATCTCCGCCCGCCAGGCCCGGCTGGACGGTCGGCCGGTGCGCCTGCTGGAGGCCGCCGCCTTGCTGGATCTTGCCGTCCACGGCCTGGCCGGCTCCGCCGATCCTTTGGCCGAGGCCGTGCGGCTGGACCGCGCGGGCCTGACGCTGGAGGCCGGCATCGCCCAGCGTGACGGCCGCCTGCTGGACCAGGCCGGCCGCGACCTGTTCGCTCTGGTCGAGGCCTGCCCGGCCGAGCGCCGCCCCCTGACCCGCGCCCGGGCGCTGGCGCTCAGCGCCTCGGGCCTGTCCGCGCTCGCCGCCCTCGCCGACGACGCCCAGGCCCGCGATCAGGCCCGCGCCCTGCTGGAAGCGGCGGGCGACCAGTTCACCCCCGACCACAGCCCGCTGGACTGGTGCGCCGTCCAGCTGGCCTCAGTCGGCGGCCCCGCGCGGCTGGTGGCGGTGGAGGCCCTGTGCCGCTCGGCCGGTCCGGGCCTGATCCTGGGCGCCCTGGCCCGCGAACGCCTGGCCGCCGACCGCGTCGCCGCGGCCGAGGCCGCCGGCGATCCGACCGCGCTGGACGCCGTCCAGGCCGAGCTGCGCCGCCGCCTGGCGACCCCCGCCGCCCCCCTGGACTGGGCCGCCGACCAGATCGGTCTGGCCCGCGTCGCCCTGGCCCGCGCCCGCCTGTGCGACGCCCCCGCCGGCGAAACCGGCCTCATGCTGGCCATGGCCGTCGAGGTCGCGACCGAGGAAGGCTGTCCCCTGCTGGCCCGTCAGGCCGAGGCGTTGCTGAGTCTTTAGCGTCCCTCTCCCGGCGGGAGAGGGCTTGAGCGTCCAGGAGCGGAGCGATTGGAAACGCGAAAGGGAGAGGGGCTACGGCGTCCGCACGTCACACAGTAGCCCCTCACCCTTTCGGCTAGCGGCTCGCAGGCTCGCCGAGCCTCAAGCCCTCTCCCGCTGGGAGAGGGAAGGATAGGCCCCGTACGCCACGAACGCCCCGTTCATGAAGCCCGGCTTGCCATAGGCCAGCGCCGCGCCGTCAGGGCCCAGCACGCGCCCGCCGGCCGCCTCCAGCACCGCCTGGCCCGCCGCCGTGTCCCACTCCGAGGTCGGCCCCGTGCGCGGATAGACGTCGCACGCTCCTTCCGCGATGCGACAGAACTTCAGTGAGCTGTCCTCGCCGCGCCACTCGGCGCAGCCGTGCAGGTCGGCCAGGGCCGCGGCGTCCTCCGGCTTCACGCCCCGGCTCATCAGCGCCAGCGCGACGGCCGGCCTGGGCCTCACCCGGATCGGCTCCCACGCCCCGCCGATCGGCCGCCGCACCGCGCCCCCCGGCCCGCCGGCCCAGGTCAGGTCCAGCGCCGGGGCCGTCACCACCCCGGCCACCGGCCGCTGACCGTGGATCAGGGCGATGTTCACCGTGAACTGCTCGTCCCCGCGCACGAAGCCGCGCGTGCCGTCCAGCGGATCCACCAGCCAGAACAGCTCCGGCGCCGTCTCCGGCCGCCCTTCCGCCTCCGACCGCTCCTCGGCCACGGCGGGCACGTCTGGCCAATGCGCGCCCAGCCGCTCCAGGATCAGCGCCTCCGCCTCGCGGTCCGCGCGCGTCACCGGGCTGTCGTCGGCCTTGGCGTCGGCGACCACGCCGCTGCGCCAGTACGGCCGGATCACTGCGGCAGCCGCCTCCGCGATCTCCGCCAGCGCGTCGATCAGGCTTCCGGCGGACGGGGCGTCGAGGGGGGAGTGGGGCATTCGCGTGGCTTAGAGCGTCATGAGCGCAACGTCAGCCCTTCAGACTGTCGGCGCGGCGGGTCGGTTCATCACAAAGGACACCAAGGAGGCACGAAGGACACAAAGGGACTTGCACGTGTAGCCGCGCGCGGCGCTTCGACATTTTGCAAGACGCGGGAATGCCTTCGGCGCCTCGCGCTCGGTCTCTTGGTGTTCTTCGTGCCTCCTTGGTGTCCTTCGTGATGAACCAGCCCTGTTGAAACCCGTCACTCGGTCCCTTCCCTCAATGCGCCAAATCAGGCCAGCTTCCGGCCCATGACCGACGCCTTCTCCGACCGCGACGAAACTGAACTGGCCGCCCTCGTCGCCGCCAAGCTGTGCCACGACGTCATCAGCCCGGCCGGCGCCGTGTCCCAGGGGCTGGACCTCTTGGAGGACCCCTCCGCCCAGGACATGCGCGACGACGCCCTGGCCCTGATCCGCCAGAGCGCGACCCGCCTGCTGGCGGTGGTCGATTTCGCCCGCGTGGCCTACGGCGCGGCCTCCACGGCCGAGACCTTCACCGGCGAGGCTCTGGAGAAGCTGGTCCGCGACCTGACCGGCGGCGGGCGCGCGACCCTGGTCTGGAACGTCGAGCCGGCCGCCCTGTCGAAGGCGTCGGCGCGCGTGCTGCTGAACCTCGCCTATCTGACGGTGGGCGCCCTGCCGTCGGGCGGCGAGGCGACCGTCTCCGCCCGCCTCGACGGCGACCGCCTGAAGATCGAAGGCCTGGCCGAGGGCGCCCGTGCCCGGCTCAAGCCCGAGGCCGCCGCCGGCCTCGCCGGCCGTCCGCTGGAGGAAGGCCTGCCCGGCCAGTGGATCCAGCCGCACTGGCTCTGGCTGGCGGTGCAGCGCCTGGGCGGTACGCTGGAAGTGCAGGCGGACGAAGGCCGCGTCCGGTTGCTGGCGGATTTGCCTGCATGACGCGCGCGTGGGGGCCGGTTGGTTCATCACGAAGAACACCAAGGGGGCACAAAGGACACCAAGAAACCGCGCGCGCGGCGCCGCAGGCAATTTAGCGTCAATGCGCATCAAGGCGCTGCGCGCGGCCAGGAGCGCCGGACCCTTCGTGGTCTTCGTGCCTCCTTGGTGTTCTTTGTGATGAACCAGCGGAAAGCGGCCCCAGGCTCCACATCCCTAACGCGCCCTTTATCCCGCTCCCCAACCACTCGTTAACCCGCCTCCGGCGATCATGGGGGGCGTCGCAGAAGCCTCGTGACTCGTCGATTTTTTCGGACGCCGCCCTTGGACCCCCGCACCTGCCTGATCGTCGACGACAGCCGGATCATCCGGAAGGTCTCCCGACGCATCGTCGAGGGCCTGGGCTATGAGGTCGACGAGGCCGCCGACGGCGCCGAGGCCCTGTCGCACTGCACCGCCGCCCTGCCGGACGTGATCCTGCTCGACTGGAACATGCCGGTCATGGACGGCCTGACCTTCCTGCGCCGCCTGCGCGCCCTGCCGGGCGGCGACCGGCCCAAGGTCCTGTTCTGCACCATCGAGGCCGACCCGGCCCGCATCTCCGAGGCCCTGGCCGCCGGCGCCGACGAATACGTCATGAAGCCGTTCGACGGCGACGTCCTGGCCGCCAAGTTCGAAGAGGCGGGCGTGGGATGACGCCGGAGGATTTCGAGCGTCTCCAGGCCCTGGTGGTCGGCCGCACCGGCCAGCGTCTGGGCCGCGACCGGATGAAGCTGGCCCAGCACCGGCTGGCCTCCGTCGCGCGCCGCGAGGGGTTCGACGACGTCGGCGCCCTTTTGGCCGGCCTGTGGGACAAGCCCGTCGCCTCGGTCGGCTGGGCGGTGATCGAGGCCCTGCTGGACTCCGAGACCTGGTTCCGCCGCGACCGCGCCGCCTTCGCCGTCTTCGCCGACCAGCTGCTGCCGGCCCTGGCGTCAGCGCGTCCGGGCGGGCGCGTCCGCCTGTGGTCCGCCGGCTGCTCGACGGGGCAGGAGGCCTGGTCGCTGGCCATGGCGGCGGCTGAGCGCGGCATCGACGCCCAAGTTCTGGCCACCGACCTGAACCGCCTGTCGCTGGAGCGGGCGCGGATCGGCGCCTATTCCGGCTTCGAGATCCAGCGCGGCCTGTCGGCCCGCGCCATGATCCGCTGGTTCGTCCAGGCCGACGAGCTGTGGACCGCCGCCGACGCCCTGCGCGCCGGTGTGGAGTTCCGCCGCGCCAACCTGCTGGACCCCATGCCGGACGACCAGAAGTTCGACGTCGTCTTCTGCCGCCACGTGCTGGGCGGCATGGAGCCGCGCCGTCGCGCCCTGGCGCTGGACAACATCGAACGCGCCCTGACCGACGACGGCTGCCTGTTCACCGGCCCGGACGAGAGCCTGGACGGCGACACCGTCGCCTTCCGCCCCGTCTCCGGCCGCCCCGGCCTGTACGTGAAGTCTGCCGGCGCCCTGCGCCGGGCCGCCTGACCCTTACCTTCGCCTCCCCCGCGATCTAGTCTGCCCGTCCGAACAGGGGAGGGGCCCATGCCGCGATGGATCTGGTTGCCGGTCGCCCTGGGCGTCGCCCTGGCGCTGGCGGTCTTCGCCAACCTGGCCCCAGCCCCGCGCGGCGCCGACGCCCCCGCGGGCGCCTTCTCCGCCGAACGCGCCATGGCCGACGTGCGGATCATCGCCGCCGAGCCCCATCCCGTCGGTTCCCCCGCCCATGCCCGGGTCGTGGACCATCTGCTGGCCCGCATGACCGCGCTGGGCCTGGCGCCCACGACGCAGCCGGGCGTGCTCTCGCCCGCCGCCGTGCGCCGGCTGGAGCGGTGGGACGTCGACGCGACCGGGCTGGGCCTGACCAATCTGATCGGCGTCCTGCCCGGCACGCGCCCGGATCTGCCCGCCGTCCTGCTGATGGCCCACCACGACAGCGTGGCCCAGTCTCCCGGCGCGGCCGACGACGCGGCGGGCGTCGCCGCCATCCTGGAGACCGTGCGTGCGCTGCGTGCCCGCGGCCCGCGCGACCGCGACGTCGTCGTGCTGATCACCGATGCGGAGGAGCTGAACCTCGACGGCGCCCGCGCCTTCTTCGGCGACCATCCCCTGCGCGACCGCATCGGCGCCGTGATCAATCTGGAGGCGCGGGGCGGCGGCGGCCGGGCCATGATGTTCGAGACGGGCAAGGGGAACGCCGAGACCGTGGCCCTGTTCGCCCGCGCGGCGGCCCGCGCCGACGGCGGCGGCGCCACCAACGCCCTGGCCGCCTTCGTCTACGAGCTGATGCCCAACGGCTCGGACTTCACCGTGCCGCGCGATCGCGGGGTCCAGGGGGTCAACCTCGCCTTCATCGGCCGGCCCGAGCAGTACCACACCCCCCTGTCCACACCCGCGAACCTGGATCGCGGCAGCCTGCAGCACATCGGCTCCCAGACGCTGGAGACGGCGACGCTCCTGGCCTCGGCCGAGACCCTGCCGCGCGCGGGCGGGACGGCCGTCTGGGCCGACGTCTTCGGCCGCGTCGTGATCGTCACCACGCCCGCGGCCGGCTGGATCGTGCTGGGGCTGGCCGCCCTGCTGATCGGCTTCGTCGTCGTCGCCCTGGGCCGGCGTGAGCAGCCCCGTCCCGGCGAGGTCGGGCGCGGCGTCCTGGACGGTCTGTGGTTCCTGTCGGTCGCCGTCGTCGCCGCCCACGCCGTGCGCGCGCTGGGCGGGCCCTCCGCAGCCCGCGCCGAGGACGCCGAGACCTACTACGCCCTTCTGGCCCGCCTGCCGTGGCTGGAGGCGGGGGCCGCCCTGGCCGTCCTGGCCGTCGCCCTTCTGGCGCTGGGCGGACGCATGGCGCTGGACCGGCGGATCATGGCCGGCCTCGTGGTCCTGCTGACCTTGCCGGGGCTGGTGGGGGAGGGGCCGAACCCGATCCTGCTGGGCGCCGCCGCTCTCGGCCTGGGCCTCAGCTTCGTCGCCGGACCGCGCGGCGCCTGGCCCGCCTGGCTGGGCCTGCTGGGTCTCGGCTGGCTGCTGGCCGTGATCGCCCAGATCGCCGCCCCGGCCACCGCCTTCCTGTTCGCCTGGCCGACGCTGATCGTCGCCTTGGCCGCCGCCGTCGTCGCCCGCCTCGATCCGGGCCTCGACCGCGTGGCGGGCGCGCCGGTGATCGCCGTCCTCGGCGCCTTGACCGCCGGCTGGGCCCTGGCCATGGCCCATCCCGTCTTCCTGGGCATCGGCATGGACCTGCCCGGCGTCCTGGCGGGTCTCGCCCTGATCGCCCTCATGGCCCTCCGTCCCCTGGCGCCCCAGGCCGCCCGCGTCCTGACGGTCCTGGCCGCCGCGGTCCTGCTGACCGGCGCCGTCTTCTCCTTCTGGGGAACCCAGGCTCGCCCGGCGCAGGCGCAGGCGGAACGGATCGGCTGACGACAGAAACGGTCGCAGCGTTCCGTCTGCCGAAAAGAACATATTGGCAACCGGAACAAACCGTGCACATAGTCCCTCTCACGAAGGGGGCGGGTCCATGGCGGGTCTCTCCCGGAACCAGATGGGAATCATGGCAAGGGAGACGAAGGCGATGGCACAGGCGGCTTTGAAACTGGTGGGCAAGGAAGACGGCGACAAGGCGCGGGCTCTGGAGGCGGCGATCGCCCAGATCGACCGCGCCTTCGGCAAGGGCTCGGTGATGAAGCTGGGCAAGGCGGGCGTGGTGGCCGAGATCGAGAGCATCTCGACCGGTTCGCTGGGCCTGGACATGGCGCTGGGCATCGGCGGCCTGCCCAAGGGGCGGGTGATCGAGGTGTTCGGTCCGGAATCCTCGGGCAAGACCACCCTGGCCCTGCACACCGTGGCCGAGATTCAGAAGGCGGGCGGCGTCGCCGCCTTCGTCGACGCCGAGCACGCGCTGGACCCGTCCTACGCGGGCAAGCTGGGCGTGAACCTGGACGACCTTCTGGTGTCCCAGCCGGACAACGGCGAGCAGGCGCTGGAGATCGTCGACACCCTGGTGCGCTCCGGCGCGGTGGACATCGTGGTGGTCGATTCCGTCGCGGCGCTCACGCCCAAGGCCGAGATCGAGGGCGAGATGGGCGACAGCCTGCCGGGCCTTCAGGCGCGTCTGATGTCCCAAGCCCTGCGCAAGCTGACCGGCTCGATCAACAAGTCGAACTGCATCGTCCTGTTCATCAACCAGATCCGGCACAAGATCGGCGTGATGTACGGCTCGCCCGAAACGACCACGGGCGGCAATGCGCTGAAGTTCTACGCCTCGGTGCGCCTCGACATCCGCCGCACCGGCGCGATCAAGAACCGCGACGAGGTGGTGGGCAACACCACCCGGGTGAAGGTGGTCAAGAACAAGGTCGCCCCGCCGTTCCGCGAGGTCATCTTCGACATCATGTACGGCGAGGGCATCTCCAAGATCGGCGAGATCATCGATCTGGGCGTGAAGGCCGGCATCATCGAGAAGTCGGGCAGCTGGTTCAGCTACGACTCCACCCGCATCGGCCAGGGCCGCGAGAACGTGCGCGACTTCCTCAAGGCCAATCCCGACGTGGCGGACGCCATCGAAAAGGCCGTGCGCCAGTCGACCAGCAAGATCGCCGACGACCTGATGGGCGCCCCCGAACCCGACGAGGGCCAGGACCTCGAAGGCTGACGCCTCCGACGTCTCCTCCCCGTCGGCGTCGCCGATGGGGAGGGGGACCCCCCGCGCGACTGCGCGGGGGGTGGAGGGGGCGTCTCGGTCTCGACCGACACACCCTGGACGGCCCTGAATGTGCACTATGTGCACCCTGTTTTTTCAGAGTGCACATTTCGCCTCTCCGGCCGGGTCCCCGCGACCCGCCACCGACCCCGTGGGGCCGGGCCGGAGACCGGCCGCCTGACCCTCGCCGGTCAGGCGGCCTTCTCGTTCCCTGCGGCCGCCGCTCATGCGGCAAGGTGATGCGTCGCCGCCCAAAACCCTATATGCAGCCCGATCCTCCCAGCCGCTCCCGACCGCGACCGAACCCATGGCCAGCCTGAAGCAGATCCGTTCGACCTTCCTCGACTTCTTCGAGGCCGACGGTCACCGGAAGATCCACTCCGCGCCGCTCGTGCCGCAGAACGATCCGACCCTGCTGTTCGTCAACGCCGGCATGGTGCCGTTCAAGGACTGGTTCACCGGCGCGGCCACCCCGCCGGTCCCGCGCGCCGTCAGCTCCCAGAAATGCGTCCGCGCCGGCGGCAAGCACAACGACCTGGACAACGTCGGCTACACCGCGCGCCACCTGACCTTCTTCGAGATGCTGGGCAACTTCAGCTTCGGCGACTACTTCAAGGAGCACGCCATCGACCGCGCCTGGTCGCTGGTGACGAAGGACTTCGGCCTCGACCCCAAACGCCTGCTGGTCACCGTCTACATCGACGACGACGAGGCGGCCGCGATCTGGAAGAAGGTCACCGGCTTCTCGGACGACAAGATCATCCGCATCGCCGGCTCCGACAACTTCTGGGCCATGGGCGACAACGGCCCCTGCGGTCCGTGCACCGAGATCTTCTGGGACTACGGCGACCACGTCCCCGGCGGCCCTCCCGGCAGCCCGGACGAGGACGGCGACCGATATGTGGAGATCTGGAACAACGTCTTCATGCAGTTCGAGAAGGAGAACGACGAGATCGTCCGCAACCTTCCGAAGCCCAGCGTCGACACCGGCATGGGCCTCGAACGCATCGCCAGCGTGCTCCAGGGCAAGAACTCGGTCTTCGACACCGACCTGTTCCAGACCCTGATCCACGCCTCCGCCGACGCCACCTCGACCGATCCGAACGGCGACATGGCGGCGTCCCACCGCGTCATCGCCGACCATCTGCGCAGCTCGTCCTTCCTGATCGCCGACGGCGTCACGCCCTCGAACGAGGGCCGCGGCTACGTGCTGCGCCGGATCATGCGCCGCGCCATGCGCCACGCCCACCTGCTGGGCGCCTCCGACCCCCTGATGCACCGCCTCGTGCCGACGCTGGTCGCGGAGATGGGCGAGGCCTATCCCGAGCTGAAGCGCGCCCAGGCCTTCGTCGAGGACACGCTGAAGCAGGAGGAGGTCCGCTTCCGCACCACCCTGTCCAAGGGCATGAGCCTGTTCGACCAGGCGACCTCGTCCTTCAAGTCGGGCGACATGCTGGACGGCCAGACCGCCTTCACCCTGTACGACACCTACGGCTTCCCGCTGGACCTGACCCAGGACGAGGCGCGCCGCCGGGGCTTCGGCGTCGACGACGCGGGCTTCCAGGACGCCATGGCGCAACAGCGAGCGCGCTCGCGCGAGCACTGGAAGGGCTCGGGACAGACCGCCAACGCCGGCGAATGGCTGTCGATCCGCGACCGCCTGGGCCCGACCGTCTTCACCGGCTACGACGCCGTCGACGGCTCGGGCGAGGTGCTGGTCCTGATGAAGGACGGCGCAGCGGTGGACGCGGCCGGCGCCGGCGACATCGTCGAGGTGCTGTTCGACACCACCCCCTTCTACGCCGAAAGCGGCGGCCAGGCGGGCGATCACGGCACGCTGGAATGGCCCGGCGGCTCCGCCGAGGTCATCGACGTCAAGAAGCACGCCGGCGACCTGCACGTCCTGTCGGCCGAGATCACGTCCGGCACGCTGGCCACGGGCGCCCGCGTGGCCCAGCTGGTCGACGCCGAGAAGCGCCGCACCACGCGCGCCAACCACTCCGCCGCCCACCTGCTGCACACGGCGCTGAAGAACGTCCTGGGCGCCGCGGTCGCGCAGAAGGGCCAGCTGGTCGACGCCGAGCGCGCCCGTTTCGACTTCAGCCACGGCGCTCCCGTGACCGAGGCCGAGCTGGAAGCGATCGAGGCCGAGGTCAACGCCGTGATCCGCCAGAACGTCCCGGCCGAGACGAAGCTGATGGCCCCGCAGGCGGCCATCGAGGCCGGCGCCATCGCCCTGTTCGGCGAGAAGTACGGCGACGAGGTCCGCGTCCTGACGCTGGGCCGCTCGCTGACGACGGACAACAAGCCCTATTCGGTCGAACTGTGCGGCGGCACCCACGTGGCCCGCACCGGCGACATCGCCCTGTTCAAGATCGTGTCCGAAGGCGGCGTGGCCGCCGGCGTGCGCCGCATCGAGGCCCTCACGGGCGAGGCCGCGCGCCTGTACGTTGAGGGCCAGGCCAGGGTCGCCCGCAATCTGGCCCGCGACTTCAAGGTCCAGCCCGCCGACGTGCCGGGCCGCGTCGAGACCCTGTCCGCCTCGGTCCGCGCGCTGGAGAAGCAGGTCGCCGAACTGAAGAAGCAGCTGGCCCTGGGCGGCGGCTCCGGCGCCTCGTCGGCGCCGGAAGAGATCGGCGGCGTCAAGCTGATCGCGCGCGTGCTGGACGGCGTGGACGGCAAGGGCCTGCGCGGCGTGGCCGAGGACTTCCGCAAACAGGTCGGCTCCGGCGTCGTCGCCCTGATCGGCGTCACCGACGGCAAGGCGGCGGTCACCGTCGCGGCCACCTCCGACATGGCCGGCCGGGTGAACGCCGCCGACCTGGCGCGCGCGGCGGTGATCGCCATGGGCGGCCAGGGCGCGGGCGGCAAGCCGGACTTCGCGCAAGGCGGGGCACCGGACGGATCAAAGGCCGAGGCCGGCCTTCAAGCCGTGCGGGAGGCGCTGAAGGGCTGACGCCTCAGGCGGCGGGCGGCGCGGTCTCCGGCAGGTCGATCGCCGCCAGTTTCCAGCCGAACAGGCCGCGGCGCTTCATCAGCAGGGTGACGGAGCGGTCGTCGCGCTCGGCGTCCTCGAAGCGGATGGCGAAGGTGTTGGGGTCGCGATAGCCCAGGCTCCGCTTCGGCTCGGGCCGGTCGTCGGCGGCCGGCCGGGTCTCTCCCGCCTTCGGGGTCTTGCCCGACCGGACCATCGTCGAGACGGCCTGCGGCGTGACCAGGGCATCGACGGCGCCGGAGATGATCGCCGGGCCCAGAAAGGCACCCAGGCCGCCCAGCGGATCGTCTTCGCCGCGCGCTCGCATCTCGCCGACCAGGCGTTCGTTGAACTCGGTCTTCATGCTGTCGCGCAGGGCCGGGAAGTCCACCAGCCGCTCCAGCGCCCGCGCGTCGCCCCGCTCCGCCGCCTCGCCCAGCGCCTTGGCGGCCAGCCAGGGCGTCGCCGCGAACCAGCCCAGGAAGGCCACGCCGGCGACGACGGCCAGACCGGTGATCAGCTTGCGGTTCAAGGGGCTCACTCCACGCTGCGACGGCTCAGCCTAGACCGGTTCTTCCCCGCCGCGCCACCGTCAGCGTCAGCCGGCCACCCGTTTCCGGCCCATGTCGTCGCCTGCGCGGGGAACCGGCGCCGGCGCGGTCGTCGCGCCCGCGGGCAGGCCGACGTGGACCAGCTTCCATTCATAGATCCCGCGCCGTTCGAAGGTGAACGTCGTCTGCGATCCGCCCTCGTCCTCCACCGTCATGCGCGCGCGGTCGACGCCCCAGTGGCGTGGCGTGGGCCAAGGTCCGCCCTCGGGCGCTTCGGCCGGCGCCGGGCTGGACGAGCGCTGCGCCGCGAACCGGCCCTCGCCCCGCGTCAGACCGGCCAGGGCGACGGGCGTCAGATAGGCGTCCACCTGAGCCTGACGATCCGGTCCGGGCCGCTCCAGCCCGCGCACCACGGCGCCGATCGGATCCTCCAGGAAGCCCGGGGCAGGCGCGGTCGCCTCTGCGCGTCCGTCCAGCTGCTGACCCAGCGACCGGCGCACGGCGGCATAGTCGATCAGCTTCTCCAGCCCCGCCTGATCCCCCGCGTCGGCCGCGGCGCGCACGCCGAAGAAGCCGACGTAGGGCGCGGCGAAGAAGCCGATCACCGCCACGGCGACGATCAGGCCGACCAGATTGCCCAGAATGCGGATCATGCCCTCTCCCCACGCGGCGTTCTTCCAACAGGCTGGCACGGCCGGGGTTCCCGCTCAATCGCGGGCGCGCGACGGGCGAACGCTTGCGCGGTTTCGCGTGCCATGCCCCATTGCCGCCCGACCACGTGTTCGGGAGGATTCCATGCTCAATCGTCGCCACCTGATGCTCAGCGCCGCCGCTGCGGGCGCCGCCCTGTCGGTTCCGGCCGTCGCCGCCCCCCGAACCTTCACGTCCGAGGACGCCCGGCTGGACGCCCTGCTGACCCGCTGGATGAACGAGGACATCGACCGCAACCCGACTGTGGCGACCAGCCTGGGCGTCGACCGGGGCGAGCGGGCCCATCTGGCCGGCAAGCTGGCCGACGTGTCTCTGGCCGCCCAGGCCGAGAACGCGGCGCGGGCCAGGGCGCGGTGGGCGGAACTTCAGACCTTCGATCCCGCGACCCTGTCGGAGACGTCGCAGGTGACCCTGGCCATCTTCCGCTTCTCGGCCGAGGGGGCGGCCATGGGCGCCGACCTGCCGCACGGCGGCGGCTCCAGCCCCTATGTCGTGACCCAGCGTTGGGGCGCCTACTTCAACCTGCCGGACTTCATGGCCAACCAGCACCGGATCGAGACGGCCGAGGACGCCGAGGCCTTCGTCTCGCGCTGCCGCGCCTTCGCCGTCCAGCTGGATCAGGAGAACGAGCGGATCGTGGAAATCGGCGGCAAGGGCGTCGTCCTGCCCGCCTTCCTGATGGACAAGACCCTGACCCAGCTGAAGACGCTGCGCGACATGCCCACGGGCGACTGGGCCATGATCCAGGCCCTGGCGAACAAGACGGCGGACCGGGGGCTGGTCGGCGACTGGGTGATCCGCGCCGTCGTCGCCGTGGACGACGAGGTCAAGCCGGCGCTGGCCCGACAGATCGCGGTGTTCGAGGCCCAGCGCCCGTCCGCCGTCGACGACGCCGGCGCGTGGAAGCTGCCGGCCGGCGCCGAGACCTATGCCCTGGCGCTTCGCGGCTACACCACCACCGACTACACCGCCGACCAGATCCACCAGATCGGTCTGGAGCAGGTCGCTTCCATCCAGGCCGAGATGGACGGCCTGTTCCGCCGCATGGGCATGATCGAGGGCACGGTCGGCGACCGCATCCGCGTGCTGAACGAGGACCCGCAATATCTCTGGCCCAACACCGACGAGGGCAAGGCCCAGCTGCTGGAGTCGCTGAACGTCCAGATGGCCGAGCTGGAGCCGCTGCTGCCGCGGGTGTTCAACGTCCTGCCGAAGTCCAAGGTCGAGATCCGCCGCGTGCCGCCGGCGATCGAGCTGGGCGCGCCCGGCGGCTATTATCAGCGGGCGTCGCTGGATGGGACGCGGCCGGGCGCCTACTACATCAATCTGTCCAACACGGCGAACTGGCCGAAGTGGTCGCTGCCGACCCTGACCTATCACGAGGCCAGCCCCGGCCATCACTTCCAGATCGCCCTGTCTCAGGAAGCCGGCGAGCTGCCGTTGTATCGTCGCCTGGCGTCCAACTCGGCCTACACCGAGGGCTGGGCCCTCTATGCGGAGCGCGTGGCCGCAGACGATCTGGGCGTCTACGGCGAGGATCTGGTCGGCCGCGTCGGCTATCTGCAGTCCTATCTGTTCCGCGCCGTGCGTCTGGTCGTCGACACCGGCCTGCACCACAAGAGGTGGACGCGGGATCAGGCCATCGCCTGGATGGTCGCCGAATGCGGCGAGCCGCCGGAATCGGCCGAGAAGGAGATCGACCGCTACATCGTCACCCTGGGTCAGGCCTGCTCCTACAAGCTGGGCCAGACCGTGATCGAGGGCCTGCGCCAGGAGATCGAGGCCAAGGGCGATTTCGACGTGAAGCGGTTCCACGACGCCGTCCTGCTGGAAGGGATCGTGCCGCTGTCGGTCCTGCAGCAGCGGGTGCGCGCCAAATACGTGTGACGCCGCGACGGAAGGCGTCGATCCTGGCCGTGGAAGGGGCGAACGAGGAGACGCCCCATGCCCCGCATCGACCGTCGCGCCTTCGCCCTTGGCCTGACCGCCGCCTTCGCCACCCCGGCCGTGGCGCGGAGCCAGGACCGTTTCGCCGCCGCCGCCCGGTACTCGGCCGAGGCGAACGGCGTGTCCCTGCTGGTTCTGGAACGCGGGCGCGAGGTGTTCCGCGACCACCCCAAGGGCCCTGAGCGACCCTATGAGCTGGCCAGCGGGACCAAGAGCTTCTGCGGCGTCCTGGCCGCCGCCCTGGTTCAGGACGGCCTGCTGAACCTCGACGAGCGCTGCGCCGACACTTTGACGGAGTGGCGCGACCAGCCGGTGAAGGCCGAAGCCACGATCCGCACCCTGCTGCAGCTGTCGTCGGGGGTCGGCGGTGGGCGGATCGGCCGGCCGTCGCCCTATGCCGAGGCGGTGGCCCAGCCGGCCGCCGGGGCCGCCGGCGTCTTCCGCTATGGACCCGCGCCGTTCCAGGCATTCGGCGAGATCGTGCGGCGCAAGCTGGTCGCCGCCGGGGACGAGGGCGATGTGCTCGCCTTCATGACGCGGCGGCTGTTCCGGCCCATGGGCATGGAGGTGGGCAGCTGGCGGCGGCAGTCGGGCCAGCCCAATCTGCCGTCGGGCGCGCAATTGACCGCGACCGCCTGGAGCCGGTTCGGCCAGGGGGTCGCCGACGGCGGGCGCGGGCTGGTCGATCCAACGGCGCTGGCGGCGAACTTCCAGTCGTCGCCCGTCAACCCTGGATACGGGATCACCTGGTGGCTGCTGCGCGCCGGCCTGATCCCGCCGGGCCCCAACGCGGGGATCGACCCGGGCGAGTTCCAGCGGCTGGGCGGACTGGACGTGCGCATGGCGGCCGGCGCGGGCAATCAGCGTCTGTACCTGATCCCGGAGCGGGAGCTGGTCGTCGTCCGACAGGCGGACGGCGTCGGGGCGGCGCTGATGGGACGCGGACCGGAATGGTCGGACGTCGACTTCCTGTCGCACCTGCTGGGCCTGCCCGGCGCGGGCGTCAGCCGGCCCGGGCGGCGCGGACGGCGGGATCGGCCTCGGCTTCGGCGACCAGCCAATCCCTGAACCGGGCGATCTTGCCCACCCGACGTCGCCCCTGCGGCCAGCACAGCCAGTAGGCCCAGCCCGGCACCAGCTCGACGGCCAGATCGAAGGGCTGGACCAGCAGCCCCGCCTCGATCTCGCGCGTGAACAGGATCGGGTTGGCCAGCGCCACGCCCTGATCGCCCAGGGCGGCGGCCACTTCCAGCGCCTGATAGTCGGCGCGCAGGCGCGAGGGAGTCTGGCCGTCGGCCGGCACGCCGGCGGCGCCCAGCCAGACCGCCCATTCCTTCTCCAGTCCGATGCGCGGCGCGTTCAACAGATCGCGCGGCTCGCGGATGCCGAGGCGCTGGACCAATCTGGGGCTGCACAGCGGCGTGAAGACGCTGGGCATCACCTTGACCGCCTCCACCCCCGGCCAGTCGCCGGAGCCCGAGCGGATGCCGACGTCGAACCCCTCGCGGCCCAGGTCGACGACGTGCGGCGCGGTGTCCAGCCGCACGGCCAGCTCCGGATGCGCCAGCTGGAACCCGCCCAGCCGCGGGGCCAGCCATTGCGTCGCCAGCGTCGCCAGGGTGGTGATCGACAGGATGCCGACGTCCGCCTCGGTCAGGTCCATGACGGCGCGGCGCAGCAGGGTCATCGCCTCCGTCGCCGCACGCGACAGGCGCTCGCCAGCCTCGGTGGGGCGGACCTCGCGCGGCAGGCGGTGGAACAGGCTCTGGTTCAGCCGGCCCTCCAGCGCCTTGATCTGCCAGCTGACGGCGGCCTGGGTCATGCCCAGCTCCTGCGCCGCGCGGGTGAAGCTGTTCAGCCGCGCAGCCGCCTCGAACACGCGCAGCGAAGCCAGCGGGATGGACGCGAGCGGATCAGGCATAAGCGGACCTTGTTTCGATCTCGGAGAGTCCCGTTTGTCGGGATCGACTCCTTCGCCCACTCTATCGGCATCGAAGCTCGCCGGTCAAAGGAGGTCGCGATGGAAGAGATGCACCGCTCGCATAAGGAGCCCGCGTGGGGCTGGATCGGCGCCCTGGCCGACTGGCGCCGCTCGCGCACGCGGCGTCTGTTGCGTCGCCCTTCTCCCCTTGCGGGTGGAGGGCGACGCCCGACGGGTGGCCCGGCGCAGCCGGGTCGGATGAGGGGTCTCTGAGACTTCAGGTCAGCAAGCTCCGCGTCGATGGATGGTGGGAGGGGTCCGGGAAGCCCCTCATCCGTCCCGCTTCGCGAGCCACCCGTCGGGCGTCGCCCTCCACCCGCAGGGGGAGAAGGAACACCTAGTCCCGCACCACCCTCCCCTCGGCACGGCGCAGGTGGTTGTGCGCGGCGGTGGCGGCCACGGCGGCCTCGGCCGTGGCCACGGCGATCTGGTTCAGCCCTCGGACCACGTCGCCGACCGCCCACAGCCCCGGCACGCTGGTGGCCTGGTGATCGTCCACCGCCAGCCTCCCGTCGTCGGCCCGTCGTGCGCCCAATCGCACGGCCAGGTCGACGGCGGGCGTCGTGCCCAGCGCGGAATAGACGTGATCGAACGACCGTTCCGCCCCGCTCCACGTCAGGCACGTCGCCCGGTCCTCTCGCAGACGCAGGGCCTCCACCGGCCCGACCAGCATCTCGACGCCCAGCCGTTCGGCCTCCTCCGGGAGCGGCGGCGGGCCCTCGCCGACGTGGATCAGCGTCACCCTGTCCGAATAGGTCCGCAAGAAGGCCGCCTCGCGCAGGCCCATGGCGTCGTCGCCGATCACCGCCACGGCCTTGCCGGTCGCTTCATAGCCGTCGCAGATCGGACAGATGCGGACCAGAGACCGCTCGATGGCGTCGTCCACGCCGGGGATCGGCGGCTTCCGATCGGCGACCCCCGTGGCCAGCACCACGGCGCGCGCCCGGACCTCGCGGCCGTTCAGGCGCGCGACGAGCCCGTCCGCTTCCGCTTCCAGCGCCTCAACGCGCCCGGCCTCCACGACCGCGCCGTATTCTTCGGCCTGGTCGGTCATCCGCTTCAGGATGTCTTCGCCGGTGATGCCTTGCGGGAAGCCCGGCATGTTGTGGCTGACGGGGATCCAGCAGGCGCGTGGTTTGCCCCCGTCGGCCACCAGAACCGAACGCCGGAACCGCGACAGATAGGTCGCGGCCGTCAGTCCGCCGGGGCCCGCCCCGATCACCAGGACGTCGACGCGGCTCACTCCACCGTCGCCTCATACAGGACCGGCCAGTCCTCGGCGGTCAGGCCGCGACAGTCCTCCATCCCCGCCTCGCGCGTCAGCACGAAGCCGCGCCCGGTCCAGACCCAGGTCCGCGCATGGCCGCAGTCGCCCAGGCCCCGCCCCTTGTCGAAGCTGGTCAGCAGGCCGGTCTCCGGGTCGAAGTCGCCGTTGACCGTGAACTGCGTCGGCTCGCCGGTCGCGGTGGGCAGTCCCAGGGTGCGCGCACCCGCGCCGTCCGGCCCCGCGATGAACAGCCGGGCCCCCGCGTTGTACGCGCCCCGGTAACACGGCACCTCCCACAGCAGGGCGTCCATGCCGATGCGCCAGGTCCGAGCCTTGCCGTCCGGCACGTCGACGCGGCACTCCTGAACGGCGGGCAGGGCCTCCAGTGCGGGGGGCAGGGCGCGCTCCTCGCCCGCGCCGCCGCCGGGCACGCGCAGGGCCGTCACGCGCGGGCGGGCGGGGCCTTCGGGCACGACGCCGACGGGTCGGTCGCCGCGCCGGATCAAGGCGGTCGGCGTCTCCAGCCGCCCCTGCCGCTCGTCGATCCAGAGAAAGGCCGCCGCCGCGCCGCTCAGCGAGACGGGCCGCTCGCGGTCGAAGGCGGTCACGGTCGCGCGCCGACCTTGGCCCAGCGCCCCGACGGCCGTCGCGTCCGCCGCCGTGCCCCGGCCGTCGACGGCCAGGGCGGGCGCCGCCGCGCGCTCTCCGCTGCGGAAATCCTCGGCGCCGAAGGTCACGACGGGCCGCGCGTCCGGCCCCGCCTCCATCTCGACCCTCAGCCAGGCGTCGCCCGGACCTCCGCCGGTCAGGGCGACGCAGCGGTTCGCGTTGTCGCAGACCGCGATCCAGTCCCGGAAGGTCCGCACGGCCGGCGCCGCGCCGGCCGCTGCGGTCGCCGCCGGATCCGGGGCGGGTGCGGTCGCCGGGGTCGCGGGGGAGGCGGGATCGGCCTTCTCGGACGGCTGGGCCGGAGGGCTGCAGGCGGCGAGCGCAGCGCCGGCCATCAGCGCGGCGGTGGTGGTGCGGATCATCGGGCTCCCATCAGGTCGCGGCCGGTCAGGCCTTGCGCAGTTCCTGCGGCCGATGCGCGGCGCGGGCGCCGGTCCTGCCGCTTTCGACAAGATACTCCGGATTCTCCGTCGACGCCGCGACCTTGTGGCCTTTGATCGTGGTCGGCGCCGTCAGCTTGCGCACCACCTTGCCCGTGGTCGTGCCCTGGCTGTGGTCCCACTTCACCGCGTCTCCGGCCCTGAAGGTCTTCTCGGTCATCGCGCGGTCTCCCTGGCTTCATGCTCAGCGAGCAGCCGCGCCATCAGTTCCGCGTCCAGCAACGGCGGCGCCTCGCTTTGGCCGGGATCGGACACAAAGGTGACCAAAAGCCGAGAACCAAGCGCGAAGGGCGAGCACATCGCGCGGGATCACCCAATGGAACGGGCTAGGGCGGTCAGACGCCGAAAAGAAAATAAGCGGCATCTTATCCCCACCTTATTGGCCTGTTAGATACCTGTTTTTAATGAGTTTATTTGGATAATTGCGCTGGTCATCCACAGGCGGTGCGACTACACTCCAGTCATCGATAGGAGGCAATCATGCTGGAGCTCTCGATGATCATGGCTGGCTGCGCGATCGTCACCGCAGCCGCCGCCGCTCTGCACACGATCGTCGCGGTCGCCGACTTTCACCTCAAGGCGCGTCGTCACCGCAAGCCCGACTAGGCATCAGGTTTCGTCGATGACCGCCGCGATCACGTCGTCGTTCTGCTGGCGCTCGAATAGGCTGGCCGGAACGTCGGTCTTGGTCGCCAAGCATGCCGAGATGCGATCACGGATGTAGGGCGTGAAATAAGCCCCGCCCTTGAGCTGGCCGATCTGCTTGGAGTTCAAACTCGAGCCGCCGGTCTCGAAGATCGCCCAATCCAGTCCGTTGGCCTTCAGAAAGCCAGGCAGATCGACGCAGTGCCACTCTGCGCTTTGAAAGACGTCCTCAAGCGACAGCTTGTGACCCGCACGGCTTTCGATCTTGGCCAACTCTGCTTCAAGTTCGGTCGAGTGGACCTCGCGACAGCGGGCTTCCAACGCCAACTTCACCTTGTTGCGAGTGATCTTCTTGGCGGGCTTCCTGCGCCGCAACGACGAGATCGTGTTGGGAGCCACCTTCGCGAGGTTCGACAGCTCCACATTATCGACCGTGAGATGGTCTTGAATTTCGCTAAGGTGCTTCACGTAGTGGATCGCGCCCTTTGCCATAGTCTTCCGCCCCGATAGCCTCCAAGAGGCGACGGAGCACACAAAGTCACACAATTGGGCACTTCTCAAGCCTCTCGGATCGGGTCTACGCAGTTGCCGAGCCCTGCCAAGCCGCTATACCGCCGCCATTCCCGTTCCTCGCAGAAAGGCGCCACACACATGGCCAGGATCAAGGTCCAGAACCCCATCGTCGACATCGACGGCGACGAGATGACCCGCATCATCTGGCAGATGATCAAGGACAAGCTGGTCTTCCCGTTCCTGGATCTGGAGCTGGACTACTACGACCTGGGCATGGAGCACCGCGACGCCACCGACGACCAGGTGACGATCGACGCGGCCGAGGCGATCAAGCGCCACGGCGTCGGCGTGAAATGCGCCACCATCACCCCCGACGAGGCGCGGGTGAAGGAATTCGGCCTGAAGAAGATGTGGAAGTCGCCCAACGGCACCATTCGCAACATCCTGGGCGGCGTGGTCTTCCGCGAGCCGATCATCTGCTCGAACGTGCCGCGCCTGGTGCCGGGTTGGACCCAGCCGATCGTCGTCGGCCGTCACGCCTTCGGCGACCAGTACAAGGCCACCGACTTCCTGATGCCGGGCGCCGGCACCCTGACGATGAAGTTCGTCGGCGACGACGGCCAGGTGATCGAGCACGAGGTCTACAAGTCGCCGGGCGCCGGCGTGGCCATGGGCATGTACAACCTGGACGACTCGATCACCGAGTTCGCCCGCGCCAGCTTCGCCTATGGCCTGAACCGCAACTACCCGGTCTATCTGTCGACCAAGAACACGATCCTGAAAGCCTACGACGGGCGCTTCAAGGACATCTTCCAGCAGGTGTTCGATGCGGAGTTCGCCGATCAGTTCAAGGCCAAGGGCCTGACCTATGAGCACCGCCTGATCGACGACATGGTCGCCGCGGCCATCAAGTGGTCGGGCGGCTTCGTCTGGGCCTGCAAGAACTACGACGGCGACGTGCAATCCGACGTGGTGGCCCAGGGCTTCGGCTCGCTGGGCCTGATGACCTCGGTGTTGATGACGCCGGACGGCAAGATCCTGGAGTCGGAGGCCGCCCACGGCACCGTGACCCGCCACTACCGCCAGCACCAGAAGGGCGAGGCCACGTCCACCAACTCGATCGCCTCGATCTACGCCTGGACCCGCGGCTTCAAGCACCGCGGCAAGCTGGACGGCAACCAGGAACTGATCACCTTCGCCGAGACGCTGGAACGCGTGGTCGTCGACACCGTCGAGGCCGGCCACATGACCAAGGACCTGGCCCTCCTGGTCGGCGACCAGCAGAGCTGGCTGACCACCGAAGGCTTCCTCGACAAGGTCGCCGAGAACCTGACGGTGGAGATGGCGGCGTAGTCAGCGCCATATTATCGAACTTGATGATAAGCCGATTTTCCGGCATCCATATTATCTAAATCGTTTAATATGGATGCCGGGAGCGATCGTTATTTCCCTTTCGACGAACAAGCCGTCTGAGCGAGCAGGGCGCTATGTGCGTCAGCTTGCCGGCCATCGCGCCTTCATTCCGGAGGCGCTGCCGCCGGTAGGCCTGAATCTCGCCGGACCGGTGACGGCTGCACTCAGCCGGGCAGACATTGTCTTGGGACGTTTGGACGGCGCGGTCGAGACTTTGCCTCACCCTGACCTGTTCACCGCGATGTACGTGCGACGCGAAGCGGTCCTGTCCAGTCAGATCGAGGGAACCCAAGCTTCCTTGGACGACCTCGTGGCCGCCGAGGCCCGGCTGTCGGGCGACCGACCGATGGGCGACGTCAATGAGGTCATCAACTACACCGCCGCCCTGAACTACGGCATCTCACGGCTGTCGCAACTGCCGCTGTCCGGGAGGCTTTTGCGAGAGATCCACGAGATTCTGATGCATGACGTTCGCGGCGGTCATGCGACCCCCGGGCTGTTTCGAACGACGCAGAACTGGATCGGGGCTCAGGGCGCGACCCTCGCCGATGCGATCTTCGTACCGCCCCCGCCGGAGACCGTGCCTGAGCAGATCGGGCAGTTGGAGGAATTCCTGCATGGCCCCTCCGACCTTCCTCTGCTGATCCGCATAGGGCTGGCACATGCTCAGTTCGAGACGATCCATCCGTTCGTGGACGGCAACGGGCGGCTGGGACGTCTTCTGATCAGCTTCTTGCTCTGCGAAAGAGAGGTGTTGTCGAAGCCAGTCCTCTATGTGTCGCTGACGCTGAAGAAGCGACGTCAGGAATATTACGACCGACTGCAAGCGGTTCGAGATGCGGGCCAGTGGGAAGAATGGCTGGTCTTTTTCCTGGAATGCGTGGCGGAGGCGGCTCTGGACGCGGCTCGGATGGCGAAAGCGATCCTGCTTCTGCGAGAGGATCATCGCGATGCAATCGTGCAGAACATGGGCGCACGTGCAGGCAAGGCCATCGTGCTGCTGGAACGTCTGTACCGTGATCCATACCTTGACGTGAACACTGCGGCCGGATTGCTGAAGGTTAGCTATCCCAACGCCAACGAGGTCGTCGCCGACATGGTGAACCTCGGCATCCTGCGTGAGGTGACGGGCAACGTGCGAAATCGTTGGTTCCTCTATGACGGCTACGTCGGTCTGTTCCGCGACATCTGACCGCCGTCAGCTTTGGTGGGACGACGAAGTCCTCCTGCCCGGCCAAGGTGGCGGCGGGAGGATCTTCACATGCGCCGCACCGCCCTCGTTCTCGCCGTCGCCTCGCTGGGCCTCACCGCCTGCACCACCGATCCGGAGGTGTGGAACGCCATCGCCCTGGGGCTGGATCAGGCCGCGGCCGACCTGGAGTGGGAGAACCGCAACTGCTACTGGGCTCCGCCGCCCGGCCTCCCCTATGGCGCGGCGCAGAAGACCTGTCCCGGCGACTGGAATTATGCGCCGCCGGTGATCGTGGTGACCTGCGCCCCGCGAGACCGGGACTGCGACGGCCGTCCCGACCGCCGCCGCCGTGACCGCGACGATCGGCGGCGCAACGATTAGAGCTTGGCGCCTCCGCCGGCCTCGATGATCTGACCCGTCACCCAACCGGCGTCGGGACGGGCCAGGAAGGCGACGACGGCGGCGACGTCGTCGGGCTGGCCGACGCGCTTGATGGCTTGCATGGCGTGGACGGCGTCCCGGCCATGGTCCTCGCGCACCCAAGCGCTCATGTCCGTGTCGATGGCGCCCGGCGCCACGGCGTTGACGGTGATGCCGCGCGCGCCCAGCTCGGCCGCCAGATGAGTCGTCAGCGTGTTCACCGCGCCCTTGGTCGCGGCATAGGCGGCGATGCCGTCGAAGGACGCGCGCGCCACGACCGACGACAGATTGATGATCCGCCCGCCTTCCCGCAGTCGAGTCAGGGCGCGCTGGGTCGTCAGGAACAGGCCCTTCACGTTCACGTCGAACAGGGCGTTCAGCGTCTCCTCGCGGGTGTCGGCCACGGGCTCGAAGGCCGCCACGCCGGCGTTGTTGACCAGCACGTCCAGCCCGGACAGGCCGCGCGCCGCCAAGCCGGCGTCCAACTGGTCGAACAGGGCGTCGACGCCCGCGACGGCGCTCAGGTCGCCTTGAACGGCGAAGGCTCGCCCGCCCGCCGCCTCGATCCGGGCCACGACGGCCTCGGCCTCGTTTCCGCTCCGCCCATAGTGAACCGCCACCACCGCCCCATCGGCGGCCAGGCGCAGGGCGGTCGCCCGCCCGATCCCGCGCGACGCCCCGGTCACCAGGGCGATCTTGTCTTTCAGCACGCTCATCGTCGATCTCCGTCGCCGGAAAACCCGGCCGAACGGACAGGTGGGGCATCAATCCGTCATTTCAAGAATGTGGGAATATTGAAATGACCTCATTCGTACCGCACATTGTTCCCCATGCAGCCGCTGTCGCATCCACCGGACGACGCCCTGAGCCTGGAGCGGATCTTTCATGCCCTGGGCGACCCGGCGCGCCTCACCATCTTCCGCCGCATCGCCCGCGGGGACGGCCTGGCCTGCGGGGAGGTCTGCGCCGTGATGCCTCGGTCGACCCTGTCGGTGCACACCCGCATTCTGCGTGACGCCGGGCTGATCCGATCGGAACGTCGGGGAAAGTCGGTCATCAGCCGCGTTCGCGCCGAGGCGCTGGAGGCGCGGTTTCCCGGCCTGTTGAACCTGGCGCTCACGGCGCCGGCGGTCACGTTCGACTGAACCGCGGCGGGCTCACCCGCCCCGCAGCTCCTGCTTCACCCGCTCCGCCAGCGTCTTGATGTCCAGCGGCTTGGGCAGGAAGGAGACGCCGACCTCGTCCTGCAGCAGGTCCGAGAAGTCGCTCTCGGCATAGCCGGAGATGAACATCACCGGCGCGTCGCCCAGGAAGGGCCGGGCCTTCTTCAGCAGGGCGGGGCCGTCCAGCCCAGGCATGATGACGTCGGAGATCAGCATGTCGATCGTGCCGGCGTGCTCTTCGGCCAGGATCAGCGCCTCCTCGCCGTCGGCCGCCTCGATCACGTCATAGCCGCGCTGGCGCAGCAGTTTGGCGGCGATGCCGCGTACCGCGGCCTCGTCCTCGACGAACAGGATGCGCCCGGCGCCCGACAGGTCGCGCGGGGCCTTGGCGACCTTCTCGACCACCGGCGTCTCGGCCAGCTCGGCCTCCGCCGCCTCGGGCAGGAAGATGCGGAAGGCCGCCCCGGCCCCGTCCAGATTGGTCACGGCGATATGCCCGCCCGCCTGCTCGACGATGCCATAGACGGTGGCCAGGCCCATGCCGGTGCCCTCGTTAACCGCCTTGGTGGTGAAGAAGGGCTCGAAGATCTTGTCCAGGATTTCGGGCGGCACGCCGGGCCCGGTGTCCGACACCTCGATCAGGGCCACCGCCTCGGTCGTCGGCTGGGACCAGCCCATCTGGCGCGCCTGATCGGCGGTCAGGCGGCGCGTCTTGATGGTGACCACGCCGGCGCCCGGCTCGACCACGCCGCGCATGGCGTCGCGCGCGTTGACGGCCAGGTTCATCACCGCCGTCTCCAGCTGGCTCTTGTCGGCCAGGACGACGGGCAGGTCGCGGCCGTGATCCGTCTCCAGCCGCACGTCCTCGCGCAGCAGCCGGCGCAGCAGCACCGCGAACTCGCCCACCAGCTCGCCCAGGTCCAGCCGTTCGCGCCGCACCGTCGATTTGCGCGAAAAGGCCAGCAGCTTGCGCACCAGATCGGCGGCGCGCACCGCCGTCTGGCGGATCTCGTTCAGCCCGTCATAGGAGGGATCGCCGACGGGGTGCCGTTCCAACAGGCCGCCGAGCTGCAGCTGGATGGCGGTCAGCAGATTGTTGAAGTCGTGCGCCACGCCTCCGGCCAGCTGGCCCACGGCCTGCATCTTCTGCGCCTGGGTGAGCTGCATCTCCATCGACTTCTGCGCCGTGGCGTCGAACAGCCAGACGCGGCGGCCCTCGCCCTCCGGCGCCACGTACAGGTGCAGGATGCGCTCCGGATGGGCCCGCGGCTGCAGCTCGATGGGACCGGAAGAGCCCGCCTCCAGACGCGCCCGCGCCTCGGTCACGCCGGCCGGGTCGAACAGATGGCCGAAGGCCGCGTCGCGCGCCGCCGCCGGCCCGGTCAGCTCGGCCAGGGCGGCGTTGGGGGAGGTCAGCTTGCCGGCGAACAGGTCGTCCGCCTCGATCACGGCCGAGCCGAACGGCGCGCCGGCGGCCATGGCGCGCGCCTCGCCCGTGTCGGCGCGGGCCGGCGTCGGACGCGCGGGCTCGGCGGCGGGGGCCAGCAGGGCGTCGGGCGCGGCGCGCAGCAGGAAGCGTCCTTCGCCGGCGCGGCCCCCCGCCCAACCTATGACGACCTCGATCTCCTTCGCCCCGATCGAGACGATGGCGCGCCCCTCGCCGCCGCGCTTGGCCTCGGCGAAGGCGGCGTACAGAGCCTGCCCGCCCGCGCGCGCCCTGGGCAGGGAGGTGGTCGCGCCGTTCGCCTCGGCCCAGGCGCCGTTGAAGGCCAGCACCTGCCCCGACGACCAGACCAGCGCCGCGGGCTCGGCCAAAGCGTCCAGGATTTCCACCGCCGCGTCGCCGCTGGGCCGCTGGACCGCTTCGTGGCGGCCGAAGGCGAACAGGCCGATCAGCGCCACCCCCGCCGCCGCGCAGATCAGGATCATCCCCGGCGCGCTGAACGGATCGGCCCGGAACGCCGGATAGGCCATCGCCGCCACCGCCGCGGCGGCGCCGACCGCCATCACGATCAGCAGGGGATCGAAGGCCTGACGGCGGGATGGGGTCATGGTGTGCGCGCCCGATTCGGATGGGGGAGCATACGACGAAATCGAGCCTTCTCCCCTCGGGGGAGAAGGTGGCTCGCGGAGCGAGACGGATGAGGGGGCTGGCCGCCGCTCACTCCATCTTTGGTCGATCAGTTCGCTCAACGACCCCCTCATCCGAGCGGCTCCGCCGCCCACCTTCTCCCCCGGGGGGAGAAGGGCGTTTCCGTCGCGACTGCATGACGAAGCCGATGACCTTGGCCGCCGCCTCGAAATGTTCGCGCGGGATGACCTCGTCGACCTCGACGGTGGCGTAGAGGGCGCGGGCCAGGGGCACGTTCTCGACCGTGGGCACCTTGTGCTCGGCCGCCACCTGGCGGATTCGCAGCGCCAGCGCATCCACGCCCTTGGCCACGCACACCGGCGCGGCGTCGCCCTTGTCCGGCTCATAGCGCAGGGCGACGGAATAGTGGGTCGGGTTGGTCACCACGACCGTCGCCTTGGGCACGTTCTGGATCATGCGGCGGCGGCTGCGCTGGATGCGGATCTGCTTCTGGCGCGCCTTGACGTGGGGGTCGCCCTCGGACTGCTTGAAGTCCTCCTTGACCTCCTCCTTGGTCATCCGCATCCGCTTGGCGAAGCGGAACCGCTGCCACAGGTAGTCGGCGCCCGCCGTGGCCGTCATGAACACGATCGCCGACACGGCAAGCGTCAGGCACAGATCGCGCACCAGCGGCAGGACCGCCGCCGGGGGCAGGGCGGACAGGGTCTCCAGCCCCGCGATGTGCGGCTTGATCGTCAGCCAGCAGATGAAGCCCAGCACGATCAGCTTCAGGAAGGTCTTGAGGAACTGCACCAGCCCGTCGGGCCCGAAGATGCGGTGAAACCCGCTGAGGGGGCTCAGCTTCTTGAAGTCGGGCTTCAGCTTCTCGCCGGAGAACACGATCCCGCCCGACTGGGCGACGTTTCCCCCGACTCCGCCGATCAGCACCGCCAGCGCCAGCGCTCCCATGAAGGGCGCGGCGGTCCACAGCGCCCGCGCCCCGATCTCGACCCCCGCCCCGGCGTCCAGCGCGCCGGTCATGCGGTGCGGCGAGGCGATGAAGGGCAGAAGGTCCCCCGCCATCTGCGACGCGAAGCCGCCGCCCAGCGTCAGCAGCACCGCCACCGCGCCCAGCAGCGACAGGGTCGAGCCGACGTCGGGACTTCGGGCGACGTCGCCCTTCTTGCGGGCTTCCGCAAGTTTTCGTGGGGTGGCGTCTTCGGTCTTCGACTCGGGATCCGGCGTGTCAGCCACCGGCGCCTCCCGTGACGAAGACCTGGGCCAGGGCGCGGTAGCGGTCGATGAAGACCGTGCCCAGCGTCCCCAGCGACAGGGCGAAGATGGCCAGGCCGCCGAGGATGCTCAGCGGCGCGGTGGCGAAGAACACCTGGAACTGCGGCATGATCCGGCCGATCAGGCCCGACCCCAGGTTCAGGATCAGCGAGAAGACCAGGATCGGCCCGGCCAGCTGCACCCCCAGCAGGAAGCTCTCGCCCAGCGTCCGCACCGCCAGGGTGGTGAAGTCGGTCGCGATCAGCGGCTGCACCGGCGCGATCAGCCGATAGCTGCCGACCAGTCCGGCGATGAACAGGTGGTGGGTGTCGGTGGCGAAGATCAGCGTCACCCCCATGACCGTCAGGAAGGCGGCGATGGTCGATCCCGGCTGGGCCTGCAGAGGATTGGCCGTCTGGGCGAAGCTGAGCGTGGTCTGCAGCGACACCACCTCGCCCGCCGTGGCCAGCGCCGTCATGAAGGCCCGCAGCACCGCCCCGATCGCCAGCCCGACCAGCACCTCCCGGATGATCCAGCCGACGGTCGCGCCCAGGCTGTCGGGCAGGGGGGGCAGATAGGCCGTCAGCACCGGCCACAGCGCCAGCGTCATCACCAGCGCCAGCGACAGGCGGATGCGCGGCGGCACATAGCTTTCACCGATGCCGGGCAGCAGCAGCAGCACGGCGCCCAGCCGCGCGAAGATCAGCGCCGCGGCCCACACCTCGTCCGCGGCGGCGAAGGCGTTCACCTACATGCCCGCGATGCGCGCCGCGATCGTCCGCATGAAGCCGCCCAAGAGCCCGCCCATCAGCGGCAGGAACAGCAGCAGGGACACGAAGATGGCCAGGATCTTGGGCGCATAGACCAGGGTCTGCTCCTGGATCTGCGTCAGCGCCTGGAACAGGCCGATGCACACGCCGACCACCAGCGCCACGATCAGCGCCGGCGCGCACAGCTGGATCGTCAGCCACAGGGCGTCGCGCCCCACGTCCAGAACTTCCGCCCCGCTCATCGCTCACTCCGCACGCACCGAACCGGGCAGAAACTGCCGCCTGCATGGTTAATGCGGGGTTAGGAGGTGGCCGATGGGGCCAATCAGGACACCTGCTTCTGTGTCGCCCGGCCGTGACACACAAGGCAGCCCATCACCGAACCGTGAGTTGAAAACTCGAAAGCATGCTCGATTGTGCGAGTCTACATCGGAGATGACGAGATGCCTTGTGCCAATGACTCACTTGGGGTGGATCAGCGCGCCATAATGGAACGGATCGTCGCCTTTGGGCGCTCGGCCGGGTTTAGCGAAGAGACGGTGGAACTGGCCCGTCCAGATCGCGATGCAGGAGTCCTCGCTTGGCCGCAACATGGTCAATCCGACCAGCAGCGCCCGGGGATTGTTCCAGTACACCGAGGGAACATGGAGTGATCGGCATTCCGATCTCGGAGACCGGTTCGATCACGATAATCAGATATTCGCCATGTTTCGAGACTTGGCTGCATATGAGGCGCGCTACGCCGCCGGCCGTTCATCAGGAACTATCCCTTCGGATATGAGCTTTGGTGAGTATGCATATATGAGACACCACGACGGTTGGAACTACTCAGATTTCGAGGCGGAGCTTTTTCATTCATTCATGGACTTCTGCTTGAACAGAATTCCGGTTGAAACGATCACACCTGGCGGGGGCGACACAACCTACATAGTGGAGTTTGAAGATTATTCTTGGTTGGATAACTGGCTCTGGGAGCAGGATCTTCATCGTTTCCGAGCCGGGGAGGGTAGCGTATCCGACCCCGTGGATGTCACAGAAGCTGGCTATGACGGGTGGTTTCTGTGACGCTGTTTACGGTCGGAATTCTATCGCTTGTGATGTCGGGACAAGATGTGTGCCCCTTCGGTCAAGCCACTTATGAAGGTCGGCACGCTGAAGCTTACATACTGGATGTCTCTGCACTCGATAGAGGCGTCGTCATCCGTGTTCGATCCGGCATCACAGGTGCTGACTACGACTTCCTCGTCAACGCTGGGGAGGGTTACTCTACAGCGACGCTCGGAACTCTGCGACCCGATGCGAGCGTGACGCCCATCCCCATCTATGCCTTCACCGACGATATGGACTGGCTAGGCGAGTTCCCGAAGGGCGACGATCCCGCGCCCCGATATCTGGCGGCGCCCGAGCTGGGAAGGGCGCTTTGGTATCAGGCCGAGCAACTGGGCGGTCCGTCCTCGGTTTCGGGACAGCGGGAGTCCCTGCCGCGCACCTTCTTCGTCCTGAAGGCCTGCCGGGAGGCCTGACGCGCTGACGGCCCGCTCCTTGCGGCGTGACGTCCGAAAGGACGTTCCGCCATGGCCCAGGCCCTGATTTCGACCCGAAATGAGACGGTTCCGATCGCGCGGGGCGGCTGGCTGGACGCGCTGCGGTTCATCGTGGCCTTCCTGATCATCCTGCATCACTTTCAGGCGGCGGGGCCGCATGCACTGGCGGAGGTGCTGCATCCGGTGTTCGAGCGCGGCGGCTTCCTGCTGACCAACTTCTTCCTGATCGACAGCGGCTATGTGCTGATGCGGGTCTATCAGGAGGCGCTGCGGCGCGGCGCGATGACGCCCGGCGACTTCGTGCTGAAGCGGGTTTTGCGGGTCGTGCCGGCGCATCTGATGATGGCGCTGGGGCTGGCGGGGCTCGTGATCCTCAGCACCGCGGCCGGCGTGGCGCCGCGCAATCCGGAATGGTTCGACTGGGGCCAGTTCCCGGCCCAGCTTTTCCTGGTGCAAAGCTTCGGCGTCCCCGGTGGTCTGGGCTGGAATGCGCCGACCTGGTCGATCTCGGCCCTGATCGGCTGCTATCTGGCGTTTCCGTGGATCCTGAAGGGGCTGAGCCGCGTCGGAGCGTGGACGGCGCTGGGCCTTGGCGTCGGCGTCTATCTTCTGGCCAATGAGGCCACCTGGGCGGCGCTGGGCCTGCCGGTCTGGCAGATGCCGATGAAGTACGGCTTCATCCGCGCCCTGCCGCTGTTCTTCCTGGGCATGTGCCTGGCGCAATTCGCCTCTCGCGCCTGGATCGCCCCGCGCCTGGCCGGCTGGACGATGATCGCCGCCACGGCCGCCTTCGCCGGGCTGCAATGGGTCGACAAGAACGCCCTGGCCTCGATCGCCTGCATCGGCCTGATCATCCTGGCCGCCGGCGCCATCCCCGTCACCCGCCCGTCGAAATGGGTGGAGAAGGCCGCGCTGGTCAGCTTCTCCATGTTCATCTCGAACGAGGTCGTGCGCATCGCCTGGTTCGGCGCGGTCAACGTGGCCGTCGCCCGCTTCGGCTTGTCCGAGCCGGTCCAGTGGGCGCTGTGGGGCACGGGCGTGCTGGCGGCGGTCGGCTTCGCCTTCGCCTTCCACTTCCTGATCGACGCCCCGCTTCAGGACCGCATCAAGGCGTGGATCAAGGCGCGCCGCCGCGCAAGTCCGACCCCGACCGCGCCTCAGCCGGCCTGATCGGCGGGCTCCTCCGGCGCCGCCTCGGCGGGGGGCGGCGCCTCCCCCCGCGCCTCGGCGATCAGGGTCCGGGCCGCGTCGGCCGCATCGCCGCCGTGCGGGCTGTTGGCCAGCGGCGTCAGCACGGCGAAGGCTTCCGGCAGGCGGCCCGTGGCGATCAGCGCCCGCCCGTAGCCCAGTCGCACGGCCGGCAACTGGGGCGCGCCGTCGAAGGCCGCCTCCCAGGTCAGCATGTCGTTCTCGTTCGGATAGCCGGCCTGGCCCTCGCGCGTCTCTGCGATCAGCAGCAGGGTGAAGTAGTCGTCGGGGTCGATGCGATAGGCCCGCGACAGGAAGCCCCGCGCCTGGCCCAGCAGACTGCGCTTCTGGTCCGCGTCCTCCGCCTCCTCGGCCTGGCGGACGCGCTGGGTGGCCAGGTATTGCAGCGCCTCGTCCGTCTCCGGGGCCAGCTCCAGCACGCGCAGCAGGGTCGTCTCGCCGACGGCGGCGTCGCCCATGTGCAGTTCGGCGTGGCCCAGAACCAGCAGGGCGAACGGGTCGTTCGGCCAGCGCGCGGCCAGACGGCGCACGTCTTCCAGCGCTTCTGTGCGCTGTTCTGCGGTCAGGGGACGCTTGATGCGCTGGCCGATCAGGATCAGGTCACGCGCGGACTCCGGCATTCGCGTGACGGTGATCTCGATCGGGCGATACGCGATCGGAAAGGTCTGGGAATAGATGCTGCCGCGCGCATAGCTGGTCAGGGCCTGCGTCAACTGCGGCAGGGTCAGGCCGGTGGCCTGGGTGATCGCCTCGGCCGGGCCCACGCCCGACGCGACCAGGCGCAGATAGGCGTCCAGCTGCTGCGACCGCTCCGGCGTGGCGAAGAACCAGTGCGTCAGCAGCCACGCGACCGGATAGTAGGTGGCCTGGAACCGGCCGCTGTCGAGCTGCCCGAACCGTTTGGTCAGCAGCGTCTCGATCGGCAGCCAGTCGGCGTTGTTGATCCAGCTGGCGCGGGCCTCGTTGGCCTCGCCCAGGATGAACTCGTCGTCGCGGATGCGCGCCGTCATGACGTATTCCGCCAGGCCCTCGGTCAGCCAGCCGGGATAGGGCGCGTTCAGGTGCTGGAAGAAGAAGTGGTGGGCGTACTCGTGCAGGATCGTCTGGTCGCCGTCGTTGCGGATGGCGACGGCGAAGATGTCCTCCTCATTGGTCGTGTAGAAGCCGGCGACGCCCCGACCTATCCCCGGCGCCACCGCTTCCAGCCCGTCGTGCCGCGACACCAGATAGATCGGCAGCTTGCGCAGGGTCGGCCGGTCGGCCGGGATCCCGAAGCGCAGGCGCAGGATCTGGTCGAACCGCTCCAGCTTGGTGACGAAGGCGCGCAGCGCCCCCTCTCCGCCGTCGGAATAGGCGATGAAATGCTCGCTCTCGGCCTTGAGCCAGGTCTGCGCCCGGGCCGGCTGGGCGAGCAGGCTCGTCGCCGCGACGATCAGCAGGATGAAACGGATCATTGCGGCGTCTCCTCTTCCGCGTCCTCAGGCGTCCCGGGCAGGTCCGCCGTCCGCCGGCCGGCTTCGGCCGCGGCGATCAGTCGGCCCGCCGCCTCGGCCGCTCCGCCGCCGTGGGGCGCGGCCGCCAGCGGGCGCAGCAGGATGATCGCCTCCGGCTGACGATCGACCAGCATCAGGGCCTGCGCCGCGCCGATCCGCGCCTCGGCCAGCTGGGGCGCCAGCTGCACCGCCACGATCCAGGTGTTCAGGTCGTTCATGCTGGGATAGCCGTCCATGCCGATGCGGCTGCGCGCCAGCAGGCCGACGGTGACGTAATCGCTGGGCCGCGCGGCGTTCGCGCGCCCCAGATACCCTCGCGCTTCGCGGGTCAGCGCCGCCGCCTCTTCCGGCGCATCGGCCTCTTCGGCCAGGGACAGGTGGGCTGCGGCGAGCAGTTGCAGGGCTTCCACGTCGTCGGGCCAGCGCGCCACGACGTCGTGAAGCACGTCCTCGCCGACGTCGCGGTCGCCGAAGTGCAGCTCGGCATGTCCCAGGGCGCGGCGGGCCAGCAGGTCGTCCGGATGCCTGGCCGCCGCCGCCCGCACCAGGACCGGCAACTGGGCCCGACGTTCCGGCGTCGACGACGTCTTCAGCGCCTGGTTCAGCAAAAGCAGGTCGTCGGCCGACGCGGGCAGGGTGACGACCTCGAAGCTCGGCGCGGGGACGTCATAGCTCAACCGCACATAGGGCATGGAGCCCCGCAGATGCCGGCGCAGCGCGCGCTCGATCTCGACAAGGGAAAGGCCGGTGACCTCCTCCAGGCTGCGCGCCGGGTCGCCGCCGCGCCCGACGGCCTGCATGTAGGCCGCCATCTGCTCGGGCCGCTCCGACAGCAGCCAGTGGGTCATCAGCCAGGACACGGGATAGAAGGTCGCCCGGTCCTCGGGCCGCCGGATCTCGAAGAACCGCTGCGACAGCAGCCGTTCCAGCGGAATCCATTCCGCGCGCGCCAGCCATTCCAGGGTGCGCGGATCGGGCCGCCCGACCTCGATCACGCCGCCGCCCCGGACCTCAGCGGTCGAATAGTATTCGGCGAACCCCTCCACCAGCCAGGCCGGATAGGCCGCGGCGAAGTTCTGATGCATGAAATGGTGGAAGTATTCGTGGAACAGCACCGCCTCTCCGCCCAGACGCAGGGCGACGGCGTAGGTGTCTTCCTCATTGGCCATGTAGACGCCCGCGACGCCCCTTCTGTCCGCGTCCGGCATGATGACGCGCAGGCCCGCCGCGTCGGTCAGATAGATCGGCAGCCGCCGGGTCGCCGGAACGGCCGGGTCCAGGCCCAGCCGGCTGCGCAGCATGAAGTCGAAGGTCTCCAGCTTGGCGACCCAGTCGCGCAGCTCGCGCTCGGGCCCGTCGCTGTGGACCAGGAAGTTCCGGCTTTCGGCCACCTTCCACCGCGACTGCGCCTGGGCCGGCGCGGCGGCGGACAGGACGCCGAGAATGACGAGGGCGATCGCGGCCCAAAGCGCGGCCAGCCCTCCGCGAGCCGCGCGAGCGGCCAGGATTTGAATGGACATGGACTTCCCCCCGGCGACTGCCCCGGAGACACCCTAACCCCAGCCCTTGCGGGCCGCCAAGCTTGGCCTTGTCAGGCGGCCAGACGGTTCCAGACGGCGAGGTCGGCGGCGACGGGGGTCAGGCCGCCGCGACGGGCCTTGCCGTGCAGCTCGGCCAGAACCGCGTCGGGCAGGGCGCAGAAGCGCGGCTCGACCAGCTCGGGCGGACAGTCGCGCGCGGGCGCGGCGAACAGGGCGGCGTTCAGCCCCGGCTCGCGATCGTGCAGCAGCCAGGCCAGGCGGCGCGCGCGCTGCGGATCGTTGCGGTGCAGCTCCGGATCCTCAGCGAACAGCTCGCAGCCCAGTTCCATGACGTAGTCGAAGCCCAGCTTCTCGAACCGGCGCGCGTCGCCGGGCGTGACCGGGCAGGCCTCGTCCAGGTCGAACACGACGTCGTTCAGAAGAAAGAGCATGCGAACCCACCACCATCACGTCGGGCTCATGTCGGCCCGTCATCGATGAAGATAGGCGCCGCCGCTTGCGGTCCGGTTCACGAACGCGGCTAAGAAAGTGTGATGCTTTCCGGCAGGTTAACCGACCTTCTCGGTCAGGAAGTGGCGGCCCTCGCGGTCCTCGATCTCGACCACCCAAAGGTCGGGATCATAGCCGGCCTGACGTTCGATCCAGGCGTCGACTTCGCTCTCGGCGTCGCTCTCGATCGTCTGAAGCCACAATCGGTCGCCGTCGGGGCCGAAGGCCTCGCTCCATACGCGCGCGCGCCTTTCGGAAGAGTTCCAGACCTTGACCAGCACGGCCCCGGCCCGGGCGTCGCCGCGGCGGGCGACCATGGCCGATGCGCCGCCCAGCTCCGCCCGGCGGATCAGGGCCGCGACCCAGACGTCCGAGGCGATCAGCAATTCATTGACCTTGATTGATGACGGGAGCGGAACGGTTCCCGTGCTCCTATGGCCTCATGAAGCCGAGCCGCCAAGCCCGCATCGCGTCCGTCCTGGTCGCCGCCGTCACGCTGTACGCCGGCGCGGCACAGGCGGCCGATCCGCATTACGACCGCGCCTTCATGCTGGCGGCCGACGCGCGCTGCGGCCTGTTCGCGCCGCCGGTCCGCGCGGCCCTGGCGTCGGCGACGATGCAGGCGCGCGGGGCCCAGCTGCGGGGCGGGGCCACGGCGGTGCAGGCGGCCGAGACCGCCCGCCGCGCCCGCGACCGCGCCGCGACCGTCGCCTGCGCGCACCCGGAGCTGAAGATGGTGGCCGGCCGCGTCGATCAGGCCTTCGCCGGCTGGTCGCGCACGCCGCGCATGGAGTTTCCCGGCCTGACCGCGGGCTGGAGCGTCGATCGCACCGCCTTCGCCGTGACGCGCTGGAATCTGGCCCAGTTCTCCACCGTCGGGGCATCGCCCGTGACCGTCGGGCGGGCATGGGGCCGGCCCGGCCTCAGCGTGACGGTCTCCTTCGTCGGCAAGCCGCGTCCGGTGTCGGCGCGGATCGTCATGCGCGACGGCGCCCGCTTTCCCCACCCCTGGATCGGCGACCGCCCGACCCTCGCGCCCGAGGCCCAACGCCGCGCGGCCTGGGCGGCGGGCGTGACCGAGGCCGAGCGCGGCCTGCTGCGTCCCGGCGCCAAGGCTGGCGAGGTCTGGACCTTCCCCGAGTACGCCGCCCGCCTGCTGGCCGGACTGGACCCCCGCGAGGCCTTCGCGGTGGAGTTCGTCTTCCGCGACGGCAGCGTCGCCCGCGCGCCCTTCGAGGTCGGCGACCTGGCCGCCGCCGAGGCGTTCCTGCGGATGGGGATGCTGTAAGTCCTTCCCCGCTCGCCGGGGAAGGTGGGCTCCGGAGGCGGTCGGATGGGGTGGCTGCATCCACACGCTGACCGTCCAGCGGCCCATCTTCTTTCGACAGCCATCCCATCCGTCTCGCTCCGCGAGCCACCTTCCCCGGCGAGCGGGGAAGGCGCGCGTCACCCTCTCGACGGCATCGGGATGATCTCCGCCCCGCCGTCCGGCGCCGGGGCAGAGACAGGCGCCGCGACGGGCAGGCGCACCGTGGCGGCGGTGCCTTCGCCCAGCGTCGAGTCCAGCGTCAGCCGGCCGCCGTGCAGTTCCGCCAGCGACCGCACCAGCGACAGGCCCAGCCCCGTGCCCCGCGCCCGCTGGTCGCCGTCGCCCGCCTGTTCGAAGGGGCGTCCCAGCCGCTTCAGATCCTCCGGCGCGATGCCGGATCCGGTGTCCGCCACGACCAGCTCCAGATAGGGGCCGATGGCGCCCAGCGTGACGGTCACCGAACCCTCCGGCGGGGTGAACTTCACGGCGTTCGACAGGAGGTTCAGCGCCATCTGCTTCAGCGCGCGTCGGTCGGCCGTGACCGTCAGCGGCTCGGGCGGCAGGACGCCGGTCAGGCTGACGCCCTTGTCGTCCGCCAGCGGCCGGACCAGGGCCATGGCGGCGGCCACGGGATCGCGCGCGTCCAGCACCTCGGGGGTCAGCTGGTATTTCTGGGCCTCGATCTTGGACACGTCGAGCACGTCGTTGATCAGGTCGAGCAGGTGCGCCCCCGCCTCGTGGATCGATGCGGCATAGTCGGCGTAGCGGTCGGGCAGGGGGCCGAACAGGCGCTGGCGCATGATGTCGGCGAAGCCCAGCACGGCGTTCAGCGGCGTGCGCAGCTCATGGGACATGTTGGCCAGGAACCGGCTCTTGGCGCGGTTCTGGGCCTCGGCTTCGGCCCGCGCGGCGTCCAGCGCCACTTCGCGCGCGTGGTCCGCGGTCGTTTCGAACGCCTGGACGATCAGTCTGGGGCCGGACGCGCCCGGATCGTCGAACCGGCGCAGCAGCAAGGTCACTCGCCGGTCCAGCGCGGCGCGGGGCGCGAAGCGGACCGTCGCGGCCGTCCCGGTCAAGGCGCGGTCGATGGCGGCGACCACGGCGGTGCGGTCCGGCGCATGCACGGCGGCGAACAGGCCGCCTTCGAACAGCGGCTCGATCGGCAGGGCGGCCGGCGCGGCGCCGTAGGCGGCCAGCGGCTTGCCGGCGGGATCCAGGATCAGGGTCAGGCCCGGCTGGCCGGCCAGCACGGCCTCGGCCCGGCGCACCCCGCCGCGCGCGCTGCTCAGCCGCACCTCCCTCGCCCGCCACCCCAGCCGCAGCGACAGGACGAAGGCCGACAGGGCTATCAGACCCGCCCCCGCGGCGACCAGGGGCGACGGATCGGGGCTGACGCCATAGACCGCCGCGCCCAGGCCGACGATCACCGCCAGCGCCGACCCCGCCGCGCCCAGCGCCGCCAGCCGCGCGCCGAAGCCGCGTCCGCCGCCCAGCGAGAGCCCGGCCGCCACCGGCATGACCATCAGGCCCGCCAGGTCGCCGCCCAGCCCTCCGCCCAGCAGGGCCGCGACCACCGCCGCCGCGGTCCAGACGCCCAGAATCAGCAGGCGGTGCCCCTGACCGTCGCGCCACAGCAGGGTCAGGCCCATCAGCCCCGGCACCGCCGAGGCCAGCAGGCCCCAGAAGGCCGGGCCGCCCTCGCCGCCCAACCAGCGCAGGCCCAGCGCCAGCACCGCCACGGCCACGGCCCAGCCGGCATGCCAGGCCGCCAGGCCGGGCAGGGCGGGGTCGCCGGCTGCGGGCGCCTTGGGCTCCAGGGAGGGGGCGTCGGGGGTCAAACGGGGCGGAGCTCTGTGACGCCGGGGTGCGGGCGCAAGGGTCGATGTTAGCGACGCGCGCGAGTCGCCGCGACCGCGCTCCCGCGCCGGGGGAACCGAAAGCGGGGACGATCCGTCCGATTGTGGGGATCAGGCCCGGGGACTATGTCCCCGCCATGACCGCCCCGACCTCCTCCATCGACGCGACCCTGGCCGAACTGGTCGAGGAGTTCGACCTGCTGGGCGACTGGGAAGGGCGGATCGAGTACGTCATCGACCTGGGCCGGGGCCTGCCGCCCCTGCCGGAAGCGGCGCGCGTCGAGGCCAACAAGGTGCCCGGCTGCGCCGCCCAGGTCTGGCTGACGTCGGAGCGGGCCGGCGACCGCCTGACCTTCCACGCCGACAGCGACAGCGCCCTGTCGAAAGGCAACGTCGCGCTTCTGCTGAAACTCTATTCCGACCGGACCCCGGCCGAGATCCTGGCCTTCGACGCCCGCGCCGCCCTGGACCGCCTGGGCCTGCCGTCGGCCCTGACCCGACAGCGCGCCAACGGCCTGAACAGCATGGTCGGGCGCATCCGCGAGGAGGCGGCGCGGGCGGCCTAGAAGGCTTTCGGCAGGCCCGCGTCCTTCAGGGTTCCGTTGGCCGTGTGGCGGGACTTGATGTCTCCGTCGACCGTGAACCGTTCGCCGTTGATCGGGCTGAACCAGATCTCATGGTCGCCGCGGCCTTGCCGGTGAAAGGTGCAGCCGGCGGCCGTGAGCAGCCGCTTCACCTCCCTCGTATAACTCAAGCGGCCAGGCTCGCGGACACTCGGGTGCTGGCGTGGGCGACGATCTCGATCGGGATGTCCTGCGCCGGATCGTCGTCCAGCAAATCCTGAACGGCCCCAGGAATGCGCGCGATCAGCCCCTCAAGCGTCGCGGCCTCGATGCGAAGGCCGTGGACGTCGGCGGACTCGGTGATCCACACGCCCGCGTCCGCATCATAGCTGGCCTTGACGACGATCACTCGGTTCATGCTCGGAAACTACCCGATCCCATAGTGCCGCGCCAGCGCCTGGAGGCCGACCTTCAGCAGGTCGCGGGCGCCGCGGCGGCGCAGGCCAAGCGCGCCTTCGGCGGCCTGCAGGGCTGAGCCGCGAACGCAGACGGCCTCGACCAGGGGGCGCAGCCGCGGACCGACGGCGGTCAGGGCCGCCTCCACCCGCCGGCCCGCGCGGTGGGCGTGGTCCTCCGGCTCGAACCGGGCCGCCGATCCGGAGCCGGAGCGGGGCAGGGCGTCCCAGCGCAGGGTCAGCGACGGCCCGGCCTGGGCCGCCTCCGCGTCGCGGGTCAGGCGCTCGCCCGCGGCCCGCTCCGCAGGGCTGAGCCAGGGCCGACCCCGAGCATCCCGCCGCGTGGCCAGCCAGGCGATGGCGGTGGGGGCCAGATTGGCGCGGCGGCGGCGGCTCGTGCCGTCGGCCTCAATGATCTCCCGCTCTCCCTCGACGGCGCCCGGGCGACCGGATCGGTCGGGCGCCGTCGTCGGCCCGGTCCGTGCGATCCAGCCGCCGCCCCGGCGAACCTTCAGGCCGGGATCGACCGTCAGTTCCCGGAAGACGGCCTCGTCGATCGCCAGATGCACCCGCGCCCGCCGATCGGGCCCCAGCCGCAGGCCATATCCGCCGGCGATCTCGTCCAGCCACGCGCCGGACCGGGTCATCAAGCTCCGCGCCCTCACCGCCCGTCCCATCAGGCCATCTCCAGCTCGGGGCCGTCGAAGGCCGCGCGCATCAGGACTTCCAGGCGGTCCACGGCGTCGTCGAACCGGCCGGCGTCGCGCGCGTCCTCGGCCCAACGGCAGGCGGCGGTCGCGGTGCCGCGGGTGACGCCGAAGGCGTGGGCGACGCGGTCCAGCGTCCAGCCGTGCCCGACGTGGGCCAGATACAGCGCCAGCCAGCGCGCCTTGCAGGCGGGCGTTCCCCGCCGCCCGCTGGCCACCGCCTCCGGCGCCTCTCCGGTCACGGCCGCCGCCAGATGCAGCGCCAATCCGGCCCGGGCCCGGTCGCCCCCCCTCACCGCCACGCGATACGCTCCCACGCCCTGTCCTTCCCTGATCCCGTCCGCCGATCCACATCGACACGAGATAGGAAAATAGTCCTGACATGCGTCAGTTTCGGTCGCAGAGGCGACGGCGGAGAAGAAAAGTCGCAGCCGCTTGACGGAGGACTCTCGACGCCGATTCGCAAATCAGCCTACGATTCGGCTCAATCGGGGCGTTAAGGGTTCTTAAGCATTTGGACGATTAACGTCCGAACAAGGTTACCCGGCGTTCGCGCCGAACGATCACGGCCAAGCTTCGCCTGGAGGGGCATGAATGCGCGTTCTGCTTATCGAAGACGATCACGCGACCGCGCAGAGCATCGAGCTGATGCTGAAGTCGGAAGGCTTCAACGTCTACACGACCGACCTCGGCGAGGAAGGCATCGATCTGGGCAAGATCTATGACTACGACATGATCATGCTCGATCTGAACCTGCCCGACATGAACGGCATCGAGGTGCTGCGTCAGCTCCGGGTGGGCAAGGTCAACACGCCGGTGATGATCCTGTCGGGCTCGACCGAGATCGAGACCAAGGTCAAGACCTTCGGCGGCGGCGCCGACGACTATCTGACCAAGCCCTTCCACAAGGACGAGCTGGTGGCCCGCACCCATGCGGTGGTCCGCCGGTCCAAGGGCCACGCCCAGGCCATCATCACCACCGGCGAGATCGCGGTGAACCTGGACGCCAAGACGGTGGAGGTCGACGGCCATCGCGTCCACCTGACCGGCAAGGAATATCAGATGCTGGAGCTGCTCTCCCTGCGGAAGGGCACCACCCTGACCAAGGAAATGTTCCTGAACCACCTGTACGGCGGCATGGACGAGCCCGAGCTGAAGATCATCGACGTCTTCATCTGCAAGCTGCGCAAGAAGCTGGCGACGGCGGCGAACGGCAAGCACTACATCGAGACGGTCTGGGGCCGCGGCTACGTCCTGCGCGACCCGGCCGAAAGTTCCAGCTCCGTCAGCGCCGCGGCCTGATCCCCTTCACCGCGACCTGACCTTGATGCGCCCGCCGGCTGGTCCGGCGGGCGTTTCCGCGTGTGGCGTCTTTGACCTATGGCGAACGGTGTTCTACCGATTTACCGTGGGGCAGACGGCAGATTCCGACATGATCACCGCCAAACTAATCGACGCGGTTTATGAGGCCGGCGCCATTCCTGAACTTTGGCCGCGCGCTTTCGAAGAGATCGGTCGCAGTTTCGGAACCGCCGGCGGTCTGCTGTTCGTCGTTTCCGAAGCCGGCATGGAGTGGACGGGCGGGGGCGGCGTCGCGGACTATTTCCCCAGCTTTCTGGCAGGCGAGGGCATGCGGCTGAACGATCGCCCGCAGCGCCTGATCGGAATGCGGCACATGGGCTTCGTTGCGGACTTCCATACGCAGGCCGAGATAGATTCCCTGCCAATGTACACGGAGCACTTGGCGCCGCTCGGCTACTGCTATCCCGCCGGCACCGCTGCACCAGGACTGGACGGCACGACCTTTGTGTTCAGCGTGGAGGGGTTCGACTCTCTGGAAGCGGCACGCGCGGCGGTTCCGGCTCTCGATCAACTCAGACCCCATTTCGCGCGCGCGGCGTCGACGTCCGCTCAGCTGGGGGTGGCGCGGGCGAAGGCCACGGTCGAGGCGTTGGCGACCTTGGGCGCCGCCGCTGCCGTTGTCGGACGCGGTCGCCGCCTGGTCGCTGCGAACGAACCGTTTGAGAGAGAGTTAGGCGGGCGAATCTTCGATCGCAGAACCGGAGTGGAGTTGTTCGACGCCACGGCGGGGGCGCGTTTGCGGGAAACCTTGGACCGCATCGATTGGGGACATAAGGCCGGTTGTTCGATAGCGCTTCGCGGCAAGGAAGAGGCGAAGCCGGCCGTCCTTCACGTCGCGCCCATGCCCGGCAGGGCTCGCGACATCTTTTCCGGCGGACTGGCCTTGCTCACCTTGGCCAGCGGCCGAGATCGCCCCCTGCTTGGCGACGGCGTGCTGGAGGCGCTCTTCGATCTGACCCCAGCCGAGGCCAGATTAGCGCGAGCACTGGCGGCGGGCGAGACCTTGGGGACCGCCTCGGCGGAGCGTGGTGTGTCGATCGAAACGAGCCGCGTCCACCTCAAGCGAATCTTCGACAAGGTCGGAACGTCACGCCAGACGGAACTGATTGCCCTGCTTCGGGATCTGTCCGCATCGACCGAGCAGACTGCGTAACCCGAACTGGTGACGCCGCCGGCGTGGTCGCGCTTCAAACATCTCCTTCAGGCGGGCTGGCAGTCGGGCTGGCCCGCGAGGGAGGGAAACATGGCGAGAAGTCTGATTGTGGGAGCGACCTGCCTCGCTCTGTCGGGTTGCGCGAGCTGGGAGCAGTTTGACGCTGGATTGATGGCCGTCATCGATGCCGCCGCAGCCTATGACGCCATCGAGAACGGCTCCACATACACGCCCGTGACGCCGGCCTATGCGCCAGTTCGACCGGCCGGCGGGGCGGGCACGCCTGCAACGGCCGGCACTGGCCGCACTTCGTCCGACTGGGAGCCGCAGGCCGCGGCAGCAGGGTCGCCCACGGTTTCGAGTCCGGCAAGCGCAGCCGCTGCCACGGCAGACAGGCGAAGAACTTACCCGTCCATGCGCCAGTGCGTCTCTCTGGTTCCCTCCGGACACGGCGGAAGTTGGACGACCGCGTCGCGCAACACGTGCTCCGAGACGATCGAGTTTCACTACTGCGTTCCAAATGGCGAGGCGCTCTGGCGGTGTGATCCGGCTCTCAACTACTGGAAGGGAGCACATACTCTTGCTCCGGGTGAAACAGAGACGATCCCCGTTTCGACTGCCAATGGTCAGATCGCTTGGGCAGCTTGTCCCCGTGGCCGGTATCCCAGATACAATGGGTCTGGTTACGACTGTACCTGACCCACTGACCCGACGCGCTCCGCCGGCTGGTCCGGCGGGCGTTCTTGTGTTTCAGGGATAGATCATCGGCGCGGCGATCGCCGCGTCGCCCGACACCGCCACCTTGTGGGCGGCGAAGGTCGGCATGCCCATCAGCGGGCCGCTCAGGTTGGAGAAGGCATAACCCTCCGCCGGCATGTAGCCGTTCATGTCGAACTGATCGTTCGAGTTCTCGTCGTGCATGACCATCAGGGCCCAGTCGCCGGCCGGGACGTCCTCGAACGTCAGCGTGACCGTGCCTGCGACCGCCTCCGCCCGGGCGCCGTGCTCGGGCTCACCGCGCATGAAGGTGTTCGGGCCGGCCAGGCTGGCCAGAATCTGGCCGCCGCGAGCCTCGACCCCGGTCAGGGTGACGGTCACGTCGACGTTCTGGGCAAAGGCGGGCGCGGCGAGGGCGGTCAGGGCGAGGGCGCCCACAAGCGTCAGGGTCTTCATGGCGATCTCCGTAGGTTGGAAGTACTTTGTATAGCAAAGTACGCGGTATTGCAATGACCCTGATCCGCGTCGCGCTCCGACCGCGATCCGAAATCTCCGTCGCCGTCGAGGTTTCGTTTGAGGGCTGCGCCCCGTAAGGGTGTGCCTTCGTTTCACTGTCGGCTATCAAGCGGGCTGTAACCGCTTACAAGAGATGCTTCCGTCCATGTCCACCGCCGCGTCGATCCGTTCCGAAGCGCCGCAGGCCCTCGTGGGCGCGGGCCTCCCTCGGGGTCGTGAGGCCGGCACGCCGGAGGGGATCGAGGCCCTGATCGCGGCGATGACGCCGGAGGAGAAGGCCGGGCAGCTGACGATCATGCCGGCCGCCAAGGCCCCCGCCCTGGCCGAGGCCGCCAATCCCGCCGCCATGGCCGCCGGCATGGCGGACCAGGAACAGGCCGTGCGCGGCGGCCTTCTGGGCGGCGTGTTCAACGGCGACGACGCCGCCTGGCACCGCCGCATGCAGCAGGTCGCGGTGCACGAGAGCCGGCTGGGCGTCCCCCTGCTGTTCGCCGCCGACGTGATCCACGGCTTCCGCACCATCTTCCCCGTTCCCCTGGCCGAGGCCGCGGCCTTCGACCCGGACCTGGCGCGTCGCACCGCGCGGGCGGCGGCCGAGGAGGCGACCGCCGTAGGTCTGGCCTGGAACTTCGCCCCCATGGTCGACGTCTCGCGCGACGCCCGCTGGGGCCGGGGCGTGGAGGGCGCGGGCGAGGACGTTCTGCTGGGCTGCCTGCTGGCCGCCGCGCGCGTCGAGGGATTCCAGGGCACGGGCCTGGACGATCCGTCGGCCATGATGGCCACGCCCAAGCATCTGGCCGCCTATGGCGCGGCGACGGCGGGGCTGGACTATGCCGGCGCCGAGGTCTCCGAGCGCAGCCTGCGCGAGATCTATTTCCCGCCCTTCCAGTCGGCCTTCGCGGCGGGCGCGCCGTCGACCATGGCCGCGTTCAACGACGTCGCCGGCGTGCCGTGTCATGCCAATCCCTGGCTGATGAAGTCGGTCCTGCGGGGCGAATGGGGCTTCGACGGCCTGGTCGTGTCCGACTACACCGGCGACTTCGAACTGGTCGCCCACGGCGTGGCGGAAGACGAGCGCGACGCCGCCCGTCTGGCCTTCGACGGCGGCGTGGACATGAGCATGTCCAGCGGTCTCTACGCCCGCTTCCTGCCCGACCTGGTCCGCTCGGGCGCGGTGTCCGAGGCCGCGGTGGACGCCGCGGTGCGTCGGGTGCTGCGGCTGAAGGCGGCGCTGGGCCTGTTCGCCGATCCGTTCGACCGCCTGAGGCCCGAGCGCGAGGCGCCCGATCATGCGCCGACGCATCGCGGGCTGGCGCGCGAGACGGCGCGCAGGTCGCTGGTCCTGCTGAAGAACGAGGGCGGTCTGCTGCCCCTGCCGCGCGACCGCAGGATCGCCCTGATCGGTCCCTTCGCGTCCGGGCACGACCATCTGAACGGGCCCTGGGTCCTGTTCGGCGACCCGCAGCAGGCGATCTCCGTCGAGGACGGCCTGCGCGCCGTCATGGCCGATCCCCGGGCGCTGACCCTGGCGCGCGGCTGCGAGGCGGAAGCGGAACTTCCCGGCGGCGTCGACGCGGCGGTGGCCGCGGCCCGCGCCGCCGACGTCGTCGTCCTGGTCGTGGGCGAGGGCGAGCGCATGTCGGGCGAGGCCCAGTCGCGCCTGGACATCGGCCTGCCGGAACCGCAGCGCGCGCTGGTCGAGGCGGTGCGCGCGGTCGGCAAGCCGACGGTGCTGATTCTGAAATGCGGACGCGCCATGACGCTCGACGCCGCCTCCGAAGGGTCGGAGGCCCTGTTGGTCGCCTGGTTCCTGGGGGTCGAGACGGGCACGGCCCTGGCCGACGTCCTGTTCGGCGATCATGCGCCGTCGGGCCGCCTGCCGGTCAGCTTCCCCCGCCACGTCGGCCAGTCGCCTTTCCACTATGACCGTAAGGTCACCGGACGCCCGCCGCTGTCGCTGCGGCACGGCGAGGAGTTCAAGGCCCGATATCGCGAGAGCCTGAACGTCGCCGCCTGGCCCTTCGGCCACGGCCTGACCTACGGCGATGTGACCTATGCCGATCTGGACGTCGGCGACGGCCGCATGGACTGGGACGGGTCTCTGGAGGTCTCCGCCAAGATCTCGAACCGGGGCGACCGCGCCGCGACCGAACTGGTCCAGCTCTACGTCCACGACCGCGCCGCCAGCGTGACCCGGCCGATCCGCCAGCTGAAGGGCTTCCGGCGCGTGACCCTCGCGCCCGGCGCGTCGGAGCGCGCGACCTTCACCCTGACCCGCGCCGACCTGACCTTCGTCGGTCCGGACCTGACCTGGATCGCCGAGCCGGGCCGCTTCGCGGTTTGGATCGCGCCGAACGCCGAGGCGGGGATTGAGGGCGAGTTCGAGCTTCTGAAGCCCTGATCCCTTTGGGCCGGCCTGCCGCCGCCATTCAAAAAACGGCGGTGTTTGACAGCTTGGGCGCGGCCCATATGGTGAAGCTTGCCGAACGGCGGCGGAACCTTGGGAAAAATCGATGCCTTATGTGATCAAGATCAACGGCGGCAAGGACGTCGCGACCAGCTCGATCGAGGCCAGCGGCTCCGAGTCCTTCATCATAAATGACGAGGCGATCACTCACTTCGGCCTGGATGTGGCCAGTCTCAAGAAGGCCGTAGGCAAAGAGATGGGGAAGGATCCGTCGGACGCCTATCTGAAGAGCCCCACGCCTTGGGGCGACCTCTACAAGAAGGACCATCTCGACCAGGTCACCGTCGTGCGCGAAGTGGCCAGTGCGCGGATCATCGACCTCGACATGAGGCCGTCGATGATTTCATCGACGATATTCGAGAACAACAGCGCCCACGTCGCCAAGGTCAATTGCAAGATCACGGACAGCGTGACGAACACCGTCGAGTCGAACTGGTCGAAAACGAACACGCTGGGCGTCACTCAAACCGTCAAATACAACATATCTTTTCTTGGTGCGGGCGGCGGCGGATCCACCGCCTTTTCCTATTCGCACGAGTGGAGCAAGGGCGGCTCTGAGTCTCAAAGCACGACCGTAGGGTCCGAGTCGGGCGCCGAGGTCGAGCTGGATCCCGGCGAGAAGGTCAAGGCCATCCTGACGGCCAGCAAGGGCAAGCTTCGGATCGAGGTGATCTACAGGACATATCTGACGGGAATCGTCGTCGCCAACTACAGCAAGAAATTCAACGAACACCATTTTTACTATCCGCATATCCAGAACGTCATGCGTGCGGCGAACCTGGAGTATGAATACTTCACGACTGAAGTCATCGAAGTCGGCTATTATGCGGAGTCGCACGTCAATGTCGTGGACCCCGACGAAAAGCCCAAGGCTTTCAGAGAGGTCGAACTGACCTGGTGAGGGCCGGGGTGGTGCGGACGGTGCAACCGAACCTCACCACAGGCTTCAGTCCAGCCCCGCGACCACCGCCCCATGCATCGGCGTCGGCCGCCCCGCCGCGTCGAACAGCAGGGGGCCGTCGCCGGAGCCCGCACGGCCGTCGCGGTTCAGCCAGCTGTCGGGATCGCGCGCGCCCCAGACGGTGAAGGCGTATCGCTGGGCCTCGGGCAGGGCCATGAAGGCCTCGGTCAGCTCGGTAACCCGCGCCGCCTGCTGGGCTCGCTTCTGCCCGTCGGGCCGCAGGTCGACGCGCCGGTCGGACTTCAGCGACGCGTCCAGCTCCGACACGTGAATCTTCAACCCGGTCGCGGCGGCGTCGCGGAAAAAGCCGGTGATCTGGCCCTCGGCGATCTCGACGTCGAGGTGGCTCTGGGTGCCGATGCCGTGGATCGGCGTGCCCGCCTTCAGCAGGGTCTCGACCAGCCGCAGGAAGGTCGCGCCCTTTCGCGGCAGGTTCTCCAGATTGTAGTCGTTGAGGAACAGCACCGCGTCCGGATCGGCCTCGTGCGCGACCTCGAAGGCGCGGCGGATGTGATCGACCTCGCCCAGCGCCTGCGACCAGTGATGCGTCCGCAGCCCGTCGCCGTCCTCGGCCACCGCCTCGTTGACCACGTCCCAGCTGACCGCCCGACCGCGATACCGCGCGGCGACGTCGCGGACATAGCGGTCGTAATCCCTTGCGAAGGTCGCCCGGTCCAGGCCGGCGAAGGCCTCGGCGCCCTGCGAATACCAGACCAGGGCGTGACCGTGCAGGCGCATCCCATGATCCTGCGCGAAGGCGGCGCAGGCGTCCGCGCGGGCGAAGTCCAGCGACCGGTCGGGCCGCAGGATCGCCTCCATCTTCATCTCCCACTCGGGGGTGAACTGGTCGAATTCGCGCGTCACCACCTGCCGCCAGCCGGCGTCGCCGAACTGACCGCTCATGCCGCAGACGCCGACGGGGCAGGGGAACAGGTCCTTCAGCGGACGCGCGACCGCCGGCGCCGACGGCGCGGCGGCGCAGGCCGCAAGGGCGAGGGAGGAGGTGAGAATGGCTCGGCGTGACATATCCTTCTCCCCTCGGGGGAGAAGGTGGGCGGCGGAGCCGCTCGGATGAGGGGGCTGCATCATCAGTCTCTCATTCGGCGGCGAGGCGGCTTTGATATCCCCCTCAACCGTCTCGCTCCGCGAGCCACCTTCTCCCCCGAGGGGAGAAGGAAGCTACGAAGCTCTCCGCCTCAGTCCCAGCTCGTCGAACCGCGCGGTCTCGCGCTTCGCCGCGGCGACGAGGGCGTTCAGGCGGGTGGTCTCGGCGACGTGCTCGAACTTCTTCAGCTCCTCGAACGCGCCGGTCAGGGCGTCGCGGGCGCCGGCTTCCTCCGCGTCGATCTCGGCCACGGTGGTCTCGGCCACGGCCTTGCGGACCTTCCAGCCGCAGACATAGGCGTCCAGCAGCATCCGCGCCTCGGCGTCGTCGCGGGCGCGCTCGCGCTCGATCTCGACCTCGGCGTCCAGCACGGCCACGCGCATCTCGGCGGACGCGCGGCGGGCGGTGATCTCGGCCAGACGCTTCTGCAGCGTCTCGACCTCATAGTTGGAGATGCGGATCAGCGACTGAGCCCAGGCGGTCATGCGATCACTCCAGTTCCCGGATCATGCCCTGATTCAGGATTGCCTCAAGGCGGGTAAAGGATTCGGTAAGGGGCGTGGCCTCGTCCGGCCTCTGGCTCAGAAACGCCTCCAGCGCCGGGTTCAGCGCGATGGCCCGGTCCACGATCGGGTCGGCGCCGCTGCGATAGGCGCCGATGCGGATCAGCTCTTCCATGTTGGAATAGGCGCTCAGGCATTGGCGCGCGCGGCGGTTCAGCTCGCGCTCCGGCTCGGACTGGTTGCCCGGCATGGTCCGGCTGACGGACTTCAGCACGTCGATGGCGGGAAAGCGTCCGCGCTCGGCGATCTTGCGGTCCATGACGATGTGGCCGTCCAGGATGCCTCGAACGGCGTCGGCGATCGGCTCGTCATGGTCGCCGCCGTCCACCAGCACGGTGAACAGGGCGGTGATGGGCGCCGCCGTCGTCCCGTCCGGCCGTCGCGGCCCCGGCCCCGCGCGCTCGAGAAGTTTCGGCAGCTCGGTGAAGACGGTGGGGGTGTAGCCCTTGGTCGTCGGCGGCTCGCCCGCCGCCAGACCGATCTCGCGCTGGGCCATGGCGAAGCGGGTGACGGAATCCATCAGGCACAGGACCTCCAGGTCCTGATCCCGAAAGTATTCGGCCAGCGCCAGGGTCATATAGGCCGACTGGCGCCGCTTCAGCGCCGGCTCGTCACTGGTGGCGACCACGACCACGGCGCGCCGCAGGCCCTCTTCGCCCAAGGTCTCCTCGACGAACTCGCGCACCTCCCGGCCGCGTTCGCCGATCAGGCCGACGACGACGACGTCGCACGTCGCCTCCTTGGCCAGCATGGACAGCAGCACCGACTTGCCGACGCCCGATCCGGCGAAGATGCCCAGGCGCTGCCCCCGGCAGGTGGTGGTGAACACGTCCATGGCCCGCACGCCCAGGTCCAGCCGTTCGCCCACCCGGCCGCGCGAATGGGCCGGCGGCGGCGCGGCGCGCAGGGGATAGGCGGCGGGGCCGCGCGGCAGGGGGCCCTTGCCGTCGATGGGCTGGCCGAAGGCGTCGACGATGCGGCCGAGCCAGCCAGTGGTCGGCCGCACGGCGGCGGCGGCGTCGACGATGCGGATGTCCGCGCCCGGCGCCACGCCCTCGACCGGACCGAACGGCATCAGCAGGGCCTTGGCGTCGCGGAAGCCCACGACCTCGGCCGGCAGGGGATCCAGCCCGCGCCCGCGTCCGATCTCGGCCCGCGCCCCCACGGCCAGCCGCGACAGCCCCCCCCGGCTCTCGATCAGCAGGCCCGACACGCCCGCCACCTTTCCGGTGACGACCAGCGGATCGACGGCTTCGACGGCGGCGATCAGATTGCGCAAAGCACGGGCCCCGGAACAGGCCTCAGGGATGCGGGATCGTGGTTAATCCCGGCTTAACCCTGATCGATCGCCGAACCATGGCTTGTGCCCCACGCCCCGCGCGCTATCTCCTGTCGGTGTGCGAAACGGGCGACCGAATGTGCACCATGTGCACTCGTTTTTTCCGTCGCCCCGCCTGAGCTCGGAGCCCTCCCATGACCGCCACCCCCTACGACGCCAGCCGCCACGCCAAGTCCGGCCGGGGCAAGGTCTATGCCTCGATCGTCGACACGATCGGCGACACGCCGCTGGTGGAGCTGCCGCGTCTGTCGGCGGAGCTGAAGCCGAAGGGCCGCGTTCTGGCCAAGCTGGAGTTCTTCAACCCGATCGCCTCGGTCAAGGACCGCATCGGCGTGGCCATGATCGAGGCGCTGGAGGCGGCGGGCAAGATCGGCCCGGACAGCGTCCTGATCGAGCCGACCAGCGGCAACACCGGCATCGCCCTGGCCTTCGTGGCGGCGGCCAAGGGCTATCGCCTGATCCTGGTCATGCCGGAGAGCATGTCGATGGAGCGGCGCAAGATGCTGGCGCTTCTGGGCGCCGAACTGGTCCTGACCCCGGCCGAAAAGGGCATGAAGGGCGCGATCCAGACGGCTCAGGACCTGCTGGAGGCCACGCCCGGGGCCGTCTCGCCGGCCCAGTTCGACAACCCGGCCAATCCCGAAATCCACCGGCGCACGACGGCCGAGGAGATCTGGAACGACACCGGCGGCGCGGTCGACGTGGTCGTCGCCGGCGTGGGCACCGGGGGCACGATCACCGGCGTGGGCCAGGTTCTGAAGGCGCGCAAACCCTCGGTGCGCATGATCGCGGTCGAGCCGACGGCCAGCCCCGTCCTGTCCGGCGGCGAGCCGGGCCCGCACAAGATCCAGGGCATCGGCGCCGGCTTCGTGCCGTCCATCGTCGACCGCGCGGTCATCGACGGCGTCGAGCAGGTGTCCAACGAGGACGCCTTCGACATGGCCCGCCGTGCCGCGCGGGTGGAGGGGATGCCGGTGGGCATCAGCTCCGGCGCCGCCCTGGTCGCCGCCTTCCGCCAGGCGGCGCTGGATCAGAACGCCGGCAAGACCATCGTCGCCGTCATCCCCAGCTTCGCCGAGCGCTATCTGTCGACGGCGCTGTTCGAGGGGCTGTGATCAGGCCCCGAACCGGCCGCCCACATAGCCGATGGCCATCAGGGGGACGGTGACGATCACCTGCACCACGATCATGACGAGGATGAGCGCGCCGGACTTCACGGCGCCCTCCAGCGGGTTGGCGAACCAGCGGCCTCGCCCCGTCCGCATGAAGGCGTAGACGATCAGGCCGAACATGACGAAGGGCGACAGCAGATACATGCGCGGGTCGTAGAGGAAGATCGTCAACGGCATGAAGGGCACGGTCATCGCGTTCAGAAACACGAAGGTCGCGCGGAATCCCTTGCGCCAGCCCAGATCCTCCGGGTCCCACCAGCGCATGAAGGGCGCCAGCATCAGGGCGTAGAGCGCCGAACTGAGCGGGACCATCGTCAGGGTGACCCAGCCCTCGGCGTCGGCGCGGTATTCGTCGACCGTCTTGCCGGCCTGTCGGGCGCCCGCCTCCCACAGTTCCGGCGGATAGGCGTCCAGCATGATCTCCATGCCGCCCAGCAGGAACATCATCAGCATCATGACGGCGTTGAGCGCCAGATACAGCCGCAGCGGCCGCGCCAGCGTCCCGCCCGCCGTGGGGCCCAGCCGCATGTAGCCGTCCAGGCTGCGCGCCGGGCGGACCAGCATGGCCCAGGCGGTCCTGACCTCCGCCATGCCGAAGCCCATCGCGTCGTCGGCCAGGTCGTGCAGGCCGTGGCGGTCGTCGGGCGAGCCGCGTGCGTTCGGGTCGTTCGTCGGCGTGGTCATGAGCCCCCCTGGCCTTGGGCGACCTTGCCACGTTCGGACGGCATGGCAACGGCTTCTCCCTTGCCGCGCCGCCGTTTCGGGCGTCAACTCCGCCCGGAGGACACGTCATGAAGAGAATTCTGATCACCGCCGCCGCCCTGTCGCTGGCCTGCGCCGCGCCCGCCGCCGCCCAGGTGGCCGCACTCCCCCCGCCCGGCGCGGGAATGACGGCCTATGCGCCGTTCGAGCATCTGGTCGGGCGCAGCTGGCGGGGGACGGGCACGAAGGACGCCTCCGTCCAGGACGTCCAGCGCTGGGACTGGGCCGTCGGCGGCCATGCGGTGCAGGTGGTTCACTCGGTCAACGACGGCGCCTATGCCGGCGAGACGATCATCTTCAGGGACAAGGACAGCGGCGCCTACATCTTCCACTACTTCACCTCCGGCGGCTTTCATTCGACCGGAACGATCCGACCGACCGGCCCCGGCGCCTTCGAGGTGGAGGAGACGATCCATGGCCTGGACGGCTTTCCGCCGATGCGGTCGACCATCGTCATGGGCGCCGACGGGGTGAACCGTTCGCGGTCCTTCAAGAGGGAAGGCGACGCCTGGGTCGAACAGGGCGGGTTCGATTATCGCGAGGATCCGGGGGCGGTCGCCTTCATGCCTCGAATGGGGACGTCCGCGACCGGGGACGGCGACGCGCCCGTGACTCTGATGTCGGCGCCTGCGCCGCGGCGGGAAGCGGCCGCCTCGGCCGGGCCGCTGGATCTGACGCGCCGCGTGCTGCGCCATGTGGACGAGCCCGGTCAGGACGTGGCCGCCTATGTCCTGATCCGCAACGGCGACCCCGTCGCCGACGAGCTGATCTCCGTCTCCTGCGCCTGCGCCGAGCGGGTGGAGCTGCACCGCATCGACCGTTCGGGCCCCCGGCCCGACATGGTGTCCGACCCGGCCTGGTCCGTCCCCGGCCGAGGCGAACTGGCCGTGCGCCCGGGCAGCCCGCTGCATTTCATGCTGATCGGCTATGATCCTGCGAAGGCGCGCGACGGGCGCGTGCCCCTGACCTTGACCTTCCGGACCGCCGGGACCGTGACGGCCGACTTCGCCCTGACGGACGACAGCGCGGCCGGCTGGGCGGCGTTCGACTGACGAGGGTCAGCTTCCCTCCAGCCAGCGGGCCACCAGGATCGACGCCTTGGGGCTGACCTGCGCGGGATCGTGCCGGCCGTCCTGGCAGAGGTAGTCCATCAGCGGCCCGTCAAGCGGGCCGGGCGGGCTCCAGTCTATCGGAGGCGCCGCTGCGATCGGAGCCGTCCGCGTGTCGGGATCCGGAACGTACTGAATGAAGATCGGGCCCGTGCGGCGCAAACCCCGGGCACAGTCGGCCTCGGTCAGAGCCTCGCCGCGCACCAGCTGTTCGCCGTCGCGCAGGAACACGATCGTCGTTGTGCCGGCGCCGAGGTCGGTCGCGCGACGCTCGGCCATCGAGGCGAGCACGACCGCTTCCTCTTCCTGTTGCAGGAAGAGGAATGGGCCCGCCGCGGTCGGCGGCGTCTCCTGGGCCAGCGCTGCTGCGGGCGCCGCGAGGGCGGCGAGGGCGAGAAGGACGAGGGCGCGCATGAGAGAGATCTCCGGTTCGCCGCGAGGGTGGAGCGGGCGCGCGCCGGCGTCAAACGACGCGGCCTGACGGCACGGTCCGTCACGCGCGGTTAACCCGCCGGCCCCAGACTCCCGCGCGATGTCGGAGCCCGCGATCCAGCCGAACGAGGCCCCGCCCCAGCCGACGCTGCGGGCGCGCCATGCGCTGCTGAAGCGCCTGGCCGACGTCGTGTCCCTGCCGGCCAGCCGGATCAACGCCTTCGAGCGCGCGGTGACGGGCGACCTGCTGGTCGACATGCTGCGCCTGGCGACGCCGGAGGACCGGATGCGGGTGGCCCAGCGGCTGGCCCCGCTGGCCGAACTGCCCAACAGCCTGACGCGGCTGTTGCTGCGCGACCAGCCCGAGATCGCCGCGATCCTGATCGAGACCTGCCCGGCCCTGTCGGACAGCGACCTGTTGTCCTGCGCCCTGGACGCGTCGGAGGAACACCGCTGGCTGATCGCCGGGCGGCGCGAGGTTCCGGAGGTGGTGGTCGAGGCCGTCGTGCGCGCCGCCGAGCCGGCGAACGTCGAACGCCTGCTGCGCAATGTGACCGCGCATTTCAGCCAGCCGGCGCTGGAGGACGCGACGGCGCTCAGCCGCACGCACCGCGAGCTGGTCCCCCACCTGCTGAGGCGGCCCGAGCTGAGGCCGTCGGGCGCCTATGTGATGTTCTGGTGGGCCGGGCCGGAAGAGCGGCGCACCATCCTGCAACGCTTCGCCGTGTCGCGCGAGCCGCTGCAGGAGGTGTCGGAGGACGTCTTCCCCATGGCCGCGGCCGAGGGGTGGGGCGATCCGGTGTCGCGCAAGGCCCTGCAGTTCATCGAGCGGCGCCAGCGCAACCGCGCGGCGGTCGACAAGAGCCCGTTCGACAGCCTGGAGCATGCGGTGGCCCAGGCGGGCGTGGCCGGCGTCTCGCGCGAGACGGCGTCGGAGATCGCCTATCTGGCGGGCCTGAAGCCGCTGACCGGGGCCAAGATCCTGGGCGACGTGGGCGGCGAGCCCCTGGCCATCCTCTGCAAGGCGACCGGCATGGGGCGCGAGGACCTGCTGGCCCTGTGGCGGTCCACCCGGCGGCCGGAGACGGGGCCGGACGGGGCGATCCATCCCGATCTGGCGCGGGTGCAGACGACCTTCGACATGCTGGCGGTCGACCGGGCCCAGACGGTGCTGCGCTACTGGAACTGGTCGCTGTCGTCGGCGCTGACGCCCGCCCTGATGAAGGCGATCCGCGAGGGCGACATGGAGGCGCTGGACGAATATTCGGCGCCGGAACGCGCCGCCATGCTGGCGCTGGCGGAAGACTTCGGCCGCTGAAACTCTGTTCCACAATGATGCAGGGATGATCTGAAAAGCGCCAGCATCGCCGCGCCGCATTGCTTTCACACGCGACGCGGACTAAGGGGCGTTTTCAGTTGGACCGAATCCCGGTCAGCAACGCTCCGTGGTCTTGATCGAGGAAACGCCGAGAATGGAAGAAAACGCCAACCTGCTGGAAATGACGGCCGACATGTTCTCGGCCTACGTCAGCAACAACACCGTCTCTCCGGACGGCGTCGCCGCCCTGATCGGCTCGATCCACGCCACGATGACGCAACTGTCGACCGGCGCCGTCGAGCCGGAGCCGGAAAACAAGGAACCGGCGGTGCCGATCCGCAAGTCGATCACGCCGGACTACCTGATCTGCCTGGAAGACGGCCGCAAGTTCAAGTCGCTGAAGCGCCACCTGCGCACGAAATACGACATGTCGCCCGAGGAATACCGGGCCAAGTGGGGCCTGGCCAAGGACTACCCCATGGTCGCCCCGAACTATGCCAAGGCCCGCTCGGACCTGGCCAAGCAGATGGGCCTGGGCCAGGGCGGCCGCAAACCCGCCCGCGCCGCCGGCCGCGCCAAGAAGTAAGCTTCGGCGAAAGCCGGAAAGACGAGGCCCGCCGGAGCGATTTGGCGGGCCTTTCAATTTCGCGGCGCGCGTCCCTAACTTGGCGAAAGGTCAGGTGGGTGCGAAGGACGGGCTATGCGGTTGAATGAATTCATCCAAGATACGCTTTACGAAATAGCACTTGGCGTCGAAGGGGCCCGGGTTAAAGCTCGCAACCTTGTTGCCATCAATCCTTCACGACTGAACGGCGAGCAGATCACCGAGAAGAGCTATGTGGAGTTCGACGTGTCTGTCGTGGTGGCAGAGACCGAAGAGTCTAAGATCGGTGGGCAAGGACAGGCCAACGGCGAGATCAAGGTTGCTTCGTTCGTCAAGATTGGAGGCGCGCTTGGCGGTCAGGCCGAGCGCACAAATGCTCAGAGGGCCGAACAAACTCACCGGGTGGCGTTCAAGGTTCCACTCTACATGAACGCGAATTTTCGCGACAACCCGGCCACCCAAGCTGAAGCTGAGCTCTGGGAGGGGTCGCGCCAAACCTAGGCCCAGTCACGCCGCCTGCGCCGCCCGCCTCGCCTTCCAGAACCTCAGCGTCCGCAGCGCGGCGTCGCGGCCGAGGTCGGCGTACATGCGGGCGTAGGCGTGGGCCTTGCCCATGGCGTCGCCGTCGGTGTTCAGCAGCACGACGGCGTAGGTCAGGAACAGGGCGCGGTCCAGGTCGGCGGCGCGGCAGATGACGGCCAGGGCGTCCAGATCCTGACGCTCCACGATCGAGGCGGCGGTGTGGAAGTCGACGTCGGCCAGCTGGGACAGGGCGATCAGGAAGCTGGTCTTCGATCCCGAGCGCAGGAAGCGGGCCAGCATCTGGGGCGTCAGCTGGCCAGCGGCGCGCAGTTCCTCGACATAGGCCAGGCAGGACGAATAGTCGGCGGGCAGGGCGCCGTCGACCTCGGCCAGGCGGGCGCGGCCGGCGCTCAGCGCGCTTTCCAGCAGGGCCGGATCCATCCGCGCGTTCTGCTCCAGGATGCGGGCGCGCAGGCGGGCCTCGACCACGAAATACATCTCGTTGAGCAGGTCGGGCGGCAGGGTCTTGCGCTCGACCGTCGCGGCATGCAGCGCCGGATTGGCCTTGGCCCGCTCGACGGCGGCCTCGGTGGCGCGGCGCGACAGGGCGGCGCCCTCGTTGCCCAGAAGGGCGCCCAGGGTCTCGTCGTCGCCGCGTTCGACGATGACGTCCGACACGGCCTCGGGCACCGTCTCGCGGGCCGAGACGGCGCGCAGATGGGCCTGGCCCTTGGAGCGCACGACGTGCAGCAGGTCGGCCTCGGTCAGCACGGGCGAGGCGCGCAGCACGGGCTCGGCCACCTCGGCCTCGTCCGACGCCATGCGGCGGATCAGGGCGTGGGGCGCGTTGGGGCTGGCGGAGAAACGGGCCGACAGTTCGGCGCGGACGGCCGTCTCCATGTCGGCGGCCAGCTTGCCCAAGACGTCGCCGTACAGGGCGGTCTCGACGGTCGTGGGTTCGACCGGGCCGAAGAACTGGTCGCTGAGTTCGCGCAGCAGGGTGCGACGTTTTTCGCTGGAGGTCTCCTCCGCGAGCGCGATCAGGTCGGGAAGACGGGACAGGACTTCGGTCACGGGATCGGATCGCCCTGGGCGCCCTGGACCGGGCGCATCTTGCCGTCGGAGCCGCGCACCATCTGCGGCGTCTCGGGCGGGGCGGCCAAGTCCTCGGACTGCGGCGTGGAGTCGAGCTGGACGGGCATGCGGTCCAGCCACACGGGCTCAGGCAGGACCGTCGGATCCGGGACGCGGCCGTTCTGGCGGTGGACGGAATAGTAGCGGGCGCCCTGTTGACGAGCGGTGGGCTGGGTCGAGGCGACGGGCGCGGGGAGAGGGGCAGCGGCCGGCAGCGTCGGCTCGGCGACAGGCGGGGTCTCGACCGGAGGCGCGGCCTGCGGCTGGCGGGCGCCCTGGATGCGGAAGATGGGGGCGTCGCGGCGCGGGGCCATGGGGTCGTCGACGACGCTCGTCTGGGCCTGCGGCTGCGGCTCGGGCTGGGCGGTCACGCGCGCCGACACCGGAGACGGCTGGACCAGTCTGGCGGGCGGAGCCTCCGGCTCACGCACGGGCTGCGGCGTCGGTTGGGCCGGAGCGGTCGCGGGCGGGGCGGGGCGCTGGGCCTGAACTGGAGCGGGGCGGGGCTGCGGCGCGGGCTCGCTGCGGACGGGCGCGGGACGCGGCCCTTCGACGGGCGGCGTCTCGACCGAAGGCGGCGCATAGCTCGGCGCGGCCGGGCCGGCGAAGGCGGTGGCCGGGGTCAGGCCGGGGCGGCCGTCGATCTGGCCCGCCGTCGGCCGCCACGGCTGGGCCGGGCGCAGGGCGACGCGCGAGGGGGCGGCGCCGGCGTGGGGGATGACCGGAGCGGCGCGGCGCAGCTCGGCGCCGGACGGGGCGGGGCGGCCGGCCCAGTCGAGGCGGCGCAGTTGGGGGCGCTCGTCGCTCTGGGCCATGGCGGCCGGGGCGGCGAACAGGGCCGCGGCGGCGCAGGCGACGCTCAGCAACAGGGCGCGGGTCACGCGGACCTCCCGACGATTGAGCGATCAGACTAGGGGCGACGGGCTTGCGCGCGCGTTAACGGCCCCGGATCGGCGCTTCTCCGAAGCGTCGATCCGATTCTGAAGTTCGAGCCTGATTCACGCGTTCGCGAGGCTCACGCGATCAGGCTCGTCCCGAAACGACGGCGCACGGCCGTCTCGATCAGGCCGAGGATCAGGTTCAGGCCCAGGCCCATGGCGGCCAGCCAGGCCAGGCCCGCGATCATCTCGGCGGTGCGCAGGCGGTTGCCGGCCTCCAGGATGCGCCAGGCCAGGCCTTGGGTGGCGCCGGTGCCGGCCACGAACTCCGCCACCACCGCGCCGACGATGGCCAGTCCGGCGCCGATCCGCAGACCCTCGACCACGAAGGGCAGGCTGGACGGCAGGCGCAGCCGCAGAAGGCGGTCCCGGCGCGAGGCGCGATGCAGGTCGAACAGCTTTTCCAGATCCGGATCGGCCGAGGTCAGTCCGGTCAGGGTGGCGGAGAACAGGGGGAACAGGGCGACGGCGGCGGCCAGGATCACCACCGACAGCTGGGCCCGGTCCAGCCCGACCCACAGGATCACCAGCGGCGCGACGGCGACGACCGGCGTGACCTGCAGCAGGGTGGCCAGGGGCCGCAGGGCGCCGCGCGCGGCGGGATGCAGGCTGGCGGCGACCGCCGCGGCGCCGCCGACGACCGCGGCCAGCAGCAGGGCCTGCATGGCCTGAAGGAAGGTCTGCCCGGCCGACGGGACCAGGCGGGGCGCGGCTTCGACCAGGGCCGCGCCGACGGCGCTGGGCGGGGGCAGCAGATAGACGGGCACGCTCAGGACGCGGCAGGCGATTTCCCACACCGCCAGCAGGACGACGACCGAGACGGCGCCGGCCAGTCGCTCGGCCCATGCCCGGCTCACGACGCGGGCTCCAGCGTGGCGGACAGCGCGGCGGAGACCTCCGCGACCGCGGCGCGGGTGGTCGCGGCGTCGCGGAAGCCGGGCGGGCGGGGCAGGTCGCCCGGCACGTCGACCCGCGCGGCGACCCGGCCCAGCGGGTCCAGCACGACGGCGGTCCGGGCGAGGAACACCGCCTCTTCCACGTCATGGGTGACGAGCACGATCGCGGGCCTCGTCTCGGCCCACGCCATGTGCAGGTCGTCGATCAGGCGACGGCGGGTGACGGTGTCCAGCGCGGCGAAGGGCTCGTCCAGCAGCAGCAGGTCGGGCTCGGTGACCAGGGCGCGGGCCAGGGCGCAGCGCATGGCCATGCCGCCGGACAGCTCCCGCGGCAGGGCGGTCAGGCGGTCGCCCAGGCCGACCCGGCTCAAGGCGTCGGCGGCACGGGTCCGGGCTTCCGCGCGGGCGACGCCCGCCAGCTCCAGCGGCAGGGCGACGTTGGCCATGGCGTCGGCCCACGGCATCAAGGTCGGGCTCTGGAACACCATGGAGACGCGGCCGGGGGCGCCCGGCGTCGCCTGTCCGGCGTCCGGAGCGCGCAGGCCCGCCAGCAGGATCAGCGCCGTCGATTTGCCGGAACCGGAGGCGCCGACGAGAGCGGTGATCGAGCCCGGGGCCAGCGTCAGGTTGATCGGGCCGACCGTGCGTTCCGGGAAGCGGACCGTCGCCCCGTCCAGCGACGCGGCGGCGGCTTCAGCCACGGCCCGGCAGATACTGGGTGGTGAAGGCGTCGCGCCAGTTCAGGCCGGGGGGATAGACGCCCGCCTGCGACGCCACGTCGTAGAAGGCCCGCCAGCGTTCCTGGGTCATGGTGCCGAGGCCGTACAGGGCCGCGTCGCCGCCCGACACGACGGCGTACTCCCGCATCCTGGCCCGGGCCTGGTCCAGGACGTCCTGGGTCATCTCCGGATTGTCCTTTCGGATCAGGGCGTCGGCGGCTTTCGCATCGCCCTGCATGTAGTCGCGCCAGCCCTCGGCCGTGGCGGCCAGGAAGGCGCGCAGCGAGGCGGCGTTGTCGCGCGCGAACGCGTCGGGCGCCAGCACCATGCAGGCGTAGGAGGGATAGCCCTCGTCGGCCAAGAGGAAGACCCGCGGCGCGAACCCCGCCTCCTTCTGGATCGTGTAGGGCTCGGAGGTCAGATAGCCCTGCTGCACCGCCCGTTCGTCGGCCAGGAAGGGGGCGGAGTTGAAGTTGTAGGTGCGGACCTGATCGTCGGTGAAGCCGTATTTGGCCTTCAGCCAGACCCAGAAGGCGTCGCGTGAGGCGGCGGCCAGCAGGAAGGGCCGGCCGGCCAGGTCGGCGATCGTCTCCAGCGCCGGATCGGGGTGGGCGATCAGGACCTGGGGGTCCTTCTGGAAGAAGGCGGCGACGGCCTTCACGGGCGCGCCTTCGGCCACCAGGTTCATCGGGATGAAGCTGTTGGAGCCCATGCCCAGCTCGACCGCGCCGGCGGCCAGCAGCTGCGGCACGTTCACGCCGGGGCCGCCCTGGACGATCTGGACGTTCAGCCCGCGTCGGGCATAGGCCCCGCTGGCCAGCGCCTGATAGAAGCCGCCGTGCTCGGCCTGGGCGCGCCAGTCGGTGGCGAAGCGGATGCGGACGCGGCCCTCGTCGTCGACCTGCGGCTGGTCGCCGCCGCACCCCGCCAGCGCCAGCGCCGCGCCCCCGGCCAGAACGGCGCGGCGGTCGGGCAGGGCGGGAGACGTCAGGCGGCGCATGGCCAAGGCATAGGGCGACCGCGCCGCCTTGGAAAGGTCAGCGGCGCCGCTGGACGATCAGCCGCGCCGTGTGCTCTCGCAGAAAGACGGGCGGGGCGCCGGACATGGAGCGGGCGGTGGCGTCCAGATAATTCGTCAGCATGACGATCATCGGACCGAGCGGATTGTCGCCGGTGACGATTTCGCCGGTGACGGGGTCGATGAAGATGCCCTCGAAAGGATCCGTAGGCGCCTGGGCGGCGGACTCGGCGGGGTCGAGGCTGAAGGCGGGCGCCGCCTCCGCCTGCTCCGCGGCGGCGGCTTCCTGCTCTCGAAGCCAGGCGTCGATCTGCTCGTCGGACATGGCTTCGAAGTCCGGGATCTCAATCACCTCGGTCGACTGGGCCGGCATGAGGGTCAGGAAGCCTTCGAACAGTCCCTTGCCCGAGGCCAGCAGCTCGGAGTTGACCTCATATTTGGTGGCCGCCGCGACGGGGTCCGCGCAGAGGTAGCCGAGCAGGAACTCGGCCGCGTCGGTCGCGCCCGTCGAGGCGGCGACGGCGGCGTCGACGTTGGCCTCCAGACAGGCCTCGGCGTTGGCGTAGGCGGCGGGTCGGTCCTGGGCGGCGGCGCCCGTGGCGCAGGCGACGATCAGGACGGCGGCGGCGGTGGCGACGATGCGCATGGTCGGAAGCTCCCCCTCAGGAGGCTTGACCGTATCGCGCCGTGCGGGAAATCGCCAGAGATGGCGGGGGGGGGGGGAAGGCGCAGCCCAGAATTGAGCGGGGGGACGACGCTCCCCGGCGGACCGGTTCGCTTCGTCCCCCCGCCAAGTCCGGGTTGGACTTGGCCGTTGAGGTTCAGGACCTTGGCCTTGCTGCGGCGGGGCGAACCCCGACGAAGGTCGGCTGCATCCTGTCGCGCTCAGGGTCTCCAGCGTTCCGCAGGTCGAGCCTGCGCCGTCCGTCGATCCCGATCCGGTTCTCCGTGAACCCGCCGGCCGAAGCCTTTGGAGTTCGGGAGCCTGGATCCTGCCTCTCGCCCGTCGGGTCCGAAGACCTCCCGAAGCGTCGGGTCAGAGAGCCGGGCCGGTTCGCCTTGAGCCCCGGGTCTCCCCGGTTTTCCGCGCCGCCGTGTCCCTCGGCCCGTTGACGTTCCGACGAAACCGGGTATGAGGCAAGCGCCCGAACTCGCCCCGCTGTGCGAAAGCCGCCCGCGATCGGTGCATAACCCTGTGCATATCTGTGGACGGACGGAATTCGCGACGCGGATTCAGCAGCTTGGGTTGTCCACACGTTTTGCTCTCTCGGGCGTCAAAGGAGGCCCCACGACCGCACGACTCTTGACCAGCGAGAAAAAGTTGGATGCCTTCTACCCAAGGTTCGAGAAGCGGGGGCAAGCTCTGTCGCAGAAAGACAAATGGCCGTGGATGGAAGCCCGGCGTGAGCCTTCCGTTCGAGCTGAGGGCGACGTGCAGGGGGCGGCGACGTTCCTGAAGCTGGATGATGCAGGGGTGTCCCGCATCGGCGACCTGCTGTGCGCGGGAGTGCCCGAGTGCGACGGCGTGCCACCCGTGTGGGAGGCGGAAGACGGCGGCTGGAGGATGACCCTCCGTGCCGACGAGGTCGTATTGTCGCTGTTCTTCGTTCGAGATGAGGCCGGGCGTCTGGCGGTCGGCTTCGAGATGTTGGTCCTGCCGGGGCGCCTCCAGGCGAAGGGGCTGCTGCGCGCCGCCTTGCGTAACGCGGCGCTGGTGTTCGACGAGTTGAGCGTGGACTATTGCTCGGCCTATGCGAATTTCGACGTGGGCGGCTACGCTTGGGCCAAGTTGGGGGCTGCGCCTCTGTTCCCGGATACGTGCCGAACGGATCTTCTCGCTCGCTTGGACGCACTGACGGAGAAGGGCCAGTTCGATCTCACGCAGCGAGCGCGGCTTGAATTCCTGGTGCGAGAGTCGCCATCTGACTCGCTGATGCACGAGGTCGCGCATGCGACCGACGCCACAGGAAAGCCTTTGGGCAAGGTTTTGCTCCTAGGATACAAGTGGGACGCGCTATGGCGGATCGACGATTCGGAGCATCGGGCCAGGGTCATGGAAGCGCTGAAATGAGTGGAGTTCCCTATCGCGCCGCGCGCCGCTTTGAGATGCCGGTCGGCTACGTCGACGCGGTCGGGGCCGGTGAAGAAGGCATCAACTGGCGGCCCAAGCTCCTGCCGGAGCCGCCTGAAGGCAAGCCGGCGACCAAGTCCGAACTGGTCAGCGAGGCGGCCAGCAGGTCCGGATTGACGCGATCGGACGTCGACAAGGCTTACAATGCCCTTGTGGCGGTCATGCTCGATCACCTCGCCAGCGGCGGGAAGCTCCGCGTGGACAAGCTCGGTACATTCACCGTGATGGTGAAGCCTCCCGTGGATCGCGCGCTCCAGCGGCAAGCCCGGTTCAAACAACGACGCATGGCCGCCCGAAAAACCGGGGCCGTTCGGTTCGCGCCGGCCGCGGCGCTTCGGCAGGCCATAACCGAGCATGATGAGGCCTAGTCGGAGGCTTCACCCCGCCGGCGCCGCCTTCTTTTCCTCGATGTCCAGCCAGTCGGCCTCGGCCTGCTCCAGATCGGCGCGGGCCTTTTCGGCGGCCCTCATGGCGCGGTCGAAGGCGGCGGGGTCGCGCGCGTAGAGGTCGGGGTCGGCCAGCGTCGCCTCGTGGCGGGCGATCTCGGCCGGGAGGGTTTCCATCAGGCGCTCGACCTCTTCGAGGCGACGGGCGTCCTTGTAGGAGAGCTTCTTGGGAGGGATGCGGGATGAGGGACCAGGGATGAGGGGCGACGCAGCTGGCTTGGTGGCCTCATCCCTCTTCCCCAGTCCCTCATCCCTCGAGAGGAACCCCGGATTCTGGCGGAGGAAGTCGGTCCAGCCGCCGGGGGTCTCGACCAAATCGCCGCGGCCGTTCAGCGCGATGGTGGAGGTGGCCAGGCGGTCCACGAAGTCGCGGTCGTGGCTGACCAGGATCAGGGTGCCGTCGTAGCCCTCGAGCAGCTCCTCCAGCTTGTCGAGCGTGTCCATGTCGAGATCGTTGGTGGGTTCGTCCAGCACCAGCAGGTTGGCGGGCTTGGCCAGGGCGCGGGCCAGCAGCAGGCGGTTCCGCTCTCCGCCCGAGAGGGTGGAGATGGGTTGCTTCAGCTGCGACTCCTGGAACAGGAAGTCCTTGGCGTAGGCGGCGACGTGTTTGGAGTGGCCGCGCACCAGGATGCTGTCGCCGCCGCCGGGCGTCAGCGCGTCCCACAGGGTCATGTCGGACTTCAGGCCCTCGCGCGACTGGTCGAGGTAGACGGGGTCGAGGTTGGCGCCGAGGCGGATCGAGCCCGCGTCGGCGGGCAGTTCGCCCAGCAGCAGCTTGACCAGGGTCGTCTTGCCCGCGCCGTTCGGCCCGACGACGGCCAGGCGGTCGCCGCGCATGACGCGGGTGGTGAAGGGCTTGAGGACGACGCGGTCGCCGAAGCCCTTGGACACGCCCTTCAGCTCGGCCACCAGCTTGCCGGAGGCGGCGCCGCTGTCGACGCCGAGATGGAGGTCGCGCGGCAGATCCTTGACCCGTTCGGCGCGGTCGGCGCGCATGGCGTCCAGGGCGCGGGCGCGGCCCTCGTTGCGGGTGCGCTGGGCGGTGATGGAGCGGTAGAAGGTGTAGGTCTCGGCCTCGATCTTCTTCGTCAGGCGGCGCAAGGATTCCGCCTCCTCGTCCATGACCTTGGCGGCCCAGTCGTCGAAGGCCTTGAAGCCCTTGTCCAGCGTGCGGACGCGGCGGTGCTCCAGCCAGTGCACGCGGTCGGTGACGCGGTTCAGGAAGGCGCGGTCGTGGCTGACGACCAGCACGGCGAAGCGGGCCTGCAGCAGCTCGTTCTCCAGCAGTTCGATGGCCAGGACGTCGAGGTGGTTGGTCGGCTCGTCCAGCAGGAGCAGGTCAGGCGCCTCGGCGAAGGCCTTGGCCAGCGCGGCGCGGCGGGTCTCGCCGCCCGACAGGTTCACGGCGGGCTTGGCGGGGTCGAGGCCGAAGGTGGTCAGCCAGGCCTCGGCGTCCCAGCGCTCGGCGGCGCCGGAGGCGGCGTAGTCCAGGAGCGTGTCGCCGATGATGTCCGGCTCTTGCGGCACGTGGGCGAAGCGCGTCCCGGCCTGGACGGAGCGGTCGCCGGCGTCGGGCTCGATCAGGCCCATGACCAGCTTCATCAGGGTGGATTTGCCCGCGCCGTTGCGGCCGACGAGCGCGGCCCGGCTGCGCGGCTCGATGGCCAGATCGACGCCGTCGAACAGCGGGCGCGGTCCGTCCTGCAGACGGACGTCCTTGAGGGCGACGAGAGGCGGGCGGGCGGCCATGGCGCGGGGACTTAGGCGATGAGTGACCGATAAGCCAGCCGCCAGCTTGTTCCCGATTTGGGAACAGTGTAGGGTGCGCCCATGAACGTGGTGGCGCGCCGCACACTTCAAGCCTTCTGGATGCGGCATCCTCGCGCGAAGGGGCCGTTGATCGCCTGGTACGACCATGTCCGTGCGGCGCGATGGGAAACGCCGCAGGATGTTCGAAACGACTTCAACTCGGCCGATTTCGTGGGTGACGGCAGGATCATCTTCGACATCGGCGGCAACAACTACCGGCTGGTGGCGCGCGTCTCCTTCACCTTCAAGCAGGTGCTGGTGAAGTTCGTGGGCGCCCACGCCGACTACGACAGGATCGATCCGGAGACTGTATGATGACGGAGCTGCACATCATTCGAGACGACGCGCAGTACGACGCCTATCTGGCCGAGTATGAGGGCTTCTTCGACCATGAACCCGCGCGGGGAAGCGCGGAGGCGGACCGGTTCGAGACGCTGGGCCTGCTGCTGGCCCGGTATGAGGAGGAGCGATTTCCATTGGACCCGCCGGACCCGGTCGAGGCCATCCGTTTCGCCATGGAGCGCAAGGGCATGGGGCAGTCCGATCTGGCGACCCTGATCGGATCGCGCTCGCGGGCGTCGGAAATTCTGAACCGCCGGCGCGAGCTGACGCTGGAGCAGATGCGGCTGTTGAACGGCGTCTGGGGAATCCCCAGCCAGGCGCTGCTCGGATCGATCGCCGCCGCGTGACTTTCTGGGAAACCAAGCGGCTGGACGAGATGACGCCCGCGGAGTGGGAGAGCCTGTGCGACGGATGCGGGCTGTGCTGTCTGGTGCGGTTCGAGGACGAGGACACCGGGGAGGTGATCCCGACCAAGGTGCACTGCCGCCTGTTCGATCCGGCCGCCTGCCGGTGCTCGGACTATGCGAACCGCAAACGGCACGTGCCGGACTGCATCCAGCTGGCGCCGGGGAACATCGAGGCGCTGGAGTGGATGCCCAAGAGCTGCGCCTATCGCCGGCTGCACGAGGGGCGGGATCTGGCGTGGTGGCATCCGCTGGTCAGCGGAGATCCCGAGACGGTGCATGCGGCGGGGGTTTCCATCCGTAATCAGACGGTGTCGGAGGACACGTTGGCGGAGGAGGAGGACGCGCTGGACCTGGAGGCGCCGGAGTGGCTGGCGGAGCGGGGACGGGGGCCGCCGCCGCGGCGCTAACCATTTGTCAGCGATGAACGATTAACCGTGCTCTCCTTGCCAGGAGCCCGCGGTGCCGAGACGAGAAGCCTTCGATCGCCTGACGGACCTGGCCGCCGCCATGTTCGACGCGCCCATCGCGCTGATCACCGTGCTTGAGGACGATCGCCAGTGGTTCCGGTCGAACCATGGCTTCGCGGGCGATGGGACGACGCGGGGGGAATCGTTCTGCGCCCATGCGGCGGAACTGGGCGAAGGCGCCGTCATGGTGGTCGAGGACGCCGTGCGCGACCCCCGTTTCGTCGACAATCGCCTGGTCACCGAAGAAGGGGTGCGGTTCTATGCCGGAGGGGTGATCACGACGGCCGACGGACGCCAGGACGGCGCGGTGTGCGTGATCGACACCAAGCCGCGAGGGCCCTTGAGCGAGGCGGAGACGCAAGGCCTGAGGCTGTTGGCGCGAATGGCCGCCATTCAGATCGAAGCGTCGCGCGCCGAGCGCGTCCGGGCCGAGAGGGTGGAGACGCTGAAGCTGGCCGAGTCCATGGCCGGCGTGGGCAACTGGCGGCTGGACGTGGAGACCGGCGAGGTGACGTGGTCGGCGGAAGTCTTCCGCATTCACGGCCTGAAGCCGGGGGAGGTGGATCCGACCGCCTACAGCGCCGTGGGGCGCTACCATCCCGAGGATCAGGCCGAAATCCGAAAGCTGGTCCAGAGAGCGATCGCCACGGGCGAGGGATACGACGCGCGGCTGAGGCTGTATCGCGGCGACGGCGAAGAGCGGGTGACGCGCGCCAAGGCTCAGGTCGGCCGAGACGCCGAAGGGCGGATCACGACCCTGTTCGGCGTTTTCCAGGACATCACCGAACAGGTGCGCGACCGCGAGCGGCTCGTGGAGAGCGAGGCCCTGTTCCGCCTGATGGCCGAAACCTCCACCGACGTGGTGGCGCGGTTCGACACGAAGGGTCGGTTCCTGTTCGTGTCCCCTTCCGCAAAGACGGTGCTGGGGCGCGACCCCGCCGAGATGATCGGCAAGGACTGCACCGGCGTCATTCCGGAAGACGACCTGGCGGAAGTTCGACGGAGGCTGACGGACTACGTCGCGGCCGGTCCCGAGGCGCCGGCGCCGCGATACGAGTACCGGGCGCTGAAGGCGGACGGCACGCCGATCTGGTTGGAGGCCACGCCGCGGGCGATCCGTGACGACGCCGGGCGGCTGGTCGAGTTCCATGACTGCGTCAGGGACGTGACGGCCCGGAAGACGGCGGAGCGCGCCCAGCGGGAGTTGGTGGAGACGCTGAGCCTGGCCGAGGATCTGGCCGGGTTGGGGTGCTGGCGTCTGGACGTGGGGACGGGCCAGGTTCGATGGTCGGATCAGGTCTATCGCATCCACGGCGTGACGCCCCAGACGTTCGATCCCAGCCTGGACGACGCGGTCGCCTTCTATCACCCGGACGACCGTCAGGCGGTGCGCGACTGGTGCGCCGAGGCGATCGGGACGGGAGAGAGCGGCGAGTTCAAGCTGAGGCTGATCCGCGCCGACGGCCAGGAGCGGATCGTCGTGTCCCAATGCCGGCCGCAGCGCGACGAACACGGGCGTACGACGGCCCTGTTCGGCGTGTTCCAGGACGTCACGGATCGGGTCCGGGCCGAGGAGGCGCTGAGCGCCAGCGAGGCGCGGTACCGGCTGATGGCGGACCACGCCACGGACGTGATCGCCACCTACGGCATGGACGGGGTGTTCACCTATCTGTCGCCGTCGATCGTCGCCCTGGTGGGGCATGCGCCGGAGGACATGGTCGGGCGCAAATTCTCGGACTTCATGCACCCGGAAGACGTGGCGGCCGTGCAGGCGGCGTTCGGAGTCTATGTGGCCGCGGGACCGGACGCCCAGCCGCCGCGGGTGCGCTATCGGGCGACGCGAAAGGACGGCCAAGAAGTCTGGCTGGAGGCCCATCCCAAGGTCATCCGCGACGCGGCGGGACGGCCGATCGAGTTCCAGGATCTGGTGCGCGACGTCACCGAGACCAAGCGGCTGGAGGAACAGCTGCTGGAGGCGCGCGACGTGGCCGAGGCCGGGGCGCGGGCCAAGACGGAGTTCCTGGCCAACATGAGCCATGAACTGCGCACCCCCCTGACCAGCGTGGTCGGGTTCGCGGGGCTGTTGCAGGAGGCGGGGGACCGGCTGGGTCCGAGGGAGCGGCTGTACGCCGACCGGATCGCCACGGCGAGCCAGGCGCTGCTGAGCGTGATCAACGACATCCTGGACTATTCCAAGCTGGAGGCCGACCGGGTCGATCTGGACCCGCATCCGTTCGATCCGCGGGCCCTGGCGCGGGGCGCCGCCGGCATCGTCGAGAGCCAGTGCGCGGCCAAGGGGATCGGGCTGGCGGTGATCGTCGATCCGGACCTGCCGGACGCCCTGATGGGCGACGAGGGGCGGCTGCGGCAGGTGACGCTGAACTTCCTCTCGAATGCGGCGAAATTCACGGGAACGGGCGGAATTCGGCTGGAAGTCGGGCGGGCCGGGGACCGGCTGAGGGTGGCGGTCGCGGACACCGGCATCGGCGTCGCGCCGGACAAGATCGCCGCCCTGTTCGAGCGGTTCACCCAGGCCGACGCCTCGACGACGCGGACCTATGGCGGGACGGGGCTGGGGCTGGCGATCAGCCGGCGGCTGATCGAGATGATGGGCGGGGAGATCGGCGCCGAAAGCCGCCCGGGCGCGGGCTCGACCTTCTGGTTCGAGATTCCGCTGATCGAGGCCGAGGGCGCGGTCGCGGCGAGCGCTTCGGAGGCGGTGGACGCCCCGACGGCGATGAAGGTGCTGATGGCCGACGACGCCCCGGCCAACCGCGAGCTGGTGACGGCGATCCTGGGCGGCATGGGCGTGGCGATCGAGACGGTCGAGAACGGCGCCCTGGCGGTCGAGGCCGCGCGGACGGGCAGTTACGACGTCATCCTGATGGACGTGCACATGCCGGTGATGGACGGGCTGGACGCGACGCGGGCGATCCGCGCCATGGACGGACCCGCAGGACGGACGCCGATCGTCGCGCTGACGGCCAACGTCCAGCCGGAACAGGTGGCCGCGTGCCGGGCGTCGGGCATGGACGCCCACGTGGGCAAGCCGATCCAGGTGGCCGAGCTGCTGCGCACCATGGCGGCGGTGACGGCCAAGACGGACGACGGGGACGAGGCGGCCGCCAGAAGCGTCGGCTGACCCCGCGCAACTGTGACGACGAGATCCAGATAGTCATTACAGATCAATAACTTGGCCGAAAACTTCTCCGACTTTCCGACGTGGGTGCGCTCGGACGGTAGATTTGCGTCATGGCCGGAAAAGGAAATGAAGCGAACGAGCGGGCGAGGGCACTCACCGCCGCGCTGAACAGCATCATCGACAAAGGCGTGGAAGCGCTGGCCGACCTGGAGGTCGGCAAGGGCGACGTGGCGGCGGTGGACCGCCTGGCGCGCTGCGTGGCCAATCTGGCGCGCGCGGGCAGGGCGATCTGGACGCTGACGCCGGACGTCGAGGAGGACGAGGCGGAAAAGGGCGACGACGACGGTGGAAGCGAACCCGACGACCCGGAGGAATTGGAACGACTTCATCGCGAACTCTGGGAACGGGTCGAAGATGTACGATCCGCCGTGGAGTCCAGACGACGAGAAGGATGGACCATCAGCCCAAGACAGCCGCCGGCATCTGGCGGCGATGCGGAAGCCTTCCCGACAACAGTTTGAGCCCGAGGGGGACTGGTCGACCTGGGTGCTTCTGGGCGGGCGGGGATCGGGAAAGACGTTCGCCGGCGCCCACTGGCTGATGCGACAGGCGGAGATGGGGGGCCGTACCCTGGCCCTGATCGGGCCGACGCTGCACGACGTGCGCGAAGTGATGGTCGAAGGGCCGTCGGGCGTGAAGGCGATGTGGAGAGGCGAGGAGCCGCCTCACTGGGAGGCCAGCCGACGGCGGCTGGTGTTTCCGGGCGGGAGCGTGGCCTATGCCTTTTCGGCGGAGGATCCGGACAGTCTGAGGGGGCCGCAGTTCCATGCGGCCTGGGCCGACGAGCTGTGCGCCTGGCGCCGGCCGGACGAGGTGCTGGCCAATCTGAGGATGGGGCTGAGGCTGGGCGACCGGCCGCGGCTGACGGTGACGACGACGCCCCGGCCGATCGCGGCCCTGAGGCGGCTGCTGGCGGAGCCGGCGCTGGTGAAGACCACATCGCCGACGTCGGCCAATGCGGCCAATCTGTCGCCGGGCTTTCTGGACCATCTGAGGTCGCTGTACGGCGGCACGCGGCTGGAGGCGCAGGAGCTGGAGGGGATCGTCGTCGAGAGCGACGGGGCCCTGTTCCGGCTGGAGGATCTGAGGGCGGCGCGCGGCGCGCGTCCGGCCCGGCTGGACCGGGTGGTCGTGGCGGTCGATCCGCCGGCGACCGCGCACGGGGACGCGTGCGGCGTGGTGGCGGTCGGCCGGCGCGACGACAAGGCCTATGTGCTGGAAGACGCCACGGTGCGGGGCCGCTCGCCGGCCGGTTGGGCGCGGCACGTCGCGGCCGTGGCGGCGCGCCACAAGGCCGCGACCGTGGTGGCGGAAGCCAACCAGGGCGGGGAGATGGTGCGCACGCTTCTGGCCCAGGCGGGATGCGGCGCGACGATCCGCACGGTCTGGGCGCGCAGCGCGAAGCGCCTGCGGGCCGAGCCTGTGGCGGCCCTGTATGAGCAGGGTCGGGTCGTCCACTGCGGCGCGTTTCCGGCCCTGGAAGAAGAGATGATGGCGCTGGGAGAAGGAGGCGCGAGCCCCGACCGCGCCGACGCCCTGGTATGGGCGATCACCGACCTGTTGCTGGACCGCAAGACGCCGAGACCGCGCGTCCGCGTGGTGTGACCAAAATGCCGACATGAAAGAGTTGCGGGGAACGCATTAACTCGCGCCACATTGATCACCATATATCACGGTGATAGGCCGTCCGCATGGCCAAGCCGCAACCTTGGAACCCTGCCGATGCCACGAGAGCGATCAATGCCTGCGCGAAAAGCGATGAACTGACGCTGCATTTCCAAATCCATGCCCGTGAGCGACTGGAAGAGCGCGACCTGACGACGGTCGATGTCCTTCATGTGCTCAAGTTTGGGTTCGTCCATGATGACCCCGTTCAGTCGGATCACGGACACTGGAAGTATGCGGTGGACGCCAAGACGCCGAACAGCGACGGCCGGACGGTCAGAGTGATCGTCGTCGTCTGTAAAATGGACATCAAATTGATTTCAGTGATGTGGAGAGACGAAACGTGACCGACCCCTTCGAGAACGCCTACCGGTACACCGAGTGCGGCCTCGACAACGTGTTCCTGCGCGACCTGCCGGTCTGCAAGGACATGGCGGGCGAGGAGACGATCTCGATTCCGTACATCAACCAACTGCATCAGGTGATCCGCCTGGGGCTGGCCCTGAAGGAAACGGGGCTGGACCCCAAGGAGCTTCGGTTCCTGAGGAGCGAACTGGGCATGACCCAAGCCGAACTGGCCGACATCCTGCACAAGGACGCCCAGACGGTGGGGCGCTGGGAGCGTGGCGAAACGCCCATCGATTCCGGACTGGAGACGCTGGTGCGGCTGATGACGCTCGAGAGCCTGGGCCAGGACGCGTCGGTCAAAGAAATCGCCGGCAAAAGCGTGTCTTCCGCCTCCCCGGCGCCGCACATCATCGATGCCTCGGACCCCAAGAACTACAGGCTTCTGGCCGCCTGAGCCCGCCCACAAGTCGATGCTGGAAAGCCGGTCCTTTGGGCCGGCTTTTCTCGTTGGGGTGCGCCACGCCGAACTCGATCGGTTCCAAAACAACAAGGAGACGAGATGACCGACGCCCATGCCCACAGGGCGCCGAGCGCGCAAGCGCCGGCGCGGCGCGCCGCGGCGGTGACGCCGGACGACGCGGCCGACCTGACGCAGATCGCCAAGGCGCTGTACCTCGGCGTGGGGGGCGACCTGCGGGTCGTCCCGGCCGACGGCGGGGCGGCGGTGACGCTGACGAACCACGCGCCCGGCTATGCGCCGGTTCAGGTGCGGCGGGTGCTGGCGACGGGGACGACCGCGGGACAGATCGTGGCGCTGTTCGACTGATGGGGGCGGTGGACCTGGGGCTGGGCGTCGCCGGAAGGGCGGCGTCCGGAGGCGCGCTGCTGGACTTCGCGCGCGCGAGCTTTCGCGTCGACGGCGGCTGGAGCGCCGATCCGACGGCTGTGGGGCGCGTGGGGTTCGCCCGGTCCACGGCGGCCTGGCTGGCGACGCCGGAGGGACTGGAGGCCTTCGGCCCGGACGCGCCGCGATGGGACGCGGACGGGATTCTGATCGAGGGGCCGGCGACCAATCTGCTGCGGCACAGCGCGGATCTGACGGCCGGGTCATGGACGCCGGCGGTCAACGGAGACGGAGTCACGCCGGTGCGCGGCGTCTCGCCCGTTCCGGGGCCGGACGGCGTCGCCGGGGCGACGCGGCTGACGCTGGACCGGGGACCGGTCGACGAGGGCGGGCACCTGAGCATGGTGTTCCATGAGCCGTTCACGGTCATGGCCGGGGCGACGCACACGGCGTCGTTCTGGGCCCGCGCCGAGACGTCGGGGACGATTCTGATGCGGCATGTGGGGGCCGCGGCCTATGCCGCGTTCGAGGTGGACGGCGTCTGGCGCAGGTTTTCCTCCGCCTCGGTCGCCGCGTCCGGCACGGCGTCGCTGGAGATCGGGCTGAGGGGCGGGTTCGGGGCGTCGCGGAGCCTGGCCGTCGACGTGTGGAACGTGCAGTGCGAGGCCGGGGCGGCGTCTTCGGACGTCGTGACGGGCGCGGCCTCCGCGACCCGCGGCGCGGACCAGCTGACCCTGACGGGCGGGTCGGGCGCGCGGGGCACGGTGCGGATCGACTGGGCGGCGGAGGCCCACCGGCCGGGGCGCCGGACGCTGGCGTCGAGCGGCGGCGCGGCGGTGCTGGAGCTGGTGGACGGCGTGCCGACCGCGACGATCGGCGGGGTCTCGCTGGTCGCGGGAGGTGCGGCGGCGTCGGGCACGACCGTTCGGACCGCCGTGGCGTGGGAGCCGGGGCGGATCGCCCTGGCGGTGGACGGCGTCGTGGTCACAGTCGCCGCGACGGCTCCGGAAATCGGGGATCTGGAGATCGGCGCCCGAGGCGGGGCGGACCCGCTGAACGGGCGCGCGCTGAGGATCGAGCGCCTGGACTGGGCGGCGTCGGACGCCGCGCTGGCCGCCGTGACGAGCTGAGGAGACGACGATGTTCGACTGGATGCGGCCTCGGCCGCCCGAGACGAAGGCGAGCCGGACGGGGGCGGTGATGGCCCTGACCGGGGCGGGGCGGCCGCGGTGGACGCCGCGGGACTATGCCCATCTGGCGTCGGAGGGGTTCGGCAGGAACGCCGTGGCCTATCGCTGCGTGCGGATGACGGCGGAGGCGGCGGCGTCGACGCCGCTGAGCGTGTTCCGCGACGGGGTGCGCGCGGAAGCGGACGATCCGGTCGCGCGGTTGCTGGACAAACCGAACGCGGAACAGTCGGGCGTGGAGTTCCTGGAGGGCCTGCACGCCCAGCTGCAGACGGCGGGCAACGCCTATGTGGAAGCCGTCGGAGACGAGGAACCTGAGGAGCTGTGGGCGTTGCGGCCCGACCGGGTGAAGGTCGTGCCGGGGCGCGGCGGATGGGTTGAGGCGTGGGAATACTCCGTCGACGGACGGTCCGTGCGGATCGCGCGGGCGGCCGACGGCTGGGCGCCGGTGATGCATCTGAAGCTGTTTCACCCGACCGACGACCACTATGGGTTTTCGCCGCTGGAAGCGGCGGCCTTCGCCATCGACGTGCACAATGCGTCGGGGGCGTGGAACAAGGCGCTGCTGGACAATGCGGCGCGGCCGAGCGGTGCGCTGGTGTTCGGCGCCGGCGACGGGGAGCGGCTGACGGCAGAGCAGTTCGACGCCCTGAAGGCCGAGATGGCCGAGGCGCACATGGGGGCGGTGAACGCCGGGCGGCCGCTGCTGCTGGAGGGCGGGCTGGACTGGAAGCCCATGAGCTGGACGCCCGCCGACATGGACTTCATCGCCGGCAAGCACGCGGCGGCGCGGGAGATCGCCCTGGCGTTCGGCGTGCCGCCGCAGCTGTTGGGCATCCCCGGCGACGCGACCTACGCCAACTATCGCGAGGCCAACCAGGCCTTCTGGCGCGGGACGGTGGTTCCGCTGGTGCGGAAGACGGCGGCGGCGCTGACCGGGTGGCTGGGCGGCCGGTTTTCGGGTCTGCGGGTCGCGCCCGATCTGGACCAGGTCCCGGCGCTGTCGGGCGAGCGCGACGCCCTGTGGGCGCGGCTGGAGGCGGCGAGCTTCCTGACGCCGGAGGAGCGGCGGGCCATGGCGGGGCTGGGGGCATGAGCGAGGGGCGCAGGTGGCCGGTGGCGCTGATCAGCGCGCTGGCGGTGCAGACGGTCGGCGGGCTGGTGTGGGCCGGCGGGGCGGCGGCGCGGATCGGGGCGCTGGAGCAGCGCGTCGACGAGCAACGGCTGGTGGCCGAGCGGCTGGCCCGGCTGGAGGAACAGGGCGCGGCGACGCGGCAGGCGCTGGAGCGGATCGAGCGGAGGCTGGAGGGATGAGGACACGATGGATCGCCTTCTCCCCTCGCGGGAGAAGGTGGCTCGCGGAGCGAGACGGATGAGGGGGCTGGTGGAGACGCGCGCGCCGTCGTCCGATCCGCATCGGACAGCCCCCTCATCCGAGCGGCTCCGCCGCCCACCTTCTCCCACGAGGGGAGAAGGGTTCGAGATCATGGGCCATGCCTCGCTGTTCGGGGTGGCGGACCTGAACGGGGACGTGGTGGCGAAGGGCGCGTTCGCGGCCGGCCTGGCGAAGGGCGGGCCGGGCGCGGTGAAGATGCTGCACCAGCACGAGGGTCGCGCGCCGGTCGGCGTCTGGGACGAGGTGCGCGAGGACGAGCTGGGCCTGTTCGTCCGGGGCCGGATCATCGACTGGTCGCCCGAGGCGCGGTTCGCGCGGGCGCTGAGCCGGGCGGGGGCGATGGACGGGCTGTCGATCGGGTTCCGCAGCGTGCGGGCGCGGCGCGAGGGGCGGCTGCGGGTGCTGGTGGAGGTGGACCTGTGGGAAGTGTCGCTGGTGACGTTTCCGATGCTTCCGGGAGCGAGGTTCAGGCCGGAAAGAGATTACGGCTCGACGCGACAAGAGCTGAGTCAGGCCGGGACGTAGAAGCCCCAGACGCCGTTCGACAGCTCGCCGGCGGCGAAGCGCACCGCGTTGGGCGGCTCTCCGATTTCATAGACGTCGTAGCGGTGCCGCTGGGACCGATGGGCGGGATGCGGAAGTTCGACCGAGAGGCGTACCGGACGCCACTGGTGCTGCCAGACCGGCAGCCCGGATATCGTCACCCCGTCGCCCTCGACGCCGACGTGGATGGAGCGCCAGCGGATGGAGGCGGACGCATCCTTGGCCCGAAAGGTCTTCCTGAACGGCCACATGGTCAGGCCCTCCGCGCGCTGAGGGCACGGGCGATCGTTTCGACGGCGGACTTTTTGAGGGCCAGGCGGGCGATCCAGAAGACGAGGATGCCGGCGACGACGACCGGGATGTCCGTCGCCAGGGTCAGGGCGCCGAACACGAGGATGCAGAGGACGACCACGCCGATGCGGACGCTGGTCAGATCCTCGGCGGTCGGCTCGGTGGGGTGAAGGGGCGGACCCTGGGGTAGGGCGCCGGGGCCGAAGACCAGGGCGCCGGCGACCTCCAGGGGCGTCTGCGGCGGGCGTAGGGCCTTGGTCTTCCGCTTGCCGAGCAGGGCGTCGAAGGCGGAGTCGAGCGCAGGCGGGTCGTAGGCGGGCTGCGGCGGCGGCGCAGGCGGCGGGTCGGGATTGGCCTGAAGCTTTCTGAGCGGGCTGCTCTCGCGGATGGCCTCGGCGCGGTCGCGGAGGTCGTAGGGGACCGGGCGCCCGTCGGGGCGGAGCGCGAAGACCTGGTCGACGACGTCGCCGGTGAGGGTCACGCGCGAGAGGTCCTGGCCGTAGGCGTCGCCGTGGAGGGCGATCAGGCGGCCGTTCACGAACTCGGCCTGGAAGGCGATCGGGTGTTCGAGGTGGTCGATCTGGACGTGGATCGTGCCGAGGCGGCCGTGGGTGGTCTCGGGCGGGTTCGGGCGGCGACGGTCGACGATGGTCTCGGTCAGGAAGACCGGGCCCTGGACGCGGCGCTGGCCGGGCAGGCTCTCGGCGATCTGGCCGGCGAGGTCGGGGGCGACGGCCGACAGCTCCCAGGCGAGGCCGTCCAGCGCGGCGCGTTCGAGAGGGGTGAAGGCGTCGCGCATCGACGCACCCTAACCGCGAAACGCGGGGATTGAGAAGGCGGCTCGGGCGACCGGGCGTCAGGACGGTGAGGGCAGCCCCTCACCCTTTCGCGCGGCCGATCGCCCCGAGGGGCTCTCGGGCGCTCAAGCCCTCTCCCGCCGGGAGAGGGAACTCAGACTGGAGCACAGATGAAAGAGACCAAGCAGGTCTCGGGTTCGCCCGAGGCGGGGAATGCGCTGCACGCGGTGATGGCGGCGTTTGACGCGTTCAGGGACGCGAACGACCAGCGGCTGGCGGAGATCGAGCGGAAGGCGGCGGCGGACGTGCTGCTGGAGGAGAAGGTGGCGCGGATCGACGCGGCGGTGGCCGGGGCGCAGGCGCGGCTGGATCGGGTGGTGTCGGAGAGCCGGCGGCCAAGCGTCTCCGACGGAGACGCCCCCTCCTGGCCGCTGCGCGGCCGGTCCTCCCCGTCGGCCTTCGCCGACGGAGAGGTGAAGGGGTTTTCGGACTACATGCGGTCGGGGTTCGGGCTGGAGGTGAAGGCGGGGCTGAGCAGCGCGTCGAACTCGGCCGGGCACGTCGTGCCGGAGCAGACCGAGCGGGCGATCGAGCGGCGGCTGATGGCGGCGTCGCCGATGCGCGAAATCGCGACGGTGCGGACGGTGGCGTCCGGGACATTCAAGAAGCCGGTGTCGATCGCGGGAATCGAGGCGGGCTGGGTGGCCGAGACGGCGGCGCGGCCGGAGACGGATCCGGCGACGCTGGCCCTGTTGGAGTTCCCGTCGGCCGATCTGTACGCCTGCCCGGCGGCGACGCAGGCGCTGCTGGACGACGCGCTGGTGGACCTGGACGACTGGCTGGCCGGCGAGGTGGAGGACGCCTTCGCCGCGCAGGAGACGCAGGCCTTCGTGGCCGGCGACGGGGTCAACAAGCCGAAGGGCTTTCTGGCCTATGACGCCGTGGCGGACGTCTCGGCCACCTGGGGGCAGGTGGGCTACGTCGCGTCGGGCGCGGCGGGCGCCTTCGCCGCCTTCAGCCCGGTGGATCGGCTGATCGACCTGATCTATGCGCCCAAGGCCCAGTATCGGCCGAACGGGCGCTTCGTGATGAACCGCAAGACGGTGTCGGCCGTGCGCAAGTTCAAGGACGCGGACGGGAACTACGTCTGGCAGCCGGCGGGGCGGCCGGGGGAGACGGCGAGCCTGCTGGGCTATCCGGTGACCGAGATCGAGACCATGCCGGACGTGACGGCGAACAGTCTGTCGATCGCGTTCGGCGACTTCCAGAAGGGCTATCTGATCGTCGACCGGGCGGGCGTCCGGGTGCTGAGGGACCCGTACTCGGCCAAGCCGTATGTGCTGTTCTACACCACCAAGCGCGTGGGCGGCGGGGTGCAGAACTTCGACGCGATCAAGGTGATGAAGTTCGCCGCGACGTAGTCGCGCCGAACAGGGCTTAGTGAGGAGGGCTTAGGGCTTAGGGAAGATGCGGGGCCGTCTAAGCCCTAACTCCTAAGACCTAAGCCCTCGTTTTCCAGACAATCGAGGTGTCCAAATGACCGCACCGGTGAGCCTCACCGAGGCGAAGCTGTTTCTGCGCGTCGAGCACGAGGCGGAGGATGGGCTGATCCAGACGCTGGTCGACGCGGCGCGGGCGCGGGTGGAGGGGGAGGTGGGGCTGACGCTGACCTCGACCAGTCCGGCGCCGTTGCGCCTGGCGGTGCTGATGCTGGCGCTGCGGGCGTATGAGCGCGGAGAGCGCGAAATGCCGGTCGCGACGGTCGAGGCCTGGATCGCGCCCTATCGCGTGGTGCGGCTGTGAGAGCGTTGGCGGGCCTGTTCGAGGTCGAGGACGTCGAGACGCCGTATGGCGGAATGGCCGTCAGCTATGAGCCGCTGGGCCATGTCTGGCTGAAGCTGGGCGCGCGACGGCGGCGGGAGCGGACGGAGGCGGGCCGCGCGGCGTCGGTCGAGACCACGACGGTGGAGACGCGGGTCGATCCGCGGCTGAGGCCCGGGCGGGTGCTTCGGTTCGGCGGGGCGGACTGGGCGATCGTCTTCGTCGAGGTGGGGGCGGAGAGGCCGGGGCGGGCGAAGCTGAGCCTGGAGCGTGTTCGATGAGCGCGCATGAGGCGGGGCTGATCAGGGCGGTGATCGCGCGGCTGAAGGCGGACGCGGGCGTGGACGCGCTGCTGGCCGGGCGGGTGTGGGACGAGGCGCCGGTGGACGCGGCCTTGCCGCACATCCGCATCGGTCGAGGCGAGAGCCGGCCGGTGGGCGCCGAGGGCTGCGGGGTCGAGCAGGCGCTGACCCTGACGGCGGTCAGCGGGTTCCGCGGATCCGAGGAGGCGCGGGCGATCCTGGCGGCGGTGCGGGCGTGTCTGACCGACGTATCGCTGGAGGCCGACGGGGTGAAGGCGGTGAGCGCGCGGGTGACCTTTTCAGACGTGTTTTCGAGCCCCAGCGGCGAGCGCCGGTATGCGGTGATGCGGCTCAGGGCGGTGACGGAAGAAGTCTAGGCAGTAGGGCTTGGGCAGTAGGCAGTAGGGCCGCGCGTCCGGATCACTCCCTACTGCCTATTGCCTACTGCCTCGTCGCAACAACGAGGAGACGATCATGGCCGCACAAGCCGGCAAGGACATGCTGCTGAAGATTTCGGACGGCGCGGGCGGGTTCGTGACCGTGGCGGGCCTAAGGGCGCGGACGATCGCGCTGAACGCGCGGACGGTGGACGCGACCGACGCGGACTCCGCCGGGCGCTGGCGCGAGCTGCTGGCCGGGGCCGGGGTGAAGTCGGCGGCGGTGAGCGGGACGGGCGTGTTCCGCGACGCGGCGTCCGACGCCCTGATCCGGGAGGCCTTCTTCTCGCAGGCGGCGGAGACCTGGCGTCTGATCGTGCCGGACTTCGGCGTGCTGGAGGGGCCGTTTCTGGTCGCCGCGCTGGAGTACGCCGGCGAGCACGAGGGGGAGGCGAGCTTCGCCCTGAGCCTGGCGAGCGCGGGGGAAGTGACGTTTGGGGCGGTCTAGGCGGGGGCCACTTCCGACAGTCGACGCAGCGTCGGCCAATCGACCTGGGCGTACCAAGCGTCGCGGTCGACAGCGGGCGGTCCTGGCCGACCGAACGCCAACACGCCCTCAACTTCGAAGTCGTCTTCGTCCTGCCAGAGCAGAATGCGGTCTCCGTGCGAGAGCCCGAGAAACGCGGGATCGAATGGCGCATTGCCTGATTTAAGCAGCCACGCGCGATCCAGCGTGGAGAGAGCGTTGAAGTCGGTCCAAACCCTGATCATGCAGCGCCCCCGCAGACGAGGCGGGTCATTTCGCGGTTGTAAATTTCGGCGTATTGGCGCGCGGCGGCATTGAACGCGACGGCGTCGGCATCGACCGGCGTATCGGAAGTGCCGGCAATCATGGCCTGGCCGTGACGCCACCAGCCGTCAGGACGGGAGCCGCAGTCGCCGGCGCCGGGAAACAGGGTGGTCGCTTCGTAGACGCCGAGGACGCGGCGATCGCCGCGCGCGGCGGCTTCGCGCGCGTGGGCGGAAGCAGCGGTGACGTCCAGACGGGCAGGGTCGATCACGACCTCGCCGAGGCCGGGCGCGCAGGCGACCAGCAGCAAGGGAATGCAGAGAAGGAGCGCGCGCATGGGCGTGAGCATGGCGCCGAACGCTGCGCGGGGCGAGGCCGTCGTCACGTTGGCGGGGGTTCAGCGAAAGCTGTGCCTGACGCTGGGGGCGCTGGCGGAGATCGAGGGGGCGCTGGGGCTTGAGGGGCCGGGCGCTCTGGCGGAGCGGATGCGCGGCCTGTCGGCGCGGGATCTGACGGCGGTGCTGGCTGCGCTGTTGCGGGGCGGAGGCGAGGCGGCGTTCGCCGGCGAGCTGGATCGGGCGGCGGTGACGCCGGTGGAGGCGGCGGAAGCCGTGGCGGCCGCTTTCACGGCGAGCGCGTGAGCTGGGCGGGGATGCTGCGGACGGCGGTGGCGCTGGGGATTCAGCCGGAAGCGTTCTGGCGGCTGTCGCTGAAGGAATGGCGGATGCTGACGGAGCGGGCGGGGGAACCGACGCTGGGTCGCGACGGGCTGGAGGCGCTGATGGCGCGGTGGCCGGACGGAGCTTGGGGTGAGAGCCCCTCCACCGCTTCGCGGTCCCCCTCCCCATCGCTGCGCGACGGGGAGGAGACATGACCGACACATTAGGAGACATCCCGCGCCGGACGGCGGAGGCTCAGGCGGCGCTGGAGGCCTTGCGGGAGCCGGCGGAGCGGACGGCGGGCGCGATCGAGGAGGCGTTCGGGCGCGCGGGCGAGCGGCTGGCGGGGTCTCTGGCGCGGGCGGCGGCGGACGGGGAGATCACGCTGCAGGAGCTGGCCCGGGCGGTGCTGGGCGCGGTGAACGCGGCGGCGGGCGCGGGGCTGGGGCAGGCGATCACGCAAGCCCTGGGCGGGGTGTTCGGCGGTGCGCGGGCGGACGGCGGGCCGGTGAGCGCGGGCGGCGCCTATCTGGTCGGCGAGCGCGGGCCGGAGGTGTTCCGGCCGTCGACCGGCGGCGAGATCGGGCCTGCGACGAGCGCGCCGGTGACGGTGAACGTCACCGTGCAGGGCGGGACGGAAACCCTGCTGCGCAGCGAGGCGCAGGTGGCGCAGGCGCTGGCGCGCGCGGTGATGCTGGGCGCGCGGAAGATCTAGCGCAGCGAGCGACCGCGTCGCGAGCGTCAGGGCGCGTCAGAGCCCCTTGGGGTTCGGGCCGAAGCGGTTGGAGCCCGCCTGGGAATCGACCAGGCCGATCCAGGCGAGGAAGATGAACCCGACCAGGAACGACAGGGCGAACAGGCCCATGGCGGGGCCGAGGGCGGCGAGCAGGGCCCAGGGATCCTCGGTCCAGGCGGTGGCGAAGACGCCGACGCCGGCCATGATGACCCCGCCGAACAGGGCTCCGATGCCGACGACCCAGGGGATGAGGACGAGCCAGCCGGTCTGACCCATGTCGTGCAGGCGCTTCACCGCGATGGCGGTGTTCGGCCAGATCAGGGCGATGGACAGCAGCTGGCCCAGGACCGGGATCCAGCCGAGGACGACGCCGGCGCCGAGCAGCAGCAGCCAGCCGATCCAGAAATGCGAGCGTCGGGTGCGCCCCTCGAAGGACAGCAGCAGGTGCTGAAGGTTCAGCGGCTGTTCGTGGCTGCGGTCGAGATCGTGGGTCATCGGGCCCTCCCTCCTGTGACGCCGCGACGATGACGGACGGCGACGCGGCGGACAAGTGAAAGAGACGTCATGAGTTTTCACGAGGTGAGCCTGCCGGCGCGTCCCCGCCTTCGCGGGGATGACGAGAGGGCGCGCGGGGGTGGGGCATGAGCTTCCACGAAATCAGCCTGCCGGCGCGCCTGGCCTTCGGGTCGACCGGGGGCGTGGAGCGGCGGACTGAGGTCGTGACGCTGGCGTCGGGCTTCGAGCGGCGGTCTACGCCGTGGGCGGAGGGCCGTCGGCGGTGGCTGATCGGGGCGAACCTGAGGTCGTTGGCGGACATGGCGGAGCTGGTCGCCTTCTTCGAGGCGCGGGCCGGGCGGCTGCACGGGTTCCGGTTTCGGGACTTCATGGACTTCCGGTCGTGCGCGCCGGGCGCCGAGCCGGCGGCGACGGACCAGGCGATCGGGACAGGCGACGGGGAGACGGTCAGGTTCCAGCTGACCAAGGGTGCGCGGATGATCCACAAGCCGGCGCCGGGGTCTGTGGTGGTGGCGGTCGACGGCGTCCTCGTGGCCGCGGAAGTCGATGCGACGACGGGCGTGGTGACGCTGGCGGCGGCGCCGGAGGAGGGCGCGGCGGTGACGGCGGGGTTTTTGTTCGACGTGCCGGTGCGGTTCGACGCGGATCGGATCGACGTGACGCTGGAAAGCTTCGACGCCGGGCGGATGGCGGCCGTGCCGCTGGTGGAAGTGCGGGTCTAGGCCATGCGCGATATTCCTGAAGATCTGGTCGCCCGCATCGAGAGCGGGGCGGCGAGGCTGTGCCATGCCTGGATCGTGACGCGGGCGGGCGGCGAGAGGCTGGGGTTCACGGACCACGACCGGGCGCTGGAGGTGGACGGGGTCGTGTGCTCGCCGAGCGAGGGCTGGGGCGTCGGGGCGAGCGAGGCGGAGGTCGGGGGCGTGGCGGGGACGGCGACGGCGGAAGGGGCCGCGGGCGAGGGCTTCGATCCGGCGGCGTTCGACGGGGCCTCGGTGGACCTGTGGCGCGTGGACTGGTCGGAGCCGGCGCTGAAGGCGCCGCTGTGGGCCGGGTCGCTGGCGCGGCTGACGTTGGCGGACGGGAAGGTCACGGTCGAGCTGGAAGGGTCGGCGGCGAAGCTGGATCGGGCGGTGGGGCGGACCTATGGCCGGGCCTGCGACGCGGAATTTCGGGACGCCCGATGCGGGGTGGCGAGCGACGCCTTCCCGGGCATGAGCTGCGACAAGCGGTGGCGGACGTGCGTGGACGCGTTCGGGAATGGGGCGAACTTCCGCGGGTTTCCGCACGTGCCGGGCGACGACTTCATCGCCGCCGTGCCGGTCGAGGGCGGGCGGCATGACGGGGGACGGCGGTGAGCGCCGGCGCACTGGAGGCTGCGCGGGCCTGGATCGGGACGCCGTATCGGCATCAGGCGAGCGTGAGGGGTGTGGGGGCGGACTGTCTGGGGCTGGTGCGGGGGATCTGGCGCGAGGTGGTGGGGCCGGAGCCGACGGTCGTGCCGCCGTATTCGCCGGACTGGGCGGAGGTCGGCGGGGCGGAGACGCTGCTGGAGGCGGCGCGGGCGTGGCTGGTGGAGGTGCATCCGGAGCAGGCACGAGTCGGCGACGTGCTGCTGTTCCGCATGAGCCGGGGCGCGCCGACGAAGCATTGCGGCGTGTTGAGCGCCGTCGGGCCGACGCGGAAGATGATCCACGCCTACTGGGGCCGGGCGGTCGTCGAAAGCTGGATGGGTCGGTTCTGGGAAGAGCGGCTGGCGGGGGTGTTCCGCTGGCCTGATCCCACGCTCCGTCATCCTCGGGCTTGATCCGAGGATCGGAGGCGCCGCGCGAGGGCTCGTCGATGCGGAAGTTGGGCGGCTTACCGCAAACACCGAGAGGTCCAACGTCTGGTCCTCGGGTCAAGCCCGAGGATGACGGAGTTTGAGAGGAATGGAATGGCATCAGGCATCCTGGGCGCGGTCGGCGGGGCGGTGGCGGGGCCGCTGGGGGCGGCGGTCGGACGGGCGCTGGGCGGGGTGCTGGACGCGCGGCTGATTTCTTCGCTGGGGCCGGTGAGGCGCGGGCCGCGGATCGAGGCGCTGAGGGTGCAGGGCACGGCGGAGGGCGCGCCGATGGCCTGGGTCGCCGGGCGGGCGCGGGTGACGGGGCAGGTGATCTGGGCCGCGCGATTCCTGGAGGACCGGCGGACCGAAAGCGCGGGCAAGGGCGGGCCCAGGACGGAAACCAGCGCCTATTCGCTGAGCTTCGCGGTCGCGATCTGCGAGGGCGAGATCGACGGGATCGGGCGGGTTTGGGCCGACGGGCGGCCGATGGACCTGACCGGCGTGACCATGCGGGTGCATCGGGGCGGCGAGGACCAGACGCCCGATCCGCTGATCGAGGCGGTCGAGGAGGAGGCGCCGGCGTATCGGGGCGTCGCCTATGCGGTGGTCGAGGATCTGACGCTGGGGTCGTACGGAAACCGGGCGCCTCAGCTGAGTTTCGAGGTGTTCCGGCGGCCGCGCGGGGCGGAGCCGGTGCTGGAGGATCTGCTGGAGGGGGTGTGCCTGATCCCCGGGGCGGGGGAGTTCGTGCTGGCGACGGAAGCCGTGGTGCGGCGCGAGGGGCTGACGCGGACGGCGGCGGAGAACGTGCACACGGGCGACGGGCGGCCGGGGCTGGTCGTCAGCCTGGACCAGCTGCAGGCGCAGGCGCCGAACCTGAAGCGGGTCAGTCTGGTGGTCGGGTGGTTCGGGTCGTCCACGGCGGCGCATGAGTTCACGGTGAAGCCGGGTGTGGAGCGGCGGGACAAGGCGACGGAGCCGATGGGGTGGTCGGTCGCCGGGCTGGGGCGGGACGAGGCGCATCTGATTTCGCAGGTCGACCGCGCGCCGGCCTATGGCGGGACGCCGTCGGACGAGAGCGTGCGGCAGGCGGTTGCGGAGCTGAAGGCGCGGGGGCTGGAGGTGACGCTCTATCCGTTCGTCTTCATGGACTGCGACGGATACCCGTGGCGCGGACGGGTCGCGGGGCGAGACGGCGTGCAGGCCGCGGCGGATTTGGCGGCGGGCTTCGGCGAGGTGGACGGTTGGGGCCTGAGGCGGATGGCGCGGCACTATGCGGCGCTGGCGGCGGAGACGGGGGCAGAGGGACTGCTGATCGCATCCGAGATGCGCGGGCTGACATGGACGCGCGATGCGGACGGCGAGTTTCCGGCGGTTCAGCAGCTGCGCGATCTGGCGGCGGAGTGCCGGGCGATCGTGGGGCCGGGGGTGAAACTGTCCTACGCCGCGGACTGGTCGGAATGGTTCGGGCGGCATGACGGCGAGGCCGTGATCTTTCACCTGGATCCGCTGTGGGCGGACGCGAACGTGGACTACGTCGGCATCGACTTCTATCCGCCGCTGGGCGACTGGCGGGCGGGAGACGGCGGGGTGGACGGGGAGGCGTTCGCGGGGCCGGACGATCCGGCATACCTGGCCGCGCAGGTCGCGGGCAGGGAGAATTTCGACTGGTTCTACGCCTCGGCCGAGGATCGGGCGGCGCAGGCGCGGACGCCGATCGTGGACGGGGCGCACGGCGAGGACTGGGCGTTCCGAGCCAAGGATCTGGCGGGGTGGTGGTCGCACGCGCACCACGATCGGCCGGGCGGAGTGAGGTCGGCGAGCCCGACCGCCTGGGTTCCGGGGATGAAGCCGATCCGGCTGACGGAGTTCGGGTGCGCGGCGGTGGATCGCGGGGCGAATGCGCCGAACCTGTTTCAGGACCCGAAGAGCGACGAGAGCGCCCTGCCGCCGCATTCGACGGGCGCGCGGGACGATCGGATGCAGCGGCGGGCGCTGGAGGCCGTGCTGCGGTTCTATGGGTCAGCGGCGAACAATCCGGTCTCGGCGGTCTATGGCGGGCCGATGCTGGAGGCGGCGGACGCCTGGTGCTGGGACGCGCGGCCTTGGCCGGCGTTTCCGGCGCGGGACGACCTGTGGGCCGACGCGGGGGCTTGGGCGACCGGCCATTGGCTGAACGGGCGGCTGCACGGCGAAGGGACGGCGCTGGCGCAGGCCGTGCTGGAGCGGGCGGGATATGCGGTCGAGGACGTGCAGGTGGACGCCGGTCCCGCGCGCGTGGACGGGATCGTGCTGGAGGGGCCGACGGCGGCGCGGGAGGCGCTGGCGCCGCTGTGCGCGGCCCTGGGGCTGACGCCGGTGGAGCGGGGGCGTGGGGTGCGGCTGATCGCGCCCGGGCCGGCCCAGGGTGAGATCGCGCGGGCGGCGCTGGCGCTGGAGGATGGGCGGCCGAGCGTGCGGCTGGATCGTCGGCTGGAGGCGCCGCCGGCGACGGTGCGGGCCCGGTTCGTGGACGGGGATGCCGATTATCGGACCGGGGCTGTGGCCGCGAGGGGCGGCGGCGCGGGCGAGGAGGCGGCGCTGGATCTGGCGGTGGTCTGCCCGGCCGTGACGGCGGAGGACGCGGCGAAGCGGCGGCTGGCGACGGAGGGCGAGGTCGAGACGCTGACGCTGGCGTTTGGTCCGCTGGAGGCGTTGCGGCTGGAGCCGGGCGACGTCGTCGAGGTCGAGGGGTTTGAGGGCGATTGGCGCGTCGACCGGGTGACGCGGGACGAGGCGCCGCGGGCGTCGCTGAGCCGGGCGCCGCGCGCGCTGGTCGCCGGGGAGGCCGGGCGACCCGCCGGAGAGACGCCGGCGGAGCCGTTCGGGGCGCCGTTCCTGGCGGTCCTGGATCTGCCGCCTCTGCCTGATGCGGAAGGCGACGCGCGGCCTCTGGCGGCGGTGGCGGGCGAACCGTGGCGGGCGCAGGCGGTCTGGGCGGGAGGTTCGTCCGAGACGCTGACGGCGCGCGGAGAGGCGACGACGCCGGCGACGGTGGGCGTGCTGGTCGAGCCGATGGCGGCGGGGGTGCGGCATCGCTGGATGCGGGACGCCGGGCTGGTGGTCCGGCTGGAGGGGCGGCCCCCGAGCTCGCGGCCGGAGACGGCGTTGCTGGGCGGGGCGAATGCGCTGGCGGTGGCCGGGGCCGAGGGCTGGGAGATCGTGCAGTTCCTGTCGGCCGAGCCGATGGGCGGGGACGTCTGGCGGTTGTCGGGTCTGTTGCGAGGACAGCAGGGCACGGTCGCGGCCGGCGCGGAAGTCGGGGCGGTCGTGGTCATGCTGGAGGGCCTGACGCGGGTCGATCTGGCGCCCGGCGAGCGGGGGCTGGAGCGGACTTGGCGAGCGGCGCCGCGAGGAGGCCCGGCGGGCGGGGCTTCGTCGACCGAGGTGACGGCGGTGGTGCAGGGCGTGCACGGGCGACCGTGGGAACCGGCGCGGCTGGTCGCGCGCGAGACGGCGGACGGCGGGCGGTCGCTGGGCTGGATCGCGCGGTCGCGGCTGGACGGGGATCGCTGGGAGGGGCCGGAGACGTCGGCCGATCCCCTGCGGTTTCGGGTGCGCTGGCTGGACGGCGAGGTCGAGGTCGGGACGGCGGAGGTCGAGGCGGCGGCCCTGGAGATGACCGGGGCGTCGCTGGCGGCGATGTTTCCCGACGGGCTGGGCGCGGCGCGGGCTGCGGTCGGTCAGTGGGGCGAGGGCTGGGGATGGGGGCTGGAGGCGACGATCCCTCTCGCGTGAACCGGATTCCTACCGTAACTGACGGTCGAAGCATTGAGGAGCGACGGCCGAGTGGCGGGTGATCCCTACAAGGAATTGGGCGTGGCGCGGGGCGCGAGCGCGGCGGAGATCAAGTCCGCCTATCGCAAGCTGGCCAAACAGCTGCATCCGGATTCCAACCCCGGCGACAAGGCGGCCGAGGAGCGGTTCAAGCGCGTGACGGCGGCCTTCGACATCCTGGGCGACGCCGAGAAGAAGGCGAAGTTCGACCGGGGCGAAATCGACGCGGACGGGCGCGAGCAGTTCCGGGGATTCTCCGGCCGGCCGGGCGGCAGTCCGTTCGGTCAGGCCGGGGCGCGGGGCGCGTTCGAGGACGTCGATCTGGAGGAGATCTTCGGCGGCATGTTCGGCGGCGGGGCGCGGGCCGGGGGCGGCCGGGGCTTCGCCTCGCGCGGTCAGGACGTGCGGGCGACGCTGGAGATCAGCCTTGAGGACTCCATCTCCGGCGCGACGCGGCGGATCCAGTTCTCGGACGGTCGTATGCTGGACGTGGCCATTCCCAAGGGGGCGGGCGACGGCCAGACGATCCGGCTCAAAGGCCAGGGGGCTCCTGGGCGCGGGGGACCCGCCGGCGACGCCCTGATCGAGCTGAAGATCGCCAAACACCCCCTGTTCACGAGGGACGGCGCGGACCTGACCATGGATCAGCCGGTGGCGCTGTACGACGCGGTGCTGGGCGGCAAGATCGCGGTGCGGACGCCGGAAGGCACGGTGATGATGACGATCCCGAGGGGATCGAGCTCGGGCAAGGTGCTGAGGCTGAAAGGGCGCGGGGCGTTTCAGGACGGACGGCGCGGCGACCTGCTGGCCAAGCTGATGATCGCGCTGCCGGAGGGGGACGAGCGCCTGACGAAACTGGCTGAGGCGGCGCGGGACGAAGGGCCGGTCAAGCCCTTCCGCGACTGAGGCCCGGATGACCAACAAGCCGAACGTCAAGCCCGCGCGGCCCTGGTTCTCGTCCGGGCCGACGGCCAAGCGGCCGGGGTGGTCGCGCGAGGCGATCCCGACGGATCTGCTGGGCCGGGGCATCCGCGCGCCGGAGGTGGTGGCGCGGTTCGCGCACGGGCTGGCGCTGACGCGGGAGCTGCTGCAAGTCCCGGAAGACCGGGCGCTGGTCTATGTGCCCGGGTCCGACACCGGGGCGGTGGAGGCGGCGCTGTGGAACCTGTTGGGCGCCCGGCGCGTGCAGGTCATGGCGTTCGAGAATTTCGGCAAGGTGTGGGCGACCGACGTGCGCGACCACCTGAAGCTGGAGCCCGAGGTGCTGACAGCGCCGTGGGGGCGGTTTCCCGACGTGTCGAAGGTCGATCCGGCGGCCGACCTGGTGCTGCCGTGGAACGGCACGACCTCGGGCGTGCGGGCGCCGGGCGTGGACTGGATCGCGGGGAACCGGGAGGGCCTGGTGATCTGCGACGCGACCTCGGCGGCGTTCGCCATGCCGTTGCCGTGGGATCGGCTGGACGTTTTGACCTTCAGTTTCCAGAAGGCGCTGGGCGGCGAGGCGGGGCTGGGCGTGGCGGCGCTGGGGCCGCGGGCGATCGCGCGGCTGGATCAGTTCGAGCCGCCGCGACCGGTGCCGAAGGTGCTGCGGCTGCGGGACGGGAAGGGTTTCGACCGGACGCTGGCGTCGGGGTCGATGATCAACACCTTCAGCGTCTGGACGCTGGAGGACTGGATCGACGCCGTGGAATGGGGGCTGGCGGTCGGCGGCCTGCCGGAGCTGATCCGGCGCACCGACGCCAGCTTCGCGGCGCTGGGCGCGTGGGTCGACCGGACCGACTGGATCGACTGGCTGGCCGAACGGCCGGAGGAGCGGTCGATCACGAGCGTGTGCCTGAAGATCGTCGACCCGCGCGTGGCGGCGCTGGATGAGGAGGCGCAGCGGGCGCTGGTGACGCGGATGAAGGCGCTGCTTGAGGCGGAGGGGGCCGCGTTCGACGTGGAAGGCCACCGCAACGCCCCGCCGGGCCTGCGCGTCTGGTGCGGCTGCACCGTGGACGCCGCGGACGTCGAAGCGCTGGGGCCGTGGCTGGATTGGGCGTTCGGGGAGGCGCTGGCGGAATAATGGCCGCGGACGGACGACACCCGGCGATTCCGGGGCTATAGCCTCCGCCCGCAAGCAGCGGAGAGTGATCCTTGGCGAACGTCGCGGTGGTCGGCGCCCAGTGGGGCGACGAGGGCAAGGGCAAGATCGTGGACTGGCTGTCGAACCGCGCCGACGTGGTCGTGCGGTTCCAGGGCGGGCACAACGCGGGCCATACGCTGGTGGTGGACGGCAAGGTCTACAAGCTGGCGCTGCTGCCCTCGGGCGTCGTGCAGGGCAAGCCGTCGATCATCGGCAACGGGGTGGTGGTCGATCCCTGGCATCTGGTCGGGGAGATCGAGAAGATCGCGGCGCAGGGCGTGCCGATCACCCCGGACATCCTGACCATCGCGGACAATGCGTGTCTGATCCTGCCCATCCATCCGGCGCTGGACGTGGCGCGCGAGGCGGCGGCCAAGGCCCCGGGGGCGAAGATCGGGACGACGGGCCGGGGCATAGGCCCGGCCTATGAGGACAAGGTGGGGCGGCGCGCGATCCGCGTCTGCGACCTTGCCGACGCGGACGACCTGAGGGTCAAGATCGACCGGCTGAGGTCGCACCACGATCCGCTTCGGGCCGGGCTGGGGTTGGAGCCGATCGATCCGGAGGCGCTGCTGGCGCAACTGCTGGAGATCGCGCCGAAAATCCTGCCGTTCGTGAAGCCGGCGTGGCGCGTGCTGGATCAGGCGCAGAAGGCGGGCAAACGGGTGCTGTTCGAAGGCGCGCAGGGCGCGTTCCTGGACGTGGACCACGGAACCTATCCGTATGTGACGTCGTCGAACACCGTGGCGGGCCAGGCGGCGGCGGGGGCGGGCGTGGGACCCAAGGGTGTGGGATATGTGCTGGGGATCGTGAAAGCCTATACGACGCGGGTCGGCGAGGGGCCGTTCGCTTGTGAGCTCAATGACGCGGTGGGCGAGCATCTGGCGACCGTGGGGCGCGAGGTGGGGGTCAACACCGGGCGGGCGCGGCGGTGCGGGTGGTTCGACGCGATGCTGGTGCGGCAGTCGGTGGCGATCAACGGGATCGACGGGATCGCGCTGACGAAACTGGATGTGCTGGACGGGCTGGAGACGCTGAAGATCTGCGTCGGCTACCGGGTGGACGGCGAAGTGCTGGACTATCTGCCGTCGAGCCTGAAGGCCCAGGCCGCGGCCGAGCCGGTGTTCGAGGAGCTGGAGGGCTGGAGCGAGAGCACAGCCGGGGTGCGCAGCTTCAAGGACATCAACGCCAACGCGATCAAATACGTGCGGCGGATCGAGGAGTTGATCGGGGCGCCGGTGGCCCTGCTGTCGACCAGCCCGGAGCGGGACGACACGATTTTGATGCGCGATCCCTTCCAGGGTTGAGAAGAAAGTCAGCGTTCAAGCGGTTTTAACCGCGTACGACGTATGCCGGTGCGTTCCGTTCAGGGAGGCGCCGGTGTTCGCAGTCGATCGTCGCATGTTGGCCAGGCTGGAGCCGGTGGTGCGCCGCGTGCTGATCGTCGATCACAACGCCCATGCGGCCCGGCTGATCGCCGAACTTCTGAAAACGCTGGGCGCCCGCGAGGTGGTGGTCGAGGGCGAGGCTCGGCCGGCGATGCGGGCCGCCGCGACCCTGGATCCCGGCCTGATCTTCACCGAGCGCCTGGGCCCCAATCTGGACGGCGAGGAGTTCGCGCGCGCCGTGCGACGATCCGACATGTCGTGCCGTCGGGCCCCGATCATCATGGTGACGGCGGAGGCGACCGCGAGTTCCATCAAGGGCGCGCGCGACGTCGGGGTGCACGAATATCTGCGCAAGCCCTTCACCAGCGCCGATCTGATGAAGCGGATCGAGAACGTGGCGCTGAAGCCGCGGGACTGGATCGAGGGCGTGGCCTACGTCGGGCCCGACCGGCGGCGGTTCAACTCCGGCGAATACGCCGGACCGACCAAGCGCAAGTCCGACAAACCGACGAGCGCGGCGCAAGCGGTCGCCGACGCCAAGGATCAGGCGATGCGCATCCTGGCCGCCGCGCTCGACCAGTTCGACGCCGACCCGGCCCAGGCGGTGCGCGCGGTCAGGGAGCAGGCCGTGCAGCTGAAGGCCATCGGCATGAAGGCGTCGGATACGCGCCTGGTGGTCGCGGTCGGCGCGCTGGAGGTGTCGCTGGCATCGGGCCCGGCCACGAAAGCCACGCTGGCGGCGCCGATCGGCGCGCTTCTGGCGATGCATCAGGGCGCCGGGGAGGCGTTGCGAAGGGCGGGTTGAGGCGAAAGCCCCTCCACCGCTTCGCGGTCCCCCTCCCCATCGCTCCGCGACGGGGAGGAGACGGCGCCTTCAGGCGTCGACGAGGTTCCGCTCTTCGGCGGCCGCGCGCATGGCCTTCTGCAGCTTTTCGAAGGCGCGGACCTCGATCTGGCGGACGCGCTCGCGGCTGACGCCGTACTGGCCCGCCAATTCTTCCAGGGTGACCGGATCGTCCTTCAGGCGGCGCTCGGTCAGGATGTGCTTCTCGCGGTCGGTCAGCTCCTCCATGGCCTCCTGCAGCAGGCTCATGCGGATCGACTTCTCCTCGTCCTCGGCGAGCTGGGTCTCCTGGGAGACGGCGGTGTCGTCGGCCAGCCAGTCCTGCCATTCGCTCTCGCCGTCGGCGCGCAGCGGCGCGTTCAGGGAGGCGTCGCCGGACAGACGGCGGTTCATGTCGGTGACTTCCTGTTCCGACACGCCCAGCTTGGTGGCGATGGCCGTCAGGTTCTCGGGCCGCAGGTCGCCTTCCTCGAAGGCCGAGATCTGGCTCTTGGCCTTGCGCAGGTTGAAGAACAGCTTCTTCTGGGCGGCGGTGGTGCCCATCTTCACAAGCGACCAGCTGCGCAGGATGTATTCCTGGATCGAGGCGCGGATCCACCACATGGCGTAGGTGGCCAGGCGGAAGCCCTTGTCCGGGTCGAATTTCTTGACGGCCTGCATCAGGCCGACGTTGCCTTCGGAGATCACCTCGCCGATCGGCAGGCCATAGCCGCGATAGCCCATGGCGATCTTGGCCACGAGGCGCAGATGCGAGGTGACGAGACGGTGCGCGGCCTCAGGATCCTGGTGTTCGCTCCACCGCTTGGCGAGCATGAACTCCTCGTCCTTGGTCAGCATCGGAAACTTGCGGATTTCCGTCAGGTATCGCGACAGTCCCTGTTCAGGCGACATCACCGCGAGCGTCGTGTTGGCCATGTGGTCCCTCCGACCGAATGAGCGGGTCCTTCGGTTTCGGCCGCACCATGCGCGCCGACGCCTCACCCCTCAGCGAAATAAATGGGTCCGGGTTGCGGGTCGGAAAAGAGACACGTCGTCACAGCGGCGCGCGACCGTGGCCCGGACGCCACTGTGATCGTGTCTGTAGCAGTTTGTCCGTCCTTTATCAAGACGGACTAGGAGCCCAGTAAGTCCTGCTGATCCTTGTGACGGCGGAACCAGGCGTCGGCATAGGAACAGACCGGCACGATCTTCAGGCCCTGGGTACGGGCGTCGCCGGCGACGTGGGCCATCAGGCGAGCCGCCAGGCCCTGGCCTTCGTGCGAGGGCGGCACGAAGACGCGACGGACCGTCATCACCCCTTCGGACACGCGGACGTCGACCTGGGCCTCGTCACCGTCGTCGAGGGGCAGGACGTAGCGGGGGCCTTGGGAGTCGAAGATGATGTCGGTCATGGGTCACTCCAGGTCTTCCAGCGCGGCCTCGAGCGCGCGCATGTCGGCAGGAGGAACGGTCTCGAAGCGCAGGGGTTCGCCGGTGACGGGGTGGACGAACCCTAAGACGGCGGCATGCAGGGCCTGTCGGCTCAGTCCCGCGTCGGCGATCGCCGCCTTCACGGGCGCGGCGGGGCTGCCGGAGCCGTAGACGGCGTCGCCCAGGATGGGGGCGCCCCTCGACGACAGATGCACGCGGATCTGATGGGTGCGGCCGGTGTGCAGCGTGCACAGGACGCGGGCGGCAGAGGGCGCGGCGCCGGGCTTTCTCGGCGGGCCGTAGACCCGCTGGACGACGTAGTCCGTGATCGCCTCACGCCCGCCGGAGCGCAGCACGGCCATCTTCTTGCGGTCGGAGGACGAGCGGCCGATCAGGGTCTGGATGCGGCCCTTGGTCGGGTCCGGCGCGCCGCGGGTCAGGGCGACGTAGCTGCGCTCGATGTCGTGGGCGGCGAACAGGGCCGACAATCCGGCGTGGGCGCGGTCGGACTTCGCGGCGACCATGACGCCCGAGGTGTCCTTGTCGAGCCGGTGGACGATGCCCGGGCGGGCCACCCCGCCGATGCCGGACAGGGACGCGCCGCAGTGATGCAGAAGGGCGTTGACCAGCGTGCCCGTCTCGCTGCCCGGCGCGGGGTGAGCGGCCATGCCGGCGGGCTTGTCGATCACGATCAGGTCCACGTCCTCGAACAGGACCGTGAGCGGCAGATTTTCCGGACGGGGGGCCGCAGCGATGGGCGGCGGCACGTCGAGACGGTGCAGGCCGGCCTGGGTCTTGGCGGAACCGTCGGTGAGGGAGACGCCGTCGCGCGATGCGCGGCCTTCGGCGATCAGCGCCTGGATGCGCGCGCGCGACAGCTGGGGCAGGGCGACCGCAAGTGCGCGGTCGAGGCGTCCTTCCGTCCCGTCCAGAAGAACCTCCAGCGTCTCGCCGCCGTCGTCGGGGTCCAGAGGCTCGTCGCTCATGCCCCGGCTTAGCACGGCGTCCGGCTGCGGCAACTTGGCCGTTCAGCATGGGAGAGGCATAGTGGGGGGGGGCACTCGGGGGGGGATGATGCGGTTTCTGATCATGGCTGCGGCGGTGGGGGCCGGGCTGGCGCTGGGCAGCTGCGCGACGATGAGCGAGGACCAGTGCCTGGCCGGCGCCTGGGGCGAGGTCGGTCTGGCGGACGGTCGGGCCGGATACGCGGACGACCGTCTGACGGCGCACGCAGAGGCCTGCGCCAAGGTGGGCGTCGTGCCGGACGAGGCCGTCTATTTCGCCGCGCGGGAGGAGGGGCTGCGCAGCTATTGCGTTCCGGCCAACGGCTTCCGCGTCGGGCGCGACGGATCGTCCTACGCCGGCGTTTGTCCAGCTTCGGTCGAGGAGCCTTTCCTGTCGGCCTATCGCGACGGTCAAGTTCTGGGGGCCGCGGAACGGGCGGTGTCCGACGCCGCGTCGCGGGTGTCGTCCTATGGGGCGCGTGCCGAGGAGTTGGACGAAAAGATCGCCGCCAAACGCCGGGAATGCCGGGACGAGACCCTGGCCGAGGACGTCCGGCAGTTGGCCTGCGACCGCGTCGGCGAACTGCGAGCGGAGCGCGACGGCACGCTGTCGGGCTGGCGGCAGGCGCAGGATGACCTGCGCTGGGCCGAGCGCGAGCTGCAGGACGTGCGCTGGCGGCTGGGCTCGCTTCACGCCTTCTGACCCTTGCGTTTCGCGCGGACGAGACTAGATTGTCGCCACTTATGCTGAAAGTGAGCATAAGTCGGCGGTCGCAGTCGCGGTCCGCCGTTCTTCTGGCCTCATTTATGCTCTGATTGAGCAAAAGGGGTGGAGCGATGGCGGACGGGACGTTCGGGATTTCGGCGGAGACGGCGCGGGCGACCGCGGGAGTCTGGGACAAGGTCCGTGACCACGTCACGCCGCTGGAGTGGCCGGCCAAGGCAGAGCTGATTGTGGAGATCAACCGGCTGAAGCGCGAGCGCGACGCGGTCGTGCTGGCCCACAACTACATGACGCCCGACGTCTTCCACGGCGTCGGCGACTACGTCGGCGACAGCCTGGGCCTGGCCAAGGAGGCGGCCAAGTCGAGGGCGAAGGTGATCGTCCAGGCCGGCGTGCACTTCATGGCCGAGACGTCGAAAATCCTGTCGCCGGAAAAGACGGTGCTGATCCCCGACCTGCGCGCGGGGTGCAGCCTCGCCGCCTCGATCACCGGCGCGGACGTACGGCTGATCAAGCAGCGGCATCCGGGGCTGCCGGTCGTCACCTATGTGAACACCACGGCGGACGTGAAGGCCGAAACCGACATCTGCTGCACCAGCGCCAATGCCGTGCAGGTGGTCGAATGGGCCGCGCGGGAGTGGGGCGTGGACAAGGTCATCCTGATCCCCGACGAGTTCCTGGCGCGAAACGTGGCGGCCCAGACGACGGTGGGCATCGTCGCCTGGAAGGGCCGCTGCGAGGTGCATGAGCGCTTCACCGCGCAGGACATCGCCGACATGCGCGAGGCTTGGCCGGAAGCCGACATCCTGGCCCACCCGGAATGTCCGGAGGAGATCCTGGCCGCCGCCGACTTCGCGGGTTCGACCGGGGCGATGGCGGACTACGTCACCACCCGCAAGCCGAAGCAGGTGGTGCTGATCACCGAGTGCTCGATGGCGTCCAACATCGCCGCCGAGGCGCCGGGGACCCAGTTCATCGGCCCGTGCAACCTGTGCCCGCACATGAAGCGGATCACGCTGGAGAACATCCGCGACGCCCTACTGCACATGCAGTTCGAGGTGACGGTGCCGGAGGAGATGGCGGAGCGGGCGCGGCTGGCGGTCCAGCGCATGGTCGACCTGCCGCCGCCGTCGATCCCGGCGCGCTATGACCTGGTCAAGGCGCGGCACCACGTGGCGGTGGAGCTGCTGTGATGCACTATGTTCCGCCCGTGCGCGCCGTGGCGGCGGTGGACAAGCGCACCCTGCGGCTTCTCGCCCTGACGGCCTTGCTGTTGAGGGGCGAGAAGGCCAAGTCTCGGCGATGACCGACGCCCCCCGCCGACCGGGTCCGTGGGACCCCAAGCCCACTCACACCGCCGTGCCGACCACGCCGGACGCCGTCTCGCGCGAGACGGAGCTGGACAAGGGCCAGAGCCTGCCCTGGGCGGTGGTGTCGACCCTGCTGCTGGGCGGCCTCATCTGGTACCTGACCGGCAGCTGGGTGATCGTGATCGCCCTGATCTTCGGCCTGCTGGTGCATGAATACGGCCACGTGCTGGCGATGAACCGCCTCGGCATGGGCCCGGCCAAGATCTACATCATCCCGTTTCTGGGCGGGCTGGCGAAGGCGCAGCGCAATCCCAAAAGCGAATGGGACGGGGTGCTGGTGTCACTGGCCGGGCCGGCGTTCGGCCTGTTGGCGGCCGCGCCCTTCTTCGGCCTGTGGCAGGTGACGGGACAGGCGGCGTGGCTGGGCGGAGCCTTCGCCATCGCCATGATCAACCTGGTGAACTTGGCGCCCGCGCCCCCGCTGGACGGGTCCAAGGCGCTGGGCCCCGTCTTGGCGCGCATCCATCCGGCGCTGGAGTGGGCGGCGCTGCTGGCCACCGGTGCGGCGGTGGTCTGGTGGGGCGTCACCAACGGCAGCTTCCTGTTCGCGGCCTTCCTCGGCATCGCCCTGATCGGCCATCTGCGTCGCGGCAAGTGGCGGCCTTACGGTCGCGCGCTGACCTGGCGCGAGGCCGGGCTGAGCACTTTGTTGTTCCTTGCGACCACGGCCGCCTGCATCGCTGTGGGCGTGGCGGCGCTGCTGCCGCTGGGCGACGGCGGCGTGACGGGCGGACTGAGCCAGGGCGGCCAGATCCTGGGACTGGTCGAGTGAGGCGGATCGTCCATGACGGGCCGCTGGTGATCGGGGGCGGGCTGGCGGGCCTGTCGGCGGCGCTTGAGGCCGCGCCGCGCCGCGTGCTGGTCGTTTCGCCAGAGCCGCTGCTGCAAGCCTCGGCTTCGGCCTGGGCCCAGGGCGGGGTGGCCGCGGCGTTGGGCGCCGACGACGCGCCGGAGCTGCATGCGGCGGACACGCGCGCGGCCGGCGCCGGCCTTGTCGATCCGGCGGCGGCGGCGGCTCTGACCGCGGAGGGGCCGGCGACGATCAACTGGCTGGCCGGCCTCGGCGCGCCGTTCGACCGGGATGAATGCGGGGGCTTCGCGGTCAGCCTTGAAGCGGCGCATTCCCGCGCCCGCGTGGCCCGCATCGGCGGCGACGGGGCCGGCCGGGCGGTGCTGTCGGCTCTGGTCGTCTCGGCGCGCGCGGCGGCGCATCTGACGATCTGGGAGGACAGCCGGCTTCTGGCGCTGGTGCGATCCGACGCCGGAGCGGTGGTGGGCGCGGTGATCCAGCGGACCGACGGTCCGGTGACCGTGCTGGCCTCGGCGGTGATCCTGGCCACCGGCGGTGTGGGCGGCCTGTTCGCCGAGACGACGACGCCCGTCGCCCTGTGCGGCGAGGGTCTGGCCGCCGCCTGGCTGGCGGGCGCCGACGTGCTGGATCCCGAGTTCGTGCAGTTTCACCCGACGGCCATGGACGTGGGTCTGGACCCCATGCCGCTGGCGACCGAGGCGCTGCGGGGCGAGGGCGCGCGGCTGATCGACCGTGATGGACAGTTCCTGTTGGGGCCTGCGCCGGACGCCGACCTGAAGCCGCGCGACGTGGTCGCCCGCGCCGTGCATCGCGCGCGCGCGCAGGGGCGGGGAGCGTTTCTGGACGCCCGCGGCGCCGTCGGCGCGCATTTCCCGGACGCCTTCCCGGCGGTGTTCGCCGCCTGCCTGAGGGCGGGGATCGACCCGCGCGAGACGCCGATCCCGGTCGCCCCGGCCGCCCACTATCACATGGGCGGGATCGCCGCAGACGTGGACGGGCGCACCAGCGTGCCGGGCCTGTTCGCGGTCGGCGAGTGCGCCGCCACCGGCGTGCACGGCGCCAATCGCCTGGCGTCCAACAGCCTGCTGGAGGCCGCCGCCTTCGGGCGGCGCGCCGGACGGGCGGCGGCGGAAATCGTCAAGCGTGACGGCCGCGTTTCAGCCCCGGACATTCCGCCGACGCTGCGCGAAGACGATCTGGCGAGGCTGCGCCGACTGATGAGCCGGGACATGGGCGTGCTGCGCGATGGCTTGGGGCTGACGCGTGCGCTCGACGAAATGGGCGCCGTCGCCGCCCATTCGGGAGAGGCTCTTCCCCTGATCGCCGCGCGGCTCATGGTCGAGGCGGCTCTGGCGCGGCGGGAGAGCCGCGGCGGTCATCATCGCAGCGATTTCCCCAAGACGAACGCGGTGGCCGTGCATACGCGGATCCCGGGCCAGCCCTCGGCGAGCGAAAAGGCGGCGGCATGAGCTTCGATCTGCACCTCGATGCGGTCGTCCGTGCGGCGCTGGTCGAGGACTTGGGACGGGCTGGGGACGTGACCGCCGCCGCCTGCGTGCCGGCCGACGCACGCCTGAGGGCGGCCTTCACGGCCCGGGCCGCCGGAGTGGCGGCAGGCGTCGGTGCGGCACGACTGGCCCTGGCGGCGCTTGACGTCGGCGCCGTCGTGGATGAGCGGGTGCGCGACGGAGGGCGGTTCGAGGCCGGCACGGTGTTGGTCGAGATCGAAGGGAACGCCTGCGCCGTCCTGGCCGCCGAGCGCACCGCGCTGAACCTGATGGGCCGCCTGTGCGGAGTGGCGACCCTGACCCGCGCCTACGTCGACGCCGTGGCCGGCACGAAGGCGCGGATCGCCGACACGCGCAAGACGACCCCTGGCCTGCGCGCGCTGGAGAAGCACGCCGTGGCCATGGGCCGGGGCATGAACCATCGCTTCGGCCTGGACGACGCCATCCTGATCAAGGACAATCACGTCGCCCTGTGCGGCGGCGACGCCGCGGAGGCCGTGCGACGGGCCCGCACCCACGCCGGCCACCTGATGAAGATCGAGGTCGAGGTCGATCGGCTGGATCAGCTGCGCTCGGTTCTGGCTCTGGTCGAGGCGGGGCAAGGGCCGGACGTGGTCATGCTGGACAACTTCGATCTGGCCGACCTTCGAACGGCCGTGGCGGAGACGGCCGGGCGGGTGGTGCTGGAGGCGTCCGGCGGCGTGACCCTGGCGACCGTGCGAGGCATCGCCGAGACCGGCGTCGACGTGATCTCCGTGGGCGCCCTGACGCACTCCGCGCCGGCGCTGGACGTCGGTCTGGACGTGGCCTGAGCGGAACGGGCCCAAGCTCAGGCGGTTACCTCAACGCAGAGGAGACCGACCATGAGCAAACATCCCCCCATCCCCGAAGATCAGCGCGGCGCCCGGGATCGACGCGACGTCGCCACCGGCGCCCAGTCCGGCCAGCCGGGCGACGCGGACGTGGACCTGGAACAGCAGGGCCGCTTCGGGAACGCCAAGCAAAACCTGACGCCCCAACACAAGACGCAGGACCGCTGAGGTCGGTCAGGTCTCGGAAGAGGCGGGGGGCGTCGACGCGGCTGCGGGGGCGGCGGAGGCCGGCGGCGTGACGGCGGGCGCGGCCTTCGGCTGAGGCTCGACGGCCGGCGTGGTCGCTTCGGTCCGGGCCGGCGCGTCCCGCTGGACCAGCAGGTCGTAGGCGATGCCCCCGGCCTCGCGGACGGGCGTGATCGGATCGATGCCGGCCTGGATCAGGCGAGGCTGTTCCTGCGTCGGACCAGATGGGCGCGGTTGATAGGCGAAGGCGCGCGACCCGCCGCGACCGCCGCCGAAGCGGTAGAAGACGTGATCGCCGACCTGTCCCACGCGGACCAGCGAGCCCCGCCACGACGGCGAGACGGCGGTGGTGTGGAAGTGGGTGGCCGTGCCGACGGGAGCGTAGACCCGTCCGGACAGGGCTTCCGTCGCCACCGAGCGGGCGCGGTTCCAGGCGCCGCGGTCCACGCGGCCGCGCATCGAACCGTCGCAGGTGAAGCTGAACTGGCACCCGGTCCGGCGTCCCGCGCCCTGGAAAACGACGCCGCAGACGGTGTTGGGAAAGGCCGAGTGGCGGCTGCGGTTCAGGACGACCTGGGCCACGGCGCGCATCCCGTCGCGGCCCTCGCCGCGCGCTTCGTAATAGACGGCCTGGGTCAGGCAATCGAGGTCGCGGCTGGCGTCCAGCGCGTTGGCCAGGCGGAACGGCGAGGCGGCGGGGTGGGCGCCGGTCTGGGGGCGCCGAAGAGCGGTCGCGCCGCGGGGCAGGGCGTCGAGGCGGGCGCTGATCAGCTCGGCCTGGCGGTCGCGACGGGTCGAGCCGGCGACGGTGTAGGGATCGTGACGGCGGGCGATCGACAGGGCGCTGGCGTCAAGGCCTCCGGCGGCGGCGGCCATGGCCTCATCGGTGAATCCTGCGGCGGCGACGGCGTCCAGTTTCAAGGCGTGCGAGCGCACCGTGGTGGCCTTGGCCATGGTCCCGCCCAGATAGGCGAGCCCCACCGCGGCCCCGACGACCAGCCCGAAGGCGGCGGCCACGACCGTGGGCTTGAGCTTCAGACGATCGGAAGGTTCCGACGCCGGCTTCGGCTCGAAGGAAATCGACACGCACTCAACGCCTGATCCGCAGGGCGCGATGCCGCCCCTTAAGCAGTCTTCGGGCCCGACCGCGACTGGCGGAGCGGGCCCGTGGTTCCGACGTTCGGCGAACGGCCGACGACTTCGGAGGACGCGCCTTATACGCCGGAATGTGGCCTCAATGTGGTTGATTCGCAAGATGAGACATGAGCGGGCGTCTTTCAGTGTCTTTGCGGACCCATGGTCCGTTTTATTGAATAAGGGTGAAAAACAGCCTCACTGTATAATCTCCACTCGACTGCCGATGCTTTCTCTTCTGCATTAAAAGGTCGTGACGTCAGATCGTGCCGTCGCGTTTCCTCGTACTGAAACCTGTGGAACGTTCCTTGACCGGACGTCTGGGAGGAGAGGGCGTGAGGCAAGGAACGGCGCAGTCTGGCGGGCGTTCTGGGCACACCCACCCAAGTTCAGGAGCAGCCCATGCGTGCCGTCATTTCCCTCTCCCTGATCGTCGCCGCCGCCGGACTGGCGGCTTGCGGCCAGACCATCGAACAGCGCGCCGCCACCGGCGCCATCGCCGGCGCGGTCGTCGCGGGCCCGGTCGGCGCGGCCGTCGGCGGTGCGGCGGGAACCGCCGTCGGCCAGGCCGCCAAGGACGACTGAGGCTCAGGGCCGGAGGGGCGCCTTTCGTCCCTCCGGCTTGATTTTCGGGCCCGATGTCTTTAGCCGCCCCGTCGGGCGCCGCCTTCGCGTGCGCCGACCTCCACCTAACGACCGGACGGAATGAGAGACCTCAAGCAAACCGGCTTCGCCGATCGCCTCACCGCTCAGGCCGAGGCCAAGAAGGCCATGCTGGCCCGCTTCAAGCCCAAGCCGACCGTGCAGGCCGAAGATCCTCTCGCGCTCAAGAAGCAGCGTGAGGCCGAGCGTGAGGCCCTGCGCGCCCAGCGCGCGGCCGAAAAGGCCGAAGCCCAGCGCCTCAAGGATGAGCAGAAGGCCGCCGCCGAGGTCGCAAAGGTGATGTCGGTCGAGGCCCAGGAAGAGGCCAAGCGCAACGAGCGTCGCGAACGCAAGGCCGCCATCAAGGCCGAGCAGCGCCAGCGCCGCGCCGACAAGAAGATGAAGCGCTAAACCGCCTCTGCGGTCAGCACCTCGGCCAGGGTTTCGCGCGAGTACGGCTTGCGCACGAAAGGCCACGGCACGTCGGCCACCACGCGGTCCATCTCCTCCGCCGCATAGCCGGACGCGAGCACCACCGACATCTTCGGCCATTCCGCCGACGTCATGCGGGCGAGATCGACCCCCGACATGCCGCCGGGCATGACGACGTCGGTCAGCATCATGTCGAACGTCTGGGTCTTCAACACTTCCAACGCCGCCGCGGCGTGATCGGCCACGCGCACGTCGAACCCCAAGCTCTCGATCATCTCGGCGGCGACCGCGGCGACCGCGGCGTCGTCCTCGACCAGCAGCAGCCGTCGGCCGGGGCGCGCGGCCCGCGTGGGGGCGTCGCGCGCGACCGGAGGCAGGGTCGCCGCGCGGCGGATCGCCGGCAGGAACATCCGGATCGTCGTGCCGCGCCCCGGCTCCGACTCCACGTTCAGCCCACCGCCGCTCTGGCGGCTGAAGCCGTAGACCTGACTGAGCCCAAGACCCGTCCCCTTGCCGACCGCCTTGGTCGTGAAGAAGGGTTCAAAGATGCGCGGCAGCACATCGGGGTCGATGCCTGCGCCGTCGTCCGACACGGAGACGCAGACGTGATCTCCCGCGCCCAGGTCAGCCATCTGTCCGGAGCGGAGACGGCGAACGCGCGTCTCGATGGCGATGCGGCCGCCCTCGCTCACCGCGTCCCGCGCGTTGACGACCAGGTTCAGAAGCGCAGCCTCGAACTGCGCGGAATCGACGTTCACCCACACGGCCTTGTCCGCCAGGTTCAGCTCCAGCCGAGTCGCCTCGCCCACCGCGCGCCGCAGCAGGGGCTCGCCCTCCAGGATCAGGGCGTTCAGGTCGGTGGGCTCCGGCCTCAGGGTCTGCCGGCGCGAGAAGGCCAGCAGCTGATGCGTCAGCCGTTCGCCGCGTCGGGCGGCCGCCAGCGCCGCCTCGCCCAGCCGCGCCTGGCGCCGCGCGTCGTCCGGCGCCCTCAGCATCATGTCCAGCGCCCCGATGACCACGGTCAGCAGGTTGTTGAAGTCATGCGCCACGCCGCCCGTCAGCCGCCCCACCGCCTCCATGCGCTGGGCGTGCATCAGGTCCGCTTCGGCCTTGGCCTTTTCCGCCAAGGCGGCGCCGACCCGCTCTTCCAGCAGCTCGTTGATGCGCTTCAGATCGACCTCGGCCTGCTTCGCTTCCGTGACGTCGAAGGCCACGCCGACGAAGCCTATCACCTCGCCTTCCATACCCAACCGCGGGCGGGAGAAGGACTTCAGCCACCGCCATGTCCCGTCGTGGCGACGGTACCGCGCCTCCAGCGAGAAGGGTTTGCCGGTCGCCTCGCCGGCGATCGACTCCGCCACGATCCGATCCTGATCCTCCGGATGGATGGCCTCGCGCCAGTCGGCCAGACGCGCCTCTTCATAGGTTCCGCCGTTGAAGGCCACGTAGGCCTGATTGACGAAGGCGCGCGTGCGATCCGCGTCAGTGACCCAGATAAGCACCGGCGCCGTGTCGGCGACCGAGCGGAAACGCTCCTCGCTCTCGCGCAGGGCGTCCAGCGCCTCGCGCGCCTCGGTGACGTCGAAGGCCATGCCGACGTAACCCAGAAAGGCGCCGTCCGCGTCGATACGGGGCTTCACCGCCACCCGGGTCCAGCGCCAGTCGCCGTCCTTGCGGCGGAAGCGGCATTCGAAGCCGTAGGACAGACGCGCGGCGCGAGCCCGCGTCATGATCTCCATCACTTCGACCGCGTCGTCCGGGTGAATCGTCTGCTTCCAGACGTGACCCAGCAGCTCTTCGGCACTGACGCCGTAGAATTCCACCAGCGCCTGGTTCACGAACTCCACCTCGGCCTCGGCGTTGGTCATCCACACGGGCGACGGCGCCGTGTCGGCCATGAGGCGGAACCGTTCTTCGCTCTCGCGAAGGCGCGCTTCTGCGGCGCGCGAGTCCGTCACGTCGACGTTGGCGCCGACCATGCCCAGAAAGCCGGAGTCCGGTCCGGAGCGTGGACGACAGAAGGTTCGCAGCGTTCGCCATTGCCCGTCGTGGCGCAGGTATCGGGCCTCCAGCTCCATGGGCTCGCGCCGGGCCAGGGCGCGTGTGCTCATCTGCATCACCCGATCCCGATCCTCGGGATGGATGGCCGCGATCCAGGCCTTCATGTCGCCGCCTTGCATGGGGCGCTCGCCCCAGAATCGGCGGAACTCGGCGTTGACGTAGATCCGCCCCAAGGCGTCGGCGCTCCAAAGCATGACGGGGGCCACGTCGGAAATGTCGCGAAAGCGGCGTTCTTCCTCGTCCAATGCGGCGTCGGTCCGGGACAGTCGCAGGACGACGTCGCGCAGCGTCGCCGACACCCAGATGCAGAACAGGCCGACCACAAGGAAGTTCGCGGTGGCCACCCGACCCAGCGGATCCCGGATCCCCGAGCCGACGGCGTCCGGTCCCACAAGGGCCCATCCGCCCAGCAGAGCCACGACCAGCGCCACCACGCCCGCCACCCGGCCCGCCGCCATCGCCGCCAGGATCACTCCGGGCAGCAGGATCATGAAGCCCGTGACCGGGCCGTAGGCGAAGGACAGCGCCCAGCGCAGCAGCAGCACGCCGGCCGCGAACCCCACGCCGATCGCGACGCGCATCCACAAACCGCCCGGCTGGAAGCGCGCGAGCGCGCTCAGCGCGGTCGCGGATCCGCTCAGCCGGTCCTGCCTCGACTCTGACTCCACGCCTTCCCCCGACGCCCGCGCTTTCGCGCAAGTTCATCAGAACGCATCACTCCGTCGTGCGTTCCCGCCCAGTCCAACCTGGCCGTGAGGATCCGTGTCGCCTTGGCGCGGGGCCTTCGCGCGACTAGATCATCCGCGAACTCAGGAGCTCCTCATGGCCGAAGCCATCAAGACCGGGATCAAAACCGACGACCGCAAGAAGGTCGCCCATGAACTGTCCAAGATGCTGGCGGACAGCTTCGCCGTCTATGCCAAGACCCACGGCTATCACTGGAACGTCCGCGGGCCGGAGTTCTTCCAGCTGCACACGCTTCTTGAACAGCAGTACCGAGAAATGTGGGAAGCGCTGGACGAGATCGCCGAGCGCATCCGCGCGCTGGGCGAATACGCGCCCCAGGGCCAGTCCGCCTTCGCCAACCTGACCTCGATCAAGGAGGGCAAGCCCGAGACCGAGGCGATGGACATGCTCAAGGAGCTGATGCGCGACCACGAGGCGGTGATCGCCACGGCCCGTGCGGGCATCGAGGTGTCGGACGGGGCCGGGGACGAGGCGACGACCGACCTGCTGACCCAGCGCCTGGCCGCGCACGAGAAGGCGGCTTGGATGCTGCGGTCGACCCTCGGCGGCCGATGACGCCCCGCCCGCGTCGGATTTTCGCCGACTTGTCCGGATAGTGCCGTTCTCATGATCGCTCGCTTTCGCCGATGGCTGGACGGAAGACGCGCGGTGGCCGTGGCGGCCGCCGCCGTCGCGCTGGCCTGTGCGGCGACGGCGGGCTCCATGCCGCGCCCCGACGCCGACCTGTCGGTCGAAGGCGTCATGCGGGCGACGCGGGGCGAGATCGGGTCGGAGGCTTTCGCCGCCGTGTCGGGTCGGATGGATCCGGCGCAGCTGTCCCTGGCCGCCCGGCACGATCCGCTGCTGCTCAAGGCCGCCGCCTATGGCCTGACGCCGGGGTGGGAAACGCTGACGCTCGCGGGCAAGCCGACCCTCGTGTCCGGCGAGACGGGCCTGCGGGCCCAACGCCTGAACGCCGCCACGCCCAACGTGCTGGGCGCCCTCAGCGCCGCGCGCCCCTTCGTTCTGCGCACGGCGGGCGAGGATCGCCGCCGCGCGGTCCGCTGCCTGACCCAGGCCATCTATTACGAGGCGGCGCTGGAGCCGACCGAGGGGCAGGAGGCGGTGGCCCAGGTGGTGCTGAACCGGGTGCGCGACCCGAACTATCCGAACACCGTCTGCGGCGTCGTCTTCCAGGGCGCGGAGCGGGTGACGGGCTGTCAGTTCAGCTTCACCTGCGACGGAGCCCTGGCCCGCGCGCCCGCGCCTTGGGCCTGGAAGCGGGCCGAGGCCGTGGCCGTCCGCGCGCTGAACGGTCAGGTGGCCACGCGGGTGGGCACGGCGACCCACTATCACGCGGACTACGTCCATCCCTGGTGGGCGCCGACGCTGCTCAAGATCGACCAGATCGGCGCGCACATCTTCTATCGGTGGAAGGGGGTCTATGGAGAGACGGGCGCTTTCACCCAGGCCTATGCCGGACGTGAGCCCGTGATCGACGAGGCGCGTTTCGCCCGTCCGCGGGTGCGACTGGCCGACATGGCCGAAGTCCAGACCGACGCCGAACTGGCCGCCGCCGTCGCGGCCGGACAGCCTGCCGTGCGCACTGTGGAGATCGACGGCGTCACCCGCACGGTCGGCGTCGCCAGTCTGGGCGGTCGGCGTCTTCCGACGCCGGAGGAAGTCGCCGCCGTCAACGCCGGCATCGCCGCCTTCGAGGCCACGCCCCCGCCCGTGAAGGCCGCTCCCGCGCCCGGCGTCACGCCGATGGACGTTGAGGAAGTGGGCCGCCCCGGCGGATGATCCAGCTTTGCAACCAAATGGGTCCGTTCGCCGTTGTTGGCGTTCGCGGGGCGTGAATAGGGTCTGGACTTGGGCTTGGACGGCGAAAAACGGAGCGACGCCGCGACGTCGGACGCCGACAGGCTGCGGACCACCGAGGCGGAGCTGGCCGCAACCGTCATCGCTCTGGCCGAAAGCGAGGCGAAGTTCCGGGCCATCGCCGACTCCATGCCCCAAATGGTCTGGTCGACCCTTCCGGACGGATTCCACGACTACTACAACGCCCGCTGGTACGAATTCACCGGGGTGCCGGACGGTTCGACGGACGGCGAGGCCTGGAACGGCATGTTCCATCCGGAAGATCAGGACCGCGCCTGGGCGCGCTGGCGGCATTCGCTGGAGACCGGCGAACCTTATGAGATCGAGTACCGGCTGAGGCGGCACGACGGCGTCTATCGCTGGACCCTGGGGCGCGCCATGCCGATCCGCGACGAGGACGGGCGCATCACCCGCTGGTTCGGCACCTGCACCGACATCGACGACTTGAAGCGGATGGAGCAGTCCAAGGAACTGCTGAGCCAGGAACTGAGCCACCGGATCAAGAACATCTTTGCGGTGGTGTCGGCTCTGGTGGCGCTTTCGGCGCGTCAGCATCCCGAGGCGCGCGGCTTCGCCCAGGGTCTGCGCACGCGCATCGGCGCCCTGGCGCGGGCCCATGAGTTCGTGCGCCCCCACACCGAGGCCTCGCGTCCGTCCGTGGGGTCAATGACCCTGCACGCCTTCCTCGGCGCCCTGTTCGCCCCCTATTCGGACGAGCGCGCCGCGCCGCGCATCCGGTTGTCGGGAGACGACGCGGTGTTCGACGACCAGGCGGCGACCTCGGTCGCCCTGCTGTTCCACGAACTGGCGACCAATGCCGCCAAGTACGGCGCGCTGAGCGCCGACGACGGCCGCGTCACCCTGGACACCCGCGCCGTCGGCGACCGGTTTCACCTGGCCTGGACCGAAAGCGGCGGGCCCCCGGTCGCGGGCGCGCCGTCGCGTCGGGGCTTCGGCTCGTCTCTGGCCCAGCTGTCGGTCGAGGGGCAATTGGGCGGCGTTCTGACGCATGACTGGAACCGGGACGGGCTGACGGTGTTCGTCGATCTGCCCGCGACCAGCCTGTCGCGGCGCCGCGTCGCGCTGAAGCTTGCGTCCGCTTCCGAACTGACGGCGTGAAACCTGCTTGTCCTCGACGCGTTGGATTTTTCGGAGATAGATGAGACGACCCATGACCGCCCGCATTCTGATCATCGAGGACGAGGCCTTGGTGGCCATGGAACTCCGCTTCGTGCTGGAGGACCTGGGTCATGAGGTGGTGGCGACCGTGGGCGACGCCCGCTCCGCGCGCGCCATCGCAGCCCAGTCCGAAATCGACCTGGCGCTGGTCGACATCCACCTGTCGGACGGCCCGACGGGCGTGGAAGTGGGCCGCGAGCTGGGCCAGGACATGGGCGTGACCGTGCTGTTCATGACCGCCAACCCCGGCATGGTGCGCGACGGCGTCGCCGGCACTGTCGGCGTCCTGACCAAGCCGACCGACGAGCGCGCCGTGCAGACGGCGGTCGATTACGCCCTGCGCCGTCGTCAAGGCCAGCCGACGATGTATGCCCCGCCGGAGCTTCAGGTGTTCGCGTGACGGTCGAAACCCTGAAGGCCGACTCCGGCGATCGGCCCCTGAGCCTGTGCCAACTCATCTATGACAGCCGGGCCCTGACGGGAGCCGCCAGCGGGCTGCAGATGTCCGGCATCCTGGCTGAAGCGCGGCCGGCCAATGCGCGCGACGGCGTCACCGGCGTGCTGACCGCCGTAGACGGCCGTTTCATCCAGATCATCGAGGGCCCGCCGGAAGCGATCGATCGGCTGCTTGTGCGCCTGTCCAAGGACCGCCGCCACACCGACTTGGCCGTGCGCGAGCGGCGCGGCGCGACCCGGCGGCTTTTCGCCGACTGGGACATGGTCAGCCCCCGCCTGGCCCCGCTGGAGATGGCCGCCCTGGCGCGGCTGTTGACCGACCCGAGGCGCGGCATCGACGACTTCGCCCGGGTTCTGGCCCGGGCCGTGGCGCATCAGGAGGCCGTGTTGGAAGGGCGTCGGGCACGACCGGCGCCGGAGCTGGGCCGGGTCGGCCCGGGGCCCGGCCTGCTGTCCGAAGACTCCGGCGTCTGAAGCCGTCCTACCAGGCTCCGATCTTCTCCGCCTCGTGATGGCTGATCGGATGGCCCTGGGCCATGTGGTCCTGCTCGGCCAGGAAGCGCACCGCCTCCAGCGCGGCCATGCAGCCCATGCCCGCCGCCGTCACCGCCTGGCGATAGACGTCGTCGGTGACGTCGCCGGCGGCGTAGACGCCCTCGATCGCCGTCGCCGTCGTGCCGGGCTTCACGGTCAGGTAGCCGCCTGACTTGGTCTCCAGCTGGCCGGCGAACAGCTCCGACGACGGGGCGTGACCGATGGCCACGAAGACGCCGTCGCACGCGATTTCGCGGGTCGACCCGTCGACCGTCGACGACAGACGCACGCCGGTGACGTTCTTGGCCATCCCGTCCACTACGCCCACGATCTCGTCGACCTTGTGGTTCCAGATCACCTCGACCTTCGGATTGCCGAACAGCCGGTCCTGCAGGATCTTCTCGGCGCGGAACTCGTCGCGGCGGTGCACCACCGTGACCTTCTCGGCGAAATTGGTCAGGAACAGCGCCTCTTCCACCGCCGTGTTGCCGCCGCCCACGACCACGACCTGCTTGCCGCGATAGAAGAAGCCGTCGCAGGTGGCGCAGGCCGAGACGCCGAAGCCCTGATAGGTCGCCTCCGAGTCCAGCCCCAGCCACTTGGCCTGGGCGCCGGTGGAGATGATCACGGTCTCGGCCAGCATCTCCTCGCCGCCGTCCAGCTTCAGCCGGAACGGTCGCGACGACAGGTCGGCCGAGACCACGATGTCGTGGATGACCTCGGTCCCGACGTGCTCCGCCTGCTTCTGCATCTGCTCCATCAGCCAGGGGCCCTGGATGACGTCGGCGAAGCCCGGATAGTTCTCCACGTCGGTGGTGATGGTCAGCTGGCCGCCCGGCTGGATGCCGGCGATCACCACGGGGTTCAGACTGGCGCGCGCGGCATAGATGGCGGCGGTCCAGCCGGCGGGGCCGGAGCCGATGATGGCGCAGCGGACGGTGCGGGGGGTGCTCATGTCCCCCATTTAATGACTGATTCCGATCGGCGCGATGCTAGGCTGCGCCGTCATCTGGGGAGGAACCGATGGAAGGTCGCAGTTTCCTGGGCGTGGGTCTGGCGCTGGGGTTGTCGGTCGGGGTGGCCATAGGCATCGCCACGGACAATCTGGCGCTGGGCATCGCCCTCGGCGTCGCGCTGGGCGTCGCCTTCGGCGCGACGGCCGACGCGTCGAAGAAGAAGAAGGGCAAGTCGAAAGACGGCGGCGGCGACGGCGGCGTGACGCCGATGGTGGCGTCCGACACGGGCGGAAAGTCCAAGTCGGACTCCAACTCCGACGGCGGCTGGGGCGACGGCGGGGGTGACGGCGGTGGGGGCGGGGACTAACCCAGCCGCTTCAGCACTTCCCGCGCCGCCCGCTCGGTCTCGTTCAGCGGCGCATAGGTCCAGGTTTCCAGCGTCCCGTCGAACGGCCGCGCGGCCCCGTACGCGCGCAAGGCCTCATGCAGGCGGGCGAATTTCGGCGCGGGCTTCAGCGGAACCATCGGCAGCACGTGCACCGGCTTGCCGGTCGAGGCCGCCTCGGCCGCCATGTTGGCGCTGTCCTCGGTGACCAGCACATGGTCGGCCGCGTGCAGGAAGGCGAAATAGGGGTTGGGCCCCTCGCCGTCCCAGATCACGCCGGGCAGGGCGGCCAGCCGGTCCCGCACCACGCGTCGCGCCGCGTCGGGCGTCCGGCGCGAGAAGGTGACCAGGGCCGATCCGCCCGCTTCCCGCACCGCCTCGGCGATCCGGTCCCCCAGCGTCGCGGCGTGGTCCTCAGGCAGGTCGAACGTGGCCGACCGACCGCCGATCAGAACGGCCACGCGCGGGCGGGGCAGGCGTGACAGGGCGCCCGCGAACGGTTCTGCGCCGGCGTCCAGCGCGGTCCGCGACACGCGGTGGGGAGATCCGACGATCGACAGCACGTTCGTGCCCGTCAGGCCGTCGTGCTCCGGCGCCACCACCAGGTCATAGGCGTCCGTCCGCCAGCGCGGATCCTGGGTCTGCACCACAAAGGTCCGGCCGCCGAACCGGCGCTTGACCGCAGCGGACAGCGGCAAGGTCGCCCGCCCCGTCCCGATCCACACGTCGGGCCACCGCTCGCCCGATGCCGGCAGCACCGCGTCGGACCCCGGATCCAGCATCCACGCCGCCTTCAGCGCCGACGGCAGACGGTCGAACGCCGCCCGCCACGTCACCCGCTTGACGACGATTTCGGCGGGCGTCAGGCGCGCGACCGCCTCCGCCAGGCCCAGGGCCTGGTTCTCCATGCCGGCGCGGCCGTCCGAAACGGCCCAGATGAGAAGGGGCTTTGCGCGCCCTATTTCCACTCGACCTTCAGGATCTCATAGGCCTTGACCCCGCCGGGCGTGTTGACCTCGACGACGTCGCCGACCGACTTGGAGATCATGGCCCGTGCGATGGGCGAGGCGACGGAGATCTTGCCCTGCTTCACGTCGGCCTCGTGCTCGCCGACGATCTGATAGGTCGCCTCTTCCTCGGTGTCCTCGTCCACCACGGTCACGGTGGCGCCGAAGCGCACGACGTCGCCGCTCAGCTTGGACACGTCGATCACCTGGGCGCGGCTGATCTTGTCCTCGATCTCGGCGATCTGGCCCTCGATCCAGCCCTGGCGTTCCTTGGCGGCGTGGTACTCCGCGTTCTCCGACAGGTCGCCGTGGGCGCGCGCCTCGGAGATGGCGGCGATCACGCTGGGCCGCTCCACGGACTTCAATTGCTTCAGCTGATCGTCGAGGACACGATAGCCCCCGGCCGTCATCGGCACTTTTTCCATAGGATGGTGAGTTTCTTTTCGGTCGCCCGACAGGGAGGCGTGGATTTCAGGAGAACGGTCGCCGGGCGCACGCGACCGGGGATCGAAGTTAGGTCAGGACCGTGGCGAACTCAAGCCGCCCGGTCCAGCCGACGGCGGCGCACGTCGCGGATCAGGCTGCGCGTCACCCAGAAGGTCACCGCCAGGCCTCCCGCCATGAAGGCGGCCGACACCAGCAGAACCCCCGCCGCCATGAAGGCCAGGCAGAAGGCGATCGCGGCCACCAGCAGCGCCAGGACTTGGGACTTGCTCAGGATCATGAGGCGTCAACGCCCGAAGGGCGTCCGGGTTCTCAGCTCCGCATTCCCAGCCGCCGGTTGAGGTTTCTGAGCCACGGCCGCACCGAGGTCGGGTCGGGCCGGGCGGTCAGCCGGCGCTGCGCCTCGCGGGTCGTCGGATGGTCGGGGCCCAGCGCGGCCGCGCTCCGCAGCGTCGCCTCCACCAGGGTGGCGCGCGCCTCCCGCGGACGGCCGGCGGCGAACAGGGCGTCGCCGAGTTCCGACAGGCTGGACAGGGCCTCGACGTGGTTCGGCCCATAGGCGCCGCGCGCCAGATCATGCGCGCCGCGGGCCGCGGCCACCGCCGCCTCGGGCCGGCCCGCCTCAAGATGCAGACGCGCCAGCTGCATCAGGCCGGCGCTTCTCAGCGGCGCGGACTGAACGGGCGAATAGAGGGCGTCGTCCAGCGTGACGGGGGCAAGCGCCGGGCCCATGACCGCGCCGTCCAGCGCCTGTCCGAGCAGGCGAGGGCGAAGGGCGGCCGACTTCGAGGTCGCCGCAGCGCGACGGGCGCGCGGCGCGACGGCCTCCTGAAGGGCGGGCGCCAGCGCGGTCGCGGCCTCGACGGCGGGCGGAGGCGACGCACACGCCGCGCAGCCCAGAATCAGAGCCAGCGTCATTGGGAGGAGTTTCCGCGACATGCCGCCAGACTAGGCGGAGGCGACGCCCGCCGACACTGACGACATCCGACGACGCTCAGGCGTAGGCGTAGGGCCCGCCACGCTCCAGCGCCCGGACATAGGTCGGTCGCGCGTGGATGCGCTTCAGAAAATCCCGCACCCGCGGCCGGCCGCCCATGTCGCCGCGACTGGCCGCCGCTTCGAGGGGGAAGCTCATCATCACGTCCGCGGCGGTGAAGTGATCCCCGGCGAACCAGTCGGATCGGCCGAGTTCCGCCTCCCAGAAGTCGGCGTGCGTCTTGATCTGCGGATCGACGAAATTGCCGAGGACGGCCTTCGAAATTCCCTTCACGACGGGGCGGACCAAGCCGGGAGACCGGCGCGGCAGCTCCCCGAAGATCAGCTTCAGCAGCAGCGGCGTCATCGCCGACCCCTCGGCATAGTGCATCCAGTAGGTGAAGCGCCGGCGCTCCTCCGTCCCCGGCGGCGGGCGCAGGCCCGCCTGCGGCCGCAGGTCCATCAGATGCTCCATGATCGCGCCCGTCTCGGCGATCACGGCGTCGCCGTCCTGCAAGATCGGCGACTTGCCCAGAGGATGGATCGCGCGCAGCTCCGGCGGCGCCAGCTTGGTGGCGGGATCCCGGGCGTAGCGCCGCACCTCATACTCCAACCCCATCTCCTCCAGCAGCCACAGCACCCGCTGGGACCGGGAATCCTCGAGATGGTGGACGATGAACATGGCGCGGCCTCCGATTGGGCGTCGAAGCTGGTCGGTCGTGGTCGACGTGTCCAGCCTGCCGCGTTGAGTTCACCCTCGGTTTCGCCCAAACCGGCGTCATGAACGACGCGACCGAACCCCGGCTGACCTCCCTGGCCCACGGCGGCGGCTGCGGCTGCAAGATCGCGCCCGGCGTCCTGGCCGAGATGCTGAAGGCCATGCCCCAGGCCGCGCCCTTCGCGAACCTGATGGTCGGGAACGAGACCAGCGACGACGCGGCGGTCTGGCGGCTCAACGACCAGCAGGCGCTGGTGGCCACGACGGACTTCTTCATGCCGGTGGTCGACGATCCCTTCGACTTCGGCCGCATCGCCGCGACCAACGCCCTGTCAGACGTCTACGCCATGGGGGGGACCCCGATCCTGGCCTTGGCGCTGGTGGGCATGCCGATCGACGTGCTGTCGCCCGACACCATCGGCCGCATTCTGGCAGGAGGGGCGTCGGTGTGCGCGGCGGCGGGCATTCCGGTCGCGGGCGGCCACTCGATAGACGGCGTGGAGCCGATCTACGGCCTGGTCGCGCTCGGCCTGGTGCATCCGGACAGGGTGCTGACCAACAAGGGCGCGCGGCCGGGCGACGTCCTGATCCTGACCAAGCCTTTGGGCGTCGGCGTGCTGTCGGCCGCCTTCAAACAGGGTCGGCTGGACGACGCCGGCTACGCCGCCCTCATCGATTCCACGACGCGGCTGAACACGCTGGGGGCCAGGCTGGCGGGTCTCCCCGGCGTGCACGCCGTCACCGACGTGACCGGCTTCGGCCTGCTCGGCCATGCGTTGGAGATGGCACGGGGCGCCGGCGTTTCCATCGCGCTCGACGCTGTCCCGCCGACCCTGCCGGGCGTCGACGCGCTCTTGAGGGACGGAGTCCGCACCGGCGCGTCGGGGCGCAACTGGGCGGCCTATGGGCATGAGGTGCAGGGGCTTGAGGAGGGCCCCCGCCGCGATCTGCTGACAGATCCCCAGACGTCGGGCGGTCTGCTGATCTCGGTGGCCGAGGACCAGGCGACGGCCCTGCTGGACCTCGCCTGCGCGGACGGGTTCGACCGCGCCGCCGTCGTCGGCCGCGTCGCCGAGGGCCTCGCCGGGGTCCGCGTCGCGTGATCCGCACCACGGCCGACGTCTCGCTCCCGGCGCTGTCGAAATACGACGTCGTCATCGACGTGCGCAGCCCGGCGGAGTTCGCCGAGGACCACCTTCCCGGCGCGATCAACCTGCCGGTGCTCGACGACGCCCAGCGCGCCGAGGTGGGCACGGAGTACGTGCAGGGCTCCAAATTCCTCGCCCGCCGCCGGGGCGCCGCGCTGGTTGCCCGCAACATCGCGGCTCATCTGGAGGAGGCCCTCGCCGATCGTGGCGGCGGCTTCCGCCCGCTGGTCCACTGCTGGCGCGGCGGGCAGCGCTCGCACGCCATGGCGACCGTCATGGACCAGGTCGGCTGGCCCGTGACCCTTCTGAAGAGCGGGTACCGGACGTGGCGGCGTGCCGTGGTGAACCGGCTGCATGGAGGCGAGCTGGGCCTGAAGCTGATCCTGCTGGACGGCCCCACCGGCTGCGGCAAGACGGCCCTCCTGGGCGAGCTGGCCGCGCGCGACGTGCAGACGCTGGACCTCGAGGGCCTGGCCAACCATCGCGGCAGCCTGTTCGGGGCAATGCCCGGCGGCCAGCCGGGCCAGAAGCTGTTCGAGAGCCGCCTGTTCGCCGCCGTCGAGGCCCTGGACCCCGCCCGCCCAGTCGTGGTTGAGGCCGAGTCCAGCAAGATCGGCCGCATCGTTCTGCCCAAGGCGCTGTGGTCCGCCATGCAGGTCTCACCGGTCGTCGAGGTCACCGCCCCCGTCGCCGCCCGCGCCGACTTCACCCGCGCGACCTATGCCGACATCGCCTCGGACCCCGCCGCCCTCGACGCCGCCCTGTCCCGTCTGCCGCGCCACCTGTCCAAGGCGCTGATCGCCGAGTGGCGCGCGCTCGCCGCCGCCGGCCGCGTCCGCGACCTCGCCGAAGCCCTGATCCGCGAGCACTACGACCCGGCCTATGCGCGGTCGCGGTCAGTGCGAGGTCGCGCGGCGCTGAGCCGGCTCGACCTCGCCGACCTCACCGGGCTCAGCCTGGTGGAGGCCGCCATGAGCCTCGCGCCCCTGATCGAGGCTCAGACCGCCGCGTAATCCTGCACCGGCCGCACGTCCATGTCGCCGGCGCGGACGGCCTCGATGGCCTGGGCCGCGGCCAGGGCGCCGGTGACGGTGGTGAAGTAGGGGATCTTGCCCATCAGCGCGGTCCGCCGGATCGAGAAGCTGTCGGCCAGCGACTGCTTGCCCTCGGTGGTGTTGATGACCAGCTGGACCTCGCCGTTCTTCATGGCGTCGACCACGTTCGGACGCCCCTCCAGCACCTTCTTGACGTAGCCGACCTGCAGCCCCTCGGCCGTCAGCCAGGCGTGGGTGCCGCCGGTGGCGATGACCGAGAAGCCCTGCTTCAGCAACAGTGCCACCGCCTCGCGCACGAAGGGCTTGTCGTCGTCCTTGACCGACACGAAGGCGCAGCCCTCGGTCGGCAGTGTGGTGCCGCCGCCGATCTGGGCCTTGGCGAAGGCGCGGGCGAAGGCCTCGTGCAGCCACTCCTCGCCAGGCCGGCGCCAGTCCAGGCCCATGACCTCGCCGGTGGAGCGCATCTCGGGCCCGAGCACCGTGTCGACCCCGGCGAAGCGGGCGAAGGGGAAGACCGCCTCCTTGACCGCGATGTGGTCGAAGCATTTCGGCGCTAGGCCGAACGAGGCCAGCGGCACGCCGGCCATGACCTTGGCGGCGATGGCGGCGACGGGCGCGCCCATGGTCTTGGCGACGAAGGGCACGGTGCGGCTGGCGCGCGGATTGACCTCCAGCACGAAGATGCGCGGCTGATCCGAGTGCGCCTCCTCGATGGCGAACTGGACGTTCATCAGCCCGCGCACCTTCAGCGCCCGCGCCATGGCCTCGGTCTGGCGCATCAGCTCGGCCACGACCTCGCCCGACAGGGAATGCGGCGGCATGGAACAAGCGCTGTCGCCGGAGTGCACGCCCGCCTCCTCGATGTGCTCCAGCACGCCCGCCACGAACACGGTGTCATCGTCGCACAGGGCGTCGACGTCCACCTCGATGGCGCGATTCAGATAGTGGTCGATCAGCACCGGATCGTCGCCGGACACCCGCATCGCCTCGTGGACGTAGCGGTCCAGCTGCTCGCGGTCGTGCACGATCATCATGCCGCGCCCGCCCAGCACGTAGCTGGGACGCAGGACGACCGGATAGCCGACCTCCTCCGCCTTCTGCGCCGCCTCCTCGGCCGAGCGCGCCAGCCCGTTCGGCGGCTGCCTCAGGCCGATGTCGTGCAGCATCTTCTGGAACCGCTCTCGGTCCTCGGCCAGGTCGATGGAGTCCACGCTGGTGCCCAGGATCGGCACGCCGTCGGCCTGCAGCGCGTGCGCCAGCTTCAGCGGCGTCTGCCCTCCGAACTGCACCACCACGCCGATCAGCTCGCCCTTCGACCGCTCGACGTCGATCAGCTCCAGCACGTCCTCTGCCGTCAGCGGCTCGAAATACAGGCGGTCGGAGGTGTCGTAGTCGGTCGAGACCGTCTCCGGATTGCAGTTGACCATGATGCTTTCGACGCCGACGTCGGCGAAGGCGAAGGCCGCGTGGCAGCAGCAATAGTCGAACTCGATTCCCTGACCGATGCGGTTCGGCCCGCCGCCCAGGATGATCGCCTTCTTGCGGTCCGACGGCTGGGCCTCGCACTGCGGGATCTGGCCCAGGGCGCCCGTCTCATAGGTCGAATACATATAGGCCGTGGCGCTGGCGAACTCGGCCGCGCAGGTGTCGATGCGCTTGAACACCGGCCGCACGTCCAGCGCGCGCCGCGCTTTCCGGACGTCGGCCTCGGCCGTGCCGGTCAGCCTGGCCAGACGCGCGTCCGAGAAGCCCATGGCCTTCAGCCTGCGGAATTCGGCGGCCGAGACCGGCAGGCCGGTCACCCGCAGATGGCCCTCGCAGCGCACCACGTCGGCGATCTGGCGCAGGAACCAGGGCTCGTACGAACAGGCCGCTTCGACCTCCTCGACCGTCAGGCCGTGGCGGAAGGCCTGGGCGATCACGCGGATGCGGTCCGGCGTCGGCTGGCCGAGTGCGCGCACGACGGCCGCCTTGGCGCCCGCATCGTCCTCGGCCGTGGCCGTTCCTTCGATCTCGATCTCGTCGAAACCGGACAGGCCGGTCTCCAGTCCGCGCAGGGCCTTCTGCATGCTCTCCTGGAAGGTCCGGCCGATGGCCATGACCTCGCCCACCGACTTCATCGACGTGGTCAGATAGGGCTCGGACCCCGGATATTTCTCGAAGGCGAAGCGCGGGATCTTGGTGACGACGTAGTCGATGCTGGGCTCGAACGACGCCGGCGTGACCTTGGTGATGTCGTTGGTCAGTTCGTCGAGCGTGTAGCCGACGGCCAGTCGCGCCGCGACCTTGGCGATGGGGAAGCCGGTGGCCTTGGAGGCCAGCGCCGACGAGCGCGACACCCGCGGGTTCATCTCGATCACGACCATGCGGCCGTCGGCCGGATTGATCGCCCACTGCACGTTCGACCCGCCGGTCTCGACGCCGATCTCGCGCAGGACGTTGATCGAGCCCGTGCGCATCCGCTGATATTCCTTGTCCGTCAGCGTCAGGGCGGGGGCGACCGTGATGCTGTCGCCGGTGTGCACCCCCATCGGATCCACGTTCTCGATGGAGCAGACGATGATGCAGTTGTCCGCCTTGTCGCGGACGACCTCCATCTCGAACTCCTTCCAGCCCAGGACGCTCTCCTCGACCAGCACCTCGGTCGTCGGCGACAGGTCCAGACCGCGCTCCACGATCTCGCGGTATTCCTCGACGTTATAGGCGATGCCCCCGCCCGTGCCGGCCAGTGTGAAGGACGGCCGGATGATGGCCGGCAGGCCGACGAAGGCCAGGGCGTCGTCCGCCTCGTCGACGTGGTGGATGGCGCGACTGCGGGGGCTTTCCAGCCCCAGCTTGTCCATGGCGTCGCGGAATTTCTGACGGTCCTCGGCCTTGTCGATGACCTCGGCGCGCGCCCCGATCATCTCCACGCCCCAGCGGGCCAGGGCGCCGTTGCTCTCCAGCGCCAGCGCCGTGTTCAGCGCCGTCTGGCCGCCCATGGTGGGCAGCAGGGCGTCGGGGCGCTCCTTCTCGATGATCTTCTCGACGAACTCCGGCGTGATCGGCTCGATGTAGGTGGCGTCGGCCACCTCCGGGTCGGTCATGATGGTGGCGGGGTTCGAGTTGACCAGGATGACCCGGTACCCCTCGGCCTTCAGCGCCTTGCACGCCTGCACGCCCGAATAGTCGAACTCGCAGGCCTGACCGATCACGATCGGCCCGGCGCCGATGATGAGGATGGATTGGATGTCCGTGCGTTTGGGCATCTGAAGCCTCTCCTCAGTTCGTCACGACCGCGCACTCCCAGCCGTCGTAGTCCAGCTGGAAGGCCGCGGCCCAGGATTGCATCATCGAAGACACCGGCGCGAACGACTCCGCGTCCACCGCCATGGTCGTCTCCAGCACCAGCGACTCGGCGTCGCCGCTGGTGACGTAGCCGGCGCGGCGGGCGACCTCGTTCAGCTCGCCCAGCACCTCGTCGTCGCCGTGGAAGAAGAACAGGGTGTGCCGCGGCGTCACGCCGGAATCGCCGTGCTCGGCCAGGGCGGCGCGCACCATGGCGTCTCTTTCGTCATGGCTGACGGACGGGTCGGACAGGGTCGTGGCCTCGCGCGCGGGCGCCGGCGGCGCAGGGCGTCTGCGGCCGGGGCGGTTCGGGTTGTCGGTTAAGCGGCCCGTCTAAGGCCGAGGAGGCGACCCCGCAACCCTATTGATCCGCGATCGTCGCGATCCAGTCCGGCAGCTCCGAGATCGACGCCAGCGAGACGTAGCGGGGATGCCCCTCCGGAGCCTCGGCCAGCTCGTGCGCCCAGGTGACGTGATAGGGGATGTGCACGCCCCAGGCGCCGGCCTGCACCGCCGGGAGGACGTCCGACTTCATGCTGTTTCCGGCCATCAGCGCCTCGTCCGCGCCCGTGCCGTGCCGGGCGAAGACCCGCTCATAGGTGCGCCGGTCCTTCTCGGACACGATCTCCACCGCGCTGAACAACTCGCCGAGGCCGGACGCCGCCAGCTTGCGCTCCTGATCCAGCAGGTCGCCCTTGGTGATCAGGATCAGCCGGTGGGTCTCCGCCAGCCGCCCCAGCGCCTCGTCCACGCCGGGCAGGGTCTCGACCGGATGGGCGATCATCTCGCGCCCCGCCGCCAGGATCTCGCGCACCACCGACGCCGGCGCCTCGCCGTCGCACAGCTCCATGGCGGTTTCGATCATCGACAGGGTGAAGCCCTTGATGCCGTAACCGTAGAGCCGAAGGTTGCGCCCTTCCACCTCGGCCAGACGCGCCTCCACGTCCGCCCGCTCGCCGTGCGGCGCCAGCAGGTCGAGGAACCGCGCCTGCGTCAGACGGAAGATCGTCTCGTTGTGCCAGAGGGTGTCGTCGGCATCGAGGCCGATGGTCGTGATCGTCGCCATTCGGGGCTTCTCCGCGCCGCGTCTCCACGCGTCAATGTCGCGAATTCAAGGAGCGCGGACCTCCAGGTCCGCGTCGGCGATCAAGTCGCGGACCTGGAGGTCCGCGCTCCTTCCGCGCACCCGTCATCCTCGGGCTTGACCCGAGGACCAGACGATCCACACGCTCGAGACCTCCCGTCGGACACCGGTCGCGCCCTGCGTCCGGTCCTCGGGTCAAGCCCGAGGATGACGGAAGTTGGAGGATTCGGCGGTCGTCATCGGAGCCTCCGGCGGGATCGGCGCCGCCATGACCGAGCGCCTGCGCGCGTCGGGCCGCTTCGTCGCGGTCCACGCCCTGTCGCGGACCGAAACAGGGCTCGATCTGGAGGACGAAGCGTCGATCGCCGCAGCGGCCGCCTCGATCGCCAAAGGCCCGCCGCCCACGCTCGTCTTCGTGGCGACCGGCGTCCTGCATGCCGGTCATGAGCCCGAACGAACCTACAAAGCGCTGTCGGCCGAGCACCTGCTGCGCGACCATCGGATCAACGCCGTCGGACCCGCGCTCGTGGCCAAACATTTCCTGCCCCTGCTGCCGCGCGACCGGCGCGCCGTCTTCGCGGCCCTGTCGGCGCGGGTCGGCTCGATCGGCGACAACCGGCTGGGCGGGTGGCACGCCTATCGGGCGTCCAAGGCGGCGCTGAACATGATCCTGCGCACCCTCGCCGTCGAACTGGGCCGCAGCCATCCTCAGGCGGTCGTGGCGGGGCTGCATCCCGGCACGGTCGAGACGCCGCTCAGCGCCCCGTTCCGCAGGGGCGTGGCCCCGGACAAACTGTTCGCCCCCGACTTCTCCGCCGAGCGTCTGCTGGCCGTGCTGGACGGTCTGACGCCCGCGCAGTCCGGCGGCGTCTTCGCCTGGGACGGCGCACGCATCCCCGAATGATCCATCACGGTGAACGCGCGATTCACCGGCTTTCTCAGCGATCCGGTCACGGTTCCGGTTCACGGTGAACGGCGGGGGGATCCCACTCGGCCGGCCAGAGGAGGGCGGTCATGACGGACCTCGACCGCCCGGAGCGCATCCGGGCCGACATCCCGCCGGCGCACGCCGCCTATGCCGCCGCCTATGAGAGCCTGACCTTCTCCCTGGTCAGTCGGGCGCGACGCGAGCTGTCGATCACGCTGGCGGCCCAGCCCGTCTTCGACCTGAAGACCGGCGTGCCCGTCAGCCGGCGCATCCGGCGCTGCGTCCGCCATGCGGGCGGAGAGGCGGCCCTGGCGCGCGGCCGCGGCGCGCTGGACGCGACCGACCTCCGGCGCATCGACCTGCAGACGCTCAAGCATGGGCTGGACCTGCTGCGGCTGGAGCGCAGCGACAGCGGCGTGGTCCCCGCCTTCTGGCGCACCATCGCCTCGTCCGGCGGCCGGTTCGCCCTAGTTGTGCGCCGAGCTTCAGCACGGCGGGGCGCCCGGAGCCCTGCTGGTCGAGGTCATGGGCGGGCTGGAGCAGGCGCCGCCCGAAGCCGTCGCCGACGCCATCGCCCACTTCGAGACGGCGGCGATGGGCGTCGTCCTGCACGTCGCGCCCGACGCCCAGGTGGTGAGGCGCCTGACCGGCGCGCACGCCCAGTGCCTGGCGCTCGACTTCGCCGGGGTCGCTCACGACGGCCCGGCCGAGTGGCAGGAGGCGGCCGATCTGATCGCCGCCGGCCGCGACGCCTGCGCCCAGGTGCTGCTCTTGAACCTGCGGCCAGAGCGCGGCCGCGACGCCCGCACCGCCGGCGCCACCCACGCCGTCTTCGCCGGGCTCGAGCCCATAAGGGTTTAGGCGTCCTTCCCGCTCGCCGGGGAAGGTGGGCGACGAAGTCGCTCGGATGGGGTGGCTGCCTCGACACGCTGACTGGCTGGCGGTCCGGTTTTGTCCGACAGCCACCCCATCCGTCTCGCTCCGCGAGCCACCTTCCCCGGCGAGCGGGGAAGGCCGCTGTTGACGTCTCTGGAACGGAGCCCCTTCATCCCCTCATGCGGCGCACCCTCCCGGCCTCTCTCTACGGCGATCCCCAGGCTTGGGCGCGGGAACGCGACGGCGTGTTCCGGAGCGCCTGGCTGTTCCTGGGTCACGAGGCCGAGCTGGCCGCTCCCGGCGACTGGATCGCCGCCGACGTCGCGGGCTGGCCTCTTCTGGCGGTGCGCGGCTCCGACGGCGTCGTGCGCGCCTTCCACAACGTCTGCCGCCACCGCGCCGGGCCGCTGGTGACGGGCGCTTCGGGCGCCTGCAGCAAGGAGCTGGTCTGCGCCTACCACGGCTGGCGCTACGCCCTGGACGGCCGGCTGCGGTCCGCGACCGGCTTCGGGGCGGAAGAGAGGTTCGATCCCCGCGACTTCGGCCTGCTGCCCCTGACGGTCGAGACCTGGCGCGGCCTGGTCTTCGCCGCGCTGGAGCCGCCCGGCCCGCTGGCCGACGCCGTCGCGCCGATCGAGGCCCTGCTGATCGAGCGCGGGCTGGACCTGCCCCCGCCCGCCCTGCGTCGCGACCACGATCTGGCCTGCGACTGGAAGACCTACGTCGAGAACTATCTGGAAGGCTATCACATCGACGCCGTCCACCCGGAGCTGGCCGAGGAGCTGGCCGGGACGAAGTATCAGGTCCGCGTCGCGGGCGAATGCGTGATCCAGCAGGCTGTCGGCGCGTCCGGCGCCACCCAGGCGGGGGTGTGGGGCTGGCTGTGGCCCAACCTCGGGGTCAACGTCTATGCCGACGGCGCCATGATCGAGCGGATGACGCCGGTCGGGCCGGGCCGAACGCGGCTGGACTATCTCTACCTTGGCCCGAAAGGCCGTCCGCCCTCGGACGAGACCCTGGCCGCCTCCGACCGGCTGACGGCCCAGGACGCCGCCATCTGCGCGGCGGTGCAGGCGAACCTGTCGGCCGGAGCTTATGACGCGGGGGTGCTGTCCAGTCGCCATGAGTCGGCCCTAGGATGGTTTCAGGATCGGATCAGGGGGGTCCACGCATGACCGACGTCGTCTCGGAACACGGGCGCAAGCTGGGCTGGGGCCTGGCCGCCCTGGTGGTCGCCGGCAACATGATCGGCTCGGGCCTGTACCTGCTGCCCGTGACGCTGGCCGACTTCGGCAGCTCTTCCCTGATCGGCTGGCTGGTTGCGGGCGTCGGCGCGGGCGTGCTGGCGCTGGTGTTCGGGGCGCTGGGCCGGCTGAAGCCGCACGCCGACGGCCTGGCCGGCTTCGCCCAGACCGGGCTTGGCCGCTTCTTCGGCTTTCAGGTGGCCATCGCCTTCTGGACCGCCTGTCTGGTCGGCAACGTCGCGGTCGCCGTGGCGGCGACGGGCTATCTCGCCTTCTTCTGGCCGGCGCTGAAGGATCCGGTCGCGGCCACCCTGTGCAATCTGGCGATCATCTGGGTGGCGACGCTGGCGTACATCGCCGGGACGCGCACGGCCTCATGGCTGGCGGCGGGCGCCCTGATCGTCGGCCTGATCCCGATCGTGATCGCCGTGGCCGCCGGCGTCGCGGCCTTTGACCCGCAACTGTTCGCCGCCTCATGGAACCCGACCGGCGACCCGCTGAAGGAGACGGTGCCCGCCTCGCTGGTGCTGATCTTCTGGGCCTATCTGGGCGTCGAGAGCGCCGCGGCCCTGTCGTCGCGCATCCGCCATCCTGGCAAGAATCTGGGTCGGGCGTCGCTGGCCGGCGTCGCTTTGGCCACGGTCGTCTACGTCGGCGCGACGGTTTCGGTGTTCGGCGTGATCCCCCTCAACGAACTGGCCCAGTCCACCAGCCCCTACGCCGATCTGGCCGCCCGGGTTTTCGGCGCCTCGCTGGCCGGGTTCGTGGCGGTCTGCGCCGTGGCCAAGACCATCGGCACGGTCGGCGGCTGGGTCATGATGGGCGGCGAGACCGCCCGCGCGGCGGCCAAGGCCGGCTTCCTGCCCAAGGGCTTCGCCGAGGGCGACAAGACCCCGCTGGTCAATCCGCTGACCGGCGCGGCCATCATGACCATCGTCGCCATCCTGTCGGGCCAGCCGACGCTGGGCGAGCAGTTCGGCATGCTGGTCGGCGTCACCTCGGTGCTGACCCTGACCATCTACGGCGTCTGCTCCGCCGCCCTGATCCGCCTGTCGCCGGGGACCGGAGGCCACGTGCTCGGCGCCTTCGGCCTGATGTTCGCGGGCGCGGCGGTGATCGCGGCTGCGGCGGGATACATCCTGCCGACCCTGGCGGTGGTGGCGCTGACGACGCTGGCTTGGTTCACGGTGCTGAGAGGCGGCAAGCCAGCGGTTGACCCGGCGGGCGAGGGGGCCTAACCCCCGCGCCGTTTGTCCGCCCCGTCGCTTCGGAGTTGCCCGCCATGACCGACCTCCTGCCCGGCGCGACCGGCGTGCTGGCCCTGGCCGACGGAACCGTGTTTCAGGGGATCGGCGTCGGCGCCGAGGGACAGGCCCTGGGCGAGGTCGTCTTCAACACCGCCATGACCGGCTATCAGGAGATCCTGACCGACCCCAGCTACATGAGCCAGATCCTGGCCTTCACCTTCCCCCACGTCGGCAACGTCGGCGTGAACGTGGAGGACGTGGAGCAGATGGGCGGCGGCTCCGACACCTCGGCCGTCGGCGCGGTGTTCCGCGACCTGCCCACCGACCCCGCCAACTGGCGCAGCGAAGGCTCTCTGGACGCGTGGATGAAGCGGCGTGGCGTGGTCGGTCTGTCGGGGATCGACACCCGCGCCCTGACCGCCCGCATCCGCGACGCCGGCGCCCAGCACGCGGTGATCGCCCACAGCTCCACCGGCGACTTCGACATTCCGGCGCTGGTGACCCGCGCTCGTGAATGGACCGGCCTGGTCGGCCTGGATCTGGCCAAGCCGGCTTCGACGCTGCAGGCCTTCGAGTGGGACGAGGGCCTGTGGGACTGGCCGGAGGGGCACCCTCGCGTGCAGGCCGGCGACCGCTCGGTGGTCGTCGTCGACTACGGGGTGAAGCGCAACATCCTGCGCGCCCTGGCCTCGACGGGGGCAAAGATCACTGTCGTGCCCGCCACGACGACCGCCGAGGAAATTCTGGCCCGGAACCCCGACGGCGTGGTCCTGTCCAACGGGCCGGGCGATCCGGCGGCGACGGGCGAGTACGCCGTTCCGGAAATCCGCAAGCTGGTGGACTCGGGCAAGCCCGTCTTCGGCATCTGCCTGGGCCACCAGATGCTGGCCATCGCGCTCGGCGCCAGGACCGTGAAGATGGATCAGGGCCACCACGGCGCGAACCATCCGGTGAAGGATCTGACCACCGGCAAGGTCGAGATCGTGTCGATGAACCATGGCTTCACCGTCGACCGCGACAGCCTGCCGGACCACGTTCAGGAAACCCACGTCAGCCTGTTCGACGGCACCAACTGCGGCATCGCCCTGAAGGATCGGCCGGTGTTCAGCGTCCAGCACCACCCCGAGGCCTCGCCCGGCCCGACGGACAGCCTGTATCTGTTCCAACGGTTCGCCGACGCGATGAAGGGCTGACGTCGCCGCCGTTTCGGCCGTCACAATTCGGCGTCATGATCCGCCCATGTCGAAGGGCAGCGTCTTGTGGGGAGCGGTCGTCGGCGCGCTGGCGCTGCTCACGGCCGCGTGCGCGAGCGGCGGGCGCGAGGCGTTCGACCTTCAGGATCGGCGCGATGCGGCGCCCATGGGCCTGACGTCGCCGGCCGAAATGCCGATCCGGTTCTACGTCGACGACGAAAGCCGCGTCGCCTTCTTCCAGGCCCGCATCCGCGAAGGCCTGCAGGTGGGGCCGGACGGCGAGTTCGACCTGCTCGCCATATCGGGGGGCGGCGCGAACGGCGCCTTCACCGCGGGCGTCATCGCCGGCTGGACGGAGTCGGGGCGGCGGCCGGACTTCGAGGTCGTCACAGGCGTGTCGACCGGCGCCCTGGCCGCGCCCTTCATCTTCCTGGGCCCCGACTGGGACGACGAACTGACCGAGGCCTACGTCGGCGGCGCCGCCAGCGCCCTGCTGCGGCCCCAGGGCCTCGGCGCCCTCTTCGGTTCCGGCATCTACCAGGCCGAGCCGCTTCGCGACCTGATCGCTCGGTACGTCGACATGGCCATGCTGGAGGCGGTGGCGGCCGAGGCGCGTAAGGGCCGAGTGCTTCTGGTGGCCACCACCGATCTCGACTCCCAGCGCGGCGTCAGCTGGGACATGGGCGCCATCGCGCTGCAGGGCGGACCCGAGGCGCTGGAGCTCTTCCGCGCCGTGCTGCAGGCCTCGGCCAGCATCCCCGGGGCCTTTCCGCCGGTCCGCATCCGCGCCACCGCCGGGGGGCGCGTCTTCGAAGAGATGCACGTCGACGGCGGTGTGACGGTGCCGTTCCTCGGCCTGCCCGAGAGCCTGTGGGCCTATCAGGATCCGACGCGGGGGCTGCGGGGCGCGCGACTGCACGTCATCGTCAACGGCCGGGTGTCCCCCAGCTTCGCGGTGACCACCGACAGCGTGGGGTCGGTGCTGGGCCGCAGCCTGGACACCATGCTGCGCGCCTCGCTGCTCAGCACCCTGGCCGGAAACCGCGCCTTCGCCGACCGCAACGGCCTGGTTTTCCGCTGGGCGGCCCTGCCGGACGACAGCACCGCCGGCGCCCTGGATTTTCGCCCGGAGTCGATGCGCGCGGTCTATGAGGTCGGCCGCCTCGGGGCTCTGGACGGCTCGGTCTGGCGCTGAACCGCGTCCACGGTCACGGCCTGCGCATCTCCTGACGCATCCATGAGACGAACGCCTGGATCGTGGGGTTCCCCCGGTCGCCCTTTCTATGGGCGACGAAATAGGCGCCCGCTTCCGGAGCGGTCCGGGCAAAGGGGGCGACCAGTCCCTGCGCCTGCGGCGTGTCGAACACCAGGGGGATCAGGCCCAGAACGACGCCGCGACCATGCAGGGCGGCGTCCAGGCCGGCCGGGACGGAATCGACCGTCAGGCCCTGACGGGGACTCAGATCGTCGCGACCGGCCGCGTCCAGCCAACGCCGCCAGCCGTCGCGGCCGGAACCCATGTGAATCAGCGTCTCGTCCATAAGGTCGTCGATCGCCGCCAGGCGGGCTGCGATCTTTGGCGCGCATAGCGGCGTGGCGCGCAGATCCAGCAGCTTGAAACACGTCACGCCCGGCGTCGGCTGATCCAGGTGCCTGATGGCGACGTCGAACGGATCGACCTCCAGATCCACCACGCGGCTGCTCGACTCGATCTCGATCTGGACGGTCGGGTGCCGGTCCTGAAACCCGGACAGGCGGGGCAGCAGCCATGTGGACGTGAACATCGGCAGGCTGGTCACCCTCAGCATCGCCGCCGCGCCGGAACAGCGGGCGCGAGCCAGAGCGCGGTCCATGTCCTCCAGGGATGCGACGACCGCCTCGCCAAGCGCCTTCCCGAGAGGCGTCGGCTCCACGCGCCTGACGCCGCGTATGAACAAGGGCGCGCCCACGTGATCCTCAAGCGCCCGCACGTGGTGACTGATCGCCGGCGGCGTGACGCCCAGGCTCCTGGCGGCTTCCCGAAAGCTGCCGTGACGCACGGCGGCCGCGAAGGCTTGCAGCGACCTCAGGGGCGGCATGTCGCGATCCATGCCACAGGTTAGTTCAGCTCACCCATTCTTCAAAAGACTGAGTTTTCGCCGGGCAGGGACGAGCTCTAAGAGGGGATGACGGTCGTCATCGGCCCGCAACGACGGAGACCCACATGTCCGACCCGGTCACCCGCCGGCCGACCCGACTTTCCGTCCGGATAGGCTATGGCTTGGCCTTGGTCATCGCGGCGTGGATGGGCGTCAACACCCTGCGGGCCTTCCTCGCTCCGGACGCCTTCGCCCGCAGCTTCGGGCTGGACGGCGCCCAGGCCACGGACCCGGGCTTCGTCCAGGTCTATGCCTTGAGGGCGCTGTTCCTGGGCGTCTTCGCGCTTTTTCTGGTCGTCCGGGCCGAGGCGCGTCTGCTGGGCTGGTTCGCGCTGATCGCCGTGGTCATGCCGGTCGGAGACGCCCTGCTGGTTGCCACGGCCGGCGCGGCCCCGGGGACCGTGGCCCGCCATGCGGCGATCGCCGTCTACCTGCTGCTGACGGCGACCCTCCTGCTCAGGACGGCCCGGACTCGATGAGGTCGGACGCCGTCAGCCCTTCGGCTCGGCCAGGAAGGCCTTGTTCACGATCAGCCAGCGGCCGTCGACCCTCATCAGGGTCATCCAGTCGGTGAAGCGGACGGTCGGATAGTCCAGCACGATCTTCGCCACCGCCGTGTCGCCCGCGACGTCGATGGACTCGATCCAGCGGCGACGCTGGGCCTCGTCTGCGGCCGGGCTGCCCGAGGCGCGGCCGACGTACTCCTCGCCCGTCATGCGGATCAGCGTGCCGCCGCGCGTGCCCCACAGCTCGGCGTCGGGATGGAAGGCGGCGCGGAATTGGTCCTGGCTGCCCGTCGCGTGGCCGCGCAAATAGGCCTCCAGCGGAGCCCGCACGTCGGCGTCGACGGCGGCCACTTCGGCGGTGTGGGCGACCCAGGGATCCTGGGCCAGGGCGGGCGCTCCGGTCGCCAGGACGGCGGCGAAGGCGAGGGCGGCGACGAACTTCATGGCGATCTCCCCGGTCGATGGGCGAAGCTTGACCGGGATCGTGGCGCCGCCGTGGCGGAGTCGGCTCAGGGCAGGGTGGGCAGGCCTTCGCGGCGCAGGTCGCAGGCCTTGCGGACGGCCTGAGGCGCGGCGCCCAGCCAGTAGTCGGCGTCGTCGGGTCGGCCGCAGGCGCGGCGCTGGAGCCCGCGCAGGCGGCGCTGCGCCGCGTTGTCCAGCAGGCGGGCGTGCAGGGCGCGCGGCGTCGGGCTGCGCACCGTGGGCGACCACGGGACAGCGACGGCGTCGGGGCCGGTGGTCTCCACGGCGGGTCTCTGGATCGACATGAACATCGTGCGTCTCGGTCTTTCGCGGCCAGGCGCCTGCTGCGCCTCGCCGCCGTCGCGCGACGGCTTCGGCCGTCGGGAGGGGAGGAGATCGATCCACAAGGCCTGTGGACCGATCCTGCATCTAGAAGGCAAATCCGTCCGGAATCAGACGGTTCCCGCCGTCCGCAGGCCTTTTTGGTTAACCGGGGCTTAACGCCGCGCATCGCGGTCGCCTTCGCGCTATGCTCCGCGCGTGCGCTTCGACGATCGTTACATCGAGGAACTGAAGGCCCGGCTGCGGCCCTCCGACGTCATCGGTCGGACGGTCAAGCTGAAGCGGCAGGGGCGTGAGTTCGTCGGCCTGTCGCCGTTCACCAAGGAAAAGTCGCCCAGCTTCTTCGTCAACGACGACAAGGGCTTCTTCCACGACTTCAGCTCCGGCAAGCACGGCGACGTCATCTCCTTCCTGCAGGAGACCGAGCGCCTGTCGTTCGTCGAGGCGGTGCAGCGGCTGGCGGGCGAGGCGGGCATGGCCCTGCCGGCCGAGGACCCCCAGGCCCAGGAGCGGGAGCAGAAGCGCCAGGGCCTGTCCGACTGGATGGATTTGGCCCAGAAGTGGTTTGCGGCGAACCTGCGCCGCTCGGTCGGCAAGGCGGCGCGCGAATATCTGGAGCGCCGCGGCCTGCCCGAGGACCAGTGGGAGCGCTTCGGGCTCGGTTATGCGCCGAACGACCGCGAAGGGCTGAAGAACGCCCTGGTCCAGCGCGGCGCCCGCCCCGGCGACCTGGTGGAGGCCGGCCTGCTGATCTCGCCCGAAGGCGGCGGCCAGCCCTATGACCGGTTCCGCGACCGGCTGATCTTCCCGATCCTCGACTCGCGCGGCCGCGTCGTCTCCTTCGGCGGCCGGGCCATGAACCCGGACGACCGGGCCAAATATCTGAACGGGCCGGAGAGCCCGCTCTTCCACAAGGGCGCGACCCTGTACGGCCTGCCGGAGGCGCGGCGCATCCTGGGCGCCGAGAGCAAGTCGGAGCAGGCGATCGTCGTCGTCGAGGGCTACATGGACGTCATCGCCTGCCAGCGCGCGGGCGTGCCGGCCGTGGCGCCGATGGGCACGGCCCTGACCGAAGACCAGATGGGTCTGCTTTGGCGCGTCAGCCCGGAGCCGATCCTGTGTTTCGACGGCGACGGCGCCGGCCGTCGCGCCGCCTTCCGCGCCGTCGAACGCGCGCTGCCGCTGATCAAGGCCGACCGCACCCTGCGTTTCGTCACTCTGCCGGACGGGCTGGACCCCGACGACATGCTGCGCGACCGCGGCGCCCCGGCGCTGCGCGAGGCGCTGGGTCACGTCGTGCCCTTCTCGCGCATGCTGTTCGAGCGCGAGCGCGAGGCCGTCGGGCCGCTGGACGGACCGGAGAAGGAGGCCCGGCTGATCGCGCGGCTGCGCAAGGCCGCCGCCACCGTCGCCGACCCCGACCTGGCCCGCACCTACAAGGACCACCTGCTGGGCGCCGTCTATCAGCTGACGCGCCCGTCGGAGGCGGAGCGGAAGCAGGCCGGGCGGGTCATCTACCGCGACCGTCGCGCGCGCAAGGCGATGGTTCTGGAGGGCGCTAGTCTGGCAAATCAAACGTCTACTGCCGAGCTTCGGCGTGCACCTCGTCCAGTGGTTGCGGCGATTCTTGCTGGACTAATCGAATACCCGGCAGTTCTTCAGGAGAAAGCGGAACTTTTGTCGAGCCAAGGCCTAGGTGACAAGAGCCTTGATCGGCTTCTTGCAGACTTGGTTCGCTTAGTATGGGACCTGCAGGACTTCGGCGATGGTCTGCTTCGCGCGAGGCTTGTGGCACTGGGGCACGGCGAGGCGTTGAAGGCCGTGGACCGAACTGCATCGATCTCGCATGCCCCGTTTTTGGAGGCATCGCTCGGCCACGACGCGGCTCGCCAGCTTTTGACGCGGGTGCTTGAGGGGCTGATTCAGGAGGCGGCACTCAAGCGTGCGATTGATGAGGCCAAGGAAGACCGCTTCTCGACGCCGAGCGACTTCGCTGCCTTCGTCGAACTTAAGGCGCAGCGCGACGCCCAGGCGCGCCTGCTCGCCAGCGGCGCCCTGTGGGAAGCGACGGTGACCGTGCACTGACGACGGTTCAGTTGCCGGCCGACTTGCACTAAAGTGGACCGATGGACGGTTCCCATCCCATCCGCGTCACCATCGAGGGCGACCATCAGGTCGTCCACTTGCCGCGCGACGTCGTCGTGCCGCCCCACGCCGTGGTGCGGGAGGAGGCCGGGCGTCTCGTGATCGAGACGGCGCCCAAAACGATCTCGGGCGCAGAGTTTGCAGCGTTCCTGCGGACTCTTGAACCGATCGACGAAGAGATCGGGGAGATAGAGGATTTCCCCGCCCGGCCGTTCAACCTTTGACGGTCTACCTTCTTGACACCAATGTTCTTTCCGAGGTCGTCCGAAATCCACTCGGGCCGGTGGAACAGCGCATGCTCATGGTGGAGCAGGCTGATCTGTGCACCAGCGTCCTCGTCGCGGCAGAACTAAGATACGGCGCAGCCCGGAAGAACTCCGCTCGATTGCGGGCTCAGACCGACACCATTTTGGCGCGCCTGCCCGTGCGCGCTTGGGACGTGCCGGCAGATCGCGCTTACGGCGAGCTCCGTGCCCATCTGGAGCGGGCCGGAACTCCGATAAGCCAGAACGACATGCTGATCGCCGCCCACGCGTTGGCTCTCAACTGCATCCTCGTGACGGACAACGAGGCGGAGTTCCGCCGCGTGCCCGGCCTGGCCGTCGAGAACTGGCTGCGCGACCCGCCCGTCCCGTCTTGACACGGACGGGTTCGCTCGCCATCTGCGGCCACGGATCAGACCGCCTGCGCGCGCGAGGTCGAGAAGGCGGGGGCACTGGCCGCCCGCGCTTCCGGGCCGAACCGTCGCCCCCCGCCCCAGGCCGCGGTCCGAACGGTCGCCAGGAACGGCTCTCGCCGCGCCTCCGTCGGGCGCTGCCCGCCGACCGGCCGATGACGAAAAATTTGAGCGCGGCGCGAGGGGACACGATCCTTTTCGTCGCGCGTTGCACTTTTGCCGCAGGCCCCGCCTCGGCCGCCGGAGATCCGACTGAATGAGCGCCCAGACCGAGACCCAGGAAACCGAAGCCGCGACCGACGGTCCGCTGCTCGACCTGACGGACGCCGGCGTCAAAAAGTTCATCAAGCAGGCCAAGGCCCGCGGCTATGTGACGATGGAGGAGCTGAACAAGGTCCTGCCGTCCGAAGAGGTGACCCCCGACCAGATCGAGGACACCCTGGCGATGCTGTCCGAGATGGGCGTCAACGTCGTCGAGGCGGAGGAGGACGCGGAGCCGAAGGACGGCGAGGGCGGCGAGATCGCCGAGCGGGCGGAGACCGCGGTCGCCGAAACGCCGGCCAAGTCGGCCTATGACCGCACCGACGACCCCGTGCGCATGTATCTGCGCGAGATGGGCTCGGTCGAACTGTTGAGCCGCGAGGGCGAGATCGCCATCGCCAAGCGCATCGAGGCCGGCCGCGACGCCATGATCTCGGGTCTGTGCGAGAGCGCCCTGACGTTCGAGGCCATCATGGTGTGGCGCGACGAACTGGCGGCGAACCGCATCCTGCTGCGCGAGGTCATCGACCTGGACGCCACCTACGGCGTTCTGAACCCCGCCAGCCTGCCCCAGAACCAGCCCCAGCCGCCCATCCCCGGCCAGCCCGCCCCCCCGCGCGAGGAGAGCGAAGGCACGGAAACCTCGGGCGAAAATCCGGCCGGCGAGGACGACGAGGACGAGGACTTCGACGACGGCGGCGGCATGTCGATCTCGGCGCTGGAGGCCGAGCTGCGCGACGGGATCATGGAGATCCTGGACGCCGTGGCGGCCGACTTCGGCGGCTTCCGCAAGCTGCAGGACAAGCTGGTGGAGGCGCGGCTGAAGGGCGAGGCCCTGTCGCCCAAGGACCAGAAGACCTATGACGCCCTGACGGCCGCCATCTCGGGCCGGCTGAAGACGCTGAAGCTGAACAACGCCCGCATCGAGGCGCTGGTCGAGCAACTGTACGCCATCAACAAGAAGCTGATGGGGCTGGAGGGCCGCCTGCTGCGCCTGGCCGACAGCTACGGCATCTCGCGGCCCGAGTTCCTGAAGTCCTATTTCGGCGCCGAGCTGGACCCGACCTGGACCGACCGGGTCAAGGAGATGGGCGTGCGCTGGACCAAGTTCAGCGAGAACGAGGCCGCCCAGATCGCCCAGATCCGCGGCGACGTGGCGGCCGTCGCCACCGAGGCCGGCCTGCCGATCGACGACTATCGCCGCATCGTCCAGAAGGTGCAGAAGGGCGAGCGCGAGGCCCGTCAGGCCAAGAAGGAGATGGTCGAGGCCAACCTGCGCCTCGTGATCTCCATCGCCAAGAAGTACACCAACCGCGGCCTGCAGTTCCTGGATCTGATCCAGGAGGGCAACATCGGGCTGATGAAGGCGGTCGACAAGTTCGAGTACCGCCGCGGCTACAAGTTCTCGACCTACGCCACCTGGTGGATCCGTCAGGCGATCACCCGCTCGATCGCCGACCAGGCGCGGACCATCCGCATCCCGGTCCACATGATCGAGACGATCAACAAGATCGTGCGCACGTCGCGCCAGATGCTGCACGAGATCGGCCGCGAGCCGACGCCGGAAGAACTGGCCGAGAAGCTGGCCATGCCGCTGGAGAAGGTCCGCAAGGTCCTGAAGATCGCCAAGGAACCGATCAGTCTCGAAACGCCCATCGGCGACGAGGAGGATTCTCACCTTGGCGACTTCATCGAGGACAAGAATGCGGTCCTGCCCATCGACGCGGCCATCCAGTCCAACCTGCGCGAGACCACCACGCGGGTGCTGGCCAGCCTGACGCCGCGCGAGGAGCGGGTGCTGCGCATGCGCTTCGGCATCGGCATGAACACCGACCACACGCTGGAAGAGGTCGGCCAGCAGTTCAGCGTCACCCGCGAACGCATCCGCCAGATCGAGGCCAAGGCGCTGAGGAAGCTGAAACACCCCAGCCGGTCGCGCAAGCTGCGCAGCTTCCTGGACAGCTAGGGGCGCGCGCGGCCGTCCTTCCTGCCGCGCGGCGTCGGGAAGAATTCGACCCCTGCCGCACGACCACTTCGACCACGCGGGCCACCCCTGCGTCCGGAACTGACGCAGGGCGGCGTCAGTATGGGCGCATGGAACACGTGCGCTTACGCAAATATCGGGGGCCGGAGGTTTGGGCTCGGGTGCGGACCGCCTATGAGCAGGGCGAGACCGGGCCCGCCGTGGCGCGGCGGTTCGACGTCGGCCTGTCGAACCTGAGGAAGAAGGCGCGGGCCGAGGGCTGGGACCGCCGCAGCCAGGCCGCCGCCCACGACGCCGCCCTGGCGCCCGATCCCGCACCCCCTGCGCCGGACCCGGTCCACCCCGCCGCGGCGCGCGACGACGCGATCCGTCGCGCCGCCGCCCTGTTGGCCGCGGGTCACGCGGTCGAGGCGTCCGCCCTGATCAAGGCGGCGGAGGCGCTGGGCCGTCTGGCGGGCGACGCGCCCCCGCCACCCGACCCGGCCCCGTCGGAACAGGAGGCCGTCGACCGCGCCGCCGCGCGCGAGGCCGCCACGCGCGAATGGTGGGAGGAGCTGCGCCACCTCATCCAGCAGGAGGCCGATCTGCTGGCGCGCAGGATGATCGCCGGCGAATGGCCCGGCGTGGCCCACAACCTGTTCGCCCAGCACTGGCGGGCGCAGGTGCTGGGCCCGGAGGTCGCGGCCGTCGACCTGGCCGAGGCGCGCAAATGGTCGTCCCACCCGCGCGGCTACGACGCCGAGGGCAGGCTGCGCCCGCCGGGCTCCGACGCCGACTGGAACTGGGACTATGCGCGGCCCGTGCTGATGCAGATGTGGAGGACGAGCTGAGAGGGGAAGTGAGGCCGATGAGGGCTCAGGCGGCGGCGTCCAGCCGCGCGGCCTCGGCGTCGATGCGGGCGCGCCAGTCGTCGGCCTCCTGCGGCGGGAGGACGGCCAGCATCTTGGGCACGTTGCGCTCCATGCGCGCGGTCCTCATGTCCGGGTCCCACGGCCATCGCTCGGCGGCCCGGAGCATCTCCAGGGTGCGGGTGAGGGTGTTCACCGCGATGGGGTAGGGGACGACGTACGCGGGCGGGGCGGCGGGGGCCCGAAGAGGTCGGGTTGGACCTCAGTCCTTGCCATCGCGGCCATCAGGTTCCTTGGCCACGCCCTTGAACGGTCCTTCCGAGCTCTTGCGCTCCATGAACTGGCCCGAGCGCTCGTCGCGCTTCTGCCAGTCGCCGTTGGGGTGCTGGAACTGGGTGCGGGCGGTGACCGCGCCGCGGCGGAAGTCGTTACCGGTGTTCTTGGCCATCGCCTTGCTCCGAATGAGAACGCAAAGGGAACATACTCCTGATTCGCAACCGGAGCGAGTCTGCGGGCCTCAACCGCCCTTGCGGCGCCGCTTCGTAGGCTGGGCGAAGAGGCCGGCGGTCATCTTTTCGTAGAGGCCGAACAGGTGTTCGGCGCGGTCGCGGTCCGACGCGAAGGGCTGGGGCCGGTAGAGGCTGTCGACCGCCTCGTCCAGCGCGCGGTGGGCCTTTCGCAGGTCCGGCGGCATCAGGTCGGGATCGTAGAGGTCGGCCAGCGTCGCGCCCTCATGCGCGGCGCGCGCGTCCAGGACGACCTGGGCCAGCCGTTCCACGGCGGCGCGCTTGGCGCCCTCGGCGCGGGGCCAGGGGAATGTATTGTAGGTGAATTTAGTCGAGTAACGGATGTCGCTCTTAAGCCGCCCCGCCGTGATGCGTGCCCAAGCGTTGTGCATGGCAGAGTGTAGAACGCCGAACTCAAGGAGGCTCGCGCCCGGTACGATCTGGAGGTCGTTCGCAGCGATGACGGTATGGTCCAAGAAACCGAGCGGAAGATAGTGCCTGCGCTCCGAGCTTGTGCGCGGCAGGGCGAGATAGCGGCCTGACTCTGGTTGACGACGCTCGGTGAAGAGGGCGGCCGTATCGGCTCGCTCCTGCGTAGCGACCTTCTTGCTGGCGAGCCGCATCTCCCTCACAGCCACGATGACCTCGCGCAGCACCTTGCTCTCGACGAGCGTTTTGTGCGGCACGTCGACCAGCCACAGACAGTAGCGCGTAGTGCCATGCAGCAGGTCCTCAGCCCCGATGAAGGGTCGGATCAGTCCGGCAAGATTCGGTTCCTGCCGAAGAATGGCTTCGTTCCGGGCCTCGTCGAAGACTAGGTTCCCGCCATCCGCTGCAACGTTGCCATTGTCCATCTGTGCCACGCCGGGCGAAATCGGACGGGCTCGGCCCACAACGATGTCGTGCCTTAGCTGCGGTCGTTCAGGCTCGAACAGATATGCCGTCAGCGCTTTGTGCCCGCTCTCCGTCGGGTCGCCGTTGATGTGGTCGTAGCTGAAGAGCCGCCTCGTCTCCGGCTCCTGTCCGCGGCGGGCCAAGCCGATGATGACGACGTGGACGTGGGCGGCGCCGCGCGCCTCGGACTCCCAGGCGAAGGTGCGGTGGGCGAAGGCGATCTCCAGCCGGCAGCGGCGGAACAGGATGGGCCACAGCTGAGCCACCTGTTCGCCCTGGGTGATGGAGTTGGTCGAGACGAAGGCGATGCGGGGGGCGGGGCTGTCCGCCGGCACGGCCGGCGGCCCCTCCACCGCTTCGCGGTCCCCGTCCCCATCGCTGCGCGACGGGGACGAGACGAGGTCGAGTTCGTCGCCCAGCAGGCTGCCGGTCTGGGCGGCGTTCCAGCGACGGGCCTCGTCGTCGCCCATGTCCGGCGGCGGGGCCAAATGGGCGCGGGCTGCCAGGGCCGCGTACTCCCCCGCCTTGATGAACCAGGCGGCGACGTAGTCGAGGGTGCCGCCGGACCCGCCGAGGCCCGCGATGCGGCGGACCTGGGCGCGCTGGGCATCGGACTGATACTTGGCCCCAATGAAGGGCGGGTTGCCGAGGACATAGCTGCAGGCCTCGGGTCGCAGCACGGTGGTCCAGTCGATCTCCAAGGCGTCACCGTGGACGATGTGGGGCGCGGTCTTCAGCGGGATGCGGGCGTAGGGTTCGCCGAACTCCACCGACAGGCGGTTGTTCTCGATGTGGTCGGTCATCCACAGCGCCACCTCGGCGATGCGGGCGGGGAACTCTTCAAGCTCGATGCCATAGAAGCGGTCGACGTTGAGTTTGGACAGGGCCCCGACGTCGAACCCGCGCGCCTCGCCCGCGCTGAGCTCCTCGGCTTTGAAGCGGGCGATCAGGATTTCGGTCTCCAGCCGCCGCAGCTCGCGATAGGTGACGACCAGAAAATTGCCGCAGCCGCAGGCCGGGTCGAGGAAGGTCAGGGTCGCCATGCGCGCCTGAAGCGCGTCGAGCGCGGCGCGACGGCGGGTGACGGGCAGTTTCTTCGCCCGCTCGAACTCGGCGCGCAGGTCGTCGAGGAAGAGAGGCTCGACCACCTTCAGGATGTTGGTTTCGGAGGTGTAATGGGCGCCCTTCTTGCGGCGCGCCTTGGTGTCCATGACCCCCTGGAACAGGGAGCCGAAGATGGCCGGACTGATCTTTTCCCAGGCGAAGCCGCAGGCCTCCAGCAGCGTCTCGCGCCCCTTGCCCGTGAAATCGGCGGTCGGCAGGCGCTTCTGGAACAGTTCGCCGTTGATGTACGGGAAGCCGTTCAGCTCCTCGTCCAGCGACCGGGGGCGCTGATCCTCGGGCGTGTCGAGCACCTCCCACAGGCGGTTCAGCCACAGGCCGAGGTCCGAGCCGTCCTCTCGCGTGCGGCCCTCGATCAGCAGCTGGAAGGCGCCCCGGTCGAAGATGCCTGTGTCGTCGGCGAACATGCAGAAGAGCAGGCGGACCAGATACCGTTCGAGGTCGGAACCTTCGTAGCCGCCCTCCAGCAGGCCGTCGTGGACCTTGGCCATCAATTCCGAGGCCAGGATGTTGGCCGGGTCCTGATCGCGGAAGGTGCGCTTTTCCACCCCCATGATGAAGCCGAAGGCTTCGACGTGTTTGGGCAGGTCGGCGAGATTGAAGCGGAGTGGCTCCGGGTCGTTCGACTCCAGATCGGTCAGGGCGAAGGTCTGGAAGTCGCAGACGAGGATGTGGCGGGGAATCTCGTCGCTCTTGAGACCGGGCAGATAGTCGACCGCCTGGTTCCACGCCTTGATCATGTCGGCCCCGGCCGACTTGTGCTCGGCCAATAGGATTCCGGGCCAGAACAGGTCGATGCGGCCGTTGCGGGCGTCGGCCAGCTTGACCCTGCGTTCGAAGGCGGCCCGACCCCTGCGCTTGTTGCCGAAGACCTCGAACAGTTCGTTGTAGAAGGTCTGGGCCTCGCCCTGCTCATAGGTGTCGTCGGCCCACCGCTCCGCGAACGCGGCGGCGCGCAATCGAACTTCCTGCCAGCTGAGACGCATGGGCCCTCCCCCTCCCACTTGGCCCCGTTCGCGCGGGGGTGGCAAGGGCCCCTGCCTCGACATCGCGGCGCGGCGCGATCATGGTGAACGCCGGTCTTTCCAGGAGCGGCGGCATGGTCGGGATCGGGCATCTGAAGCGGAGGGCCGGGCAGTATGCCGGGCTGTGGGTCGGGGCGTTTCTGCTGGCGCTGGTGATCATCCTGGCGCTGACGACGCAGGTCGATCTGATGGAGGCGGCGGACATGGTGCTGCCCGGTCTGCTGCTGGCGGCGGGACTGGGGCTGGGCGCCGGCGTGGTGATCAGCTTCTTCTCGAACGAGACGCCGCTGACCAAGATCCTGGTGCTGGTCGGGGCGCTGCTGCTGCTTCTGCCGCTGTTGTGGGCCCCGGTGGCGGCGGCGGTGGCGATCGCCTTCTTCGCCGACCGGCCGATCGAATATTCCCAGGCCTACGTCGCCTTCCGCCTGGGGGTGTCGGACGTGCTGTGGGCCGGGTCGCAGCTCGTGGGATACGGCGGCTTCCTGGACGCGCTGTGGAGCGCGTTCCAGTGGATCGCCAGCGTCGTCGGCTTCATCTCCGCCTGGGTGAACGCCTGGCCGGTGATCAAGCGCCTGCTGGGGCAGGAGCCGAGCCCTGCCTGACGGGCATTCCTTTTTGCCCTGCCGCTCGGCCCGCGGGGCCTCGCTGCTTGAGGGTGGGGGCTCACCCCCCGGCGATGCCTTCGAAGCCCGCGTAGATCATGCGCTTGCCGTCGAAGGCCGGCGCCATGTCGGCCATGCGCGGATCCCGCATCAGCGCCTCCCAGCCCGCGTCGCGGGTCGCCTTGTCGGGCCAGGTGATCCAGCCGACCGCGACCGTCTCGCCGTCCTGCAACGCCACGGCCTTCTTGAAGTCGGTCAGTTTGCCGTCGGGCACCTCGGCCCCCCAGGCGTCGGTCACGGCGGCGGCGCCGTGCTCCCGGAACAGGGCGGCCACGCGGGTGGAGTGGTCGACGTGCGCCGCCTTTCGGTCGGTCGGCACGGGCAGGACGGTGACGTCGTAGAACGGCATCTCAGGCGCCCCGTTCGAAGATCGCGGCGAAACCGCCCCACATCATGCGCTTGCCGTCGAAGGGCATGTCCATCTCCTGCCAGGCCGGATCGGTCTCCATGGTGGCGAAGCAGGCGTCTGCGGTGGCCTTGTCCGGCCACTTGATCCACGAAAAGACCACGGTCTCGTCCGCTTCCAGCTTCACCGCCAGATCGAAGCCCGTGACCTTGCCGGGGGGAATGTCGTCGCCCCAGGTCTCGACCTGTTGCAGGGCCCCGTACTTCTGGAAGACGGGCCAGGATTTCTGGGCCGAGGCGAGGTAGCGGTCCTTGTCCGCGGACTTCACGGGGGTCAGGAAGCCGGAATAGTAGGTCATCGGGGGTCTCCTCGTTTTGAAAGGAACTGGGACTGGATCGCGTCGACACGGGGGCGGGGCGGGCGCCCAAGCTGCCCCAGCCCCGATCCCCAGTCGCAGACTAGCCGGCGGCGTCGGCGGCGGCACGGATCGCCGCGACGTCGATCTTCCTCATCGACATCATGGCCTGAAAGCCGGCGCGGACGCGTGCGGGGTTCGGATCCTTGTGCAGATCCATCAGGGCGCGCGGCGTGATCTGCCAGCTGACGCCCCAGCGGTCCTGGCACCAGCCGCACATGCTCTCCTGGCCGCCGTTCCCGACGACGGCGTTCCACAGGCGGTCGGTCTCGGCCTGGTCCTCGGTGACGATCTGGAACGACACCGCCGGGGTCTGGGGAAAGTTCGGCCCGCCGTTCAGGCCCATGAACGACCGCCCGGCCAGGGTGAACTCGACCACCAGCTCCTCGCCCTCGGGGGCCGACGGGTTGTCGGCGGGGCTGGCCGCGACGTGATCGACGCGGCTGTCGGGCAGGCCCAGAGAGACGTAGAATTCCGCCGCACTCCTCGCCTGGCCGCGGTCGTACCAGATGCAGGGGGTGATCTTGTCGGCCATCTTGGGTCTCCTTTCCGTCGGGGGCGTGTGACCGCAAACATGCTCCGCGAAGGGTCTGTAGTCAACCGTCCGGTTAAATAAAGGTCGGCGACTTCGCCTGGGCGGGCTTGCGGGCGCCTCATGCCGGAGTCATCGTCGGGCCATGAGCCCCCGACCCGCATCCGGCGAGCGTTTCGCCACGTTCGAAGAATTCTATCCCTTCTACATCCACGAGCACTCGAACCGGACGTGCCGGCGGATCCATGTGGTGGGGTCGGGGCTGGTGCTGCTGGCGCTGGCGGCGGCGATCGTGACGCGCAATGCGTGGTGGCTGCTGGCCATGCCGGTGATCGGCTACGGCTTCGCCTGGGTCGGCCACTTCTTCTTCGAGAAGAACCGCCCGGCCACGTTCAAATACCCGCTGTGGAGCCTGATGGGAGACTGGCGGATGTTCTTCGAGACGGTCTCCGGCAAGCGGCGGTTCTAGTCTCCGACGCGCGTCAGTCGGGTGCGGTTGCGGAACCGCCAGGCGTCGTCGCCCGCCCCCACCGGCCGAACCTCCTTGGTCGAGGTCAGCTCGTCGCCGACCCGCCGTTGCGTGACCCTCATCTCCGCCGGCTGGTCGTCGTCCTCGCCGGTGCGGCTGTAGATCAGGGTCCAGTCGGTCGGGCCCGTCGCCTCGACCACCGCCAGGGTCTCGGTCGCCAGCTCCGGCGTGCCGCCGGCGCGATAGCTGGCCGAGGTGGACAGGGCAGCGGCCGGGTCGTCCAGGCTGACGGTGGTGATCCACACGGGCCGCCCCGGCCCGTCGTCGAACAGGCTCTGCTGCACCAGGGTTGCCCCGTCGCCCGGGGTGCGGATCGTGGCCCGCATCGGCAGTTCGACCAGACCGTCGGACTGATAATCGCGATATTCCAGAACGCCCGACCATTCTCCGGTCAGGCCGAGGCGAAGGTCGGTGGCGGTCGGCGCCGTCTGCGCGGCGGCGGCGCCGGCGCACAGCGACAGGGCGACCGCGAGGGTCGGCAGGATCGGTCTCATGTACGGCTCCTTCAGGCGGACAGGATCAGCCGCGTCGCGGCGGCCATCTGGGGGTCGCGGCCCAGACGAACGTCTTCGGCCGTGGTGGCGACGGCGAGGTCCGGCTCGATGCCGGCGTCGGGCTGGGGCGTGGCGGGGAAGGCGGCGATCAGGGGAAGGTCGATCACGATCCCCGACGCAGGCAGCTTCAGGAAGAAGAAGGCCCCGCCGTTGATGCCGCGCCGGTTGCCGCCGGTGGTCTGGCCGACCAGCGTGGCCAGCCCCGCGTCCTTGACCGTCTGGGCGAACTGGAAGGTGGCGGAGCTGTTGGACGCGTCGCACAGGACGCAGACCTTTCCCGCGAACCGGCGCCCCTCGGCCTTGATGACCGAGGTCGCGCCGCCGTCGTCCCACCGCGTCAGGCGCAGGAAGCCGGGACGTTCGGTCGAGACCTGAGCCTGATCTCCCCAGTCGTAGAAGGAGTCGTCCCAGGTGCTCAGATGCGGGCGCAGGGCGTCGGGCACGCGGCGATACCGCACCCAGCGCTGCTGGGCGTCCACGGCCAGATCGCGGTCCAGCAGCCGGCTCAGGATCACGTCGCCGCAGTCCAGCCCGCCCTCGTTGCCGCGCAGGTCTACGATCAGCCCGCGCGCCCCGTCGCCGGTCAGATCGTCCATCGCTCCGCCCAGCCAGGCCCGCCAGTCGAAGCTGGAATTGTACAGCGCCCATCCCGGCATGGTCAGGCGAGCGATCCCGTCGACGCCCTTGTCCAGCGTCCAGGGATTGGCGTCCCCCGCGTCGTCGGTCGCAGGACGCGCCGCCTGGCGCTCGGCCAGGGTCAGCAGCGGCGCCTCGATCCGCCGCCCGTCGGCCAATCCGAAGACCGCGCTATCCTTCAAGGGCAGGATCAACGGCAAGTGCAGGTCGAAGGTCTCGAACCGGTCGTCGCCGCGCATCTCCATCAGGCTGATCCGCTTGGCGTCGTTGGAGCCGTCGGCCCGGGCCAGCGGGATCAGGTCCAGCAGCACGGACTCCGTCGTCCGCCCGTCGATCGTCTCGATCACGTCGCCCAGTCGGAACAGACCGACGCCGGACTGATCGGCCGTGACCACCATGCGCCGCTCCAGCCAGCGGAAGGCGAAGGGGACCAGGCTGCGGTCCGGATACATCGCCGCCCGGATCGGCTCCCCGGCGTTGTACGGGCTGGGATAGGTGTGGCCGCAGCGGACGGCTGCGGTGACCCGGCTCAGCGCGCGCAGCCGGTCGCGGAACGTGCCGGGCGCGGCCCAGTCGGCACGCAGGCGGGCCAGCCGGGCGTCCAGATCCTCTCGCGTCTGATAGCGCAGCAGGCCGGGGTGCAGGGTCGACCAGGCGTCGTCGAGCACGTCGACGTCGCCGCTCCAGTCCGCGTCGCCTGCGAAAGCCAACGGGGGCAGGCCGGCGGCGAGCGCGGCGGCGCCGGAGAGGCTCAAGAAACGGCGGCGGGTTGATGCGATCATCGGGCGGGGCTCCGGCAGCGACGCCTCAGCCTGTCGCTTCGGCCCCGGCGTCGCGCCTCAAATCCGGTTGGGCATGCGAATAATCGGAATCTGAGACGCCGCGCCGCCACTCCGACGGGGGCATTCCGAACCGGGCGCGGAAGGCGCGGTTGAAGCTGGCCTTGGAGGCGAACCCCATCTCCAGCGCGAGATTCAGCAGATCGGCGTGCGGCCGATCCTTCAGCGCCTCGGCCACAGCCTCGGCCCTCAGGCCGTTGACGAAGACCGAGAAGTTCATCCCCAAACCCAGATTGATCGTCCGCGACAGCCGCCCGGTGTTCGTGCCCAGCCGTCGGGCCAGATCGGCCAGCGACAGGTCCGGCTCGCGCCACCATTCCGCCTCGCGCACCCGGCGCTCGACCTCGGCGCCGACGGCGGCCCAGTCCGGAGCCGCGCGCTCGAGCGGCTTGGGCTCCTCCGGTTCAAGGTCCGGCGGGAGGGCCTGAGGCAGGGCCGCGTGCCGCCACCCGCCGACGCCCAGCCAGAGACCGAGCAGGCCCAGCCCGAGGTAGAGCCCCGTCTGCTGAAAGAAGTCGATGCCGCCGCTCAGCCAGGACCAGGCCGAGAAGCCGAGATTCAGGATCAGGCCGAGCACCAGCGCGGCCCAGACCGCCTTCAGCCATCCCGCCGCGAAGCGGTCGTCGTCGCTGCGCGCCTGCGCCAGCCGGGCGCCCCGCCGCTTCAGCACCCCGCCGACCGCCCAGGCGTAGGCCGCCAGCGACGTCAGCGTGGCGACCTCAAGAACAGGATCGACCCAGTCCCGATGTCCGCCCGTGTACCAGCCCCACTTGGCGTCCAGCGGCAGCAGGAAGCACAGGCTGAAATAGGCGAACTGCAGCGCCGGCGGGATCAGGTGCAGCCTCAACCTCCGCGGCGGCCGCCCGTCGTCCAGCGTCGAGGCGTAGGCCCAGAGCAGGGGCCCGATCGCCAGCGAGACCGTGACCGGCATGAACGTAAGGCCGCGCCAGGCGTCGTAGAAGCCCGCGAACCCGATCGCATAGGGGATCAGCAGTCCGGCGACGACGATCAGCAGGGCCGCCAGCAGCCGGTTCGCCGCGCGCACGCCGTCGCTGAAGGCCAGGGCGACCGCGAGTGCGAGAAGCTGCAGGATGTTCGCGCCCAAGAGCGCGGTCCGCCACCCGAGATACAGTTCCGCCTCCCCCATGCGGGCAGGCTAGTCCGGCGCGCGGCCTGCGGGAAGCGTCAGTTCCAGGCGGGCGGGCAGCCGTCGAAGCGGCCGGCCTCGACCACCGTCAGGGTCGACATGTTCAGCGGCATGGCCGGACGCATCGAGCCGCGGCCGTGGCCGGTGTAGAGGTCGATCTTGTTGCCCTTGATCGCCCCGCCGGTGTCCGAGGCGTACCAGTAGCCGTCGTGGACGGTGCCGTCGGGCATCCGCATCCCGACCGTCTCCTTGATGAACAGGCGCGTGCGGCGCGGGACGACGCGGGGGTCGATGGCCACGGTCCGCATGGCGATCGGCCGGCATCCCAGGCTGTCGTTGCCCGTCGCTCCGCCGCCGCCCGCATGATAGAGCCGCGCCGACAGCCGCCAGTCCGCGTCGGCCGCCATGTGTTCCGCCTGTTCCGCGCTGAGCGCGGTCGCCGCCGTGGTCGCCGCCGCCGCTTCCGCCGCGATCAGCTGGTCGTAGGGGACCGGATCCGCGGGGGCGTCGGGGGAGAAGGTCATGGCCCAGACGAGGGCCAGCACGGCGGCTGCGGTGGACATCCGGCGACTCGCGGAAACGCCGGACCTGCCGCCGACGGAGCGCTTTTCCCGGCGAAATGGGGCGAAAACCGGGCAGGCTCGGCTGGAGGGGCAGGGGGCGGCGCGCTAGGCTTGAGACCATGCGCGATCACCCCAACCGACTTCTCGAAGGATATCCGGAGCTTTCCGACGCCGAGAGGATCGCGCGGGCCGAGGCGTTTCTGGCGCTGATGGCCAAACGTCGCACCGTGCGCGACTTCGCCCCCGACCCGGCGCCGCGCGCGGTGGTCGAGGCGGCCCTGATGGCCGCGGGGTCGGCCCCGTCGGGCGCCAATCACCAGCCCTGGACCTTCGCCGTCATCGAGGGCGCGGAGGCGCGGCGACGCATCCGCGAGGCGGCGGAGGCCGAGGAGCGCGCCTTCTACGCCGAAAAGGCCCCGCAGGAGTGGCTGGACGCCCTGGCGCCCCTGGGCACCGACCCGGACAAGGCCTTTCTGGAGGTCGCGCCCGTGTTGATCGCCGTCTTCGCCCAGAAGCGGGGCGGGCCGAGGCCGGGGGACTCCAAGAAGAACTATTACGTCGCCGAATCCGTGGGCATCGCCACGGGCTTCCTGATCGCGGCGCTGCACTCGGCCGGGTTGGCCACGCTGACGCACACGCCGGCCCCCATGGGGTTCCTGAACGAAATCTGCGGCCGGCCGGCGGACGAGAAGCCGTTCCTGCTGCTGGTCGCGGGCAAGCCGGCGGCCGGGGCCACCGTCCCCGTCGCCGCGCTGGACAAGAAGTCTCTGGACCGGATCGCCGTCTGGATCGATTAAGGCGTCCCCGTCGATCCGTGAGCCCGTCCCATGAAGCGTCTTCTGATTTCCGTCGCCGCCCTGGCCCTGGTCGCCCTGCCGGCCGCCGACGTCTCCGCCTGGGGCGCGACGGGGCACCGGATCGTCGGCATGACGGCCATGCGGGCCCTGCCCGTCGAGCTGCCGGCCTTCCTGCGCGATCCCGCCGCCGCCGCCGAGGTCGGCGAGCTGTCGCGCGAGCCCGACCGCTGGAAGGGCGCCGGCCAACCGCACGACCGCGAGCGGGACACCGCCCACTTCGTCGACATGATCGAGGACGGCCGGATCATGACCGAGGCGGGCGTGTCGATCGACGCCCTGCCGCGTCTCAAGTCCGAATACGACGCCGCCCTTTTGGCCGCGGGGATCAAGGTCGACGACGCGGGGTACCTGCCTTACGCCCTGATGGACGCGCATCAGCAGCTGGTGGTGGACCTGGCCCACTGGCGCGTGCTGCACGCGGCGGAGGCGCGCGAGACCGATCTGGCCAGGCGCGCCTGGTACCGCGAGGACCGCATCCGCCGCGAAGGCCTGATCCTGAAGACCATCGGCGAACTGAGCCACTACGTCGGCGACGGGGCCCAGCCGCATCACGTGACCATCCATTACAACGGCTGGTCCGCCGACGTGCCGAATCCGGAGGGCTTCACCACCTCGCGCCGCACGCACGGCATGTTCGAGGGCGACTTCGTGCGCGATCACGTCCGCCTGCAGGAGGTCGAGGCCGCCCTGCCGGATCCGCGGCTGGACGAGACCGAGCTGCCCCCCCGCGTGACCGGCTATCTGCGGACCACGCTGGAGCAGGTGGTGCCTTTCTACCGGCTGGAGAAGGCCGGCGGCTTCGCCTCGGGCGACCCGCGCGGCACGGCCTTCGCCACCGCGCGGCTGGCCGCCGGGGCGGGCGAGCTGCGCGACCTGATCGTCATCGCCTGGCGCCTGGCCGGTCAGGCCGAGGTCGGCTGGCCCAAGGTCAAGGTGGCCGAGGTCGAGGCCGGCACGGCGGACCCCTGGATCGCCATGGTGGGCCAGGACTGAGCCCGTCTTGACCCCGCCCTGCGTCATCCTCGACCGGCCCCAGCTGGCCGACAACATCGGCGCCGTGGCCCGCGTCATGGCCAATTTCGGCCTGACCGACCTGAGGCTGGTCAGCCCCCGGGACGGGTGGCCGCAGGACCGGGCCTGGGCCACGGCCTCGGGCGCCGACTGGGTGCTGGAGGGCGTCCGCACCTATGAGGACGTCGCCGCCGCCGTGGCGGACCTGCAGACCGTCTATGCCACCACGGCCCGCCCGCGCGAGACGCGCCAGCCGATCCTCACCCCCCGTCAGGCGGCGCAGGCCCTGCACGGCGCGGCCGGCGAGGGCCAGTCCGTCGGCCTGCTGTTCGGCGGCGAGCGGGCGGGGCTGGAGACCCAGGACGTGGTCCGCTGCACCGGCATCGTCACCATCCCGATCGACCCCCGCCATCACAGCCTCAACCTGGCCCAGGCCGTGGCCGTCACGGCGTACGAGTGGCGCACCACCGTGCTGGACGCCCCGCCGCCGCGCTTCCGCGAGGCCGACCCGCCGGCCGACGCCGCCCTGGTCGAGGGCTTCATCGGCCATCTGGAGGCCGAGCTGGAGGCCGGCGGCTTCTTCCACCCGCCGGACAAGAAGCCGTCGATGATGCGCAACCTGCGCGCCCTGTTCGCCCGCGCCCAACTGAGCGAGCAGGAGGTCGCCACCCTGCGCGGCGCCGTGCACGCCCTGGCCCGGGGGCGGGGCCGGGTGCTGGCCAAGCTGGCGGCGCAGCAGGCGCGGAGCGAGGGCCCAGGCGCATAGGCGCAGGCCGGCTCCGCCTCCCGACGAAGCCGGCCGCCGCGCCTTCAGCCGCAGCCGTAATAGATGAACTCGTTGTCGATCTGGATCAGATCGCCCCATTGCCAATAGTGGCCGTCGCAATAGCGGATGATCTGCCCCACCATCTGACCGTTCTCATAGAAGATGTGCTCGGACTCGATCGGTCCGTGGGCGCCGGCCGACACGGCGGGTGCGACGGCGGCCAGAACGGATGCGGCGAGAACGGCGGAAACCAGCGAACGCGTCTTCATGTCCAGTCCTCCAGAGGGGCGAAGCGCCCCCCGGCACGCTCCCCGCAAACACCGCCCGCGACAATCCAAAGTAGTGGGTAATCACGCCAAGGTGATCACAGGCTGTATCGAAACGGGACTACGGCACGTCCGGCGCCGCTCCCTCCGGCAGCCCCTGCGCCGTGCGCCAGTCGTCGCGGAACCGCCGCATCAGCGCCCTGTCGATCGTGGCCGGCGGCCTCAGTCGCCCCTCGGCGTCCCACACGTCGTCGATCCAGTCGTCGCCCCGCTCCCGCGCGCGCTCATGATCCTCCGCCGCCGTCTCCGACCCCAGCCGCTCGGCCCGCTGATGGAACAGAAAGCCAAGGTGCCAGGCGTTCACGTTCTCGATCGGCCGCCCCGCCAGGGTGTCGGCCAGATGCAGCGCCAGCTCCCGCACCTCGTCCAGCCGGTCCTCCCACGCGTCCAGCAGCTGCGCCGCGTGCCGGTCCCAGCCGATCGCCGGCTCCGGCGCCGGGTCGTCGGGCCGGTCCCGGCTCCAGTTCTCCTTCGCGCGGCGCCGCCACAGATTGTCCAGCCCCACGTCGAACCGTCGCGCGCACGACTGCGCCGTCTCGCCGCCCTCCCACGCCCGCCGCACCTGCCGCCAGGTGTCGCCGTCCCGCACCTTCTGCCCGCGGCCCCCCGGCGGCGCCCCAAAATCTGACGCGTCCCAGCCTGTGTCCCAGCTCATCCGGACGTCACCGGCGGCAGCGCCTCCAGCCGCGCCATCAGGGCGTCGATCCGCGCCCACGCGCGGCGCCCGCGCGGCGTGTCCGCCCGCATCCGCGCCGCCTCCCGCCCCATCTCCGCGATCCGGGTGATCATCCTCAGCCGCGCGTTCAGTCGGTCGTAAATGTCCGGCTTCATCTTCATCTCACCTCTCTTGTCCTCCCTCCCCGAGCGACGGGACGGGCACAGCCTGCGCCGCCGGGGAACCGACGTCGGCGAAAAGGCGGAAAAAAGGGGAGGGGCGTTGAAGGGAAACAGAAAACGGGGCGACGTCGTCGCAATAAGTGGGGCGCCGCTTTCCTATCTTTCGTTATCCTCCGGCGCTCCGCAGGAGCGACCGGGGGACCCAGCGGCGCCGAAGGCGACCTTTCGCACGCTCGACCTGCCCTGTTTCGCCGCCGTCGCGGCGCCGCTGGGTCCCCCGGTTCCGCGCTGCGCGCGGCCCGGAGGATGACGAAAGGATCAGGGCGTGACCCGGCGATAACTCCCGCGCCGCTCCGTGAACTCCAGCCAGCCCCGGTCGCGGAGCACCTGAAGCTGCTGCCTGATCTTGGGGCGGACGTTGTGGTTGTCGGGATAGAGGGCCGACAGCGCCGCCTCGTGGGCGTAGACCTCGTCGATGTCGAACTCGGGCTTGCCCACCGCCTCGACGGCCTTCATCACGGCCAGCAGCCACCGCGCGCGTTCAGCGTCACGTCGCGCAGGAACAGGGTGGAGCGCCAGCGGTCCAGCACCTCGCCCTTGGGCACGTGCGCGCCACGCGCGATCAGCGGGATGCGCCCCGACGCCGGCACCTGGCCGATCAGGATGTTGCATCCCTGCCAACCCGCGCGGCGGGCGGTGGCCGAGAGCGGCTTGCGCGCCTGTATGACGTCGATGGTGAAGAAGTGCCGGGGCACGACAATCAGGTCGGTGACGCCGGCGCGGTCCCGGTCATAGCTCATGGCGAACAGGCTGGGATTGTTGCGCGCCGCCAGCCGCGCGGTCATCGCGCCATAGGCGCCGTCGGGGATCGACCGGCCCAGCCCGCCGGCCTTGGCCTTCAGCTCGAACTCCTCGGCGCAGGCGTCGCAGATGAAGTCGCCGACGGGCGAGTTGTTCGGCAACTGGCGGAACCGCTCCGCGCCGCAGGCCGGACAGAACAGGTGCGCGGCGGCCCAGCCCTCGGACAGGGCGCGGACGTTCTGGGTCGGCCCGCGATAGACGGCCTGTTCCTCGGCGAAGCCGAGCGGGCTCCAGCTGTGATCGTCTTCGGCCATGCCGCAGCATGGCGAACCTTCGGTTATTCAGTCGTTAGGCCTGTGATGAGGGAGAGCCGGGAACGCTCCTTTCGGCCCGCAAGCCGCTCAACTTGAAGTTCCCATGCTCATATTGCTACGCTCAGGGAGTTGAAGGATAGGCAGGGATGGGCGCAAGTGAGCGAGCTTGAGAAGATATCCTCAGTCATCACCACGTTTCATGGTGGTGAGACGGACAACGGTCGGATTGAATTCTACGAGTACAGCCGAAGCAGCTACGCGCTCGCTCGCCTAATTGCGACCGTCGAATCCTTCAGGCGGAAGGGGAAAGTGCCCGGACGTATAACCGGAGCTTCGAATGTTGAGGTTTTTACGCAGCTTCCTGAGTATGGATCTTGGATATATATAAATAATCTTTGGAAGACCGCAAAAGAGAACGTGAAGCTCGGCATTGGGTTCGATGCCTTGTTCGCATGGACGACCGGGAAGTCCTTGGACAACATGGACTTGTTTAATTCGAATTCTGACGCCGTCCTCGACCAAGTGCCAGAGGTTGATTTAAGCGCGGCGGATACGGTCCTGACGCAGCGCAAACGGCGGACAAGCCGGAACATTCCCGCCCTACGGGATGAGCCTCAGCGCCGACGCTTAACAAAAGCGGCGCTAGCCAAGAGTCAGGAAACACAAAAAGCGGACAAGCTAAGTCGTATAAGCTTGGAGACTGACATTGCCGTCGCTCGCCAGGCGCGACGGAACCTCCAAGCCGGAGGTTTCGCCCAATTGGAAGATGCTCGGCGGTCGTTGGACGGCGTAGCCGAAATCGCCGCTTCTCCCGGCGTCCGCCTTTTTTCCGAAGAGACGACAATCATCAATGCGTTAGACAAGTTTTCGGCCAAGGAGCCTTCTTCGGCCGCTGCGGCCGCAGAGCAAGCTGCCCGGATTCAATATGCGGCCAACGACCTCGGGCCACGATTGACGCGACGACTGATTGGCGACCGCTTCCAAGCTGACGAGATCGGCGCGGATGATGAAGAACTGGACAAGCTCGCCTCTCGCGCTCGCCCGTTGGTGAAAGAGATAGTTCTCCCACTTCGCAGAACGCCAACCGACATGGATCTGGCTGTCGGTCGCCCCGGCCGGAAGATCGCACACATCGACGAAGTGCGCGGACGAATGATTTCAGACAGCGTTTTGAGCCGGGAGGTCTATGAGATACCCGTCTTCGTAATTGAGTACAATCGCGTCACTCACTCTGGCAAATGCAAGATACAGAGTATGGACTTGGACGTACCTTTCAGCCTGAACCGCCAACTGATTAGAAGGCTGTCAGTTAAGGCTATAGATAGTCTTAAGGAAGAGGAGAAGACATTTTTTGCTAGACCATACTTGGACGACGACGGTGCAATCAGAAGCTTGATCGTTGAGGACATTCAAGATTGACCATCGCTGAGAGTGAGCCCACCATTTCGCCTAGGTCAGCCTCCGAAAAGGAGGCGTCCGCTTGGTGGTTCCGTCAGCTCTGTACGACTCTCGTTATTGCAAATGCTGGCGGCGTGATTGCTGTGTCTGGGTTTGCCGCTAACACTGAAAACATCTCTGTTGCGGCGCTGATCGCGTATCCCGCCACGAGTCTATTCCTCGCAGGCGCTGTGGTCGCATCTTTTGGAATAATATTCCAATTTCTATACACCTCTTGGCGCTTGGAGGCCATTGCTGAGTTCGACAGAGAGCGAAATAGCTGGCGGCATACGCAGGGTATGACCTCTAAGATTAGCGTCGTGCCCACCCTAGCATTCTTTCTTCTGGCCGCGCTGACCTTTGGATCTATGGCGGTTAGCGCCGTCTATTTCTATAGGGGAGCCAAGCACGCGAGCTTATCTACAACGGCACTGGCGTGTGCCGCTATCGCCGATCAAAGAGCATGCTCAAGCGGCGTGCTCCTTTTTGGCCCGGTGGGATCCGATCTGAAGCAGCGCGCGCGGGCAGCGGTCGGATCTAAGGTTCCCGACGATATTCGTTCCGCTGGCGCTATCCATCCGGATGCGATCCCGAGACAAGGTCTGGACCATGAAACTAGGTTTGCCATGAGGCGGGCGGCCGAAAAGGCAAGTCAGCAGCCGGCGTGCAAGCGGGTAGAGTTGGTTGCAATGGAGAACAGGCCGACCGACGCCGTTTCGGTCATTTGCTCCAACGGCTCCGCGCTTACAAAGTACGTGTTTCGGCATAAAGACCTGCTTGGCGCAGTGTTGGTGCCGGCGCCCACCCCAGTACTTACCGCCCCTTCCTGAACGCCGCCGCCATTTCCGCCGCCGCTTCCTGACGCCACTTCTTCGGCGCGGCCTTGTCCACCTGTTCGCCCTCGGCGGTCATGACGTCGTTGGCGAACTCCAGGTCCATCAGCTTCATGCGCTTGATCTCGTCGCGGAGGCGGGCGGCTTCCTCGAACTCCAGGTTGGCGGCGGCGTCGCGCATGCGGCCTTCCAGGTCCTTGAGGGCGGCCTGGAAGTTGGAGCCGACGAAGGGTTTGGCCTCCTCGGCGACGCCGGGGCGGGTCAGGGCGTCGAGCGCGCGGCTCTCATAGGGGCTGGCCAGGATCTCCTTGATGTCGCGCTTGACGCTTTCGGGCGTGATGCCGTGTTCGGCGTTGTACGCCTCCTGCTTCTCGCGCCGGCGGTTGGTCTCGGCGATGGCGCGCTCCATCGAGCCGGTCATGCGGTCGGCGTAGAGGACGACGCGGCCGTCGACGTTGCGGGCGGCGCGGCCGATGGTCTGGATCAGCGACGTCTCCGAGCGCAGGAAGCCCTCCTTGTCCGCGTCCAGGATGGCGACCAGGCCGCATTCGGGGATGTCCAGCCCCTCGCGCAGCAGGTTGATGCCGATCAGGCAGTCGAACGCGCCCAGGCGCAGGTCGCGCAGGATCTCGATCCGCTCCAGCGTGTCGACGTCGGAGTGCATGTAGCGGACGCGCACCCCCTGTTCGTGCATGTACTCCGTCAGGTCCTCGGCCATGCGCTTGGTCAGGGTGGTGACCAGGCTGCGGTAGCCGGCGCGGGTGGTGGCCTTGACCTCGTCGATGACGTCGTCGACCTGGTTGCGGGTCTCGCCCGAGACGGGGCGGATCTCGACCGGGGGGTCGATCAGGCCGGTGGGGCGGATGACCTGTTCGACGAAGACGCCGCCGGTCTGCTGCATCTCCCACGGGCCGGGGGTGGCCGAGACGTGGATGGTCTGGGGCCGCATGGCGTTCCACTCGTCGAACTTCAGCGGGCGGTTGTCGATGCAGCTGGGCAGGCGGAAGCCGTATTCGGCCAGGGTCGACTTGCGGGCGTAGTCGCCGCGGTACATGCCGCCGATCTGGCCCACGGTGACGTGGCTCTCGTCGACGAACAGCAGGGCGTCGTCGGGGATGTATTCGAAGAAGGTGGGCGGCGGCTCGCCGGGCGCGCGGCCGGTCAGCCAGCGGGAATAGTTCTCGATTCCGGCGCAGGAGCCGGTGGCCTCCATCATCTCCAGATCGAAGCGGACGCGTTGTTCGAGGCGCTGCGCCTCAAGCAGCTTGCCGTTCTCGACCATCCAGTCGAGCGTCTCCTTCAGCTCGGCCTTGATGCCGGTGATGGCCTGGTTCAGCGACGGGCGCGGGGTGACGTAGTGGCTGGCGGCGTAGACGGTGATCTCCTCCAGATCGTTCGTCTTCTTGCCGGTCAGCGGGTCGAACTCCTGGATCGACTCCAGCTCGTCGCCGAACAGCTGGACGCGCCAGGCGCGGTCCTCCAGGTGGACGGGGAAGATCTCGATGACGTCGCCGCGCTTCCTGAACATTCCCCGCTCGAACGCCGCGTCGTTGCGCTTGTACTGCAGGGCGATCAGGTCGGCGCGCAGCTTGGCCTCGTCGATCCGGTCGCCGACCTTCAGCCCGAAGGTCATGGCGGTGTAGGTCTCGACCGAGCCGATGCCGTAGATGCAGCTGACCGACGCGACCACGATGACGTCGTCGCGCTCCAGGATCGCCCGCGTCGCCGAGTGGCGCATGCGGTCGATCTGCTCGTTTATCGAGCTGTCCTTCTCGATGTAGGTGTCGGTGCGCGGGACGTAGGCCTCGGGCTGGTAGTAGTCGTAGTAGCTGACGAAATACTCGACCGCGTTGTCCGGGAAGAAGCTCTTGAACTCGGAATAGAGCTGGGCCGCGAGCGTCTTGTTGTGGGCCAGGATCAGGGCGGGGCGCTGGGTCGCCTCGATGACCTTGGCCATGGTGAAGGTCTTGCCCGAGCCGGTGACGCCCAGCAGCACCTGGTCCCGCTCGCCGGCCTGGGCCTGCTCGACCAGTTCGGCGATGGCGGCGGGCTGGTCGCCCGAGGGCTGGAAGGGCGAGACCATGCGGAAGGGCTGGCGCCGCTTGGCCCCTGCGCGGTCGGGGCGGTGCGGGGTCCAGCCCTCGGGCGCGCCCGGCGCCTCGGACGGCGTCAGGCGCGGGCCGGTGACCGGGGCGAACATCGGCATTTTGGAGTCGCGCAGGAAGGCCGCCGGCGCCTCCTGCATCCCGGCGCCGGGGGTGTGCACGGGCTTGGCGGATTTCGTCTTGCCGGGCGCGGGCGTGCTGGAACGGTTCATGAACGCGAAGATAGGTCCGGCGAGGGCTGGGCGCCAGACGAACGCGCGGGGCGGGGAGGGGATGCTGACGGCAGGTGGCGGGAGGCGCCCGCCCCATCCCCGCCGCGAATCCCGCTACCCTCCGTGCTCATGCGCCGCGCCGCCCCCGCCCTGTCGATCCTCCTCCTCACCGCCTCCTGTTTCGGGGGGCTGAACCCGCCGCCGCCGGGGTGGGGGGAACGGCCGCTGGCGCCGGTGGTGGCGTCCTCCACGGGCGTGAGGGCGGAGAGTTTCGTGACGTCGGGCGTCGTCGATGGGCGGCTGGACGGGGGGACGCGGTCCCGGGTGGACGAGGCGGGGGGGCATCTGGGGCTGTGTCTGGCGGAGCTGGACGCGGCGGGCGTGCGGTTCTCCACCGTGCCGGACGTCGTGAACTCCGAGACCTGCGGGCTGACGGGGGCGGGGACGCTGGACGTCGACCGGGGCACGGTGGCGCGGCTGCGGCCCGCGGCGCCGACGATGACGTGCCAGACGGCGCTGGCCTTCTCCGTCTGGCGGCGGCAAGTCGTGGAGCCGGCGGCGCGCGAGATCTTCGGCCAGGACGTGGTCGAGATCGTGCACATGGGCACCTATTCCTGCCGCTCCGTCTCGAACCGGCCGGGCGCGCGGCCCAGCGCCCATTCCCGCGCGGCGGCGGTGGACTTCGCCGGAGTGGTGCTGCGCGACGGGCGGCGGATCATGGTCAAGGACGACTGGTATTCGGGCGACGACGAGGCCCGCTTCCTGAGGCGCATCCGCGACGAGGGGTGCCGCGTGTTCGGCACGGTGCTGAGCCCCGACTACGACGCGCCGCACCAGGACCATCTGCATCTTGAGCCGGGCGGGCGGGCCTTCTGCCGGTGAGACGGGTGGGGTCCGAAAGCCGCCGGACGTGTATGCGCCGGAGCGGCAGGATGATCGCGTGACCGTGAGCCTGACCATCTCCGTCCTGCCCAGCCCGATCGGGGCGCTGGCGGTCGCGTGTGACGTTGAGGGGAGGGTGCGCGGGGTCAGCTTCGACGGGGCGCGGCCCGATGGTCTGGCGAGGACCCTGCGGCGGGAATGGCCGGACGCAGCAATGGTCGAGGGGGCGGCGCCGGAGACTGTGCGGCGGGGACTGGCGGATTATTTCGACGGCGACCGGGCGGCGCTGGCTCGCGTGCCCTGGACTCTGGAGGGCGCGACCGGCGCGGACGGGTTTCAGGGGCGCGTCTGGCGGCTGCTGGCCGAGGTGCCGGCGGGGACGACGATCAGCTATGGGGAGACGGCCAAGCGGGCGGGCGAACCGGGGTCGGCGCAGGCGGCGGGCGTGGCGCTGAACCGCAACCCGATCCCGCTGATCCTGCCGTGCCACCGCGTCGTGGGGGCGGACGGATCCATGACCGGCTTCGGCGGCGGTCTGGAGCGAAAGACTTGGCTGCTGCGGCACGAGGGGGCGCTGCTGATCTAAGCTCTTTCGCAGGCGCGAAATGCTGCTTAGCGTGACGGAATGACCCCGCCCACCTCCTCGACCTCGTCGCGCAGCTTCTTCTCTTCCCTGAGCCTGTGGGTTCTGCTGGCGTTGGTCGGCGGATTGGCGGCGGGGGCGGCGGCCAGCGAGTGGGGGCTGCCCGGCGGGTCGGGCACGGCGGAGATGGTGTCGGCTGCGGGCGCCCTGTGGCTGAACGCCCTGAAGATGACGATCGTGCCGCTGGTGTTCAGCCTGCTGGTGACGGGCATCGCCTCGATCGCCGACGCGGCGCGGACGGGGCGACTGGCGGCCAAGGCGTTGATGTGGTTCGCCATCCTGATCGTGTTCGCGGTGCTGTACGCCTATGCCGCCAACTTCGGTCTGTTGGCGATCTGGCCGGTGGACGAGGCGGGCGCGGCGGCGGTGCGGGCCGGCGCGCCGGCGCCGCCCGAGGGCCTGGGGCCGGGCGCGCCGTTCAGCGAATTCTTCAAGACCCTGGCTCCCGCCAACCCGATCCGGGCCGCGGCCGAGGACGCCATCCTGGGCCTGGTGGTGTTCGCCGTCTTCTTCGGCTTCGCCGCGACGCGTCTGCCCGACCGGCTGAGGCTGCCGATGGTCGCCTTCTTCGAGGCGGTGGGCGAGACCATGATCGTGATCGTGCGCTGGGTGCTGACGGTCGCGCCGGTCGGGGTGTTCGCCCTGGCCATGGGCGTTGGGCTGACGGCCGGGATCGGCGCGGCGGGGGTGCTCCTGCAGTACGTCTCGGTGCTGTCGCTGGTGCAGATCGGACTGATCGCCCTGTGCTATCCGCTGGTGATGGTCTTCGGCCGGGTGAGCCTGGCGCGGTTCGCGCGGGCGGCGGCGCCGGCGCAGGTGGTGGCTTTCTCGACCCAGTCGTCGCTGGCCAGCCTGCCCGTCATGGTCGAGCGGGCGGTCGACGCGCTCGGCGTGTCGCGAGCGACGGCGGGCCTGGTGCTGCCTCTGGCGGTCGCGGTGTTCCGCATCACCAGCCCGGTGGCCAATCTGGGCGTGGTCATCTGGTGCGCGCACGTGTTCGGGGTGGAGGTGACGCCGGCGGCCATGGTGGCGGCGGGGCTGACGGCCATCCTGGTGTCGATCGGCTCGGTCGGCCTGCCCGGACAGGTCAGCTTCTTCGTCTCGATCGCGCCGATCTGCATCGCCATGGGCGTGCCGCTGGAGCTGCTGCCGATCCTGCTGGCGGTGGAGGTGATCCCTGACATTTTCCGCACCCTGGGCAACGTCACCGCCGACCTGGCGGTGACGCGAATCGTGCAGGGCGGGGACGCGGCGGAAGAGGCCGATCCGGCGATCTGAGGTCCGCTTGACAGGCGTGTCACCTATAGGTGATATGTAACCCGTGAGTTACACGGGAGGCTAGTCATGACCGAGAGCGAACCGAGCGCCTATCAGAAGCTGGGCATGCGGCTGTTCAAGCCGGCGGTGGTGCTGGCGCTGGTGGGGGCCATGACCGGGATCGTCGGCTGGCTGGCGAACCGGCGGGGCGACGTCGTCTTGGGTGACGGGATCATGACCGCCGCGGGCGTGGCCACCGGGGTCGGGGCCATGGCGGCGCTGTTCGCCTGGGCCGGCTACAGGGTCGGGCGCCGCATCGAGAGCGGGCCGCGCCGCGACCGGGAACAGCGGGCGCGGGTCGGCCAGCTGACCGCCATGCCCTTGGCCACCCTGATCCTGACGGCGGTGGCCATGATGGCGGCCGAACGGATGGTTCACGGCACGGCCGAGCGGCTGGACTGGCTGATGGCGGCGAACGCGGCGCTGTACGCCGTGCTGGTGACGCTGATGGTGATGAACTGGGACGGCGAGGCGCGGAAGCTGCGCAAATATCTGGAGGACGAGCTGGTCCAGTCGATCCGGGCGCGGGCGGTGACGGCGGCCTTTCTGGTGCTGATGTTCGGCGCCTGCGGGGTCTATCTGCTGGGGCTGTGGCGGGCCGACTGGGCGGTGATCGCCCTGCCGGCGGTGCTGTGGGCCGCGGCCTCGACCGCGTCGCTCAGGTTCGCCTGGCTGAGCCGGTCCTACGATGGGTGACGCCCGGCTGGGCTCGCACCTGAAGGAGGTCCGCACCGCCGCCGGCCTGACCCAGGCCGAGCTGGCGGAACGGGCGGGGGTGTCGAGGAAGACCATCAACACGGTCGAGAACGGGGTCTTCGTGCCGTCGACCACGCTGGCGCTCCTACTGGCGCGGACCTTGGGGGTGACGGTGGAGGACTTGTTCTGGCTGAACGACTAGAAATCCTCACCCGTAGGGGGAGGGGGACCGCGGCGGGCGCAGCCCGACGGGGTGGAGGGGGGGCGACGCCAGGCTGGGCCAACCGACTTTTCCCCACTCGTGGCAGACCCCCTCCACCCCCGTCGCTTGCGCTCCGGCGGTCCCCCTCCCCCTATGGGGGAGGATTGGGAGGCGGCGGTGGAGACTCCGAGGGTGACCCGGGATCGGGCGCGGCGCTTGCGGCGGGAGCTGACGCTGCCGGAGGTGGCGCTGTGGGCGGCGCTGCGCGGGAAGAGGCTGCGCGGACTGCGCTTTCGGCGACAGCATCCGATCGGGCCGTACATCCTCGACTTCTATTGCGACGAACTGCGGCTGGCGGTCGAAGTTGACGGTCAGATCCACGACCAGCCGGATGCTTTGCGACACGACGCGCGGCGGGACGAATGGTTGGCCGCCAAGGGGATCCGGGTCCACCGCGTCGGTGCGAGGGACGTGCTGACCGACCTTGGGCCGGTGCTGGAGGGCATCCTGGCGGCGGCGGGCCGAGCCCCGGACTGAGCATCTACTTGACTCCGCCCCACACTCCGCGCCATACACTGTGTGTCACACACTATGTGGCGAGCAGGGTGAAGCGCGATGCCGGTCGACGGCGGGCTGTTCGAGGCGATGAGGCTGGAGCTGCGGCGCGGGTCGCTGGTGCTGGCCGTGCTCGCCTGTCTGCGGACCGAGCGGTACGGCTACACCCTGCGCCAGGCGCTGGCGGCGGACGGGCTGGAGATGGAGGAATCGACCCTCTATCCCCTGCTGCGCCGGCTGGAGAGCCAGGGCCTGCTGCTGAGCGAGTGGCGCGAGGAGGAGAAGCGGAACAAGCGCTTTTATCGCCTGTCGCCCGCCGGATTCGAAATGCTGGAGGCGCTGACCGCCGAATGGCGGCGCATCGGCGCGTCCCTTGATCGCATGCTTTGAGGGGGAGGGGACCGATGGCCCTGATCGACCAATATCTGGACGTCGTGGCGGCGCAGCTGCCCAGCGAGAAACGCAACGACATCGTCGCCGAACTGCGCGAGCTGATCCTGAGCCGGTTCGAGGCCAAGGAGGAGGAGCTGGGGCGGCCGCTGACCGAGGACGAGCAGGAGGCGATCCTGCGCGAGATCGGCCATCCGCTGGTGGTGGCCCAGCGCTACGCCGGCGGGCCGGACAGCCTGGTGGGGCCGGAGCTGTATCCCTACTGGCTGTTCGCGGTGAAGGCGGGGCTGTTCATCGTGGCGGCCGTTTCGATCGTCGGCGCGCTGGCGGCGCTGGCGGGCGGGCCGCAGACCTTCGGGCAGGCGATCGGTCAGGCCTTCGCCGGCTTTTTCGACGGGGCTTTGGTGCTGATCGGCGTGATCACGGCGGTGGCGTGGTCGATGGAGCGCTGGGGCGGCAAGCCGCACTGGATGACCGACTGGCGGGTGAAGGACCTGCATGCGTTCACCTTGGCCGACCCGGCGCGGTGGGGACTGACGGGATCGATCAAGGCGGGCGTCGAGCGGCCGTCGGGCACGGTGAAGCCTGTCTCGGTGAAGGTCTCCACGGCCAACTGGCCGGGGTCGGACGCCCTGTTCGGCCTGATCTTCGGCGGCCTGTTCGTCGCGTGGTGGGTCGGCGCGTGGGAGTGGCCGTGGGGCGGGGCGTTCGAACTGGGCGACCAGCTGGTGACCGTGTCGGGCGCGCCGGTGTGGACGGCCCTGTTCGCGCCGATCCTGGCGCTGGCGCTGGCCAACATGGCGGTCGATCTGATGGGCGTGCTGCGGCCCGACATGATGCGGCTGCGCGCCGTGCTCGCGATAGGGTTGAGCGTCGCCAGCCTGGTCCTGGCCTGGACGATCTTCCAGTGGGGGCACTGGTTCGACCTGACGGCGGCGGACGGCGCCGTGGCGCAGGTGCGGGGCGGGGTCGAGCTGCTGCGCTGGGATGCGCTGGACGCGATCGACCGGGCGGACCGGACGCTGGCCGGGCAGGCGCAGGTGCTGGGCACGGTGCTGAGCTTCATGCTGGCCGGGTTCGGCCTGGCGGTGGTGTTCTCCATCCTGGGCGATCTGGCGAAGGTCGCGCGCGGCCGCTGAGGTCGATGTCCGAAAACCGCGAGACTTCGCGCCGGCCCCGGCGCATGCTCCGCCCATGTTCACGAGCGGACCCGAGCTGGATCAGGAGGCGTGCTGGCGCGCGGTGCGGACGCGCGACGCGCGGTTCGACGGGCGCTTCTTCACCTGCGTGAAAACGACGGGGATCTATTGCCGGCCGGTGTGCCCGGCACGGACGCCGCTGCGCCAGAATGTGATCTTCGTGCCCACGGCCGCGGCGGCGGAGGAGCGGGGGTTTCGCGCCTGCCTGCGCTGCCGGCCCGAGACGGCGCCGGAGATGGGGGCGTGGAACGGCACGTCGAACACGGTGTCGCGGGCGCTGGCCCTAATCGAGGCGGGGGCGCTCGATGAGGGAGACGTGGACGCGCTCGCCGAGCGGCTGGGCGTGGGCGAGCGGCAGTTGCGGCGACTGTTCCGAAAGCATCTGGGCGCCGCGCCGGTCAGCGTGGCGCAGACGCGGCGCGTGCTGCTGGCCAAGGCCCTGATCCAGGAGGGCGACCTGCCGATGGCGCAGGTGGCGCTGGCCGCCGGCTTCGGCAGCGTGCGGCGGTTCAACGAGACCTTTCAGGCGCTGTACGGCCGCCCCCCGTCGGCCCTTCGGCGTCGCGCCGAGCGGGCGTGGGACGGCGGGGTGCGGATCAGCCTGCCGTATCGCGAGCCGCACGACTGGGACGCCCTGCTGGCCGATCTGGCGGCGCGCGGAGACCGCGTAGAGGGTGGGACATGGTCGCGGACGCTGACCCGCGAGGAAGAGGGCGTCGAAGGGCTCGTGACGGTGGCGCGGTCGGGAGCGCGGACGTCCACGTCCGCGACCGGGACAAAACGCGGACCTGGAGGTCCGCGCTCCTTTGCGGAGATCGTCGTGGAGGTCGACGACCTGCGGGCGATCCCGGGCGTGCTGGCGCGGGTGCGGCGGGTCTTCGACCTCGGCTGCGACCCAGAAGCGGTGGCGCGGGATCTGTCGGCCGATCCGGCGCTGGCGCCGCTGGTGGCCGCGCGGCCGGGGCTGAGGCTTGCGGGGGCATGGGTCGATGCGGGCGAGGACGCGCCCAGCGACCGGATGGCCACGCCCGAATTGGAAGAGCGGGCCGAGGGATGGCGGCCGTGGCGGGCCTATGCGCTGGCCCACCTGCGCGCGGGGGGGATCGACCCGCGCGATTTGATCGAGGAGACGAGAGATGCGGCCTGAGCTGACGCTGGATCGACTGGCGACGCCGGTGGGCGAGATGCTGGTGGTGACCGACGCCGAGGGCGCGGTGCGGGCGCTGGACTTCGCGGATTACGAGCCGCGCATGCTGCGGCTGCTGGCCCGGCACTGGGGGCCGGTGACGCTGACGCCGGGGCGGGCGCCGCAGCGCGTGCGCGACGCGGTCGCGGCCTATTTCGCGGGCGATCTTACGGCGCTGGACGGGCTGGAGGTGAAGACCAAAGGCACGGCGTTCCAGCGCGAGGTCTGGGCCGCGCTGCGGCGCATTCCGGCGGGCGCCACGGTCAGCTACGGCCAGCTGGCGCAGGCTATCGGGCGGCCGAAGGCGGTGCGGGCCGTGGGCCTGGCCAACGGCGGCAATCCGGTGGGCGTGATCGTGCCGTGCCACCGAGTGATCGGCGCGAACGGGACGCTGACGGGCTATGCCGGCGGTGTGGAGCGCAAGCGGGCGCTCCTCGAACACGAGGGGATCAGACCGCGCGCTTGATACGGTTGTCGTCGTCCAGCAGGACCACGGTCGGGCTGTAGTTGCGGGCCTCTTCCTGCGGCAGCTGGCCGTAGGTGACGACGATGACGCGGTCGTTCTTCTGCACCAGGCGGGCGGCGGCGCCGTTGACGCCGATGACGCGCGAGCCGCGCGGGGCGGGGATGGCGTAGGTGGTGAAGCGCGCGCCGGTGGTGATGTTCAGGACGTCCACCTGCTCGTGCGGCAGGATGTCGGCGGCGTCCAGCAGGTCGCTGTCGATGGCGATCGAGCCCTCGTAGTCGAGGTCGGCCTGCGTCACCACAGCGCGGTGCAGCTTGGACTTCATCAGGGTGACCAGCATGGGGAGTGCGGCCTTTGAAGCGACGCGGGGCGATCCAGCCCCCGCTCTGAGGGCGTCGATATAGGGATTTCGGACCTCCGCATCAATCGCGGGCGCCGCAATGCAGCATGCAAGCGAATGGCCAAGCTTTCGCTCGTTACGGGAGGTTCATTTGACGGTGAGGGTTCCGGCCCTATGGTCCAGGCTTCGCGCCGCCTCGGCTGACCGGAACCGGACGACGACCTTCCCATGAAACAATTCTTCCTGACCGTGCTCGGCGTCTTCACCGGGCTGGTGCTGTTCCTCGTGATCGTGCCGATCGCGCTGATCATGATGGCCGCGGCCTCGGCCGGCTCCAAGCCGTCGGTCCCGCGCAACACGGTGCTGGAGCTGGACCTGCGCCAGGGCGTCAGCGACAGCCCCTCGACCAATCCGCTGAGCTTCGGCGGGGCGGGCCTGTCGGTGATCGAGATCGTCGACGGACTGGCCCAGGCGGGCGACGACGACGCGGTCAAGGTGGTGCTGCTGCGCCTGCCGGAGATGGGCCTGACGCCCGCCGCCGCCGACGAGGTGCGCCAGGCGGTCCGCCGCCTGCGGGCCAAGGGCAAGGTGGTGATCGCCCACTCGCAGGGCTTCATGCCCATGGGTTCGTCGGTCTCGGCCTACATGGTCGGGGCCTCGGCGTCGGAGCTGTGGATGCAGCAGAGCGCCAGCTTCCAGATGACGGGCATGGCGACGGAGGAGATCTTCTTCGGCCGCGCCTTCGAGAAGTACGGCGTCGATCCGCAGTTCGAGCAGCGCTACGAGTACAAGAACGCCGTCAACGTCTACACCCAGTCGGACTTCACCGCCGCGCACCGCGAGGCGACGCTGGCGTGGGTCGGCTCGATCTACGACAGCGCGATCGCGGCGGCGGCGACCGACCGCAAGATGACGCCCGCGGCCCTCAAGGCCGTGGTCGAAGCGGGCCCGTACACCGCCGAACAGGCGCGGGCGCGGGGTCTGATCACCCATCTGGGCGAGGTCGAGCAGGCCGAGGCCGAGGCCAGGCGCCGGGCCGGGCGCGGGGCCGAGATCGTCGAGTTCGGCGACTACGTCGACGCCAAGGGCGCGCGCGAGGGCACGGGCTCGGACGCCGTCGCCATCGTCTATGCGGAAGGGCCGATCATGACGGGCACCGGCGGCGGCGGCGATCCGTTCGGCGGCGGCTCCAGCATCATGTCGGACGACACGGCCGAGGCCATCTACGACGCGATCGAGGACAAGTCGGTCAAGGCGATCGTCCTGCGCGTCTCCTCGCCCGGCGGCTCGCCGGAGGCGTCGGAACAGATCGCCGCGGCGGTGCGCGCGGCGCAGAAGGCGGGCAAGCCGGTGGTGGTGTCCATGGGCGCCTACGCCGCGTCCGGCGGCTACTGGATCTCGGCCGAGGCGGACCACATCGTGGCCCAGCCGGCGACGCTGACGGGCTCCATCGGCGTGTTCGGCGGCAAGTTCGTGCTGGCCGACGCGCTCGGCCGGTTCGGCGTGGACGTGCGCGGCCTGTCGGTCGGCGGCGAGTTCGCCGACGCCTACGACATCAGCCAGCCCTGGACCGCCGAGCAGCGGGCCAAGGTCTCGGGCCAGATGGACCGCATCTACGAGGACTTCGTCGCCCGGGTGGCGCGCGGGCGCGACCTGCCGCCGGCGCGGGTGCGCGAGATCGCCAAGGGCCGCGTCTGGACCGGGGCCCAGGCCCTGCGGCTGGGCCTGGTCGATCAGCTGGGCGGGCTGGAGGAGGCCATCGCCAAGGCCCGCGAGCTGGCCAAGATCCCGGCCGACGCGCGCATCCGCCTGAAGCGGTTCCCGACGCCCCTGTCGCCTTGGGAGGCGCTGTCGGAAGCCTTCGGCGTCTCGGGTGAGGCGGCGCGGGCCCTGGTCTTCCTGGGCGGCGTCGCCCAGGATCCGCAGGCCCAGGCCGTGGCGCGTCGCGTCGAGGCCGACCGCATGCGCCGCGAAGGCGCCGTGGTGCTGGCCGACCGTCCGTTCGGGTGAGGCGAAACGTCCCGGACACCGAGGCGTGAACGGGGCGTTCCTTGACCGTTCATCCGGTCGCGACGACATTGCGAAGGTTGAAGGAAGACGCATGACCCAGTTCGACCGCCTCGCCGCCCTCGGACCCGACGCCCGCAAGGGGAAGGGCCTGATGGGGCCGTTCGCCGCCCTGATCGGCATGATCGCCGCCGCCTGCGCCATGGCCGTAGGCGCGGTGCTGGCGGTGTTCGCCGCCGCCGCCGTGGCGGTGATGGCCGTGGTCGGCGGTCTGGTGCTGGCGCTGGCCGCTTTCGCCTTCCGCGCGCGCCGGGCCTTCGGCGGCAAGTCGCGCCGGGCGACCGATCCGGAGATCATCGAGGCGAAGAAGGTCGACGGGACCTGGGTCGCCTACGGTTGGGACCGGCGCTGATCCCCGGATGTCTCTGACGATCGTCGAGGCGCCCTCCCCCAACTTCGACGCCCGCCGCGCGCCGCCGGACATGCTGGTGCTGCACTACACGGGCATGAAGACGGCCGAGGAGGCCGTGGCGCGCCTGCGCGATCCCGAGGCGCGGGTGTCGTCGCACTATGTCGTCGACGAGGACGGATCGATCCTGCGGCTGGTCCCCGAGGAACGCCGCGCCTGGCACGCCGGCAAGGGCGTGTGGCAGGGCGAGACCGACTGCAACGCCGCCTCGGTCGGCATCGAGATCGTCAATCCGGGGCATGAGTGGGGCTATCGCGACTTCCCCGAGGCGCAGATCGCCGCCGTGATCGCCCTGGTCGGCGACGTCCGCTCGCGCTGGTCGATCCCGGACGTCCGCATCATCGGCCACTCCGACCTGGCGCCGGACCGAAAGCAGGACCCGGGCGAACGCTTCCCGTGGAAGCGGCTGGCCGAGGCGCACCACGGCCTGTGGTTCGAGCCGGCGATGGAGCGCGTGGCGGCGCTCGGCGCGCCCCTGAGCCCCGGGGACGAGGGCATCGGGGTGACGGTGCTGAGCGCCGGCCTGCACCGGTTGGGCTACGGCGTGACGGCGCGCACGACCTATGACGAGGAGCTGCGCCTGACGGTGGAGGCTTTCCAGCGCCACTGGCGGCCGGCGGCGGTCGATGGCATCGCCGACGGCGAGACGCGCGCGCGGCTGGTGGGCCTGCTGCAGCTGGCCAGCGCGGAGAGCGTGACGGGCGTGCTGAACTAGGGCCGGTTTGACGGCGAGCCTTGCAAGGCGCATCTGTCGCCTCGCCAGACGGTCGGGCGGTCGCGGCGGGCTTCGGTTCGTCGAGGAAAGTCCGGGCTCCACGGTGAAACGGCGGCGGGTAACTCCCGCCCGGGGCGACCCGAGGGACAGCGCCACAGAAAGCAAACCTCCGGCTCTTCGGGGCCGGTAAGGGTGAAAGGGTGGGGTAAGAGCCCACCGCGTCCCCGGCAACGTGGACGGCATGGCAAGCCCCGCCGGGAGCAAGACCGAATAGGGACGTCGCGCGGTTTCGGCCGCAGGGTTCACCGCCCGAGGCGTCCGGGTTGGTCGCGAGAGCCGATCCGCGAGGGTCGGCCCAGAGGAATGACCGTCACCCGCTCGCGGGGACAGAACCCGGCTTACAGACCGTCTGGCGCTTCTCTTCTTGGTGGCCCTACCGCTCGCCGCGCGGCGGCTCGCTGCTTGAGGGCGGGAGGGCGCATGGACGCCCACGGACGCGCCGCGCTTGAGGGCGGGCGCGGCGGCTGCTACGCCGCGAGCCCGCCCGCGGGGGCCCGTAGCTCAATGGTCAGAGCCGACCGCTCATAACGGTCTGGTTGCAGGTTCGAGTCCTGCCGGGCCTACCGCCGCCGGAGCGGATCCGCACGGGCTCGGAGTCAGGAAGGATCAGATTGACTCGCCGGGGGCGCCGGGTTTCTCTCCAAACGGGAGGATCCAACGATGAAGACGCTCAAGATCGCTCTGCTGATCATGGCTCCGGCGGCTCTGGCCGGGTGCGACGTGCTGTCGGACCCGACCTACTGGAACGGGACCTATGGACAGCCCAACGCGTCCGGCGGCTATTACGCCCCGCGGCCATCCGCACCCTGCGTCGTCGATGCGTACGGAAACCGGTCGCCGAGCTGCTACGACTATCTGTTCCAGGACGACCAGGGCAATCCGTTGCCGCCCTACTATCCGACGCAGCCGGCCTCGGATGGTCCCGACGCGGCGCCGCCTCCTTCCACGTCGTCCTCGACCTGCCCGCCAGGGCCAGGAACCTGCGTCTCGCCGCAGTGAGGAACCCGCCGACGGTCGACGGCCGGGCCTAACGCCGCCGCCGGCCGTCGTCCCAGCGGTCGTCGCCGACGTAGGAGCGGTCCTGGATGTAGCGGCCTTCGCGGTCGTACCAGCCGTAGCCCTGGCGGTAGTCGTCGTAGCCGCCCAGCGTGTAGCCGTGATCCTCGTACGGGATGCCGAGCAGGGCCTCGTCCTCCTCGTACCAGTCCTGCGGATAGGCGCCGTAGGCGCACTGCCAGCCCTGGCCGCCGGTCCAGTAGGGCTCGTACCGGCCGCGATAGCGCTCGCGGAAGCGGGCTCGGCACAGGCTCTGGGACCAGACCAGGTTGTCCGACGCCTCGACCACCGCCCGAGGCTCTGCATAGATCACCTCGCGCACCCGGGCGAAGGTGTTGTCCGTCACGATCGCGCGGCCCGAGGCGGCGGCCACGCCGACGGTGTCGGCCACGATGCGGCTGTCCTTCAGCGTCAGCTCGCCGTTGTAGAGGACCACGCCCTTGTCGGTGCGGCAGATGTTGCTGTCGCTGATGGCGACCGAGGCGCCCTCTACCGCCACGCCCTCGACGTAGCCGCAGATCTTGGTGTTGGTGATCTCGACCCGGCCGTAGTCGCGGCCGGAGCGGACGACCATGCCGATGCTGCGCGGGCCGAAGTTGTTCGGCACGCCGACGCCCTTCAGCGTCGTGGTGGAGATGGTGACGGTCTGGCCGGCGCCCGGCGTGACCTCCAGACCCGACTGGGCCCCATAGACGACCATGTCGTACGCCGTCATGGACGCGCCGTCGGCGATGATGGCCGGCGCCACGGTCTGGGCGTCGATCACGGCGTTGCGAATGTCCAGCAGGCCGCCGTCCAGATAGATGGCCGCCTCGTCCCCCACGTGACGGAAGCCGACGCGGTTCATTTCGATCTGGGCGTCATAGCCGATGACGCAGGCGGCCTCGCCGGCGTGGGGCGAGGTGAAGACCACGTCGCGGACGCTGACCCGCACGCCCGCCGCCACCGTCATGCAGGGCAGGCCGTCCGGCGCCTGGAGGGTGATCGCCGGATTGCGGTCCCAGTCGCGCGGGTCGAAGCCGCCCTCGCCGATGATGTTCAGCGGCTTGTCGACGTTCAGCCAGCCGACGCACGGCCCGCCCCGCGCGCGCAGGATCAGGGTGCCGCCCGGCCGCACGCGGCGCACCGCGTCCTCGACCGCGCCGGTGCCGGGATTGCCGCCGCAGTCGACCAGAACGACCTCTTCCTGGCCGCCGGGCCGGATCGGGCCGGGATAGGCGGGCCCGGGGTGGCCATAGCCGTGCTGCGGCCGGCTCCACCGGCGGTGCGAGCCGCGGCGCGAGGCGCTGCGCGACGGCGGATCAAGCAGGATGCCGAAGTTGGGGCGGGTGGTGCTCTCCACGCGCGCGGCGTCCTGGGCGGCGGCGGTTTCCGGCGCCAGGGAGACGCCCAGGCCGGCGGCCATCAGGGCCGAGGCGGCGACCAATCCGTGGCGGAGGGTTCTGCGGGTCATGGGGGCGGTCATGGGGGGCGCCCTCCTATCGGCGCTGCTGCGAGCGGGAGACCTGGGCCAGGACGGCCTGCAGGCGGGCGGCGGACGGCGCGAAGCCGGCCAGAGCCGAGTCGATCCTCAGGACCACGGCCTCGGCCTTGTCCTGATCGGCGACGCCGGCCACGCCCAGGGCGAAGTAGGACGACAGGGCGAACTTGGCCTCCGGGCTGCCCTGACGCGCAGCCTCCTCGAACCAGTGGAAGCTGCGGGCGTAGTCGATCGGCACGCCGATGCCCTCGGCGTACATGACCGCCAGCACCAGCTGCGCCTCGGACGAGCCGTTGACCGCCGCCAGCTGGATGGCGCGGACGCGCTCCAGAAGGGACAGCCGGCCGTCCATCGGGTGGCCCAGCACGGCCTCCAGGCTTTCGATCTCGCGCTTGCTGAGCGCCGTCGGCTGGGCGGCGGCGATCTCGGAGATGCCGAGATAGCGCAGGGCGCGGCCCACGTGGACGAAGGGCAGTTCGGTGACGCGGCCGGTGGCGTATTCGAAGGCGTCGCCGCGCGGCCGGCTCTCGTCGGAGAACGGCACGCCGGAGTTCGGCGCCTTGTTGGGATAGAATTCGAACGGCGGCACCCACTGGCGGGCCTTGGCTTCGACGAAGCGGCCGTACTGGGTCCGATTCGGCGACGAGCGCTCGAAGTCCTTCAGCAGGACGTAGGAGCCGACGTCGCCCGTCTGCACCGCCAGATAGTTGTACAGATAGGCGTCCACGTCGTTGCGGCGGAACAGGCCGGTCGCAGCGCGCAGACCGTCGCGGCCGTCGCGCCGGCCCCAGGCCTCACGTCCCTGGGGGTTGTCCTGCGGCTCTCCGAAGGGGCCGTAGAGTCCGTCGTGCAGGCGGGCCAGGGTGCGGAAGCCGGGCGCATCCTGGGTCGACAGGACGTAGATCACGCGGTCCCGGACGGCCTCCTGCTCCTCCAGGGTCATGCGCGACAGGGTGCGGTCCAGCCGGCGATAGGCCGAGGCGCGCTCTTGGGCGCGGCAGTCGTCGTAGCGAGACAGGGGCCGCCACCCGCCGAAGGGCCCGCGGTTGACGCGGTTGATCGGGGCGAAGCCCTGCTCATTGGCCAGCGCCATGGCCAGCCAGGTGGCGCTTTCGATCGGATCCTCGATGTTCTTGTCGGTCGCGCGCTCGGCGGCGTAGCGCGATCCCAGCTCCAGCTGGGCGAAGAAGTCGCCTCGGAAGGCCGCCTTGCGCAGCACGCGCAGCCCGCGCTCCTGATCGTTGAACTCCGCGCCGGTGAGCGCCGCGGGGCGGGGGCAGCCCTCGTCGGAGGCGCCGCCGGTGCGGCGGAAGAAGGTCGGGGCCTGCTCGCCGCAGGCCGCCATGGTCAGAAGCGCGGCGATCAACAGAAAGGCGACCAGGGCGACGCCCAGAGCGCGCCCCTGCCCCCTCCGGCCACGATCGGCTTCGCCGCGCTCGGACATGTTCCCCTCATCCCCCACGCCACGACGACCAAGCGGCCGTTAACCATTTCGCAAACCGGCCCCCCGGTCCAGTGAACTTCACATCATGGTTAACGCGAAAAAGCGACAAAGCGTTGCCGCATGACGGCCGCAATGGGGCAATGGGCGCGTGAAGTGTCGGCGCGGCCACGCTTTTCTCCCCAAGGGCGAACGGTGGCGGCGGCTGTGCCCATGCCCCATATGCGGCGCCGGCTTCACTACAGGAGACTTCATGGCTTTCGTCGCTCGAAACGACCGCCCCGCCGACAAGGCCGAGCGCTATGCGGAGCTCGAATCGGAGATCCTGGCCGTGCTGGACGGCGAGCCGAACCTGACCGCGCGGATGGCGACGGTCGCCTCGATGCTGGCGGACGGGTTCGAGAGCTATTTCTGGACCGGATTCTACGTCGTCGATCCCGGCAAGCCGAACGAGCTGGTGGTCGGGCCGTATCAGGGGACGCTGGGGTGCCTGCGCATCCCGTTCGGCCGCGGCGTCTGCGGCGCGGCGGCGGCGACCGGCGAGACGCAGGTCGTGCCCGACGTCCACGCCTTCCCCGGCCACATCGCCTGCGATTCGCGCTCGGCCAGCGAGATCGTCGTGCCGGTCCGAGACGCCTCGGGGGCCCTGATCGCGGTGTTCGACGTGGACGCGACCGAGCCCGCGGCTTTCGACGCCACCGATCAGGAATGGCTGGAGCGAATCCTGGTCAAGGCGTTCGCGGGCGGGAGCGCCTGAAAAAAAGGCGGCCCCGGCGAGGGGACCGGGGCCGACGACGTCCATTGGGGGAGACGCCGCAGTCAGAAACGCGCCGTCACCGTCAGGCGAAAGGCGTGATGGTTGAACTCGTCCGACTGGCGCCGGGTGTCCGTGCCTGACGGATTGACGATGCGGAACGGATTGGTGAGCGGCGCCGTGCCCGGTCCGATCCGCACGACCAGGGGATCGTCCACGTCCAGGGCGGTGTAGAGGTATTCCGCCCCCAGGCTGATGCGGTCGTTGACGGCGTATTCCAGCCCGCCGCCGGCCTGGAAGCCGTCGGCGTCCGACGTGTTGGTCAGGGGGGTGAAGCTGTTGGCGCCGTTGGTGGTGCTGTAGGTTTCTTCCACCTCGGCCATGGCATAGCCGGCGGTCGCATAGGGCAGCCACCGCCCCATCGGCGAGCCGACGCGGACGCGGGCCGAATAGACCGGGCCGTCTATGCCGCGGGCGAACTGATAGTTGGCCGGGGTGATGCTGAAGGCCGTGGTGTGATCCCGGCCCGTCATGCTCGCCGCTTCTCCCAGCACGCCGAAGATGAAGCCGCCGACGGCCCAGTCCCAGCCGATACGGCCGGCCACTGCGCTGGCGACCTCGTCGTCGTCCTGGCACCCGCCGTCGAAATTGTTGGCGTTCGCCTTGCCGCCGCAGAAACCGGCGGACTGCGTCGGCGAGGAGGAAAAGGCGTCCGCACCGCCGCTGGTGCGGACGGTGTCGCCGAACGTGCCGTTCTGATCGGTGTCGAACAAGGTGATCTCGCCCTCGTCGTCGTCGACGACGTCCCCGCCGACGGCGAAGGTGACGTAGGGACCGGTCCAGTCCTGCGCCGACGCCACGCCGGCGGCGGATACGGAGCCGGCGATCAGGATCGCCGCGATCGTGGTGTGTCTGGTCATGTAGGAGGCCTCCCTGCCCGTGGTCCTGACCGAGCTACGGGAGGCGACGCAGACCGGATGCGGTTCGGTGGACGAAGTTCCGCGAACGGCGTCGGATCGGCCGCATCGCGCGGGAATGAAACTGCACTGGCCTCGCGGCGTCGCCTCCGCCACAAAGCCGGTGAAGGAGCACCACATGGAACGTGGCGTCGTCGTCATCACCGGGGGGCAGGGCGTGCTGGGGTCGGCGGCGGCCGGGCTGGCGCGGGAGCAGGGCTGGACCGTCGCCCTGATCGACCATGAGCCGGGCGACGCGCGCGAGCCGGGCCTGATGACGATCGGCGGGATCGATCTGACCGATCCGGCGCAGGCGAAGGCGGCGATGGACAAGGCGGGTGAGGCGCTGGGCGGGATCGACGCCCTGCTGAACGTCGCCGGCGGCTTCGTCTGGCAGAAGACCGAGGCCGACGATCCGGCGCACGAGAAGATGTTCCGGCTGAACGTGCTCACCTGCCTGCACGCCACGCGCGCCGCCCTGCCGTGGCTGCGGAAGAGCCCCGAGGGGCGCATCGTCAACGTCGGCGCTGCCGGCGCCCTGAAGGCCGAGGCCGGAATGGGCGCCTATGCGGCGTCCAAGTCGGGCGTGCATCGCCTGACCGAGGCGCTGGCGAGGGAACTTCAGGACTGCTGCGTCACGGTGAACGCCGTGCTGCCCTCGATCCTGGACACGCCCCAGAACCGCAAGGACATGCCCGACGCCGATCCGAAGGACTGGGTCGCGCCGCGCGATCTGGCGGCGGTGATGCTGTTCCTGGCCTCGCCCGAGGCGCGGGCCGTGCGCGGCGCCCTGGTGCCCGTGACCGGGCGGGTGTGAGCCTGATGCGGGCGCGCAGCGTCCTGTTCCTTCCCGCCTCCAACCCGCGCGCGGTGGAGAAGGCGCGGACGCTCGACTGCGATGTGGCCATTCTGGATCTGGAGGACGCCGTCGCGCCGGAGATGAAGGCGGAAGCCCGGGCGGCCGCCGTCGAGGCGGTGCGGGCCGGCGGCTTCGGGCCGAGGCTGGGCGTCCGCGTCAACGGCGAGGGCACGCCGTGGCATGCCGACGATCTGGAGTCGCTGAGAGAGGCCGGGTGCGGACTGATCGTCCTGCCCAAGGTCGAGGCCGCGGCCCCGGTGGTGCGCGCCGTCGGCGCGGCGACCGGCGCACGTCTGTGGGCCATGATCGAGACGCCGGCGGCCCTGTTCCGCCTGCCGGAGATCGCGGGCGCGCATCCGGCGCTGCAGGCGCTCATGCTGGGCGTCAATGATCTGGCGGCGACGCTGGGCACGGGGCCGAGCGAAGATCGGGAGCCGCTGAAGCCTTGGCTGGCCGCGGTGGTCGCGGCCGCCCGCATGGGCGGCATCGCGGCGATCGACGGGGTCTTCAACCGGTTCCACGACGACGAGGGGTTCGCCCGCGAATGCGCCCAGGGCGCGCTCCACGGCTTCGACGGCAAGAGCCTGATCCATCCGCGCCAGATCGCGGGCGCCAACGCCGCGTTCAGCCCGTCCGCCGAAGCGTTGGCCCGCGCGCGGACGATCGTCGAGGCCTTCGAGGCGCCGGACGCCACGGGCAGGGGCGCCGTGTCGCTGGACGGCGAGATGGTCGAGCGCCTGCACCTCGACGCCGCCCGCCGGACGCTGGCCCGGGCGGGGGAGTGAGCCCGCCGGAGCCCGCCTGGGCCTGCACGCCCGGCCTGCTGGGTCTGGCGCATCGCCGCGCGCTTCTGCCCGAACACGCCTTCCGCGCCCTGCCGGGGCCGGACGTCAGGGCGGTGCTGGGGTGGGGCATGAAGCGGTCGTCGGCCGCCGGCCGGGCGTGGTCGCGGCTGACCGGGCTGCCCTACATCTCGCTGGAGGACGGCTTTCTTCGGTCCGTCGGACTGGGCGAGGCGGGGACGCCGTCCATGTCGCTGATCGTCGATCCTTTGGGCGCATACTACGACGCCTCGCGGGCCTCGGGGATCGAAGAGACCATCGCCGCTGAGCCGACGGCGCCCGAACGCGCGTGCGCCCGCGCGCTGATGGAGGCCGCCGTCGCCCACGGTCTGTCGAAGACCAATCTCGGCCGGCCGCTGGACCCCTCGATCCTGAAGCCGGGACGGCGCATCCTGATCGTGGACCAGACGGCGGGCGACGCCTCGATCCCCCTGGGGCATGCCGGGCCGTGGAGCTTCGCCCGCATGCTGGCGGCCGCGCGTCAGGACGAGCCGGACGCCCAACTGATCGTGAAGCGCCATCCGGCCGTCGCCGCCGGGTTGAAGCGCGGCTGTCTGGATCTGTCGGACGCGCGCGATCTGACGGTCGCGGACGACGTGCGCGCCGCCGACCTGCTGGACGCGGTGGACGCGGTCTACGTCGTGACCAGCGGCCTGGGGTTCGAAGCGCTGTGGCGGCGGCTGCCCGTCCGGGTCTTCGGCGCCCCCTTCTATGCCGGGTGGGAGCTGACTCAGGACGACGTGACGCCGCCGCGCCGCGGCGTGCCGCGCTCGATAGAGGACGTGGTCCACGCGGCGATGATCGCCCACTGCCGCTGGGTCGATCCGGTGACGGGCGAGGCCTGCACGCCGGAGGAAGGGGTCGATCGCCTCGCCGCCCTGACGCGCCGCGCCCGGCGGCTGGAGGGGCGGTGGCACGCGGTCGGATTCACCCCGCCGAAGCGGGCGGCGGTGCTGCGGTTGATGAACAGTCCGCCAGCTCTCCCTCTCCCGGCGGGAGAGGGCTTGAGGCTCGCAGAGCGAAGCGATGCGCCAGCCGAAAGGGAGAGGGGCTACCGTGCGACGCGGGTCGCCGCCGAACCCCTCTCCCTTTCGCGTTTCCAATCGCTTCGCTCTTGGACGCTCAAGCCCTCTCCCGCCGGGAGAGGGATCAGATTTCACCCCTCGGCCGCGTCCGCCCTGTCCGCCGCCGCGTCGGACGGGGGACGCGTGCTGGTCTGGGCGGGGCGGGAGCCGGAAGGGCTGGCGTGGCAGGCGCAGGCCGCCGGCGTCGCCCTGTGGCGGATGGAGGACGGGTTCCTGCGGTCTCGGGGTCTGGGCTCGGACTTCACGCCGGCGCTGTCGGCGGTGCTGGACGGGACGGGCGTCCATTACGATCCGTCGGCGCCGTCGGATCTGGAGACGCTGATCCAGCGGGGCGTCTCCGCCGCCGACCGGGCGCGGGGCGCGCGGCTGCGGCAGCGGATCGTCGCGGCGGGGCTGAGCAAGTACAATCTGGGCGGCGCGCCGACCCCGGACTGGCCGACGGACCGGGAGCGCATCCTGGTGCTGGGGCAGGTCGAGGACGACCGGTCGGTGGTGCTGGGCTGCGACACGATCCGCACCAACGCGGCCCTGCTCGCCGAGGTGCGTCGCAGGAATCCCGACGCCTTCCTGGTCTGGCGGGATCATCCGGACGTGCGCGCGGGCAACCGGGTCGGCGCCCTGCCGCACGAGGCCGCCGCATTGGCCGACGCGCGGGCCGACGATCTGGACGTGATCGCCTGCCTGGAGGCGGCGGACGCCGTCGCCGTGATGACTTCCACCGCAGGGTTCGAGGCCCTGATGCGGGGCAAGCGCGTGCTGACGTTCGGGCGGCCCTTCTATGCCGGGTGGGGCCTGACCGAGGACGCCCTGCCGATCCCACGCCGGACGGCCCGGCCGACGGTGGACGATCTGGTGGCGGCGGCGCTGATCCTGCATCCGCTGTACGTCGCGCCGAACGGCGTGCCCTGCGAGGCGGAGGACGTCGTAGCCGCGCTGGAAGCGGCCCCTGAGCCGCGTCGCCGGTCGCGGATCATGCGGGCGCTCACGACCGCCCTCGACCGGCGTCGACCACCGGCCTATTGAACGTCCTGAAAGACAACGAAGGTCGGCGGGGGCCGCCTCAGGGAAGACATGACCGCATCCGTCATCGCCGCCACCGGCCTGTTCACGCCGGACCAATCGATCACCAACGAAGAACTGGTCGCCGCCTACAACGCTTGGGCCGAGCGCTGGAACGCCCAGCACGCCGACCGCATCGCGTCGGGTGAGCTGGAGGCGCTGACGCCGTCGTCGGTCGAGTTCATCGAGAAGGCGTCGGGCATCAAGCAGCGGTTCGTGCTGGACAAGGCCGGCATCCTGGACCCCGCCCGCATGGTCCCGCACCTGCCGGAGCGGTCGAACGACGAGCTGTCGATCCTGGCCGAGATGGCGGTGAAGGCGGCGCAGCAGGCGATCGCCGCTTGGGGCAAGCCGGTCGGCGAGATCGGCGCCGTCATCTGCGCCGCGTCCAACATGCAGCGCCCCTATCCGGCCATGGCCATCGAGGTGCAGCAGGCGCTGGGGATCGAGGGCTTCGCCTTCGACATGAACGTGGCCTGTTCCAGCGCGACGTTCGGCATCAAGACGGCGGCGGACTTCATCGCTTCGGGCTCGACCAAGGCCGTGCTGATGGTCAATCCGGAGATCTGCTCGGCCCACCTGAACTTCATGGACCGCGACAGCCACTTCATCTTCGGCGACGTCGCCACCGCCGTGATCGTGGAAAGCGCCGACACCGCCGGGCCCGGCGGCTGGGAGATTCTGGGCACGCGGCTGAAGACCGTGTTCTCCAACAACATCCGCAACAATTTCGGGTTCCTGAACCGCGCCGCGCGGGAGGACGCCCAGGCCGTCTCGGACCCGTCGCCGCTGAACGACGGGAAGACCGACAAGATGTTCGTCCAGCAGGGGCGCAAGGTCTTCAAGGACGTGGTGCCGATGGTCTCCGACATGATCGTGGGCCACGCCCGCGACCTGGGGCTTGAGCCGACGGCGCTGAAGCGCCTGTGGCTGCACCAGGCCAACATCAACATGAACGAGATGATCGGCCGCAAGGTGCTGGGCCGCGACCCGTCGCCGGAAGAGAACGTGATCATCCTGGACGACTACGCCAACACCTCGTCGGCCGGGTCGATCATCGCCTTCCACCTGCGCCAAGGGGGCTTCGACGCGGGCGAGGTCGGCCTGATCTGCAGTTTCGGCGCGGGCTATTCGGCGGGCACGGTGTTCGTGCGCCGGCGCTGACCGTTCACGATTTCGCGCTCACGCTTGCACCCGACAGGCGTTTTTGCGAACGGTTCCTCGTCGAGAACAAGGGGGAACCCGAATGGCTCAGACGGCCCGCAGTGCGCCCGTGAACGATCCGCTGGTGTGGGACATGGCCGAGGTGCTCAAGCGCTTCGGCGGTTCCGCGCACCAGACCGTGGTCATCGACTGCGTGGTGGCCATGCGACGACAGAGGGGCGAGGAGGTGCGCAAGCCCGACCTCGCCGCCCGGATCGTGGAACTGCTCGAGACCTGCCGCGACTTCTTCGTCCGCCCGTTCGGCGAGGGCTCCCAGCGCTGGGCCCTGGCGCCGGGTCTGGCGGTGTGACCTCTCCGCCATGAAGAAAGGGCGCGCCCTTGCAAGCGCGCCCTCCCTGACGATCCTGGATCGCGCGATCAGAACTTGCGCACGTAGCCCAGCGACCAGACGTCGGCTTCGCCGCCGTCGTTGGTGAAGTCGCGACGGGTCCAGTCGGCGCGGATGCCGTTGCGGCCGTCGAACGACCAGTTGGCGCCGACGCCGTAGTTCCAGCTCTCGCCGGACTCGCTGGCCGAGACGCCTGCGGCCGAGGCCTCGATCTCGGTCGTGCCGTAGCCGGCGCGGCCGAACAGTTCGAAGTTCGGCGAGATCGGCAGGATGCCGACGGCGTAGACGGCCGCGTCGTACTCATGCTCGACGTTTGCGGTTACGCCCCCGCCCAGATCGACGTCCTCGTCGGCGACGCCGAACGAGGCTTCGCCTTCGACGGCGAAGTTCGGGTTGAACTTGTAGCCCAGACGGCCCGTCACGGCGCCCAGCTCGACCTCTTCGGCCTCGATCTGGGAATAGCCCACCGAGCCGTAGACGTTGGACGCGTCCTGCGCCATCGCCGGGGCGGCGAACAGAGCCGCGGCGGCGGTCGAAAGAAGAAAGACGTTACGCATTGTTTCATCACTCCATGGATGCGGCGATTTCTTCGATCGCCGAGCCCCATCCAGCGGAGAACTAAATAGGATGACCCGTCGTCCGTTCCACATTGCCTTTTCTACATGTTTTTCGATGTTGAGAACTTGGCACAGTCGGCGTTACGCCAATCTCGGCGGGATGTTGTCTAAATCGGGGCGACGGATTACCTTGTGCTCATCCTCATCGACGGAGTTCGCCATGATCCGCCCGGCCGCCCTGATCGCCTTGTCCGCTCTGACGCTCGCCGCGTGCGGCGAGACGGCGGAGGAGCCGGCCTCCGCGCCCTCCGTGCAGCCGGGGGCCGAGGCGCCCGCCACGACCGCGCCCGCGCCGGCTTCGACCCGCGCCGTCGCGCTGGACCCGGAGGGGCTGCGCCTGGTGGACCGGCAGTCGGGATCGACCGCGACCCTGCCGTTCGGCCAGCCGGCCGAGCAGGTCGCCGCCATGGTGGGCGCGGCCATGTCCGGCGCCCCGGCCGAGCGCGGCACGAACTCCGAATGCGGGGCCGGGCCGCTGGATTACGCCACCTGGAACGGCCTGACCCTGTGGTTCCAGAACGGCGCCTTCGCCGGCTGGGCCGTGAACGCCGCCGGTCCCACGATGATGAGCGGCGTCGGCGTCGGCTCCTCCCGCGCGGACCTGGAGGGCGCGCACGTGATCGAGGTCGAGGAAACGACGCTGGGGCCCGAGTTCAGCTTCGGCGGGGTGTACGGCATTCTGGAAGACGGCCGGGTCTCGAACCTTTGGGCCGGGGTAAGCTGCAACTTCAGATGACGGGGCTCAGAGACGAAACGGCATGTCCATCTTGTGGAGTGCGTCCTCGTCGCCGAACATGACTTGTCCGTCTTTTGTCCTGCGCGTTGTCCGTGTTGAGGCGGAGCGTCCGTCGGCGGTCTACCGATCCTTCTCGCGCGCCTCGCCGCCCCGAGCGACCAGCGCCGCCTGCGCCGCCGCCAGCCTGGCGATCGGCACGCGATAGGGGCTGCAGCTGACGTAATCCAGGCCCGCGCCCTCGCAGAAGGCGATCGAGGCCGGGTCGCCGCCGTGCTCGCCGCAGATGCCCAGCTTGACGTCCGCCCGCTCGGCCCGGCCGCGCTCGGCGGCGATCTTGATCAGGTCGCCGACGCCGTCCTGATCCAGCCGCACGAACGGGTCGGCCTCGAAGATGCCCTTGTCGAGATAGGCCTGAAGGAACCGGCCACTGTCGTCGCGGCTGATGCCGAACGTCGTCTGCGTCAGGTCGTTGGTGCCGAAGCTGAAGAACTGGGCGTGCTGCGCCAGGTCGCCGGCCCGCAGCGCCGCGCGCGGCAGCTCGATCATGGTCCCCACCAGATACTCGACCCGGTCGCCGGCCTCGGCGAAGACCGCCTCGGCCACCCGGTCGGTCAGCTCGCGCAGGAATTTCATCTCCGGACCCATGGCGACCAGCGGGTGCATGATCTCCGGGATCGGCGCGGTGCCCGACGACGCCTTCACCTCCAGCGCCGCCTCCAGCACCGCCCGCACCTGCATCTCGTAAATCTCGGGATAGGCGACGCCCAGCCGGCAGCCGCGATGGCCCAGCATGGGGTTGGTCTCATGCAGGTCACGGGCCCGCTTCTTCAGCTTGCCGGCGTCCAGCCCCTGCGACGCCGCCAGGGCGTCGATCTCCGCCTCCGTGTGCGGGATGAACTCGTGCAGCGGCGGGTCCAGCAGGCGCACCGTCACCGGCAGGCCGGTCATGATGGTGAACAGTTCGACGAAGTCCGCCTTCTGGAACGGCGCGATCTTGGCCAGGGCCTGACGCCGCCCCGCCTCGTCGTCGGCCAGGATCATCTCGCGCACCGCGGCGATGCGGGTGTCGTCGAAGAACATGTGCTCGGTGCGGCACAGGCCGATGCCCTCGGCCCCGAAGCCGCGCGCGGTGCGGGCGTCCAGCGGCGTCTCGGCGTTGGCCCGCACCTTCAGGCGGCGCACCTGATCGGCCCAGGCCATCAGGGTCTGGAAGTCGCCCGTCAGCTCCGGCTCGATCATGGGGACCGCGCCCTCCATGACCTCGCCCTTGGAGCCGTCGATGGTGATGACCTCGCCGGCCTTGAAGGTGCGGCCGCGGGCCGTGAAGGTCTGGGCCTTTTCGTCGATGTGGATTTCGCCCGCGCCCGAGACGCAGGGGCGGCCCATGCCGCGCGCCACCACCGCCGCGTGGCTGGTCATGCCGCCGCGCGCCGTGACGATGCCGCGCGCCGCGTGCATGCCGTGGATGTCTTCCGGGCTGGTCTCCTCGCGGACCAGGATGACGGCCTCGCCGTGTTCGGCCAGACGCTCGGCCTCGTCGGCGTCGAAGGTGACCTTGCCGGTCGCCGCGCCGGGGCTGGCGGGCAGGCCGGCGGCCACCACCTTGCGCTCGGCGTTCGGGTCCAGCGTCGGATGCAGTAGCTGGTCCAGCGCCGACGGCTCGACCCGCGACACCGCCTCTTCCTGCGAGATGACGCCCTCGGCCGCCAGATCCACCGCGATCTTCAACGCCGACTTGGCGGTGCGTTTGCCGTTGCGGGTCTGCAGCATCCACAGCCGGCCCTGTTCGACCGTGAATTCAATATCTTGCATGTCGCGATAGTGGGCTTCCAGCCGCCCGACGACGTCGACGAACTGAGCGAACACCTTGGGCATCGCCTCTTCCATAGAGGGCTTGGTCTCGCCCATCTCCTCGCGCCCGGCCTTGGTCAGCGACTGCGGCGTGCGGATGCCCGCCACCACGTCCTCGCCCTGGGCGTTGATCAGGAACTCGCCGTACAGCTTCGCCTCGCCCGTCGACGGATTGCGGGTGAAGGCCACGCCCGTCGCCGACGTCTCGCCCATGTTACCGAACACCATGGACTGGACGTTCACCGCCGTGCCCCAGCTCTCGGGGATGTCGTGCATGCGGCGATAGAATTTGGCCCGGTCGTTCATCCAGCTGGCGAACACCGCGCCGACCGCGCCCCACAACTGGTCGTGCGGATCCTGCGGGAAGGGCGACCCCAGCCGGTCCTCGACCACGCGCTTGTAGTCCCCCACCACCTTCTCCCAGTCGCCTGCCGACAGGTCGGTGTCGACGGTCACGCCAAGGCGATCCTTGTGGTCGTCCAGCACCTCTTCGAAGTCGTCGTGGCTGAGGCCCAGCACCACGTTCGAATACATGGTGATGAAGCGGCGATAGCTGTCGAAAGCGAAGCGACGGTCGCCCGACAGGGCCGCCAGCCCCTCCACCGTCCGGTCGTTCAGGCCCAGGTTCAGGACCGTGTCCATCATCCCCGGCATCGACGCCCGCGCGCCGGAGCGGACCGAGACCAGCAGCGGGTTCGACGCGTCGCCGAACGTCTTGCCGACGATCCCCTCGACCTGGGCCAGCCCGGCCTTCACCTGATCCGCCAGATCGGCCGGATAAGACTGGCCGTTGGAATAGTAGTGGACGCAGGCCTCGGTCGTGATCGTGAAGCCCGGCGGCACCGGCAGGCCCAGCGACGACATCTCCGCCAGGTTGGCGCCCTTGCCGCCCAGCAGGTTCTTCATCGACGCGTCGCCGTCGGCGGATCCTCCGCCGAAGCCGTAGACCCACTTCGTCATCCGTCAGCCCCTGAAGCTTGTTTGGGTCTGACTAACGCGCGTCGGCGGGGAAGGGTAGGGCGCGGATGAAACATCGCGTGAGGGGATCCTCGCACGGAGCGTGCACCGCCCATGCGTCCCTCTCCCGGCGGGAGAGGGCTTGAGCGTCCGAGAGCCTGGAGGGCGATCGGTTTTGCGCGAAAGGGTGAGGGGCTCCCTTTCGACAGTCGCCCCTCACCCTTTCGGCTTGGCGCATCGCTGACGCTCTGCGAGCCTCAAGCCCTCTCCCGCAGGGAGAGGTTGCGGCGCCTTGGGTCGGGAAGTCGTGACGACTTCTCCCGTCTTTCCTCGCTCTTTCAACGCGCTGCGTTTTTCCATCCGCGACTTTCCGACGTCGGTTTGGGCGTGGGGCAGCATCTGGGGGTTCCGTCGCGGGGGAGGG
>NZ_DASYGX010000010.1:0-126594 GCF_035999125.1 Brevundimonas sp. | reverse complement strand
AGGAGGACCGCGGAACGCCCGTCAGGGCCGAAGCACCGGCCGCTCAGGAACATAGGAGTTCCCGACGCAGCCCCCGCTCGAACCGCTCCCGCCGCGACAAGCTCGCAAGGCCTTGCGCCCTCCCCCGCGACGGAACCCCCGAATGCTGCCGCAGCCCCGAACCGACGTCGGAAAGTCGCCGCTGAAAAAGCGCAGGACGTTGAAAGGGCGGGAGAAGGCGGAAGAAGTCGTGACGACTTGTCGCCCGAAACCGACGCATTGGACGATGCGGCCGCAGCCTCAGCGGCGCAGCAGCATGCCGATGAGGACGCCGACGCCCAGCGCCGTGAAGGCCGAGCGCAGCGGGTCATCGACCACCGCCTGACGCGCGGCGATCGCGCGCCGGCGGGCCTGCTGGCGCGCGGCGGACAGGTCGGTCTTCACCGTCTCGCGCAACGAGGGGCGCGCGGGCGCGGCCGGGTCCAGACGCAGACCGTCGTCCACCGTGCCGTACTGGCCTTCGGTCGCCGGGATCAGGGTGGTCTCGGTCTCGTCGAAACGGGTCGCGTCGGTCATGGGGAGGTCTCCTGCGAGGGACTGGGGGTCGCAGGAGACAATGAGGGGGAGGCGGAGGGGTTCCCCGGTCGTTCTTCCTTCTCCCCTCGGGGGAGAAGGTGGCTCGCGGAGCGAGACGGATGAGGGGGCTGCCGAGCCGCTCACCGTCGACCGAGGTCGGGTCAGACCGACCCCTCATCCGAGCGGCTCCGCCGCCCACCTTCTCCCCCAAGGGGAGAAGGAAGAAACCGCCCCACCTTCTTCTCCAGCAGGGCCACCAGCTCCGGCTGCATGAAGGCGTAGTCGTCGGGGATGCCCAGGACGATCACGCGGGCGCGCTTCAGGTGGGGGCGGAAGCGGCGCTGGAGCCTGGCCTTGTGCGCCGCCTCCATGACGAAGATCAGGTCCGCCCACTCCAGCATCTCGGGATCGACCGGCACGTCGGCGTCGGGCGCCAGGCCGGCGGACGCCGTCTCCACCCCCGGCCGATCGGCGAAGACGTGCTCCGCCGTGGGCGAGCGGAGGCGGTTGCGGGCGCAGAGGAAGAGGAGGTTGGTCAGAACTCGAAAAACTCGTCGTCGAGCTTCTTCACATGCAGGGTATCTTCGATCCGGCACCCTACGCCGTAGTCGATCATGAGGCGCGTCAGGCGTGCGCCGTCAATCAGCACGATCCGCTTGCTAAGCCCCTCGACCGTCTTCACGGCTGAGGACGTGAAAGACGACGTCGTTACGAATAGCCCCTTCCCAGCTTTGAACTGATCGAGTGCGCCGAAGAAATCCCGGATCTCACCGGGCCCCACCGGGTTGCCATCAGCGTAGCGCTTTGCCTGAACGTAGATGCGGTCCAGACCCAAGGCGTCCTCATCAATCACGCCATCCACGCCGCCGTCGCCGCTACGACCAAGTGCCCGACCAGCACGAGCCCGCGAGCCCCCATACCCCATGGCAGTCAGAAGCTGCACGACCACCCGCTCAAAGAAGGCCGGTGGCGCTGACTGGATGCGGCTCAGGAGTTCGACACCCAAGTCCGTTTCAAGCTGATCGCGAGCCTGCCGCATGACCTCATCCGGAGCCAGTTCGCTGGCTGCCATCTCAGCGTCGGCTTGGGCCTTTGGCTGAATGTCCGGTGGAAACCTGAAGGCATCGAAGCCTTCGAAGCGGCGCAGATATGGGATGTCTATGCGCTTGGGCGGATCAGCTAGCACGCTCCGCCCGCGATCGGTGATCATGAAGTGGCTTCGCTTGGTGAGCGCAACTAATCCGGCCTTGCCCAAGTAACTTTTGGCCCAGTGAGCGCGGTTTGCGAACGTGGTTTGACGGCCGGAGGGCAGCAGCTCGGCCCGCTCCTCATCGGTCAGGCCGAAATCCTCTGCAAGGCTCTCGATGACCGTCTGGATACTGACTTCACCGTCTGCGGCCTTTCGCAGGACTGGCAGCATCAGCGTTTGGAAATCAGGGATGCTCACGTGGCCTCACAACGGAATGTTGTCGTGCTTCTTCCACGGGTTCTCCGCCACCTTGCCCTTCAGCGTGCGTAGCGCCCGGATCAGCCGCCGCCGCGTGCCGTGGGGCATGATGACGTCGTCGATGTAGCCGAGCTTCGCCGCCACGAAGGGGTTGGCGAAGCGGTCCTTGTATTCGGCCTCGCGGGCGGCCAAGGCTTCCGGGTCGCCGGCCTCCTTGCGGAAGATGATCTCGACCGCGCCTTTCGCCCCCATGACGGCGATCTCGGCGGTGGGCCAGGCGTAGTTGACGTCGCCGCGCAGGTGTTTGGAGCTCATGACGTCATAGGCGCCGCCATAGGCCTTGCGCGTGATGACGGTCAGCTTGGGCACCGTGGCCTCGGCATAGGCGAACAGCAGCTTGGCGCCGTGCTTGATCAGGCCGCCGTACTCCTGCTTCGTCCCCGGCATGAAGCCCGGCACGTCGACGAAGGTCACCACCGGGATGTCGAAGGCGTCGCAGAAGCGGACGAAGCGGGCGGCCTTGCGGCTGGAGTCGATGTCCAGCACGCCGGCCAGGGTCTGGGGCTGGTTGGCGACGACGCCGACCGACTGGCCGTCCAGGCGGCCGAAGCCGGTGACGATGTTCTTCGCATAGTCGGCGCCGATCTCGAAGAACTCGGCCTCGTCGACCGTCTTCAGGATCAGCTCCTTCATGTCGTAGGGCTGGTTCGGATTGGCGGGGACCAGGGTGTCCAGCGACGCCTCGTCCCGCTCAGGGTCGTCATAGCTGTCGCGCACCGGCGGCTTCTCGCGGTTCGACTGGGGCAGGAAGCCGATCAGGCGACGGACCTCCGACAGGGCCTCCAGATCGTTCTCGAAGGCGCCGTCGGCGACGCCCGACTTGCCGGCATGGACGCGGGCGCCGCCCAGCTCCTCGTGCGTCACGACCTCGTTGGTGACGGTCTTCACCACGTCGGGGCCGGTCACGTACATGTAGGACGTGTCCTTCACCATGAAGATGAAGTCCGTCAGCGCCGGGGAATAGACGTCGCCGCCCGCGCAGGGCCCCATGATGACGCTGATCTGCGGGACGACCCCGCTCGCCAGGGTGTTCTGCAGGAAGATGTCGGCATAGCCGGCGAGGCTCTCGACCCCCTCCTGGATGCGGGCGCCGCCGGCGTCGAAGATGCCGATGATCGGCGCGCCGTTGGTCAGGGCCATCTTCTGGATCTTGACGATCTTGGCCGCGTGCGCCCCCGACAGGGAGCCGCCGAAGACGGTGAAGTCCTTGGAGAAGACGTAGACCAGCCGCCCGCCGATGGTGCCGCGGCCCGTCACCACGCCGTCGCCGGGGATGCGCTGCTTGTCCATACCGAACTCGTGGCTGCGGTGCTCCACGAACATGTCGGTCTCTTCGAAGCTGCCCTCGTCCAGCAGCACCTCGATCCGCTCGCGCGCCGTCAGCTTGCCCTTGGCGTGCTGCGCCTCGATCCGCTTCTGGCCGCCGCCGAGACGGGCCGCCGCGCGACGGGCTTCGAGCTGTTCGAGGATGGATTGCATGAAGTGACTCCCTTGCGGGTTCGATATCCCTTCCCCGCTCGCCGGGGAAGGTGGCTCGCGGAGCGAGACGGATGGGGTGGCTGGCGAAATCAGGCCAACCGTCGAACGTTCAGCGTGTCTGAAACAGCCACCCCATCCGAGCCGCGCTGCGGCCCACCTTCCCCGGCAAGCGGGGAAGGATCAGCGCTTCGCCCTTAGTTCCGCCCAGCGCTCCAGCCGCTCCCTCACCTTCGCCTCGTGGCCCTCGCCGGGCGGGTCGTAGAAGGTGCGGCGGTCCATGCCTTCGGGGAAGTAGTTGGCGCCGGAGAAGCCGTCCTCGGCGTCCGGGTCGTACTGGTAGCCCTTGCCGTAGCCCAGCTCTTTGAGAAGCTTCGTGGGCGCGTTGCGGATGTTGGCGGGCGGCATCAGGGAGCCGGTCTCGTGCGCCGCCTTCTTCGCCGCGCCATAGGCCTTGTAGACCGCGACGGACTTGGGCGCCGTGGCCAGGTGGACGACGGCCTGGGCCAGGGCCAGCTCGCCCTCGGGCGAGCCGAGGAAGTCGTAGGTGTCCTTGGCCGCGTTGGCGACCAGCAGGCTGAGCGGGTCGGCCTGGCCGACGTCCTCCACCGCCATCCGCACGATGCGGCGCGCCAGATACAGCGGATCCTCGCCCCCGTTCAGCATGCGGGCCAGCCAGTAGAGCGCCGCGTCGGGGTCGGAGCCGCGAACCGATTTGTGCAGCGCGGATATGAGGTTGTAGTGCTCTTCTCGACTTTTGTCGTAGGCCGGCGCGCGGCGTTGCAGGGTCCCGGCCAGGGCCTGCACGTCCAGCGGCTCTGCGTCCGGCAGGGCGAACAGCACCTCGGCCATGGTCAGCAGATAGCGGCCGTCGCCGTCGGCCAGCGCCAGCAGGGCCTGACGGGCTTCCGGCGTCAGCGGCAGGGCGCGGGCCTCGGCCGCCTCGGCGCGAGTCAACAGTTGATCCAAAGCCGGATCGTCCAGTCTTTTCAGGACGTAGACCTGGCTGCGAGACAGGAGCGCGCCGTTCAGCTCGAACGACGGATTCTCGGTCGTGGCGCCGACCAGGGTGACGATCCCCTCCTCCACGAACGGCAGAAAGCCGTCCTGCTGGGCGCGGTTGAAGCGGTGGATCTCGTCGACGAACAGCAGGGTCGACTGGCCGGCGGCGCGGCGGCCGCGCGCGGTCTCGAACGCCTTCCTCAGGTCGGCGACGCCGGAGAAGACGGCGCTGAGCGACTGGAACTGGTAGCCCGCGGCCTGCGCCAGCAGGCGGGCGATGGTGGTCTTGCCCGTGCCCGGCGGCCCCCACAGGATCATGGAACCAAGGCGACCCGCCTCGACCATGCGCCGGATGGGTCCGCCCGGCCCCAGCAGATGATCCTGGCCCACCACCTCTTCCAGGCCGCGCGGGCGCAGGCGCTCGGCGAGGGGCGCATCGGGCGGATGGACGCCGGAGGCTTCGAACAGGTCGGACATGAAGGTCAGATAGGCCCTAGGCCCCCGTGCGGCGAGGCCTCATATTGGAGGCATGACCGATCCGAACCTGATCCAGCCCGGCGGGGTGACGCCCTATCTGACCATCCCCTCGCGCGGAGGACAGGCGGCGGTGGAGTTCTATCGCGCGGCCTTCGGCGCCGAGGAGCAGTTCCGCAACCTGGCCGAGGACGGGGAGCGGCTGATGCACAGCCGGCTGGTGATCAACGGCGGCCTGGTCATGCTGTCGGACGAGTTTCCGGAATACGGCAATCCGGTCGACGTGGAGCCGAAGGGCGTGGTGCTGCACCTGCAGGTCGACGACGCCGACTTCTGGTGGGAACGGGCGCTGGCGGCGGGCTGCGTGCCGACCATGCCGCTGGCCGACCAGTTCTGGGGCGACCGCTACGGCCGCGTCACGGATCCCTTCGGCCACACCTGGTCGATCGCGGCGCCCATCCTGCGCGGAGGGGGCTGATGGAGCGCGGACGTCCACGTCCGCGTCAGGTTGCGGCGAACGTCGCGGACCTGGAGGTCCGCGCTCCCTTGGGCTACCCGCAGTCGACCTGCTGGATGATGCCCGTCTCCTGATCGAAGCGGACGTTCAGCCGGTCGGGACGATAGTCCCTGGTCGTCGGACAGGTCGTGCAGACGATCCGCACGTTCTTGTCCGCCGGGAAGGTCACCGCGCCGACGTGGCTGCCGATCAGCGAGCGGGCGTCGTCGGCGTCGCACTGCTGCGGGCTGGCGACGCCGTCCCCCGGCATCGGGGCGCAGGCGGCCACGGCCAAGCCTGCCGCGGCGATCAGGGCGAGCGATCTCATCCGCAGGTGACCTTCTCGACGATGTTGGTTTCGGTGTCGAAGATCACGTTCACGCGGCTGGCGTTGTAATCCATCGTCACGGCGCAGGTGTCGCAGACCACGCGCCGCACCTCGCCCGGCGCGGCCGCCGGCAGGGTCGACTGGTTGCGGCCGACGTACGACTCATACTTGGCTGCCGGGCACGTGCCGCCGGCCTCGGGCATGCCGGGCTCGGCGCCTTCCATCGGGGCGCAGGCGGCCAGGGCGAGAAGCCCCATCGGGGCCAGAAGGGCGAAACGGATCATGGGCGTTCCTTTCTTGAGGGGGACGGTCAGCCGCAGCGGACGGTCTGCACCTTGTTGGAGTCCTGGTCGAAGAAGATGTTCAGGCGCGTCGGCGAATAATCCTCGGTCACCGCGCAGGTCGTGCAGGTGACGCGGCGACCATAGGGGTTCACCGGCACCGGAATCTCGCTGCGGTCGCGGCCGACCAGCCATTGAAGATCGCCGGCCCCGCACTGGTCCGTGCCGGCCCCGGGCACGGCGGCGGCGGACGCGGGCGTCAGGTCGTCCACGGGAATGGCGGAGGTGACGACCTCCGGCTCCACGCCCACGGGGCGGAAGGTGTTCGAGGTCGGCGCGTCGCCCCCGGCGCAGGCCGCCAAGGCGAGGCCCAACGCGATCAGGCCGCCTTTTGCCAGGCGCCCTCCGGCGACTGCTTCCAATAGGCCAGAGCGGCCCCCTGCCCCTTCAGCGCCTTCCAGCGGTCGCGCTCGGCCTGCACGGCCAGGTCGTCGCGTCCGTCGAACAGGATGAAGCATCTTTCGTACCCTTCCGTGCGGCCAAGCTCTGCGCCGTCCAGAATGAACAGCGCCTGAGCGCCGTTCAGGTTCTCTCCCGATTGCGACAGAAGGATGGGCTGCCGCTCCGCATGCGGCCGGTCGGCGCGCCCGTGGGCCAGGAAGGCGTCGTCCCTCCAGGTCCACAGATCGCGGTCCACCGCGTCCAGCCTGTCGGGCGAGCCGACCCGCACCAGCGCCTTCCACCCCCGCTCGCGCGCCTTCTCCAGCAGCCCGGGCAGGACCTGCTCCAGGCTGGACCGTTCGAGGTGGTAGAACCAGATTTCCGCAGTCACTTCCTTCCCCCCTTGCGGGGGAAGGTGGGCCGCGGAGCGGGTCGGATGGGGGGTGATTCCACCGGTGTTGGCGGCATGATCTCTAATGGCATCCAGAACGATGTGCGGTCTCGACGAGAAAGCCGCGTTGGTGAACCGCAGAATGACGAACCCGAGCCCGCGAAGCCAGTCGTCGCGAGCGCATCTTCCGCCTCGCGCAGATCGTGCACGCCGCCATCGAGTTCGACGATCAGCTTCGCCCGCAGGCAGCAGAAGTCGACGACGTAGGGTCCGATCGGGTGCTGTCGGCGGAATCTCAGGTTCGCGACCTGGCGGTTGCGGATCAGGGTCCACAGGTTCCGCTCGGGGATGGTCGGCGCTTTTCGAAGGAGACGCGCCGTCGCGTGCGCGCGGTCGTGATGAAGGGCCATCTGCGCATCTCCCATTCGGACGGCGGTGGTTCGCCCCCCATCCGTCTCGCTCCGCGAGCCACCTTCCCCCGCGAGGGGGGAAGGAACCGTGACGCTTGCATACCCCACGAACGGAACATATCAAGAACACATGGCGCGTCTCGATCTGCGGAAGAAGCTGGAAATCCTTGCCGATGCCGCGAAGTACGACGCCAGCTGCGCGTCGTCGGGAACGAGCAAGCGGAACTCGGTGGGCGGCAAGGGCGTGGGGTCCACCGAGGGCATGGGCATCTGTCACGCCTACACGCCGGACGGGCGGTGCGTGTCGCTGCTGAAGATCCTGCTCACGAACTTCTGCATCTTCGACTGCGCCTACTGCATCAATCGCACCAGCTCGAACGTGCCGCGCGCGCGCTTCAGCGTGCAGGAGGTCGTGGACCTGACGCTGAACTTCTATCGCCGGAACTACATCGAAGGGCTGTTCCTCTCGTCCGGCATCGTGAAGTCGTCGAACCACACGATGGAGGAGATGGTGCGCGTGGCCCGAAGCCTGCGCGAGGACCACGACTTCCGCGGCTACATCCACCTGAAGCTAATCCCCGAAGCCGATCCGGCGCTGGTCGAGCAGGCCGGTCTCTACGCCGACCGCCTGTCGGCCAACGTCGAACTGCCGCGCGACGAGGCGCTGGAGCGGCTGGCGCCGCAGAAGGACGCGGGCGTGATCAAACAGGCCATGGGGCGCGTGCGGCTGAAGGTCGAGGAGGCGAAGGGCGGGAAGAAGGATCGCAAGCGGCCGCCGCGCTTCGCCCCCGCCGGCCAGTCGACCCAGCTGATCATCGGCGCCGACGGTGCGCCGGACGCGGAGATCCTGGATCGCTCGGCGTCGCTGTACGGCGGCTACGGCCTGCGCCGCGTCTACTATTCCGCCTTCAGCCCCATTCCGGATTCCTCGTCCGCCCTGCCCCCGTCGAAGCCGCCGCTGATGCGCGAGCATCGGCTGTACCAGGCGGACTGGCTGATGCGGTTCTACGGCTTCTCGGCGCCCGAGATCGCCTCGGCGTCGGCGGACGGCATGCTGGATCTGGCGGTCGATCCCAAGCTGGCCTGGGCGCTGGCGAACCGGGACAAGTTTCCCGTGGATGTGAACGTGGCCGACCGGGAGATGCTGTTGCGCGTGCCGGGGCTGGGGGTGAAGTCGGTCAACCGGATGATCTCCGTGCGGCGATATCGGACGCTCAGGCTGGAGGATGTGCAGCGGCTGACGCACGGCATCGACAAGGTGCGGCCCTTCATCACGACGCTGGACTGGACGCCCGGCGGGCTGACCGACGCGGTCGATCTGAAGACGCGCCTGGCCCCGGCCCGCGCGCCGGAGCAGCTGAGCCTGTTCTGATGCGGACCGTGCGCCTGACGTCCGAAACGGACTTCGCCGCCTGGCGCGACGCGGCGCGCGGTCTGCTGCGGGCGAGTGTGGAACCGCAGACGGCGCGGTTTCGGGTGGGGGAGCAAGGCGGATTGTTCGACGCGCCTCCTCCCGCCCCTTCCGTTGAAAGCCATGGGAAGCGGACCGAAGTCTTCCTGACCGTCCCCCGGACCTTCCTCGGCCTCGGCGCCGAAGTCGCCCTGCATCGGTCGGAGGATCGCTTCGACCTGCTGTACCGTCTGTTGTGGCGTCTTCAAACCGAGCGCGACCTGCTGAAGGTGGTGTCCGACCGCGACGTGGCCGACGCGATGGAGCGGGCGAAGAACGTCAGCCGGGCCAGCCACAAGATGAAGGCCTTCGTGCGCTTCCGGCAGGTCGAGGACGAGACGGGCGAGCGCTGGATCGCCTGGTTCGAACCGGCGCATCGGGTGCTGGAGAAGACCGCGCCCTTCTTCCAGCGCCGCTTCACCACCATGCGCTGGACCATCCTGACGCCCGACGGCACCGCCGACTGGGTTCCCGCCTCCGCGGGAAGGACGACGGGTGAATTGGCGTTCGGCCCGCCCGCCACGCGCGACATGGCCCCGCAGGAAGACGAGATCGAGGAGTTCTGGAAGACCTACTACGCCTCAACCTTCAACCCGGCGCGGCTGAAGACGAAGACCATGCAGGGCGAGATGCCCAAACGGTACTGGGCCAACCTGCCGGAGGCGTCGCTGATCCCGGAACTGGTGGCGCAGGCGGAGGTTCGGGAAAGAGAGATGGTCGCCGCCCCCGCCACCCCGCCGAACCCCAAACTGATCCACGCCGTCGCGCCGGCGGTGGAGCGCGCCGCGCAGGACGCGCCGCCGCCCGGGACGCTGGAGATGCTGGACCGCGCTGTGCAGGGCTGCCGCCGCTGCCCCCTGTGGCGCGACGCGACCCAGGGCGTGTGCGGCCGCGGGCCCGCGCGGGCGGAGCTGATGATCGTCGGCGAGCAGCCGGGAGATCAAGAGGATCTGGCCGGCGAGCCCTTCGTCGGTCCGGCCGGTCAGGTGCTGAACGCGGCCATGGCCGAGGCGGAGATCGACCGCACGCACGCCTTCGTCACCAATGCGGTGAAGCATTTCAAGCACGAGCCGCGCGGCAAGCGCCGCCTCCACCAGACGCCCACGACCAGCGAGGTTCAGGCCTGCCGCTGGTGGCTGGACGCCGAGCGTTCGATCGTGAAGCCGAGACTGATCGTGACCCTGGGCGCCACCGCCGCCTATGGCGTGCTGGGTCGCAAGGTCGCGGTGACGAAGGAACGCGGCCGCCCGATCGCGCTGGAAGACGGGTCGACCGCCCTGCTGACCGTCCACCCCAGCTATCTGCTCCGCATCCCCGACAAGGCCGCCGCGGCGGCCGAGCAGGCGCGGTTCGTCGAGGATCTGCGGACGGCGCGGTCGTTACTGTGATGAGTCAGGCTTCTCGCCCGACGACAGGACCGCATGTCGTCCCTGCGAGAACCTCACGAGCCTTCCGACATAGCGCCGGATCAGCAGTCCGCCGCCTCCGATCGCCGCCCCTGCCCCGAAAACCAGCATCGTCGCCAGACGATGTTCCTGTCGTGGAGCGAAGGCGGCCGCAAGCAAGCCAAGCCCGCCGATGAGGAGCCACAACCACAGCACGACGCGCGTCAGGAGGCGGAACATCTTCCAGTGAAAATGCTGGTATCGCGCCCAACTCATGCACCCACCCTAATCCGCCCGGCAGTATCCTGAAAACACTTCGCTTCAACCTCGATCCCCGTTGGATTGCATTCGATGTTTCAGCGTGCGACCCGAACGAACTCCGCCCCATCGTAGGTCAGCCGGTTCGGGCCGTCGAAGGTGATCACCTGGCCCTGCAGGGGGATCAGCTCGACGCGCAGGCTGTCCGGCTGGTTGAAGGCTTCGGCCACGGCCGACAGGACGGCGATACGCACGGTCACCTCTCCCTCGCGCACCACGATCTCCATGCGCCCCATGTCCGGGTTCTCGTAGACGCCGGCCAGGTCCTCTAGGGGGCGGCTCATCAGCCACGGCCGGGCGCGACGGGCCTCCAGGTCGGCGGTGATGCGGGGACGCAGGCCCTCGATCCGCGTCGCCAGGGCGTCGATCTGGGCGTCGTAGGTCGCGTCCACGTCCGGCACGTCGCGCCAGACGTCGTAGAGATAGTTGGCCAGGATGTCGGCGAAGCCGCCGGCCACGGCGTCCTCGTTGATCAGCACGACCACGCCGATGCCCCGCTCGGGCATGAACGACACATGGGCCCGCGAGCCGCCGAAGTTGCCGAAGTGGTGCAGCAGCAGATCGTCGCCGAAGCGGCCCACGCGCCAGCCCAGCGCATAGCCTTCCCGCCGATAGGGACCGAACGTCTCCGCCTTCTCGACCAGCATGACGTGGGTCGAGGCGATCAGGCTTTCCGGAAGGACGCGTCGTCCGTCCAGCATGCCGTCGGTCAGCTGCACCTCCAGAAAGGCGGTCATGTCGCGCGCCGAGGACATTAGGCCGCCGGCGGAGTGCATGGTGGCGTCGGCCTTCTGCAGCGGGCTGGGCGCGGGGCCGCCGGGCAAATGGCCCAGGTGACCGACGGCGCCGTCGGGGGTTACTGTGGCCGAGGTCGAGGCCATGCCTAGCGGCGTCAGCACCTCGCGGCCGACCATGTCGCGCCAGTCCAGGCCGCGCTCCGCCTCCAGCAGGCCAGTGGCGAGGTTGTACCCGACGTTGGAGTAGCGGAACTGGCCCCTGGGGGTTTCGGGGTCCGCGCGCGTGACGCCCAGCAGGCGTCGCCGCGTCGGGTCGTCATGATCGCCAGAATAGGCGAGCCGGAACGTCAGAGGCCCGTTCTCCACGCCCGCCCTATGGCTCAGCAGGTCGCGCAGGCTGATCCTTGACGCGATCTCGGCCGGCAGCAGATCGCCGGCCCAGGTCGCCGCCGGCGCGTCCAGATCCAGTTCGCCGCGCCCGGCCATCGCCGCCAGGGCCAGGGCCGTGATCGGCTTGGTCGCCGAGGCGATGTAGAAGCGCGTGTCGGCGTCGACGGGGGCGCCCGTTCGGACGTCCTCGACGCCCCGCCCGGTCAGCAACACGATCTCGTCGCCGACGACGACCCCGACGGCCACGCCCGGCACGACGTCCAGCCGGTCCAGGCTGCGAGCGATGAAGGCCTCTGCCCGGGCGGCGCGAGGATCGGCCTGCTGGGCGACCGCGGCGGCGGGGGCGGACAGGGCGGCGAGAGCGAAGACGAAAGCGGTCAGGCGAGCGGTCATGAGAGGGTCCGGGGTTGGCGTCGTCGTCTTTCTGCGCGCGCCGCACGGCCGGGTCTTGAACGAATTCAGCCTTGCCGAAACAGTCGACGGAGGACCGCCGGCGACCATCCCGCGGCCGCGCCGACGCGCCGCGTCATGTGCGCCTGATCGCTGTAGCCGTGGAGCGCCGCGACGTCGGCCAGCGGCAGGTCGGTCCGCACCAGGTCGCCCAGCACGCGCGCGAGACGACGGTGGTCCCTCAGCCGCGCCGGCGTGGTCCCGAACTCACGACGGAAGGCGCGGGCCAGGCTGGCGGGATGGGTCCCCACGCCCCGCGCCAGGGTCGCAGTTCCGTCCGCCGAGGCCAGCAGGCGATCGCGTGCGTGCCGAACCCAGACCGAGGGAGCGCGGCGGGCGGGGACCGGAAGCATGCCGATGACCGACGGATCGTGCGACCGGCGCAGGTCGTCGATCTGCCCGTCCGAACACGCCCGCACGCCATAGGACGTCTCCCCCCGTCCGTCCCGGTTCCACGACAGCACCAGCGCCCCGGCGGGGCCGAAGACGTTGGCGTGCTCGAAGCCCGCGGGCTTGACGCTGAGCGTCGGGCCGGACGCCTCGATCCGTCCCGCCTCGCTGTCCTCGGCATAGTCCCCGGCGATCATCCAGGACGTCTGCAGCCCCGCATGGCGATGCGCCCGACAGGCCTCGCCGGCGTCATAATGGCTCAGCACCCATCGATCGGATCCGGCGGTTCGAAGGGTGACTGTGATCGGCATGCGCGGCTCCCTGACGATCCCAAGAGGCCGCGACGGGCGCGAATGGATGCACCGCCCCCGGCCCGCCTCATTTGCCCTTCTGCGCCCCAGTCGCTACATCCCGCGCCGACCTCCCCACACTCCAGACGACAGGGCTGAACGCTCCCCATGGCGCAGCAATACATTTTCCAGATGCAGGGCCTGACCAAGGCCTTTCCCGGCGGCAAGAAGATCTTCGAGAACATCTGGCTGAGCTTCTACAACGACGCCAAGATCGGCGTCGTCGGCGTCAACGGCTCGGGCAAATCGACCCTGCTGAAGATCATGGCCGGGCTGGACCACGAGTTTCAGGGCGAGGCCAAGGCCGCCGACGGGGTCAAGCGCGGCTATCTGGAGCAGGAGCCGCACCTCGACGACGGCCTGACCGTCCGGGAGAACGTCGAGGCCTGGTGCGAGGAGAAGCAGTGGGTCAACCGCTTCAACGCCGTCGCCGCCGAGATGGCGGAGAACTACACCGACGAGCTGATGGAGGAGATGACCGCCCTCCAGGAGAAGATCGACGCCGGCGACGTCTGGGACATCGACAGCCGCATCGAGATGGCGATGGACGCCCTGCGCTGTCCGCCCGACGACTGGGCGACGACAAACCTGTCGGGCGGCGAGAAACGCCGCGTGGCGCTGGCCCGGCTTCTGCTCAGCAAGCCCGACATGCTGCTGCTGGACGAGCCGACCAACCACCTGGACGCCGAGAGCGTCGCCTGGCTGCAGCACCACCTGGAGGCGTTTCCCGGCTGCGTCATCCTGGTCACCCACGACCGCTATTTCCTTGATCTGGTGACCAAGTGGACGCTGGAGCTGGACCGCGGCAAGGGCCACCCGCACGAGGGCAACTATTCCAGCTGGCTGGAGGCCAAGACCAAGCGCGTGGTGCAGGAGCAGTCGGAATCCGAGGCCCGTCAGCGGGCGCTTACCCGCGAACTGGAATGGGTGCGGTCCGGCGCCAAGGCGCGTCAGGCCAAGTCCAAGGCCCGTCTGGCCGCCTATGAGCGCATGGTGGCCGAGCAGGAGAACAGCCGTCAGGCCCAGACCCACGCCGTCATCCAGATTCCGCCCGGCCCGCGTCTGGGCAATGTGGTGCTGGAGGTCGAGGGGCTGGAGAAGTCCTATGGCGACAAGCTGCTGTTCAAGGACCTGACGTTCAAGCTGCCGCCCAACGGCATCGTCGGCGTGATCGGGCCGAACGGCGCCGGCAAGTCGACCCTGTTTCGGATGATCACCGGCCAGGAACAGCCCGACGCCGGCAAGATCCGCGTCGGCGAGACGGTCAAGCTGGCCTACGTCGACCAGTCGCGCGACGACCTCAAACCGGACGAGACCATCTGGCAGGCGATCAGCGGCGGCACCGACGTGATGATGGTCGGCAAGCGCGAAATCAACACCCGCGCCTATGTCGGCAGCTTCAACTTCAAGGGCGGCGACCAGCAGAAGAAGGTCGGCCAGCTGTCGGGCGGCGAGCGCAACCGCGTGCACCTGGCCAAGACCCTGGCGACCGGCGGCAACCTGATCCTGCTCGACGAACCGACCAACGACCTGGACATCGAAACGCTGCAGAACCTGGAAGAAGCGCTGGAGGAATTCGCCGGCTGCGCCGTGGTGATCAGCCACGACCGCTGGTTCCTGGACCGGCTGGCCACCCACATCCTGGCCTTCGAGGGCGACAGCCACGTGGAGTGGTTCGAAGGCAACTTCGAGGCCTACGAGGAGGACAAGAAGCGTCGCCTCGGCGCCGACAGCCTGATCCCGCACCGGATCAAGTTCCAGAAGTTCGCGCGGTAAGCCTTCGACTTGCAGACGCAAAGGGCGGCAGGTGATCCTGCCGCCCTTTTGTTTTGGAGCGCGGACGTCCACGTCCGCGTCTTGCGCGATCGCCGCTTTCGCGGACCTGGAGGTCCGCGCTCCTTCTGACCCTAGTGCCTGACCCGCACATAGTCGCCGGGCGCCGCCGTCAAGGCCTTCAGCATGCCCGAGCCGGGCTTGCGCGCCTTGACCTGCTCGTCGGCGGCCATCTCCTGCAGCCAGCCCTGCCATTCCGGCCACCAGGAGCCGTCGTGCTTGGTCGCGCCGGCCAGCCAGGCCTCGGGGTCGGCGGGGGCTTCCGCGTTGGTCCAGTAGCCGTGCTTGTTGGCGGCCGGCGGATTGATCATGCCGGCGTTGTGGCCCGAGCCGCCCATCAGGAAGCGGGTCGGGCCGCCGAAGTGCGCGCGCTGGGCATAGGTCGATTTCCACGCCGAAACGTGGTCGTCCTTCAGCGCGATCAACATCACGGGCGTCTCGATCTTCGACAGGTCCAGCGCGACGCCGTCGATCGTCACGCCGCCGGCCTCTTTCAGCCGGTTGCCGGCCAGGATCTCACGCCCGTACTCTTTCAGGAACCGCGCGGGGATGCGGGCGCCGTCGTCGAACCACCACAGCAGGTCCGAGGCCCGCGCCTCGTCGCCCAGCAGATAGTGGGTCACCACCGACGACCATATCAGGTCGTTGGCGCGCACGGTGGCGAACAGCTTGGTCAGGTCGTGGGCCTCGACGAAGCCCTTCCTGTCCAGATAACGGTCGAAGGCGTTCAGGTCGCCCTGGCCGGTGAACACCGACCATTCGCCCATGTCGCGGAAGTCGACCAGCGCCGCGATCAGGGTGGCCGAAGCCACGCGGTCGCCCTGCCCCGTCTGCGCCAGATACGCCAGCGTCATGGCCGACAGGGTGCCGCCCAGGCAGTAGGACACGAGGTCCACGTCGGCCTCGCCCGTCGCCTTGGCCACCGCGTCCATGGCCGCGATCACGCCGTCCTTGACGTAGGCGGTCAGCCCCTTGTCGGCCTGGCTCGCGTCGGGGTTGGCCCAGGACACGACGAACACGGTGTGCCCCTGATCCACCAGCCATTTCAGATAGCTGGCCTTGGGCGTCAGGTCGAAGAGGTAGTATTTGTTGACCAGCGGCGGGATGAACAGCAGCGGGCGACGGAACACCTGCTCCGTCGTCGGCGCGTACTGGATCAGCTCCAGCAGCTCATTGCGGAAGATCACGGCGCCCGGAGTGGCGGCGATGTTCGTGCCCAGTTCGAAGTCGTTCGGCGCGCGGCGCGCGATCAGGCCGTCGCCGCGGGTCACGTCGTCCAGAAGGTTGGTCAGGCCCGTCAGCAGGCTGAGGCCGCCGCTCTCGATCGTGCGGCGGGAGACCTGAGGGTTGGTATGGGCGAAGTTGGCCGGCGACAGGGCGTTCATCAGCTGACGCCCGGCGAAGTCGACCTGGGCGCGGGTGGCCTCGTCGACCGGGGCGGCGGCGACGAAGTCCTGCATCCGCTTCGCCGACAGCAGATAGGCCTGCTTCAGCCAGTCGTAGACCGGCTCTTCGGTCCAGGCCGGATCGGAGAAGCGGCGGTCGCCGCGTTCGGGCGCCGCGACCGGCTCCGGGGTTCCGCCCATCATGCGCTCGCCGAAGCCGCGCCACAGGGCGGTCCAGTCCTGCCAACCCTGCATCTGGGCCTGCATCAGGGCCGCCGGGCTGGTCATCACCGCGGTGTTGAAGTCGATCCAGGCGCGGGCGATCGTGGTCGGATCATAGGGCAGGGGTTCGGCCGACAGCGCCTTGTGCGTCGTGGCGCGCACGGCGGCGGCGGCGCTGAACATCAGGCCGGTCAGGGCCTCCGCCACGACCTCCGGGTCCGGCGGGATCATCAGCGGCGGCTCACGGCGCGCGTCGGTCACGGATCAGGCCTCCAGCGCGGTCAGAACGTCGACGGCGTCGCAGTCCTGCGGCGCCACGAACAGGAACGCCAGCGCCCGGTCGGGGTTCGCGGCGGTCCAGACGGGGCAAGGCGCCGCGCCGGGGGCGACGATCGGGGCGGCGGGGCGGAAGTCGGCGGCGTCGAAGGCCATGGCGGCAGTCCCGGTTGGGTGAACTCTGTTGGCCCGGCTTATGTCATGGCTTTTTCGCCGATACGATGCCATGATCCGCGCTTTCATTGTGCGTTTTTGCACAGGTGAGCGCCGTGGCCGACGACTTCAATTGGAACGATCTGCGCCCCTTCCTCGCCGTCGCCCGCACGGGCCGGCTCACGGCCGCCGCCGCCCGGCTGGGCGCGGACCACACGACGGTGGCGCGACGGATCGCGGCGCTGGAGGCGGCTCTGAGCGCCCGACTGTTCGACCGCAGCCCCCAGGGATACGCCCTGACCGTCCATGGCGAGCGCCTCCTGCCTCACGCCGAACAGATCGAAAGCCTGACGCTGCGCGCCGCCGGACAAGTGGGCGAGGCGGATCAGGCCCTGACCGGCGCGGTCCGCATCGGCGCACCCGAGGGCTTCGGCAGCTACTTCCTCGCCCCCCTGATGGTGAAGCTGGCCGAGCGGCACCCGGAGCTGGAGATCCAGCTGGTCGCCATCCCCGGCGTCGTCAGCCTGTCCAAGCGCGAGGCCGACGTGGCGATCACCCTCAGTCCCCCGCGCGAGGGCCGGCTGGTGTCGCGGAAACTGACCGACTACGGCCTGGGCCTCTACGCCGCCCCGTCCTATCTCGACGCGCGGCCGCCGGTCCGCACGCGCGCGGACATGGCCGGGCACCGGTTCGTCGGCTACATCGGCGACCTGCTGTACGCGCCCGAGCTGGACTACATGCAGGCGCCGGACGTGGACATCCATGTGGTGCTGCAGAGCTCCAACCTGATCGCCCAGATGCAGGCGACGCTGGCCGGCGCGGGCCTGTGCGTCCTGCCCGACTTCATCGCCCGACGCGAGCCGGGTCTGCGCCGCGTGCTGCCGCGCGACGTCGGGCTGGAGCGCAGCCTGTGGCTGGTGGTCCATGCCGATCTGAAGGCGCTGGCCCGCATCCGCGCCGTCATGTCGATCATCGTCGAAGCGGTGCGCGCCGACCGCCCCGCCTTCCTCGGCAAGCCTGAGGGCTGACGCCGCGCGCACGACCGGCCTATCATTCGGCCATGTCCAGCCGCCCCGCCGTCCTGATCGTCCAGCCGCATCTGGGGCCGATCGCGCCGTTCCTCGAAAGCGCCTACGACGTCCATCGCCTGTGGGAGGGGCCGCCGGTCGAGGCCGAGGCGCTGATCGAGGCCGTCGTGGTCGCCGGCGAGTTTCCACTGGATCCCGGCCTGATCGAGCGATTGCCGAAGCTGCGCCACGTCGCCTGCTTCACCGCCGGCTATGACGGCATCGATCCGGCGTGGTGCCGGGCGCGCGGGTTGGAGGTCACGCATGCGCCGGGAGTGAACCACGAGGACGTGGCGGATCACGCGATCGGCTTGATCCTGGCCGCCCACCGCAGGATCGCCTCGGGCGACGCCGACGTTCGCGCCGGGCGCTGGACGCCGCAGTCGAAGACGATCACGCGGTCGTTGGGCGGGTTGAGGCTGGGGATCGTCGGCCTGGGCGCCATCGGCGAGGCCGTCGCCCGGCGCGGCGAGGCGTTGCGCATGGTCCCGCAATGGTGGGGGCCCCGGCCGAAAGACGCGCCCTGGCAGCGCGCCGAAAGCCTGATCGATCTGGCCAAGGCCAGCGAGGTCCTGGTCGTCGCCTGCCGGGCCGACGAGACGAACCGCGGCCTGATCTCGGTTGAGGTGATGCAGGCGCTGGGCGCCGACGGCCTGCTGGTCAACGTCTCACGCGGTCAGGTGGTGGACGAAAACGCCCTGATCGCGGCGCTGAAGTCAGGCCGACTGGGCGGGGCCGCGCTGGACGTGTTCGAGACCGAGCCGACCGACGCCGCGCGCTGGGCCGACGTGCCCAACACCGTGCTGACGCCGCACACGGGCGGGGCCACCACGCAGGCGGTGCAGGCCATGCTGGGCCTGCTGCTTCAAAACCTCGACGCCGTGCTGAACGGCCTCCCGCCGGTGACGCCGGCCCCTTGAACGTCAACGCTGCGGGCGTTCGTCCTCGGTGACCCGGCCGTCGCGGTTCTGATCCATCTGACGGAACATGAAGCCGGCCCCGGCGCGGATTTCGGCCGGCGTCACGCGGCCGTCGCGGTCGGAATCCGCCATGCCGATCATCCGCGCGCCGTCGCCGCCCGCTGCGACCTCCTCTCGGCTCAGCGCGCCGTCGCCGTCGGCGTCCAGGCGCATCACGCGCTCCACCATCGAGTCCTGAAACTCAGCCAGCGTCAGACCGCCCTTCGGCGTCTCGGTGACGACGGGGCCCACGGGCCGGTCGGGATCGGCGGGGATGCCCTGAGGCCTGGGAGCGGGATCCTGGGCCGGCTCCGGCGGGGTGGCGCCGGGTGCGTTCGGTGCAGATCCGCCCGCGACGACGACGCCCTCAGGCTCAGGAGGAGCGGCGCCGGGCGTAGCCGCGGTCGCCTGATCTTCCGTGCCTCCGGCATCGCTCGCCGTCGGGGAAGAACAGGCGGCGAGCGCGAAGATCAGGACGAGGACAAGGGGACGGGACATGGTGGCTCCACATGGCGACGCTCGACCGTCGCCCCGGCGCGCGTCCGGATCAAGGCCACCTCTCCGATTTGCGCTTGCATAATCATATAAGGATATCCTTATATGTATGCCATGACCTATCGGGCCGACCAGCTTGTGGAAGCCTTGCGCGGCGCGGGCGAGCCGACTCGCCTGCGCATCCTCGCGCTTCTGGCCACGGAGGAGCTGTCGGTCATGGAACTGTCCGGCGTGCTGGAGCAGAGCCAGCCTCGCGTCAGCCGACATCTGAAGCTGCTGACCGACGCCGGCCTGATCGAGCGCTTCCCGGACGGCGCCCGCGTCTATTATCGCCTGTCCTCGGAGACGTCCGCGCGTCGGCTGATGGACGCCGTGCTGGACCTGCTGGACGACGCCGACGGCGAGGCCGATCAACGTCGCCTGGACGCCGTGCGCCGCGAACGCGCGGCCGACGCCGAAGCCTATTTCGAGCAGATCGCGCCCAGTTGGGACCGCATACGGTCGCTCTACGTGCGTGAAAGCGCAGTAGAGGACGCCATCCTGGCGGCGGCCGGAGAGGGTCCGTTCGAGCGGCTGGTGGACCTCGGCACCGGCTCTGGGCGCATGCTGACCCTGCTCGGCAGGAAGGCGAAGACGGCGATCGGGCTGGATCTCAGCCAGAACATGCTGAACATCGCCCGCGCCAACGTCGCGAAGGCGGGCATCGACAAGGTCGAGCTGAGGCACGGCGACGTCTTCGCCACGCGCCTGCCCGACCTGACCGCCGACCTGGTCGTCGTCCACCAGGTGCTTCACTACCTGACCGATCCCTCCGCCGCCGTGGCCGAGGCGGCACGGCTGGTGCGGCCGGGCGGTCGGCTGCTGATCGTCGATTTCGCCCCGCACGCGCTGGAGCATCTTCGCGACGAACACCAACACCGACGCCTGGGCTTCGACGACGCCGAAATCCGTCGCTGGCTGGCCGAGGCGGGGCTGGAGTGCGACGCGCACACGGTTCTGCCGCCGGACCGCGAAGGGCTGACCGTCTGCATCTGGACCGGCCGTCGCGCGGCCGTGCGGGAGGTCAAGGCGGCATGAGCGCCCCGGCGCTCAGCCTTGCGGACGCGCGCGCCCTTCTGCTGTCGCCGCTGGGTCCGGTCGCGCGTGCCGGCCGCGACGCCAGCCGCCCCCGCGTGTCGTTCGAGTTCTTCCCGCCCAAGTCGGACGAGGCCGAAGCCGGTCTGTGGAAGGCCGTCTCCCGCCTCGCGCCGCTGAAGCCCGACTTCGTGTCCGTGACCTATGGCGCCGGCGGCTCCACGCGCGAGCGGACGCACCGCACCGTCGCGCGGATCCTGGCGGAGACGGACCTCAAGCCCGCCGCCCATCTGACGTGCGTCGAGGCGACCCGGGCCGAAATCGACGCGGTGCTTCTCGACTACAAGGCCGCCGGCGTGCGCCACATCGTGGCCCTGCGCGGCGATCCCCCCGGCGCGACCGGCATCGGCGGCGCCTACGTCCCGCGCGCCGACGGCCATGCCAACGCGACCGAACTGACCGCCGCGATCGCGCGGATCGGCGGCTTCGAGATCACCGTCGGCGCCTATCCGGAGAAGCATCCGGAAAGCCCCTCGATCGACCACGACATCGACGTGCTGAAGGCCAAGGTCGACGCGGGTGCGACCCGCGCGATCACCCAGTTCTTCTTCGACATCGACGCCTTTCTGCGCTTCCGCGACCGGGTGCGAACGGCGGGGATCGGCATCCCCCTGATCCCCGGCATAATGCCGGTCACCAATTTCGCCGGGCTGAAGCGCATGAGCGCGACCTGCGGCGCCAGCGTGCCCGACTGGCTTCAGGCGCATTTCGACGGCCTGGACGGCGATCCGGAGACGCGCAAGCTGCTGGCCGCCTCCGTCGCCGCCGAGACCTGCGCGCGCCTGCAGGAAGAAGGATTCCAGGACTTCCACTTCTACACCCTGAACCGCGCCGACTTGGTCTACGCCATCTGCCGCGTGCTGGGCGTGCGCGAGGCGCGGGCGTGACGCGGGCTGACCGGATCACCGCCCTCCACGCCGCCGCCCGCGAACGGATCCTGGTGCTGGACGGCGGCTGGGGCACGATGATCCAGCGGCTAGGCCTGTCGGAGGCCCAGTTCCGCGGCCAGCGCTTCCGCGATCACCCCCTGCCCCAGCAGGGCAACAACGACCTGCTGATCCTGACCCGGCCCGACGACGTCGCGGACATTCACGACCTCTATCTGGCCGCCGGCGCGGACGTCACCGAGACCAACACCTTCTCCTCCACCACCATCGCCCAGGCCGACTATGGGCTGGAAGACGCGGTCCACGACCTCAATCTCGAGGGAGCCCGCCTCGCCCGCCGGGTCGCGGACGCCTGGACCGCGAAGGAGCCGCACAAACCCCGCTTCGTCGCCGGCGCGATCGGCCCGACCAATCGCACCTTGTCCCTCAGCCCCGACGTGAACGACCCCGGCTATCGCGCCGTCACCTTCGACCAGGTCTACGACGCCTACAAACAACAAGCTCGGGCCCTGCATGAAGGCGGCGTGGACCTGTTCCTGATCGAGACCATCTTCGACACCCTGAACGGCAAGGCGGCGATCAAGGCGATCAAGGACCTGGAGGACGAAGGTCTGGAGCCCCTGCCCATCTGGATCTCGGGCACCATCACCGACCGGTCGGGGCGGACGCTTTCGGGTCAGACGGCCGAGGCCTTCTGGAACAGCGTGCGGCATGCCAAGCCGTTCGCAGTGGGCTTCAACTGCGCGCTGGGGGCCGACCTGATGCGGCCGTTCATCGCCGAGCTCAGCCGCGTCGCCGACACCCTGGTCGCGGCCTATCCCAACGCCGGCCTGCCCAACGCCATGGGCCAGTACGACGAGCAGCCGCACGAGACGGCCCACTTCATCGAGGAATGGGCGCGCAGTGGCCTGGTCAACATCGTCGGCGGCTGCTGCGGCACGACGCCGGAGCACATCCGGCATGTGGCCGAGGACGTGGCGGGGGTGACGCCGCGCGTGATCCCGGAGCGGCCGGTGGCGCTCAGGCTGTCGGGGCTCGAGCCGTTCGAGATGGTGGCGTGATGGCCCGGACCTTTGATTTCTCCAATCCGGACGACGTCGCGAGCTATCGTCAGGGCCCCGGCCGCTTCTGCCCCGGTTATGAGGCGATGCAGCGTCTCACGGCCGCCCTGCTGGCCCTTCGCTGTAGGGATAATGCGCGCGTTCTCGTCCTCGGAGCGGGCGGCGGCCTTGAGCTGAAGGCTTTCGCCCAGGACCGCCCCGCGTGGACCTTCGTCGGCGTCGATCCGTCCGAGTCGATGCTGGACCTGGCGCGAGCGGAGGTCGTCGCAAGCGGCATCGACCATCGCGTAGAGCTCCATCAGGGTTACATTCCCGAGGCCCCAGAAGGCCCCTTCGACGCCGCCACCTGCCTGCTGACCCTTCACTTCGTGCCCGATGACGGCTCCAAACTGGCGGCCTTGCGGGCCATTCGGTCGCGATTGAAGCCCGGCGCGCCTTTTGCCGTAGTGGATCTGTGCATCGACCTGACCGCCGAAGACGCCGAGGCGCGGCTGGACGACTACGCCGCCTTCCCGCGCGCCGCAGGGGCCGATGAGGACCAGATCCGGTTGGCGCGCGACACCGTCCGAACCACGGTCAATGTGATCTCGCCTGAACGCGAAGCGGAGCTCCTGGCCGAAGCTGGTTTCCGGGATTTGCGGCTTTACTGGGCCGCCCATGCCTGGCGCGGCTGGATGGGGACCGCCTGATGCGTCCCACCTTCATCAACGTCGGCGAGCGGACCAACGTCACCGGCTCGGCCAAGTTCCGGAAGCTGATCGTCGAGGGCGACTATGCCGCCGCGCTCGACGTCGCGCGCCAGCAGGTCGAGGCGGGCGCCCAGATCATCGACGTCAACATGGACGAGGGGCTGCTGGACGGCGCCGTCGCCATGCGGACCTTCCTGAACCTGATCGCGGCCGAGCCCGACATCGCCCGCGTGCCGGTGATGATCGACAGCTCGAAATGGGAGGTGATCGAGGCGGGGTTGAAGTGCGTCCAGGGCAAGCCGATCGTCAACTCGATCAGCATGAAGGCGGGCGAAGCCGAGTTCCGCGAACAGGCCGTCAAATGCCTGCGCTATGGCGCCGCCGTCGTGGTCATGGCCTTCGACGAGGTGGGCCAGGCCGACACGGCCGCGCGCAAGATCGAGATCTGCACCCGCGCCTATCGCATCCTGGTCGACGAGGTCGGGTTTCCGCCCGAGGACATCATCTTCGACCCCAACATCTTCGCCGTGGCGACGGGGATCGAGGAGCACGACAACTATGCCGTCGACTTCATCGAGGCGACGCGGGCGATCAAGACCACCCTGCCCTACGCCCGCGTGTCCGGTGGTGTGTCGAACGTGTCGTTCAGCTTCCGCGGCAACGAGCCGGTGCGGCGCGCGATCCACTCGGTCTTCCTGTACCACGCCATCCAGGCGGGGATGGACATGGGCATCGTCAACGCGGGCGACCTGCCGGTCTATGACGACGTCGATGCGGAGCTGAGAGAGGCGGTCGAGGACGTCATCCTCAACCGGCCGCAGCGGACCAACGTCTCCAACACCGAACGGCTGGTCGACCTGGCGCCCCGCTACAAGGGCGAGAAGGGCGCGGCGCGCGTCGTCGACCTGACCTGGCGCCAGGCGCCGGTGGCCAGGCGCATCGAGCACGCCCTGGTCCACGGCATCACCGAATATATCGAGGCCGACACCGAGGAGGCGCGGCTGGCCTCGGAACGCCCGCTGCACGTCATCGAGGGGCCCTTGATGGACGGCATGAACGTGGTCGGCGACCTGTTCGGCTCGGGCAAGATGTTCCTGCCCCAGGTGGTGAAGTCCGCCCGGGTGATGAAACAGGCCGTGGCCTGGCTGGAACCCTTCATGGAGGCGGAGAAGGCCGGCCAGCCGCGGCGCACCGCCGGCAAGATCCTGATGGCCACCGTCAAGGGCGACGTCCACGACATCGGCAAGAACATCGTCGGCGTCGTCCTGCAGTGCAACAATTACGAGGTCATCGACCTGGGCGTCATGGTGCCGGCCGACCGCATCCTGGACGAGGCCAAGGCGCACAACGTCGACATCATCGGCCTGTCCGGCCTGATCACGCCCAGCCTGGACGAGATGGTGTTCGTGGCCCGCGAAATGGAACGGCGGGGTTTCGACATTCCCCTCTTGATCGGCGGGGCGACCACCAGCCGGACCCATACCGCGGTCAAGATCGAGCCGGCCTATCGCCGGGGGTCGACGACCTATGTGGTCGACGCCAGCCGCGCCGTCGGCGTGGTCTCGGGGCTCTTGTCCAAGACCGAGAGGGCCAAGAACGAGGCCGCCACGCGCGACGAATACATCCGCATCCGCGAGCAATACGCCCGGGGCCAGGAGGTCAAGGCGCGGACCTCGATCGCCGATGCGAGGAAGAACCCCGTCGCCATCGACTGGGCCGCGCCGCGACCCGCAGCGCCCAGCTTCACCGGCGTTCGCGCGTTCGAGGCCTGGGACCTCGCCGATCTGGCCGACCACATCGACTGGACGCCCTTCTTCGCCAGCTGGGAGCTGATCGGGCGGTATCCCCACATTCTGGAAGACGAGATCGTCGGCGAGGCGGCCCAGGACCTGTTCCGCGACGCCCAGACGATGCTTAAGCGCATCGTCGAGGAGCGGTGGTTCACGGCCAAGGGCGTCGTCGGCTTCTGGCCCGCCAACGCCGACGGCGACGACATCGTGGTCTTCCAGGACGAAACGCGCACAGCCGAGATCGCCCGGTTCCACACCCTGCGCCAGCAGATCGCCAAGTCGAACGGCAAGCCGAACTCGGCTCTGTCAGACTTCGTCTCGCCCACCGGCGACGACTGGATCGGCGCCTTCGCCGTCACGGCCGGCCATGGCGAGCTGGAGAAGGCGGCCGAGTTCAAGGCGGCGGGCGACGACTACTCCGCCATCATGGCGACGGCCCTAGCCGACCGCCTGGCCGAGGCCTTCGCCGAGCGGCTGCACAAGGAGGTGCGCACCACGCTGTGGGGCTATGCGCCCGACGAGGCGGCGACGGTCCAGGACCTGATCGAGGAGAAGTATCAGGGCATCCGCCCCGCCCCCGGCTATCCGGCCCAGCCGGACCATACCGAAAAGGCGCCCCTGTTCCGCCTGCTGGACGCGGGCAGGAACGCCGGCATGGCCCTGACCGAGAGCTATGCGATGATACCGCCCGCCTCGGTCAGCGGCCTCTATTTCGGCCACCCGCAGAGCCACTACTTCGGCGTTGGCAAGATCGACCGCGACCAGGTCGAGGACTATGCCCGCCGCAAGGGCTGGGACCTGGAGACGGCGGAGCGGTGGCTGGCTCCGATCCTGAACTATGAGCCGGGAGCGGAGACGCGGGACGTGGCGGCGTGACCCTTCCCCGCTCGCCGGGGTGCTTGGCCGATCGTATACGATCGGCCTGCGAGGGCGCCGAAGGCGCTCGGATGGGGTGGCTGGCGACGACGAGATCGGTGCTCGATGGTCATTGGACAGGCCAGTGTCTCACCCCCCATCCGTCTCCCTCCGCGAGCCACCTTCCCCCGCAAGGGGGGAAGGACGCTACTCCAGCCCCACGTCCTTGAGCGTCGGCGGCGCGTCCGTGATCCCCAGCGACACCCGGCGGGCGGCGTGCTCGCAGCGGCCGGGCAGGCCGAAGAACAGGCCGAACGTCTGATCCCGCACCGCCTGATCGCCCGCCAGAATGGGCGCCCACTGACGGCGCGCGCCGTCGGCGGCGGCCTCGGCCTCGGCGACGGCGTCGGGCGACTGGACGGCCCGGCCGATCTCCAGGGCGGAGCGGAACGTCACCGCTTCCGCACGCCCGAGCGCGATCAGGCGCAGATCCAACTCGTCCGTCGTGCCGAGGCTTTCGCCGACGGCCACATGTCCGGACACCAGGGCCTCGCACCAGGCCACCAGAGAATAATCCGCCTCGGGCGCGCCCGGCGGCAGGGCGGTCGCATAGGCCATGGCCTCACGCATGCGACGCGACCGCTCGGCGTCGTCGGCGGTGAACCGGGTTCCGCCGGTGCGGATCACCTCGTCCTGCGCCACGGCCGGCGCGGCGAGGGCGAGCAGGACGACGCCCGTCAGGGCGGCGAAGAAAGGACGCATGGACGACTCCGACATCACCCGGGCCGGATAGAGCCCCCCGACCCACCGGGCAAGAAAAAGGCGGCGGGTCCGAAGACCCGCCGCCCCATTCTTTCGGCTTTCCCGCTCTTTAGAAGCGGTAGGCCAGGCTGAAGCGAACGGTGCGCGGAGCCTGGTAGGCCGTCACCTTGCCGTAGTCCGGGTCAGGCACGCCGAGAGCGAGGTCACCGAACTCGTTGAAATCCTGCTCTGAATCCGCGTCGAACAGGTTGAACACGTCGGCACGGAGAACCAGCGATTCACCCGGGATGGTGAACACCTGGGCCAAGTCATACGCGAAGGTCATGTCGATGTTCGTCAGCCAGTCGCTCTCGAACGACTCGCCGCGCGGCGTCGCCACGCCGTTGCAGAACCATGACGCCGGGCCATACAGCGAGGCGAAGAAGTCGGTCGGGTGGACGCCCTGACAGCCGAACTTGCGCGGCGACTGGATCAGCAGGTTGGCGCCGACGTTGAACGCCGGGGTCACCTGCCAGTTGCCGAACGCCTTGAACGTGTGTTCGCGGTGGTTCGGCAGGAAGCCGAAGGAGTTGTCGGTCAGGCCGGGCTGGTCGAAGTCCTGCGACAGACCGGGATCGGTCTGGCCGTTGTCGGACTTCAGGGCGCCTTCGTAGTTGCCCTCGTTCTCCGACCAGACGTAGCTGAAGCGGCCGGCCCAGATGCCGTCGAAGGATTTCTCCATCGACACTTCGACCGCCTTGTATGTGCGATCGGGGCTCGGATAGTTCAGCTGGGCGGCCGTGAGGACGATCTCACGATCAGCCGTGACGCGCCCGCCGGTGGCGCGCGACAGGTCGGCGCCGGACAGGGTGATTCGCATGTCCTCACCCGGGTTGGTCAGGACGTACTGGTGGAAGCCGTACCACACCGAATAGCACTCGGCGTAGGTCAGGTTGTCCGGATCGGCTCCTGAGCAATAATCCAGAACGGCGGCGTCGATGGCGACGTCGTCGATGGCCGTGCCCAGTTCGCGATAGGTGCCCTTCAGACCGAAGGTCCAATCGCCGAAAACTTCCGCCTCATAGCCCAGGATGAACTCGTCGACGTACATCGGGTCGATCTCGGCATCCACGGTCGAGTTCGTGGACTTGACGTCGCCGCCGCCGAAGTTCGTGCCGGACACGAAGCCGGAGTTGGTCGTGCCGTAGCCGCGCAGGATCGGCTCGTCGGTGTTGTCGTCGATGCCGTCGCGGTTGGCGTCCGGACGCCCGGCGACCGTTCCGGTGAAGTCCAGATCCCAGACGTCCTGCGTGAACAGTTCGGCGCCGGCCAGTCGCTGGTTGGTGTTCACGGCCACCGGAAGGAAGTAGCGGCCGTAGAAGCCGAACAGCTTCGACGTCTGATCGCCGGTCACGTCATAGGTGAAGCCCAGACGCGGAGCCCACTGATCCTGCAGGTCGATGAAGGTGACGCCGTTGATGTTGGCGTTCTCGAAGCCTTCGTTGCGCACACCCAGGTTCAAGGTCAGGCGGTCGGTGACCTCCCAGCTATCCTGGATGTAGTAGGCGTTCTGTTCCGAGGTCCAGCCGCCGTCGTTGTCGTAGGCCCGGATCCGGACGCGACGCGGCGCGCCCACGAGGTCGGTGCGACCCAGAAGTTGGGGGTCGGTGTTCGTGCCGGCTGTGACGTTGGCCGTGGTGATCAGCGTCTGATAGCGGTAGAAGATGCCGCCGGTGCGATCGCCGGTGCAGTTCACCACGGTGCTGATAGGACGGAAGCCCGGCACGTTGCGGCCGTTGGGGCGGCAGTAGTTGTAGCCCGCGCCGGAGAAGTCGAGCTGCTGGGTGGCGGTCAGCTTCTCATTGTCGATGCCGAACCGGAAGTGATGTGCGCCGAAGAAATCGACGTAGACGTCGACGTCCGCACGCAGGACTTCGCGCTCGTCTTCGTTGACCGCAGGCTGACCAACGCCCCAGATGCCGCGCCGCGGGAAGCCCGGGTTCTGATCGGTGATCAGCGCGCCGGCGTCGCCCGGAGAAGAGAAGTACTCGTTGTACTCATTCACACCGTAGGCGATCGAGGTCGTCAGCCAGTCGGTCCAGATGCCCGTATAGCGCGCAATGTAGTTGGTGCCGCCGAACTCGAATGACGACGGCGTGAACTCCCCGATCAGTTCGCCGTTGCCGTTGACGAAGATGTTGCGCGTTTCTTGGGTCTGCTCGTCGGAGAAGTAGGTGAACTCCAAGCGATGATCGTCGGTGACCAGGAAGTCCACCTTGGCGCCGAAGAACGGATCGTCCGACGTCACGATGTTGCCGTTCGCGCCTGCGCCGAAATCTGGATCGACAGTCGTGCGACCGATATTGGTGGCCTCACGATCGCGGAAGTTATAGAGGCCGAAGATGAACAGGCGATCCCGGATGATCGGGCCGCCGAAGTCGAAGATGATGTCCGAAGACTCGACTTCATCGAAGCGGTTCTGGGCCAGATAGGTGTCCGGCGAGTCAGATCGCAGACTGTCCGGCGACCAATAGCCGGTGATGCCGAACTCCCACTCATTGCCGCCCGACTTGGTCGTGCCGTTCAGCACGCCGCCGGTGCCGCGGCCGAACTCCGAGGAGTAGCCGCCGGTCTTGGTTTCCAGCGTCTGGTAGAATTCGAACGGAACGATCGACGAGCCGGTGAAGTCACGGAATTTCGTGATGTTCAGGCCGTTGACGAAGTAGGTGTTCTCACCGGCCGAGGCGCCGCCGATGGTCGGGATGTTGCCGAAGGCGCCGTCCGAGGCGGTCACGCCCGGGGCCAGCAGGGCCACGGCGTTGGCGTCTCGGGCGATCGGGATGTTGCGCGACAGCTCTTCGACGTTGACCGTCAGGCCGGTGGTGGTGGCGTCGAATTCCGACACCGCGCGGCGCACGCCGACGACCACGATGTCGTCCACGGCGGTGGCGCCCGAGGTGTCGATGGCGCCCGAAGCCGAACCGACGGTGAAGATCAGAGAGGTGGTGCCGCCCGCGCCGACCGAGACGGTCTCGGTCAGGACGGCGTTGCCCGACGACGTGACGGTGGCGACGTACTGACCCTGGGGCAGGGCGACGGCGCGGAATTCGCCGTTAGCGCCTGTGGTGTAGGTGCGGGTGAAGCCCTGGGAAACCGACTGCAGCGTCACGGTGGCCCCGGAGACGGGCTGGCCCGTCTGGGTTTCCACGGTGCCGGCCACGGCGCCTTGGACCAGGTTCTGGGCGGCGGCCTGAGTGGGGGCCAGCAGGACGGCGGCCGCGGGGACGGCCACCAGGGCCATCAGCGCCGTTCCGCCGATCATGGTCGATTGCAGCAGACGCTGCCGGATCGTGTGGGTCTTCAAGAGACAGTCCTCCTAGGGCCGGCGCCGAGCTTCCCGTTTCCGGGCCCCTCGCGGCGTCGACGTTGAGCATCCGCGAGCCCCAATGCACGCAGATTGCCGTCACCCTATCCGATGGCGGGTCATGACGACATGACAATTACAGGCTCGTAACCTGTTCGTCGCCCCATTGTCGCAATCCGGCCACACCGCTTCAAGCTAATGTTCTAAAACTATTTTTTTGAACAAGTGTTATGCATTAACGCCGTTCAGGATGGGGGGTGCGGCGCCGTTTCGCCCAACGAACGCCGGTTTTCACCGACCGGTTGAGCGGCCTCGGCCGCGGCCCGACTCAACGTTGGATCATGGCCCGGGCGGCATAGGACGCAGGCTCCGGCGTGCAGGACGCCGTGACCAGTTGCGCCGCCATGATACACAGCAAGGCGGCGGCGACCGTCAGGAGCCGATTTGAGACGTTGAGGGCGATCGTGGCGGCCATTTTGCGGGCTCCGAAGGGCGTTTACGCCTCGTTAAGGCAAGGCCCGGGCCAGCGGAGGCGTTCGTGATCCCGTTCGTCCGCGACTTCGTCCCCGATCATGGTCGCCACATCCGGCATACGCCGCTGATCTCCCGCGTGACCGCCGACAATCCCGGCCCGTTCACCTTCACCGGCACGAACACCTTCATAGTGGGGCGGGAGACGCCCGGCGCGGGCGTCGCCGTGATCGACCCGGGCCCCGAGGATCCGGCGCATCAGGACGCGTTGCTGAGCGCCGTCTCCGGGCGGCGGGTCAGCCATGTGCTGGTGACCCACACCCATCGCGACCACGCTCCCCTCGCCCGTCCTTTCGCCGAGGCCGTCGGCGCGCCCGTGCTGGCGGCGCTCCCTCCCGTTGTCGTGACGCACGCCTCGGGACGCCTCGACGCGGATGAAGACGTGGACTTCCGGCCGGATCGGCTTCTCGTCGACGGCGAGGTGATCGAGGGCGACGGCTGGACCCTGCGGACGCTGGCCACGCCCGGCCATGCCTCGAACCATCTGGCCTTCGCGCTGGAGGAGGAGAACGCCCTGTTCTGCGGCGACCACGTCATGGGCTGGTCGACCACGGTCGTCGCCCCGCCGGACGGGGACATGGCGGCCTACATGGCCAGTCTGGACCGGGTCGTCGCCGCCGGTTTCGACCGCCTGTGGCCCACCCACGGCGCCGCGATCGACGATCCGTCGCCCTTCCTGGCGGCGTACCGCGCGCACAGGCTGGACCGCGACGCGCAGATCCTGGCGCGTTTGCACGCGGGCGACGCGCGCATCTCTGAGATCGTGCCGCACCTTTATGCGGCCGTGGACCGCCGCCTGTGGCCGGCCGCCGCGCTGTCGGTCTGGGCGCACCTGATCGCCATGGTCGCCGACGGCCGCGCCGTCGCGGCGCCCGCCGCCGTCCTCGACGCGGACTACGCCCCCGGCTGAGACTCGACGCGCGCCGCCAGCGCGCGGGAAAGCGCCGAGGCGAGCCGGCAGGTCTCCTCGCCCTGGGCCCGTGCGGCACGGGCCGTGACGCGCAGGTCCGTCCGCCCCGGACGGATGCGCACCACCGCGTCATGGGCCAGGTCGAACCAGAAGCCGCGCCTCTCGCCTTCGACCCGGAAGGGGGCCGAGCCGATGACGGTGAAGCCGGCGTCCTCCAGCGCTGCGGAGGCCGCCTCCGGCGTCAGCTGGCTGGCCACGGAAACGGCTCCGGGGCAGGCCTGCGGTCCCGCGGGGGACGGAGCCCGCGCCGCGCCCTCGGCCGCTCTCCGCCGCGCCAGGACGTCGGAAAAACCCGGCGGTTCGTCACGGTCGCTGGACACGTCCCAGGCCTGCAGCCCGTTGAACGTCGACCACCGCAGGCCGAGCCCCGACGCCGTCGCGCCGACGGCCAGCACGGCGATCGCCGCCGCCAGACCCACGGCGCGGGGGCGCCGCATCGACTGAACGGCCAGGACCAGGGCGCACACCGCGCCGAGCGCAGTCAGGGCGGCGGCGACCCGAAAGGTCAGGACGTCCAGCGCGAAGTCGGGGCTCCAGAAGCCTCCCCGCGTGCCCATGGAAGCCGTGAACACGCACAGCGGTCCCGCCAGGGCGCCCGCGACCAGCCACGCCGTCCGTGTCAGCCGCGATCCGCCCCCCGCCACCGGATCAGGCCTGCGCCGTCGGCAGGCGATAGTCCTTCAGCCGCTCGCGCACGACCTTCTTGTCGATCTTGCCGGTGGCGCCCAGCGGGATGTCGTCCACGAAGACGACGTCGTCGGGCATCCACCACTTGGCGATCTTGCCTTGCAGGAAGTCGAGGTGCTCCTGCTTGTTCTGGCTCTCGCCGGGCTTCAGCTTCAGCACCAGCACAGGCCGCTCGTCCCACTTGGGATGGGCCGCGCCGATCACGGCGGCCAGTTCGACTTTCGGATGGCCCACGGCGATGTTCTCGATCTCGATCGAGCTGATCCACTCGCCGCCGGACTTGATCACGTCCTTGGCGCGGTCGGTGATCTGCATGAAGCCGTGCTCGTCGATGGTCGAGACGTCGCCGGTGTCGAAGAAACCTTCGTTGTCCAGGATCTCGCCGCCCTCGCCCTTGAAATAACCGCCGGCGATCGTCGGCCCGCGCACCATCAGCCGGCCGTACGTTTGCCCGTCGTGCGGCATCTCCTGACCGGCGTAGTTCTTGAGCTTCAGCTCGACGCCCAGCGGCGGCATGCCCTGCTTGGTGCGCCACTTCAGCTGCTCGTCATAGGGCAAGGCCAGCAGTTCGGGCGGCAGGTTGGACAGCGTGCCGATCGGCGACGTCTCCGTCATCCCCCAGCCCTGCAGCACCTCGATGCCGAAATCGTCGTTGAAGGCCCGGATCAGGCTTTCCGGCACCGCCGAGCCGCCGATCAGAACCCGCTTGACCGTCGACAGCTTCAGCCCCTTCTCGCGCATGTGCGCCAGCAGGCCCTGCCACACGGTCGGAACGGCGGCCGAGAAGGTCACCCGCTCGCTTTCCAGCAGCTCATAGATGGCCTCGCCGTCCATCTTGGCCCCCGGCATCACCAGCTTGGCGCCCGACGCCGGCGCGGCGAAGGCGATGCCCCAGGCGTTGGCGTGGAACATCGGCACCACCGGCAGGATCGTCTCCTTCGGCGACGGCCCCAGCACGGTCGACTGCATGCCCAGCAGCGTGTGGATGAAGTTCGACCGGTGCGAATACAGCACCCCCTTCGGGTTCCCGGTCGTCCCCGAGGTGTAGCACAGGCCGCAGGCCGTCAGTTCGTCGAAGCCGCCCCAGGCGACCTCGCCCGACGCGCCGGCCACGATCTGCTCATAGCACTCCGCCTGCGGCAGCTTGGTCGCCGGCATGGTGTATTCGTCGGTCATCACCACCACCCGCTCCACCGACGGGCAGTGCGGCAGGATCGCCTCCAGCAGGGGGATGAAGGTCAGGTCGACGAAGATGATTTTGTCTTCGGCGTGATTGATGATGTAGCCGAGCTGCTCGGGGAACAGGCGCGGGTTCAGGGTGTGGCACACCGCGCCGATGCCCATGATGCCGTACCAGGCCTCGATGTGGCGCGCGGTGTTCCAGGCCAGGGTGGCGACCCGATCGCCCGGCTTCACGCCCCAGTCCAGCAGGGCCTTCGACACCTTCTTGGCCCGGCCGTGGATCTCCGAATAGGTCGTGCGGACGATCGGCCCCTCGACCGAACGGGTCACCACCTCGCGATGCGGATGCCAGTTCTTGGCGTGGTCCAGGATCTTGTCGACCGTCAGAGGCCAGTCCTGCATCAATCCCAGCATCGTCGTCCCCGTGTCGTTCCGTCTGATCGCGGCGTCTGCGCCACGCTATCGGCGCGGGCGGCGCGAGGCAACGTGACGCGACGGAAGCGGGCCGGGACTTCCGGTCGCGGCCGGCCCCGCCTAAAGGCCCGAACATGACCTTGCTGATCGCGATCACCGGCGGCTCCGGCTCCGGCAAGACCACCTTGGCGCAGGCGCTGGTCGCGGCCATGCGGCCCGGCGCCGCCGTCCTGCTCAGCGAGGACGACTGGTACGTCGACGCCGCCGCCCTCCCCGGCTTCGACCCCGCCGCCTTCGACTTCGACGACGTCGCCGCGCGCGATCACGACCTGCTGATCCGGCACCTCTCCGAGTTGAAGGCCGGGCGGGCGGTCGAGGCGCCGATTTACTCGATGACCACACACGGCCGTGAAGCGGTTACGCGCCGCGTCGATCCGGCGTCCGCCGTCGTCGTGGAGGGGGTGCACGTGCTCTCCACCCCCGCCCTGGCCGCGCTGTTCGATCTCAAGGTCTTCGTCGACACTCCGGCCGACATCCGCTTCATCCGCCGCCTGCTGCGCGACCAGGAGACGCGCGGGAGATCGGCCGCTTCGGTCATCGCCCAGTATCTGAAGACCGTGCGGCCCGGCCATGAACGCCATACCGAGCCCGCGCGTGCGGTCGCCGACGTCGTGGTGGCGGATGTGACGGCGGCGGTCAGGCTGGAAGATCGCCAGGCGGTCGACCGGCTGGCGGCGCCGCTTCTGGTCGATCCGCGCATACGCCCCCTTCTCGCGGACGCGGCCACGCCGTAACGTCGTTCGACGCAGTCCGACTCACGCGCGGGTCGCCACGCGCCAGAATTGACGAAAAGACTCCATGCACGGCGCCCTGACCGAACCCGACCTCAAGCGTCAGACCATCCTGCGCCAGGCCCGAAGGCGCTTCACTTCGGAGGGCTTCGCCGGCGCGAAGATGGAGGCCGTGGCGCGTGACGCGGGCATTTCCACGGCCACGCTCTACGCCATGTTCGCGGGCAAGTCGGACCTGTTCGCCGCCGTCATCGACGACGCCGCCTGCGAGTTCACGGCCCAGATGCTGCGGGTCTTTTCCGAAGAGCGGCCGGCACGCGACCAACTGACGGATTTCGCCGCCGGCTACGCCCGCTTCATGGCCGATCCTTTCGTTCGCTCCGTGTTTCGCCTGGTCATGGCCGAGCGTCCGCGCTTCCGCGACGTGGCCGTCAAGTTCTTCGAAAAGGGCAAGAGCGAGTTCGGCGCCTACGTCATCAACGTCATCCGCGACATGTGCGACCGCGGCGAACTGAGGGTCGAGCATCCGTCATGGGCGGCGGGCCAGTTGTTCGGCATGATCGAGCATCCGGTCTTCTTCATGCCCCTGGTCACCGGCGACGAGGTCATGCCCGTCCGCGCCGCCGACCAGATCGCCGCCGACGCGGTCGAAACCTTCATGGCCCGCTACGGCGTCGTCCGCCGCTGATCCGTCAGGGCTGAAGCCGGGTCTTCGCCCACCCGTCGCCGGTGCGGTCGAAGCGCAGCCGGTCATGCAGCCTGAAGGGCCGGTCGCGCCAGAACTCCACCGAGTCCGGAACCACCCGCCATCCCATCCAGTGCGGCGGGCGCGGAACTTCGCCGTCGCCGAACCGCGCGGTCTCGCGGGCGACCGCCGCCTCCAGATCCGCGCGCGACGCCAGGGGCCGCGACTGGTCGGAGGCCCAGGCGCCGATCCGGCTCTCGCGGGCCCGGCCGACGAAATAGGCGTCCGCCTCCGCCGCCGTCACCGGCTCGACGGCGCCGCGCACCCGAACCTGCCGGCGCAACGACTTCCAATGAAACAGCAGCGCCGCGACCGGCCGCGCGCCCAGCTGGCCGCCCTTGGCGCTCTCGGCGTTCGAATAGAAGGCGAAGCCCCGCGCATCGACGTCCTTCAGCAGCACCATCCGGCTGTCCGGCGCGCCGCCGCCGTCCACGGTCGACAGGCACATGGCGTTGGGATCGTTCACCTCGTGCGCCCGCGCGTCGGCCAGCCAGTCGACGACCAGGCCGATCGGCTCCGTCCGGTCGAAGATCGTCTCGTCCCCGTTGGCCGCCAACGCGGCGGCATAGTCGCGGGCGTACTCCTCGCGCGACGGGCTGGGCGGGATCACGGAGGCGGTCATGGCTTTTGCGATACAGCGCGCGGGGCGCGTCCGGAAGGGCGGCACGGTTAACCCGGCATTGACCCTGATCGGGGCCTTTGTGGGAGATGCATGGCCGAGCCCCTTTCCTGACCGTCGCCGAGGCCCGGGCCCTGCTGGGTCTGGACGCCGCCGCGCACGGGCCGGCGCTGACCGCGGCCTTCCGCCGCGCGGTCAAGGCGGCGCGACCGGACCTGCCGGGCGGCGACGAACACGCCTTTCGTCGCGTCATCGCCGCCCATGATCTGCTGAAGCGGCTGGACGCGCCGCTCGCCCTCCCCGCCCCGGAGGTGCGTCAACCGGCCCCTGCGACGTTGGCCGTCACGCCGCTGCAGGCCCTTTCGGGTGGAGAAACCGTCGTGCGAAGCGGCGGCAAGCGCCTGCGCGCCACCTATGCGCCCGGCCTGCGCACCGGCGACCGGCTGCGGCTCAAGGGCGCCGGGCGCGACGGCGCGGACCTGTACCTGGCCGTGGTCATCCGCGGCTGCGGGGCCTTGTCCGCCGTCGGAGATGACCTGCACATGACCGCCCCAGTGACGCGCCAGCAGTTGCGCGACGGCGGCCGGATCGAGATCGCCACCCACGCCGGGCCGCGCTCTGCCTGGCTGGCGCCGGACCATCCGACGATGCGGCTGCGTCTGCGCGATCTGGGCCTGCCGGCGCGCGGAGGCCGCCGCCGGGGGCATCTGTTCGTCACCCTGGAGCCGGTCGAGGACGTCCCGTCCCTTTCGATCGACCTGCGCGCCCGCTTCGTCCGCGACTGGACGCCGGAGCGCCGCGCGGCCTAAGCCTTGGGCCGACATGTCCCACAACACCTTCGGCCATCTGTTCCGCGTCACCACCTGGGGCGAAAGCCACGGGCCGGCGATCGGCTGCGTCGTGGACGGCTGCCCGCCCGGCATTCCCCTGACCGAGGCCGACTTTCAGCCGTGGCTGGACCGTCGCAAGCCTGGGGGCAGTCGCTTCGTCACCCAGCGCAAGGAGAGCGACGCGGTCCGCATCCTGTCGGGGACGTTCGACGACGGCGCCGGTCCGGTGACCACGGGCACGCCGATCTCGCTGATGATCCGGAACGAGGACGCGCGGTCCAAGGACTATGGCGAGATCGCCCGGTCGTACCGTCCCGGGCACGCCGACTTCACCTATGACGCCAAGTACGGCGTGCGCGATCCGCGCGGCGGCGGTCGGTCCTCCGCCCGCGAGACGGCCATGCGGGTCGCCGCGGGCGCCGTGGCGCGCAAGGTGCTGGGCGACGGGGTCGTGATCCGCGCGGGCGTGACGCAGCTGGGTCCTCACCGCATCGCCGATGACGCGATCGACTTCGGCGCGACCTATGAGAACCCTCTGTTCGCCGCCTCGGCCGACGTCGTGGCGGATTGGTCGATCTATCTGGACGGGGTGCGCAAGGCCGGCTCGTCCATCGGCGCGGCGGTCTCGCTGGAGGTCACGGGCGTCCCCGCCGGCTGGGGCGCGCCGGTCTACGGCAAGCTGGACGCCGAACTGGCCGGCGCGCTGATGTCGATCAACGCGGTCAAGGGCGTGGAGATCGGCGCGGGCTTCGCCGCCGCCGAGCTGTCGGGCGAGGACAACGCCGACGAGATGCGGATCGGGCCGGACGGCGCTCCGGTCTTTCTGTCGAACAAGGCGGGCGGCATTCTGGGCGGCATCTCGACCGGTCAGCCGGTCACCGCGCGCGTCGCCTTCAAGCCGACCTCCTCGATCCTGACGCCCCGTCGCAGCGTGACGCGCGACGGTCGGGAAACCGACCTGCGCACCGTCGGCCGACATGACCCGTGCGTCGCCCTTCGCGGCGTTCCGGTGGTCGAGGCCATGGCGGCCTGCGTGCTGGCGGACGCATGGCTGCGGCATCGTGGCCAGAGGGGTCGCTGAGCCGGGTTCGGCGCGTCCTCCCGCTTCTCGACCACGGCCCGTGACGTCCAAGCTCCGCCGTGAAGTCCCGGATCGCGCCTCCATGTCTGAAGTCCCTCCTTCGCTTCGAGCCGCGTCGAAGCCTATGGAACTCAGCCGGAGGTCGTGTTAAGGGTTCGTTTACCAGTTAACGAAGGGTAAACGATCATGGACAGAGCACAGGTCATTTCGGGTCTGGCGGCCGATCTTCACGCCACTGAAAAGGCGGTCGACGCCGCCATCAGTCAGGCCACCACCCTGGTTCAGACCATGATCGGCGCCCGTGTCGCCCTGTCCGTGTCGCCGGTCGCCGGCGCCGGCTCCCAGGCCAAGGCCATGGAAACCATCGCCGCCCTCGGCACGGCGCGTGAGGCGATCGTCGCCTGCCACGCCGAGCTGCAGCGCGACCACCGCAAGATGGGCTGGGGCGTCTACGCCGTGGGCCCGGTCGACAAGCCGGACGATTGGGAAACCCCGGTGGGCGGCACCCCCCCGACCAAGGGTCACCTCCGCGTCGCCTCCTAAATTCGACGTCATGTACGGGACCGGGCATTCCGGTTCCGTCGGACTCGATGCATCATCGCCCCCGGGCTTCGGCTCGGGGGCGTTTTGATGTTCGACACACTCTACTCCCAGGTCGGAGCGGTCTTCACGGGACTGGTGATTCTGTTCGCCTTCTGGAAGGGCGATGAGCCGGAGAAGATCGCCGCCGCCGCCTATGGCCTCGGCTGGTTCGCCGCCGCCGCCTATGGCCTCGGCTGGTTCGCCTCCATGCTGGTCCAGGACGACGGCAACATCTACGGCGCGCAGTGGAGCATGATGGCCATCGACCTGGTCATGCTCGGCGTGCTCGGCGCGCTGGTCTGGAAGGCCCGCCGGGCCTGGGCGGTCTGGGCCACGGCCATGCAGCTGCTGGTCTTCGCCTCGCACGTGCTGATGCTCGTCGACATGCGGCCGTCGATCTCGGCCTACTACTTCGTGATCAACCTGGCGGGCTACGGCGTCTTGCTCGCCATCGGCGTGGGCGCCTTCTGGGCCTGGCAGGAGCGTCGCGCGGCCGGACTGGAATAGGCATCTATTCCTGGGTACTCTGCGGCCGAATCAGCGAGCGGCCGTCCATGCCCCTGTCCCATGCCCGCATCTGGCGCGCCGTCGACCGACTGGCGCAGGCGCACGGGCTCAGCCCGTCCGGGCTGGCGCGCAAGGCGGGGCTGGATCCGACGGCCTTCAATCCCTCCAAACGGCTGGGCCCGCCGCCCGCGGCACGTCCGCGCTGGCCCTCGACCGAAAGCCTGAACCTCATCCTTGAGGTCACCGGCGTCTCCCTGACCGAGTTCGCCGCCCTCGCCGACGACCGCGGCCCCGCGCCCCGGGCCCCGGTCGTCGGCCTGGCCCAGGCGGGCCTGGACGGCTTCTTCGACGACGCGGGTCTGCCCACCGGCGACGGCTGGTCCTGGGCCGATCTGCCGACGCCCGGCCGGAATCTGTTCGGGCTGGAGATCGTGGGCGACTCGATGACCCCGCTCTACCGCCCCGGCGACGCCGTGATCGTCGACCGCGACGGCCCTCCGCCGCGTCGGGGCGACCGGGTGGTCGTGCGCACGGTCACCGGCGAAACGCTGGCCAAGGAGCTCGCCGCGCTCTCGGCCCGCTCGATCACCCTGCGCTCCATCAATCCGGAACACGCCGACCGCGTCGTCCCCCGCCGCGACGTCGACTGGATGAGCCGCATCCTCTGGGTCAGCCAGTAGCCATCGAGCAGCAAGCGCCCGGAGCGCAAGCGTAGGCAAAAGCCGCCCTCAAGCAGCGAGCGCGTGCCGCGCGAGCGTTAGGGCCAAAAAAAGAGAGGCCGCCCTTGCGGACGGCCCCTCGTCTTCACCGCGTCGCGCGGATCAGTAGGTCAGATAGTTCGCGTTGACCCAGCCGCCGCTGGAGATCTGCACCCACTCGCCCGAAGAGCTCACGGCCTGCAGGGCCTGACCGCGGCTCACGCTGCCGATCTGGCGGTAGTTGGTGCCCGGACCCGAGCGGACGCGCACGTTGGTCGTGGGCCGCACGATCGAGGCGCTGGCCGAGGCGTTGGCCCGCGCGCGCTGCTGGTTGCAGCCGATGTAGGAACCCGCCGCCGCGCCGGCGCCGGCGCCGACCACGGCGCCCAGGGTCCGCTCGTTGCGCGACACCTGGCTGCCGGCCAGGCCGCCGATGACCGCGCCGATCAGGGCGCCGGCCTGCTGACGGCCGCCCGGGGCGTCGCAGCTGGTGATGCCGTTCGACTGCGCCGAGGCGACGCCGGGGATGGCCGCGGCGGCCGCCAGGGCGGCGCCCGCGATCAGGGTGTTCTTGATGCCGTTCGACATGGCTCTCGTCTCCTTTTCGAGTTGGTCGATGGAGACAGAATGCCCAAGCCGGCCCGCGTATCCCCTGAACCGCTTGTTGTTTTCGGTTCAGATTTCAGCCCGCCAGATCGCCCTTTGCGCCCCGCTCCAGCAGGTCGATCGTCTGCGGCAGGCCGTAGATGGCGGCGAAGGAGCCGAATCTTGGCCCCTGCGTCTCGCCCAGCAGCACCTCGTACAGCGCCCCGAACCACGCCCGTAGAGGCTCGAACGCGTGCGCCTTGCCCACCGCATAGACCTCGTTCTGGATGACCTCGCCGTCCGTCGTGTCGGCCGGCAGGGCGCGCAGCCGCGACGCCAGGTCGCGGAACGCCGCCGCCTCCTGCTCCGTCGGCGCGCGGAACGCCTTGGCGGGCCGCACGAAGTCGTCGAAATAGTTCAGCGCATGGCCCATCAGCCGATCCAGCGTGGGCTCGGTCGCCGGCGTCGCGTCCGGGATGTATTTGGCCATGTAGGCCCACAGCTGATCCTTCGTGGACGCATTGGCCACGCCCACCAGGTTCAGCAGCAGGCTGAACGACACCGGGCTGGCGACCGCCGGCGGATCGCCCGCGTGGATGTGCCACACGGCATTGTCGATCCGCTTGGCCGGCTCCTGCGCCTGATACTGGTCGATGAAGCTCAGCCAGTCGTCGATCGCGCGCGGGATCACGTTGAAATGCAGACTCTTGGCCGACTTGGGCGACTGGAACATGTACCAGGCCAGGCTCTCGGGCGTGCCGTAGCGCAGCCACTCGTCCATGGTCAGTCCGTTGCCCTTGGACTTGGAGATCTTCTTGCCCTCGACGTCGAGGAAGAGCTCGTAGTTGAACCCTTCCGGCGGCACCCCGCCCATGACGCGGCACAGCTTCGAAGACTCGCGCACGCTCTCGATCAGGTCCTTGCCCGACATCTCGTAATCGACGTCCAGCGCGGTCCAGCGCATGGCCCAGTCCGGCTTCCACTGCAGCTTCACATGCCCGCCCGTCACCGGCACGGTGGTGCGCCCGCCCGCCGGATCGTCGAAGGTGATGGTCCCCGCCTGCACGTCCCGCTCCAGCGTCGGCACCTGCAGGACGTGGCCGGTGACCGGGCTGATCGGCAGGAAGGGCGAATAGGTCGCGCGGCGCTCCTCGCCCAGCGTCGGCAGCATCACCGCCATGATGTCGTCGAACCGCGCCAGCACCCGCAGCAGCACCGCGTCGAACCGGCCCGACCGATACTGCTCGGTCGAGCTCATGAACTCGTAGTCGAAGCCGAAACCGTCCAGAAACGCCCGCAGCCGCGCGTTGTTGTACGCGCCGAAGCTCTCGTGCGTGCCGAACGGATCGCGCACCTTCGTCAGCGGCAGGTGCAGGTCCTCGATCAACTGCTCGCGATTGGGCACGCCGTCGGGCGCCTTGCGCAGGCCGTCCATGTCGTCCGAGAACGCCACCAGCCGCGTCGGCCAGTGATCGCCGGTCAGGGCGCGAAAGGCGTTCCGCACCATCGTGGTGCGCGCCACCTCGCCGAACGTGCCCATGTGAGGCAGGCCGGACGGGCCGTATCCCGTCTCCAGCAGGACGGGCTTCCGCAGCGCCTCGAACGTCGCCAGCGCCTGATCCGCCTTGCCCGCGTCGATCAGCAGCTTGGCCGCGACCCGGTCCGCGTCCGACAGCCGCTTCTTCAGCACGTGGTCCAGCAGGTTGCGGGCCTGTTCGAACGGCCACGACTTGGCGTCGCGCGCGAGGGTTTCGAGGTTCTGCAGCATGGCGGGCGGTTTGACGCGTCCGGCGCCGGGGGTCAACGCGGCCCTCTGAAAGGAGCGCGGACGTCCACGTCCGCGACTTTGATCAGGCGCCGGTTCGCGGACCTGGAGGTCCGCGCTCCTTTCTACCTCGGCCGTTTCGGCAGCTGCATCCAGTTCTCGAAGCTCATCACGATCTGGCCGTTCTGGTTGTTGACCTCGGTGATCGTGCGCACCCGCCCGCGATCCGGCTGCTTCTCCGACGGCACGATTTCCAGCACCTCGCGCCGCACCGTCAGCCGGTCTCCCGGCCGCACCGGCACGCGCCAGCGCAGGTCGTTGATCCCCAGCCCCAGCAGCGGCACGTCGCCGTACAGATCGGCGTCCACGAAATCCCTCATCACCCGGCTGGCCACGTGCCAGCCGCTGGCGATCAACCCGCCGAACCGCTTAGCCTGCTCGCTGTCGGGATCGACGTGCATCGGCTGCGGATCGAACTGCCGCGCGAAGTCGATGATCTCGGCCTCGGTGATCTCGAACGGCGCGCTGGTCCAGCTTTCGCCGACGGTCAGGTCGTCCAGATAGCGGTCGGTCATCGGGGTCTCCGGGAGAGCGGCCCTTAGATAATCCGAGTCCCGCCCGCGTCATCCCCACCCTTGACCCGGGCGTCCGGTCGTGGCCCTGACCGCCGCCTGATGAAGACCGCCGACTTCGACTTCGACCTGCCCGAGGACCGCATCGCGCTGCGTCCGGCCGAACCGCGCGATTCCGCGCGCCTGCTGGTGGTGCGCGACGGCGGGCTGGAGGACCGCGTCGTCCGCGACCTGCCGGACTTCCTGCGCCCCGGCGACGCCCTGGTGTTCAACGACACCCGGGTGATCCCCGCGCGCCTGTTCGGCGTCCGCACCCGGCCCGGCCCGGACGGCGAGACCCTGTCGGTCGCCGTCGAAGCCACCCTGCACCACCGCGACGCCCCGGACGTCTGGTCCGCCTTCATGAAGCCCGGCAAGCGGCTGAAGGCGGGGGATCGCGTGAGTTTCCTTCTCCCCAACGGGGGAGAAGGTGGGCCGCGCAGCGGCTCGGATGAGGGGGATGCCTCCGCGCGCTCAGCGCAAAACGCCGAGTCCGCCATCGCCGACCCCCTCATCCGTCTCGCTTCGCGAGCCACCTTCTCCCCCAAGGGGAGAAGGGCCCTGACCGCCACCCTCCTCGCCAAACACGACGACGGCCTGGTCGCCCTGCGCTTCGACCTGTCCGGCCGGGCGCTGGACGACGCGATCCGCGTGGTCGGCGTCATGCCCCTGCCGCCCTACATCGCCGCAAAGCGCGCCGAGGACGACCGCGATCGGTCGGACTATCAGACCGTCTATGCCGCCCATGACGGCTCGGTCGCCGCCCCGACCGCCGGCCTGCATTTCACGCCTGACCTGCTGGATGCGATCCGGACCCGGGGCGTCTCGACCCACGCCGTCACCCTGCACGTCGGGGCGGGCACCTTCCTGCCGGTCAAGGCCGACGACCTGGCCGACCACAGGATGCACTCCGAATGGGGCACGGTGTCCTCCGAAACCGCCGACGCCCTGAACGCCGTCCGCGCCGCCGGCGGCCGCATCGTCTGCGTCGGCACCACCAGCCTGCGCCTGCTGGAGAGCGCCGCGACCGAGGACGGCGCGATCCGCCCCTTCCACGACGACACCGCCATCTTCATCACGCCCGGCTACCGCTTCCGCGCCGTGGACGTGCTGATGACCAACTTCCACCTGCCGAAGTCGACCCTGTTCATGCTGGTCTCGGCCTTCGCCGGGCTGGAGACGATGCGGGCCGCCTATGCCCATGCGGTGGACACGGGCTATCGCTTCTACTCCTACGGCGACGGAAGTCTGTTGTTTCGCAACGACTTGACCCCCTGAACCGAACAGGCCCCAAAGGCCTGCTATGATGTCCGCCTCCTCATCCGCGCCCGGCGCACCGTGATGGAAATGAGAGTCTTTTTTTCGGGCTCTCATCCTCGCCCGCCCAAATGTGCACGATGTGCACTCAAAAAAATCAGAGTGCACATTTGCCTTTCGCCTTCGACGTCACCGCCACCGACGGCCGCGCCCGCACCGGGGTGCTGAAGACCCCGCGCGGCGACGTGCGCACCCCCGCCTTCATGCCCGTCGGCACGGCCGCCACGGTCAAGGCGATGACGGTGGATCAGGTGAAGCAGACCGGCGCCGACATCCTGCTGGGCAACACCTATCACCTGATGCTGCGCCCCGGCCCGGAGCGGATGGAGCGCCTGGGCGGCCTCCACAGGTTCATGCGCTGGGACAAGCCCATCCTGACGGACAGCGGCGGCTTCCAGGTCATGTCGCTGTCGGGCATCTCCAAACTGACCGAGGAGGCGGTGACCTTCTCCAGCCACGTCGACGGCTCCAAACACGTCCTGACGCCGGAACGCTCCATCCAGATCCAGGCCGACCGCATCGGCGCGGACATCTCCATGCAGCTGGACGAGTGCGTCGCCTGGCCGGCCGAGGAACAGCGGGCGCGCCAGGGCATGGAGCTGTCGGCCCGTTGGGCCAAGCGGTCGAAAGACGCCTTCGGCACGCGCGAGACCCAGGCCCTGTTCGGCATCCAGCAGGGCTCGACATATGAGCACCTGCGCCGCGAAAGCTCCGACCGGCTGCAGGAGATCGGCTTCGACGGCTACGCCATCGGCGGCCTGGCCGTGGGCGAGGGCCACCAGGCGATGTGCGAGGTGCTGGACTATGCCCCCGACATGCTGCCCGCCGACCGGCCTCGCTATCTGATGGGCGTCGGCAAGCCGATCGATCTGGTCGAGGCGGTCTGGCGCGGCGTCGACATGTTCGACTGCGTCCTGCCCACACGGGCCGGCCGCCACGGCCAGGCCTGGACCTGGGACGGGCCCCTGAACCTCAAGAACGCCCGCTTCGCCGAGGATGAAAGCCCGCTGGACGCCGCGGTCCCCTGCCCGGCGTCACAGGAGTATTCGCGCGCCTATCTGCACCACCTGATCCGCACCGACGAGATTCTCGGCAAGGTGCTCCTGACCTGGCACAACCTCGCCTTCTACCAGGCCCTGACGCAGGCCATGCGCGAAGCCATCGCGGCCGGGCGCCTGGGCGAGTTCCGGCGGGATTTCCACTCCCGTCATGGCGGGGGCGACAAAACTCAAGGCTAATCAATCCTTAACGGGCATTGACAGTAACGGCGGTTTCTGAGGTAACCCCTTTGGGGAGACTTCATCATGTCGCTTTCGTCCTTGTTGTGCCGTCACACTTGGTACTGGTCGGAACGCCACGGCTCCGACCGGTGCCGCCGCTGCGGCAAGCTGGCGGAGCCGGCGGGCGCCGCTTCCGAGGCCGCTCCCGCGCCTGCGGCGATCGCGACCGTCGCGGTCCCGCCTCGCGCGCGCACCCTGACCGAGCGGCTGGACCTGCTGTCGAACGGCGGCCACCTCTCGCGCGACGAGGTCGTCGAGACGGTGCTGGAGCTGATCGAGGACGCCCAGTCGGCACGCCCCCGCCTGTCGGGCGACGTCGCCGCCCGTTACTTCGCGGCTCTGGAGGCCACACGGCGCGTCCCCGCCGTCTGATCGCCCGCTAACGGGGGCTGACCCCGTGGGCCAGGGCCTCGGCCCGATCCCGGTCCGCGCCGTCCAGGCTGGCGACCCACACATGGATGTGGTGCGGCGCCGTCGACTGCTGGAACAGGTGCTCCAACGCCCGTCGGCGGCCGTCCTCGACCACGACGATGCTGGTCCGTCCTCCCGCCACGACCTGCTCGCCCGTGTGGATCGGGAACTGCGACGCCGGCCCGGCATAGATCATCAGCTGGGCCAGGCCGCCTTTGCGCACGGTCCAGACCTGGAAGTCGGGCCCAGGGCGACCGGCCGTCAGGACATAGCCCTCCGGCAGGGCGATCGCGAACGGCAGGGCCTCGATCTCCGCCCGCGTCAGGACACGGGGCGTCGCCGCCGGGGCGGAGACCGCCGGGACCGTCGTCGGCGAAGGGGCCGGGGGCACGGCGGCGGTCGTGGGCGTCGGCTCGGTGCGTCTGGGCTCGGGCGAGGCGGCCTGCGGCCGGGGCGGAGCGGTCACGGCCGTCGGCGTCGGGCTTGAGGTCGGCGGCGCAGCCTGCGGCCGGGGCGGAGCGGTCACGGGCGTCGGCGCGGGGGTCGGGCTTGAGGTCGGCGTCGCGGCCTGTGGGGGCGGCGGCGTCTCCACCGGGCGAGCGGCGCCGGGCGGCATGGAGTTCAGGCTGCCCGTGTAGTCCGGCGTGCTCTGGGCCAGGGCGCCCCCGGCGGACAGGACGACGGCGCCTGCGGTGAGGAAAAGCGTGCGTGTCATGGAGTCAGCTTCGCCCCTCACGGCGCGAAGGACAAGCGTCGCCTCAGGCGGCGGGCAGTTCGATCCAGAAGGTGGCGCCGGCGCCCGGCTGGGACGTCACGCCGATCGAGCCGCCCTGCAGCTCGGTCAGGCGCTTGGCCAGGGCCAGGCCGATGCCGTGCCCCTCGATGGCCGACCGCTCCAGACCCAGGCGGTTGAAGGGCTCGAACAGCTGCGCCTGCTTCTCGGCGGTGAGGCCCGGCCCCTGATCGACGACCTCGATCCGGATCGCCCGCGGCGCCCGGCGTGCGACGAAGCGGACCACGCCGCCCGATGCGCCGTACTTGACCGCGTTGCTGGCCAGATTGCCGACGACCTGGGCCAGCCTCTGGGAGTCGGCCAGGGCGACCAGGCCGTCTCCGGCGCAGTCCATCTCCAGCCTCAACCCGGCCGCTTCGGGCCGCAGGGCGACCGTTCTGCGCACGTCCTCCAACAGACCCGGCACGTCGGTGGGCCTCAGCTCGACCTTGACCGCCCCGGACTCCGCGCGCGCGACGTCCAGCAGGTCGTGCGCCAGCGCCTCGACCTGTCGGGCCGTCTTGACCAGCATCTCGGCCATCTCGGCCTGGGTCGGGCTGACGGGGCCCAGCTGGCCCGCCTTCCACAGGTCGCCGATGCCGATGACCCCGCCGATCGGGCTCTTGATCTCGTGCGCCACATTGGCGAGCAGGCGGGACTTGGCTTCCGACGCGGCCTCGGCCCTGACGCGCCCGAGGCGCGCCCGCTCGGCCAGGGCGTCGCGCTCTTCCAGCAGGGCGGCGATGAGGAAGATCGGCAGGCATCCCAGGAAGACCATGGTCTGGGCCAGAACCGCCCGATCCGCCAGATCGACGTTGGCCCCGCTGAACGGACCCACCCCGGCCATGGCGCCCCCGACCGCCGTCAGGGTCACGATCACCAGCGCCGCGGCGGTGCCCAGAATGCGCAGGCGCGCCGCCACCAGGATCATCACCGGGATGACGGCGAACCCCAACGGCGCCCGGACCATCATGAAGACGGCGACGGTCACCGCCAGCACCAGGCCCATCAGGCTCACGGCCTCTACGGCCCTCCAGGGCCGGGTCAGCGCCGCCAGATGCGGTCGCGTCAGGGAGACGCCGAAGGCGCCGAACACGGCCAGACCCAGCGCATGGCCGAACCACCAGGTCTGGAACGACGCCAGAGGATCCGCCCCCACGAGGACCGTCAGCCAAGCCGTGCTGAACGCGGCCGCCGGGATCGGCGCCAGGACCGCGCCGCACAGCAGGAAGCGGACGGCGCCGTCGACGGTCGACAGGTTCAGGGTCGGCGCGAACCGCCGGACCAGAAGGACGGCGCCCACGATCTCGATCATGTTGGCGACGGTGAACATCACCGACAGGCCGACCGGGTTTCCGGCCATGACCTCGCCGGCCATGATGCCGACGGTCAGCAGGCCCCCGAAGCAGACGTCGTAGACGCGGTCGCGCGACGTGCGCAGCCAGACCGCCACGGCCAATCCGCCCGCCCCCCAGAGCGCCGCCACCAGACCCGCGGACCGGGCGAAGTTGATCGCCGTCACGACGAGGACCAGCACGCCCAGCGCCGTCAGGATCGGCACGAGCGGCTGGGAGAAGAAGGTCGAAGCCCCACGCGCGGCCGGCGTCGCGGCGCCTTCCGTCGCCGGAGCGCTCGTGGATTCCATCGGGTCGAGCGCGCGGCTCAGGGACATCAGGTCTCACTCGGGCGGGGAGGCTCCCGAAATGAACCACAGCTTCCCTAACGATCCCCTGCGATCGCCCCCAGCGTCCGATTGAAAGCCCGCACGGCCGCCGCCGGACCTTCCGAATGCGACCACACCCCCGCGCTGACGGCGACGAAGTCGGCGCCGGCGCGGGCCAGATCGCCCGCGTTGTCCGCCGTGATCCCGCCGATCGCCACGCAGGGAACCTCCATCGTCTCTTGCCAGATGGTCAGGATTTCGGGATCCGGCCGATGCACGGTCTCCTTCGTCCCTGTCGGGAAGAAGGCGCCGAAGGCGACGTAGTCCGCCCCCGCCTCAGCCGCCTCCATCGCCAGATGGCGGCTGTCGTGACAGGTGACGCCGATCATCGCGTCCGGTCCCATCAGGCGACGCGCCTGGGCGACCGGGGCGTCGCCCTGCCCCACATGCACCCCGTCGCAGCCGAGCTCGGCGGCCAGATCCGGCCGATCGTTCAGGATCACCGCAACACCGCGCGCCTGGGCGATCGGAGCGAGGCGTCGCACCGCCGCCTCGACCTGCGCGTCCGTCGCGGGCTTGAGGCGCACCTGCAAGGCGGCCACGTCGCCCGCGTCCAGCGCCGCCTCCAGCGCTTCGGCGAAGGCGTCGAGATCGTCCACCACGGGCGGAGTGATCAGATAGAGGCGGCAGGCCTGGCGCTGTGCGGTCATGCGCCCTCCTCCCGCGCGCCGCGGCGATCGTCAACCGCAGCCGTGAGAACGACTTGCAATCGCCGGCGCGCCTGTTAAAGCGAACCAGTCGCATCTTTCGGGTCGGGCCCAACGTGTACGTCTGCAACTGCAACGGTCTTCGCCAGCGTGACGTCCGCCAGGCCATCGAGGCCGGCGCGACGCGCCCGCGCGACGTCTTCGTCCGTCACCAATGCCAGGCTCAGTGCGCCAAGTGCGTCTGCGACCTGCGCCGGATGATCGACGAGACCCGTCAGGCCTACGCCATGGCGGCGGAATAGGCGCACCCGACTTTCACTCGCATTTTCAATGTGATGATAAGTGTTCGCAGGTGAACACTTCGCCTTTCGGCGTGTTATCCTGACCGCGAGTCACGGCCCTCCCCGGCCGCCGCCAGCCAAGGACGCAGACCATGAAGGCCGATCCCGCGATCATCCGCACGCTCAACGCCGTGCTGACCAACGAGCTGACGGCGGTGAACCAGTACTTCCTGCACGCCCGCATGTTCGAGAGCTGGGGCCTGAAGCATCTCGGCAAGGTCGTCTATGACGAGAGCATCGGCGAGATGAAGCACGCCGACATGCTGATCAAACGCGTGCTGTTCCTCGACGGCCTGCCCAACCTTCAGGACCTGCACAAGCTGAAGATCGGCGAGACGGTGGTCGAGTGTCTGGGGGCCGACCTGCAGCTGGAGTACGGCGGGCGCGAGACCCTGATCGCCGGCATCGCCCAGTTCGAGGAGGCGCGGGATTATGTGAGCCGCGAGATCCTGCAGCACATCCTGAACGACACCGAGGAACACATCGACTTCCTCGAGAACCAGTTCAAGCTGATCGAGATGATGGGCGAGCCGAACTACATCCAGTCGTCGCTGGGCGAGATCGGCCCCGACGGGTCGGCGACGGGGAATTGAACCCCGTCATCTGACCTCGCGCGCGCTGAGGTGCGCCACGGCGGCGAGCAGCGCCAGCGCGCCCAGGCCGGCGCCCAGTCCAAGCGCCGTGTTCACGCGCCAAGGCTCGGTCGCCAGCATGTTGATCGGCATCTGCCAGGGGAAGAAGACGCCCTGCTTGGCGGAGGTGGCGACCACCGAGAAGAAGGTGCCGCCGATGCCGATGGCCAGCGCCGGGACGAAGCTGGAGAACCGCATGGCGGTCCAGAACTGGATGGCGGTCAGCAGGATCGCCGCCAGCCAGATCCGGCCCATGGTGAGCAGGTGCTGGCTCAGGTCCAGCGCGCCGGTCGGCTCCAGCACCGGCTTGACGGCGACCGCGCCGCGCACCGCCGCATAGGTTACGACCAGGTTCAGCAGGCTCATCGCCCCCACCACCGCCAGCACGCATACGGCCTTGGCCGCATAGATGGTCCAGCGCGGTCGCGGCAGGGCCCGCAGGTGGTCCCAGGCCTTGGGGCCATGCTCCATGTGCGCGATCAGGGCGGTCAGGGCCGTGACGCTCATCGGCAGCATGAAGAAGGCCCAGATGCCCGCCGAACTGCCCAGCCACATCTCCCACGCCATGGGCGCCTTTCCGCGCAACATGTTGAAGAAGATGAAGACGCCGATCAGGCAGGGCGCGGCGACGGCCAGCAGCAGGGCCAGGGAGCGGTTCAGCTTGCGGGCCTCGACGATCAGGGCGGTGAGCATCAGGCGAACTCCTTCGTGCGGGCGGGCGGCGCGGCGGGCGCCGAGGCCTGGCGGTAGATTCCTTCCAACGAGCGGGCCCGCGCGCCGATGGCGAACACCCCCACCCCCGCGCCGACCAGCGCCCGGTTTAGCGCGGCCACGGCGGCGTCGTGGTCCTCTCCCGGACGCAGCCGGGCGATCAGGCCGCCGTCGTCCGCGACGACGGTCAGGTCGTGGCCGCGCAGCACCTGCGTCGCTCTCCCGGCGTCGTCGACGCGCAGGGCGATCTCCGGCGCCTGATCGGCCTTCAGCCGGGTCAGGTCGCCCTCCAGCACCAGCCGACCCTCGTGCACGATGCCGACGTGGCTGGCGGTCTGCTCGATCTCGCCGAGCAGGTGGCTGGACAGCAGCACGGTCGCGCCCGTCCGGTCCGGCAGGGTCTTGAGGAAGCGGCGCATGTCGGCGATGCCGTCCGGGTCGAGGCCGTTCGTGGGCTCGTCCAGGATCAGCACGGGCGGAGCGCCCAGCATGGCGCGGGCCAGGCCCAGCCGCTGGCGCATGCCCAGCGAGTAATCCGAGACGCGGCGGCGGCCGTTCTCGGTCATCTCCACCACCTCCAGCACCCGATCGACCTCGCTGGCCGGCAGGCCGAGCAGGGTGCGGGTCAGATCGAGGTTCTCGCGGCCCGACAGATTGGCGTAGAAGCCGTGCGCCTCCAGCAGGGCGCCCACCTTGCGGGCGGCGGCGATCCGGTTGGCTCCCACGTCGATCCCACACACGTGCGCCGATCCCGCCGTGGGCTTCAGCAGCCCCAGCACCATCTTCAGCGTCGTGGTCTTGCCCGCGCCGTTGCGGCCCAGGAAGCCGTAGACCGCCCGGTCGGGCACCGTCATCGACACCCCGTCGACCGCAAGCTGCCGGCCGAACCTGCGCGTCAGCCTCCTCGTCTCGATCGCCGCCATCACCATCTCGCTCGTTTAACTCTGAGCTAAAGTTGCAAAGCGAGGTCGTTTAAGTCAAGATTAAAGATCAGACAGTTTCGGAGCCCCCGTGAGCCAGACCGACCTGACCCGATTCCGCGCCATGTGCGGCCAGTTCCGCTGGCTGGCGGTCTTCATGGTGGTCAGCGTCGGGCTGCTGCTGGCCCTGATCCACCTGATCTTTCCCGCCATGATCGCGGTCCGCGACGGCGCGCCGCCGCCGGGCTGGGTCGGCGGCGCTCTGTTCGCCTCGCCGACCGCTTTCTACCTTTTCGCCGTCTGGTCGATCGGCCGGGCGATGGGCCAGCTGGCGAAGGGCCGGCTCATCCAGGCGACGCTGGCCAGCGCCCTGCGGCGCGTCGGCCTGGCGCTGGGGATCGGCGGAGTGACCAGCGTCTTCCTGGTGACCAACCTCGCGCGCGTGCTGGAGGGCGGTCGCGGCGGCTGGCTGCATTTCGATGTGGCCGGCATGACCCTGGGCATGATCGGCGGCGCCCTGTTCCTGCTGGGCCGGGTGATGGATCAGGCCGGCCGGGTGCAGGCCGAGCTGGACGAGATGATCTGATGCCCGTCCGTGTGACGCTGGACGCCCTGATCGTCCGCAAGGGGCTGAAGGCCAAGGATCTGGCCCAGACCGTGGGCCTGTCCGAAACCCAGCTGTCGCTGTTCCGGTCGGGCAAGGTGAAGGGCATCCGCTTCCGCACCCTGGCGCGACTGTGCGCGGCGCTGGGCTGCACGCCCGGCGATCTGCTCGACTATGACTTCAACGCCGCCGATCTGGACGCCGTGGACGAGGACGTCTGAACCGACGACGCCCTGCGCGCCCTGCCCTTCATGGGCGCGGGCTGAGGGGAACCGGGCGGCGGCTCGCGGACTTTTCCCTCCGTTCGCAGATGGAGGCCCGCATGAGCGTCGAAGACACCCTGGATCAGGCGCTGGACGGCGCGGCGGAGTTCCTGAACGCCGGCGAGCGGCCTGCGCACCACGTGGCGCTGGGTCTGGCGGTCACGGTCGGGTTCGCCCTGGCGTCCGCCGCACTGGCCAAGGGCGTGGTCGAGCCGCGTCGGCGCAGCCGCGTCCAGGCGCTGAAGGGCGAAGGGCCGATCACCGAGCGCCCTCGTGGCTCTCTCGGCCTGCTGATCCCCGCCGTCTTCTCGGCGACCACGCTTTCGGCCCTGCGGGTGTGGAACGCGCCGTCGAAGAGGGAACGCACCGCCGCCCTGTCGCTGTGGGCGATCACCCAGGCGGCGAACGCGGCGTTCCTGGCGTTCCGCCCGTCCAGCCGCATGGGCCAGATCGTCGCGGCCATGACGTCGGCCGGCCTGGCCGCCGCCTTCGCCCACGAGGCGCGACGCGTCGATGTGGGTGCGGGCAAGCTGGCGGCCCCCTTCGGCGCCACCACGCGCCTCGCCAACCGGGTGGAGGAGCGGGCGACGGTCCACTGACCGTCCTTGCCCGGATCGAGCCGATCCTCTAGGGACTGCGCCCGTTCCGCGCGCCGCGTCGGCCGCGCCTCTCAGACAGCGAATCCCAGATGGCCAAGATCAACGGCAACACCATCAAGCCGGGCATGGTGCTTCAGCACAACGGCGGCCTGTGGGTCGTGACCAAGGCCAGCCACGTCAAGCCGGGCAAAGGCGGCGCCTTCGCGAACGTCGAGGCCAAGAACCTGGAGACGGGCAACAAGCTGAACGAGCGCTTCCGGTCGGAAGACAAGGTCGAGCGCGTCACCCTGGAGCAGAAGGACTTTTCCTACCTGTACGACGGCGGCGATACATTGGTGTTCATGGACGACGCCACCTACGAGCAGATCGAGCTGCAGAAGGACTGGGTCGGCGAGGAGCGCATCCCCTACCTGCAGGAAGGCATGAAGGTCGTCATCGAGATGCACGAAGAGCGTCCGATCGGCCTGTCGCTGCCGGATCAGGTCACCCTGACGGTTTCCGAGACCGAGCCCACCGTGAAGGGCCAGACCGCCTCGTCCTCCTACAAGCCCGCCATCGCCGACAACGGGGTGCGCATCATGATCCCGCCCTACATGTCGGCCGGCGAGCGCATCGTCGTCGACACGACCACCGGCGAATACGTCCGCCGCGCTGATTGAGGCATTAGGCAGTAGGCAGTAGGCAGTACGTCCGCGCCCTTCCCTACTGCCTACTGCCTAAGCCCTACTGCCTTCGGAGCCCCATGGCCCTCGCCTCCGCCCTGCTGCAAGTGATGATGGACGCGGTCCGCAAGACCGCCCGTCCGATGGTGCGCGACTTCGGCGAGGTCGCGCAGCTGCAGGTGTCCCGCAAGGGGCCCGCCGACTTCGTCACCGCCGCCGACGTCAAGGCCGAGCAAACCCTGTTCGAGCTGCTGACCAAGGCGCGCCCCGGCTACGGCTTCCTGGGCGAGGAACGGGGCATGGTGGAGGGGACGGACAAGACCCACACCTGGATCGTCGACCCGATCGACGGCACCACCAACTTCATGCACGCCATGCCGCAGTTCGCCATCACCGTGGCCCTGCAGCGCACCGACCACGACGGCCGCGCCGAGATCGTGGCCGGCGTCACCTACAATCCCGTCCAGAACGAGATGTTCTGGGCCGAAAAGGGCAAGGGCGCGCACCTGAACGACACGCGCATCCGGGTGTCGGGGCGCAAGGACCTGGCCGACGGCCTGATCTCGACCGGCCTGCCCTTCCTGGGCCGTCCGGGGCATGCGCAGGCGATCAAGGACCTGCACGGCGTGGGCCAGCGCGTGGCCGGCATCCGCCGCCTGGGCGCGGCCTCGCTGGACCTGGCCTGGACCGCCTGCGGCCGCTACGACGCCTTCTACGAGCGCGGCCTGAACGTCTGGGACGTGGCGGCGGGCGTGCTGCTGGTCACCGAGGCGGGCGGCACGGTCACGACCGTCGATCCGGACGGCGACCCGCTGAACGGCAAGCAGATCGTCGCCGGCGGCCCGGACATGCAGGCCAACCTGCGCAAGGTGCTGCAGGCGGCCTGACAGGCTTCACGCAGGCGTCGCCTGCGGGCGATAGTCGGCTGGGATGATCCGCATCCTGCTCGCCCTGACGATCAGCCTCATGGCCCTGCCCGCTTCCGCCCAGACTCTGGTCATCGCGCACCGCGGCGCCTCAGGTGAGCGGCCGGAGCACACGCGCGCGGCCTATGAGCTGGCGATCGACCAGGGCGCGGACTTCATCGAGCCGGACCTGGTCATGTCGAGGGACGGCGTGCTGGTGGTGCGGCACGAGAACGCCCTGTCGGACACCACCGACGTGGCCGACCGGCCGGAGTTCGCGGACCGACGCCGGACGCAGACGATCGACGGAGGGGAGGTCGTCGACTGGTTCAGCGAGGACTTCACCCTGGCCGAGCTGCGGACCCTGCGGGCGCGGGAGCGGCTGCCCGACCTGAGGAGCACGGCCTTCGACGGACAGGAGGGCGTCCTGACGTTCGAGGAGGTGCTGGACCTCGCCGACGCGGCCTCGGCGCGGACCGGGCGGCGGGTCGGCGTGATCCCGGAGCTGAAGCACCCGTCGCACTTCGCCGCCGTCGGCCTGCCGATGGAGGCGGAGCTGGCGCGCATCCTGACGGCGCGCGGGCTGGCGGGCGCCGACGCGCCGGTGATCGTGCAGAGCTTCGAGGTGGGGGCGCTGAAGACGCTGGACGGGCTGATCGAGGCGCCCCTGATGCTGCTGGCGTCCGCCGTCGGCGGGCCGGCGGACCTGCCCGGCACGACCTATGCGTCGCTGCTGACCGACGCGGGGCTGGCGGAGGTCGCGACCTATGCCGACTGGATCGGCGTGGAGACCTCGCTGGTCGTCCCGCGCTTGGGCGGCGCCTCGGGCCCGGCCACCGACCTGCCGGAGCGCGCCCATGCCGCCGGCCTGAAGGTCGGCGTCTGGACGCTGCGCGCCGAGGACCGCTTTCTGCCGTCGGACCACAGCGGCGACCTGCGCAGCTGGTTCCGCCGCTTTGAAGCGGCGGGCGTGGACGCGGTCTTCACCGACAATCCGGGAAAGGTCCGGTAGGCGGCCCGAGGTGCACGCTGAACTTTTTTTTGAGTGCGCATAGTGCACGGAGTGCACATTGGCGCCTGCACCCAGACTCAGCCACACACCGAAACTGTGTCCGGCGAAATGTGCAAAGTTACACCGAGGTGACTGACTTATAGAGAGATTCTCTGCGCCGTCGTGATGACTGCGGCGGCCCATCCGTCGCAACGGGCGTCACCCCGCGGGCAGGAGTGAAGCGCACAGCCTCGGAGCGCGGACCTCCAGGTCCGCGTGGTCGCTCAGTCGCGGACCTGGAGGTCCGCGCTCCTTCCGGTCTGGATCACTCGCCCCGGAACTGCAGCTCCGCAAGGCGGGCATAGAGTCCGCCGCGCGCCACCAGGTCGTGGTGCGTCCCCTCCTCCACCACGCAGCCGCCGTCCATGACGACGATGCGGTCGGCGCGCAGGACCGTGGCCAGGCGGTGGGCGATGACCAGGGTGGTGCGCTCCTCCATCGCCCGATCCAGCGCGGCCTGAACCAAGTGCTCGTTCTCGGAATCCAGCGCGCTGGTGGCCTCGTCCAGCAGCAGGATCGGTGCGTGGCGGATCAGGGCGCGGGCGATGGCCAGACGCTGGCGCTGGCCGCCGGACAGGGTCTTGCCGCGCTCGCCCAGCGGCGTGTCGAACCCCTGCGGCAGGGCCTCGACGAAGGCGCGGGCCTGGGCCCGGTCGGCGGCGTCGCACAGCTCCTCGTCCGTCGCAGTCTCGCGGCCGAAGCGGACGTTCTCGGCCGCCGAGCCCGAGAACAGCGGCGCCTCCTGCGAAACCCAGGCGAAGCGGCCGCGCACTTCGGCCGGGTCGGCCTCGCGCACGTCCACGCCGTCCACCGCGACGACCCCGCTCTGCGGGTCGTAGAAGCGCAGCAGAAGGCGGAAGACGGTCGACTTGCCCGCCCCAGACGGACCGACCAGGGCGACCGTCTCGCCCGGCCGAACGGTGAGGGAGAAGCCGTTCAGCGCCGGCAGGTCGGGCCGGCCGGGGTAGGCGAAGTCGACGCCGGACATCGACACCTCCCCCCGAGGCGGCGTGGGCAGGGCGCGCGGCGCGGCGGGCGCGGCGATCAGCGGTTCCGACCGCATCAGCTCGTCGATCCGCTCCATGGCGCCGGCGGCCTTCTGCACGTCGCCCCAGCTTTCGCCCAGGGCGCCGACCGCGCCGCCGGCGAAGGTGGACAGCAGCACGAACTGCAGCAGGGCGCCGGGGCTCATGCGGCCGGCGATGACGTCCTGGGCGCCCAGCCACAGCACCAAGGTCACGCCGCCGAACATGACGGAGATGATCAGGGCGGTCATGACGGCGCGGGCCTTCATCCGCTGGATGGAGGTGGCGAAGGACGCCTCCACCGCCGCCTCGAAGCGGCCGACGGCCGTCGCCTCGCGCCCGAAGGCCTGGACCGTCTCCACCGCGTCGACGTTCTCGCCGGCCGAGGCGACGGCTTCGGCGAAGGCGTCCTGGGTCTTGACCGTCAAACGCCGCACGATGCGGCCGAACAGGAACAGCGGCACGATCAGCAGCGGCACCACCAGAACGACCAGCCCCGTCAGCTTGGGCGAGACGAAGAACAGCAGGATGATCGCGCCGATCAGCGTCAGCAGGTTGCGCAGGGCATAGGAGACCGAGGTCGTCAGCAGGGTTTCGACCAGGGCGATGTCGGTGGTCAGGCGCGACAGCACCTCGCCGGTGCGCATCTTCACGTAGAAGCCGGGATCCAGGGTCAGGACGCGGCGGAACAGCCCCTCGCGCAGGTCGGCGACGATGCGCTCGCCGGTGCGGGTGACGAAATAGTAGCGGAAGGCCGTGGCCAGGCCGAGGAACAGGGCGTTCAGGCCCAGCAGGCCAAACCAGAAGTTCAGCCCCGCCCCGTCGTCCAGGAAGCCGTTGTCGATCGCGCCCCGCGCCGTGACCGTCAGGCCCAGCGAGGCCGCCGTGGACGCCAGCAGCCACAGCGCGGCCATCGCCGCCTGGCCGCGGTGCGCGACGGCATAAGGGATCAGTCGGGCCAGGGGGCGGACGTTCTTGCTGCGCGCGCGCCGTTCGCCCGCCTCGGCCAGCCGCTCGGACAGCTGGGCCCCCGCCCCCGGGCGGGCGTCGGCGTCAGGAGCGGAGGAAGCGGCTGAGGCGTCGGTCATGGCCGCGCCTCTTGCCCCGGAACCGTCTCCGGTGTAAACGCCCGCGCTCGCCGCAGGCCCCGCCTGCGGCTTACGTCATTCTTGCGCACCGACGGTCGGCATCGTCACCGCGCGTTTCTGGACCGGATCATCGCCATGAAGGCCGACACCCACCCCGACTATCACTTCATCACCGTGACGATGACGGACGGCAGCACCTACAAGACGCGCTCGACCTATCAGAAGGAAGGCGCCGTGCTGAACCTGGACATCGATCCGCTGACGCACCCGGCGTGGACCGGCGGAAACGCCCATCTGATGGACCGCGCCGGCCGCGTGTCGAAGTTCAACAACAAGTTCGCCGGCTTCATCAAGAAGTGAGGCCTTCCGGCGCGTGTGCGCCGGGACACAAGTTCGCGACATCACGTCGCCCGAGCGCCGGTCCGGAAGGGCCGGCGCTTTCGATTCCGCCGGAACGTCGATAAGCTGACCGACGTTTCCCATATGGGGCGTGGGCGGCGCGTCAGTCCGCCCGAAAGCGTGAGACGGACCGACCGATGAATCGTCGTGAACTGGGCATGGGGGCCGCGATGGCGGCCTTGGCGGGCGTGGCCTCTCCGGCCGGGGCCCAGGCCAGGGATCCGGACGCGGTCCAGTTCTACAACACCTTCAACGACCAGCTGGCGCGCCTTCCCGCCACGATCCAGCCGGACGTGCGCGCCTTCTATGAGATGAACGGCTGGACCCCGGTCTGGACCGCGCCGCGGATGCAGGCGTTGCGCGCCGTGGCGTCGCGGGCGGAGCGACATGGCCTGGCGCAAGGCGATCATTTCGACTTCGACGCCCTGGCCGCCGATCGCGCCCGGTCCGAGATGCTGACCACCGCGGCGCTTCTGTCCTACTGCCGCGTTCTGTCAGAAGGGCGGATCCGCCCCGAGACGGTCGAGGATCTGTGGGAGATGCGGAAGAACCGCGTCGATCTGCCCACCGGCCTGAACGCGGCGCTGGGAGGAAACCAGTTGCTGGATTGGGTCGAAGGCCTGGCGCCGACGGACATCGGCTATGCCAACCTCTCGGCCGGCTATGTCCGCTATCGCCGCCTGATCCGGGACGGCGGCGGCTGGCCGACCTTCCGCCCGGGCGCGAACATCGAACCGGGCCAGAGCGACGCGCGCATCCCGATCCTGATCGACCGTCTGGTGGCCGAGGGCGACCTGGAGGCGTCGGCCGGGGTGCGGCTGAAGGCCGAGGGCGTCGTTTACGGCACGGAGCTTCAAGACGCGGTCAAGGGCTTCCAGGTGCGGCACGGCCTTTTGGGCGACGCCCGCATCGGTTCGGGCACTCAGCGGTCGCTGTCCGCCACCGCCGAGAACCGCGCGCGTCAGATCGCGCTGAACCTGGAACGCCGCCGCTGGCTGGCGCGGGACGTGCCCGACGAGCGGATCGAGGTGAACACCGCCGCGGCCATCATGGTCTATTGGAAGGACGGCAAGCCGACCCATTCCAATCGCGTGGTCGTCGGCACGCCGGAGAACCAGACACCCAGCCTGGAGAAGCCCTTCGCCTCGGTGGTGGCCAATCCGCCCTGGTACGTTCCGGCCGGGATCGCCCGCAACGAGATCCTGCCGCGCGGGCCCGGCTATCTGGCCGCCAACGACATGTACGTCCAGAACGGCACGGTCATCCAGCGGGCCGGACCGCGGGCCGCCTTGGGCTATGTGAAGTTCGAGCTGCGCGACAGCTACGCCATCTTCCTGCACGACACGCCGTCCAAGGCGGCGTTCAACAACGCCTATCGCCATCGTTCGCACGGCTGCGTGCGGGTGCAGAACGCCATCGACTTCGCCCGCCTGCTGCTGTCGCCGGACCCGACCAAGCTGGGCGAGTTCGACACCGCCTTGGACAGCCGCCGCACCACGCGGGTGACGACGGGCCGCGAGATCGGCGTTCGCCTGCTCTATTGGACAGCCTTCGTCGACGGTCAGGGCCGGGTGGCTTTCCGCGAGGACGTCTACAAGCGCGACGACAAGCTGGCGGACGCCCTGGGCATCGCGGTGAACCTGCCGGCCCCGGTCATCGACGGGCGTGCGGACGCCGACGACGTCGGGCCGTAAAGAGGTGGTTTCCTTCCCCTTCGGGGGAGGGACGGCGGCGCAGCCGCCAGGGTGGGGTGAGAACCGACGGGCCCACCCGGATCGCTTTGCGATCCTCTCTCCCCTGAAGGGGAGGGAAAGACCAGATCACCCTCTGAAAGCCGCCGCCAAGCGGTCCATCTGGCTGAGCACCGGGTTCACCGGCGCCTCCGCCTCGGCGTCGACGTACATGCGGCGGTCGAGGTGCAGGGCACGTTCGTAGAGGCGTTCGGTGCGGACGACGTGCTCGATCAGGGCGATCGGCAGCTCGGGGTGGCTGGGCTCCTCGCGCGGCTTCGGCGGCGACAGGCGATAGCGGGGAGCGCAGGCGGCTTCGGCGGTCATGTCGCCCTCACGCACCGCGCGCTGGACCAGCAGCCAGGACGCCATCTGCATCAGGCGCGTGGTCAGGGCCATGCTCTCGGACGCATAGGCCAGTGCGGTGGCGCGCGACAGCAGCTTGGACTCGCGCCGACCGTCGCCGTCCAGATAGGCCGCGACCTCCTCGACCAGCTCCATGCCCTCGCGGAAGGTGCGCTCGAACAGTTCGGAGGCGGCGAAGTCGCGCACGACGGCGGCGCGGGGGCGGCCGGGGACCGGCGATGCGGCGTCGTCAACCATGGAATCCATCAACAGCATGAGAAGGCGACGCTTTCCTGACGCACGGACGCACAGTGCCCGTCACGACGCTGCGTGCAACGGTCATGCCAGACGTTAAGGCGACGATCATTGCCCGAAGTTGAACAGGGCGTCGGCCGCCGACTTGCGCTCGGCCTTGCGCTGCATGGCGGCGCGCGTGCGGGCGATCTCGGCCTCCAGCGCCGCGATGCGTTCCTGACAGTCCTCGACCGAGTGCAGGTCCAGGTCCTCGCGTCCCAGTTCGGCCAGGGGGCCGCGGACGCGCTGGGGCTCCAAATCCTCGAACGACATGACGGCCTCCTTGGCGGCGCGTGACATAGCCCTCTATGAAGCGCCCAGGCGCGGCGCTTGGCAAGAAGTGGGGCTCGGATGCGGGCGGTCGGGATCGAAGACGGGACGGGACCGGCGGAGGCGCTGCGCCTGATCGAGGTCGCGGATCCAGTGCCCGCGCCGGGGGAAGTTCTGATCCGGGTCGCGGCGGCGGGCGTGAACCGGCCGGATCTGTTGCAGCGCACGGGCCTGTACCCGCCGCCGCCGGGGACGAGCCCGATCCTGGGTCTGGAGGTCGCGGGTACGGTGACGGCGCTGGGCGACGGGGTCGATAGGTGGCGGGTCGGGGACCGGGTCTGCGCCCTGTTGGGCGGCGGCGGCTATGCGGACCTGGCGACGGTCGACGCGCGGCACGCCCTGCCCGTGCCGGATGATCTGGACCTGATCCAGGCCGCGGGCCTGCCCGAGACCGTGCTGACGGTCTTCGCCAATGTGTTCGAGGCCGGCGCCCTGAAGCCGGGCGAGACCCTGCTGATCCACGGGGCCACCAGCGGCATCGGCGTGACCGCCATCCAGATGGCCAAGGCGCACGGCGCGCGGGTTATCGCCACATCTCGGGGCGCCGCCAAGACCGACGCGGCGCGGGCCCTGGGCGCGGACGTCAGCCTGGACGCGACGGTCGGCGATCTGGCCATCGGAATCCGCGACGCCGGCGGGACGGACGTCATTCTGGACATGGTCGGCGCGGCCTATGCGCGGCTGAACCAAGGCGCGCTGAACGCGGGAGGGCGCTGGGTGGTGATCGGAACGCAGTCCGGGCCGATGGCCGAGATCGACCTGACGCGTCTGATGCTGAAGCGGCAGGTGCTGACCGGATCGACGTTGAGATCCCGGTCGGCCGACGAGAAGGCGCGGCTCGTGGCGCAGGTTCAGGACCGGATCTGGCCCTGGGTCGTCGAGGGCCGGGTGCGCCCGCCGGTGGATGCGACCTTTCCGCTGGCGGACGCCAAAGACGCCCACCTCAGACTCGAGGCGGGCGTCCATGTCGGCAAGATCTTGCTGACGCTCGACTGAGGCTTACCAGCCGCCCCCGCCGCGCACCGGGCGCATGGAGGAAATCCGGTCGTTGAAGCCGGTGTTCCCCAGATTCCGCACGTCGCCGTCGACGACCTGGCAGCTGCCGCGGAAGTAGGCGTCGGTGCAGATCTCCCACCGGCCTCTGAGCTGCATCGAGGAGATGCGGTCGTTGAAGCCGCTGCTCGCCAGGTTCGGCACTTCGCCGTCGAAGCGCGTGGACGCACCGCGCCAGTTGGCGTCGGTGTAGACGATCGCCGAGCCGCGGCCGCCGCCGCCGCCCCAACCGCCGCCGTTGCCGCCGCCCCAGCCGCCACCGCCGCCGTTGCCGGGGCGGTCCTCATAGGTTCCGCGATGCGGACCGCAGACCAGCCTGCCGTCGTCGTTGGCGATGTTGTACGGCCCGCACTGGACCAGTTCGATGGAGGTGCCGCGCAGGCGGCCGCGCCGATCGCGGCAGTCGGCATACAGCCGGCCGCGGTTGACGTATTCCTCCTGACAGCTGTCGCGATAATCGCCGCGGGGCGCGACGCGCTGGGCGCCGGGATCCTGTATGGCGTACTCCTGGGCCTGGGCGAGCTGCGGCGCCGACAGGGCCAGCGCGGCGACGGCCGCCAATCTGACGATGGACATGGTTCCCTCCTTCACGGGGCGCATCCGCATCGGAAACGCCTTCTGGCGACCGTTGTTCATCAGTCTAGATGAACCTTGGCTGTATGGTCTCCGCAGAGTGGCGACAGGACGTCGCTTCGCCGTTCCCTTTTGGAACGAACCGGCCTATATCGAAAGCATTCCGCGCCCGGCCGAAAGGTCGGGCGCCGTCATTTCCGGCGCGCCGCCACGATCGCGGCCGCCCCGTACGGGAACCGCCATGTCCGACATCCTCATGCCCAAGGCCACCGCGGTCTGGCTGGTCGACAACACCTCGCTGACCTTCGAGCAGATCGCCGACTTCTGCGGCCTACACCCGCTGGAGGTGCGCGGCATCGCCGACGGCGACGTGGCGCGCGACATCCGCGGCGCCGACCCGCTGGTCAACGGTCAGCTGACGCGCGAGGAGCTGGACAAGGCCCAGGCCGACGAAGCCTATCGCATGAAGGCCGTGGTCAGCCGCCACGCCGAATTGCTGAAGTCGACCAAGCCCGCGCCGAAGTACACGCCGGTGTCGCGTCGCCAGGATCGGCCCGACGCCATCCTGTGGTTCGTGAAGAACCATCCCGAGGTGACCGACGCCCAGATCGCCAAGATGCTGGGCACCACAAAGGCGACGATCGAAAGCGTGCGCAACCGTACCCACTGGAACAGCGCCAACATCAAGCCGGTCGATCCGGTGACGCTGGGCCTGGTCGGCCAGTTGGCGCTGGACGACCTGGTGAAGAAGGCCGCCGAGAAGAAGGCCCGCGACGACGCCAAGTCGGGCGGCGCGACGCTGAAGTCCGCTGCAGAGGTGGATGAGGCTCCGGCCGAGCCCGAATTCGTGCCGGAAGCGGCAGAGCGCCGCGGCGCCGAGCCGACGGCGGAATCGGTGTTCGGCTCGCGCGACTGATCCAAACGAGAACGGCCCCGGGACATCCCGGGGCCGCCTGGTCTCACTTGATTTTCGGGTCGCCTATCCGGTTCGCGCCTCCTGCAGGGCGCTGATCTGTTCCTTGAGCCTGAGCTTTCGCAGCTTGAGGGCCTTCAAGTGCAGCGAGTCCGCGGAAGGATGGCCCATCTCCTGCTGGATCGCGTTCTCCAGCGAGCGGTGACGGTTTCCCAGTTCGCGAATACGAGCCTCGATGGTCATGGCTTGCGCCTCCATGTCTTAGGGACAAGAGCAGTGAGCCTCGCTATTGACGCGCTGTGGAATCACATTCCGGTGACGCTCGCCAAACGCGACGCTCATCGTCAGCCTGGACGCGAAAATGGCCGATGATGTGAACTTGACCGTATCGGACCGCCCCCGCGCTGTGGTCGGGATTTCCGGCGCGTCCGGTGTGATCTACGGCATCCGCACGCTGGACGCCCTGCGCGAACTGGGCGTCGAGAGCCATCTGGTGGTCACGCGCGCGGCGCTGATGACCCTGTCGCAGGAGACCGATCTTTCGGCCGACGACCTGATGGACCGGGCCGACGTGGCGCATCGGCTGGCCGACGTGGGGGCGACCATCGCCTCGGGCTCGTTCCGCACCTTGGGCATGATCGTGGCCCCGTGTTCGGTCAGGACCATGAGCGAGATCGCCACCGGCGTGACCTCGTCCCTGCTGACGCGCGCGGCGGACGTGACGCTGAAGGAGCGGCGCCCGCTGGTGCTGATGGTGCGCGAGACGCCGCTGCACCTGGGGCATCTGAGGACGCTGGTCTCCCTGGCCGAGATGGGCGCGGTGATCGCGCCGCCCGTGCCCGCCTTCTATGCGCGGCCGGAGGCCCTGTCGGACGTGGTCGATCAATCCGTGGGACGCGCGCTGGACGCGCTGGGCCTGGACTGGTCGGCGGTGCGGCGCTGGGAGGGGCTGAAGCCCGAATGACGGCGGCGCAGGAACTTTGGACCTGGGCCGTCGCCGCCTATGGCCGCGACGGCGTGGCCGAAACCTGCCTGTCCTTGCAGGACCGCGACGGCCAGTGCGTGCCTCTGCTGCTGTTCGGAGCCTGGGCGGCCGCGGCGGGGCGGGCGCTGGACGACGAGGCGGTGGAGGCGGCCTGCGACGTCGCCCGCGTGTGGCAGGAGCAGGCGATCGCGCCGATGCGCGCCGTGCGCCGGGCGCTGAAAGCGCCGCTGATCGACATGGAGGCGACGGCCCGCGAGGAGGTGCGACGCCAGGTCAAGGCGGTCGAACTTGAGGCGGAGAGACGTCTGCTGGACGGATTGGCGCAACTGGCCGGCACGCCCGGCGCCCCGCGCGACCCCCTGCCGGACATGGTGCGCCTGTCGCGGGCCTGGGGCGAGGCCCTGCCCCGGCCTGCCCTGGCGCGTCTGGCCGAACGCCTCGCGTCGTGAGATAAGCCGCCGCCTGCGGATGAGACGATGAACGACGAACAGGTTCCCGACGAAGTCGAGCTGGCGCTTCGGGCCCGGCTGAAGGTTCTGCAGCAGGAGCACGCCGACCTGGAGGCCTCCATCGAGGCCCTGGGTCACATGCCCATCCCGGACCAGCTGATGATCGCCCGCCTGAAACGGAAGAAGTTGACCCTGCGCGACGAGATCGTGAAGATCGAGGCTCGGATCCTGCCGGACATCATCGCCTGAAGTGGGGGCTTAGGGCTTAGGGCAGCCCCGGCGCGGGAGCACTTTAGAGCCCTAAGCCCTAAGCCCTAAGCCCTAAGCCCTACTCCCCTTCTTCCGCACCCACATCGCCGCGTCGGCCTCGGCCAGCCAGACCTCCGGGTCCTCATGCCCGGCGAAGGCGCGGACGCCGAAGGAGCCGCCGAGGATCGCGCGCTCGCCTTCCCAGCGGAACTCCTCGGCCGACAAGGCGTCGGCGAGCCGGCGGGCCTTCTCCCGCCCCTCGTCCAGCCCGGCGTTCAGCATCAAGAGGCCGAACTCGTCTCCGCCAAGACGGCCGACGGCGTCGGATTCCCGCAGATTCGCGATCAGTATCTCCGCGACGCGGACCAGGGCGGCGTCGCCCGCGGCGTGGCCCAGTCCGTCGTTGACGGACTTGAACCCGTCCAGATCGAGATACAGCAGGCAGGCTGGCGTCGTGTGGCGACGACAATAGGCCATGGCCCGGTTCATGGCCTCGACGAAGCCGCGGCGGTTCAGGGTCGGCGTCAACACGTCGTGGTCCGCCGCGGCCTCGGCCGCCTCGGCCCGGGCCCGAAGCTCTGCCACCTCGGCGCGCAGGCGTTCGACCTCGGCCAGCAGGTCGGCGTCGGACCGGACTTGGGCGGCGGACAGGGACACAGGCAGCACTCGGGAAGGACGCGACTCAGCCGGCGGCGTCCGGCTGATCCTATCCGCCCCGGTTGCGGGCGCAACGCGAAGGCCGTAAACCCCGCGCTTTCCGGGCTGGAGCCTGAAGGCTCCAGCTTTACGCGGGAGCATGATTCACGCTTCCGTCGGAACCGATCATGCTCAAGGGGGCTCCGCATGACCGCAGCGGCTCAGGTGGCCATCGTCATGGGCAGCCGGTCGGACTGGCCCACGATGAAGCGCGCGGCCGACAGCCTGGACCGACTGGGCGTAAGCTGGATCGCCCGCGTCGTCAGCGCCCACCGCACGCCCGACCGGCTGGTGACCTTCGCGCTCGGCGCCGCGACCGAGGGCTTCAAGGTCGTGATTGCCGGCGCGGGAGGGGCGGCGCACCTGCCCGGCATGGTCGCCTCCATGACCGAGCTGCCGGTGATCGGCGTGCCGGTGCAGTCCAAGACGCTGAGCGGGCTCGATTCGCTGTTGTCGATCGTCCAGATGCCCGGCGGCGTGCCTGTGGCCACGGTGGCGATCGGCGAGGCCGGGGCGACCAACGCCGGCATCCTGGCGGGACAGATTCTGGCCCTGAACGACGCCGAACTGGCCGGGCGGCTGCGGGCCTTCCGCGAGGCCCAGACCGAGGCGGTCCACGAGACGGTCGAGGACTGAGTGGACGCCCTGCCCCCCGGTTCGACCCTTGGCATCCTGGGCGGCGGCCAGCTGGGCCGCATGCTGTCGCAGGCGGCGTCGCGGCTGGGCTTCGACGTCGTGGTTCTGGATCCCGAGGACAACAGCCCGGCCGGGCGTGTGTCGCGCGGCCAGATCGTGGCGGATTATGCAGATTCGACCGCGCTCGACGTCATGGGCAAGGTTTGCCACGCGGTGACCTTCGAGTTCGAGAACGTGCCGGCGGCCTCGGTGGATCGGCTGAGGGCCGGCGGCGCCCGCGCGGCGCCGGGGCCCAAGGCGCTGGCCGCGTCCCAGGACCGGGTCGAGGAGAAGACCTTCCTGAACGGCGTCGGCGCCACGACGGTGGATTTCCACGTGGTCGACGGCGTGGGCGACCTGATCGCCGGCCTTGAGCGGCTGAGCACGCCCGCCCTGCTGAAGACCCGGCGCGAGGGCTATGACGGCAAGGGCCAGGTCTGGGTGAAGTCCGCGCGCGGCGCAGCGGCGGCCTGGGAGGCGGTGGGCGGACGCCTCAGCATTCTGGAGGCCCGGGCCCCGTTCGTGCGCGAGCTGTCGATCATCGCGGCGCGCGGCTGGGACGGATCGACCGCCGTCTATCCGCTGGGCGAGAACCGCCACGCCGGCGGCGTGTTGCGGACCACCGTGGCCCCGGCCCGCATCGACGCGAAGACCGAGAAGGCCGCCAGGCGCATCGCGCGCGCGGTGCTGGACGGTCTGGACTACGTCGGCGTGATCGGCATCGAGCTGTTCGACCTCGGCGAGGGACGGCTGCTGGTCAACGAGATCGCCCCGCGCGTGCACAACACCGGCCACTGGACCCAGGACGGCTGTGTCTGCGATCAGTTCGAACAGCACGTCCGTGCCGTCATGGGCTGGCCGCTTGGCCCCACGACGCCGCATGCCGAGGTCGAAATGACCAATCTTCTGGGCGACGACGTCGAAAAATGGGCCGCCCTTTCGACGAAGGGCGACATGCGGCTGCACCTCTACGGCAAGGCGCCCGCCCGCCCGGGACGCAAGATGGGGCACGTCAACCGCGTGCGTCCTCTGCAACAACGCGGATAAGCTTCCCCAACGGCATCTTGCGCCCAAGAAAATCCGGCGCACACTGATCTTCAACGGCCGCGACGTTCGACGGCCGAGGGAGGATCATCGATGTCTCGTCTTCTGCGCACCGCCGCGCCCGCGGCGCTGGCCGTGGCCGCCGTCTGCGGCCTGGCTTCGGCCGCCTCTGCCCAGAGCTATTCCCGTCTGGTCGTCTTCGGCGACAGCCTGAGCGACAACGGCAACCTGTACGCCGCCAGCTTCAACACCCAGCCTCCGGCCGCCTTCTATTTCAACGGCCGCTTCTCCAACGGGCCGGTGTTCACCGAACTGCTGGGCTTCAGCGCCGGTCGCGCCGCGGCCGGAGCGTCGGTGACGGGCAGCATCAACTACGCCTACGGCGGCGCGCGCACAGACGCCTCCGTCGGCCTGCCGCCCGGCATGCGGACCCAACTGACCCAGTACACGACGGCGGGCGGCACCTTCCGCGCCAACGATCTGGTCAGCGTGCTGGGCGGCGCCAACAACATCTTCCAGGGCATTCCGGCGGCTGTCCTGACCACCGGGCCCCAGGCCTTCATGCAGAACGTCGCCACCTCGGCCGCGACGGACGTCAACTTCATCGTCAACAGCGTGGCGACGGCCGGGGCCGGGACCATCCTGGTCACCAACCTGCCCAAGCTCAGCCTGACGCCGCAGTTCCGCTCCGGCCCGAACCTGGCGGCGGCGCCGCTGGCCGACTTCGCCGTCACGACCTTCAACGGCGCCCTGTCCACGGGCCTGTTCGCCACGGCGGCCGCCCGGCCGGGCACGAACATCATCCTGATGGACATCTTCAAGATCGGCGACGTGATCGCCGGCAGTCCGTCCAGCTTCGGCCTGACCAATGCGACCGACGCCTGCTTCAACCAGACCGCCCTGACGATCTGTTCGAGCCCCGGCACCTATTTCTATTGGGACGGCGTTCACCCCACCGCGGCCGGCCACGCCCTGCTGGCCACCCTGGCCGAAGACTACCTCTATTACGGCGACGCGGGCGCGAAGACGGCACTGCAAGGCGAAACCGCCCAGAGGTTCCGCGAGGACATGCTGGACCTCTCTTCCGAAGGCATGTCGAGCGCCTATGGCTGGGAGGCCGGGACCGGGCTGACGTTCGGCGCCCTGTACGACTCCACGGAGTTCGACGCGCGCGGCTTCGTGCCCAGCGCGGAGTCCCAAGGATACGGCTTCCGGGGCGGGCTGGTGTTCAGCCCGTCGGAGACCTGGCGCTGGTCGCTGGCGGCGTCGTTCCGCAACGCGGAAGTGACGTCTCCGGGGCAGACGTTCGACGTGGAGTCCTATGGCTTCGACGCGGCCGTCGGCTGGCGGTCGGGTTCGGTTTTCGCCAACCTGAGCGCCGGCGCCTCGGTCGACGACTATGAGGACATCACCCGCCAGACCACTCTGGGACCGGTGGTCCACACCGGCGAGACCCAAGGGAACAGCACGGGCGTCCGCGCCCAGGCCGGCGTCTGGTTCGGCGGCGACGACATCCGCATTTCGCCGCGCGTCGCCCTGACGTGGACCTCCAGCGAGGTCGAGGGCTATTTCGAACAGGGCGTCGCAGCCCAGTACCGCTATGAAGACCGCACCGTGCAGGCGACGACGGCCGAGGCGACGGTCCGCGCAGAAACCCGCAAGGGCGGCACGACGATCTTCGTCGAAGGCGGATACCGCGACGATCTGGACGAGGGATCCGACGCGGTCGGCACCTCGATCGCCGGCAGCCCCTCGCAGGTGCTGTACCGCGACGTGGAAGGGCCGTTCGGCGGCCACATGCTGGCCTCGGCGGGCATCGAGGGCGACTGGGCCGGGATGAAGGTGTCGTTCGGCTATCGCGGCCGGTTCGGGGATCATGCCGACAGCCACCAGGGCGGGATCCAGTTCACCATCCCCCTGCCCTAGGTTCCAAGCCACATCAGGCGACGAGGGCGCGGTCCGCACGGGCCGCGCCCTTTCGTTTGGTTCCCGGGGTGCGACCGTCCGTCGCGCCCGGCGCCTCATTGCCGTCTCACCGCGCCCTATAACGACGACCTCACCGCGCAGGGGAAACCGTCTCCCGCGCCCTACCCGTCGAACGAGACCGACAAGGAGACGCCGCACGCATGCGACGCCTTATGCCGACCGTCCGCCGCATTCTGACCCACACGGGTCAGGCCGCCGCTTTATCCGTCACCGCAATGCTGGCCATGGCCGCCGCCCCGAACGCCGATCCGGACCCCGTCGTGATCGACGCCGCCGCGGCCCCCGCCACTGCGCCCCTGGTCGCCGTGGCCGAGCCCGCCGGGCCGATCATGCGCGAGATCATGTTCCACGAGCCGGTGAAGGGTTTCGCCGTGAACTCGCGCTACGGCACGCGCCGTCTGCCGGGCGAAACCGCCCCGCGCGCCCACAAGGGCGTGGATTTCGCCGCCCCGACAGGCACCGGCGTCTTCGCCGCCGCCGAGGGCACGGTCCTGCGCACAGGCCATCAGCGCGACGGCTTCGGCAACTTCGTCGAGATCCGCCACCCCAACGGCATGACGACGCTTTACGCCCACCTCAGCCGCATCGACGTGCGGTCGGGTCAGGAGCTGTATTCCGGCGAGCGCGTGGGTCTGGTCGGATCGACCGGCTATTCCACCGGGCCGCATCTGCATTTCGAGGTGAGGCGCGACGGGGCCCACGTGAATCCGGACCGCGTCATGGGCCGCACCTTCGACGTCGTCGTCGAGGGCTGATCAGACCGTCTTGCGGCCCATGCGTCCGCTCAGCCAGCCGCCCGCGAGGATCGTCAGGATCGCCACGGCCGGGAACCAGATCGGATGGGGCAGGCTGTAGACGTTGGCGAACGTGCCGATCAGCAGCAGGCCCGTCGGAACCCAGGCATGCCATCCATGCCCGCGGGCGACCAGAGCGGCGATCCAGCCGCCCAGGAAGGCGCCGAGGCCATATCCGGGGATCACCGCGCCCAGCTTCCACGCCGGCAGGCCTTCCATATAGGCGCGCATGGCCGCCGGATCGCTCATCTTGAGGTCGGAAGGCGGAGGGTCGATCATGTGCGTGATCGTTTGCCAAACCATGACGACGACGACCGACACGACGACGCCGACGACCGCGCCGAGAATCTTCTGAAGCATCTGCTGCCCTCCCGTTCGATCCGTTGTCGTGCGGATGGTCGCGACCGTCAACGGTGGGTTGATGACGGGGAATTCATGAACTTCCACGCCCGGGCGGTTGTCAAACGTCCTTTACACCCCTAGCCTGAGCTGCAGTTAAGCCACGACGGGGAGACGGCATGTCCGCGGCATTGAAGCTGGACGGCATCGGCAAGCGCTACGGCGACTTCGAGGCGGTCCGCGACCTGAGCTTTTCGGTCGAGAAGGGCACCATCTGTGGCTTTCTGGGACCGAACGGCGCCGGCAAGACCTCGACCCTGCGGATGATCCTGGGTCTGCAGCCGCAGACCACCGGGCAGCTGGAAATCCTGGGCCAGCCCGACGGGCGGCGCGTGCGCGACCGCATCGGCTTCCTTCCGGAAGAGCGCGGTCTGTACAAGAAGATGACCCCGATCGACGCCATCGCCTTCTTCGGCGCCCTGAAGGGGCTGCCCATGGGCGAGGGCAAGCGGCGCGCGCGCACCCTGCTGAAGGAGCAGGGGCTGGAGCACGCCCAGACCAAGAAGATGAAGGAGCTGTCCAAGGGCATGGCCCAGAAGGTGCAGCTGATCGCCTCGGTCGTGCACCAGCCGGAGTTCGTGATCCTGGACGAGCCCTTTTCGGGTCTGGACCCGGTCAACCAGCAAGGGCTGGAAGCGATGATCCGGGGCCTGGCGGCGAACGGCGCGACCGTCCTGTTCTCGACCCACGTGATGCAGCACGCCGAGCGGCTGTGCGACAAGGTCGTGCTGCTGGCCCGCGGGCGGAAGGCCTTCGAAGGCACTGTGGACGAGGCCAAGGGCACGACCCGCCGCTTCCTGGAGCTGGAGGGCGAAATCGCCGAGGAGGCCGCGCGCGGCCTGCCGGGCGTGGTCGCCGTCGAGACCGTGCGCGCCGACGGCCCCGTGCGCGTGCTGAAGGCCGAACTGGCGCCCGGCGGGCGCGGACAGGAGGCGCTCAAGGCGGCCTTCCTGGGCGGGCTGGACGTGCGCCGTTTCGAGCTGCGCGAGCCGACCCTGCACGACGCCTTCATCGGCCTGACGGGCGACGACCCGAACCAGGACCAGACCGTCCGCCGCGACCAGGCTTCGGAGGCCGCCCGATGAACCGCACCCTTCTGATCGCCCGGCGCGAATACGCCGCCTATGCCAAGACCGTCGGCTTCTGGCTGTCGCTGCTGGCCTTCCCCCTGTTCGCCGTCCTGGGCGGGGCCATCCCCATTCTGATGCGGACGTCCGAGCCGGTTCGGTCGGTCGTCCTGATCGAAGAGGGCCCGGCGGCCCAAGGCCTTGCCGGATCGGTGCAGGATGCCCTGCGCCGCGACGCCGAACGCCGCGCCGAGCGGGCCGCCCAGGCCCAGGACGCCGCCGTCAAGGCGACCGGCATCCCCAAGGAGGCCGTCGAGCAGGCGCAGAAGAGCCAGGGCGCGGGGCTGCGCGAGTCCCTGAACCGCCAGCGGCTGCGCATCGTCGACGCGCCCGCCGCCGTCGCCTCGGCCGCGCCCGGTCAGGCGCAGGAGGCCGCGGTGCGCGAGCTTTTGACCGCCGACGTCGATCGCGACCAACGGATCGATTCCGTCGTCTTCCTGACCCGAGACGCCGAAGGTCGCCCCGCCGCCCGCGTCTGGACGCGCCGGGCCGCCGACGACACGGTGGAGGATTTCATCCGCGAGGCCCTGCAGGCCGCCAACCGCAGGCAGGTGTTCGAGGCCGCCGGCATCGACGGCGCCGTGGTGGCCGACACCGAGCGCTTCCGCCCAGACGTGCGGGCCTTCTCGCCCCAGTCGGCCAGCGGCGGCGAGGTGTCGTTCCGCGACCGCCTGCCGTCTGTGATCGGCCTGGCCTCGGCCTTCATCCTGTGGTCGCTGATCATCACCGGCGCCTCCATCCTGCTGAACAGCGTGATGGAGGAGAAGTCGAACAAGATCCTGGAGGTGCTGCTGTCCTCGGCCTCCGCAACGGAAATCCTGACCGGCAAGGTGCTGGGCGTGGCCCTGCTGACCCTGACCGTGCTGCTGGTCTGGGCCGGGATCGGCGCGGCGGGCCTGTTGGCCAGCTTCCCCGGCACGGCGCGCGACATCGGCGACATCGTGCTGCAGGGCGGGATGATCTGGTACTTCGTGGCTTACGCCGTCGGCGGTTATCTGATGTACGCGGTGCTGTTCGCGGCCATCGGCGCCTTCTGCGAGACGCCGCGCGACGCCCAGACGCTGATGGGGCCGATCATGATGATCCTCGTCATTCCCATCATCGTCGTGCAGATGGCCCTGCGCACGCCCGACGCGCCGCTGGTGAAGATCATGTCGTGGATCCCCTTCTTCACCCCCTTCCTGATGCCCGCCCGCGCGCCGGCGGAGCCGCCCGCCTATGAGGTGTTCGGCACCATGGCCGGCATGTTCGCCATGGCGCTGGTCATGGTCTGGATCGCGGGCCGCGCCTTCCGCGCCGGCGCCCTGTCGGACGTGAAGCTGAGCTGGAAGACCTTCGGCGGCGCCATCCGCTCGGGCGGCCGCTGACCCCATGACGGCGGGTCGGTGTTCCTGGTGCGGGACCGACCCGCTGTACGTCGCCTATCACGACGAGGAGTGGGGCGTGCCCGAGCGCGATCCCCGCGCCCTGTGGGAGAAGCTGGCGCTGGACGGCATGCAGGCGGGGCTGGCCTGGATCACCATCCTGAGAAAGCGTGAGACCCTCCGCGCCGCCTTCGACGGCTTCGATCCGGAAAAGGTCGCGCGCTATGACGACGCCGACCGCGCGCGCCTGCTGGCCGACCCCGGCATCATCCGTTCGCGCGCCAAGATCGACGCGACGATCCACGGCGCCCGCATCTGGCTTGAGATGCGCGACAAGGGCGAGGACTTCTCCGGTTGGCTGTGGTCCTTCGTCGGCGGCGCCCCGATCCAGCGCCCGCCCGGCGTGGACGGCTTCCTGGCCCAGACGCCGGAATCCGTCGCCATGGCCAAGGCGCTGAAGGCGCGCGGCTTCAAATTCTGCGGTCCGGTGATCGTCTACGCCTTCATGCAGGCCACCGGTATGGTCAACGACCACGTGGATGAGTGCTTCCGGCAGGAAGAGGTGCGGGGTTTGGGCGGCACCTGACGACATTGGCTTAAAGTGGTCGAACGGCCAGGGACAGCGCCGAACCAAACGTCACAAAAGTCGCGCTAAGCTCAGCCGAACAGTCGGAGCCTCAAACTGCATGGAATCCATCGCTTTCGACCTACGCCAGACCAAGCGCACTCCTCTGGCCGACGCGCATGTCGAGGCGATCCGGTCCGTGGGGCTGACGCGAACCTACGCGGCGGGCGCGTTCCTCGCGCGGCCCGGCGATCCGATGGACCACTTCGTCTGGGTCGAGACGGGCGAGGTCGAGGTGGTGGACCTGACGACCGGCGAGCGGCGCGTGCCCTCGACGCTCGGGCCCGGTCAGTTCATGGGCGAGATCAGCTTCCTCGCCGGCGGCCGCTGGACCTTGCCGATGCGGGCCGCTCAGGACACCACGACGACCGAGGTCGACCGCCCCACGATGCTCCGCCTGATGAGCGAAATTCCGGAGATGTCCGACATCATCATCGGCGTCTTCGCCGCGCGTCGGCGGCGCCAGCTGGAAGACGGCGACGGCGCCCTGCGTCTGATCGGCGAGGACGACAGCCCGGCCGTGCGCCGCGTCGCCTCGTTCGCGGGCCGCAACCGCATTCCCTACCTGAGCTATCCGCTCGACAGTGACGAGGCCCGCGCCTCCCTGCATCTGTGTGGCGTGACACAGCCGCAGCCCGCCGTGATCTTCGGGCACGACGAAATCATCGTGGACCCGACCCCGGCGCGGGTCGCGGCGCGCCTGGGCCTCGACATCGAACTGGACCCGGAAGATGCCTTCGAGGTGCTGATCGTCGGCGGCGGACCGGCGGGTGTGGCGGCGGGCGTCTACGCTGGGGCGGAGGGGCTGCGGGCGCTGGTCGGCGAGGACCTGGCCATCGGCGGACAGGCGGGGACCTCCAGCCGGATCGAGAACTACATGGGCTTTCCCACCGGCATCTCGGGCGCGGACCTGGTCTGGCGCGGCGAGGTGCAGGCGATGAAGTTCGGCACGCGGTTCGCCATTCCACTGCGCGCCACCGGCATCGAGAGACAGGACGACGGCGTCTTCTGCGTCCGCTTCGACGACGGTCAGTCGGTCTGCGCCAGGGCGGTGGTGGTGGCGACCGGGGTGGAGTACCGCCGCCTGCCCCTGCCCCGTCTGGAAGAGTTCGAGGGGAACGGCGTCTACTATGCCGCCACCGAGCTGGAGGCGCGCTGGTGCCGGGGCACGGAGGCGGTGATCGTCGGCGGCGGCAACAGCGCGGGCCAGGCGGCCATGTACCTGAGCCGAAACGCCGAGCACGTCCACGTCGTGGTGCGCGGGCCGAGCCTGGCGGCGTCGATGTCGCGCTACCTGACCCAGCGGCTGGAAGCCGACCCCCGGATCACCGTCCATTATCGCAGCGAGGTCGAGGATCTGCAGGGCTCCGACCGGCTGGAGCGGCTGACGATCGCCAACCGGGCCGACGGCGCGCGGCGAGAGATCGACAGCCGGGCCCTGTTCATCATGGTCGGGGCCGCGCCCAACACCGCCTGGCTGGACGGCATGGTCGACCTCGACGACAAGGGCTTCATTCGGACGGGCCAGGACTGCGGCCTGTCGGACTCGCCCTACGCCACCTCGGCGCCGGGCATCTTCGCGGTCGGCGATGTGCGGGCCGGGTCGGTCAAGCGGGTGGCGTCCGCCGTGGGCGAGGGTTCGGTGGTGATCAGCCACGTCTACCGCCACGTCCGGCCGGGAGAGGTTTGAGCCGCCGGCCGGTCCGTGGCATCTCGGGACCATGAAGGCCGCCCGCCCGAAGACGATTCCCACCCTGACGCTGGAGACCGCCCTGGCGCAGGCCGTCGGCGGGCCGGTGTGCGGGGTGGACGAGGCGGGCCGTGGGCCGTGGGCGGGGCCTGTGTCGGCGGCGGCGGTGATCCTGGATCCGACGAACGTTCCCGCCGGCATCGACGACTCCAAGGCCCTGACCGCCGCGCGGCGCGAGGCGCTGGAGGTCGAGATCAAAGCCCGCGCCGTCGCCTGGGGCGTCGGCTTCGCCTCGGTGGAGGAGATCGCCGAGCTGAACATCCTGCATGCGACCGGCCTGGCCATGTGCCGCGCGGTCGAGGCGCTGGCGGTGACGCCCGCGGCGGCGCTGGTGGACGGGAACTATCGCTTCAACCTGCCGTGCGAGGTGCGGACGGCCGTGGGCGGCGACGGCCTGTCGCTGTCGATCGCGGCGGCGTCGATCCTGGCCAAGACGGCGCGGGACCGGCTGATGGTCGCACTGGACGCGGAATATCCCGGCTACGGCTTCGCCAGCCACAAGGGCTACAATGCGCCGATCCATCAGGCGGCGCTGCGGGAGCTGGGCCCCTGCCCCGCCCACCGACGCGGCTGGTCCCCGATCCGGGCCTTGCTGGAACAGGCCTAGAGCCGGAAGGCCGCGCCCATCATCACGCCCAGCAGGGCCGAGAAGGCCCCGCCGCCGGCGATCACGACCCAGCGCGGCAGATCGCGCAATTCCTGCGCCAGCGACGGACCGGACGCGACGTCGTTGGCGGCGGTCGAGGCGGTGAATCGGCGCGCGTCGGGCGCCTTCCAGGCGGCGGCGTCGAAGGCGGCGCGGCCGTACGTCCGGGTGGCGTGCAGGCGGCGGTCGGGGGTCATCGTCAGCTCGTCCATGACGGCGGAAACGACAGCTTCCTACGTCCGGTTCCGAACGGTCAAGCCGCGTCGGCCAGATCGATGCGGCGGTCGGTGACGACGAACAGATGCTCCACGTTGCGCAGGCGGCCCACCGTGCCGACCTTCTTGCCCGACGGATCATGGATGCCGATCCGCGCCCCGACGTAGCGCGGGCGATCGATCTCCACGACCTGCACGTGGCCCTTCGCCGACAGCATCTCGGTCAGGTCGGCGCGGCTCAGATAGCCCTCGTCGTTGAAGCTGACGATCAGGTTCGGCGCCCGCAGCCGCTCGACCACCGTCGCCAGAGCGGGGCCGATGCCCGGACGGCTGTTGAAGGCGCTCTTGCGGGCCTTCACGTCGATCCTCTTGTTGGCGACGCCATAGACCTCCGGCTTGTCCCAGCGGACCAGGCTTTCCCAGCAGTGGTAGTTGGCCAGATAGCTGTGCTGGTTGTAGGGCGGGTCTAGGTAGACGAGGTCCGCCTCCACCTCCGCCGCCGCCTCGACCGCGTCCAGACAGGTCGCGCGGCCGGCGCCCGGCAGCAGGTCGGGCATTCGCAGCTCCAGCGGCTTCAGCGCGCGCGGCGCCCAGCGCTTCATGTAGGCCATGTGGACGCCGGCGGTGCTGTCCACCCGGTCGGCGGCCTCCATCAGCGAGACCAGGGCGACGGCCTCCAGCTCCGGCTCCAGCGCCATCTCCTCGATCCGCACGCGCATAGCGTCGACGCGGGCGCCGTTGTCCGGATGGAAGAAGCGGGCGTCCTCGCAGAAGGTGCGGGTGAACCAGCCGGGTTCGGGCTTCACCTCGGCCAGTTCGGCCAGCACCCGCCCAGCCGGGCCCAGCCACCGGTCGCGGTCGGCCTGGACGTAGGTCGTGGCCAGCACGTGGGCGTAGGCGTTGTGGTCGTTCGAATGCACCTCGAACCCCTCGCGCTTCAGCGCATGCCCCACCCGCGCCGAGCCGCTGAACAGATCGCAGATCCGACCACCTTCGGGCAGCCGGCCGCCCACCGCCTGAACGATGCGGTCCAGCAGCGCGCGCTTGGAGCCGAGATATTTGATCACGCCGAGCCCTCAGGGTCGGCGATCAGCGCCTGCCCTTCTTCGCCGGAGCATGGGCCAGGCGGAGCAGATTCGCAGCCCCCGGGGCGCCGAAGGGAGTGCCGGCCAGGATCAGGATGCGCTGTCCGGGCTGGGCCAGGCCGTAGTCCATGGCCGCGGCGACGGCGTCGTCGGTGACCTCCTCCAGCGAGGACGGCTCCCGTCCCAGACGAGACTCGAGCCCCCAGACCAGCGCCAGCCGCCGCGCGGTGGACGCGTTGGGCGTCAGGGCCAGCACCGGCTGCAAAGGCCGCTCGCGCGCCATGCGCCGCGCCGTGCCGCCCAGGGTGGTGAACACGACGACGCAGGCGGTCGATTGGGCCTCGCCGGCCTTGCGCGCGGCGGCGACCAGGGCGTCGGCGTCGATGTCGTCCATGCCGGCGTGCTCGGCGTCCATCAGGCTGGGCCACATGGGGTCCGCCTCGACCCGCTCGATGATGCGGCTCATGACGCCGACGGATTCCAGCGGATAGTCCCCCGACGCCGTCTCGGCGGACAGCATCAGGGCGTCGGCGCCCTCATAGGCGGCGTTGGCGACGTCGGAGGCTTCGGCGCGGGTGGGCGCGGGCGCGGCCGTCATCGATTCCAGCATCTGGGTGGCCACGATCACCGGCACGCCGCGCTGGCGGGCGGCGCGGATGATCTGTTTCTGGGCCACCGGCACCTCCTCCGGCTCCAGCTCCACGCCCAGGTCGCCGCGCGCGACCATGACCCCGTCGCAGTAGTCGAGGATCGACTCCAGCTGGGCCAGGGCCTGCGGCTTCTCGATCTTGGCCAGGCAGGCCGCCTTACCGCCGACCAGCCGCTTCAGCTCGGCCATGTCCTCGGCCTTCTGGACGAAGCTGAGCGCCACCCAGTCCACGCCGATGCGCAGGGCGAAGGCCAGATCCTCGCGGTCCTTGGGCGTCAGGGCCGAGACGGGGATGATCGCCTCGGGCACCGCCACGCCCTTGCGATCCGACAGTTTCGTCCCGCTCTCGACCGTGACGTCGGCCCAGTCGTCGGCCCGCTCGCCGACGCGCAGACGCACGCGGCCGTCGTCCAGCAGCAGCAGCATGCCGGTGCGCAGCGCCTTGAAGATTTCCGGGTGCGGCATCTGCACCCGTGTCGCGTCGCCGGGGGCGGAGTCGAGATCGAACCGCATCCGGTGGCCCGGCTTGATGGCGATTTCGCCGTCAGCAAACTTGCCGAGACGCAGCTTGGGTCCCTGCAGGTCGGCCAGCACGCCCAGCGGCCGCTTCAGCGCCATCTCGGCGCCGCGCACGGCCTTCAGCGCGGCGGCGTGATCCTCATGGCTGCCGTGGCTGAAGTTCAGGCGGAACACGTCCGCCCCGGCCTGGGCCAGCGCCTTGACCGTGCCGGGCGCCCGGCTGGCGGGCCCCAGAGTCGCGACGATGCGGGCGCGGCGGGCTCTGTTCATGCGGTCTTCCGGCGGCGAGAGGAGGCGTCCGCCCTTCATGCCACGAAACGCCCGCCGGATAAGACCGTCGCTTCAGGCGAAACAGGAAGTGAGAGTCGGGCAAAGATGTCGATTCTTGTAGCACTCATATGCATTTCTGCGCCGCTCACCCACGTTGTGCACCCGCTTGGGGCATGCGAAATTTCGGCTCTCGCGAGCACCGCCATCTTCAGAGCTCGCGTTGACCGCGCCGGAGTTCAATTCACAGGACCGCCCCGTTGAATACGACGCCCCTAAGGACAAGCGGAGCGGTTCTGCCCTTGGTGCTGGCGGCCACCCTCGCCACGGCGTGCGGAAGCCAAACCCGGGAAACCGCCGCCGACGCGAACCCCGCTCCGCCTCAAGTTCCCGACGCGGCGACCAAGGCGAACACGGCCGGCACGGACGGAGCTCAAGACCGCCCTCGGCGAACCCTCACCGAAAGCGACCGCCTTCGCCTGGAGATGGCTGAGGGGGCTTGCCGATCCAAGGACTTCGGGGGCTTCTTCCGGGCCTTCAGCGGCTCCTGGGCCGTTCGTGAACGATACACTGCGTCCGAAGTCGCCTTTGGCGAGGTCGGAAAAGCAAACAAGCTGACGCGTCGGCGATACCTCGACCGCAATCACTATCCGCTGGCCACGATCGACTACTTCTACGTCACGGCCGAAACGGCCATGCTGTTCGACGCCAACGGAGGCGACTCCGACGTCCTGCGTTACGTGATGATCGAGATCAATGAGGCGAGCGACGGTCGTGCTCGCGTCGATTGGTTGCCGGGCATCTTCGAGAAGGATCTGACGCCCCCTCCCACCGAGGTCGGCGACGGCCTTGGGGAGTTGGTCCAAGAGACCGGTTCAGGCGGCCACCTTCTGTTTCGTCCGACCACCGAGTGCTGGGAGCTGGTGGACGACATCGCCAATCCACCTCTGGAGATCTGATGATGTGGCAACGTCTCGCTGATCGCCTGCGCTCGCGTGCCTTTTTGGCGGCGCTGGGATTGATCGTCGGATCGCTGGGCTTCGCGGCTCCTGCCGCCGCGCAGTATCCCTGTCCGGCCCCCGGGCCCAATGATCGGGTGGTGGGCACGCACAGTCCGGGGCCCGGGCTGTTGCCTTATCCGATATGCGTTCCCGCGAACAACGGTCCGGCGCCTCCGCCTGCGCCGGCGCGCGCCGTCGACACCTATGCGTCGATCGCATGGCACCCGGACGTCGAGGACGTCTGGCTGGAGGGCAACTTCGACGGCCCGAACGGCGCAGTTCCCAAGGCTCTGGAAGCCTGTCGGCGCGCTATGGGCGACGGCTGCCAGTCGATCGGCGAGTGGAGCAATTCCTCCATGGCGATCGCACGCGACTGGAACGGCTATCTGCATCGAGGATGGGGCCAGGACGGCGGGATCGCGCGGGAGGCGGCCCTGGAGGCGTGCCGCAGGGATCAGCCGTTGCCGTGCGAAATCGTGGGCACATTCGGCTCAGGAAGGCAGCGGGCTCAACCCGACATGAGGCGTGACCGCAAGCTGTACGGCGCCGGGGCGTGGGTGGAAGGTCTCGACCGTGGGCAGCGGACCCAAGCATGGATCGCGACCGGGCTCCTGAACGAAAACGACGCCGCCAACGCCGCCATCGCGGCATGCCAGGAGGCCAACCCAGGGCTGACTTGCGTCTATTGGGCGATCTCCGGAAACGGTGTGGTGCAAACGTTCATGCGGGAGGACGGACCCAGCGCTCTTCCCGAACGCGACGAACGGCGGGCCCTGCGGGCGATGCGTGAGCACTGCGCGACACTGGGCGTCACGTGTCGCGCCCAGGCGGCCTACGACAGCCGGCGACGCGGGCTGTTCGTGCATGATTTCGGGACAGGACGCGCGCAGTGACCCGCGCCTGACTCGGACCCGTCGGCGGGTCGGCGACGCCCAAGCGGGTTCTCGATCGTCCGGTGGTGCGAGCGGCGGGGGTCGAACCCGCATGACCGAAGTCGAGCGATTTTAAGTGAAGTCAAGCGTGCTCCAAACCCGCAGAAAGTCTACGCTTTTTGGAGGTGTTCTAGAAAGTGCGCTGAAAAGTGCGCTAATTTCAGGCGGATATACGCGACCCGTCGTTGACGCACTGCGCGGCGAATGTTCCGATTATCGATATGGAGCCGACGACCGTTACGACCCTGATTATCGAAAAGCCGGAAACCTGGCCGGCCGAACTAATGCGGCCACTCAATGAGCATCGGGATGTCTTCATCGATTGGTCCCAAGGCCCATCGGAATTCAGCGGCCGAGATTACGATTTCGCCTTAGGCGAGGTGGCAAGCGAGCTACAAGGCTATTCGCTGACGGGATGGCACTGCACGCGCCTAACCGACGTTGAGATTGATCTGATCACCCGAGATGGCATGGAGCCTCTGAGCGGCGATATGCTTCGTCGTCGCGTCGATCGGTTGGCAGAGGTCGGGCATCTGACCTGGGATCAGGCCGACCGGCTCAAGAGTGCCCATCAGGCCAATGATCGCTCGCGGACCGGCATGTTGTGGTTCTGCTTTTTCCCACCTCATCGAGCGGGTCGAGGCATATTTGACCTGCTACGCTTCTGGGGCGGAGAGGCGCTCTATAACTCACATGACGATGACCCAGAGCTGGGACCATTGCTGCATCGCTTGGGCGTACCTGCTGTAGTCGAGGCGGACGTACCGATAGCCCTTTTGAAGGGGTCGTTCAGGCCTGCTTCCGCGCTCGTGGCGCATTACCTCAAAGCTCGGGGCCTCAAAGCTCGTGACGGCCTCGAATTCGAGGATCGGATCACGGAGCCGTTGCCAGCCCAGTGCATCAAGCGCGTCGTGCGGTTTCCCTCTCCGGCTTTCCTCGACTTGACCGGATCCGATGAATGGCAATCGGATTGGGCCGAGACCTGGGGCGAACGAGGCCGCGGAAGCTACTAGCTCACACCGCTTTCGGGTCGGCTAGCGACCAAGTCTTGGCCAGCACTTCCAATCGGGATTTATCCTCCTCGCCCAGCTCGGGCCAGCGTTCCTTCATGCGATCGGCAAGAACCTTGCGGCTGTCTTCGCTGCTAGCCGTCACCCAGGCGCTCAGAGTGTTCACGTTCTCGACCAACCATTGCAGGCCGGCTGAATCATTGAGCAACGACATGACGATGTGACGCACCGAGGCGTCTCCATCCGGAGCGAATTCTCCCGTTGTCAGGAAGTCTTCCCCGCCCAGGCGGAGGAGGCCAATAAGGTTCGGTATCGTGTTGCCGCTGTTGATCTGATCGCGCAGGTTTTTGAGAATGGTGCGCTTGCTTGGGACGTTCAGGAGGCTGGCCGCTTGGAACCAGCGGGTGCCAAACTCACGGGTCTCGGAAGATACGAGTTCCGGCGCCAGGCGGTGAAGGGCTTGATAGAGCGGGTCGCCCAACCCTAGTCCGCGCTTTCTAACCGCAGCGAAGGTCTTCGCGATATCGAGCGGTTCGCCGCCGTTTCGAACGACCCCTTCCCAGGTCTCGGTCTTGACCGCCAACAGACGGTCTTTGAGCGCCTCTTGCGCCTTCTGCCGGATGTCCTTGTCGGAGAAAACCGACTCGGTCGTGATGAGGGACTTGAGAGGGGTGATGACGCGATGATCGAAGCCCGCTTTACCAAGGGTGTCCCAGAACGTGTCGTAGTGTGAAAATTCGGCGATGAAGTCTGCCTGCTGAGACGGGCCGACCATCTCAAGATATGCATCGAGATCGTTGATCACGTTCTCGATGTAAAGCGGACCCATATCGCCTTCCTTGATGCGGATTTCAGCGATCGCTCGCATAAGCAGACGGACGTCTTCACCCTCCTGCTTCGCGCGCTCGACGAGGTGATGGAACGTGCCGCTCTCATCGAACAGTCGAAGGGCGGTGTCGACCATCTTGGGGAAGGTGGGATGGGTTTTGAGCGTGTCTGCCCATGACCTTCCGTTGGGAGCGCCCAAAGGATGTTTCGCGATCATTAGGAGCGCGGCGCAGCGCGCGGCGACGAGCGGCTTGTTCAAACCGAAAGCTTCATCCATGCGCGATTTGAGGACGCCATTTTCCGCCAGCTCTCGTATCTGCGTCTGCGCAACGGCTTCCTTCTTCCAGAATCGGCCAAGCGCATAAATCGCTGAGGCTGCACCCGCGAAGCTTGCACTTTGCGCCTGGAAAACCTCTCGTGCCTTGAGAATGAGGTTATCCCATTTGGCGTCCTTCACACCTCGGTTCAGAAGCGTCCGAATTCGCTCCTCAACACCTTCGGCTCCAGGCGCGGCGGCGATCTGTTCCGTGAGCGTGTCGATCAAATTCTGGTCGCTGAATTCGGTGATAAACGCGGCGAGCAGATCCTTCGAGGCTTTGGCCGCGACGATCACCGATAGATAATGGTGGGCATTGCCAGGCACTTCGATAGACGGAGTTGGCGTCTCATTGGCCTTCGCGGTCAGGACCAGCTCATTGGCGAGGGCGACGAAATTCGAAAGACTCACCGGCGTTGAGACAACGTCTTCCGCCGACCCGCTCAACCGATTGGCCGTTTGCGCAATGAGGTTTTTCGCGGCGGTCTTTGGACTCGTAGCTAGTAACGCCTTCAAAGCATCGACATCATATTTGGTCAGCGCCCCCCAAGGCTTCGCCTCGAGATAGAGCCGTCGCAGTGTCCGCCAAACTGATACGACCCAAGGCTCGTCGGGCGGTGCAAGCGCCGTCATCAGGATCGCTGCGTTGGCGACGAAGTTCGGTTCGACGGGCGCGAGCTTGTCGATGATGCGCTGCAGAATTCCGTCGAAGCCTTTGATGGTTGCCTGTTCTTTGAAGGCGACCGCATCTCGCTTCTCGATGGCGGTCCAAAGGCGCGGTTCGACCGTGATCTGGATCGCTTCGGCCGGCGGCGCGCCGAAATAAAGCGCAGCGACATTTTTCTGCCAGTCGGGATCGAGATCGGCGATAGCCGCAAGCGGGTTGTGGATCGCTCCAAAAATCTCTTTCCCGATCTTGTCGCGGAAGATGACGAAGTAGGCGATGGAGACAAACGACACGCCTTCGTCCCGCCACTGAATCCAAAGCGTGGCGATGGCATTGATCGTCACATTGATCGAGCGCGGTGTGATCTCGGATTTGTCGTGCGCCTTTTCGTAAAGGCGGCTGACCTGGAAGGCCCAATCATCTTTCAGCTCCGCGCCGAACACTTTGCGCAGCTGATCGGCGAGATAGTCGCTCCAATCTGAGAGGACGGGTTTGGTGACGTAGAACGTCAGGTCAAATGTCTTCTCCATGAACGACTGCGCCAAGGCGGGCGCGTCATCGCCGTAGTCGATCCTGTACATACGCTCGACCGCCTGCTGATCGATCGGCAGCAGCACGGTCGGGAGACGTAGCGCCTTGCCGTTCTCGGGCTTCATTTCCGCGCCCAGGAAGAAGCTGCGGATCGTGCCCCACATCGACACGGCTTCGGCCTCGTGAAGACGATCCAGATTGTCGATAACGAGGATGAGGCGAGCCTTTTTCGCCGACACCTCTTTGATGATGTCGCGGAAGATCTGCTGGAATTCGATGGTGGTCGGATCGGGCGTGCGGATCGTTCGATTGAGGTGCTTTTCGACCTGCTTGTTCACAAAGATCGACAGCAGAGACTCATCTTGATGAGGCGGTTTGTGCTTGCTCCAATTGTCCCATGACCAAAATTCGCGGGCGAACGGATTCCAACGCGGCCGCCACCAGAGATAGGTCAGAAGCGCCAACAAGGGCGGAACGACCAGCAGGGCGATGCCCAGCCAGAAGCCGTGTTTTGCGAAGCCGACCGACTCTGCTTTGAACGCGGCCTCAAACCAATCGTGACCGATGAACTGCATCCCAAAGGGGAGGCAAACGAGCGACAAAAGGAGAAGTCGTCCAGCGGCGGTCAGCGACGGTGTGGCCGTCGTGGTCGTGTCCTCGACCTGGCGGTTGAGAATGTCGAGCTGGGCTTGCCAGCGCTCTTGCGTTGTTAGTTTGTGATCAATCAGGAACTGGAGAAGCGTCTCTAGAAAGGCCCTGCGAGGCGGGTCGCTTTGATGCAACCAGGCGTCATAGCAAAAGACATGGGTTTCGAGCGTCTCGTCGGCTTTCAGCTCACGCTGAATGAGTCCTACGACGGTTGATTTGCCACTGCCCCAAGGACCGAGCAGGCCGATGACCTTAAGGTCATCATTCGTGGAAATGACCGACGCCACGGCCTTCGCAACGCGGTCATGCGATCCGACTCTGTCGGGCTTGCCGAAAAAATCCGCCTCGGCAGCGGAGTCGCGAATGAACTTTATCTGAGGCGCGCCTGCGCCTTCTCCATCGTCCGACATTGGCCCCTCCCGAAGTGAGCTTCTTATTGTTCTGCAACCAGATATAGCACGGAACAATGAGAGAACAACGGTCAGCCTACATCGTGCCCCGCCTAGAACAGCGACAGCTGACGACTGGCCTGCTCGTAGGCGATCCACTCGCGTGAGCGTGCCATGTGGTCGAGCCAGGCGGTCACATAAGCGACCGGCCCTCCGACTTCGGCCACGTCCTCCGCGCGGATGAAATGCGACCTGAAACCAGTCTCGGTGATCGGGAGCTTTGCACGTTCGGGCGATGTCGCCGTCACCGTCAGATGGGCCGTCGCATAGGCGCGCGAAGGTGCCATGCCGAGCCAGCTTTCCTCGAAGGTGATTTCGAGATCCACGCCCCGCCAATGCAGGGCGTGAACTTCGATGCTGCGTTCGGCCTCCATCACGCGGTCGCCGGTTTGTCGGTGATGGCGCGCATCACGATGCGACCCGACAGAGGCATGGCATCGCAGCTGAGGCTGAACCCTTGGCCGTCCTTGTTCGGCCAGGCTGCGCCGATCTCGGTCCAATTGGCCTTTTCGCCGTCGCCGACGACGCGGAAGAGACGGTGGGTGGGTTTGCGCCCGAGGGGCAGGGATTTGGTGGTCATGGCGGTCTCCTTCTGGATGCCGCGGACCATTCCGCGGCTTCATGGGGAGAGGCCGGCGCGGGCTGAAAGACCGCGATCAAACCCCGCGCAGCGCCCGCCAGGGAGCGGAGCTGCACGAAGCGCATCGCGCGAAGGAAGCGAGCTGGGTTGAACGCGGGCGGGCCAGTGCCAGACGTTCATTCCCCGAAGCCGTGAATGTCCTTCGGCAGCGATCTCGGAGATCGCACCACTCACGCAGTGGTGATTCCACAAATGCTAGAATAACCATGTTCCCTGTGCGGAAGCTTTGCTGGAAGCCGCCATGACGGGACAGACTCAAACGCCTGAGCCGAACCTGTTCGAACGTGTCGTCACGTTGGACATGGACAAGGTCATGAATCTGGAGACGCTGCTTCAAGCGCTCCTTGCCGCCGCAGTCGGCGCTCTCATCGTCGCAACGTTCAGAGGCACTATATTTCTATGGCGCCGGTTTTTCGGCCATGAGCGCATGCATGGTCGTTGGCACCATCACTTCATGAACATGTGCGACGGCAAGCCGGTTTTCCGGCACGAGAAGATCAAGATCCGCCCAGGGATCTGGCTCAAGAAGATGGTGTTCGTGACGGACTCGCCGGACCGCCCGAATGGGCACTACAGCGGCGAGGTCATTCGCGAGAAGGATTTCGTCCTGCTCTATTCGAAGGCGACGGACGATGACGAGCGCATCTTGCAGCGCTTCCTGATGCCCGCCGTCGGGGCCACGGAAATCTTCGTCGGTTTGTCGTGTCCGCAGGACTATGACGGCTATGCGTCTGTCCACGCCTGCATCCTGGCCAAGCACAAGCTGACCGAAGAAGAGTTCCTGCGGATTGCGAACGCCAGTATCCAAGTGAACGCCGAATACCGTATCATGACGGTGAAAGGCATCTATGGGGTCTGATCCGAACGAGTATATGCGCGAATGCTGGGATGCGGCGGGAGAACGATATCTCGCCGTCGCCGATGCTGAGTTCGGTTGGGCCAATCTGACGCGCCCTTTTATTGAGACGCAGCTGGCATTGTTTGAGGGTGCGCGCGTGCTTGATGTCGGCTGCGGCAATGGCCGCTTCTCCGACCTGATCATCAAGCGCGCAGCCTCTTATCTCGGCATCGACTGGTCGAGCGTCATCGTCGATGGGGCACGCCGACAAAGACCTAGTCTAGCCTTTCGTGTCGGCGATGCAGAGACGCTGGACGGCGTCGGGGACGGGACATTCGACGTCGCGGTAGCCCTCAACGTCCTGCAGAACCACGCGCATCCCGAACGCGCTTTGAAGCGCATTTCCTCAGCCCTCGGCGCTGGCGGGCATGTGCTCATCGTCATTGAGCATCCGATGCGTACATCGAAGGTGCGGCGCGCCGCACCGTTGGAACAAGTCGGGGCCTATGTGACGCTAGGACTCGATCACGCCTATGATCTCGCATTCACGTATCGCAGCGTGTTCCTGGGAGACGATACGCCGATCCTCGGTTGGCATCGCCCGCTGCGTAGCTATCTCGCCATGCTCGCGGATTCCGGTTTTGATCTCGTCTACTTCACCGAGCTGGCAATCCACCCCGGCGAGGATCAAGCCCTAATGCCCGAAGCCGTGAAGCGCGGGATGGTCGGCGAGCCGGTTTTTGCGGCGTTCCTCGGCAGAAAGTCGAGTTCAGCGCCCACTTAGGCGATTGTGACTTGGCCACTTACTGATCCCGTGATGCTGAGCGTCACCGACGGCATGTCCGGCGCGGGCAGCAAGAGCAGGATCGACGTCAAAAGCACGAGCACCAAAAAGCGATTTAGAGGCGGCCAACAGGCCGCTGCGGATCGCAACATCGCCTTTCGCAGCTTGGTTGGACAGAAGCTGACGATGCCGGCGATCAGGCCGACAATCTGAGACACTAAATCGAGGAACTCGAACACCACCGGCCTCCTCTTTTTGTATGAGGAGCAGGTCTACGGCGCCAAAGTTTACAAAACCTAAACTACGCGTAGCGGCTCACTTAGGTGCCCGACGCCGTGCGTTTGACTGCCGATATGTCCACAGTTCGGCCGCCAGCTTTTCCTCAGGCGTCCAGGCGGCCACGATCTCATCGACCTTGGTTTTGATCGATGGCGGCAGGATCGCTTCGGCGTCCAAATGTCTGCGATGGCAGAACATCTGCAGGCTCGGGATCAGCCGGTCTTCCCCAAGTCGAATAAGGTCTTCTCGGTGAAGAATGCCTTCGAAAGGACCCCAGACCCGCGCGAGAAACTCAACTGGCGTTTCGGCCTTGTTGGCGCGCTCGGCGTAGAGTTCAGGGGCTGTGTCCGGCAGCTCGACCGAAGGGATATTGGGTTCGCCGATAATGTCGTGGTGACGCAAGATGGCGGACATGACGTCTTGCTTCGTCAATCCCGCCTCAGCGGCCTCCGAAAACACTGTCGTCAAAAACGCACGCAACACCTCAAGCTTACTCACGAGGTGATTATGCATAATATCGAGCGCAGTTTCCGTAAGACCATATTCCTCTTCAGGAAGTTCGGTCTTCTCGGTCACTTTGGGCGGCTTTGACGCCGGACGGCTCATGGCACTCGCAAATGTGAGTCGCGCTCGAAGCGTTAACGCCATCGATTCGTAGCATAATTCGTGAGTCGGGCGAACGCCGGACCTCACCGCTCACGATCAAATGACGGCTTCTTCGGATCGCGCTTCGTCGCCTCACTCGACCGACCTTCCCGACGTTGCCGCGCCGTCTCGAAAGCACGCGCCACCGCTTCACGTTTCGGCCAGGTCGGCTCATCGGCTGCCCTCGCGATACTGCGTGGGTCCGACTGCTTCAGCTTCCGGATGACATCGGCCGTTCGTGTGCGATCCCGCTCGCGATGGGCTTCCCTGATCTGCCGCTTTCCCTCGGCCATCGCTTCAGCGCGACTGTGCATTTCGCGAAGGGCCGAGAGCGCGCCTTTGCGCTGAAGCAGAAGCTGTTCTTCCGCCGGCGCGTATCGCTGCCGCACGGCCTGCTTCAATGCGATCCAGGACGCGCGGGACACGCGCGCCAGCACGTCGCGTTCTTCCCTGTGCTCAGTCACGAGCGCGCGGCGCGTCGCCTGATGGCGCCTGCGCGTTCCTCCCGTGACGTCGACGGCGCGGCAGAGTTTCGACCAGAAGCTCGATTGATCGAGATGCAGGGCTATACGCTCGCGGCCTTGCCGCTGACGCATCTCGAGAACGCGGGGTGCTAGTGCCAGACGGTGCTCACCGACGCGCGCGAGGTAATCGGCGCGGCGTTCATCCGACAGAGAGCGCAGCTTTGTCCTGAAGCCCGCCATCAACGCGCGCTCTTCGCGCGTGCGACCACGTGCTTGGTCTGCGAGCTGGCTTTCCAGGCGACGATCAAGCTGGTTCTGCCCACGCTCGAACTGCGCCCAGACGCGCGTCTCAAGATCCGGCGAGCGGGCCTGCCGTTCGAGATTGAGGTCGATGATCTCGGCGTTGCGTTCACGGCGCGTGCGGCCCTGGTCGATGGTCGGATAGTCGATCTCGCGGCCTAACGGTGTCGTGCGCGTCTTCGATCTCGGGCGTTCGACGAAGCGGTCGATATGCTCAGCCCGCGGCCCGAGATGAATGGTCGGCTCGCGGTCGATGCCCTGGGCCGCGAGCGTGCGCCGATCTATGCGCACCTCATGGCCGGCCTTCTCAAGCGCGACGTTCGCGTGATGCTCCCAGCGTTCGCGTATCCATTCGACGGCTTTCGGCACGAGGCCCATTTTCTCGCGGTCGCGCGCCGAGTCCGAGAGATGCAGCACGCGTTTGCCGGTGACGAGGTCGCGATCCCGCAGCACGATATGGGCGTGCGGATTGTGCTCGTCTTCACCGTCCTGGTGGATGGCGAACATCCACGGCACGCGGTCGGTCGTGAGGTCGCGTACGAAGGCGCGGACGAGCTGCACGCGCTCGTCGCGTGTCAGCTCGCGCGGTATGGCGATGCGGACTTTGTCGATGAGACGCGCATTGGCGCGCGCGGCGGCTTCCTCGCGGTCCATCCAGACCTGAGCCGCGCCAGGCTCGAGAGGAACGCCATGCGCCTCGACAATCGGGTTCGCGCCCTCGCGCGCGATGTAGCGCAGATGGCAACCGGCGGTGCCGGCGGCATGGGTCGTCCGGCCGACGGACGACAGATTGCAGGAGTAGATCGCCATGACGGCCGATCTCCTTTCCGGAAACACACACACGAAGGTGGGTTGAGGGACGGCCCGTATGTCGGGCCGCTTCGCCCGCGCCATCGCCGTCAGGCGATGATCCGCGTGGGCATCGCCCTGATGGGCGATTGGGGCCGAAGGCCCGCTTCAGGCGCACGGGTTTGGTGACCAAACCCAAAAGTGCGCCCTACCGGAGGAATACTATCCTAGTCGCGCTCAGGTTGCAAGGAAATAGCGACGCTTGGGGCGTCACCATCCTCGACCTGGGCCTTCAACCGGCGCAGTCTGCGGCCGGTTTTCGCTGCGGATGTGGAGCACGCTAAGGTGAGTCTCGAAGATCGTCGAAACGCTGCGCGGAACGCGTTTGAGGCGGCTCGTGCGCGGCTTGCCGAGAAGCGGAACCTGGCTCAGCCGCTCGCCGACAAGGGCAAGACGATGGCCCCCGCCGAGCCGCCGAGGGGGCCGCCGCCGCCGGCCATGCATCTCCAGATGAAGTCCGTGCGTGGCGCGGTTCATGAGCAGGTTCGGCAAGACCAGGCTGCGCTCGCCAATCAGGAGCGCGCGGCCGCTATCAAGCGAAAGATCGAAGAGCGGCGGACCAGCTTCACGATGAAGGATCTGAACGCGGAAAAGGAGCGCGGCGGTCGATAGGGTTTGTGATACACTGTTGTAATGTATTCACTTTTTGACTGGACGAAACTCTACGAGACCACGCCTGAGACCCGTACCATCGTCTACGCCGATGCGGCTCACGAGGTCGAGCTGCCGACCAATATCTGGGCGTGGCTCGATCATTTCCGGCGGGAACAATCCGTCGAAGACTATCTAGGCGCATTGTTTCAGCGAACGCTCGCTGCCGGCGATCGTGGCAACCCTGCCGAAAACATCCTTCTCTGGGTCGTCAAAACCTTCCAGGTGAGATGGCAGACAGGCGAAGCTGGCTCGACCTTCGATCGCGCCAATGACGCCCATCTGAAGCAAGCGTCGCTCTATCTTCCGTCGATCATGCATAACGAGGTGGCGAGTGAGGATCCCGAGTTCTGGTGGGATTCCTTCACGATGCATTGCGTCGATGTCGCGGGCCGCGTTCTCGTCTTCGACGGCGAAACCAGAGAAGTGGTCCTTGAGGGCCATGAATGGTTCTGGATCGATCTCACCTTGGGTGATCGCTCTCCCAGCGAAGGGTATGCCCCCTACATCGCGCATGCCGATGAAGCGCCGGAGGCGGCGGCTCGCGCGCTGCGCGCGCTCGCCAGGGCCACTTTCGAGAAGGGCCGCAAGGCGGCCGAACCAGGCTCGATCTTCGACCCGCGCTTCACCGTCGAACTTGACGCCGCTGCAATCCTGCTTGGTATTGACGCGTCAGCTTAACCTTAAGCTGTCTCATCGATCTGTTGGGGGCGCTCGACGATGGGCACGGTCATCACCTTCTGGGTCATCGAGCTGATCGCGTTCGGCGCGATGCACGTCTATCTGAAGAAGCGCCATTTCTGGGACGTCGCCCTATGCGGGGCGATGACCGTCATCTTCGTCCTGATGGCTGTCGGCAACGCCCATAACTACGACCAGCCCAGCCTCTCATCGGTGAGCGCGATCAGCGCCGGCATCAACGCGCTCGCCTTCGCGATCCTCGCGCTCATCAAGATCGCGACCGGCTTCGGTGTGCCGGACATGACGTTCGGGTCCGCGAAATTCGCGACGCCCGATCATGCGCGCGAGAAGGGGTTGATCGGCGAGAGCGGCATCCGCCTCGGCCGCCTGCGTAACCCCGATCCGACCGAGCGCGAGAATGAGCGCCAGGCCGGTGTCGTCAACCCGCTGCACTATACGGGTCAGCGCCATCTTCTGACGGTCGCGCCGACGCGCGCCGGCAAGGGCGTGTCGATGATCGTCCCGAACCTACTGACGTATGAAGGCTCGGCCATCGTCATCGATCCGAAGGGTGAGAATGCGCGCATCACCTATGACCGCCGCGCGCAGTTCGGCCGCGCCATCGCGCTCGATCCCTGGGGCATTTCCGGCAAGCCTGGCGCGCGCTTCAACCCGCTCGATCTTCTCTCGGCCGACAGCCCGACGCTGATCGAGGACGCGCTGCTCATCGCCGACGCCGTGGTCGTTCACGACGGCCAGGGCGAAGCCTTCTGGAGCGATGAAGCGCGCGCCCTCATCATGGGTTTCGTGCTGCATCTCGCGACCGCGCCCCAGGAGAAGGGCCAGCGTCATCTCGGCAGGCTGCGCGACATTCTCTGTTCGACGCCGGAGGAATTGCTGGCCATCGGCGCGGCGATGGCGGAGTCCGATCATCCAGCCGTCGTGTCGGCCGCCGCGCGCCTCATCTCGAAGCATGAGAAGGAGCTGTCGGGCGTGTTGTCGACGGCGCAGCAGAACACGCATTTCCTCGACAGCCCTGCCCTGCGTACGCATCTCGAAGCGAGTGATTTTCGCTTCAGCGATCTGAAGGGACCGGCGCCGGTTTCAGTCTATCTCGTCCTGCCCGTCGAACGTCTGTCCACCTACAGCCGCTGGCTTCGCATGCTCATCAGCCTGGGCATCGCGGACATAGCGCGGACGCAAGCACAGACCGCGAAGCCGGTTCTCTTCATCCTCGACGAGTTCGCCCAGCTCGGCCGGCTCAAGATGGTCGAGGACGCTTATGGTCTGATGGCGGGGATGGGCCTGCAGCTGCACGCCGTCGTCCAAGACCTCTCCCAGCTCGAACGCCTCTACGACAAAGGTTGGCAAACCTTCATCGGAAATGCGGGCGTCATCCAGGTCTTCGGAACGCGCGACATTCACACCGCCGAGTACGTGTCCAAGATGGTCGGCGTCACGACGCGCACGGTCCGCTCGACCTCAACGAGCGATGGTCAAAGCGGCGGCAGCACATCGCGCAATTTCGCGCCGACGCAACGGCCGCTGCTTTTCCCCGATGAACTCATGCGCATGGATGCCGACGCGCAGATCCTCTTCGTCGAGAATGCCGACCCCATCGTCGCCGACAAGATCGTCTGGCACGAGGACGCCGCGCTCAAGGCCTTGGCCGGTCAGCCGGAGAGGCATTCGACCGCGCCGATAGCGCGCGACGAACCCGTGCCTGTGTAGGTCACGCTCCACCCGCTCGTGCGCAGACGAAGACGCGCAGCGGATCGAACGGCACGCAGTTGCGATGTCGTCAACGACGCGGACCAGCCTTCCGCGCCGTCCTGCCGCCAGCGCGTCAGCCTCACATTGGCGGTGACGCCACCACCCGCGTCGAGCGTTTGCAGCTCGGCCGACGTGAGGCCCACGACGCCGCGATCCGCGCGCGTGAAGTTCGAGCGCACGTCGCCGTCCTCCATCACGCCGAAGGTCGCGATGTATTCGCCCTCGTAGCAGCTTACATCGAGCGCGTAGGGCGAGCCTTGGGTCATGACGAAGGCATGGTCGCGCGTCGCGTTTACGCGCCAGCCTGGACCGCTTTGCGCGGCCGCCGGCGATGCGCTCGCCGCTGCCACTACGGCCGCGGCGAGCATCGGGACCAACCACATCCTCATGCGCAGGCCCTTCCGTCCATCGGGCGGATGCCGTCGAGCGCGCGAGACGATCCGTCACCGCGCCATTCGCGATGCTCGGCCCCCACGTCCCAGGAGATGTAGGAGGCGGCGCGCAGGGCGGCGACGTCGTCATCCGAGAGCGTCGCCCGAAACACCGTGCCGCCTGATACGCGGCGCTGGGTCAGCGTGATCGTCGCGAGCTTGCGATGGCGCGACGAGAAGACGTCTAAGACCACGCCGCCCGCATAGTCGAAGAGGAAGGCGGGGCCGTTCGGCGAGCGCGCTTCATAGCCTTCGGCGCTGTCGATGAAGCCGCCGCTCGTGAAGCCGCCATAACCCATGTGGTAGCGGCCGCCATTGCAGAAGACGTAGAGCGCGTGGGCTTCGGTGTTGTCGGGCGCGTAGGCGCGCGAGGCGTCGCCGAGCAGGCGCCAGACGGTCGATGTGCGGCGCGGCTGCGTCGCCTCGGCGTCGGGCCGCCCGACCTGGCCGCCGTTGAGATAGGGATTGAGGGTGCCGACCTGGGCTGCGGCCGAGCCGGCGAAGGCGGACACGGCAAGGGCCATCGCCGCCATGATGTGGCGTTTCATGCTTCTCTCCAAAAAGGACGAGCGGCTCAGCCCCAGGCCGCTCCAGTTAGCGGGCGGCCTTAGCCGCCCTGACGCTGCCGCTCTTCTTGCTGACGACGCGCTGCGGCGGCGGCCTCCTGCGCCTGCGTGTCGCTCATGCCCTGCCGCTTGAAATCGTCTTCGCGCAGCTGCGGGTTCTGCGAGCCGAGATTGCCCGCCCAATTGCTGTCGTGAGGCACTTTGATCGCTCCATTGGCAACGACCGATATTCAGTCGATCCGTAGAATGTGAATCACATCCCACACAGCGAAGCCAATGAAATTCTACTGATCGTGCGTTCAACCGATCCGTAGGAACAGCGCACGCTCCACGGCGTGAGCAAGGATGCCAACCTCAAAGTACTGGGCGCACGGATCAGGGAGCTGCGCCGCGAGCGTGGCCTGACCCAGGAGGAGCTTGCCGAACGCGCCGGACTGCATTCGCGCTACATCAGCCGCGTCGAACTCGGTGACGCGAATTTCGGTGTCAGCGTGCTGTTCGACTTAGCGAAGGGTTTGGGCATATCTGCTTCTGAGCTGGTGAACCTCGGGTCGAGAGGGGTTCGCAACGTCCGATAGTTCTGGCAACGTTCCAGCGTGACTATTGCATCGACCAACGCCTTGACCTCGTCCTATCCGCTTCACCTTCTGGGTTGGAAGGCGTTTCAAGACCTATGCGTCGCCGTCGCGGAGGAGTGCCTTAAGCGACCCGTCCAGAAGTTCCTGCCGACAAATGATGCTGGTCGAGATGGTGCCTTCCTGGGCACGTGGGATCAGCCCGATTCACACGCTGGACAGTCAACGATCCAATGTAAGTTCACGTCTAACCCATCGACAAACCTGACGCTGTCGATGCTCAGCGACGAACTGCCAAAGGCCGCAGCCCTCGCCTCCAAAGGTCTGGCAGACGACTACATTATCCTCACGAACCATGGCGTGACGGGTGCTAGCGATATCGCCATCAAGGCCGCATTCGAGAAGGCCGGCGTTAAGCGCTGTCGCGTTTTCGGTCTCGATTGGATCGACCAGCAGATACGTGGCTCAGCTCGCCTGAGAATGCTTGCACCCAGGCTCTACGGCCTAGCGGATTTGACCGGCCTGCTCGATGAGCGAGCATATCAGCAGGCCCAGCTAATCCTGTCGGCAATGGGTGACAGTCTTCAACGACTTGTCGTCACCGACGCCCATCGTAAAAGCGTCCGCGCGCTCAATGAGCATAGCTTCGTGCTTTTGCTGGGCGCGCCCGCTGCGGGAAAATCGACCATTGGGGCCAGCTTGGCACTAGGCGCTGCGGATCTCTGGGGAAGTTCGACGATCAAGGCCACGTCGCCTCAGGATATCCAGAAACATCTCGCCCCAGGCGAGAAGCAGTTTTTCTGGGTCGATGACGCGTGGGGCAGTACCCAGTACCAGCGCGAGACAAGCGAGGCTTGGAATCAGACGTTCCCTCTGATCCACGGCGCGATGAGAGAGGGAACGAAGTTTCTTTTCACTTCCCGCAGCTACATTTGGGTAGCGGCCAGGCGAGACTTGAAGCTCGCGTCACTCCCCGTCCTCGCCAAAAGTCACGTCGTCATCGACGTGCAGAAGCTCACGACGCCCGAGAAGGCCCAGATCCTCTACAACCACGTGAAGCTGGGTGATCAGCCCTCGAAATTCCGGTCGGCCCTTAAACCCCTTTTACCGGAGATCGCCAAGCGCGATGACTTTTTGCCGGAGGTCGCTCGGCGGCTTGGCAGTGCTTTTTTTGCCGGAAATCTTGTTCCTAGGATCGATACCGTCAGCGCGTTCTTCGAGCGCCCCGAAGCTTTCCTCGTAGAAACGATCGAAGCCCTAAGCCGCAGCTCTCAAGCCGCTATCGCCTTGGTGTTCTTGAATGGTGGGCGCACTCCATCGCCGGTGGAGGGACCTATGCTCGAAACCGCCGTTTCAGCTTTCGGCACTACGCCGGCGACGTGTAAGGCCGAGATGACCGCACTGGACGGCAGCCTGCTTCTCCTCGCTCAGGGCGAGGAGGGGCCGTACTGGACTTACAAGCATCCCACGGTCGGCGACGCCTTCGCGACCTTTGTCGCCAAAGACCCTGAACTCGTGCAGCTCTACCTCCAGGGTGCGAGGGCTGACACCATCTTGCGTGAAGTCGTCTGCGCGGGCGAGACGGTCTACGGCGCTCCGGTCGTGGTGCCCAATCAACTGCATGGCCTTTTGGCCGACCGGATCGGTGCCCTCTCAGCATCACAACTCATCAGCTTTCTGTCGTATCGCTCAAATGCCGCCTTCTCGGCGCTGATCCTCAGTCGGCGGCCTGACATTTTCGAGCGGCTGACATCCTTCTTCACACCCATAAAGGACGACATGGATGCTCAGCTGGTCGCCAAGCTGCACGCGCAGGGCTTGCTTCCGGAAGAGATCAGGTTGGGCTTTGTCGAACGGCTCAGTGACGCCGCGGCCGAAGAGGCAGATTCTAGCTTCCTTGAGGACGAGGACATCGGCGCCGTCTTAACCGACGGCGAGCGGGAAGCGCTTTTAGATCGGATCGACCACGAGGTTCTCCAGCATCTCGACAGTCACGTTGATCGGCTGCGTGACGGCTGGGATAGCGACTATCCGCCCGACGACTATTTCGACGACTTCAGACGGTCGATAGGAAAATTCGTAGAGGCGCGAAGCGACAAGGTGGATCCCGCTCCGATCCTGGCGCGGATGAGTTCCGAAGTGCGTTTTGCGGTTTCGTCGATGGAGGAGGACTATCAGCCTTCGTCGACAGCATCCGCCCCCACGCAGCAGTCCGCACCCAACACCGAGCCGCTGGTCGAGATGTTTCGGGACGTCGATGAATGATCTAGTTCGTTGCACAGAAAGTGAGAATTGCCTCGCAGAGCCGCTCAAGTGTCTGCGGAGGTTTTCCGGCTGCATGCGCCTCCTGCAAACGCGCCCCAATGTGGACGGTGTTTTTGTGCAGTCCGCCAGCTCCACCACATAGCTGGGAAGCGGTCGTGCCGAACTTCTCCCAATCGGCTTTCCCCACATCCTCTTTGAGAGATTTACCTAGGTCAAAGGGCCAAACCGCAAAGTTCGCCCCCCAAATAGATTGGTCAGGAAACGCCTCCATTTCCGTGCCAGTCAGCTGTTTGAGGAGCGCCTTGTTGTCTCCTTCGTGAGCGATGCGGCGACTATTCGCGACGATGGGATCGTCGTTATGCAGTTTGTCGCCATCCGCATCGAAAATCACGAAAGTGGGGATAGAGAGATTGGAAGCGACTATCAGGGGCTGGAGAATCTCACTCTTTCCGTTGACCGCAACGATGTGACAGCTCGAAGCTCTAAATCGGTCCCACCGACCAGAAATCACCATCCACGCATTGATATAGGCGAGGTCTTCGAGGCCTTCGACCAAAACTAGCCTCGACGTGAAGAACATCTCATTGAGGGACGGCTGTAAAACCTGGTGCAACTTCGCGAGAACGCCTTTAGGGGCGACTGCCTGCTTGCCGGTGACGGCAGCCGTCTGCGCCGAAATAGCCGCCAAAGAAACGCTGTGAACGGAGGAAGCTCCATCAACGGATGACTTTCTCACCAGACGCACATCCTCAAATGTCGTCCCATCGACGAACAGCGGGCTGTGCGTCGAAACAATCACCTGACTTGAACCAGCGCTTAGCTTCTGGAGAACCGCTGCAAGGTGCCGTGCCTGCGGCGGATGCTGATAGAGTTCAGGCTCTTCGCATCCGAGTACGAGTGTTGGGGCGCCTTCATCGTCTTCGAGCGTGGCGAGTCCTTGAAGCAGAGCGATGATGTACGAACGCTGCATACCGTGCCCGAAGCGGGAAATGCGCCCTTCAAACTCACCATCGCCGGTCAGTAGCTTCGCGAGCGGCTCCTCGACACGCACAGCATTCTTTGGATCTTGATGCCATTCCAGCTTAGCCGTCGCTTCGGGATGGGACCATTCGGCCAAGCGCGTTTGAAGTTCCGCAGAAATGTCATCCAGGACCGATTGCTCTGCGCCAATCAAATCGCGATATGCTGCTTCGGCATCTTCCCTGAGCTTTTTCAAACTTTCGGAGAAGTTCACTTTGGACCGGACTGTTCTCGCGAGAAGCCTGCCTAACGCAGAGTTCTTCACTTCGTCCTGTTCTCCAGACGCATCTTTGACGGCTGGAATGTAAACCCACTGAACATATTTTCTCATCCTGCCGGCGGCTTGGCTAACGCCGTAGAATTGATCCTCGCTTGGGATCAGAACACACTGTCCAGGTGCGGCTGTCTCGAACTCGCGTAATGCGGCGGCCATATCGGCCATGCTCGATGCGGCTTTCAAACCTGAGTGCTTTTCTCGAAGTCCGGCAAAAATCGCCTTGAGTTCAGGGGCTTTTGCGCCATTCGATTCACGTTCGAAGTAGAATCGAAATTCTTCCATTCCGAGGCGATTGCCATACTGTTTCACCACAGCATGACCGGCACCCTCATCGAAAATTGCGCGGGCGGTCACAATGAGTGAGCCGTTGCGGAAATAGGCTGCAAAATCCTCCTGTGCCTCGGCGCTAAGATCGACGAATTTTACGGTGATCTCGATAGGCTGAGACACGTCCTTCTTGTGAAAATCTTCTTTGTCGAGCTGACTCAGATTTGTGGTTGCGCTCTCATTCTCTCGAAAGAAAATATTGAGCGCGCAAAGGACGGTCGATTTCCCTGCACCGTTCGCCCCGACTAAACAGCAGTAGCGACCCACATCTATCTGGGCATGCTTGATCGCACGCAGATTCTTTATTTCAATCGATTCAATTCGCATGCTGCCCCACTCCAACGAGGAGCTTAGCGGGTTCAAATCACGCGATGCAACCTGCTGTGGATTGTATGGTGCGGGCGGTGGGACTCGAACCCACATGGGCATACGCCCGACGGATTTTCATACCACTTCGACTTTCGCCGCCGCCCAAGTTGGGCGTTCGTGGTCTGGACTATCCCTTCACCGTGGCCGGCCTGGCTGTAGGTGCTGCCCGTCTAGTCTCTACACCTTCCCCTGTCGGGGCTTGGCTCGGGATTGCCACTTTCGAGGTTTCCCCGACTTTGAGCAGTTCTGCACCGGCGGTTTCCCGTCGGGCACTCAATCGTCTCGGCTTAAGTCCGTTGCGTCTACCAATTCCGCCACGCCCGCATCGCCGAGGTCAGCTTAGCGGAGTGGAGGGGTGGTCGCCAAGGGCGATTTCCAGCGCCGAGAGGCGCTATTCACAGGTTGGGAAGGATTAGGCTCGCTGGCGCGAGTTCTTGGCTCGCTTGCGCGAGTTTTAAGGGGCTGCTTGCGCACATTGATGGCCGAAGCATCGAGCGTATTCTTCAAATGAACCGCATAGTGCTTTTCGATCATTTCGACGCTCGTGCGGCAGTTCTTGGCGATCTGATAGATGTCCGCGCCTTCCATGAGGCGCAGGCAGATATAGGTGTGGCGTAGGCTGTAGGGCGTGCGGCGATTGTTGTCGCGGTCGAAAACCAGCCCTTCTTCCTTGAGCACGGTCTTCCAAAGCTCGCGCGGAAACTTCGCGAAAATGACGTCCGTGGGCTGGCCGTTGTTGCGCTTTTTCATCCGCTGAAACGGATAGACGGCCGCCGGCATGCTCTTGCAATAGCCGGTGCCGCGCTTGCCGCGCACGTCGATATCCAGAATGCGTTCGCCGGTCGTTTCGTCCACGACGATCTCCACATCCCGATACTGGAGGCGGTACGCCTCATCGGGACGAAGGCCCGTGTTCGCCATGAAAACGATGAAGTCGAAAAGCGTCTCGCAAGACGGCTTCCATCTCTCCTTGGGCGGGTTCGCGATCCGCCGCTTCGCGGCGTCCTGGAGCTGGCGATATTCCTTCGGCGTGAACCAGGCCCTGTGCCGGATTTTCTCGCGCAGCTGAAAGGCGGGAGACAAGCTCGGCATGTAGTCGATCCATCCATGCCGAAGCGCGGTTTTGAGGATCTGGCGCAGCGTCACGATTTCCTGGTGGATCGTGTTGGGCGCGGGGCGCGTCCAGGGACGCGGTTTGGGTTTCTTACGCCCGTTGGGGAGATACTCGACAGGGCCAGGCTCGACAGGCGGCGGCTCGGTATGGCGGTGCATACGATAGGCGTGGATCGTGCCCGTCTTGATGTCTTGCAATCCCATCGAACCGAAGAACGGCATGAGATGGTTCTTCACCCGCCGTTTGTGGCCGTCCACGTAGTCGCGATTGCGCAGGTGCCCGACGAGGGTTTCGTACTCTTCGAGAAACGTGTCGGCGGCCTTCGTGAAGGGCGTGCCGCGCGGCTTGATCCCGCCGCCCCAGCGGTTCTTCCCCTTGAGTTCCAGATACCAGTCCTCGGCCGCGTCCTGTGCTTGGGCGAGGCTTTCCTTTTTGGTGCTGAGGCGGTGTTGGCGCCCGCCAACGGTGGCTGAGCACTGCCAGTAAGGGCTTCGAGGCCGCTTAAAAATCTGAACTTCACCGCCGAGAATCTCATGCCGCGCGTGGGACATGGCCGGGGTCCTTCCATGCGTAAAAGTGCGCTAATGGTGCGCTACTAAAACACGGTTACATATTAACACAAAAATCTTGAAAAATCAAGACTTTGACATCCATATGTAGGACTATAGTCGGCTTTTTAAGTCGCTTGCGTCTACCAGTTTCGCCACGCTCGCAGGCGGCTATTGCGCCGTTCTTAAGGCCCGAAAATCCACGTCCGAGTTGGCCAGTAGCCACAGGAAGGCGGCCCAGGCGGCGACGTTCTGGTCCATGGCCTCGGGGTCGATCCGGTCCAGCACGTCGTCGGCGGTGTGGTGCCAGTCGAAATAGTCAGTGCCGTCCTGGTTCAGGCGGAAGGCCGGGACGCCCATCGCCACGGTCGGGCCGGTGTCGGGGCCGCCGCCGGTCGCCGGGGCGCCGTCCCAGATGACGCCCAGCGGCGCCAGCACGGCCATGGCCGCCTTCTGGAAGTCGGTGTTTCCGGCGCCCGCCGGCAGGGCCAGGCTGTAGATCGGCCCCGCGCCGAAGTCGCTTTCGCTGATGGCGACGTGGTTCGGCATCGCGTCGCGGCGGCGCTCGGCATAGAAGCGCGCGCCGGCGAGGCCCTGCGCGGGCGGCGGCTGGCTGACTTCTTCAGCGCCCCACCAGACCACGCGGATCGTGCGGCGCGGCTTGACCGGCATGTCGGCGATCAGAGCCAGGGCCGCGGCGGTGATGGCCACGCCCGCGCCGTCGTCGATGGCGCCGGTGCCCAGATCCCAGCTGTCGAGGTGGCCGCCGATGACGATGACCTCGTCGGGGTTCGTGCCGACCACTTCCCCGATGACGTTCTGGGACCTGCTCTCGCGACCGTATCCGCTGGTGGACGTCAAGCGCAGTCGGATCGGCTGGTCGGACCGGGCCACGATGCGGCGCACCTGGTCCGCGTCGGGCGGGCTTATGGCGAAGGCCGGAATCTGACCCTCGCCGACCGTGGTCGCGCCGGCGTGAGCGAAACGGTGGTCATGGGTGCCCAATGAGCGCAGAACGAACGCCACGGCGCCGCGCCTGCCGGCCTCGATCGGCCCTCGCCCCCGGATCGGCGAGGTGGCGCCGTAGCCGCGCCCGTCCTGCGCCTGCACCGTGTCCTGCAGAACCATGGCGATCTTGCCGGTCAGCGAGCCCTCGGGCGCGTCCAGCAGCTGCTGGAAGGTCTCGAACACCACGACTTCGCCCTCGATGCCGCCGCGCGGCGTGGCGGGCGAACCGCCCAGCGCGACGACCACCAGCGGCTGGGGGAACGGCGCGAGAATCTCGGCCGTCGCCGTGCCGCGCTCCCAATAGGCCAGCGGAAAGCTCTCGACCTCGACGTTGGCGAAACCCAGCTCGCGGAACAGCTCGGCGCCCCAGGCGGCGGACGCCTGCTCGGCCGGCGACCCGGCCAGGCGCGGGCCGAACCGCGTGGTCAGGTCGCCGACGATCTCATAAGCCGGGTTGTCGGCCAGGGCCCGGTCACGCATTTGCGCGGCCTGGGCCACCACCTCGGGCGACTGGGCCAGAGCGGGCGACGTCGACAGGGCGGCGACGCCGACGATCGCAGCGAGCAAGTGAAGGGAACGCATCCGACCTCCGGGAACCAAAGCCGCCCGACCCTAGTCGCGCGGCACGACGGGGTGAAGCCATGTCCTGCGCCACGATGCGGCCGAAATATGAGCGGCCACTGACGCCATGCGCGCGCTCGTTTCCCTGATGGCGATCTCCCTCGCGGCCTGCGGACCTGCGCCGCAACCCCTCGAACAGGACCGGCCCGCGGAGATCGCCGCGCGGGAACGACCGGCCGACCTGAGCGGTGAATGGCTGCTGGTCGAGATGAACGGACGACCTGCGCCCCGGGCGCGCGATCCGCAGGACCACGACCATCCCATCACGGCCAGCGTCGGCGCGACGAGTTTCCGCGCGCAGTCGCAGTGCGTGCCGATCTGGCGGCGCTATCGCCTTTCGGACGGCGTTCTCGCCATGTCGGACCTGAACCCCGGACCCATGTGCGCGCGAGGCCTGTCGCAATGGGAAACGGAGTTCGGGCGCACGCTTTCGGCCGTCGACCGGGTCGAGCGGACGGCAGACCGCCTGGTGCTGACCGGACCCGACGCCCGACTGGTGTTCGAGGCCGCGCCCGAGCGCCCCCAGCCCCGCTTCGTCGGCCGGTGGCGTCTGCATGCCGTGCATGGGCGGCCGCCGGGCGGCGCGCCGCTGGAGATCGAGGTGTCCGAAGACGAGATTCGGACCAACGTCTGCGTCCTGGCCGGCTGGCGCTACCTGCAGGAAGGGCCGCTGCTGGAGACGACGCCGATCGGCGAGGCCGTCTGCGAACGCACCCTGACGCCCGAGGAGGCGCGCTTCGGCGCCTTCATGGATCAGGCCCACCGGGCCACGCTGCTGCCGGACGGCGGCCTGATCCTCGACAGCCCGCGCGAGCAGTTCGAGTTTCGGCGGGTGGACTGAGGCGTCAGTCGCCGGCGGGGGTCTCGCCGTTCTGGAAATAGGGCTCGACGGGGCCCTGCAGCTTGACCGTCAGGGCCTTGCCGCGGCGGTCGACGCGGTTGCCGACGGCCAGACGGACCCAGCCTTCGGACACGCAGTATTCCTCGACGTTGGTCTTTTCCTCGCCCTTGAAGCGGACGCCCACGCCGCGCGCCAGCAGGTCGGCGTCATGGAAGGGGCTGTCGGGATCGACGGACAGGCGGTCGGGAGGGGTGTCGCTCATGGCGCGGGATTAGCCGAGGCGGGGGCCGCCGGTAAAGCCCGCGTCGCGCGACGCCCTACTCCACGGACTGGCGCGGACGCTGCTGCGGGGTCGGAGGCGTCGCGGCGGGCGGGGTTTGCGGCTGGGCGCGGGCCGGAGTGCTCTGCGGCGGGCGGCTCTGGGTGCGGCGCGGGGTCGGCGTCGGTCGCGTCGACTGCTGGCGCGACGGCGGGGTCGAGGCCCGCTGGGTCTGAGGCTGTGCGGGCGTGGTGGTCGGGGCCGTGCCTGCACCGGCGGCGGGAGGCGTCGTCGCCGGGGGCGTCGTGGCCGGTGCAGTGGTCGGCGCCGTCGCGGCCGCTGCCCGCGCGGCGAGCGGCGCGGACTGGTAGCGGGCGGCCAGCTTCTCGGTCAGGGCGCGGGCCTGGGCGGGCGGCATCTGGGCCATGATGGCGGCCAGGGTGCGCGGACGCATGGCGGCGGCGACGGGCAGCAGCACCGAATCGTCCAGCTGGGAGAAGACGGCCGCTGCCTCGCGCGGGCGCATGGCGGAGTAGACGGCGACCAGGCGGTCGGTCTCGGCCTTGGCCTTCTCGTCGACCTGACCCAGCAGGCCCTCGACCTCGCCCTTCACCTTTTCCAGCTCGGCGGTCTGTTCGGCCAGCTTCTGCTCGGCGGCGGCCAGCAGGGGCAGCATGGTGGCGAAGTCCGCGTCGCGGGCGTCCAGCTCCTTGCGGCGGTCGCCCAGCGAGGAGATGACGCGCAGTTCGGCCGGCGAAATGCCGATCTGGGCCGCCAGCTGCTCCTCCGACAGGGCGCACACGGCGGTGGCCGGGTTGGCGTTCGGCGCGGCCGCCGCGGCGGGGGCGGCCTCCTCGGCCCAGGCCTTGGCGCCCTCGAACAGGCCGGGGGCCACGCCGATGGCGCGGACGGCGATCACGCCGCCGATCGCGACGGCGGCCAGGGGCAGGATGCGGGGCAGCTTGCTCATTCGGATGCGCGCCCTCCTCAGGCGGCGAACAGGTCGTCGTCCTGGGCTCGCACGGGCCGGTTAGGGTTCCGTTCCGACACAGGGTTAGCGGTCATGGCACGCACGATGGCGGCGACGTCGTCCCGTCCGGCGCCGACGCCCGGACCGGCCAGCGCCTGGATGCGCTGGGCCAGCGAGGCCATGCGGTCGGCGGGTTCGGCGGGGGGCGTGCTTTCCCTCCCCTTCATGGGGAGGGAGGACGGCGGCAAGGCCGACGTCCTGGTGGGGTGCGAAAGGGCCGGGGCGCGTTCGGACGTCGCCCCACCCTGACCGGCTGACGCCGGTCTTCCCTCCCCATGAAGGGGAGGGAGAGTCCGAGCCTCGCCCCGCGCGATCAGCCGCTCCAACTCGCCCTTGAGCTCGCGGGCGCGCACGATGCGGTCGTGCAGCAGGTCGGTCTCCTGACCGGCGGCCCGGAGAGAGGACAGCGCCGCCTCGGCGCGGCCGGCGGCCTCGTTCAGCTCGGTCACCGCGCCGGCGAAGGCCAGCTGGCCCTCGCGCAGGACCTTCAGCCGCCGCTCCAGCCGCACGCCGAAGGCGATGGCGCAGACCAGCAGCAGCATCAGAGCCGCGTCCATGACCAGGCCGATCATCGCAACCCTCCCTTGGTCAGCCCCGCCGCCGCGTCCTTTGAGATCGGGCGTTCGACGCGCACGGCGATGTGGGCGCCCTTTCGGCCCATCTTGCCGACCGTCAGCGGAATCTGGCCGGCGCGGATGGAGATATCGCTGTCCGGCGTGGCGTTCAGCATAAGGGTGTCGCCGACCTTGAGGTTCAGCACCGACGACAGCGGCGCCTGCTGCTCGTCCAGCACGGCGCGGACCTCCGTCTGGGTGGTCCAGAGCTCGCTGGCCAGGTGGCCTTCCCAGATGTTGTCGCGCCCGAACTTCTCGCCCATGAACTGCTGCAGCAGCATCTTCCGGATGGGCTCCAGCGTGGCGTAGGGCAGAAGCAGTTCGATGCGCCCGCCGCGGTCCTCCATGTCGACGCGCAGCTTCACCAGGATGGCGGCGTTGGCCGGGCGCGCGATGGCGGCGAAGCGGGGATTGGTCTCGAGGCGATCCAGATTGAAGTGGACCGGCGTCAGCGGCTCGAACGCCTGCTGGGCGTCGTGCAGGACCACCTCGACCATGCGCTGCACCAGCACCCGCTCGATCGTGGTGTAGGGCCGGCCCTCGATGCGCAGGGCGGCGGTGCCGCGCCGACCGCCCAGCAGAACGTCGACGATCGAATAGATCAGGTTGGAGTCGACCGTCAGCAGGCCGTAGTTGTCCAGCTCCTCGGCCCGGAAGACCGCCAGAATGGCCGGCAGCGGAATGGAGTTCAGATAGTCGCCGAAGCGGATCGAGGAGATGTTGTCCAGCGACACCTCGACGTTGTCGGAGGTGAAATTTCGCAGCGACGTGGTCATCAACCGCACCAGGCGGTCGAAGACGATCTCCAGCATAGGCAGCCGCTCGTAGCTGACCAGGGCCGAGTTGATGATTGCGCGGATGCCGGTGCGTTCGGCCGAGTCGTCGTCTCCAAGGTCGAAGCCCAGAAGGCTGTCGATCTCGTCCTGGTTCAGCACGCGCTCGGGCATCAGCCCGCCGCGGTCGGGTTCGCCGCCGAAGCCGTCCGACGCCTCCAGATCGTCCGCCTGGGCCGCCGCCGTCATTGGACCAGCATCTCTTCGATCAGAACGGCGTCGATCTTGCCGGGGGCCAGGATCAGGTTGACCCGCCGCGTCAGTTCGGCGCGCAGCTGGAAGCTGGCGGCCGAGCCCTGCAGCTCCTCGGGTCGCAGTTCGCGCAGGAAGCCCTGCAGCATGTCCTGCAGGCGAGGCATCTGGGACTGCAGCACCTCGACCTGATGGGCGTCGGTCATCTCAAGCGTAAGTTTGAGCTTCAGGTGCATGGGGCGACCGTCGGACGACTGCACGTTGGCGACCATGTCCGGCAGGGTCAAGAAGGTGACGCCGTCGGGACCTTCGGTGACCTTGCCGAGCGTCGGATCCTCTTCGGCCGCGCCGCCCTTGCCGTGACCGCCCTTGTCTTCCTTCTTGGCGTCCTTCTTGTCCTTGCCGTGGTCGCCGCCCTTCTCCTCGCCGTGCCCTTCTTCGGCCGCGGCGGGCTTGGGCTGCATCAGGAAGAAGGCCGCGCCGCCCCCGCCGCCCAGCAGCAGGACGCCGGCGCCGATGGCGATGAACAGGATCGGAAGCTTCTTCTTCTTCGGCGCGGCCTCGCCGTCGGCCGGGGCCTCGCCCTCGACGACGGCGGGAACTTCGGCCCCGCTCTTTTTCTTGCCGAACTTCAGCATCGAATCCGCCCGCCTGAGTGATGCGGTCATTTCGGCCGGACTTGGTTAACGTGCCGTTTAGAACCGGCAGAAGCTGCCGGGCGCCGGCCGCACGATCGCGCGCAAATCCAGCAAATCCGGGGGCGGGCCCGTTGGCATGCCGGTTGCGAAGAGGTCGGGCGAAAGGAGCCGCCCGTGGAAAACGCCGCCTATGTCGGACTGTCCCGCCAGATGACCCTGCGCCGCGAACTCGACGTCGTGGCCAACAACATCGCCAATGCGGAGACCACCGGCTTCAAGGTCGAACAGCTGCTGGTCGGCACCGAGGTGGGTGAGCGCGCCCGCAACGACGCGGTACGCCCGGGCGTCAGCTTCGTGCTGGATAAGGGTCTGGGCCGCGACTATTCGCAGGGCGCGCTGGAGCAGACCGACCGCACCCTGGACTTCGCCATCGAGGGCGAAGGCGCCTTCTTCGTGGTGCAGGACGGCGCGGGCGAGGCCTACACCCGCGACGGCGCCTTCACCCTGGGTCCGGAAGGACGGCTGGTCACCGGTCAGGGGCTGGCGGTGCTGGGCGACGGTCAGGAGATCCTGTTCGATCCGGCGCTGGGCTCCCCCTCCGTCGCGGCCGACGGGACGATCAGCCAGAACGGCGTGCAGGTCGGTCGTCTGACCGCCGTGCGTTTCGACGCCCTGTCGGTGCTCGAGAAGGGCGGCGACGGTCTGTACCGCAACACCTCAAACGCCGCGCCCTTGGAAGCGGCCGACGCCCGCATCCACCAGGGCATGCTGGAGGGATCCAACGTCAACCCGATCCTGGAGATCACCAATCTGATCGAGATCCAGCGCGCCTACGAGCGGATCACGAAGATGATCGAAAACGCCAACGACCTGTCGCGCCGCTCCGTCGAGCGGCTGGGCAAGGTCAGCTAAGAGAGGGAGCCCCGCATGCGCGCTCTTCGCACCGCCGCCTCGGGCATGGCCGCCCAGCAGACGAACGTGGAGGTCATCTCCAACAACATCGCCAACATGAACACGGTGGGCTACAAGCGCCAGCGGGCCGAGTTCCAAGATCTGCTGTATCACAACGTCGAGCGCATGGGCGCGACCTCGTCCAGCGCAGGCACCGTGGTGCCCACCGGCATCCAGATCGGCGCGGGCGTGAAGACCGGCAGCGTGTACCGCATCACCGAACAGGGCACGCCGACCCAGACGGGCAACCGCTTCGACCTGGCCATCGAAGGCAAGGGATACTTCCAGATCACTCTGCCCTCGGGCGAGACCGCCTTCACCCGCGCGGGCAATCTGAGCCTGAACGGCCAAGGCCAAGTCGTGACCGACGACGGCTATCTGCTTAATCCGCAGATCAGCATCCCGCAGGACGCGGTCGACGTGTCGATCTCGCGCACCGGTGAAGTGCAGGTCATCACCCAGGGCGCGACGGAGCCGCAGGTCGTCGGCACCATCCAGATCGCCACCTTCTTCAACGAGGCGGGGCTGGAAGCCGTCGGCGACAACCTGTTGCTGGAAACGGCCGCATCCGGCCCGGCCACCGTCGGCACACCGGGCGACCCCGGTTTCGGCGAGCTGCTGCAAGGCTACACCGAGGCGTCCAACGTCGACGCAGTGGCGGAGATCAGCGCCCTGATCATCGCCCAGCGGGCCTATGAGATGAACTCCAAGGTCATCTCGACTGCCGACGAGATGATGTCCGTCTCCGCGCAGGTGAAGTCGTGATCCGCGCCCTGATCGCCGCTGCGGCGCTGTTGATCGCAGGTCCAGCGCTGGCCACCGACGTCACGCTGAAGGCCAATCCCGTCGACGACGACGGCCAGGTCACCCTGGGCGAGGTGTTCGACGGCGCGGGGGCCGCGGCCTCCGTCGTCGTCGCGCGTCGCGCGGGACCGACCGTTGTGATCGAGGCCGGCACGCTTCAGGCGAGCGCCCGCCGCGCCGGTCTGGTCTGGACCAATCCGCAGGGTCTGCGTCGCGTCGTGGTGCGCGAGGGCGCGCCGACCGCTTCCGGCGCCGCCACCCCCAGTTCCGCCCGCCGCGCCGGGTCGACCGTCGAGGCCCTGACCTATGCCCGCAGCATCGCCGCCGGCGAGGTCATCCAGCCCGAGGACGTGATCTGGGCCCCGATGCAGAGCCACCTAGTCCCCGCCGGCGCGCCGCAGAACGTGGACGTCGTGGTCGGCATGTCGGCCCGCCGCGCCCTGCGCTCCGGCGCCGCGGTCCAGCCGAACGACCTGACCGCGCCCAAGGTGATCAGTCGCAACGAGATGGTCACCGTCACCTACACCGCCCCGGGCGTCACCCTGACCGTCACCGGCCGGGCCCAGCGCGACGCCGCCCGCGGCCAGCCGGTGGCGATCACCAACCTGCAGTCGGGCCGCACCATCGACGCCGTGGCCGTCGGTCCCGGCCGCGCGGTCGCCGGACCCGCCGCCCAGGCCGCCCGTTCCAATCCCCAAGCGTTCCAGTGATGGGAAGTCCGCACATGCGCCTGAAGATCCTCGTCGCCGCCCTGCCCCTGATGGCGCTCGGCGCCTGCTCCACCGCCATGGAGGCCGTGCGCGGGCCCGAGCTGGCCCCCATCGGCTATCCGGCCGCCCTGGTCCCAGTCGAGCAGCAGTATCTGCCGGCCCCGCAGACCGGCCATGGCGCGAGACCGCAGTCGACCAGCGCCAACAGCCTGTTCGCCGGATCGTCGCGCAGCTTCTTCGGCGACCAGCGGGCACGCCGCGTCGGCGACATCCTGACCATCCAGATCGACATCGACGACCGGGCCCAGACGTCCAACAGCACGACGCGCAGCCGATCCAACGACATCTCGGCCGGCGTCTCGAACTTCTTCGGGCTGGAGAACAGTCTCGGCCAGGCTTTCCCGGGCGGCTTCGACCCGCAGAACATGGTGGGCATGGGCGGCGAGTCGAACGCTCAGGGCACGGGCAGCGTGAACCGGTCGGAGCGGGTCAACCTGACCATCGCGGCGGTTGTCACCGCCGTCCTGCCCAACGGCAACCTGGTGATCCAGGGGCGGCAGGAAGTGCGCACCAATCGTGAGGTCCGCGAACTGACCGTCGCCGGCATCGTCCGGCCCGAGGACATCTCGTCGGCCAACGTCGTCCAGCACGACCAGATCGCCGAGGCGCGCATCAGCTACGGCGGTCGCGGCGACATCAGCCGGGTCCAGGCAACGCCGGCCGGGCAGTCGCTGGTGGAGCGCTTCAGTCCTTTTTAACGGGGCGCTGCTCGAAGCTCGGCGTCTCGCCGCTTGAGCGCGGGCGTGGTGACGAAGACGTGGTGGCCCTGCCCTCAACGGCCACGCTGAAACTCTTGACGGAAACCCGCGTTTGATCGGCAGACGCGAGGTTTTTGCCATGCTGAAGTACCTGATCCCCGTCGCCGCCACCGTCGCCTTCGCCGCCTTCGCGGCGCAGAGCCGGTCAGAGGCCGTGATCGACGAGACGCCGGTTGACGGTCGGCTGGCCTGGCACCTGAGCCACGAAGGCGAAATGGCCAAGCTGGCCTATGGCGTGGCGCACTCCGATCAGATCGTCATCATGTTGACCTGCGCCCCCGGCGACGCCCGAGTCCAGGCGTTCGGCGTCGTGACGCCTGCCGGCGTGGCCGTCGAAGAGGGGTCCGTTCCCGTCGACCCCCTGACCGGCTTGGCCATGACCGATGTGGCGGTGGACGTGAACTCCCACGCCCTGTCTTCGCTCCGCGACGGCGCCGCCCTGCCTGTGGTCGGCGAAGCCGGGCAGGCCGATCTGCCGGTCACGCAAGGTGACAAGGCCGTGATCGACGGCTTCTTCGCCCACTGCGGCGCGACGCGGGCCTGAGGGTCTGCTAGCTTGACCGTTCAGCCGGGGGGCCGGACATGATCCTCGCCATCATCGCCGCCGTCGGCGCATTGACGCTCCAAGGGCCACGCGACGGGTGGACCTGGACGCTGTACGAAGATGGCCGAAGCCTGACGCTGGCCAATGAGATCCCCGACACGGAGCATCTGCGCGTGACGCTGGAATGCGAAGCCGGGTCGGGCGCCGCGACGGTCCGCCTGTACAGCTTCGGCCAGGCGGCGGAGTTTTCCCAGTTGCGCGCCGGCCGGGCGACGGCGCAGTCGCAGTCCGACGCGGACGCAGACGGCTCGCTCGGCGTCGGTCTGCGCATCGACCACCCCGTGTTCGCAGCCTTCAGCTCGGGCGGTCGTCTCGACGTGAACTCGGGCGGGCGCTCGGGCGCCGTGGCCGTGGGCCGCGCCGATCTTGCCAAGCTGCGCCGGTTCGGAGAACTGTGTGCGGGCTGACGCGCAGAGGTTCCCCATGTCGCCCATCCGCCTGTCTCTGCTGGGGCTCGCCGCCCTCTCGGCAGCCGCCTGCGCGTCGGTGGATCCGGGAACCCCACTGCCGACCGACTCCTCGGGTGCGCCTCAGCCGCTGGCCGACCACGACTGGTTCGCGGCGACCGACGAGGGCGTCGCGCATCTGACTTATGGCCGCGCCGAGAGCGACGACGTCTGGCTGACGCTGAGCTGCGCTCCGGGGTCGGGACGCCTGGCGCTGACGCAATACTCCGGTCCCGACGACGCGACGCGCATCGCGCTGGAGTCCGGCGGGGAGACCGAGGCTTGGCCCGCAACGCGCGAACCGGACGAGATGAACGGCGGCGTCTATCTGACGGCGAACGCTCAGGCCGATACTCCGGTCTTCCTACGCTTCCGCCGCGTGGGCTGGCTGGCCGCCTACGGCGACGGCTGGCGCGAAGTCATGGCGGCGCAGCCCGGGTCTGCCGGTCGCGTCGAGCGCTTCTTCGCCGACTGCGGCTGACTTGACCCCGGCCTGACCGCCGACGCACCCTCTCCGCCGACGAGGGGGAACCACCATGCACCGCACCGCCATCACCGCCGGAGCCGCCGCCCTGCTGCTCGCCGCCTGCGCCGCCGACGGGCGCGTCATGGCGCCGACGGAGGCCGTCCAGCCCGCCGTCACCCCGCTGTCGGCGCTGATCGCCGACTATGAGACCTTCCTGCGCCGCAACGACCCGATCACGGCCGGTCAGGAGGGCGACGCCGCCGCCCAGGCCCGCCTGCCGGACAACAGCCGCGCGGCCGAGTTGGTCCGTCGTCCCGAACTGGTCGGCTTCAAGGCCCGGCTGGACGCCATCGACCCCACCGCCCTTTCCCTGGACGACCGCATCAACCACGCCCTGCTGGACCGGCTGATCACGCGCGAGATCGAGGGCATCGATCTCGACACCGGCCGTCTGGCCTTCAACTCCGAAGGCGGAGTCGGTCAATCGCTGGGTTACTTCGCCTCGGTCACCCGCATCGCCACGAAGCAGGACGCCGAGAACTGGCTGGCGCGGATGGCGGCCGTCCCCGAGGCCTACGCGGCGTCCACGGCCAACGCCCGGCGCGGGCTGGACACCGGCATGACCCAGCCACGCTCCGTCGTCGTCAGCGCCATCTCCTTGGCCGAGACCGACGCGGCGATGACCCTCGACCGCGATCCCCTGATGCGGCCGTTCGCGACGCTGCCCGCCTCGATCTCCGCGACGGACCAGGCCGAACTGCGCGTTCGGGCCCAGGCCATCGTCGCCGACCGGGTCATGCCGGCCCGGCGCGCGTGGCTCGATTTCCTGAAGACCGACTACCTGCCCCGCGCCCCCGAGGCCCCCGGCCTGGGCCTGAAGCCCGGCGGGCGCGACATGTACGCGTGGTTGGTGAGCGGCTACACGACCACGGAGATGACGCCCGATCAGGTCCATGAACTGGGCCTGCGGGAGGTCGCCCGCATCCGCGCCCGCATGGACTTCGAGATGCGCGCCGCCGGCTGGACCGGCGACTTCGCCGGCTTCCTGACCTTCCTGCGCACCGACCCGCAGTTCTACGCGACCAGCCGCGAGCAGTTGCTGGAGAAAGCGTCGGAGATGTCCAAACGGGCCGACGACGGCCTGCCCGCCCTGTTCGGCACCCTGCCCCGCACCCCCTACGGCGTACGCCCCGTGCCGGTCGAGATCGAGGAGCGCTACACCACCGGCCGCTATTTCCCCGGCTCGCTCAAGGGCGGCGTCGCCGGAGGCTACATCGTCAACACCGGCAAGCTGGACCAGCGGCCGCTTTACGAACTGCCGGCCCTGACCCTGCACGAGGCGGTGCCGGGCCATCACCTGCAGATCGCCCTGCAGCAGGAAGCCGAGGCCCAGCCCTATTTCCGGCGCGCCGCCGACGTCACCGCCTTCACCGAGGGCTGGGGCTTGTACGCCGAATTCCTGGGCGAGGAGATGGGCTTCTATCGCACGCCTTACGAGCGGTTCGGCCGCCTGTCCTACGAGATGTGGCGCGCCTGCCGGCTGGTGGCCGACACCGGGATGCACTGGAAGGGCTGGTCGGTGGAACAGGCCCGCGCCTGCTTCCGCGATAACTCCGCCCTGGCCCCGCACAACATTGAGACGGAGTTGCAGCGCTACGTCGGCTGGCCCGGTCAGGCCACGGCGTACAAGGTCGGAGAGATCCGTCTCCGTGACGTCCGTTCGCGGGCCGAGGCCGCGCTGGGCGACCGCTTCGACGTCCGCCGCTTCCACGACGCCCTGCTGGTCGACGGCCCCCTGCCGCTGGACCTGCTGGACCTGCGCATGGACGCGTGGATCGAGGCGGAACGCGGTCGGAACTAGAGCCCCAGCTCGGCCCGCGCCTTCCTCGTCAGCTTCTGCGCGATGATCCCGTGGGCGATCGCCAGATGTTCGGCCAACTCGTCGTCCGGCCAGTCGGACGGGTCCGCCAGATGCACCCACTTCGCCCGGGCCATGTAAGGCGCGGGCCGTGCTCGGCCGCTTTCGGTCAGCACCTCGTAGGCGATGTCCGAGACCTTGAAGCTGAGCGCGCCCTCGCCGCCGACGATGGCGAACATCTTGCCTCCGACCTTGTAGACGTCGTGGTCGTCGCCGAATGAATGTTCGAGCGTCACCCCCGGCAGCGCCAGGCAGATCCTGCCCACCCCCGCGCGGTCCATCATCAGGCCTCCACGCCCACGCCGATGGGACAGACCACGCCCGTGCCGCCGATGCCGCAGTAGCCGGCGGGGTTCTTGGCCAGATAGCCCTGGTGATAGCCCTCGGCGAAATAGAAGGGCCCGGCCGGCACGATCTCGGTCGTGATCGTCCCCCGCCCCGCCGCCGTCAGCGCGGCCTGATAAGCCTCGCGCGAGCCCTCAGCCTCACGCCGCTGCTCCTCATTCAGCACGTAGATGCCCGAGCGGTACTGGGTGCCCAAGTCGTTGCCCTGACGCATGCCTTGGGTCGGATCGTGGTTCTCCCAGAACGCCTTCAGCAGCTCGCCGTACGAGGTCTTCGAAGGATCGAATACGACCTGAACCAGCTCGTTGTGCCCGGTCTTGCCGGTGCAAACTTCTTCATATGTCGGGTTCGGCGTATACCCCGCACCATAACCCACCGCCGTCACCCAGACGCCCGGCAGCTTCCAAAAAATCCGTTCCACGCCCCAGAAGCAGCCCATGCCGAAGATGGCCGTCTGGAAGCCCTCCGGGTGCGGCCCCTTCAGCGGACGGCCGGTGACGTAATGCACCTCGTCGATCTCCAGCGGCGTGGCGCGGCCCGGCAGGGCGGCCTCGGGCGAAGGCAGGTTCATCTTCTGGGGCAGCATGGCGGTCTCCTCGATCTCGTCGCCCATATGGGCGCCCCATCCGCGCTTGCCGAGGGGGGCGCCATCGTCTATCTCGCACGCCTTCCCCGCCGGGCCCGTCCCGACGGCGTCCGCTCAGGTGGACATGGACAGGTGGCCGAGTGGTTGAAGGCGCACGCCTGGAACGCGTGTATAGGGGCAACTCTATCGAGGGTTCGAATCCCTCTCTGTCCGCCATCTAACCCTTTATATAAAAAGACTCTTCGGCCCCGGTGCACACCCGCGCGCGTCGTTTGCCGGGCGCGGCGTCGTGCGATCATTCGGCGCTGCCCGGCTCCGCGCGGGAGCCGGGGAAACCCTGTTGGTTGGGTCGGCGGCCGCCTGCGAGGTTCAACGCCATCTGTTGGATCACCGATCGACCCGCGTGGCCGATTGGAGAGTTCAAGGCATGATCGACGACTTCGTGCGCCGCATCGACCCGCCCCGCTTTTTCAAGAAGCAATGCGCGCACCAGCGCTCCGCCCAGGCCCGACGGATCCAGTCTCAGCGCCAGATCGGCCTTTTTTCGAGCGTCCTCGGCGCGTCCTTCTCGAAGGTCCAGCAAGGCCAGACCGCCGTGGGCTTCGCCGAACGCGGCGTCCAGCTTGACGGCGATCTCAAACCGTTCTCGGGCATTCGCCGTGTCGTCGGCGATAAGCCAAGCCCAGCCGGCAGCGACCCAGGAGCCCAAGTGATCCTCGAAGATTTCGGCGGCGCGATCGAACTCAACGGCGGCCTCCGCCGGTTCATCCCGGGACAGCAGCACGGCGCCTCGTCCAAGACGGGCCCGCGCGAAATCAGGACGCAGCTCCAGCGATCGGTCGAAGAATGCCCAGGCTTGGTCGAGGCGGCCGTCCGCCATGGCCAACATCCCCAAGGCGGCTTGGCCCTCATACGTGTCCGCCCCACGCGCCGCCCAGTTCGTCGCCCGATCCAAATCTCCCATGTCCAACGCAGTGGTCGTCAGCGAGGACCACAAATCCGGATCTTCGGACCTGCCCTCCCAGGCGTCGCCAAGCGCCAGGGCGTCCTCCATCCGGCCCAGCTCATGAAGAGACCGCGCCCGCATGGTCAGAACCTGGGGTCGGTCCGGCGCCGATGACAGCGCCTCGAGCGCGCGGGCGTGATCACCCGACCGAGCGCATGCGCATGCCAGGTTGAAGAGCAGATCAGGATCGTCTGGCGCGTCGGCCAGCAAGCTGGAGAAGATGCGCTCGGCATCAGCCCAACGCCCCTGAAGCAGAGCGCACAGCCCCATCAGATTGACCAGCGACGGCGGCAGGGGGGCGATCGTGGCGTGGCGCTCGATGAGGGACACCGCCTCTTCGGACCTTCCCGCCTGATAGGCGGCGTCCGCGGTTTCAGCCATCAGGCGCAGGTTGTCGGGGTCGGCGGACAGATAATCCTTGAGGCGACCGTAATGAGTCGCCTGTTCAGCCATCTCAGCCATGCCCGCCGCCCGCTTTCTGCTCTCGGGCAGAGTAACTGAGCCGCACGGTGAGGCAATCGCGGACGGTCGCAATCTTTTTTTGCCGTCATTACAATGCAGTGGCTGTAGCGGCACAGGAAGCGGGCGAAATTCCCTAAACTCCCGCCGCGCGCTCCCGATGAAGGGTCATCGGGGAACGCTGCATCCGCATGCGTCTCGTCTGCTGGAGTGTGGGCGCATGGTGGCTACGGTCGTCGGATTCCGTCTTGGCCTGGAGCAGACCTCAGCTTGGGTTCTCGGCTCGCGAGGCCAGCTCGGTTCAGCCGCCCTCGGTCGCGGAGGCGACGACGTCTCGGTCAATGCGGCCACCGGAAATCTGGTCGTCACCAATCGCGACGAGCTCCTGGTCGGTCGGGGAGCGGACGTCAGGACGCTGCGCTCGTACAACAGCCAAGGCGCACTGAATGACGACAACGGCGACAACTGGCGTTTCAGCATCCAGCGGCGGCTGACCGACTTTCCTGCCTCGCCCGGCGCCTTCGGTTCGACCATCAGCCGGATCGGCGAGGACGGATCGACGGTCACCTATGCCTGGGACGCCGCGCAGGGCGCCTACGTGACGAAGGAAGGCGCCGGCGCCTACGACCGCATCGTCGCCAACCCCGACGGCTCCTGGACCTGGACCGACGGCGACGCGCAAACGACCGAGCTCTACGACGGCGGCGGCAACCTGATCTCGGTGACTGACGCCGACGGCAATCAGAGCACCTTTTCTTATGAAGTGCACAACGGCGCGTGGCGCCTGAAGCAGGCCAGGACCGCGGACGGCGGCTACACCGAGATCATCTGGTCCGGCGACAACGTCTATGCGTTGATGAACGCCTTCTATGATCCGGCGATCTCCTCGTACCGGACCTTGGCTCGCGTTCGCTACACCTATGATGGACAGAACCGTCTCAGTTCCGTCAACGTCGACATGACGCCGGACAACTCGATCGCCGACGGCCAGTCCTACATCACGACCTACACCTACGACGGCTCCAGCAAACGGGTCGCGTCGATCAGCCAGACGGACGGCTCGCGGATCGACGTGACCTATGAGAGCGGCGGCGCCCACCGCGTCGCCTCGATCACCCAGTCCGTGGCCGAGGGCGTCAGCCGGACGACCCGCTACGCCTATGTCTCCGCCACGCGGACGGACGTCACTGCGCCCGACGGTCTGATCACCAGCCTGGAGTACGATTCGGTCGGCCAGCTGACGCGCGTCACCGAGCCGGCGCCGGTCGGAGGCGGAACGCGACCGGTGCGTGAGTTCACCTATGACGCCCACGGCAACGTCACGCGCGTCAAGACGTCCCCTAACACCTGGACCGACTTCGTCTACGACGACGCCAACGGCGACGGAACCGGCGGCGACCACAACGGCCTTTGGACCCGGCAGTACGAGCGGACCGGCGACGGCGGCTACATCGCCGCACGGCGCACCTACGACGCCCGCAACGCCTTGTTGACCGAGACACGCTTCCAGACGCTCGATCCCGACGGCCCTGGGGCGGTTCAAGCCGAAAATCCCTTGACGACGCGTTATGTCTACGACGCGGAGAACCACCTCCGCTTCGTGGTGACCGCGACCGGCGACGTCACGCGCCACGACTATGCGTCCAGTGGCAGCCTGACGCGAACGACCGTCTTCACCGGGGCCGGCCACGACCTTTCGGGCCTCGCCTGGAACCAGTCCTTGTCCGAAGCCGCCATGGACGCCTGGGCCGCGGGCTTGGCCGACAAGAGCCAGGCTCAAATCACTGACTACGTTTATGACTTCCGCGGCGCCCTGCTGGCGAGCCACGCCTACGGAAGTGTGCAGGCGAACGGCCAACCCGACCTGGCCGCGCAAGCGTCAAGCACGCACTATGTGCACGACCATGTCGGCCGCGTCGTATCCCGCAGCACGAACGCCGCCTCGAACTCGCAGACGTTCGTCTATGATGGGCTGGGCCGACTGATCAGCACGGTCGACTTCAACGGCGCGACCACCCGAACGACCTATCACGACCGGGCCGCCGTCACGGTGGAGACGACGCCCGACGGGCTGAACAAGGTCTCGGTCCACAATCGGGCGGGCGAGCTGGTCTCGTATTCGGAGAGCGAACGCGGGGCGAACCTGGTCGACCTCTCGGCCTGGCCCGAATACGACCCGGACCTGCCGAGCGGACACGCGGCGCCCAGCGGTTGGAACACGGGATCCTACGCTCCGGGAACACGCTGGCAGACCGTGCGGGGTCCGGACGGAACCATGGTCGCCGCCATGCAGGCGGGGCAGCTTCCTTCGTTCCCCAGCGGCGGCGGCGGCGGGGTGACCAACACCGTCCCGGTCGACGGAACCAAGGATTACGAGTTCGTCTACTATTTCAAGAAGGACGACCTCAGCCAGCACCTCGTCTACTTCGGCCTGTCGTCTTCGTCTCCCGCCTATGTGCAACTGGCCGGCGGCTCGACGGCGGAGCCCAATCCCTATTTCGTCTACTTCTCCGACACGGGACACTCGTACAACACCACGACCCATCAGCCGCTCCAGCAAGAGCGCTGGTACAAGGTCGTGGGCCATGTCTACGCCCAGGGGTCCGCCCAGACCGGGTCCGCGGCGACCGGGGTGTTCGACGTCGAGACCGGTCAGAAGATGGCCGAGGTCCAGAACTATCGATGGAACCCGGATCGGCCGTTCAACGAAGTCCACAGCAGATTCTTCGACTACTACCAGGAGAACGAACCCGGCTTCTCGACCCACTTCTACAAGCCGGAGATCCGTCGGATCGACGCGCCGGGGACCAACCTCGTCGACCTCACGGGCTGGCCGGGGCCCGCAGGCGCGCCCAACGGCCAGGCGACCGTGCCCGGCTGGACCAACGGCTGGGCCACCAATGAGACCGCCTGGAAGCTGATCGACGGGCCCTATGGCCGCAAGGTCGTGGCCATGCAGGCGGGTCAATACGACCCAGACCAGGACGGCGGAGGAAACTACACCAATGAGTTCACGATCGACGGCTCGAAGAACTATGAGTTCGTCTACTATGTGAGGAAGGACAAGCTCAACGACCACGCCCTGTTCTTCGGCCTGTCCACCGGCTCGCAAGCCTACGTCGAATATGCCGACGGCGCGCACGGCGGAATGGCCGAAACCAATCCGTACTTCTTCGGGTCGTCTCCGAGCGTCTACGCTTCCAGTCTTCAGGAAGATCGCTGGTACAAGGTCGTTGGACATGTCCTCGCCGAGGGCTCGGCCAATGTCGCAAGCGGCAGTCTGGGCGGCGTTTACGACATGGAGACCGGCCAGAAGGTCATGTCGACCTACGCCTTCCGGTGGCGTTCGGGTCGACCGGACAACCAGGTCCACTCACGGTTCTTCACCTACTACGAGGCCGAGAAGACGGGGTTCTCGACGTATTTCCATACGCCGGAAGTGCGCCGCACGGATCAGCCGTCGATCAATCTGGTCGACGCTTCCGGGTGGCCTCAGCCGGTCGAGCCGGATCAGATCGGCGCGATGCCGGGCTGGCTGAACAACTACCAGACCGCCGAAACCCGCTGGCACGTCACCCATGGGCCCGAGGGCCGTCCCGTCGTGGCCATGCAGGCGGGGCAAATCGATCAATGGGACAGCGGCGGCGGCAATTTCTCGCCGAACGTCAAGATCGACGGAAACAAGGCCTATGAGTTCACGATCTATTTGAAGAAGGAGGATCTGACGCGGCACCATGTCTATTGGGGCCTAACGTATTCCACCTCAGCATACGTCGATCACGCGGTGTACGGCAGCGCGGAGAGCAACCCCTATTTCTACTGGGCCACCACTTCAACCCAGCAATCGACCCTGGTGGAGGATCGTTGGTACAAGGTGGTCGGCTATGTTCTGCCCCAGGGCTCGGCCAGCCTGAACTGGGACCAGGCGCCCGGCGGGGTCTACGACACGGTCACGGGCGAGAAGGTCGCCCAAACCAACCCCTTCCGCTGGCGGACTGATCGGCCGGACGACCAGGTTCACGCGCGCTTCTTCGACTATTACGAGCACACTCGTGTGGGCTGGTCGACCTCGTTCTACAGGCCGGAAATGCGTGAGGTCGATCTGGCGGCGACGCCGAACCTGGTCGACAATTCCGGCTGGCCCGCTCCGGGCGGCGTTCCGGCCGGACCCGCCGTGCCGCCAGCCTGGAACAATCCCGAGGGCTCCATCTTCGCCCAGGAAACCCGATGGACCGACACGATCGGTCCCAACGGTCGCCGGATCATCGCGATCGAAGCCGGCCAGATGACGACGAACGTCGAAGGGGGAGGCGGGTCCACCAACAAGTTCGACGTGGACGTCACAAGCGCTTACAAGTTCGTCTATCATTTCCGAAAACACGACACGTCGAAGCACAATCTTTACTTCGGGCTGAGCGACTATCACGACCCTGCCTACGTCGAGTACGCCACGACCGGCGCAGCCGAGTCCAATCCCTACTTTCTGAGCTGGGGCACGGGGACGCAGCAGGCGCTGCTGAGCGCCGACAAATGGTACAGGGTCGAAGGCTGGGTCCTGCCGGCGGGATCGCCTTTGGTGGCTTCACACCAACAACCGGGCGGCGTTTTCGACGTGGAGACCGGCCAGAAGATCGCCGACGTGCAGGCCTTCAGATGGAAGGCGGCCCTGCCGACGCCCGAAGTCGCCGGCCGCTTCTTCACCTTCTATGATGAAGCTCAGTCCGGCTATTCCACCTTCTTCGGCCAGCCTGAGATCCACAAGGTGGATGTGTCGAAACTGACCGGGCTTCTGCCGGCCGCCTCGACGCGACATCAGTACGACAAGATGGGCCGCCTGCGGATGACGACCGATCCCACCGGTCGATCGACGCATCACCTTTACGACGATCTGGGACGCAAGGTCGGCCAGATCGACGGCGACGGGTCGCTGGTCGAATACAAGTATGACGGCGCCGACCGCCTGACGGCGACGGTGCGCTATGCCGGCCGTCTCACCTCGGCGGACCTTCGCAGCCTGACCGACGGCGCCGGCAACCCGGCCACGACCGAGATCGCCTGGATTCGGCCCGCCGCTTCGGTCGACGACGCCTGGTCATGGACGATCCACGACCAGGCGGGCCGGGTGGTGCAGACGATCGACGGCGACGGGTCCGCGACCAGCTACGTCCACGACGGCGCCTCGCGCCTGATCGCCGAGACCCGATACGCCACCAAGCTGTCCGCCGGCGAACTGGCCGGCATCAAGGCCGCCCTGCCCTCCGCCCCGATCCTGCCCAGCGCCGCCGCGGGCGAGGACCGGACGACTCGACACTTCCATGACGCCGCCGGTCGACGCATCGGCAGCCTGGACGCAGAGGGATTCCTCACCCGCATCGTCCATGACCGCGCCGGCCAGGTGATCCAAACCACAGCCTTCGCCACCGTCACGTCCGAGCCGTTGCGCGCGTCCGGGACGTTCGGCCAACTTTTGGGCAGCGTCGGCTCCAGCGCCGCAGACGTTCATGAATGGTCGGTCTTCGACGGCCGGGGCTTCCTGGTCGGAACCGTCAACGGCGAAGGCGACGTCGTCATCTACACCCGCAGCGCCCTCGGCCACGTCGTCCTGATGGTCACCGGCAAGCGTCTCTCTCCGGCCCCCTCCAGCCAACCGACCCTGGCTCAGTTGGTCAGCGCTCCGGCCGCGCCGGTGGAGGAAACGACCGCCTACGACCGCAACCACCTCGGACAGGTGCTGAAGGAGTATCGCTACACCGCCGCGGGGCGGGAAGACGTCACCTATGCCTATGACCCGATGTGGCGATTGGTCGGCGTCAGCACCGACCGGGTCACGGGCGCCGACCACTCCACCCGCAGCCGCCACGACGCACGGGGGCGGCTGATCGGCCAACTCGCGGGACGTGGCGCGGCGGAACTCGCGGCCCTTGGCTCAAACCCGACCGCGGCCCAGATCAATTCCGTCTATCGTCAGTGGGGCGTGACGTTCACCTATGACGACGCCGACCGACTGATCTCCCGCACCGACCCGGACGGGGTGAACGGGCCCGGACTGACGTCTTTCACCTTCTACGACGCGGACGGCAGCTTGGCTTATGAAGTCAACGCCTTGGGAGAGGTGAGAGGCTACGTCCATGACGCTCAGAATCGTCTGACTCAGACCATCGTCTTCAATGCGCGCATCTCGACCGTCGGGCTGAAGGGCGGCGTGGTCGTGGCCGGCCTGCCCTCACGCACCAGTCCGTCGAGCTCGGACAGTCGCACGATTGTGGCCTATAATGCCGATGACACCGTGCGGGCGACCATCGACGCCCTTGGCGCCGAAACGGCGTACACCTACAATGCTTTCGGCGAAGTCCGGACGCGCCAGGATCCGTTCGGCGCAACGACCACATCCGCGACCGTGTTCGAACATGATCGCCGCGGCCTGGTGAAACAGACCACCGAAGACTGGGGCGAGCTCAACCGGATCACCCAAGTCGCCCATGACGCATTCGGGCGCGCCATCCAGACCGTCGACGGCCGCGGCGGCGTCCGCTCGACCCTGTATGACCGCGCCGGCCGGGTGAAGGTGGTCCGCGACGCCCTCGGCCAGGACACCACCTATGCCTACGACGCCCGCGGGAATGTGGTGTCAGTCACCGACCGCATGGGCAAGACGACCTCGTTCTCCCATTCGGCGCATGATCGGACCCTGACCGTGACCACGCCCGAAGGCTTGGTCACCACCACCACTTTCGACGACCGGGGACATACGCTGACGGTCACCGACGGCGGCGGTCGGACGACGACCCATGCCTACGATCTGGACGGACGGCTGACGACCGACACCGATGGGCTGGGTCAATCGTCGACGAATGCCTACGACTCCGCGGGGCGACTGCACGAAACGACCGACGCGACGGGCCGCAAGATCAGCTATGGTTACGACGGCGCGGGCCGGGTGCTGACCGAGACGGTCGATCCGGGTGGATTGAACCTGGTCACCGCCTACGTCTACGACGGCAAGGGCCAGAAAATCCGGACGACGGATCCGTCGGGCGTCCACACCGACTATGTTTTCGACGTCGCCGGCCGAACCACTGAAGTGGTCGTGGCGAACGCGTTCCGCACCCAGTTCACCTACGATCGCGCCGGAAACGTCATCAATCTGCGCGAGGCGGCCGGAACCTCGGCTGAGCGCGACACGAGCTACATCTACGACAAGCTCGGCCGACTGACTTACCAGCAGACCGGCGACGGCGGCCTGCATGTACGGGCGGCCTTCGACTACGACGCCGACGGAAACGTCATACGCCGTCGCGACGGCGTCTCGACGGGCGTCGACGTGAGCACCCGCTATGTCTACGACGCAGAGGGTCGATTGACGTTCACGATCGATCCGGTCGGGGCCGTGACCAAGAATGAGTATGACGCCGAAGGGCGGATCATTCTGGTCACCGCCTATTCGACCCTGATCTCTCCGACGGGCGTCGCCTTGACCTCGGCGCAGGTCGTGTCGGCGTTGGGCGCATCCGGAGGGCGCACCACCGACTATGTTTATGACGGCGACGGACGCCTGACCTACCTCGTCCAGAGCGACGGCCGCCTGACGCGGTACGGCCATGACGGATCTGGCAACGTCACGGGGCAAAGGACTTACGGCAAGCTCTGGGAGCCGTTCGATCCGAACTATGCCCTCGGCTGGCCCTACACGGTCGCGGGCCTGGACGGCATAACGGGCCTGAGCGTCTTCAAGAACGATCCGCACAACCGATCGACCTCCGCCGTCTACGACGCCGCCGGCCGGCAACGGTTCACGGTCGACGCTATGGGCTTCGTCACCAGCTTTTCCCACGACGCCGCCGGACGGGTGACGGTCGAGACCCAGCATGCCTCGGCCTACGCCGGCGAAATCTCAGAGGCGGCGTTGGCGTCCTGGAGCGCGACTCCCCAGGCCGGCGACAGAAAAACCCGAACCGCCTACGACGCGGCCGGCCGTGCGTCGTTCGTCGTCGACGCCGAAGGTTATGCCACAAGGACCGCGTTCGACGGCGCGGGTCGAATCGCCAGCGTCAGCCGGTTCGCCGTTCAGCTTTCGCTGCCTGACGGCGTCACCCATGACGCGCTGACGTCTCTGCTGGCCGCGCACGTCTCCACCGCCTCGACGACGTCCTTCACCTACGATGGAGCAGGGCGCAGGTATCGGACCGTCCATCCCGAGGGCTTCGAGACCCAGGTTCTCATGGACGGTCTCGGAAGACCGACGGAGATTCACGAAGCTTACGGCACCGTGGATCTGCGGATCACTCATCGCACCTATGATGATGGAGGCCGGTTGATTGCCGAAGTGGTCGCGCCGGGACTGCCGGAGGAGGTGACCCGAAGCTGGGCCTATGACGGTCTGGGCCGCACGCTCTACGTCATGCACGGCATCGGATATCCGACCAGCTACACCTACGACGCCATGGGTCGGGTGCTCACCGAGGCCACGCCGATCTCGGCCAGCGAGACGGCGGTCACTGCCAACACCTATGACGCCTTCGGCAATCTGGTGAAGGTGGTCGACCCGCGCGGCGCCGCCGGCTTCTTCTATTACGACGTCCTCGATCGTCTGGTCCTGCAGGTCGATCCGGAGGGCCACGCCACCCGGACCACCTACAACCGCGGCGGCGAGGTGGAGACGGTGACGCGCCATGCCTTGAAGGTTTCGGGAACGCCCGCCGTCGGCGCGCCGCCGACCGTCGGCGTCTCCGCGGCGGACGCCGTCACGACCTTCGTCCGCGACAAGCTGGACCGGGTGACCCAGGTCATCGACGCCGAGGGCAAGGCCGAGACCTATGCGCTGAACGCCTTCGGAGACCGCACGGCCTTCACCAACAAGCTGGGCGCGACGACGACCTACACCCATGACCGGCGCGGCCTGACGCTGTCGGAGACCCTGCCCGTCAGCGCCGTGCGCGGCGACGGCACGGTCCTGGCGACCTCGGTGGTCAACAGCTACGAATACGACGCGCGCGGCAATCTGACCAAGACCATCGAAGCCTCCAACGTCGTCGCCGAGCGCCGCACCACCACTTACGCCTACGACAAGATGGATCGCCTGGTGCAAAAGTCCGGCGACGCGGTCACGGTGCAGTCGGCGATCGATCTGTCGACCTCCACGGTCACGCCGACCGAGACGATCGCCTATGACCGGCGCGGCAACGTCATCGAGACGCGCGACGCCGTCGGCGCCCGGACCCTGTTCTTCTACGACGACGCCGACCGCAAGGTGGCCGAGATCGACGCCTTGGGCGGGCTCAAGACGTGGGGCTACGACGACAACGACAATGCGACGGTCCAGCGCGCCTACGACACGCCGGTGACCCTGCCCGCCCTGCCCGGCGGGCCCGCTCCGGTGGGCTCGGGCGCCCATCGCCAGACGCTCATGGAGTACGACCGCAACAATCGCCTGATCAAGACGACGGTCCAGCAGCTGTGGGTGGCGGAATACGGCTCGTCCTACGCCGGCAGCGTCGTCGACGTCCACGTCCAGACACGATACGACGCGGCCGGCAACGTCGTGCAGACGATCGACGGCCGGGGCGTCTCGACCTACGCCTTCCATGACAAGCTGGGCCGCCAGATCGCCGCGGTGGACGGCGAGGGCTGGCTGACCACCTGGACCCGCGACGCCGAGGGCAATGTCCTGCGCGAGATCCGCTGGGGCGATCGCGTCGTCGGCGCGGTCACGTCGGCCCGGGATCCCGCCACCCTGCCCCCGCGCAGCTTCGACTCGTCCAAGGACCGGATCACCGACTTCACCTACGATCGGAACGGCCGCCGCCTGACGGAAACGCGATACTCCGTCGAGGTCTACGCCGCCGGCGCGCCGGAGCGCTCGACCCGCGTCGACGCCGTGGTGGCCTACAGCTACGACGCCCTCGGCAACGTCACCCGCAAGACCGAGGCCAACGGCGACGTCTCAGACTTCACCCATGACGTCCTGGGCCGCCTGACGCGCGAGCGGGGCGCGGCCTTCGTCGATCATCTGGGCCAGACGGTCCGTTTGCAGACCGACACGGCCTACACCGGGCTGGGCGAGGTCGCCCGCGTCGCCCAGGACCGCGAGGGCGGCTTCACCGGCGACCAGCGGGTCACCACCTTCGCCTATGGCGCCGGAGGCCGGCTGACGTCGACGACGGACGCCACCGGCTTCACCCGCTTCTTCGGCCACGACGCCGCGGGCCGCACCGTGCTTGAAAGCTACGTCCGCGTGCGCGGCGACGACACCACCGTCGTCGACGGCAACCGCCGCCGGTACGACCTTCTGGGCCAGATGATCTGGGACGGCTCGGCGACCCATGCCGGGTCCTGGTCCTTCGGCGACACCCGCACCTTCGCCTACAACGCCCATGGCGAAGTCGTCGCCAAGGGCGTCAACGGCCTGTGGCAGGAGCGGTTCGAGTACGACCACGGCGGCCGCCTGTACCGCTCCACCGCCGGCGACGGCGTGACCCGACTGCATCTGCACGACGCCGCCGGCCGCGCCACCGTGACCATGACGGCGACGACGCGGGACGTCACCGCCTACACGGCCTACGACGTCATGCAGGGCCTGACCGCCGGCGGGGTCGCGACGGTGGGCGCCCACGACTTCACCGGAACGTCCACGACCTACACCCAGTACGACGCCCGCGGCCTGGCCGTCTCGACGCGCCAGCCCTTCGCCCAGCTCAGCTGGGACGCGGTCGCGGGAACCTACGCCACGACCACCATCGTCCAGGGTCGGGCCTATGACGCCTTCGGCCAGGTGATCTCCGAGACCGACGCCGCCGGCGCCGTCACCGAGTTCACCTACAATGCGCTCGGCCGGCTGATCGAGCAGCGCAGCCCCCAGGTCGCCTATGTGAACGAACAGGGCCAGACCCTGCACGCCCGCCCGACGGAACAGCGCCGCTACGACGTCTCCGGCCGGCTGATCGCCACGCGCACCGCCAACGGCTTCTGGACCAGCCGCACCCTCAAGGCCGGCTCGGGCCACGACGGCGGCGAGGCGATCGTCACGGGCGAGCTGTTCGCCGACGGGGCCTCGATCTCGCACGGCGTCGACGTCTTCGGCGACGTGCGCCGCACCGTCGATCAGCTGGGCCACGTCACGCTCAAGGACTACGACAAGGCCGGCCGCGTGATCTCGATCCAGCATCCGGGCCGCGCGGCCTGGACGCCCGGCAACGACGGCGGCTCCACGGTCCAGCTG
>NZ_DASYGX010000008.1:0-65422 GCF_035999125.1 Brevundimonas sp. | reverse complement strand
GCCGTGGTGCGTCCGGCGGTGGACTGGCGCTCGCACGACGTGCGCGACGCGGTCGGGCGGCTGGTCTCGCGCTGGGAGACCTCCCGCGTGCGGGCCGACGCGCCCCAGATCCAGACCCACACCCGCACCGCCCAGTACGACCGCACCGGCCTGGTCGTCAGCCAGACCGACCTGACCTACGTCGACGACGATCCGTGGACCAACACCGACGCCCACTTCCGCACCGAGACCTCCACCTACTCCTATCTGGAGGGCGGGGCCTGGCGCGGGGTGGTGACCGGGGTCACCACCTCCGGCACCCGCGACGCCTGGCCCCATGGGGGCTCCACCACCCCCCTGGCCGGAACCTCGACCACCTATGCCCACGCCTGGGGCGACGAGGCCCGGCTGACGCTGATCACGCGCGACGCCGACACCGGCTCCGGCTCCAACGCCCTGCATGCCTCCGCCTTCGTCCATGACGCCAACGGCCGGGTGAAGACCGTCACGATCGACGACGACCGCGACCGCACCGTGACCTTCGTCACCGACGCCCAGGGCCAGGTGCTGCGCCGCACCGAGCAGGACGACACGACCCATCAGGATCCCATGGACCGCTGGTGGCACTTCAACGGGGCCCGCATCGGCGAGGTCACCAACAACGGCGACTACACCTCCACCTACCTCGGCGCCATGGCCGCCCGCGCCCAGGCCGCGCCCCTCACCCCCACCCCGTTCCGCCATGGGAACGCCCGACCGCACAAGTCCCTCTTGCATTCTCCCCCCACCTCACGTGATCTCCCGCGTCGGGGAGGAAGCGGTCATGGGCGCGGATCAGTCGTTGAGCCTGCTCAACCAGATGCTGTGGGCGGTCCTGACCATCGCCTTGCCGGTGGTGGCCGTGGTCATGATCGTGGGCCTGGTCATCAGCATCTTGCAGGTGGCGACCCAGCTCCAGGAAATGACGCTGAGCCACATTCCCAAACTGCTGGCCGCCGTGCTGGTCTTGATCGCCATCGGACCCTGGATGATCGAGCGGATGACCAGTTTCGCGGTGGAGGCGATCCGCACGATCCCGGCCATCGGATGATCGCGGGGACGGAGGCTTTCACGGCCTGGATCGAAACGGCCTGGCTGCTGAGCCTTCGGGTCGGGCCCGTCCTGGCGTTCGCGCCTCCATTCACGCTGGTCGCCGTGCCCGCCCTGGTCAGGCTGCTTTTGGGCCTGGGTCTGAGCGGTCTGATGGCCGCCGCCCTGCCCCCACCGGAACTGCCGGGGTCAGCCGGGGCGCTGGCGGTCGCGGCGGGCGGCGAACTGACCGTCGGGCTGACCTTCGTCCTGGCTCTTCAGGTCGCGTTCGCGGCCATACAGACGGCCGGTCGTGTCGTGGACATTCAGGTGGGGTTCGGTCTGGCGGCGCTGCTGGATCCCACCACCCGGTCGCAGACGCCGCTGCTCGGCACCATCTACATCTATGCTGCGGGCGCCGTGTTCTTCGCCATGAACGGCCATCTCGAACTGGTGCGGATCATGGCCGCCACACTGGAGACCGTGCCGATCGGCGGAACCGCGACGCCCAGCGGGATCGGCCCCTTGGCCGCCCTGCTCGGCGCGACCTTCACGACCGGTCTGGGCGTGGCGGGAGGAGCCGTCCTGGCGCTGTTTTTGGCCGACGTCGGCATCGCGCTGCTGTCGCGCACCGCACCGCAGATGAACGTCCTGGTTCTCGGCTTCCAGGTGAAGACCCTGATCCTGATGCTGGTCATGCCGTTGACCTTGGGCGTGACGACCGCCCTGCTGGCGCGATTGGCGTCGCTGACCCTGGAATCGCTCCCGGTGCTTCTGCTGTGAGCGAAAGTTCGGAACAGGATCGATCCGAACCCCCTTCGACTTTCAAGTTGAAGAAGGCGAGGGGCGAAGGGTCGGTCGCGCGCGGGATGGACCTGGGGTTTCTGGGCGTGACCACGTGCCTGGTCGCGACGACGTGGTTCGCCGGCCCACGGATCGTGGAGGCCGTCCAGCGGGGAACGTCGATGGGACTGGCGGCGACCGATGCGGACCTTGTGGGTCTGCCCGCCTTCATGGAATTGGCCGCCATCGCGGCCTTGCCGCTGGTCACGGCGCTGCTGCCGACGGTCGGAGCGACCTTCGCGGTCGTGGCGGCGCTGGAGTTCCTTCAGACAGGGCCGGTGTTCTCGACGCGCACGTTGCGGTTCGACTTCGGTCGGCTCAACCCGGCCTCCGGGTTCAAACGCGTTTTCAGCCTCCGCATGCTGATCGAGACCGGCAAGGGCGTGCTCAAACTGGCCCTCTACGCCGCTGCGGCGGCCCTGGTCGTCCGGCAGGCCGTGTCGGCCACGGCGTCGATCGACGACGCGGCCGATCTGGGCCGCGCGATGGGACGCCTGGCGTCGAGTCTGTTCGTCCTCGCGGCCGGCGCCGCCGCCGTCGTCGCCTTGCTGGATCAGATCGTGGCGCGCCGTGACTTCCTGAAGAAGATGCGCATGAGCCGCCGTGACGTGAAGCGCGAGCACAAGGATCGCGAAGGCGATCCTCGCCTGAAACAGAGGCGCAAGGATCTCCACGGCCAGTTCGCGCGCACCAGCCAAAGTCTACGGGGCGTTCGCCAGGCGGATCTGATCGTGGTGAACCCGGTGCATTTCGCGGTGGCCCTGAGATACCGGCCGGATCTGATGGACGCCCCGATCGTGGTCTCGCGCGGGTCGCATGCCCTCGCTCTGCGGCTCCGACGCCTCGCCTTCATCTATGGAGTGCCCATAATGGTCGATCCGTCCCTCGCCCGCCGGCTGTTCCAGACGACGGTGCTGGATCGGCCCATTCCCGACGACCTCTTCCGACCCGTGGCGGACGCCTACCTGAGCGTCGGTCGGAAACCTGGGAAGGTTTGAACGGCGATGAATGGAGGTCTTCTGGGCCGCAATCAGGATCTCTTCCTCGTATCGGCCGTCCTGTCGATACTGTTGGTGCTGTTCGCGCCCATTCCGCCGATCCTGCTCGACTTTCTGATCATCGTGAACTTCTCGTTCGCGCTCACCATCCTGTTGCTTACCCTCTACGTCGAACGCCCGGTCGCGTTTTCGACCTTTCCTTCACTGTTGCTGGTCGCCACGCTTTTCCGCTTGGCCTTGAACGTCGCCGCGACCCGGCTGATTTTGACCGAAGCCCACGCCGGCGACGTGATCGGCGCCATCGGGGCCTTTGCGGTGCAGGGAAGTTTCGTCGTCGGACTGGTCGTCTTCTTCATCCTGGTGGTCGTGCAGTACGTGGTCGTCACCTCGGGCGCGCAGCGCGTCTCCGAAGTCGCGGCTCGATTCGTTCTGGATTCGGTGCCGGGTCAACAGATGAGCATCGACGCCGATCTCAACATGGGCCTGATCGATCAGAACGAGGCCAAGCAGCGGCGCAAATCTCTGGAGAAAGAGGCGGCCTTTTATGGCTCGATGGACGGCGCCAGCAAATTCGTGAAGGGCGACGCCATCGCGGGCGTGATCATACTGCTCATCAACATCGTCGCGGGCTGGATCATCGGCGTGGCCCAGATGGGCATGGATTGGCTGACCGCGCTGCAGACCTTCAGCCTTCTCACGATCGGAGACGGCATCGTCACCCAAATCCCCGCGCTGGTGGTGTCGACGGCGACCGGACTGATCGTCACCCGCTCGTCCGCCGACCGCCATTTGAGCACGGAGATCCTCGCTCAGCTCACGTCGGTCCCCCGGATTTCCCTGCTCGTGGCCGCAGCTCTCGGCCTGCTGTTGCTGATGCCCGGCATGCCGAAATGGCCCATCGCCCTGCTCGGCCTCCTCGCGCTCGCGAGTTGGCTGGCGATGCGCCGACGCGATCGGCCGGAGAGCCTGACGGCAGGAACCATCGAGCCGCCTCGGCAAGAGCGGTCCTCTGAGGCGAGCGCGCCGATCACGGTCCTCATGGGGCACGAACTCTCCGAAGCTTGGCGGGCGTTGAAGCCCGTCCTTACGGATCGAATCGCCGCTCTCAGGGCGCAGGAGGAGCAGGCGTTGGGCGTGGTGCTGCCCGCGGTGTCGTTCATCGACAGTAATTCGGTGGCCAGCGCCGGCTATGAAATCATGCTGCACGGCGCGCGCCACGGCAGAGGGGAGCTGCACCCGCACCGGACCCTTGCGATCAGACCGGCCGGCTCCACCGCCCAGCTGGAAGGCATCGAGGCGAAGGATCCTGCTTTCGGCCTCCCTGGCGTCTGGATCGACGATACGGGGCGCGACGGCGCGCGCGCGGCGGGCTTCACCCTGGTGGACCCGGTGACCGTGCTCATGACCCATCTCGGCGAAGTCGTCCGAAGCGCGCTGCCTCAGCTGCTCACGCGGTCGGACGTCGTGGACAAGCTGGAGGGCGTTCGCTCACGCCAGCCGGGACTGGTCGAGGATCTGATCCCTGCGGTGATGACGGTCTCCGACGTGCAGCGGGTGCTTCAGAACCTGCTGGCCGAGAACGTCTCGATCGGCCAGATGGACCTGATCGTCGATGCGCTGGTGGACGTCGGCCGTCATACCAAGGATCATGCGGAGCTGACGGAGCGCGTCCGACAGAAACTGGGCGGCGCCATATTCAGTCAGCTGCGCGGACCGCATGACGCCCTTTCCGTTCTGAGCCTGACCCCTCGACTGGAAACGCAGTTGCTGGACAGCGTGCGTCGCAGCGAGGGCGCCGACGCGTTCCTGATCGATCCTCGAACGGCAGAGCAATTTTTGAAGTCGCTCATGCCCCTGATCGATCAGATGACGTCGCAAAAGTTGTCTCCCGTCCTGCTCTGCGGCTCGGAATTGAGACGACATCTGAAGGCCTTCACGCGGCGAAGCGCCCCGCGCCTGGCGGTCGTGTCGGTGTCGGAGGTGCCTCAGACCATCGACTTGCGTTCGTTTGGGGTCGTGCAGATCGATTGATCTGAGGACTTGCGAGCATTGATTTTGGATGTTAGCCAATCTGGATGGGGGATTTTATACAATCTGTGACGACGATATTGTCCAGCTCGCAGCGTCGAGCTAAAGATGCGGCGCACAATATCAGTAACCTTCTCACGCCCGGCTATCGTCGCAAGTACAGCTATGCGTCCGTGGCTGTTGAATCTGGAAACGGGTTGATGTCGCCCCCTATCAGACTAGGCGGCATGTCTATGGAGCGGGGAACGCTGTCTCAAACGGATCAGGCGACCGACTTCGCGATCGAAGGCGAGGGGTTCTTTGAACTCCGAGACGGCGACCAGGTCGGGTTTTCTCGCAACGGTCAGTTGCGCAGAGACGCTTCCGGGCGGCTCGTCGATCCCCAGGGGCGAGCCCTTCAAGGCGTCGGCGGCGGCGACGTCCTGGTCGCTTCGGATCGTTTCGAAGTGTCGTCCGACGGGTCGATACTGGAAGATGGGCGGGTCGTGGACAGGATCGCCGTCGTCATCATAGCCCCGGGCGCCGCGCGACCGGGCGCAGACGGTCTGATCACCGCAGCGCCGGAAGAGGTGTCGCCCACGGACCAAGCCGTCGTCCGTCAAGGTTTTCTGGAAAGCTCCAACGTGTCGCTCGGCGATGAGACGATCGCGCTGATGGAGGCGGTGCGCCAAGCGGAAACGGGACAGCGGCTCATGAACGTTTATGACGACCTCATGGGCCGGGCCGTGTCCACTTTCGGGCAGGCGGGTCAGTGAACCCCGTGGTTCAGATCGGCGCCGCGGGCATGAAAGCCCAGGAGCGCGCGCTGAGCGTGGCGGCGAACAACATAACCAACATGAACACCCCGGGCTTCAAACGCTCTCGCGTGCGGTTCGGCGAAATGGTGACGCCTCCGTCCACCGTGGATCCGTCGGCCCGGACGTTCGGCGCCGGCTCCGGGGTGGCGGCCCTCGGCGTCACCGTCGTCTTCGATCAGGGCGACCTCCGCGCCAGCGGAAACGCCATGGACATCGCCATCGACGGGAGAGGTTTCGTCGAGGTGCTGGGGCCGGAGGGGCAAAGTCTGCTGTGGCGTGGAGGATCGCTGTCGATCCGGCGGGACGGGCTGTTGGCGACGTCCGACGGCCTTCCCCTGCGAGCGCTGATCACCGTTCCGGATGCCGCCTCCGGGATCCACATCGCGCGCGACGGAACCGTGACGGCTTTGGTGGGCGACGATGAAACGCGCACCGAATTGGGCCGCATCGACCTGGTCGGGGTCATGGACGCCTCCGGTCTGGAGGCGACGGGGTCGGGACTTTATCGCCTCGCCGAGGGGGTGGAGCCGGTGCTGGCCGTCCCAGGGGAAGACGGAGTCGGCACGATCGTGCAGGGCGCGGTGGAAGCGTCCAACGTCCTCCTGGCCGAAGAAATGGTCGGCCTGATGTTGATGCAGCGCGCCTATGCGGCCAGCGCCCAGGCGCTTCAGGCCGGCGATCAGCTGATGAGCATCGCAAACGGGCTTCGCCGCTGACATGATCGCGGTGGTCGCCGCAACGGACGCACACGCGCCCTGCCCCGTCGGCCAGGTGACGTTCCTTTCGGACGCCGTCGTCGCGGCGGACGTCGTGCGCCTGGGCGACGTGGCGGACCTGTCGCGTCTCCCGTCTTCATTGCGTGACCTTGCGGGGACTCTGCCGGTGGCGAGACTGACCGGCGACGAACAAATTCTTTCGTCGCGACGTCTGTCCGAACGCGCCCGCGCATCGGTGCCGGCGCTGACCCCCTGGTTGTCGTCCTGCGGCGACGACGAGGTCCGCGTCCGTTCGAGACGCCGCCTCCAGGAGGGCGACGTGATCGTCCTTCCGCCCACGGCCGGAGAGGAAGGCGTACGGTCCGGTCAAACCCTGACGCTGCGGGTCGTGATCGGGTCGGTCGTCGTCGAGCGCGAGGTGGAGGCGCTGCAGGCCGGCAGACCCGGACGTCCCATCTTCGTTCGAACGCCAGACGACGCCGTCCTCAGGGCAAGGGTCGGCGGATGAAGATGAGAGCGCTTTCCACCGTGTTCGTCGCCATCGCCTGGGTCCTCGCGGCGGCTTCCGCGCCGGCGCAGACTCCGAGGCCTGACTGGTCCGCTCTGGCGGCCGACCGGACGGCGGCCTCCGTCGGGGACAGCGTCACCGTGATCATCGTCGAGGCCAGCAGCGCTGGAGCCTCCACGGAGTCCGCCACCGGCCGAGGCACTCAGCTGTCGGGCTCGCTCCTCGCGGGCGGCCAGGTCGTCGAGGCCGGAGGGCTCGGCGCCCAAGGCGCGTTCGACGGACGCGGACGAATCCAGCGCTCGGGTCGCCTCGTCGGCCAGATCGGAGCCACAGTCCAAGAGGTTCTGCCGAACGGCGATTTGCGCATCGAGGGGTCGCAGACGCTGATCATCGACGGCGAGACAACCAAGATTCACCTCACAGGCCGCGTGCGCCCCGCCGATCTCGCCGGAGACAACACCGTCCTGTCGTCCCGACTCGCTGACGCGGCGATCCGCTACGAAGGGGATGGGGCCTTGTCCCGGAGCGGCCGGCACGGCGTCATCGAAAGCATTCTCTCGTGGCTGGGTCTGCTGTGATCGGCGGGCTGCGACTTGTGGCGGTCCTGCTGCTCGCCGTCGCGGCGTTCCCGGCCGCGGCGCAGACGGTGCCTCTGCGCGACCTGGGCCGCTTCCAAGGCTGGCAAGACAGCCCGCTGGTCGGCTACGGCATCGTGACCGGCCTGACCGGAACGGGCGACTCGCCCCGAAATCCGGTCACGCAAAGGGCAGTGTCGAACACACTGGGCCGGCTGGGTTCGAACGTAGGCTCCGACGAAATTCGCAGTCGAAACGTCGCGGCGGTGATCGTGACGGCCGTGCTCCCGCCGTCTGCGAACCAGGGCGACAGGATCGACGTCAACGTCACCTCGATCGGAGACGCCCGGAGCCTGGGCGGGGGGGTGCTGCTGATGACCCCTCTCATGGGCCCGGACGGTCAGCCTTACGCGCTCGCGCAGGGTGCGTTGGTGGTCGGCGGCTATCAGTACGCCAGCCGAGAAAACGCGGAGGTGCGCAACGTGCCCACAGTGGGCGTCATCAGCGGGGGCGCCACCGTGCATACGCCCACCGACGCCGCGACGGTGCAGTCCGACGGCAGCGTGCTCTTCATCCTTCGACAGCCCAGCTTCCTCACCTCCGTCCGCGCGGCAGACGCGATCAATGCGGCCGGTCTCGGTGCGATCGCCCGCGCGACCGACGCCGACACGATCCAGATCGACGTTGGGGCCACCTCCGACATTTTCCGGGTTCTCTCCCAGATTGAGACGCTCCGCATAAGCCCGGATGAGGTCGCACGGATCGTGGTGAACGAACGCACGGGGACCGTCGTCGTTGGGGGCGACGTGCGAATCTCAGGCGTATCCGTGTCGCAGGGCGACATTCGTGTGTCGATCACGGAACGCAATGAGGGCCTTCAACCGACAGTCTACGGGGGGCTGAACCCCAATCTCGAAAGCCTGGTGGTCAGGAACACCTCCATCACCGTGAAGGAGGATGAGAGGGACGTCGTCATCACCTTCCCAAGCACCACGGTCGGCGACCTGATCGAAGGTCTGTCGCGGGCCGGCGTGGACACGCGAGGAAAGATCGCGGTTCTGCAGGCCATACGCGCGGCCGGCGCGCTTCACGCGGACATCATCGTTCAGTAGGTCGATCATGAATCCCATCACCGAAGCCTTGCTCTTGAAAAGCCTGGACGGGCTCGCTCTGCGGGCGTCGGCGACGGCGCACAACATCGCCAACGCCAGCACCCCGGGCTATCGGCCAATGCGGGTCAGCTTCGAGACGGAGTTGGCCAACGCCGCGGCGGACGGCCTTGCGGCTGTGAAGGGCGTTCGGCCGACCGTAGCGCCCGACGCCGCCTTTCAGCCCGGCGACTCGTTTCGGCTCGACCTGGAAATGGCGTCGGCGAGCATGACGGCGTCGCGCTATGGCGCGCTTGTGGAACTGCTGAACCGGCACCTGCAGATCACCGCCGCTGCCGTGTCGGGAGGGCGCTGAGCATGGATCCGTTGCAGATCAGCCTCACCGGGCTGGACGTGGAATGGCGGCGCATGGAGGTCATCGCCGCGAACCTCGCGAACATCCAGACCACGCGGACGGCTCTTGGCGAACCTTACCGGCCGTTGCGGCTGGTGTCTGGACCGAGACTGTCGTTCAACGACGAGATGGCCCGAACCGATGCTCTCAACGGCGTGCAGGTCTACGGCATCGAACCCACCACTGAGGCGCCGAGGCGGGTCCATGAGCCGGGACATCCCCACGCCGACGCGGACGGATACGTCTCTTATCCGGCCGTGGATCACACCGGCGAGATGGTCCTGCTGGCGCAGACGGCCCGTGTATATGAAGCCAACCTCGTCGCGCTGAACGCCGGCCGGCAGATGTACTCCAAGGCCCTCGAGATCGGGCGGCGCTGATGATCTCGGCGATTGACCCCATCGGCGCCGCAGGCCTCGACTTCAACGTCACGACGACCTCGACCGGCGTCGGGCGGGCGTCCTTCACACAAATGCTCGCCGATGGCGTTGAGCGGACCAATGACCGGCTTCTGGAAGCGGATCGTCTGACTCAGGCCTTCGCGCTCGGCGAGGACGTGCCCGTCCATCAGGTCATGTTCGCGATCGAACAGGCCCGGTTGTCCCTGGAACTCATGAATCAGGTGCGTGGGCGCTTGATCGAAGGCTATCAGGAGATCCTGCGGATGCAGGTCTAGGCGTGGCGGATCCCCGATGAGACTGATCGAACGCCTTCGGACGCTTCCTCCCGCCGGCCAGGTCGTCCTGGCCGTCGCCACCTTGCTCGTCACCGTCACGCTGTTGGGCTTGACCTATCTTGCGATGAGGCCGCGATACGAGGTTCTGTTTCGAGATCTCAGGCCCGCCGACGCAGCGACCATCGTGGCCGAGCTCGACAAGCAGAAAGTCGCTTACAAGTTGACCGACGGGGGAGGAACGATCCTGGCCCCGGCGGCGGCCATAGACGCCACCCGGCTGAGCATCATGGGCGCGGACCTGCCCCTGAAGGGGACCGTGGGTTTCGAGTTGTTCAACAAGTCGGACATGGGGCTGACTGAGTTCGCTCAGCGCATCAACTATCAGCGCGCGCTTCAGGGCGAACTGGCCCGCACGATCATGACCATCGAGAGCGTGGACGCCGCCAGGGTCCATCTGACGCTGCCGGAACCATCGATCTTTCGCGCGGACCGAAAGCCCGCAAAAGCGTCCGTGACGCTGACCGTTCGAGCTGGGAAAACCCTGTCGCCCGACCTGGTCGCCGGCATCCAACGCCTCGTGGCCGCGTCGGTGTCCGACCTGAGCGCGGCCGAGGTGGTCGTTCTCGACGGCGCGGGGCGACTGGCGACGCCGTCGGCGGAGGTCGCCGCGGTCGATCCTGATCTGTCCCCCTCCACCCTACAGTTGCGGGCGATCGAGCAGTACTATGAAGCGACGTCGCTTCGGGCCCTGCGCCCCCTCGGGCGCGACGTGTCGGTCAGCGTTTCCATTCCTGCCGGCCAGTGGTCGGACGACGCCGATCGCGAAGAAGCGCTGGACACCTGGACGCCCGCCGCCCGAACGTTCGCTCTGGCGCTGGAGGCGTCGGCTCCCGGCGGCGTCGATGAAGGCCTGAGGGATGAAATCGGCGCCCTCCTGATCTCGGAAGTCGGATGGTCGCCGGCGTTGGGCGACGTCTTGGTGTTCGCCGACGCGGAGGCGCGAATGGCGTCCGAACCCACCGCTTCGATCGCTCCGCCACTTGAGCCGACCCCGCCGTCGTCACCCTCGGCGAGCGCGGCCGACCCGCTCGGCGGCCTTTGGGTCGGCTTGCTGGGCGTTCTGGCCGCCGCAGGCCTGTTCGTGACCCTCGCCCTTCGAGAACGCACGAGGCGGTGTGGACCTCGGACTCTGACTGAAGCCGAACGCGACGCCTACGCCAAACGCTTGCAAGATCTGCTGGCGGAGGATCGCTGACATGTCGGTGGAGCAGACCCGGAGCGAGTTGCGTTCGCTGGTCGTCGAACTCGCGGGACTTGACGACGACGACCTCCGACTCATCGCCGACGAGTTGGAGCCCACGGCCCGTACGCGGCTGTTCGCCCTCATCAATGAGTTCCGGCAGGGGGATTTCTCAAAGAGGGGAGCGAAAAGCGAACCGCCCCCGCCACAGCCGATCCTGAGCCCTTGGCTGATCGAGCATCTCGAGGGTACGGGAGACAGGCACATGACGCTGCGGGGCGTCCGCGAGTTGCGCAAGGTTGCGGCCGACATCGGGTGGTCACAGGTCTCCGGCGCCTCGGTGCGGCCGACTGGGCGGTTTCGTCTATGAACGCCGCCCTGATCATCAAGTCCGGCGATGATCCGTCCGACCACACGGTTCGGCGGGTCGACGTCGTCTTGGGCCCTCAGAACGCTCAGCCCGATGACATGGCGGCGGTGGAACGACGATTGGTGGAAGCCGCCGCAGAGATCGCCGCGCTCGAAGAGCAAATCAGGGCGCTGGGCACGGCGGCGGATGAAGCCTGGCGGGATGGTCATCATGCCGGGGTTCAAGAGGGCAAGCGCCAAGCCGAAGTTCAGGCAAACGCCCTTCTCGACGCCGTCGCCTCAGCCGCGACGACGGCATCGACGGCATTCGTCTCCCAGCTTGCGGCGCTTCAGGAGGCGACTGGCCATCTGGCTGGCATGGCTCTGTCACGCATCGTCGGCGACGTCTCGGAAAGTGCCGACCTCATCGAGGCGACGGTCCGTCGCGCGGTAGCGGAAACCTTCGGCGGTTCGGTCGTCGCGGTGGAGGTGTCGGCTGCCGATTTCGCAGACCTGGAAAGGTTGAAGGCACAGGTTCCACAGAACGTCGTCGTCCGGATCGGAGACGATCTTGCTTCTGGCGGCTGCCGGCTGCGCCTTGAGATCGGAGAGGTCGACCTCGATCTTCGCACTCAGACGGAGCGCTTGCGAAACGTCCTGGGAGGCTTGGTGTGACGGCCTGCCTACCGGCGCTCTCCGATCGAATCCTGCGGTTCGAGCCGGGCCAGAAGTTCGGTCGCGTGACGCGGATCGCGTCGACCTATGTCGAGGCGAACGGCCCGGACGCGCCGGTCGGGTCGCTATGCTCGCTCGAAACGTCTGAAGGCCAGGTCTTGTCCACGGTCGTCTCCGCGGACTCGAACCGGATCGCGCTGGCCCCGCTGGATCCTTTGGGTACGCTGCACCTCGGCTCCAAGGCGCGGCTTGTCTCCACCGCCAACATGCCAAGGACCGGTGACGCCTTCTTGGGCCGTGCCGTCGACGGCCTTGGAAGGCCCCTGGACGGAGGGGCCGCGATTGCCGGCGAGGACGCCTCGACCACGATGCCGGACCCGCTGGATCGGATTACGCCGCAGCGGCCGATGATCACGGGAATGCGCGTCATCGATGGGCTGCTTCCCCTCGCTCAGGGGCAGAGGATCGGCATCTTCGCCGCGCCTGGCGTGGGGAAGACCACCCTGCTCAATCAGATCGGCGCGCAGGTCGACGCCGATCGCCACATTGTTTGCCTGGTCGGCGAACGAGGGCGGGAAGTGCATGCGCTCTGGTCGGCGCTCGACGATCGCCGACGTTCCCTCACCACCCTGGTGGCGGCGACGTCCGATCATGGAGCCGCGCTTCGGACGCGAGCCGTGGAGCAGGCGCTGGCATTGGCGATGCGATGGCGAGCCGAAGGCCATCACGTCCTGCTGCTTCTCGACTCCGCCACGCGCTACGCCATGGCCTTGCGCGAGGTTGGGTTGGCCTCCGGAGAACCGCCCACGGTGCGTGCCTATACCCCTGGGGTCTTCGCGGCGCTGCCGAAATTGGTCGAGCGATGCGGCGCGGTACGAGGCGGAGGCGCGATCACGGCCGTGATGACGGTTCTGTGTGAAACCGACGATGTGGACGATCCCGTCGCCGAGATCATGAAATCGCTTCTCGACGGGCACATCGTCCTGTCACGGCAGATCGCCGAGCAGGGGCGCCATCCGGCCGTCGACGTGCCTCGCAGCATCAGTCGTCTGGCTTCAGGCCTCATGTCGCCGGAACATCGAGCCTTGGCCCAACAAGCCCTCGCCTCGCTCAGCGCCTATGAGACGGCCCGCCCCCTGATCGAGGCGGGTGTCTATGCGGCCGGAGCCAACGCGGACATAGACGCCGCCATCCGACGGCGACCAGGAATCGAAGCCTTCCTCGCGCAGGGCGAAACCCGCTCGGCGCCGCACGAGAGCTTGGCTTCCCTGAAAAGGGCTCTCGAAGCATGAGCGCCCGGCGAAAGGCGATGACGGACGCCGACCTCGTAGTCCGGCTGCGCTTGGTGCAGAAACAAGCCTCCCTCACGCGATTGCGGCTCGCCCAGAAAGACGTCCAAGACGCGTCGACGGCTCTTGACGACAAGCGGTCCGATCAAGTCCGCATGGAGACCGCGTGGGGGGCCTCCCTTAACTCTCCCACCCTCGACGTCCACACCATCGACGCTTGGCGTCGGTACGCAGAGATATCCATCGCCGAGGTCCAGGCCGCGGAAGACCTTCTGAAGGTCGTCGAGACGTCGGCAAGGGTCCGCGCGACCGATCACGCTCACGACGTCATGCGCCTCGACGCCGCTGAGGCAGGTTTCAAGGAGTCTCGACGCGCCTTCCTCCGATCCGTCGAAGAACGTAGACTTCAGGCCGTCGAAGACATGGGCCGAAGCGAGGATGTCGCTCGATGAGACTGGACCCGTCGACGTCAGCGATCCTCACCGCCTCCTCCGGTCGGTCGGAAGGGCCGGCTTCGACCTTCAGCTTCGCCCGGGCGCTTGAGGCGGCGGTCGTCGCCCGTTCCTCCCAAAATACGGCCGATCTGACGCGAGAGGCCGCAGAGCGCTCGTGGGATTCGCCGGCCGACGCTCAGGCCGCGTCCGAGCCGATCATCGAGGCATGGCGCCTGGGGTCGGCGACCTGGGACCAAACGCTGAACCCGCCGAGCACGGCGACGTCAGAGGTCAGGGCCTCGCCGCTGGGGCCATTCGACGCTTATCGGACGGAGGCCCCCCGACTCGCTCATGGGAGCCTCGACCCCGCGCACTTGCTGGTAAGCGCGCTCGTCGAGTCACAGGACTTCACGCCGGTGCAAGCCGCTGTCGATGCGCGCGCCACGCCCTTCGACGCCACGGGAATGATGGGGTTCCATGGGGAGACGGGCGAGCCTCCGCACACGTCCCCCACCCTGCCGACGGCCGGACCGCAAATCAGGGAATCCGACGGCGACGCCCCCGAAGAATCCGCTTCGCCGCAAGACCGGGTCTGGAAGTCCGGACCGGTCGTCGCGATCCGCAACTGGGCAGCGGCATCACGCCCAGGGGGTGTGGACACGACGTCGGATGCAAGAACGCTCGTTCAAGCGGCCTCGACAGCCCTGCCCTGCGAAGAACGTCCAACATCGCCGCTCGCCGAATCACCGGAAATCGCCTCCGGTCATGGCCCGCTGGATCACCTGGAGGCGCCGCCGACGAAGCCGTTGCCGGCATTGGTGCGCGTCGCCCCCGGCGTCACGACGGTCGCCCTTAACGTCGCGGTCGGCGCCGCCGGCCTTTCGGACGACGAACTGCTCCAGTTTCGTTCGGCCGCCCGATCCCTTCTGGCCGTGCACGGCTTCGATCTCGACAAGCTGACCCTGAATGGTAGGGTTCGTGAGGAAGTTGTTCCGCCCAGACACAGGCCGTTGCAATGACGATGACGCCCATTGGTAGCGCCGGGTCCACGCAAAGCGCCTTTGGACTGGATTTCCAGTCCTTGCTGCGGATCATCCTGACGCAGCTGACCTATCAAGACCCGCTCAAACCGGTCGACAACTTTCAGTTCGTCTCCCAACTGGCACAGTTTTCGCAGCTTCAACAGAGCCAGACCCTGAACGATCAGGTCAACGATTTACTGGTCGCCCAGGCCGCCAATCAGGCCACAAGCTTGCTGGGTCGCACGGTAGACTTCAGCGTAGGCCCGGAAACACGCTCCGGCCGGGTGGAGGCCGTTTCGTTCTCCACCGGCCAGCCGACCGTGACCATTCGAACACCTGACGATCAGATCATTTCGGGCCTGTCGATCACCGACGTGTCCAATATCCGTCTCTAGAGGAAGAAGCCAATGCTGGGTTCCATCTATGTCGGTTTGAGCGGCATGAATGCCTTTTCACGCGGGCTTCAGGCCATCAGCAACAACGTGGCCAACCTCAATTCGCCGGGTTACAAGGCTTCGACGGTGACGTTCTCGGACGTCTTCAGCATCGGAGGCCTCGGCTCGGGTTTTTCGCAGCGGGGGCGTCTCACCGGTCAGGGCGTTCGGTTCGGCAGCCAGTCCATCGATTTCACACAAGGGGACGTGCGGCAGACGGGCGGGGATCTTGATCTGGCCGTCCAGGGCTCAGGGTTTCTGGTTCTGACCGGCGCCGACGGTCCCTACTACGCCCGCACCGGCCAGTTCGGCATCGACGGCGAAGGGTTCGTCTCCCTGCTCGGATCCACCTATCGACTGAACATTCTGGACGAGAGCGGACGCGCGAGCCCGGTGAACGTCGACGACCGTCGCATCAGCCGGCCGGAGGCCACGCGAAACGTCAGGCTGAACGGCAACGTGTCCACAGGGGCGACCGACGTCAACGTGTCGGACGTCATCGTCCACGACGCCCGCGGGGGTCGGCACGTGTGGAAGATCAATCTGAAGCCCTCGACCGAGACGCCGAGTGTGCCGGGCAAGTGGAGCGTGACCGTCACCGACGAGACCGGAGCCATCGTCGATGCGCCCAAGGCCTTGCAGTTCAGCCTGGCCGGAGCCGTCACTGACCCGTCTCAACTCAGTTTCAGCTACACGGGCGACGATGGTGAGGCGACCTCGGTGACCCTGGACTTCAGCACGGTCACCAGCTTCTCCGCGGGAACGACGTCGTCCCTCAGAGCCTCCACGGTCGACGGGGTCGGCCTGGGGACCCTGACGAGCGTGACCATCACCGAAGCGGGGACGGTCAGGTTGACCTATTCCAACTCCCGTACCGAGGATCTGGGCGCCGTCGCCCTCGCCGCGTTTCGCGATCCGCAGGCCTTGGAGCGGACGGGCGGCGGGGTCTTCCGCAACACGGGCGACGCGCCGACCTTGGCCAGCAGCGCCCAGACGAGCGTCGGGACCCTGGTGTCCAGGCAAATCGAGGCCTCCAACGTCGACTTGGCGCAGCAGTTCGGCGACCTGATCCTGGTTCAACGCGGCTTCCAGGCGTCGTCTCAAGTGGTCAGCGTGTCCAACGACATGATTCAGCAGTTGTTCGGCATCCGAGGTCAGGGTTGACGGCGGCATACTCCGCTTGGCTTCCCGACGAGGTTTTCAACTCTCCCGGCGCCCTTGCCGTCTTCGACGGCGTCGTGAAGACTTGGTCTGACCGGTGGTTCTCAGCCAGCGATTTCAAAGCTGAGAAGATCTGGCTGGACGCCAAGTCGGCCCATCCTGCCGTAGCGACCGGCTCGCTGGCCGCCGTCCGATTGAAGCCGGAAACGGCCTCAGAGCTGGCCGGCCGAGCCCTGGGATTCGATCTCTCTCGCCTCGAACCGACTGCGGACGACCAAAAGGTGCTGGACGGCTTCTTGCTCGCCCTGTTTCAGGATCTGGTCGATGCGCTGGACGACGCGCTGATCTCGCGCGGCGCCGAGCCCGACGCGCCTTCGACGCGGGCAGACCTGTTGTCGGTGATCCTGAACGACGGCGCCGGACGGGCGGTCGCGACGATCGAAGCGCCGAAAGCGCAACTGATCCAGGCGCTGCTCAACGCCTTGCCCCCTCGCCGGCCGGCCACTGGCGCTCTGACGTCCCTGACCGACGCGTTCGCCGACGTGCTCGTGGATGTGAAGGTGCGGATCGGCGCGGCGTTGATCGCGCTGCCGGACGCTCGCCGACTCGCGCAGGGCGACGTCGTCGTGCTGGACCGTCGAGTGGATCAAGCGATGGACGTCGTCGCCGGCGAGGGCGGCGACCGGTTTGCTGGGGCCATTCTCGTCGATGCCTCGTCCCCACGATCAGTCCGCCTTCAGACGGCCACTGCCGGAACGTCTCAATGACCACGAAGAAGCGTGAAGCCTCGTCAAACCCCGACGACGACAAAGAGAACTCCCCGCTCGTCGGCTTGGACTCGGCGGTGTTCAAGACCGTCAACGTCAAGCTCGACGCCAATCTCGGCTCGGTGTCCTTGTCGGTCAGGGAATTGCTGGCGCTCAAGACAGGCCAGCTCATCACTCTGGACTCGCGCTTGAACGACCTTGTTGAAATCCGTCTGAACGGGAACCTCGTCGGCAGGGGCGAAATCGTCGCCGTCAACGACTCCTTCGGGGTTCGGATCGTCGAGATCGCTGGGGCGACCTGACCGTGGCGAGATCGATCTGCATCGGGATCGCGACGTGTCTCGCCGCCCTCGCCGGTGCGGCGTCGGCTCAAACCTTGGGTCAGGGCGACGAGGCGGGAGTACCGTGGTTCCGGTTGGTCGCAGCACTGACGCTATGTCTGGGCTTGGCGGCCGGTGCGGTCTTCGTTCTCCGCCACCGTATGGCAGTCGGACCGACTTGGCGCTTCGATCCGGCCTCGATCTTCGAAATCACCCGAACGTCGGCTGGGGCGCGACGCGTGACCGATGTCGAGACGCGTCGACTGTCCCCGCAAGTGACGCTTTCGGTCTTCAGGTGCGACGGGCGCAGCTACATGGTCGCATCCTCGATTCAGGGGCAGCTGATCCTGGTCAGTTTGGACACGGACGCCGAGGACGGTGAAGCGTGACCAATCGCGCCGTCATCGCAGGTTGCATAATCGTCGTCGCGACGATGACGGCCTCCGGGGCCCAAGGCGCGAGCGTTCTGTCCTCGGGAACGGTCGCCGCGCCGCAAGTCGCCGAGGCCGTCAGGCTCAGCGTCCTTCTGACGCTCCTGGCCCTGATACCCGCCATGGCGATCTGCATGACGCCGTTCATCCGCATCGTCGTGAGTCTGTCCATGATCCGGCACGCCTTCGGCATGCCGGAGACTCCCCCCAGCACGATCCTGGTCAGCATGGCGCTGTTCCTGACCCTCTTCATCATGTCCCCGACGCTGACCGCAGTGAACGAGCAGGCACTGCAGCCCTTCATGAACGGCACGCTGACGGTCGACCAGGCCGTCGAGCGCGGGTCCGAGCCGATGAAGGCCTTCATGCTCCGGCAGGTGAACGATCAGGATCTCGCCACCGTCTACGAGATCGCGCGCAAACCTCTCCCGGAAACGGCCGCAGCCGTAGGGCTCCCGGAACTGACGGTCGCCTTCATGCTCCATGAGTTGGCGACCGCCTTCAAAATCGGCTTCGTCATCCTCCTGCCGTTTCTGTTGATCGATCTGGTCGTGTCCGGAATCCTTTTGGCCCTGGGCATGATGATGGTGCCGCCGACCAGCATCTCCCTGCCGATCAAGGTCCTCATGTTCGTTCTCATCGACGGATGGAGTCTGGTGCTGTCCGGAGTTGCGGCGGGTTTTCGTTAAGTCGATGTCCCCAGCGGATGAGACCGGCGTAGAGGCGGCCACCTGGCTCAGTCTTCGAAAGGATCCAGGAGGACCGGCGCGGTTGGCGCTTTTCGACAGCTACATGCCGTTCGCCAGAACCTTGGCGGCCAAGGTGCGTCGCGATCGCCACGGCGCCGACCTGGACCCGAACGAACTGATTCAACTCGCGGCCGAGGGTCTGCTTCAGGCCATCGACAGATACGATCCAGATCGAGGCGGCCGGTTCGAGACCTTCGCCGCCCGGCGGATCACCGGCAATGTCATCGACGGCATCGCGGCGTCCAGCGAACGGCGCAGACAGATTTCAACGCGAAACCGCATCCACAGCGAACGAGCCCGCTCGCTGACTCCGCAAGACGCCGCCGCCCTGCCGGTCGACGACGCGCTCCGAGCCCTGGCGGACTTGGCCACCGAACTCGCTCTCGGAATCATGCTGGAAGAGGCGACGCAAGGCCCGGTGACGGCCTTCGAAAGTCCCTATGAAAGTCTGGTCTGGTCCCAGACGGCTTCGCGCATATCGCAGGCGATCGAAGCCCTGCCTGAGAAAGAACGCGTCGTCGTTCGCCTTCACTATCTCGAAGGTCTGGAGTTCGCGCGGATAGCAGATACTTTGCGCCTCACTCGTGGGCGCGTATCCCAGATTCACGCTGCGGCGCTGAAGCGCCTTCGACTCCGCCTTCCCGCCCTTCGACCTTCTTGACGCGCCAAGGGGAAACCAGATGCAAACGGAGTTTGGTCTTTGTCCCGAAACGACCCTGGCGGAGGTGACCCGATCGGCTTCCGGAGGCGATGACGCTGCGGTCGCTCTGGCCTTGGCGACCTATCCGAACGACCCGAGGCTTCTTTTCCTGCAAGGGTCTTTGCTGGCCGCAGCGCGGGATTATGAAGACGCTCGGACCTGGCTTGCGCGGGCCGTGGGCCTCGCGCCGGGGTTCGACATCGCCCGGTTTCAGCTCGGTCTGCTGGAGTTCACTTCCGGTCGGGCGGCCCTTGCCGAAGAAACTTGGCGACCGTTGCTTTCATTGACGCCCCACCATCCGCTTCAAAGGTTCGTGGAAGGTCTGCTCCGATTGCTTCAGGACGACGTGGACGGGGCGGTGAGCTCCCTGCGCCAGGGCATCGACGCGAACCCGGGCAACGAGGCGCTCAACGCCGACATGCAAAGGCTCATCGACGAACTGTTGAGAGCGCGCGGCGAGGAAGAGTTGACGTCGGCGGCGGACATGATGCTTCGTCAGCTCGGCCCCTCTCCCGCGCGATAGGTCTCGGATGGATCGGGTTTCGAACGTCGATCGTCTCGTGCAAGTCCTGCGGCAACGCCTGCAGGAACGGGAAGCGGCTCGGCGCGGCACGCTGTCCCGCACGGACTCGGCCGCCCCCGCAGACCCGCTTGGCGCGGTGCGCGCGCTGGCGGCGTCTCAGGCCGTCGATGATCGAGAGTTTCGACGGTTTCTCATCCAGAACCTGCTCGCCGATCAGTTGGGCCGTACCTTGACCAACGACGCCCGTTTTCATCAGACGGTCGAGCAAGTCCTCGAAGTGATCGAAACGGACGAGGCAGCTCGAAGTCTGCTGGAGCGGGTCGTCGGAGATCTGTCCACGCGCGCATTGCGAAACACTTGAGCCCCAGTTCGGACGGAGGAGGATTTCCAGATGACCGCGTCGGCGGCAGCGGCGGCGCGCGCTGGCACGCCGGCGTAAGCGGGCGGCTCCGCCACCGGCTGCCCGCGTGGTCACATGTGAGAACCGCCGCTCCAGTCAGCGTCCCGCGAAGGCCGAGCCCGGATCGATTCGGGCCCCGACGGCTGTCCGGGGCTGAGGACCCTCCTCACTTGCCTCAGTACAGAGTCCGAAATCTCAGCGTGCCCGGGATGGTCCTCAGAGCATCCAGCGCGCGGGGATCATAGTCGCGGTCGACGTCGACGATGACGTAGCCGGTGCGCTCGTCGGTCTTCAGATGCTGGCCCAGCACGTTCAGCCCCGCCTCCGCCAGCGCGCGGTTCAGGGCGGCCAGCACGCCCGGCTGGTTCCGGTGGATGTGCAGCAAGCGGTGCGCCTCGGCCACGTCCGACAGCTGCACGTTCGGCAGGTTGACGCTGAACGTCGTGTCGCCACGGTTCAGATAGCTCAGCAGCCGCTCGGCGGCGAACTCCCCGATCGCCTCCTGCGCTTCCTCGGTGGAGCCGCCGACGTGCGGGGTCAGGATCACGTTGGGCAGGCCCCGCAGCGGACTGTCGAACGGGTCGTCGTTGGTGCGCGGCTCCTCTGGAAACACGTCCAGCGCCGCCCCGCCGATCCTGCCTGAGCCGATCGCCTGGGCCAAGGCGCCGACGTCGACCACATGGCCGCGCGACAGATTCAGCAGCAGGGCGCCCGGCTTCATCGCCGCCAGCGCGCGCGCGCCGATCAGGTCGGTGTTCGACGTCCGCCCATCGACGTGCAGGCTGATCACGTCGGCCTCGGCCAGCACCGCCTCCAGCGACGGCAGGCGGCGCGCATTGCCCAGCGCCAGCCGCTCGGTCAGGTCGTGGAAGACCACGCGCATGCCCATGGCCTCGGCCAGCACCGACAACTGGCTGCCGATCGCGCCATAGCCGATCAGGCCCAGGGTCTTGCCGCGCACCTCGCGCGCGCCCGCGGCCGACTTGATCCACTGACCGCGATGCATGGCGGCGGACTTGTCGGCGACGCCGCGTATCAGCGACACGATCAGGCCGATCGCCAGCTCGACTACCGAGCGGGTGTTGGAATGCGGCGCGTTGAACACGGCCACGCCCCGCTCGGCCGCGGCCTCCAGATCGATCTGGTTGGTGCCGATGCAGAAGGCCGCCACGGCCATAAGCCGGTCGGCGGCGTCCAGCGCGCGGGCGGTGACCTCGGTCTTCGACCGCACGCCCAGGACATGCACGCCCTTCAGTCGCGCGATCAGGTCATCCTCGTCCAGCGCGCCCTTGACCGTCTCGACGGTGTAGCCGGCGGCCTCGAACCGCTGAACCGCGGCGGGGTGAACGTTTTCCAGCAGCAGGATCCGGATGCGGCTGCGCGGATAGGACCAGCGCCCCGCCAGCCCCTCGGCGTGCAGCACCTCGTCCAGCGTCGCGGCCTCCTGATCGGCGGCGGCCACGACGCGATCCCGGCGCACGATTTCCGTGAAGGCGACGAAGCGGTCGGCCGCGCCGGCCTGCTTCACCTCCGCGTCCGTCCAGCCGTCGCCGATCATCACGACGGGACCGGTCAGGTTGAGGGCGCGGATCGCGGCGGCCTTGCCCTGCGGCTGGAGGATCGGGTTGGGCAGGACGCCGGTGACGCGGCCGTCGTCGTCGAAGGTCAGGTCGTTGGCCAGCACGCGGTCGGCCGACACGCCCAGCAGGTCGCCGACAGGTGCGATCACCTCGCGGAAGCCGCCCGAGACGATGACCAGCCGATCGGCGTGCCGCCGCAAGGTCTCCAGGTTGCGCGCCACCGACGGCGCCAGGCGCGATGTCGCGCGCGCGGCCGCCGCCTGAACATGCTCCCGCGTGATCGGCAGCAGAGCCAGACGTTCCTGCAGGGCCTCGGCGAAGCCGGTCTCGCCCGCCATCGCCCGGTCCGTCAGATCCGCCACCCGCTCGCGCCGCTCGGCGGCGTCCGGCGCGTCGGCCAGCGACAGCTCCGCCAGCAGCTCCAGCGTCTCGAAATCCACCAGGGTGGAGTCGAAGTCGAAGATCAGAGTCGGCGCGGACATGGCCCGAGCCTGACCCACCTTCGCAGTCGCAGCAAGGCTCAGCGGCGGTCCTGCCAGTGCTTCAGCGCGGCGGCGCCGATGGCGGCGGCGATCGTCGCCACGGCCGCAGCGGCGGCGCCTTCCTGGGCGTGGTCGCGGGCATAGTCGGCGGCGCGGCGGCGCGAGTCCCGTCCCGCCAGACGATCGGCGAAACCGCTGACGCGATCCCAGCCGCCTTCGGCATGGTCCCGCACGTCGCGCAAACGCTCGCCGGCCCGCAGACGCGACCACAGCCGCGCCGGATTCACGCTCTCGCGGATGCGCTCGTATCGCGTCGGCCCGCTGCGCTGGTTCAGTAGCAGGGTCGCCAGGCCCACGCCCGCCAGAACCGCGACCACGCCGGCCGCCACGCCCGGGTGCTTCCGGATCTCCGCCAGGGCGCTGAAGTTCCTGACCATGGGATAGTGCACTTCTTCCTCCAGACCGTCGTCGGCAGGGTCCCAGAGGCCGTCCTCATAGGGGCGGTATTCGCCGCGCTTGTCCCGCATCAGCATGGGAGCGAACCGGGCGAACAGAGGTTCCGCGATCCCCGGCAGGGCGGAATAGAAGGCTGCGATCACGCGCCCGCCCCCGCCCACGGTGATCTCGCGGATCGGATGCGTCGCGCACCACAGGATGGTGTCGGCCACCACGGGCGTCGCATAGACCGGCTGGGGATTGTGCACCGCGTGGCCGGTGATGTTGCGGGCATGCTTGTTGTAGGGCGTGTCGACCGCCGCCGGCTTGACCAGGCTGACCGCCACCGGCGCGTCCTCGCGCATCAGCTCCATCCGCAGCGCGTTGCTGAAGCCCTTCACCGCGTGCTTCGACGCCGAATAGACGCCCTGGATCGGGATCGGCGCGTCGGCCAGTGTCGATCCGACGTTGACGATCGTGCCGCCCTCGGCCCGTTCGCGCAGATGCTCGGCGGCGATCAGCGAGCCGTTGACCACGCCCCAGTAGTTGGTCTCGAACAGCCGCCGCTGGTCCTCCAGCGTGACCTCGCGGATCGGGCCGAAGATCGAGATGCCGGCGTTGTTCACCCAGGTGTCGAACCCGCCGAACAGCCGCCGCGCCTTCTCCGCCGCCTCGTGCAGGGCGTCGAAGTCCGCCACGTCCGCGACGGCATAGGCGGCCCTTGCGCCCTTGGCCTGAAGCTCCTCCGTCAGCCGCGCCAGATCCTTTTCCCCCCGCGCGATCAGGAAGACGCACGCTCCCGCCCCCGCCGCCCGGCGCGCCGTCGCCAGGCCGATGCCGGACGTGGCCCCGGTGATGACGATCGACTGCCGATCCAGCGGCTTCAGGACGGGCTTTCTGGACATGCGGTCTCGGCTTCCTGACAAGGGGGGGGACGACAAGCCAACGAGCCGCCGTCCGACGCGGTTCCTTAAGCTGGGCCGTAGCAGACGGCCTTACAATGCGCCAAGCCTGCGCCTATCTGGCGCCTTTCCCGTTTCCCCTCCGGAGTCCCCCCCTTGACCGACGCCGCCCCCCTCTCCGATGACCTGGCCGCCGCCTTCCAGATCGAAGGCTGGCCGGTGCGCGGGCGGATCGTGCGTCTGGGCGCCGCCATCCACGAGGTGCTTTCGGCCCACGACTATCCGGAGCCGGTCGCCGCGCTTCTGGGCGAGGCCTGCGTGCTGGCCGCCCTGGTCGGGTCCAGCCTGAAGTTCGACGGCCGCCTGCTGGTCCAGGCCCAGGGCGACGGCCCGGTGCGCTACGTCGTGGCCGACTACGGCACCGACGGCGCCCTGCGCGGCTTCTGCCGGTTCGATCCGGAGGAGGTGGCCGCCGCGTCGCAGGGCTTCTCGCGCCCGGGCGCCCAGGCCCTGCTGGGCAAGGGCGTGATGATCATGACGCTGGACCGCGGACTCGACTTCGAACGCACCCAAGGCATCACCCCCATCGAGGGCGAGAGCCTCAGCCTTTGCGCCGAGCATTTCTTCGAACAGTCCGAACAGGTGCCGACCAAGGTGCGGCTGGCCGTCGGCTCGGTCGACGCCGGCGAGGGCGCCCGCTGGCGCGCGGGCGGCGCTTTGATCCAGGTCATCGCCGCCGACCAGTCGCGCGGCGACACCACCGAGGTCTGGGACCGCAGCCGCGCCCTGTTCGCCACCCTGGCCGACGACGAGCTGCTGGACCCCACGGTCACGCCCGAGACCCTGCTCTATCGCCTGTTCCATGAGGACGGCGTGCGGCTGGAGGGCGCCCGGGCCCTGCGCGCGCAGTGCCGCTGCTCGCCCGACCGCATCGAGGCCATGCTGGCCAGCTTCACCCACGCCGAACGCGCCGACATAGTCGAGGCCGACGGCAAGATCCACGTGAAGTGCGAATACTGCGGCCGGAACTACGAACTGGCGCCGGAGGCGGCGTCGGCTCAGTAAGCCAGCGCCAGCCCGTCCTTGCGCACCTCGGACGCCGCGCCATAGGTCCAGGGGCCGCGTTCGTTCACCTGACGCATCACGTTCTGATAGCCGCCAAAGCCGCCGTTGGGCGGCCCTAGGGTCCAGCCGAGGGCGCGCAGTTGTTCCTTCGTCGCCTCGGGTACGCCGGACTCCAGGTGCAGCACGCCCGTCCCCTCGGCCGGCTCTCCCGTCGGTTCCGACGACCCCTCATGCTGCCAGCGCGGCGCATCGCCGGCTTCCTGCGGATCGAGCCCGTAATCGACCATGTTGATCACGATCTGCGCCTGCCCCTGCGGCTGCATGCCCCCGCCCATGACGCCGAAGGCCATCCAGGGCTCGCCGTCCCTGGTCGCAAGGCCCGGGATGATGGTGTGGAAGGGCCGCTTGCCCGGCGCGTAGACGTTGGGGTGGCCGTCGGTCAGGGCGAACAGCTCGCCCCGGTCCTGGAACATGAAGCCCAGCGTGCCGCCGTTCCCGTCGTCGGGCACGAGGCCCGAGCCCATGCCGCGATAGTTGGACTGGATCCAGCTGACCATCATCCCGTCGGCGTCGGCGACGCTGAAATAGGTGGTGTCGCCCTGCGTCGGGGCGTCGCCCGGCATGGCGCGCTCCATGACGCGGTCCATGCGGATCAGGGCGGCGCGTTCGGCGGCATAGTCTTTTGAAATCAGGCGTTCGACCGGCGTGCGGCTGAAGGCCGGGTCGGCGAACCAGCGGGCGCGGTCCTCGAAAGCCAGCCGCTTGGCCTCGGCCTGGACGTGGATGGACGCGGCGGACTGGAATCCCAGCCCCTTCAGATCGAAGCGTTCGCAGACGTTCAGAATCTGCAGGGTCGACAGGCCCTGGGTGTTGGGCCCCAGCTGCCAGACGTCGACGCCGCGATAGTTGGACGTCAGCGGCTCGACCCACTCGGTCCGGTGCGCGGCCAGGTCGGCGCGGGTCATCCAGCCGCCGATGCGCCGGAAATAGCCCTCGATCGCCTCGGCGATCGGCCCCTCGTAGAAGGCGTCGCGCCCGCCCTCGGCGATCAGGCGATAGGTGCGGGCCAGATCGGGATTGGCGAAGACCTCGCCCACGCGCGGGGTGCGGCCGTCGGGGGCGTAGACCCGCTTGCGGTTGTCGTTGTCCTCGATGATCGCGGCCGAGCGGTCGAAGCCGGCCATGTTGCGCTCCAGATAGAAGGCGATCAGCTGGGGCATGACCTCGCCGCGCTCGCACAGCTCGATCACAGGCGCGAAGACGTCCTTCCACGGCAGCTTGCCGTGCCGCTGATGCGCCTGCCACCAAGCGTCGATCGTTCCCGGCACGTTGACCGTCACCGCGCCATAGGACGGCAGATATCCCCGCGCGTTCGCCCTGCCCCGCGCGGCCTCCAGCGACAGGCCGCGCGGACTGGCGCCCGAGCCGTTGAAGCCCACCACCTTCCTCTGCTTCGGATCCCACATCAGGCCGAAGGCGTCGCCGCCGATGCCGTTGGCGACAGGCTCCAAGAAACCTAGGGCGGCGTTGACCGCGATCGCCGCGTCGATGGCCGAGCCGCCGCGCCGCAGCGTGTCCAGCCCGATCAGCGTCGCCGTCGGATGCGCCGTCGCCACCGCCCCGCGCGCGCCCCAGACGGTGGACCGCCCCGCGAACGGCGCTCCCATGATCCGGTCGCCCATGCCGACGCCGCGATAGGGATAGGCGGACGGCGCGGCCTGCGCCGGCGTCCGCGACGGAGAGGCTGCGACGGTCGCCCCCTGCCCCACGGCCGCGGTCGCCCCGGCGATCACCGCCCCGGCGGGCAGGGTGGACAGAAACGTGCGGCGACGCATGGGCGGTCTCCCCTGATCAGGGAGGAACCGTAGCGGGATTGTGTCCCGAAGAAAGCGCCGAGTGATCCTTCTCCCCTTGCGGGAGAAGGTGGCCCGCGAAGCGGGTCGGATGAGGGGTCGCACCGGCGACCGCCCCGCTTGCGTCCCGTACGCCGACTTCCAAGGTCAGAGAGCCCCCTCATCCGTCAGCCTTCGGCTGCCACCTTCTCCCGCAAGGGGAGAAGGACGGCGTCAGCCGCCCAGATCCAGCGAATACCCCGCGGACCGTACCGTGCGGATCGGGTTCGCCGTGCCCTCCACGTTCAGCGCTTTCCGGAGCCGGCCGACGTGGACGTCGACCGTGCGGGCCTCGACGTAGACGTCCGAGCCCCAGACGGCGTCCAGCAGCTGTTCGCGGCTGAACACCCGCCCGGGGTGCTGCATGAAGTGGTCCAGCAGGCGGAACTCCGTGGGGCCCAGATGGACCTCCGACCCCGCGCGCCGAACCCTGTGCGCCACGCGGTCGATGATGATGTCGCCGTGGTTGATCCGGTCGTCGGCCAGGCCCGGCCGGATGCGGCGCAGCACCGCGCGGATGCGGGCGATCAGCTCGGTCATCGAGAACGGCTTGGTGAGATAGTCGTCCGCGCCGGTGTCCAGGCCGCGCACGCGGTCGGTCTCTTCGCCCCGCGCGGTCAGCATGATGATCGGCAGGTTTCGGGTCTCGGCCTTGCCGCGGATGCGACGGCATACCTCGATGCCCGACACCTTGGGCAGCATCCAGTCCAGCAGCACCAGGTCGGGCAGGCGCTCGTCGATCTGGACCAGCCCCTCCTCCCCGTCGCCGGCCACGACGACGCGATAGCCTTCCTTCTCCAAATTGTACTGAAGCAGGGTGGCGAGGGCGTCCTCGTCTTCCATCACCAGGACATAGGGCTGCACGGTCGGCTCTCCGGTGTCGGCGGTCTCAGGCGGTTCCGCCGTTGAAGTCGGTTTCGTTCGGCAGGGCGCTCAGGCGGGGACGTTCCCCGATCATGTCGCCGCCGGTGATCTCATAGTGGATGGTCTCGGCGATGTTGGTCGCGTGGTCGCCGATCCGCTCCAGGTTCTTGGCCATGAACAGCAGGTGCGTGCAGGCGCTGATCGTTCGCGGGTCGCCCATCATGTAGGTCAGCAGCTCGCGGAACAGGCTGTTGTAGTGCTCGTCGACCTCGTCGTCGGCGCTCCACACCGACAATGCGCGATCGACCTCCGAGGCGGTGTAGGCGTCCATGACGTCGCGCAGGCGGGCCGACACCAGCCGCCCCATCCGCTCGATCGAGCGGGTCAGCGGCAGCATGGGCTCGCCCTCGGCCAGGATCAGGGCGCGCTTGGCGATGTTGCGCGCCAGATCGCCCGTCCGTTCCAGATCGACCGCCAGCTTCATCGCCGACAGCGTCTTGCGCAGGTCGCTGGCCACCGGCTGCCGCAGGGCGATCAGGCGGATGGCCTTCTTCTCGATGTCGTGGTGCAGGGCGTCCAGCTTATGATCGCGCTCGACCACCGCGCGGGCCAGGGCCACGTCGCGGCGCGCGACGGAATCCACCGCGTCGGCCACCTGGGCCTCGGCTAGGCCGCCCATGCGGGCGACCTCGGCGGTGAGCTGGTTCAGCTCGTCGCCATAGGATTTCACGGTGTGCTGGTTCATTCGCCGCCTTAGCCGAACCGCCCGGTGATGTAGTCCAGCGTGCGCCGTTCGCGGGGATTCGTGAAGATTTCCTCGGTCGGGCCGTGCTCGACCAGACGGCCCAGGTGGAAGAAGGCCGTGCGCTGGCTGACGCGCGCCGCCTGGGCCATCGAGTGGGTCACGATGACGATGCAGTACTGTTCGCGCAGTTCGTCGATCAGCTCCTCGATCTTGGCCGTGGCGATGGGGTCCAGGGCCGAGCAGGGCTCGTCCATCAGGATGACTTCCGGCTCCACCGCGATGGCGCGGGCGATCACCAGACGCTGCTGCTGCCCGCCCGACAGGCCGGTGCCCGGCGACTGCAGGCGGTCCGCCACCTCTTCCCACAGGCCGGCGCGCTTCAGGGCGCGTTCGACCACCTCGTCCAGCTCAGCCTTCGACGTCGTCAGCCCGTGGATGCGCGGGCCATAGGCCACGTTCTCATAGATCGACTTGGGGAAGGGGTTCGGCTTCTGGAACACCATGCCGACCCGGGCGCGCAGCAGCACGGGATCGACCGCGCGGCTGTTCACGTCCTCGCCGTCCATCTCGATGGAGCCCGACACTCGGGCCGACGGGATGGTGTCGTTCATCCGGTTCAGACATCGCAGGAAGGTCGATTTGCCGCAGCCCGACGGACCGATGAAGGCCGTCACCGTCTTGTCCGGCACGTCCAGGCTGACCTCATGCAGGGCCTGCTTGTCGCCGTAGTGGACCGAGACGTCGCGGGCCCGGATCTTGATAGGGCCCACCGGCTCGGCGGGGCGCGGCGTCACGGCCGCGCCGGCCGAAGGGTCGGCGACGGACGCCGCGACCGTCTCGGCCGGGGCGGACTTCGGCGCTTCGGCCTCGGCGGCCGGCAGCACCTGCCCGCCCATGCGCGGCATGTCGGTCGGATCGCCGGAGCCGCGGTCGTCGTGCGAGCGGAAAATCTTGAACTTCATGTCGCTTACCACCGACGTTCGAACCGGCGCCGCAGGATTATGGCGGCGGCGTTCATGACGATCATGAGGGCCAGGAGAACCATGATGGCCGCAGCGGTGCGCTCATGGAACGCGCGCTCCGAGGCGTTCTCCCAGATGTAGATGAGGGACGGCAGCGCCCCGGTCGGCGCGGCGATGTCGGTCGCCACGCCCGGCACGAAGCTGACCATGCCGATCAGCAGCAGGGGCGCCGTCTCGCCCAGTGCATGAGCCATGGAAATGATGGCGCCGGTCATGACGCCCGGCAGAGCCAGGGGCAGAACGTGCTGGAACACCGTCTGGGTTTTCGACGCGCCCAGCGCCAGCGCCGCCTCGCGGATCGACGGCGGCACCGCCTTCAGCGACGACCGTGTGGCGATGATGATGGTCGGCAGCGCCATCAGCGCCAGCACCAGCCCCCCCACCAGCGGCGACGACCGCGGCAGATGCATCCAGTTGATGAACAGCGCCAGTCCCAGCAGGCCGTAGACGATCGACGGCACGGCGGCGAGGTTGTTGATGTTCACCTCGATGAAAGCGCTGATCCGGTTCTTAGGCGCGAACTCCTCCAGCCAGATCGCCGCGGCGACCCCGATCGGAATGGCCAGCAAGGCCGTCACCAGCAGCATCAGCGCCGATCCGACCACCGCGCCCAGCACGCCCGCGAGTTCCGGCTCGGTCGAGTCGCCCGAAGTGAACAGGCGGCTGTTGAACCGCCGCTCCACGAAGCCGTCGGCTTCAAGCCTGTCCAGCCAGCCGATCTGGCGGTCGGTGATGCGGCGCTGTTCCGCCGGCGTCTCCCGCTCGATCTCGCCCTTGAAGAACAGGTCCGCGTCGTCCGACAGCGGCGCGGTCACCGTCACGGTCTTCCCGATCAGCGTCGGATCGGCCTTGACCATGTCGCCCGCCACGAACTTCAGCTCCGACGAAAAGATCTGCCGCATCTCGGTCGATGCCCGACCGGCCGCATCGTCGGTCACGCCCAGCCGCGCCAGCTGCTGCTCGGCCACCATCTGCGGGAAGTTGGTCCCTTGCGGATAGTCGGGGTCGATCCGCGCAGGGTCCATGTAGACGGGGATCGAGACCTCGTGCGCCCAGAAGGCGGTGTTGCCCTGGGTCCAGATGCGCCCCAGCAGCAGCGCGAGGAAGCCCACCGCCACGGCGATGGCCAGGATGCCGTAGACCTGGAACCGGCGTTCGCGCGCATAGCGGCGACGCAGGCCCTGTTGCAGACGCTGGGTGCGCCGGGCGCCGATGGACGTCGCGTCAGTCATACTGCTGCCGATAGGTCTGGACGATGCGCTGGGCGACGATGTTCAGCACGAGAGTCGCCAGGAACAGGGTCAGGCCCAGGCCGAAGGCGGACAGGGTCTTGGCGGAATCAAACTCCTGGTCGCCCGTCAGAAGCGTGACGATCTGCACCGTCACTGTGGTCACCGTGTCCAGCGGATTGAGCGTCAGACGCGCGGCCAGGCCAGCGGCCATGGTCACGATCATGGTCTCGCCCACCGCGCGGGACACCGCCAGCAGCAAAGCGCCGGCCACCCCCGGCAGGGCGGCGGGCATCAGCACCCGACCCACCGTCTCGGATTTGGTCGCCCCCATGGCGTAGGAACCGTCGCGCAGCGACTGCGGCACGGCGTTGATGATGTCGTCCGACAGCGAGCTGACGAACGGGATCAGCATGATCCCCATGACCCCGCCGGCGACCAGGGCCATCTGGTTCTGGACCAGCATCAGATACTGCCCCAGACCGTCCAGCGGACCGCCGACCAGCTGGGCCCCGACGCCGTTGAAGAAACTGCGGAACGCCGGCCCGACGGTCAGGGCGGCGAAAAAGCCGTAAACCACCGTCGGCACCCCGGCCAGAATCTCCAGCACCGGCTTGACCACAGCGCGCACCGTCGGCCCGGCGTACTCCGACAGATAGATCGCCGACATCAGTCCGACGGGCGCGGCCACCGCCATGGCGATCAGCATGATCAGGAAGGTCCCGGCGAACAGCGGCAGGGCGCCGAACGCGCCGGTCGAACCCACCTGGTCGGCCCGGATCGCCGTCTGCGGCGACCACTGCGTGCCCAGCAAGAACTGCTGCACCGGCACCGCCTGGAAGAAGCGGGTGGCGTCGACCAGCAACGAGGCTACGATGCCGATGGTCGTCAGCACGGCCACGGCCGAACAGGCCAGCAGCACGCCGACGACCCAGCCCTCGACCCGGTTGCGGGCGCGCAGGCCCGGGCGGATCTGGGAAAAGGCGAACAGGCCGCCCAGCGCAGCGGCCAGCAGAGCCAGCACGACCCCGCCGACGGCCCGCACGCGATCCAACTGGGCCGCGCGCGTCGCCTGCGCCGTCATGTCGGCGTTCAGCGGCGTCTCCCAGACCTGCAGCGGCGTCTCGCCCTCCGCCACGCGCGCCACGTCGGCGTAGAAGGCGTCGCGGCGGAAGTCTTCCAGGGCGCGCACGGCCTCGGGCTGACCCGCCTCCAGAACGGCGCGCTCCACCACGCCGCCCGCGACGATTGAGGCCAACACCACCACCAGCGCCGGAACGGCCACCCAGATGGCGGCGTAGAAGCCGTGCTGCTCAGGCCGCGAATGCGCCTTTTCGTTGGCCGCGCGACGGCGCGCCAGACCGCGCCCGACGCCGAAGGCGACGACGGCCAGAACGATCGGCAGAAGGAAAAGAAGCCAGGTCATCGGGTCCGGGAAGCGCGAATCGGACCGCGCCGAATGCCCGGCTCGTCCGGCCGGGAAACTGCCCGCGATAGGTCAGCGGATTACGACTGTGGCATGACAGTTCCGTTACAACGCAAGAGCCGCTCATCTGGCGGCGTCAAACGCATCGGACAGAGGAAAAAACGCCGTGAACACCGTGCCTTGGCCCGGCGCGCTCTCGACCGCCAGGCCACCGCGGTGGCGATTCACGATGTGCTTGACGATGGCCAGACCCAGGCCGGTCCCCGGCCGGTCGCCGCCGCTCTTCTGGCCCTCGACCCGATAGAAGCGCTCGGTCAGGCGCGGCAGATGCTCCCGCTCCAGTCCCGGTCCGCGATCGCGCACGACGACGGCGGCGAACCGCCGCGTAGGGTCGTGGTCGGGGGTCAGCAGCGGCAGCCGAGACGCCCCCTCCATGCACGGCGCCGTCGCCTGGTCGGCCGTCACCCCTCCTCGCACCTCGATGTCCACCCGACCGCCGCGCGGCGAGTACTTCACGGCATTGTCGACCAGGTTCTGGACCACTTGCACGATCTCGTCCCGATCGCCGCGCACGGGGGCCGTGGCGTCGCCGGTGACGACGACCTCCACGCCCTTCTCGTGCGTCAGCACGCTCAGCGCGTCGACCACGTCGCTGACGGCCCGGGGCAGATCGACCCGGCCCGACGGCGGGATGTGTTCGTTCAGCTCGATCCGGCTCAGCGACAGCAGGTCCGCCACCAGCCGCCCCATTCGGTCCGCCTGCGCCGACATGATGTCCAGGAACCGGTCCCGCGCCTTGGAGTCGTCCTTGGCGTGGCCCTTCAGCGTCTCGATGAACCCCGACAGAGACGCCAGCGGCGTCCGCAGCTCGTGGCTGGCGTTGGCCAGGAAGTCGACCCGCATCAGCTCCATGCGCCGCACGTCGGTGTCGTCGCGTAGCACCAGCACGGCCAGCGCCCGCTCGCCGCCCTGATGCAGCGGCCGCACCTGCGCCTTCCAGTGCCGGTCGCGCACGCCGGACCAGTCGACCGAGCGTTCGAGGCCGCCGAACAGGGCCTCGTCCACCGCCTCAAGGACGGCCGGATCGCGCAGCACCGACACCAGGATCGCCCCGTCCCGCTGAATCCTTAACAGGTCGCGCGCGGCCCGGTTGGCCAGGACGACCCGCCGTCCGGCGATGTCGTCCGGCTCGCCGCCGCTTATGACCAGCACAGCGTCGCTCAAGGACTCGAAGGCGGCGTCCAGCAGGACGCCGTCCGGCGCCGCCGCAGGCGGCGTCGACGCCGGCGGCTGGGCCAGATGAACGACCGGCGACGTCTCGCCGGACGGCTGGGCGCGATTGACCATCCAGGTCGCCGCCACGACCGCCGCCACGCCGGCCAGCAGCACCGGCGCATGATGTGGGTGCAGGGCCGCCACCCCCAGCAGCACCAGAGTCGCGACGCCGCCGCTCGCGCCGGCCGTCCAAAGGCGCGACGTCGCCGTCGGCGCGATCGGAGACGGGTTGGCGGCGTCGGGCATCACGGTTCTCTAGAGCTTCCGCAGTCGGAGGGAAACGGGCGGAGGGACCGGCGCTTAGCGCGCGTTTCCGCCATTCGCGTGACAGGCGATCGCCGCAGCGCACGGATTCTTCATCTGTCGCGGTCAAGCTGATCCCGAACGCCCGCGATGGACCGATCGACCCCTTGAACGCCGTCCTGCTCTGCCTGACCACGCAGCATGACCTCCGCCTGGTCCTGGCGGCGGGCGCCGTGTGCCTGATCGGCCTGGCCACGGCGCTGGGGCTGGGACGCCGCGCATGGGCCGGGCACGGCCGCCCCCGCGCCCTGCTGGCCGCCGCGGCCGGCGGGGTCGGCGCCATGGCGATCTGGAGCACCCACTTCACGGCCATGCTGGGCTTCCGGCCGGGCATGGCGGTCGTCTACGATCTGCCGATCACCTTCGCCTCTCTCGTGCTGGCCGTCGGCTTCGGCGTCGGCGCGGTCTTCGTCGGGCTCGGCGCCTCGCGCCTGCGGCGGGGCCTGGCCGGAGCCATGGCCGGGTCCGGCGTGGCGGCCATGCACTTCCTGGGCATGAGCGGCCTGCATCTGGCCGGTATGCCCGTGTGGGACTTCGGTCTGGTCGGCGTCGCGGTGGCGCTGGCCATGGTCGGCGGCATGGCGGTGGCGCTGGCCCCGCATCGCGGCGGCTGGCGCAACATCACCCTGCTGGCGCTGGGCGGCGTTCTGGCCGTCTGCGCCCTGCATTTCATCTCCATGGGCGCGCTGACGATCGTGCCCGCCCCCACGCGGGCGGAGGCGGCGGGCCTCGATCAAAGCGGCCTGCTCACCGCCCTCGCCCTCGCCGCCGCCGTCCCGGTGCTGGTCGCCGGCATGGTCACCGCCGCAGCGCGCTGGAGCGACGGCCGGACCCTGCACCAGATCCGCGAGGCCGTGGACGCCATGCCCGACGCGCTCGGCTTCTACGACGCCCAGGGCCGTCTGGTGCTGTGGAACTCCCGCTACGCCGAGGTGAACCCCGAACTGGTCGCCCAGCTGAAGCCGGGCATGCGCTTCGAGGACGTGCTCCAGATCGGCCTTGACGAAGGCATCTATGCCGACGCGATCGGCCGCGAGGCGGAATGGCGCGCCGAACGTCTGGCCCTGCGCAGCCAGCTGGAAGCCACGATGGAGCAGCGCTGTGACGACGGGCGCTGGCTGCGGGTCCAGGACCGGCGCACCTCCGGCGGCGGGATCGTCACCGTCGTCAACGACATCACCGACCTGAAGCGCGCCGCCGCCGCCCTGGCCGACGCCCGCGACGCCGCCCAGGCCGCGAACGCCGCCAAGAGCCTGTTCCTCGCCAACATGAGCCACGAGATCCGCACGCCGCTGAATGGCGTGATCGGCCTGGCCCAGGCGCTGGGCCGCACCGAGCTGAATGACGATCAGCGAGAAATGCTGGATCTGATGCAGTCCTCCAGCCGCATGCTGCTGACCCTGCTGGGCGACATCCTGGACCTCGCCCGCATCGAGAGCGGCCGCCTGTCGCTGGAGGACGAGCCCTTCGAACTGAAGGCGGCGGTGCACGAGGCGGCGGACCTCTACCGCGCCTCCGCCGGGGCCAAGGGCCTGACCTTGATCGTCGAGGTGTGCGACGATTGTCCGTCCTGGTTGCGCGGCGACGAAGTCCGTCTGAAGCAGATCATGTGCAACCTGGTCTCCAACGCCGTGAAGTTCACCGAGGCCGGCCTGATCAAGCTGGAGGCGCACTGCGCGCCGGGCACGAACGGGGAGACGCGCCTGCGCGTGGCCGTCAGCGACACCGGCATCGGCTTCGGCCCGGAACAGCGCGAGCGTCTGTTCAGCCGCTTCGAACAGGCCGACGGCGCCATCACCCGCCGCTACGGCGGCTCGGGTCTGGGCCTGTCGATTTGCCGTCAGTTGGCCGAGATGATGGGCGGCGACCTGGAGGCCGAGAGCGAACCGGGCGGGGGCTCGACCTTCCTTCTTTCTTTGCCTCTGCGCGCGGCCGAAGCCACATCGCAGGCGCCGGTCGACGTGGGGACGGCGTCGGAGACGACCGGAACCGTGACCCGCGTCCTGCTCGCCGACGACCATCCGACAAACCGCAAGGTCGTGGAGCTGATCCTGGCGTCGGCCGGGGTCGACCTGACGTCGGTCGAGAATGGGCGGGAAGCCGTCGACGCCTATCGCGCCGGCGACTTCGACCTGGTGCTGATGGACATGCAGATGCCCGTGATGGACGGCCTGACCGCCACGCGCGCCATCCGCGATTTCGAATGCGAGACCCAGCGGGCGCTGACGCCCATCGTCATGCTGACCGCCAACGCCCTGCCCGAACACGTCGCCGCCGCCCGCGCCGCGGGCGCCGACAAGCATCTGGCCAAGCCGTTCGAAGCTGCGGAACTGCTGGCTCTCGTCAGCGCCCCCGAGACGGCTGTGGCGAAAGCCGCCTAGCGCGTTTCGAAGAACCGCTCGTACCGCGCCTGATCGGTGCCGTTGCTCAGCGGCGACAGCTCGTACGCCATCCAGCCCGACGCCGCGCACGACAGCAGAAACAGCCCCCCTACCCAGCGCACGCCGCGGTCCCGCATCATCGCCCGCATCCCGATCCCTCCAGGCGCCATGCCGCGCCGGATCAGAAACGCAGGTTTTTCAGGACCGTTCCTCAGTCCCCGGCGTCACGCTCCAACGCCCGCCAGGCGATGTCGGCGCGGTGGAAGCCGCCCGGCCAGTCGATCGACTTGATGGCCTCATAGGCGCGGTCCCGGGCCTGACGAACGTCGTCGCCGAGCGCGCAGACGTTCAGCACGCGCCCGCCGGCCGCCACCAGCAGACCCTTCTCGTCACGGCGCGTGCCGGCGTGAAAGACCTGCACGTGCGGACCGAAGTCGCGTCCCGCCCCGCGGATGATCGACCCTTCCAGCGGACTGTCCGGATAGCCCTGCGCCGCCAGCACCACGCAGACGCAGGCCTGCGGCCGGAACTCCGGGGGCGGCAGGCGCGACAGGTCGCCCCGCGCGCAGGCGACCATATAGGGGACCAGGTCGTCCGCCAGCCGCATCATCAGCACCTGGCATTCCGGATCGCCGAAGCGGGCGTTGAACTCCACCACTTTCGGACCTTCGTCCGTGGCCATCAGCCCGGCGAACAGGACGCCGCGGAACGGCGTGCCCTCGCGCGCCATGCCGGCGACCGTCGGCCGGACGATGCGGCGTTCGACCTCCTCCACCAGTTCCGGCGTGAACACCGGCGCGGGCGAATAGGCGCCCATGCCGCCGGTGTTGGGCCCCAGATCGCCGTCGAACGCGCGCTTGTGGTCCTGCGCGCCGCCGAACAGCACTGCGCGGGTTCCGTCGCACAGGGCGAATAGGCTGCCCTCCTCGCCGGCCATGAACTCCTCGATGACCACGCGCGCGCCCGCCTTGCCGAAGCGGCCGTCCAGCATGCGCACGATCTCGGCCTCGGCGTCTTTGCGGTCCGGGCTGATCGCCACGCCCTTGCCCGCGGCCAGGCCGTCGGCCTTGATGACGTAGGGCGGCTTGAAGACCTTCAGCGCGTCGCGCGCCTCGCTCAGCTTCTCATAGACGCCGAAGCCCGCAGTCGGGATCTCCCACCGCTCCAGAAACCCCTTGGCGAAAGCTTTTGAGGTCTCCAGCCGCGCCGCCCGCGCCGAGGGTCCGAAGCAGGGAATGCCCGCCGCAGCCAGTCGGTCGGCCAGCCCGACCTCCAGAGCCGATTCCGGCCCGACGACGACCAGATCGGCCTTCATCTCCCGCGCCAACGCCGTCAGACCGTCGGCGTCGGTGACCTTGAGGTCCGGCCTCAGCTCGGCGTGCTTGGCGATGCCGGGATTGCCGGGGGCGCAGACCAACCGCCGGACCAGCGGCGACTGGGCGATCTTCCACGCCAGGGCATGCTCGCGCCCGCCCGATCCGACCAGCAGGATGTTCATCGGCGCGGGGAATGACGTGCCGCCCCATCGCGGTCAAGGAAACTCAGCCGCCCCTCGCCCAGAAGACGAACGCCACGGTCCCGATCAGCACGATCACCACGACGATCAACACGGGGTTCAGCGCCCCGGACCGGCTTCGTCGCGACAGCTCCTTCTCGTCCGGATCGCGGGCGGGCGGCGGAAGGTCGGGGGGCTGGACGGCCATGCGGTCTCCGGTTCCGGTTTGTCCCAGGATGCGGGCGGTCTACGGTCGCATCATGACCGACGACTCGTACGTCTTCGAGGGGCCCGCCGAAGCGCCGACGCCGCGCGACAACAACCCTCCGTTGTCGATCTCGGAGCTGTCGTTCGCCCTGAAGCGCACGCTGGAGGACCGCTTCGGCCACGTGCGCCTGCGCGGCGAGGTGTCCAAGGTGAACCGCCACGCCTCGGGCCACGTCTATCTGACGCTTAAGGACGACAAGTCCAGTCTCGACGGCGTGATCTGGAAGGGCTCGGTGCGGAGCCTGGGCATCCAGCCGGAGACCGGACTTGAGGTGATCGTCACCGGCAAGATCACCAGCTATCCGGCGCGCTCCAGCTATCAGATCGTGATCGAGACGATGGAGGCCGCCGGCGCCGGCGCCCTCTTGGCCAGGCTGGAGGCGCTGAAGGTCAAGCTGCGCGACGAAGGCCTGTTCGACGCCGCGCGCAAGAAGCCCCTGCCGCCCCACCCCGACGTGATCGGCGTCATCACCAGCCCGACGGGCGCGGTCATCCGCGACGTCCTGCACCGCATCGCCGAGCGCTGGCCCTGCCGCGTGATCATCTGGCCGGTCATCGTCCAGGGCGACGCGGCGGCGGGCCAGGTCGCGGCGGCGATTCGCGGCTTCGACGCCCTGCCCCCCGGCGGCCCCGTGCCTCGGCCCGATTTGGTCATCGTGGCGCGCGGCGGCGGGTCGGTGGAGGACCTCTGGCCCTTCAACGACGAGGCCCTGGCCCGCACGGTGGCCGAGGCGCGCATCCCGATCGTCTCGGCCGTGGGGCACGAGACGGACACCACCCTGATCGACTTCGTCTCGGACCGCCGCGCGCCCACCCCGACCGGCGCGGCCGAGATGGTCACGCCCGTGCTGGCCGATCTGGTCGGCTGGGTCGCGGACCTGTCGGCGCGGAGCGTGAGGGCGGCGGGGCGGCTGGTCGAGGATCGACGCACACGCCTGCGCGCCGCCGCGCGCGGCCTGCCCGCCCGCGGCGACGACCTGCTGGCCCTGCCCCGCCAGCGGCTGGATCAGGCGTCGCTGAGGCTCGCCGCCGGGCTGGAGCGAAACCGCGCCGCTCACGAGCGCCGCAGCGCCGCGCTCGGCGCGCGTCTGGGCCCGCATCTGCTGGAGCGCGCCATCGAGCGCCGCCGGGCGCGTTTCGACGCCGTTTCCGTCCGCCTGGCCTCCTTTCCGCCCACGCTGGATCGACGCGCCGAGCGCCTGACCGCCCTCTCGCGCGCGCTCGCCACCCTCGACCCCGCCCGGCCCAAGCCCGGCTTCGCCCGAGTCGAGGACGCCGACGGCGCGTGGCTGACCTCCGCCTCGGCCCTGACGCCCGGCCGCCCGGTCCGGCTGGTCATGTCCGACGGCGCCGCCCGAGCCACGATCGACGGCGACGAGCCGAAGCGTGCCAAGTCGTCGAGAACGAAGCCGGCCACACCCGAGCAGGGCGCCCTGTTCTAGGGAGCGCGGACCTGGAGGTCCGCGCTCCACGACTCTCCCATCTTGAGCCCAACCGCGCCCGCCCGTAACCTGCGTGCATGACCGATCAGGAAGCCCGCGTGTCCTATGGCGACGGCGATTTCGCCGTGGTGAAGCCCGGCCGTTTCGTCCGCTGCGCCGTCACCGGCAAGCCGATCCCGCTTGAGGGCCTGCGCTACTGGTCGGCCCAGCGGCAAGAGGCCTATGCCGGCCCGGCCGAGGCGGCCCAAGCCCTGGGCGGGTCGCGGTGAGGGCCGACCGGCGCGCACTGCTGGTGGGCGCCGGGGCGTTTTCTCTTGCCGGCGTCGCCCAAGCCGACGTGCCTCTGACGCTGCAGGGTCGATTCCAGCAGGGCGGTCACGTCATCGGACGTACGGCGCCCCGCGCCTTGGTCTACGTCGACGGCGAGGCGCTGACCCAGGCCTCGGCCGCCGGCTGGTTCTTCGTCGGCTTCGACCGCGACGCGGCGGGTTCCGCCGAGATCGTCGTCCGCGACGGCAGGATGGAGGCCCGGCGCACCCTGACGCTCGCCCGGGGGACCTTTCCCATAACCCGGGTGAACGGCCTGCCGCCTTCGACGGTGGAACCCAGCGCGCCCGACTTGCTCGCCCGCATAGAACGCGAGGTGGCCGTCAAGGCCGAGGGCTTCGCCAGCCGCATCGACGCCGACGACTTCCACGCAGGGTTCGCCTGGCCGCTGGACCAGATCCGCGTGACCAGCGCCTGGGGCGCCCAGCGCGTCCTGAACGGCACGCCGGCTCGCCCGCACTACGGGATCGACCTCGGGGCGACCCAAGGCACGCCGATCCGGGCGCCGGGCCCCGGCGTCGTGGCCCTCGCCGAACCGGACCTGCATTTCGAAGGCGGCCTGACCCTGATCGATCATGGCCAAGGCTTGATCAGCGCCTATCTGCACCAGTCCAGGATCGAGGTCCGACGCGGCGATCAGGTCACTCGCGGGCAGATCGTAGGCCGCGTCGGGGCCTTGGGGCGCGCCACCGGTCCGCATCTCTGCTGGCGCCTGAAGTGGCGGGACCGGAACCTCGACCCGTCGCTGATGATCGTCGCCTGACGCCCATCACCACAGCCTATGTTTGCGATGAAAAATTGTTTCAGTAACGATTTACCGGCTTGTTACACCTCTGTAGCCTGATGCTTCTGCCGCGGTCCGGCGGCGCTGCGATCCCTTCTGCATGTCTTCCCTGAACGCCCTTCAAATCCTGCTGGTCGACGACAACCAGCATATGCGCGCCATCACGGCCGCCATCCTCCAGTCCGCGGGCGTCAGAAAGATACGGGAAGTCGCCGACGGCGGGGCGGCCCTGGACGCCCTGCGCGAACAGGTCTTCGACGTCACCATCGTCGATTTCAACATGTTCCCGCTTGACGGGGTGGAGTTCACCCGCCTGGTGCGCAACAGCCCCGACAGCGCCAATCCCTATCTGCCGATCATCATGATGACCGGTCATTCGGAAAAAACTCGGGTGCAGGAGGCGCGCGACGCCGGGGTCACGGAGTTCGTCGTCAAGCCGATCACCGCCAAGGCGATCCTGGAGCGGCTGAACGCCGTCATCTTCAAACCCCGCCCCTTCGTGAAGACCGACGGCTATTTCGGCCCCGATCGCCGGCGCACCCAGGCCAAGAATTTCCGCGGCCCCTTCCGTCGATCGACCGACTCCCAGGACGCGGCTCAGTCCGCCGATGAAACGGCGGCATAGACCCGGTCGGGCCACCGTTTGTGGACCCAGAACCAGTCTTCGGGAACTTCTCGCACCCGGTCCTCGACGAAGCGGGTGACCGCCTGCACTCCGCGGGCTATGTCGGCGGGCCGGTCGCCGGTCTTTTCCAGCATGATCGGCTTGTGCGCCGTGACGCGGAAGCGCACGCCGGGCAGGCGCACCACGCTCATGGGCTGCAACACCGTGCCGAACCGCAGCGCCAGCCGCGACGGCCCCGGCGCCGCGTTCACCGGCTGGCCGAAGAAGACCACCTCCGGCCCCTCGCTGAACTTCTGATCGTTCATAAGGGCGACCGATTCGCCCCGCTCCAGCCCGGCCAGCAACTCCCGCGCGCCGTCGCCGCCCTTGGGCGCGAACAGCTTGACGCCATAGCGGGCGCGGGCCCGCCGGATCTGGGCGTCGACGTAGGGATTGTTGGCCTGACGATAGGTGATCTGGCACGGCACCCCGGCGGCCAGGATCGCCGCCGGCATGGTTTCGAAACAGGCCAGATGCCCCGAGACGAACACCACCGGTCGACCGGAGTCGCGAATGGCGTGCAGCCGCTCCAGCCCCACGACTTCCAACCGCCCGGACTCCATCGTGATCCGGTCCAGCAGCGTCGTCTCGGCGAAAGTGCGGCCCGTCCGTTCCCAGCTCTCCAGCGCCAGCCGCTCGCGCGCCGCCGGATCCATGTCCGGAAAGGCGATGCGCAGGTTGCGCATCACCGTGCGATGCGTGCCGGTCCTGGGCCCGATCGTCTTCAGCAGCCAGCCGCCGAACGCCGAAGCTCGCTCCACGCCCAGCGTTCGCAGCAGCGCGGTCAGCCCGGCGAAGGCGACGGCCTCCAGCCGCCAGACCAGATCCTGGCCCAGGCTCGGCTCGTCACCAGGCAATGGTGATCCCGCCGTCCACGACCAGAGTCTGGCCGGTCATGTAGGTCGAGGCCGGCGACGCCAGATAGACCGCCGCCCCCGCGATCTCGTCCGGCATGCCGATGCGGCGCAGGGGCGCGGGGTCGGTGGCCACCTTCAGGATCTCCGGATTTTCCCACAGGTAGCGGGCGAAGTCGGTCTTGATCAGGCCCGGCGCGATGCAGTTCACCCGCACGTTCGACGGGCCCCACTCGACGGCCAGATTGCGCGCCAGTTGCATGTCTGCGGCCTTGGAGACGTTGTAGGCGCCGATCAACGCGTTTCCACGAAGCCCGCCGATCGACGAGACGATGACGATCGACCCGTCCTTCCGCTCCAGCATCTCCGGCGCGACCATCTGGATCAGCCAGTGGTTGGAGACCACATTGTTCTGCAAAATCTTGTCGAACTGTTCGTCCGAGATGCCCGCCATCGGCCCCGCATAGGGGTTCGACGCGGCGTTGCAGACCAGGACGTCGATCCGACCAAAGGCCGCGCGCGTCTCGTCGACCAGCCGCCGCAGATCTTCCTTCGACGCGATGTTGGCCGGCACGGCGATGGCGCGTCCTGCGCCGAAGCGGGCGTTGATCTCCGTCGCCACCTCGTCGCACGGCCCCGGCTTGCGCGAGGAGATCACCACGTTGGCGCCGTGCTCGGCCATGCGCTCGGCGATCGCCTTGCCGATGCCGCGCGAGGAGCCGGTGATGACGGCCGTCTTGCCGGTCAGGTCGAACAGTTCCATGGGGGGCCCCTTCATTCCCAAGTTTCTGCGGCCGATCTCTGGCCGTTCCGACGCAATAGCCGGATACTTGGCCGATTCCACCCGGAAAGGGTCTTCTGTCCCGATGCGCGCGGTCACCACGGGCTTCCTGTTCTTCGGCTATCTGTTCCTCGGCATGACCGTGGGCGCCCTGCTCTGGCGGGGCGGGCTGGGCGTGGGCGCCGGAGTGGCCGGGACGCTGGGCAGTCTGGGCGTCCTTGCCGCCGTGCACGTCGCCGTGGCCTCCGCCGCGCGGGCCCGCGCCCTGTCCCAGGAAATCGCGCAGGTGCGCGAGGCCCATCGCCTGCTGGCCGACGCCATGGAGCAGACGCAGGAGGCCCTGTCCGACCTGGCTCTGGCCATCGAGAGCGGTCCCCTGTCTCGGGCGGAAGAATTGACCGGCGAGGTCCGCATGCTGGAGAGCCTGATCCAGCAGATGAGCGAAAGCGTGGACCAGCGCCTGGCCGACGCCCGCCCACCCGCAAGCCCGTTCGAGGATCGTCATCGCCGTGCGGCCGACGCCCTGCTGCGCACCGTCCACGACGCCCTGACCGAGAACCGGGTCGACCTGTATCTGCAGCCCGTGGTCAGCCTGCCGCAGCGGCGCACCGTCTTCTACGAAAGCTTCACTCGCCTTCGCGATTCGACCGACCGGGTGATGATGCCGGCCGAATACCTGTCGATCGCCGAGGGCGAGGGCCTGGTCCCGGCCATCGACAACCTGCTGCTGTTCCGCTGCGCCCAGATCGTGCGCCGGCTGGCCCGCCAGGACCGCAAGGTCGGCGTCTTCTGCAACGTCGCCCTGTCGTCGCTGGGCGACGAGACCTTCTTTCCCCAGTTCCTGGAGTTCCTCAGCCAGAACCGCGACCTGAACCAGGCGCTGATCTTCGAGCTGGGCCAGGCCACCTTCGACGCGCGCGGCGCCGCCGAGGCGCGCAACATGGCCAAGCTGGCCGACCTCGGCTTCCGCTTCTCCATCGACAAGGTCCAGACGCTGGACCTCGACTTCGCCGACCTGCAGCGCTCGGACGTCAAGTTCGTGAAGGTGGCGGCCGATCTGCTGATCGAGCAACTGCTCGACCTCGACGGCGGGGCCCCCCTGCCGTCCCTGCCCGACATCCGCGCCGCCGACTTCGCCGGCCTGACGCGGCGCTACGGCATCGAGGTGATCGCCGAGAAATGCGAGAGCGAGCGCCAGATCGTCGACGTGCTGGAGCTCGACGTCGGCATGGGCCAGGGCCACCTGTTCGGAGAGCCGCGCGCCATCAAGGAAGACGTCCTGGCCGAAACCGACCCTCCGGCGGAGTTCCTTCGCTCGACGCTGCGGACGGCCGAGACCCGGCGCCGGCGCCTCGGCTAGCCTTGATCCCCGCCGCCTGCTAACCGCGCCGCATGAAGATCCCCCGCATCGCCTGGGCCGCTTACGGCTTCGCCCTCCTGATCATCGTGCTGGACCAGGCGACCAAGGCCTGGGTTCTGGGCTCGGCCGACGTGTCGGACGTGGCGATGATTCCCGACGGCTATCGCTTCGCCCAGATCATCCCCGGCGTCTTCAACATCACCATGGTGCGCAACACCGGCGTCAGCTTCGGCCTGTTCGGCGGCGGCGAGGCGCGCTGGGCGCTGACCGTCTTCTCCCTGCTGGTGTCGGCCTTTTTGGTCTGGTGGGCCACGCGCACCGACCGGCGCATTCTGATCTCGGCGATCGGCCTGGTCATCGGCGGCGCGGTCGGCAACGCCATCGACCGCATCCAGTACGGCTACGTCGTCGACTTCCTCGACTTCTCGGACACCGGCCTGTTTCCCTGGGTGTTCAACGTCGCCGACGCCGCGATCACCGTCGGGGTCGCACTGCTGTTCATAGACGGATTCCTCAGCGACCGTCGCCCGGCTCAGGTTGGCGTGGCCCCTGAAAAGTCGTAATCAGCCGTTTCTCAAGGGGGAGGCGCCTCGCGCGTCCGGCCCGCCGTCGTGAGTTGAAGACCCCATGTCGATCCGCAAGTTCGCCGTCGTCGGCCTCGTCGCCGCCTCCGCCCTCAGCCTGGGGGCCTGCTCCAGCATCCGTCAGTCGATCGGCGCGACGCGGGTCGTCCCGGACGAGTTCCTGACCGTCTCCACCGCGCCGCTCAGCCTGCCGCCGGAGTACGGCCTGCGCCCGCCGCAGCCGGGCCAGCCGCGGCCTCAGGACGTCACGCCTGAACTGGAGGCCCGCCGGATCCTGGCCCAGGAACGGGGAGCCGTGACCCGCTCGGACGGTGAACGGGCGCTGGCCCAGCGCGTCGGCGCCGGCACCGAATCCATCGACAGCCGCGTCCGCTACATGGTCGACGACGAGTTCGGCAATCTCGCCCACAAGGAAACCAGCTGGGCCGATCGCGTCATGTTCTGGCGTCGTGACGACGCCGCGACGCAGGGTGAGACCCGCATCACGACCAGTGACGGCGCCGTCACGATCGACGCGACGACGGAATACGAGCGCATGCAGCAACTGACCGGCGGGCAGAACGCGATCGTGATCCAGTCGCGGCGGCCCGGCGCGTTCAAGCTGCCGGGTCTCTGACCCTCTACGCCGTCAGCAGCCTAGGAAGTTTGAAGGTGACGGTCTCGCGCAGGCCGTCGTCCTCGCTGACTTCAGCGTCGAAGCGCGCGCACACGGCGTCGACGACTCCTTGGACCAGGGTCTCGGGCGCCGAAGCGCCTGCCGTCACGCCCAGCGACTGCACGCCGTCGAACCATGACCAGTCGATGGCCGAGGCGTCGTCCACCAGATGCGCGGCGGCGGCGCCGGCGCGCAGGGCGACCTCCACCAGCCGAACCGAGTTGGAAGAGTTCTTCGATCCGACCACCAGCACCAGGTCGCTGACTTCTCCGAGACGCTTCACCGCCTCCTGACGGTTCGTGGTGGCATAGCAGATGTCTTCCTTGTGCGGATCGGGCAGTTCCGGGAACCGCCGCTTCAGGGCCGCCAGGATTTCGGCCGTGTCGTCCACCGACAGCGTGGTCTGGGTGGCGTAGGCCAGAGGGGCGTCATGCGGCCGCACGAACGCCTCGGCGTCCTCGACCGTCTCGATCAGGCTGATCGCCCCTTCCGGCAATTGCCCCATCGTGCCGACGACCTCCGGATGGCCGGCGTGGCCGATCAAAAGGATGTGCCGCCCCGCTGCGTGGTGCCGCTCCGCCTCCACATGGACCTTCGAGACGAGGGGGCAGGTGGCGTCCAGGAACAGCATCTCGCGCGACCGCGCCGTCGCCGGGACGGACTTAGGCACGCCATGTGCGGAGAAGACGACGGGCCGGTCGTCGGGGCACTGGTCCAGTTCCTTGACGAAGACCGCGCCCATGGCTTTCAGCCGATCGACCACGTGCCTGTTGTGCACGATCTCATGCCGCACGTAGACCGGCGCGCCGTACTTCTCCAGTGCCCGTTCGACGATCTGGATCGCGCGATCCACGCCGGCGCAGAATCCGCGCGGCGCGGCCAGACGCACGGTCAAGTGCGGGCGCTTTGGCGGGGAAACGGCAGCTTCGACGGTCATGCCCGTCTTCTACAGCGCGGACCTGCCGCGCGCCACCGCGCGGCGTTTGCCGCGCCTCGCTTTAGCCGCTATCAGCGACGAGCGTCACACCGGGCGGGGGCATGCAGCCGCACGCCCGCCCTTCCAGCCGGATGTCCAAGATCATGCGTCGCGTCTTTCCGCTTTTTCTCGCCGCCGGCCTGGCGTTCGCGGCCCTGCCGTCCGTCGCCGTCGCCCAATCCCAGGGCGGCCGAGGAGAGACGGCCGACGGCCAACAGGCCGACCAGCGGGATCGCCAACCGCGGATCGCGCCCTTGTCACGGCGCGCCAACGCCGGTCCGTGTCCGACCGTGCGAATCCTCTACGACGCGGCGCGTTACGTCGAACTGGCGGACGGTCGTCCCCGCGCCGCGAGCGTCGGCTGGACCGGCGAGATCGAGGGCGTCACATCCGAGTGCACCTATCGTAACGACGACCCCATCACGATCGACATGAACCTGCTGTTCCGGCTCGGCAAGGGACCGGCGGCCCAGGGTGAAGGCCGGACGTATCGCTATTGGGTCGCCGTCACCGCCCGCGACCGCGCGGTTCTGGCCAAGGAATATTTCGATCTGCCGGTGACGTTCGCGGAAGGCGCGGACCGCATGGAAGCCCGCGAACTGCAACAGATCGTCATCCCCCGCGCCACGGCCACCACCTCGGGCGAGAATTTCGAAGTCCTGATCGGTTTCGACGTCACACCGGCGATGGCCGAGTTCAACCGCGGCGGCAGCCGATTCTGCGTCGACGCGGTCGGAGCCGATCCGGGCACCTGCGTCCGCAGATGAGCGCGCTGAGAGCCGATCTCGGCGAAGCGGTCGCGGCCGCCTTCGCCGCCGAAGGCGTGGACGCGTCGGGCGTGCGCGTGACCGCGTCGGACCGGCCCGACCTGGCGGACTTCCAGTCCAACGCGGCGCTTGCGCAGGCGAAGGCGACCAAGGCCAATCCGCGCGATCTGGCCGGGCGCGTGGCGGCGCGGCTTGAAGGCGATGCGCGCCTTTCGGCCGTCGAGGTCGCGGGCCCGGGCTTCATCAACCTGAAGGTCGCCGACGCCGCCCTTTCGGCCCGCGCGGCCGAGATCGCGGCCGACGCCGCGCGAGCGGGCGCCGAAGCCGTGGCCGAGCCGCGCCGCGTGGTCATCGACTTCGCGGGGCCGAACGTGGCCAAGCCGATGCATGTCGGCCATCTGCGCAGCTCGATCATCGGCGAGAGCCTGAAGCGCCTGTTCCGCCTCCGCGGCGACGTCGTCTGGGGCGACGCCCACTTCGGCGACTGGGGCTTCCAGATGGGGCTGCTGATCACCGCCCTGGCCGAAGAAGGTCGCGCCGACGCTTTCCTGGCCGAAGCCGGCCCCTTCCCCACCGAAAGCCCGGTGACGCTGGAAGATCTGGAGCGACTGTATCCGGCCGCCGCCGCCCGCGCCAAGGAAGAGCCTGAGTTCCGCGACCGCGCGCGCAAGGCGACGGCTGCGCTTCAGACCGGCCACGCCGGTTACCGCGCGCTTTGGGCTCATTTCGTCGCCGTCAGCCGCACCGCGCTGGAGCGCGAGTTCTCGGCCCTGGGCGTCACCTTCGACCTGTGGAACGGCGAGTCCGACGCCGACCCCCTGATCCCCGACATGGTCGCAGACTTGAAGGCGCGCGGCCTGGCGGAGTTCGACCAGGGCGCCTGGATCATCCGCGTGTCCGAAGAGGGCGAGAAGCGCGAGCTGGCGCCCCTGCTGCTGGTCTCGTCCGAAGGCTCGGCCATGTACGGCACCACCGACCTGGCCACCATCCTGCAGCGCCGCCGCGAGCAGGATTTCGACCTGGTGCTGTATTGCGTCGACGCCCGTCAGGGCGACCATTTCGAGCAGGTGTTCCGCGCCGCCTACAAGGCCGGATACGCGACACAGGGCCAGCTGGAGCACGCCGCCAACGGCACCATGAACGGCGCGGACGGCAAGCCCTTCAAGACCCGCGCGGGCGGGGTTCTGAAGCTGCACGACCTGATCACGATGGCGACCGACAAGGCGCGCGAGCGCCTGCGCGAAGCGCACCTCGGCGAGGACGCCTCGGCGGAAGAGTTCGACGCCATCGCGCACAAGGTCGGCGTCGCCGCGCTGAAGTTCGCCGATCTGTCGAACGGCCGGACCACCAGCTACGTCTTCGACCTGGACCGCTTCACCAGTTTCGAGGGCAAGACCGGACCCTACCTGCTGTATCAGGCCGTCCGCATCAAATCCCTGCTGCGGAAGGCCGCCGATCAGGGCGCGGAACCCAGCGGCATCGCCGTCGCCGAACCGGCCGAGCGCGATCTGGCCCTGACGTTGGACGCCTTCGAACAGGCCGTGGACGACGCCTACGCCAAGCGCGCCCCGCACGTCGTGGCTGAACACGCGTATCGGCTGGCCCAGAGCTTCTCGAAATTCTACGCCGCCTGCCCGGTGCTGGCGCCGGGACACGAAGCGACGCGCGGCTCGCGTCTGGCCCTCTCGGCGGCGGCCCTGCTGCAGCTGGAGACCGCGCTCGGCCTTCTGGGCATCGACGTGCCGGACCGGATGTAGCGGCCCCTCCTCCTACGTGCTATATATGATAGCACAGGAGCTGCCGATGCCCGCAAACCTGCACGTCCGCAATGTCGACGACGACATCATCGCCGCGATCAAGAAGCGCGCCGCAGAGAACGGCCGTTCTGCCGAAGCCGAACACCGCGCCGCGTTGGAGAAGGTGTTCGGCGGCATGACTCGCGAGGAATGGGATCGACGCGCCGAAGCCTTGAGCCATTCGATCCTGGCACGCCGCGGCGGCGTGCCGCTCCCGTCTTCCGTGGATTTGATACGCGAAGACCGCGACACGAGATGATCGTCGTCGATGCCAGCGTCGTCATTGCGGCGCTGCTGCCGGAAGCCGAAACCGTGGCGGCGAGGGCTCTTCTGGCCGACGAAACGTGCGTCGCTCCGGACCTTCTCGTGAATGAATGCGTGAATGCCCTTTGGCGTAACGTGACGGCCGGGCATCTTCTCGAACATGAGGGCCATGAAGCCGTCGCCGTGCTCACGAGCGCGGGGATCGTACTCGAACCTTCCCTTGGCCTGGCCGGGCGCGCACTGGCTCTCTCGTCGACGCTGGATCACCCGGCGTACGACTGTTTCTACCTCGCCTTGGCCGAGCGCCGGGCAGCGCCCATGGTGACGCTCGACGGCAAGCTGGCCCGCAAAGCTTGGGGCAATGCCGCTTGCCGCGCTTCCGTTCGGTTGTTGGAGCCATGATGTCATGACCGATCTCGCCGCCTACGTCGCCGACCTGCCGAAGGCCGAACTGCACCTTCATATCGAGGGCTCGCTGGAGCCGGAGCAGATGTTCGCGTTCGCGCGGCGCAACCGGGTGGCCATTCCGTTCGACAGCGTCGAGGCGGTGCGGGCGGCGTACGACTTTTCCAACCTGCAGGACTTCCTCGACATCTACTACGCCGGGGCCGACGTGCTGCGGACGGAGGAAGACTTCCACGAACTGGCCCTGGCTTATTTCCGGCGGGCGGGGGCGGACGGCGTCACGCACGCCGAGATCTTCTTCGACCCGCAGACGCACACGGATCGCGGCCTGCCGTTCGCGGTCGCGGCCGACGGGCTTCTGGCGGGCATGAAGGCGGCGGAACAGGAGCTGGGCGTCACCTCGAAACTGATCCTGTGCTTCCTGCGCCATCTGGACGAGGACGCGGCGTTCGACACCCTGCGTGCCGCCGAGCCTTGGCTGGACCGCATCGTCGGCGTGGGCCTGGACTCCTCCGAGGTCGGCCACCCCCCGTCCAAGTTCCAGCGCGTCTTCGCCCGCGCCCGCGACATGGGGCTGAAGCTTTGCGCCCACGCCGGCGAGGAGGGCCCGCCCGAGTACGTCCATGAAGCGCTGGACCTGCTGCACATCGACCGAATGGATCACGGCAACCGCTCCATGGAGGACGAGGCTCTGATCCGCCGGTTGGCCGACGAGCGCATGACTCTGACGGTCTGCCCCCTGTCGAACCTGAAGCTCTGCGTTGTGAAGGACCTGAAAAGCCATCCCGTGCCGGAGATGCTGCGGCGCGGCCTGCACGTCACGCTGAACTCGGACGACCCGGCCTATTTCGGCGGCTATGTGAACGACAACTACGTTCGCCTGGCCGAGGCTGTGGGCCTGACCCGCGACCAGCTGACGCGGATCGCCCGCAACAGCTTCGAGGGCAGCTTCCTGACCGAAGCGGAGAAGGCCGCGCGGATCGCAGAGGTCGACGCCTGGGCCGCCGAACACGCCCACTAGGCATCGTCTGCGACCGGCGGACTTGACGACGAACGGACGCCCTACCGTCACGCTTGTGCAGCCGCGCCGTCGCGGGCCGGACATGCGCGCCCGCTAGGGCCGGTTCCCTGAGTTCAAGGGGGAACCATCATGCGTCGTCACGTCACCCGTTCGTCACTGCTTCTGGGAGCCGGCGCCCTGGCCCTGTCCTTCGCCGGCGCCGCCCGGGCCCAGGATCAGGAGCCCGAGGTCACGCGCGTCGACGACGTCGTCGTCACCGCCCAGCTGCGCGAGCAGGACCCGGTCGAGGTGCCCTTCGCCCTGACGACCTACACCGGCGAGTTCCTTCAGGACCTCGGCGTCCAGGAGTTCGACGCCCTGTCGGCCTTCGTGCCCGGCTTCCTGGTGCAGAACCAGTCGCCGAACAACCCGGGCTTCGTGATGCGCGGCATCACCTCGGATTCGGGCGAGGCCACGGTCGAGCCCCGCGTCTCGGTCTATCAGGACGGCGTCTCGATCTCGAAGTCGCGCGGCAGCTACGTCGAGCTGTTCGACCTGGCCCGCGTCGAGATCGCCAAGGGCCCGCAGTCGACCCTGTACGGCCGCGGCGCCCTGATCGGGGCGGTCAACCTGGTGCAGAACAAGCCCGTCATCGGCGTCTACGAAGGCGACTGGGGCGTCAGCTTCGGCAGTCTGGAGCGCGCCAATTTCGAGTTCGCGTCGAACCTGCCCATCGGCGAAACGGTCGCCGTGCGCCTCGCCGGCCGGCTGAAGGACCGCGACGGCTACGTCGAGAACCTGCTGGGCGGGCCTGACTACAACGGCGTGGAGACCGAGGCCTTCCGCGTCTCCGTCGGCTTCGAGCCGTCCGACGCCTTCCGCTACGACGTCATCGCCAACTGGCAGGGCGACGAGGGCACGGGCACCTCGTTCAAGTCGCGCCAGTACTTCCCGGCCGATCCGGCGACCGGCGCCGTCCTCGGCGGACGTGAACCTTGGGAGGGCGCGGCGCTGACCCCGCGCGCCGACTTCGACGGCGGCAAGGAGCTGGGCCTCGACCGCGAGGTCTGGGGCGTCACCGGCATCGGCGAGTGGGCCTTCACGCCGTCCCTGACCCTGACCTCGATCACCGCCCACCGCGAGTTCGACAGCTATGAGACCTTCGACGCCGACGGCATCTCCCTGCCCGTCCTGACGGCCGCCGAGGACGCTCGCGGCGAGCAGACCAGCCAGGAGTTCCGCCTGGCCTGGGACGGCGGCGACCGCGTCTCCGGCTTCGTCGGCGCCGCCTGGTTCCATGAGGACGGCAGCCAGCGCGCCGTCACCCAGTTCGACGAACGCATCGCCCTGACCCAGGTGGCCGGCCTGCTGGACGGCAATCCCCTGTCCGCCGGGAACAACACCCTGCCCTTCATCGCCTACGGCAACCCGGCGCTGATCGACCCCATCCTGGGCGGTCTGGGCCTGCCCGCCCCCGTGCGCCCCGGCATCCGCAACAACCTGAAGCCGGCCCACATCGAGGAGGGCACGAACAGCCAAGAGCTGACTTCGTACGACCTCTTCGGCGACGTCACCTTCCGCCTGACCGACCGCTTGGAAGTCGCCGCGGGCGTGCGCCGGACCACCGATGAGAAGACCGTCGGCTATTCGGCCTCGGTCACCAACGGCCGCTCGGTGCTGGGCGGCCTCTTGGCCCTGCCGGCCTATCAGGCGCAGATCAACGCCCTGATCGCCCAGGGCACGCCCCAGTCGCTGGCCCAGGCCGCCGCCCTGGGCGCCTTCGTCAACAATCTGATCGTCCAGCTGGCCACGCCGGGCGCCGCGACGGCTCCGTTCTCGGCCGCCTTCCCGGCCTTCGGCCTCGGGGTTCAGCCGACGGCGAACAACGGCGACTTCGTCTATCAGGATCTGGAGGACGACGGTCTGACCTGGCGTCTGACCGCCCGCTACGACCTGGGCGACGACAGCGCCGTCTACGCCAACTACGCCCGCGGCCGACGGCCCCAGGTGCTGGCGGCGCGTCCGCCGGCCGTCCCGTTCGGCGCCCCGACCTTCACCCCGGTGGACGAAGAGACGGTCGACAGCTTCGAGGTCGGCTACAAGACCGCCCTGAACGACGGCCGCCTGCGCTTCGACGGCGCGGTGTTCCACTACAGCTACGAGAACTTCCAGACGACCGTCCAGGAAGGCACCCGCTTCATCACCACCAACGCCGGCGAGGCGACGTCCTACGGCTTTGAGGGCCAGGTTTTCTGGATCGCCTCGGAAACCTTCGACGTCTTCGGCACCTACGCCTTCAACCGCTCGCGCTTCGAAAGCGGCATCTTCGACGGCAACAGCTTCCGTCTTTCGCCGGACCACATGGCCTCGGTGGGGCTGAGCTGGCGTGTGCCGTTCGCCGGCGGCGATCTGGAGTTCCAGCCGACCTACACCTGGCAGTCCGAGACCTTCTTCAGCGACGACAACGACATCCCGTCGCTGCAGGTCTCCAACCTGGTGCCCGACACGGCGCAGGACGAGGTGCAGGACGCCTATGGCCTGCTGAACCTGCGCGTCCGCTGGGCCCCGCTGGACGGCGGCTGGCAGGTCGAGGCCTACGGCGACAACCTGCTGGACGAAGAGTACATCAAGGACGCGGGCAACACCGGCGACGGTCTGGGCCTGCCGACCTTCATCGCCGGCCGCCCGCTGGAATACGGCGTCGGCCTGCGCATCCGCTACTGACCCTGAAGGCCGGGTCTCCGGACCCGGCCTGCCTGCCTCGGAGGGCCGCATGGCCGAACTTCACCGCCGCGGCCTGCTGGGCCTGCTGGCCGCCGGATCCACGGTCCCGACGGCGGCGAGCGCCCAGCCCGCGCCCGCCTTCCTGCACGGCGTGGCCTCCGGCGATCCGCTCGCCGACCGCGTCGTCCTGTGGACCCGCGTCACGACCGACGCCCCGGTCCAGGTCGACTGGCGCATCTGGCCGTGGGGCCAGGCCCGACCCGCGCGCCCCACGGGCCGCGTCACCGCCGGCGCCGAGCGGGACTTCACGGTCAAGATCGACGCCGCCGACCTGCAGCCGGGTCGGGACTACGCCTTCGACTTCGCCGTCGGCGACGTCGTCTCGTCCGTCGGCCGCTGCCGCACCCTGCCGGTCGGCCCAACCGAGGACGTCGTGGTCGCGGTCGCCTCGTGCCAGCTGCACCCCGGCGGCCTCTTCAACGCCTATGCGGCGATAGCGGAGCTGGAGCGGCTGGACGCCGTGATCCACCTCGGCGACTACATCTACGAATACGGTGCCGGCCCCGGCGACTACGGCATGGCCACGGGCGCCGCGCTCAGCCGCATCCCCCAGCCGCCGCATGAGATCGTGACCCTGGCCGACTATCGCCTGCGTCACGCCCAGTACAAGTCGGACCCCGATCTGCAGGCCGCCCACGCCCGCGCCGCCTTCATCTGCGTCTGGGACGACCACGAGGTCACCAACGACGGCTGGCTGAGCGGCGCCGAGAACCATCAGCCGGACACCGAGGGCGACTGGGCCACGCGCAAGGCCGCCGCCATCCGCGCCTATGCCGAGTGGATGCCGATCCGCGAGCCGCAGGGCGGCCTGACCGACGCCATCTACCGTTCCTTCCGGTTCGGCGACCTGATGGCCCTGCACATGGTCGAGACGCGCCTGACCGCCCGCGCCGAACAGCTGGACTACGCCCGCGACATGGGCGTGGTCGACGGCGCGCCCGACCTGGCCGGGTTCGAGGCGAAGCGGAACGATCCGTCGCGCGACCTGCTGGGCGAGCCCCAGCGCGCCTGGCTGTCGGAAACGCTCAACCGGCACCGCGACGCCGCCTGGCAGGTGATCGGCAACCAGGTCGTCATGGCCCGCGTCGCCGGCCCCGACGTCACCGCCGTCGCAAGCCCGCAGCAGATCGAGGCCGCGCTCTCGTCCCTGCCCGCCGAGGTCGCCGACGGCCTGCGCAAGGTCATCCCGCTGTTCAAGGCCGGCCTGCCGTTCAACCTCGACAGCTGGGACGGCTACCCCGTCGCCCGGGAGCGCCTGTACGCCCAGTTCGCCCAGGCCGGCGTCCAGCCGATCGTCCTGGCCGGCGACAGCCACGCCTTCTGGGTCAACGAGCTGAAGGACGCCTCGGGCGCGCGGCGCGGCGCAGAGTTCGGGACCAGCTCGATCTCCAGCCCTTCGCCCGGCGACGCCGTGGGCGCCATCCCGCTCGGCCCCCTGCTGGACCAGGCCAACCCCGAGGTCGTCCACTGCGACCAGAAGGCCAAGGGCTTCCTGACCCTGACCGTCACCCGCGACGCGGCGACGGCGGAGCTGATCGCCGTCTCCACCCTCTTCGCCAAGCCCTTCGAGACCCGTTCCCTCGGCCGCTGGCGGGTGGAGAAGACCGCCGAGGGGATCACGGCGCCGATGCGCGTGCGGACCTGAGCTCACTTGGAGCGCGGACCTCCAGGTCCGCGACACCGTCGAGCGAGCAGACGCGGACCTGGAGGTCCGCGCTCCTTTCGAGGATCAAACCAGCCCCTCGAACTCGTTCATCAACCGTTCCAGCCGCTTCGTGCCGATCGTCCAGAACGCCGGGTCGCGCGGGTTCAGGCCGAACGGCTTCAGCGCCTCGACGTAGGTCTTGGTCCCGCCGCCGGCCAGCAGATCACGGTACAGCGGCGTGAACCCCTCCGGATTCGCCCGCCGCGTCTCCATCAGCGCCGCCGTCAGCAGGTCCCCGAACGCATAGGCGTAGACGTAGAAGGGCGAGTGGACGAAGTGGCTCACATAAGCCCACCACACGTCATAGCCCTCGTTCAGCGTCACCGCCGGCCCTAGCGACGCGCCCATTTCCTCCAGCCAGATCTGCCCGATCCGCTCGACCCACAGCTCGCCGCCCGCCCGCTCGTCGTGGAACCGCGTCTCGAACCGGTGGAAGGCGATCTGGCGCACCACCGTGTTCAGCCCGTCCTCGATCTTGCCCGCCAGAAGCCCGCGCCGCTCCGCCGGCGTCGCCTCGGCCAGCAGGCGGTCGAACGTCAGCCCCTCGGCGAAGATCGACGCCGTCTCCGCCAGCGTCAGCGGCGTGTCGGCCAGCAACGTGCCCTGATCCGCCGCCAGCGTCTGGTGCACGCCGTGACCCAGCTCGTGAGCCAAGGTCAGCACGTCGCGCCGCTCGCCCATCCAGTTCAGGAAGACGTAGGGGTGCCGGTTCGCCGTCACCGGGTGGGCATAGGCGCCCGACTGCTTCCCTGGCCGTGCGCGGGCGTCGATCCACGGCCGGTCGAAGAAGCCCCGCGCGCGATCGGCGAACTCGGGCCCCAGTGCGGCGAAGCTGTCCAGCACCACCTCGCGCCCCTGCCCCCAGTCGAAGGTGCGCGGCGCCCGGGTCTCCAGCGGCGCGTTACGGTCCCAGTGGTCCAGCGCCGGCTTGCCCAGCACCTTCGCCTTCAGCGCATAGTAGCGGTGCGACAGCCGCGGATAGGCCCGAGCCACCGCCTCGGCCATGGCGTCGACCGCCTCGCCGTCCACCTCGTTGGCCAGATGGCGGCCGTCCGCCGGCCGGACGAAGCCGCGCTTGCGGTCCTCCAGCGCCTTCTCCGCCGCCACGGTGTTCAGCACCAGGGCCAGCGTCCGCGCCTCGCCCTTCAGCGCCTCGGTCAGCCCCTCCGCCGCCGCCTTGCGCCGCGCCGGCTTGGGATCGGACAGGCGGTTCAGCGCCTCGGCCAGCGTCAGCCCCTCCTTGCCGACCTTCAGCGCCGCCAGCGTCTCGTCGAACAGGCGCGGCCACTGCGCCGAGATCGGCATGCGCTCGGCCAGATAGGTCTCCAGCTCCGGCGACAGCTCGTGCGGCTTCTGCGCCCGCACCCGCCGCAGCCACGGCCGCCAGCGCGCGGCCCCCGCATGCGCCGCCAGCGCCGCCTCGATCTCGGCCTCCTCCAGCCGGTTGATCTCCAGCGTCAGCCAGACGGTCGGCGTGGCCACGGCGGTGATCTTCTCCCGCACGTCCGCCTCGAACCCCTGCGCCGCCGCGTCGTCCCGCGCGGTGGAGGCGGCCAGGAAGGCATAGGCGGCGATCCCGCCCAGCGCGTCCGACGCCTTTTCATAAAGGCCGATCGCCCGGTCCAGCCGCGCGCCCAGTTCCGCCGGCTCGGCCCGCGCCGCGACCAGCCGGCCCTCAATCCCGCCCATCTCCGCCACCGCCGCCCGCGCGGCCTCCAGATCGGCGGCGATCCGCGCGTCCTCTCGCGAGGCGTACAGGTCGGACAGATCCCACAGCGGGGCGTCGGCGTCGGGGCTCTTGAAGGGCGCGTTCATGCAGACGGGTATGGGGGGCGGGTCGCGGTGGGGCAAGGGAGGCTGCCCTTCTCCCCTTGCGGGAGAAGGTGGCTCGCGAAGCGAGACGGATGAGGGGGCTTTCGCCGCGCGCCCTTCAGGCAGCCCCCTCATCCGACCGACTTCGTCGCCCACCTTCTCCCGCAAGGGGAGAAGGGGTTGATTGCGACGTCCCCCACTCCGCGTCCCGCGCCGTCTCATAGGCGTCGCGCACACCCTGGCGCGGCAGGTCGGCGCCCAGCAGCGCCGCCTGCCGGGCCCACACCTCCGACACCCCGCGCACCGTGTCGGTGACCCAGCCCGGCGCCTGCTGCCGCGACCAGTTGGGCACGGAGGCGGCGTTGAAGATCGCCATGAACGCCGTCACCACCAGGATCACCCGCGTGGTCCAGCGCCGGTCGCGCGCGGCCAGCCCGTCGTCGTCCGGCGGCGGGCCGGGCGGAAAGGCGAAGCGGGCCATGGTCTTCAGCCGGTTCTCCCGCTCGATCAGGTCGTGGGCGTCGGCCTTTTCGTTCCAGTCGCTGGGCGGATCCGGCTCCGGCGCGACGACCGCGACGGCAAGAGGTACGACCACGGCGGGCTCCGCCGCGACCGGCGCCGGCTCGGGCTCCAGCGGCGGGAACGGCGAGAACGCCGGCTGTGCCTCGAAGACGGGGAACGGATCGGGTCGCTCGGTCTCTTCCGGCGGGCGGGGGTCGTTCGGGTCGGTCGGTCCGGTCACCGCGCGCCTCCCGTCAGAACTGGAAATAGATGAAGGGCGCCACGCCCTCGGGCCGCACCGCCTCGATCAGCAGGAAGGCCGCGCCGATCAACAGGCCCAGGGTGATCGACGGCGCCTCCTTCAGGCGGGCGGTCATCCCTTCCACCGCGCGCGGCGGCAGCCAGTGCATGCCCAGGCCGATCACGATCAGTCCCAGCAGGAAAGGCGTCGTCACCGCGACCGGCCCCCAGCGTCCAAGCCCTTGCAGCATGGCGACGGCAAGATCGAACGTCTCCGCCCGGAACAGGATCCACCCCAGGCAGACCACGTGGAAGGTGATCAGCACGCCCAACCACATCGGGACGACCGACCGGCCGCCCAGCAACTTCTTGCCGACCCGCTCCACCACCTGCGCCCCGCCGTGCAGCGCGCCCCACAGCACGAAGGTCCACGCCGCCCCGTGCCACAGCCCGCCCAGCAGCATGGTGATCATCACGTTGATGCTGGAACTGACGACGCCCTTCCGCCCCCCGCCCAGCGGTACGTACAGATAGTCCCTCAGCCAGCTGGACAGGCTGATGTGCCACCGCCGCCAGAACTGCTGCATGGAATGGGCGCGATACGGCTGATCGAAATTGCGCGGGAAGGAATAGCCCAGCAGCGCCGCGATCCCGATCGCCATGTCGGAATAGGCCGAGAAGTCGCAATAGATCTGGACCGCGTAGCCATAGACGGCGGCGGCGATGTCCAGGGCCGAATGGGCGGAGGGATCGAAGAACACCGGGTCCACCAGCCGCACGGCCAGCTCCGACGCGATCACCGTCTTCTTGAACAGGCCCCAGACGATCAGCAGCAGGCCGTGCGTCGCCATCTCGCGCGTCAGGCGCGGCACCCGGTCGAACTGGGGCAGCAGGTCCGACGCCCGCACGATCGGCCCGGCGACCAGGTGCGGGAAGAAGCTCATCAGCAGCATCACGTCCAGCAGGCTCTTCGCCGGCTCGGTCGTGCGCCGATGCACGTCGACGACGTAGCTGATGCCCTGGAAGGTGAAGAAGGAAATCCCCACCGGCAGCACGATCTGCAGCAGCGGCAGATCCCGCTCCCAGCCCACGCGCGCCAGCAGTTGCCCCATCTCCTCGACGAAGAAGCCGTAGTATTTGAAGAAGCCCAGGATCAGCAGGTTGACCGCCACGCCCAGCGCGACCAGCCACTTCCGCGTCGAGGGCTTTTCCTTGCGCGCGATCAGCGCCGCCACGCCCCAGTTCAGCACCGCCGACAGGATCAGCAGGCCGACGAACCGCCAGTCCCACTGAGCGTAGAAGAACCAGCTGGCCAGCAGCAGGAACAGCTTGCGCCGGCCATTCTCGCGATCCAGCGACCACGAGGTGAAATAGACGAACAGGAAGAAGACGCCGAAGGCGAGCGTCGGGAACAGCATCCTAAGGCGTCCCGGCCCGGGCCGCCTTCCAGGCGTCGTAGGCGCCGATCAGGTCGTCGGCCAGCAGGCCGCCGATCCACTCGCCGCCGGCAGAGGTGAAATGCACGCGGTCGCCGCGCATCATCGGGTCGCGCGCCGTCGCCAGCCGCTCCGCCGAACACGCTCCGCCCATCCGCCCCTGCCAGTCCCAGAACGCGACGCCCGTCTCGGCCGCGACCCGGCGTTGCAAGTCGCGCACCCGCGCCAGACTGCGCGGCGGCCCGCGCTCGGCCGCGCCCGGGCAGGTCGTCGCCTCGCCCCGCCTCAGGGCGTCCGGCGCGCCCAGGATCAGGATCGCCGCGTCCGGCGCGAACCGCTTCAGCCGCCAGATCTGGTCGCGCAGCTGGGCCTCGTGCGCGAACAGGTCCAGCCCGTCGTCGAACCCCTCGTTGGTGCCGTAGGCCAGGATGATCAGGTGGGGGTTCAGCGGCTCCAGCTCGCCCCGCACGGTCGCCTCGTCCCGCGCCGCGAAGTCGGCCAGGGTCTCGCCCACATGCCCGACGTTCGACAGGATCACCCCCGGCGTCGGCCCCTCCAGCCAGACCCCGTCCAGCCCGCCGTCGGCCGTCCGCGACGTCAGGGTCAGCGTCCGCGCCCCCGCCGCGATCGGCATGAAGCGGCAGCGCGAGCCCAGGATCTGCGCCGGCTCCGGCTTCGCCCCGTCCGCCGCCACGTCCCACAGCCCGTCGCGCCCGCACAGGCCCAGCCGCGTCGTCTCCGCCTCCGGATCCAGCGCCAGCGTCAGCACGTCGCCTGTCCCGGGCCGCGCCGGCCCGCCGAACAGCCCGGTGCGCTCCGCGTTCACATAGCCGCCGACCCGCGCCGGCCTCGGCGCCCAGCTCCACCCGGTCGCGGTCACCACCACCTGTCGCGGCGCATAGCCCTCGAACGGCACGCCCGGCGCCACATAGCCGCGCCCGCCGCGCCCAAACCGTCCCTGCAGACGGCTGCGCACCGTGCCGGGGATCACCTCGCCCGCCGTGTGGCTGTCGCCGATCTGCAGCACGTGCACCTTGATCGGCTCGCCCGCCTCCAGCGCCGCCAGATCCTCGAACCACGGCGTCAGAGCCTCGGCGCCGCACACTCCGCCCGGACAGGTCTGGGCCACGGCCGGGCCGGCCAGGGCCAGCAGGGCCACCGCCAGCAGGGCTCTCACTCGGCCAGCCCCGCGTCGCGCCGGATGGCCGCCTCGACCGGCCCGGCCAGCCGCAGATAGCCGTCCATGCTCATGTGGATGCCGTCGTTGGCCCGCATCAGCCGGCGCCGTCCGCCCACCTCGGCATAGGGCATGTACTCGCCGTCGGCGTCCGTGGTCAGGCCCACCGTCTCCAGCCACGGCACGCCCAGCGCCTTCATCCGCGCCTCGACCACCTCGTTGACGATCGCCATGCGCCCGTCGAAGCCGTCGCGCTTCATGCGCGGCATGCCGACCCAGTAGACGACCACGCCGCGCGACCGGAACAGACCGACCAGGTCGTCGATCCGCCGGCCATAGGCGGCCTTCCACCCCGGCGTGCCGAAGTCATGGATCACGCCGCCGTCGTCGATGCCTTGGGCGTCGTTGGTGCCGAACACGACCACCGCCACGTCCACCGGCGCCTCGTCCAGCTGACGCGTCGTCTTGGCCTGGATGTTCACATAGTCGTAGCGCGACAGGCCGGTGGAGACCTCGCTGAACTTGGTCACCTCGACGCCCGCGTCGTCGCGGAACTCGCGGTACAGGGCCGCCCAGACGCCGTCGCCCATGCTGTCGCCGAACACGCCGACGCTCAGGTTCCCGGCCTTGGCCCTCAGCACCGAGGCGTCCTGCACAGGGACCGCGGGAGCCGCGGGCGGCGCTGCGACCGGCTCCGACGCCGGTTCCGGACTGGCGGAGGCGTTCGCCTGCCCGCCCAGCATCAGCGTCGGCGACCGCAGCCAGGCGCGGCCGTCGGGCGTCAGGGCCAGACCGCCGACCACGCCCGCCACGAACATCGCGGTCACAGTATTGACGCCGAACTTCACGCCCGCCCCCGGTTAACCCTTCGGAGGCGCACCCTTACCCGAAATCCTCCGTTCCGCCACCGCGCGCGCGTGTCAGGCGAGGGAAAAGGTTAACCCCCCGGCGGTGCGGAGAAAGCGCTGGTTCATCACAAAGGACACCAAGAAGACGCCAAGGACACAAAGGGACCGAGCACTGGCCGCCGCAGGCATTTCGACTTTCAGAAGAACAAGGCGCTGCGCGCGACGACGAGCGCGGGCCCTTCGTGTCCTTGGTGGCTTCTCTTTCTTGGTGTCCTTGGTGAAGAACCTACAGACGGGGCCCCCTCGCTCGCCTAGGCGCCGCCCGATCTCAGCCCCAGCGCCCCTCCGCCCAGCGGGCCGCGAGGTAGCCGCCCGTCGCCGTCACAGCCGTCAGGGCCGTGCCCCAGACCATGTCGATCATCGTCAGCCGCGTCGACCACACCGACAGCGTCGCCTGATTGGTCAGGTCGTATGTGCCGTAGGCGATCAGCCCCAGCACCGCCCCGTTGATCAGCGCCCGCGTCCACTGCCCGTCCTTCAGCGCCGGCGCGATGGCGAAGAAGCAGATGCCGAAGATGTACAGCAGGTAGAAGGCCACCGCCGCCTTCATGTCCGGCTTGTCCGCCATGATCGCGCCGATCACCGGCCGGTACAGCCGGTCCGCCATCGTCGTCAGCCAGACGGCGTCGATCGCCGCCATGGTGATCGCCGCCCCCAGATATCCCGCGACCCACTTGATCATGCTTCGGCTCCCGTCGGTTTCAGCAGGTAATGGCTCACGGCCCAGGTCTTTCCGTCGTCGTTGCCGAACAGGCCGGCCGTGGCCAGGTAGAACCGCCGCCAGCGCCGCCGCCACAGCTTCCAATCGGCTCCATAGGTCCCGCGCATCAGATCCGACACACGGTCCACGTTCAGGTCCATGTTCTTCAGCCAGTGCTCGGCCGTCCGCTGATAGTGCACCCCGTTCCAGGTCCACTCCCGCTCCACCTCGAACAGATCGGGGAACCGCCGCATCAACCCTTTCGACGGCATCACCCCGCCGGTGAAGAAATGCTGGGCGATGAAGTCGCCGGTGTCCGAATGGTCGAACCGATAGGGGGCGGCCCTGTGGGTGAAGATGTGGATGAACATCCGCCCGTCCGGCTTCAGCCAACCCTTCGCCCGGGTCAGCAGGGCCCGCCAGTTGGCCATGTGCTCGAACATCTCGACCGAGACGATCCGGTCGAACCGCTCATGCTCCGCCACCTCGGGTCGGAAGTCGTTCATGTCCTGGGTGATGACCGTCAGATTGGTCAGACCCCGCGCCGCGGCTTGCGCCTCTATGTGTCCGCGCTGCCCGTGGCTGTTCGACACCGCCGTGATCCGGGCCCGCGGATACCGCTCCGCCATCCACAGGCTCAGCGAGCCCCAGCCGCAGCCCAGCTCCAGGATCCGCTGCCCGTCCTCCAGCCCCGCGTGCGCGCAGGTCTCGGTCAGGGCCAGCACCTCCGCCTCCGCCAGCGTCTCCGACCCCGTCGGATACAGGCAGCAGGAATACTTCAGCCGCGGCCCCAGGCAGATGCGGAAGAACTCCGGCGGCAGCTCATAGTGCTGGGCGTTGGCCGCGTCGGCGTGTTCGGCCACCGCGCGCCTGGCCATGTCGGCGGCGAAGGCGGCCTCGTCGTGCGGCGCCTCCCGATCCAGCCGCTTGCGCGCCTCGGTCACCAGGGCGGCGATCGCCGGCCGCGTCACGAAGTCGGGAAAGGGCGCGTCCTGCAGGTTGCGGATGGCGGCTGTGGCCGGATTCATGTGTTGATTTCGTCCCCTGATCGACCTCGACGCCCGCGACCAACGCGCGCGCCTGCGGACCGGCTCCGCTTGTGCGTCATTACTACGCGACGAGTCTTGTGTCGGATGCCCCACATCCATGACATGAGGCGTAACGTAGCTGCCACGGAGCCTGATCCGCTAAGACGGAGCCGCTTCGCGGTTCCGCCGATGCGGTGAATCAGGCTCCAGCATTAATGCGAGAGCATGATTCACGCTTTTGCCGTAACCGCTTCGCGGTTCCGGCAAAAACGATCATGCTCTGGCGCAGATCTGGAGACGCCATGACCACCTTCGCCGCCACGCACGCCGCCCGCAAACGGATCGCGGTCGTCGGTTCCGGCATCTCGGGACTGTCCGCGGCGTGGCTCCTGTCGAAGGCCCACGACGTCACCCTGTTCGAGGCCGACGACCGGCTGGGCGGCCATTCCAACACCGTGGACGCCCCCTCCCCCGCCGGCCCCGTGGCGGTCGACACCGGCTTCATCGTCTTCAACGAGGCGAACTATCCCAACCTGACCGCGATGCTGGCCCACCTGGGCGTCGCCACCAAGCCGGCGCTGATGTCCTTCGCCGTCTCCATCGACGAAGGCGCGCTGGAATACTGCACCCAGGGCCTGCGCGCCCTGTTCGCCCAGAAGCGCAACTGGGCCAGCCCCCGCTTCTGGCGCATGATCGGCGACATCCTGCGCTTCCAGAAGGAGGCGCCGCGGCAACTCTCGGAACTGGAGGCCAGCGGCGAAAGCCTCGACGCCTGGCTGGGCCGCTGCGGCTACGGCCCCATGTTCCGCGACGCCTATCTGCTGCCCCAGGCCGCCGCCATCTGGTCCTGCACCCTGGAGCAGATGACCGACTATCCGGCCGCGGCCTTCGTCCGGTTCTACATGAACCACAACCTGCTGACCTACGACCTGCGCCCGACCTGGCGCACCATCGACGGCGGCAGCCGCGAATACGTCGATCGTCTGGGGCAGGCGCTGGAAGGTCGCGTGGTCACCGGCGCCCGCATAGTCGGCGTGGTCCGAGACCAAGACGGCGCCGCCCTGCGCATGGCCGACGGCACGCTGCATCGCTTCGACGACGTCGTGCTGGCCACCCACTCGGATCAGGCGCTGCGGCTGCTCGAGGCGCCGACCGCCGCCGAGCGCCGCCTGCTGGGCGCCATCCCCTATCGCGCCAACCGCGCCGTCCTGCACCGCGACATCTCGCTGATGCCGCGCCGCCGCAAGGCCTGGGCCGCCTGGACCCACATGGGCCGCTCCGACCGCGCGGGCGAAGGCGGCGTCACCTACTGGATGAACGAGCTCCAGTCCCTGCCGGGGCCTCCCCTGTTCGTCAGCCTGAACCCGGCGCGCGAGCCCGACCCCGAACTGGTCATCGGCGAATGGGATTATGAGCACCCCGTCTTCGACGTCGCCGGCGTGGCGGCTCAGAAGGAGCTCTGGAGCCTGCAGGGACAGGGCGGCGTCTGGTTCGCCGGCGCCTGGTTCGGCGCGGGCTTCCACGAGGACGGCCTCCAGGCCGGCCTTGCGGTCGCCGAGGCCATCGGCGGCGTCCGTCGCCCGTGGCAGGTCGAGAACGAAAGCGGCCGCATCCACCTGACGCCCGCCCCCGACCTCGCGGAAGCTGCGTGATCCACAAATCCTCACCCGTAGGGGGAGGAGGACCGCCGGAGCGCAGCGACGGGGGTGGAGGGGGATGGCCGCATCCGTCGGCGCCCGCCGCTTCTCCCCGCGATTTGGATTATGCCCCCTCCACCCCGTCGGGCTCCGCCCTCCGCGGTCCTCCTCCCCCTACGGGTGAGGATTTCAAAAGCGCCCTCTACGTCGGCCACGTCGTCCACCGCCGGCTGGCCGACTTCGACCACCGCCTGCGCTATCGCACCTGGATGCTGCTGATCGACCTCGACGCGATAGAGGCCGAGCGCCCGCGCCTGCTCTCCCGTCGCCGTTTCTCTCTGCTGTCCTGGCGCCCGTCCGACCACGGCGACGGTTCCGCCGTGCCGCTGCGCGCCCAGATCGAGGCCGCGCTGGCTCAGGCCGACGTCCACCTCGACGGCGGCCCGATCCGTCTGCTGACCATGCCGCGCGTGCTCGGTTACGGCTTCAACCCGATCAGCGTCTGGTTCGCCCACGGCCCCGACGGCGCCCTGCGCGGACTGGTGCACGAGGTCACCAACACCTTCGGCGAGCGGCACAGCTACGCCATGCCCGCCGGCCTCGCCCCCGACGGCCACGCCCGCCATGCGACGGACAAGACCCACTTCGTCTCGCCCTTCATGGACGCGGCCCTGACCTATGAGTTCGAAGTCCAAGCCCCGGACGACCGCGTCTCCGTCGCCATCCTGGCGAAGCGCGACGGCCGCCCCCTGCTGACCGCCTCCTTCGCCGGCGACCGCCGCCCCCTGACCGACGCCTCGCTGGCCCGCCTCTTCGTCACCCACGCCCTGCTGACCTTCAAGGTCACCGCCGCCATCCATTGGGAAGCCCTGAAGATGCTGCTCAAGGGCGCCCGCTACCGCCACCGCCCCAGGGCTCCGGACCACCCGGTCACCGTCGGCCGCGCCTGACCCGCCTCCCCCCGTTAAAGCGCACGCCTTCCTGACCCGCCCCTCTCTCTGCGGGAGAGGGCTTGAGGCTCGCAGAGCGTCAGCGATGCGCCAAGCCGAAAGGGTGAGGGGCCCCCTCTCGCCCGCAGCCCCTCACCCTTTCGCGTTTCCAATCGCTCCGCTCTTGGACGCTCAAGCCCTCTCCCGCCGGGAGAGGGTGCGGCGCCTTGGGTCGGGAAGTCGTGACGACTTCTCCCGTCTTTCCTCGCTCTTTCAACGCGCTGCGTTTTTCCATCCGCGACTTTCCGACGTCGGTTTGGGCGTGGGGCAGCATCTGGGGGTTCCGTCGCGGGGGAGGG
>NZ_DASYGX010000002.1:0-125831 GCF_035999125.1 Brevundimonas sp. | reverse complement strand
AGGAGGACCGCGGAACGCCCGTCAGGGCCGAAGCACCGGCCGCTCAGGAACATAGGAGTTCCCGACGCAGCCCCCGCTCGAACCGCTCCCGCCGCGACAAGCTCGCAAGGCCTTGCGCCCTCCCCCGCGACGGAACCCCCGGATGCTGCCCCACGCCCAAACCGACGTCGGAAAGTCGCGGATGGAAAAACGCACCGCGTTGAAAGGGCGAGGAAACCCGGGAGAAGTTGGGATGACTTCCACCAGCCAGCCGACGCTTTCCTTCCCCGCTTGCCGGGGAAGGTGGGCGCCGGAGGCGGTCGGATGGGGTGGCTGCAGGCAATGCATCGACCGGCTGAAGAACATCAGTTGAGCCGGTGTTTCACCCCCCATCCGTCTCGCTCCGCGAGCCACCTTCCCCCGCAAGGGGGGAAGGATTTTACGGCGTCAGCGTCTCCACGCCGGCGTCCGTGCCGATGATCGCTTCGTCGGCGAGGTCGAGGAAGAGGCCGTGCTCGACGACGCCGGTGACCAGTTTCAGGTCGTCGGCGAGGCGGGCGGGGTCGTGGATGACGCCGCATTTCGCATCGTAGATCACATTGCCGCCGTCGGTGCGGACCATGCCCCGCTCCGCCGTCCGGAAGCGGCCCGGGAAGGCGACGTCGTGATCGGTCAGCACGTCGGAGATGCGCGCGCCCGTGGTCTTGTAGCCGAAGGCGACGACCTCGATCGGCAGGGGGAAGGCGCCGAGGTGGGGCACCACCTTGGCGGCGTCGGCGATGACGAGGCAGGTCGACGACGCCTCCCACACCAGCTTCTCGCGCAGCAGGGCCGCGCCGCCGCCCTTGATCAGGGCCAGGCCGGGGCCGATCTCGTCGGCGCCGTCGACGGTCAGGTCGATGCGGGAGACGTCTTCAAGCGTGACCAGGGGCAGGCCCAGCTCGCGGGCGAGGTCGGCGGTCGCCTCCGACGTGGGGACGCAGCGCAGGTTCGGCAGGTTCCGCGCCGCCAGCGCCTTGACGAACCAGGCGGCGGTGGAGCCGGTGCCGAGGCCGACGGTCATGCCCGCCTCGACGCGGAGGGCGGCGGCCTCGCCGGCGGCTTTCTTTTGGGAGTCGGCGCTCATGAAGCGCTCCTAGCGCGATCCCTCTCCCGGCGGGAGAGGGCTTGAGCGTCCAAGAGCGAAGCGATTGGAAACGCGAAAGGGTGAGGGGCTGCTGGCGAGAGGGAGCCCCTCACCCTTTCGGCTTGGCGCATCGCTGACGCTCTGCGAGCCTCAAGCCCTCTCCCGCCGGGAGAGGGTTCAGGATTTGGCCTTCTTCGCCCGCATCGTCTCCATGAAGCGGGCGGCCCAGCCGGGCTTGGCGGTCTGCGGCGCGCGGGCGAGGGCGAGGTCGCCGGGTGCGACGTCCGACGTCACCACGGAACCCGAGCCCACCATGGCGCCTGCGCCGATGGTGACCGGGGCGACCAGGGAGGTGTTGGAGCCGACGAAGGCCCCCTGCCCCACCTCCGTCCGGTGTTTGAAGAAGCCGTCGTAGTTGCAGAAGATGGTGCCCGCGCCGATGTTGGCGCCCGCCCCGACCACGCCGTCGCCCAGATAGGACAGGTGGTTGGCCTTGGCCCCCGCGCCCATGGTGACGTTCTTCACCTCGACGAAATTGCCGACCCTGGCCTTCTCGCCCAGCTTCGCGCCCGGGCGCAGGCGGGCGTAGGGGCCGGCCTCGGCGCCCGGACCGACCTCGGCGCCCTCGACGTGGCTGAAGGCGCGGATCTTCGCGCCCGATCGGACGACGGCGCCGGGGCCGAAGACGACGTAGGGCTCGATCACGGCGCCGGGCTCGACCTGGGTGTCCCAACTGACGAAGACGGTGTCGGGGGCGGGCATGCGCACGCCGGACGCCAGCAGGTCGTCGCGGCGGACCTTCTGGAACAGGGCCTCGGCCTGGGCCAGCTCGCCCTGGGCGTTGACGCCCATGACGGCGTCCTCGTCGGCGAAGACGGCGCGGGTGGGCTCGCCGCGCGCGCGGGCCAGGGCCACGACGTCGGTCAGATAGTATTCGCCCTTGGCGTTGTCGTTCCTGACCTCGGCCAGCAGGTCGAACAGCAGGCGCGAGGGCGCGGCCATGACGCCGGAGTTGCAGGCGGTGACCTTCAGCTGATCGGGCGACGCCTCCTTGTGCTCGACGATGGCCTCAAGCCCGCCGTCGGCGTCGATCAGCAGACGGCCGTAGCCAGTGGCGTCCCGGGCCTCGAAGCCCACCACGGTCAGGGCGTCGCCGAAGACGGGCTCGACGTCCGCGGCCTTCAGCAGGGGGACGTCGCCGTAGGTGACGACCACCTGCCCGTCGAAGTCGGCCATCAGGTCACGCGCGGCCAGCACGGCGTGGCCGGTGCCCAGCGGCGGGTCCTGCACGGCGATGGACGTGGCTCCGAGGCGCTTCTCGACGTGGGCACGGACCTCCGGGCTGTGGTTTCCGACGACCACGATCACGCGCTCGCAGCCCAGGCCCTCGGCGGCGTCGATGGCGTGGTCCAGCATGGCGCGGTGGCCTATGGGATGCAGCACCTTGGGCAGGCCGGACTTCATCCGGGTGCCCTGGCCGGCGGCGAGGATGATGGCGGCGCGACGGGTCATGCGGGCTCCGGAGATCGGCTGTCGGGTCGCGTTTACAGCGGCGGCGATTCAAATAGAACCGGGTGCATGAAAGACCTGAACGGCTGGACGATCGCCTTCGACCTGGACGGCACGCTGGTGGAGACGGCCCCCGACCTGATCGGCACGCTGAACCGGCTTCTGGCGGCGCGCGGGCTGCCGCCCCGGCCGGTCGAAGCGGCGCGGCATCTGGTGGGGCACGGGGCGGTGGCCCTGCTGAAGGACGGGTTCCGCGAGGCGGGGGCGGACTGGGACGAGGCGGAGCGGCCGGCGCTGTTGGCCGCGTTCCTGGAGGACTATCTGGCGCACATCTGCGACCACAGCCACGTCTACCCCGGCGTGGAGGCTGCGCTGGACCGTCTGGCGGCGCGGGGCGCGATCCTGTGCACAGCGACGAACAAGCCGACGCACCTGTCGCTGGCGCTGTTCGGACGGCTGGGGCTGACCGGGCGGTTCGCGGCGATCTGCGGCGCGGACGCGGTGTCGTCCCGCAAGCCCGACGCGGCGCACATCCGCGAGACGGTGCTGAGGGCCGGCGGCGATCCGGGGCGCGCGATCATGGTGGGCGATTCGATCACCGACGTGCGGGCGGCGCGGGCGACGGGCGTGCCGGTGATCGTGACCACCTTCGGCTATACCGAAATCCCCGCACGCGATCTGGGCGGAGACGCGCTGATCGACGGCTTCGGGGAGCTGGAGGCGGCGATCGATCGGATAGTGGCGGCGAGACTTGCCTCGCGCATTTCCCCAAGCTATGTCCCCGCCTCCTAGAAACGGCCCGGATGCGTAGCTCAGCGGGAGAGCACCTCGTTCACACCGAGGGGGTCACAGGTTCAATCCCTGTCGCATCCACCATTTCGCCGTTATCTCACCCTACAGGCCGCCGTCCGCCGATCCCGCGCAGACCGTTCGCGCGCTGACTCGTGCTATTGGACCCACGCCCATGCCCTTCCCCGCCAGCCATCCCGCGCTCGACCGCGCCCTGTCCGAACGCGGCTATGACGAGCCGACGGCGGTGCAGTCCGCCGTGCTCGAGGCCGAAGCCGGGCGCGACCTGCTGGTCTCGGCGCAGACGGGGTCGGGCAAGACCGTGGCGTTCGGGCTGGCGCTGGCCACGACCCTGCTGGGCGAGACGGAACGGTTCGCGGACAACGCGGCGCCCGAGGCCCTGATCATCGCGCCGACGCGCGAGCTGGCGCTGCAGGTGTCGAAGGAGCTGGAGTGGCTGTACGCCAAGGCCGGCGCGCGGATCGCCACCTGCGTCGGCGGCATGGATCCGCGGGCGGAGCGGCGCGTGCTGGAGCGCGGCGCCGCCATCGTGGTGGGCACGCCGGGGCGGCTGAAGGATCACGTGGAGCGCGGCGGGCTGGACCTGTCGCAGCTGAAGGCCGTGGTGCTGGACGAGGCCGACGAGATGCTGGACATGGGGTTCAGCGAGGATCTGACCTTCATCCTTGACCAGGCCCCGCCGGCGCGGCGGACCCTGCTGTTCTCGGCCACGATCGCGCGCGAGATCGCGCAGCTGGCCAAGACCTATCAGCGCGACGCGATCCGCATCGACACGACGTCGAAGACGGTCGCGCACGGCGACATCGCCTACAAGGCCATCCGCGTCGCGCCGCACGAGATCGAGCACGGCGTGGTCAACGTGCTGCGCTGGTTCGAGAGCCCGGGCGCCCTGGTGTTCGCCAACACGCGCGAGCGGGTGAAGCACCTGACGGCGAGCCTGCGCGAGCGGGGGTTCGAGGTCGTGGGCCTCTCGGGCGAGCTGACGCAGTCGCTGCGGTCGGAAGCCCTGCAGGCGCTGCGGGACGGGCATGCGCGGGTGTGCGTGGCCACCGACGTGGCGGCGCGCGGGCTGGACCTGCCGGACCTGGGGCTGGTCATCCACGCCGAGATCCCGGTGAACAAGGCGACGCTGCTGCACCGCTCGGGCCGGACCGGGCGCGCGGGCAAGAAGGGCACCTCGGTGCTGATGGTCAGCCACACGCGGCGCCGCAAGGTCGAGCTGATGCTGCGCTCGGCCAACATCGAGGCGGAATGGGCGGGGCCGCCGTCGGCCGACGAGATCCGGGCCAAGGATCAGGAGCGGATGCTGACCGACCCGGTGCTGACGGCGCCGGCCGATGAAGATTCGCTGGAGATGGGGCGCAAGCTGCTGGAGCGGTCGAGCCCCGAGCAGGTCGCGGCCGCCCTGATCCGGCTGTACCGCGAGAAGCTGCCGCCGCCCGAGGACGTGCAGGACGACGCGCGCATGGCGCGGACCATGGAAGGCGAGCGTGGGCGGCGCGAGCGCGAGCCGGTCGACTTCGCGCAGGGCGGCGACATGAGCTGGTTCCGCATCAACGTGGGCCGCGAGAAGAACGCCGATCCGAAGTGGCTGCTGCCGCTGATCTGCCGCCTGGGGCACGTGACCAAGCGCGACGTGGGCTCGATCAAGATCTTCGACCGCGAGACCAAGTTCGAGATCACGCAAGAGGCGGAGGCCAAGTTCCGCGCGGCGATCGCGAAAGCCGCGGACGAGGACGTGTCGATCAGCGACGCGGTGGCGCCCGCGCCGGGCGAGAAGACCGCGCGGCCCAAGGCCTTCGTCAAGCCGCGTCGCGACTTCGACGGCCCGAAGAAGCCGTGGACGCCGCGTCCGGAACGGACCGCCGAGGCGCCGCCCGTTCCCGAGAGCAGCAAGCCGAAGTGGGTCAAGCGGACCAAGGACGATCCGACGCCCGTCGGCAAGAAGCCGTGGGTCGAGAAGCCGCGCGGCGAGAAGAAGCCGTGGGCCGGCAAGCCGGGCGCCAAGCCGTTCCGCGCGAAGACGGACGGAAAGCCGTTCAAGGGCAAGCCCAAGCGCGGGTGAAATCCTCCCCCGCCTTCGCGGGGGAGGGGGACCGCGAAGCGGTGGAGGGGCCCGCCCCAAACACCGGCGCGCGTGTCCGCCCCCTCCACCATCCTTCGGATGGTCCCCCTCCCCTGTTCGCTGCGCTCCGGGGGAGGATTGCACCGGCCCTGTAACCGTTTACGCTGACGCCAAACAAGAAACCGGCGTGGGTGGAGACGGATGGCGGACGTTCGGCTGAGCGGCGTGACGAAGAGCTTCGGCGCCGTTCAGGTGCTGAAGGGCATCGATCTGGAGATCGCCGACGGCGAGTTCACAGTGTTCGTGGGACCCTCGGGCTGCGGCAAGTCCACCCTGCTGCGCACCATCGCCGGGCTGGAGGAGCTGGACGGCGGATCGATCTCCATCGGCGGACGCGACGTGACGGGGCTGTCCCCGTCGGACCGGGGCATCGCCATGGTGTTCCAGTCCTATGCGCTGTACCCGCACATGACGGTGCGCGAGAACATGGGCTTCGCCCTGTCGCTGGCGAAGATGGACAAGGCGGAGGTCAAGCGCCGCGTCGACGCCGCCGCCGAGGTGCTGAACATCAAGGATTATCTGGACCGCAAGCCCAAGGCCCTGTCGGGCGGGCAGCGCCAGCGGGTGGCCATCGGCCGGGCCATCGTGCGCGAGCCGGAGGTGTTCCTGTTCGACGAGCCTCTGTCGAACCTGGACGCCGCCCTGCGCGTGCGGATGCGATACGAGTTCGCCAGCCTGCACCAGCGGCTGGGCACGACGATGATCTACGTGACCCACGACCAGGTGGAGGCCATGACCCTGGCCGACCGGATCGTGGTGCTGAACGCCGGCAAGATCGAACAGGTCGGCGCGCCGATGGAGCTGTACGAGCGCCCGGCCAACCGCTTCGTCGCCGAGTTCATCGGCAGCCCCAAGATGAACCTGATCCCGGCGGAGGTCGTCGAGGCCGGCGGCGGCCAGGTGACGGTGAAGACCGCCTCCGGCGCGATCATGCCGGCGGCGGTGAAGGCGAACGGCGCGAAGGTCGGCGACAAGGTCACCCTGGGCGTGCGCCCCGAGCACCTGTCGCCCAAGGGACCCGGCGGCGCGCTGACGGCGACGACGACCTTCGTCGAGACCCTGGGCCACGCCACCTACGCCTATCTGGACGGCGGCGACGGCGACATGCTGACGGCCCAGCTGGACGGCGCCGAGCGACCCGCGCAGGGGCAAAGCCTGACGCTGAAGGCCCCGGCGGAGAAGGTGCAGCTGTTCGACGCCGAAGGACGGGCGTTCGAGCGGGCCTGAACGGCCCGGCTCTCCCTTCAGGCGAGGGAAACCCGCATCACCTCATCTCCACCCGCCGGGCGTTCGCCGGGATCCTGAGCACGTGGCCTTCCCACTGCGCGGCACGTCCGTCGATGCGAACGCGGGCGGGGACGGGCCGGTCTTCGGGCCAGTGCAGTTCGAAGCCCCCGGTCGGCGAGGCCATGCCGGTGAAGGTCAGGGTCCAGGCGGCGCCGTCGCGCTTGAGATGCCATGACAGCAGACCATGCGCGGTCCGCAGGTCGCGGACGCCGACGCCGGTTTCGGAGGCCATCCAGTCGAACGGCAGGCCGGCGGCCAGCACCAGCACGCCCTCATCCACGCGCTCGTACACCAGCAGGTCGATGGCGGAGCGGATGTAGTCCGAGCTGATCCAGGCGTGGGGCATGTCGCCGATGAAGCGGGGCTCGCGCTCGTGGTGGCCGACGACTTCGGCCCAACCGTTCCAGGCCACGGGACGCATGTCGGCGAAGTAGAAGTCCAGCGCGCGCAACGCCTCCTCGCGACGACCGAGACGGATCAGGGCACCCACATTGCGCAGCTCGTAGGGCGTGTAATCGCGCCAGGTCATGCGGTTCTCCTGACGCGCGGTGAAGTTGTCCCACCACTTGTCGAACGTGTTGTTCAGGAGCGGCTGCGGCAGTTCGTCGATGAAACCGCCGGGCGACAGGCCGATGGTGGTCGAGGTGGCGTCGAAGTCGCCGCGGTCCGCGGCGCCGGCGATCCAGTCGATGTCGTGGAAGGCGGCGGTCGCCGTGATGGAGGTCATGACGTCGGTCTGAAACTCCGCCCCTGCCGCGCGGATGCGGGCGGCCGCGTCGGCGTCACCCAGGACGTCGGCGATGAAGGCGGCGTCGCGGTAGCCGATCAGACCCCAGAAGTCGTCCCAGTAGGAATAGGCCGGAGCATCGGAATAGCCCTCATGGCTGATGGTCGGCGGCAGCAGGCCGAACAGGTGACGCTTGTCGGCCGCCTGGAACTCCGCCGTACGGGTCGTGGCGCGCAGGCCGTCCATGTAGGCGATCGCCTTCTGCACCTGGGGCCAGACGCGTTCCAGCGCGGCGTGGTCGCGGGTGTGGCGCCAGTTCTCGGCGGCCAGAAAGATGAACTCGCCGTGGCTGTCGTTCTCGGGCACCGGGTCGGAGCCGCGGGCATCGACGCAGCACGGCACCTTGCCGTCCTCGAAGACATAGGGGGCGTACCAGGCCAGATAGGCGGCCGAGACGTCGGCGTGGCCCAGCCGGTTCAGCCCCTCGGCCATCATGGCGCCGTCGCGGATCCAGGACCGGTTGTAGCTGCGCGTGCCGGGCTGGATGATCGGGCCCTGACGCGACATGAGGATGTGGGCCAGGGAGGACTTGGCTACGTCCTCGATGCGCTGGGCCTGGGGCGGCAGGATCAGGTCGAACCGGTCGATCTTGCCGCGCCATTCGGCGGCGACGGCGTCCTCGGCGCCTTCGAGCACGGCTTCCACGGCGCCCGTCGCCGGGTGGTCGGGCGTCGAACCCGCGAGCCTGGCCAGGAAGCCGAAGGTGCGGCTCTCGCCGGGCTGGAGCGTGACGTCATACAGGAGAGCGCCGGCCATCAGGCCCGAAGCGTCGGACTCCACGATCCGGTCGTCGGCCGAGCGGCGGGCGGCCGCGTCGGCGATCAGCGCCTGCGGATCGGCGCCCGCCTGAAAGGTCGAGGTCGAGACGGCGTCCGGCATGACCAAGGCCGAGACCCTGACCGCATCGTTCAGAACCAGACTGGAGCCGTTCCAGTCGATCTGTTCGATGGGGCCTACCCCGCCGGGGATGGCCAGGAACTGGACCGGGCCGTTGACCTGGAACGGGCGGGCGGCCAGGGCGAGCGTCAGGGTGCGCGGGCGGGGTGAGGTGTTGGTCAAGACATAGCGGCCCCACAGACTCGAGCTGTCCGGCGTGCCGTCGGCGAAGCTGGTGATCGAAAGGGTCCAGTCGTCGGCCATCCAGGTGACCGTCGGGATGGGCAGGTCGTTCTCGCGCAGCGACTGGGCGGTCGCGACGTCGGCCCAGGTGATGAGGCGGCCGTTGTCGACGACGAAGGGCTCGATGGAGGGGCCGGCACGGCGCAGTTCGATCGCGCCGTCCTCGGACATCAGGCCGCTCTCGCCGCCGCCGTCGACGCCGACCAGGGTCCAGTAGGGCTGCTCACCCAGAAAACCGCGGGGGTAGAGGCCGCGCAGGTTTTCCTCGGCGACGGCCATGACGAACTTGGTCGGCGTCTCGCCGAAGGACAGGGGTTCGATCTCGACCGAGGACAGGGCGTAGGCATTGGTGGCCGCCTGACCGAGCCGCTGGCCGGCGCCCGCCTGACCGACGACGCCCGACTGGTCGAGGGGACGCTGCATGTCGATGCGCAGCCAGCGTGCGGAGGTCTCGGGCGTGAGCAGCCAGTCGGCGCCGCCGTCGCCGTCGATCACGCGGGTGAGCTCGCGCCACTCGCGGCCGTCCGATGACGCCTGCACCACGTAGCCGGAGGCGGCGTAGCGGTCGGCCCAACGCAGGGTCAGTCCGCCGAACTCGCGCTCGTAGCCGAGGTCCAGCGTCAGGGACTGGGCGGCGCCCGGCTGCGATCGCCAGAAGGTGCCGAGGTCGTCGTCGACGGCGCGGGCGGCGACGTTCAGCGCGTCCGTGCTGCTGGCCTCGGCCAACGGCCGCGGGGGGACGCCGGGCTCGGGCGGCAGGTCGCGGATTTCGAGCTGGTCGACCTCCAGCGCGCCGGCGCCGCCCTGCCCGGCCGTGACCACGAACTCGATGCGCTCGGCGCCGCGGAAGGTGCGGTCGGGGTCGGGGCCCCAGGCCCAGGTGATCTGGCGCTTTTTGATCGTGAAGCGGGTCCACTCGGCGGGCGCCTGAAAGTTCTCGATGCGGCGCCAGTGGACGTTGCGGCCGGTGGCGTCGACGAATTTGATCTCCAGCGTGTTGGGCCGCATGTCGCCGCGCGCCCAGAAGCTGATCTCGAAATTTTCCGGCACGTCGAGGTCGATGGCGCGGGCGGCGAAGGCATAGCCCGATCGGCCGTTGAAGTCGTAGCTGAGCCGCATGGCCCGGCCCTCGCGTCCGTCCACCGGGGCAATGTCCGACGAGACGTCGGTCGAGGCGTCGGCCGCCCACGGCGACAGGTCCTCGAAGGCGTCGAGGACGCGGGAGTCCTGGGCGAGGGCGGGCGAGGTGAGGACGAACGCCGCGAGGACGCCGGGGAGAACGCGCATACTGTCAGCTCCGCGGAAGGTCAGCCCTTCACGCTGCCCGCGAGCATGCCGCGGATGTAGTAGCGTTGCAGGACCAGGAAGAGGATCAGCACCGGGGCCACGGTGACGACCGCGCCGGCCATCATCATCTCGGCGTCCTGGACGTGCTCGCGCGACAGCGCGGCCAGGGCCACCGGCAGGGTGTAGTTGGACTGGTCCGTCAGCACGATCAGCGGCCACAGGAAGTCGTTCCAGCTGCCCAGGAAGACGAACAGGGCCAGGGTCACGACGATCGGCTGCAGCGTCGGCAGGACGACGCGGCGGAAGATCTGGCCTTCGGAGGCGCCGTCGACGCGCGCGGCCTCCAGCATCTCGTCGGGGATGGAGAGCGCGTACTGGCGCACCAGAAACAGGCCGAAGATGGACGCCAGCCAGGGCACCAGGGCACCGGCGTAGGTGTTCACGAGGCCCATCGACTTCAGCATCAAGAACAGCGGCAGAGTGCCGATCTGGGCCGGCACCACGAGCGCGGCGACCAGCAGCTGGAACAGGCGCTCGCGGCCGGCGAAGCGCAGCTTGGCGAAGGCGTAGCCGGCGGGCACGGTGAACAGCAGGGCCAGGATGGTGGCCAGGGTGGCCAGGATCAGGCTGTTCAGCATGTAGCGGCTCATGCCCTGGGTCACGAACAGGTCGCGATAGTGATCCAGCGTCGGCTGGGACGGGATCAGGGGCGGGGGAAAGGTCGTGGCCTCGCCCTGGCTCATGAAACTGACCGAGACCATCCAGGCAAGCGGGAACAGGACGATCGCCACAAGCCCCGCGACGGCCAGGTTGGCGAGGATCGCCTTGAGGCTGACGCGCCGGCTCATTCGTAGGCCCCCACGCGCTTCGCCACCGCCAGTTGGATCAGGGTCACGGCGAGAATGCAGAGGAAAAGGACGAAGGCGACGGCCGAGGCGGAGCCCAGGTTCCACCATTTGAAGCCCTCTTCGTACATGAAGTAGAGCACCGTCACGGTCGACTGGGCGGGCCCGCCCTGCGTCATGACGTAGGGCTCGGCGAACAGCTGGAAGAAGCCGGCGACCGAGATGATCGAGACCAGCAGCAGCGTCGGCGCGATGGCCGGCAGGGTCACGTGGCGGAAACGGGTCCAAGCGCCGGCGCCGTCGATCCGCGCGGCTTCGTGCAGCTCATCCGGAACGGTTTGCAACACGGCCAAGAAGATCAGCATGTTGTAGCCGAAGGTCTTCCACACGACGAAGATCAGGATGGCGGGGATGGAGGTGGCCGGGCTGCCCAGCCAGTCCACCGCGGGGACGCCGATCCCCGACAGGGCCCAGTTGATGACGCCGTAGCGGGTGTGCAGCAGGTAGTTCCACAGCACGGCGGTGGCCACCAGCGTGGTGACGAAGGGCGCGAAGAAGGCCACGCGCCAGACCGGCCGCCACCTGATGATGCGTGCATTCAGCAGCAGGGCGGCGGCCAGGGAAGCGGCGATGGAGGCCGGCACGCCGATCAGGGCGAACAGGCCGGTGTTCTTCATGGCCCCCCAGAACAAGGGGTTGCCGAACAGGTTGACGTAGTTGTCCAGGCCGACGAACCGCAGGTTCCTGAGGTCCGCAAGGGCGTAGATGTCGAAGTCGGTCAGGCTGAGCAGCAGGGCCGCCAAGACCGGCACGGCGAAGAAGACGCCGATGGCGATCAGGGCCGGCGCGACGAAGCCCCAGGCCGCGCGCGAGCGACTACGGGAGGTGACGGCGGGGCGGCGTGGTTTGGCCGCGAGGGTCGCTTCGACGGCGGTCATGCCCTGCCCTGCTCCCTCATCCAGCGGCGCTTGGCCAAGAGGCGGTCGGCGCGGCGATCGATTTCGGCGGCGGCGGTTTCGGGGGTGAACTCGCCGCGGACCATGCGTTCGGCGACGATCTGCATCTCGGTGACGACGCGCTCCCACTCCGGCGCCTTGGGCACCGGGCGCGCGCGTTCCAGCTGGCCCTTGAAGGCCGTGATGGCGGGGTCGGCGACGACGGCCGGGTCAGCCCAGGCGCTGGGCCGGCTGGGCAGGTCGCCGGTGATGCGGTTGAACTCCACCTGGGTCGCCGGGTCCATCAGGAAGCGCACCAGCTTCCACGCCGCTTCCTGATTGAGGGAGGAGCGGTAGACCACCAGCGAGGAGCCGCCGGGAGCTGAGGCGCCGGGGCCGCGCGGGCCGGGCACGCCGGCGGTGTTCCACTGCGTCGTGGGCGACAGCCGGTCGCGGAATTCGCCGATGGTCCACGGTCCCGAGAAGTGGAAGCTGAACCAGCCGCGGTCGAACTCCGTCCAGACGTTGGAGATCTGGGTCGAGGAGGCGACGGGCGCCAGCCCCTCGTCGAACAGGCTCTTGTAGAAGGCCAGGGCCGCGACGAAGGACGGGCTGGAGAAGTTGCCGCGCGTGTCGTCGTCGCGCAGCAGCGGCTCGTCGCCCTGAAGTCCCAGCGTCAGAAGCTGCTCGAACTCGTTGAGCGGCAACAGGATCGCATACTTTTCCGGCCCCTGGATTCGCTTGACAGCGTGCATCGAGGCCTTCCAGTCGGCCCAGGTCGTGGGCACGGCGTCGTAGCCGGCGCGGCCGAGGATGTCGGTGCGCACGAACAGCAGGCGCGTGTCGACGTACCACGGCACGCCGACGAGGCGGCCGTTCACCCGGTTGGTGTCGAGCACCGCCGGAAACTGGTCGGTCAGCAGATCGGTGGCCGACGACGGCAGTTCACTGATCGCGCCGATGGCCGACATCTCGGACACCCAGGTGTTGCCGACCTGACTGAGGTCCGGCAGCGAGGAGCCGGCGTAGGCGGTCAGCAGCTTCTGGTGGGCGGCGGTCCAGGGCAGGGCCTGGACGTCCACGGTGATGCCGGGGTTCAACGCCTCGAACCGGGGCAGCAGTTGCGGGACGTTGGTCGCCTCATTGCCCATGGCCCAGAAGGTCAGGCGCGTGCCCTCCCCCCGCCGACCGCAACCGGCCAGACCTGCGGCGGCGCCGGCCATGAGGCCCAGCGCGGCGCGACGGTCGGGCCGGATCAGGCTCATGCGCGGTCCAGCCATCCGCCGGTGAACCCGGCGCGCTTCAGGCCGCGGATGAGATTGGGTTCGGACCGCATCCGCTTCCACACGGCGTCGGAGCGCCCGTTCTCGATCTGGATGACGATCGGGCCCTGGTCGATGCCCAGATAGTCGCCGTCGACCCAGCCCACGCCAGGCACGATCGCCCCGTGCTGAAGCGGCCCGTCGCGCTGCGTCAGAGTGGGATTGAAGCTGTCCAGGAAGCCGTACTGGGTCCAGATCCCGCCGCCGTAGCGGGCCTTCATGGCCTTGAAACAGGCCGTCACCTCGGCCGGAGCGAAGGGATAGCTGGCGAGCGCGGCGGTCGGGGCGATCGTGCCGTCGTCGCGCTCGCCGGGGCCGCGCGCCGAATAGGAGTGGAACTCGCGCTCGCGCCCGTCGATCACCTGTTTGAAATCGCCGGGGCCGTCGCAGGCGGTCAGGCCCCAGACCTGGGCGTCATAGCCGGTCCAGCCCTTGGGGTTTCGCACGGCATAGTCACGCTGGGCGGCGACGGCGCGGACGCTGTTCTGGAAATAGTCGAAGCCTGGAATTTCTGACTGCACCCCGCGCATCCAGGCGTCGCGGATACCGCGGAAGTCCACGTACATGTGGCTGTACTGGTGTCCGAACAGAGGGCCGAATTGCAGGTGCTTGGAGCCCCATTCCGCGTTGAAGCTGCGGTCGTAGACGCCGCACCACTCGGCCCAGACGTCCGGCGAGACCGGGTGCGTGCCGCTGCCGATGGCCAGCAGGAGGACCAGCATGCCCTCGTTGAAGACGTGCCAGTCGGACGGGATGAAGCCCGTCTCAGGATGCCAACCCATGGAGATGCGGTTGGGGCGGACCACGGTCCAATCCCATTCGACGCGGTCGTAGATCGCCTGTACCTTGGCGCGGATCTCCGACTCTTCGGCGTGGTCGCCGTCGAACCACTGCTTGGCGTAGAGCATGCCGCCCAGCAGCAGGGTGGTGTCCACGGTGGACAGCTCGGTCCGGTCGAAGCGGCGGCCGGTCTGCATGTCCAGGAAGTGATAGAAGAAGCCTTTGTGGCCCGTCATGCCGGTGGCGGCAGGCCCCTGAGGCGCGTCGTGGAAGAAGCGGATCGTCGCCAGGGTGCGGTCGCGCGCCTCCTCGCGGCTCATCCAGCCGCGCTCGACGCCGATCGGCCAGCAGGTCAGGGCGAAGCCGACGGCGGCGACGGAGGCGAAGGACGGCGTCGGCCACCGGTCGGGCGTCAGGCCGTTCTGGCGGTTCTGGGTCTCGGCGAACCAGCGGAAGGTGCGGAACTGAAGGTCGTCGATCTCCGGATCGACGCGGGCGGCCATGCCGGGAAGGCCAAGACCGGCGCAGCCCGAACCCGCGAGGGCGGCGGCGGATCCCACGGACAGAAGAAGTCGACGACGGTCCATGGGCGAATCCTTTACGCGAACTGGGGCAGGAACAAGAAAACGGGCCGCCGCGATCATCGACGTCGCGGCGGCCCGTCAGGCTCAGGAGACGATCACCAGCGATAACGCAGCCCGACCTGGAAGCTGCGGGTCGGGAAGGCCTGAGAGCGAGGATCCCCATACTCCGCCGAGCACAGGCATTGCTCGAAGCCGTTGTAGTTCCGGTAGTTGAACACGTTGATGGCGTCGAAAATCGCCTCGACCGCGTGGCCGTCCCACAGTTCGAAGGTGCGGGTCAGACGCAGATCGACCTGGCGGTAGGCCCAGGCGTCCGGAATGATGAAGCCGTACTTCTTGGGTCGGCCGGCGTTCCAGCAGATGTCCGGATTGGACGGATCGGGCCGGACGGCGGTCGGGCAGACGAACTGCGTGAACGGCGTGCCCGATCCCAGGGTCACGATGCCCGACAGTTTGAAGTCCGCCGGCAGGTCGATGATGCCCGAGGCGACGATGCGGTGCCGCTCGTCGAAAGACGACGGATACCACGGGGTCTGATCCGGAGAGTTGTAGTCGAAGTCGAAGCCCGCCAGCCCATTGTCGCGGCTGCCGTTCTGCTCGGCGTCCATGAAGGTGTAGGCGAAGTTGAAGCCCCAGCCGTCCTGAGCGTTGTAGGGCTTGTCCAGCTTCACATAGACCGCCTCGTACCGACGCTCGCGGTCATGCGCCGAGAAGAAGATCAGGTTGCGGAATTCCGGGAACCCGACCGAGCTGGGCGTGGGCCCCGAGAACCGGCCGCCGGTCTCGGTCGCCGCATTGGCGATGTACCAGGCGAACTCGTTCTTGGTGCGGCCCGCCGCCAGAGTGATCTCAGCCTGCCAGTCGCCGAGTTTCTGGCGCAGACCGATGTTGTACTGGTCGGTGTAGGGGATGGGCGCGTCGTTCTTGACCAGGAACACCTCGCCCGCGCCCGGCGCCGCGGCCAGCAGCGGGTCGAGGCCCGCCGGGGTCAGATAGACGGGGTTCCAAGCGACGGTGTTGACCCCGCCGCGCGGGCCGCCGGCGACGGAGAAGAAAATCTCCTTGTTGAACTGCAGCGGCTTGAAGCGTTCGTCGAAGGCGAAGTTGAAGCCGATGCGGTCGTAGTAGCGGCCGGCGCCGCCGAAGACGACCGTCCGCTCGTCGTCGAAGACGTCGTAGCTGAAGCCCACGCGCGGTTGCCACGCGTCCTTGAACGCTTCCCGGTCGCCATCGGAGATGTAGTCCGCCGGGTTGAAATACGACGGGAAATCATAGCCGGGCAGCGCCTGAATGGCGTTCAGCATGTTCCGGACGTTGGTCGGCGTCACGTAGTCGTTGTTGACCGCGTTGTCCTCATAGTCCCATCGCAGGCCGAGGTTGATCTCCAGCTGCGGGGTGATCTGCCAGTCGTCCTGAATGTAGAGGCCGATGACGTTGTTCTCGACGTCGGCCGCCGGAACGGCGGAGCCGAGGAAGACGCTGACGGGGATGTCGCGGCTGCCGTTGATCTCCGGGCGAGCCTCCACATCGAAGCGGAACTGAGGATTCCGTCCGAACTGCTTGTTCACGTACATCGTCTGCATCGAGTACTTGGCACCCAGCTTGATGGTGTGCGTGCCCATCCACTGGACGTCGGTGAACGTCAGGTCGTTCTTGAACGTCAGGTTTTCCTGCTCGATGTACTGATTGTCCGAACGGCCGCCGGTGTTGAACACGGTGCGGTCACGGTTGAAGACGTTGTACTGGAACCCCGGGGCCGCGTTGTCGTCGCGGAAGACGATGAACTCGCGACCGTAGTCCGAGAAGTTGAGCGCCGTCGGATTGTAGACGTACTGGAAGTAGTCGACGGTGGCCTCGTTGAAGAAGCCCGCGCCGGTCCACTGGTGCTTCAGCACGACCGAGCGCACGTCGGTGTTGACCTGCTGGGCGCGGTCGAAGGAGGTCGTGCCGCCGAAGTCGCGGATGTCGTTCTCATCGCGGAAGGTGCCGCTGAGCTCCAGACGGTGATCGGGGTTCACCTGCCAGGACAGCTTGCCGAACAGCAGATCCTGCTCGAACGGCGCGGCGAAGGTTCCGAACTCCGAGGCGAACAGCGACCCATAGGTGGCGTCGTTGGAGAAGACGCTGTTGGAACGCGTCTCGTCCTTGCGCTCATAGGCCATGAAGAAGTGCAGCGTGTCCTCGATGATCGGGCCGCCCACCGAGAAGCCGTACTGGAGGTTTTCCAGCGGCGGCTTCGGATCGCCGCGCCGACGGGCGAAGGAGTCCTGTTCGATCCAGTTCTCGTCCTGATAGGTGACGAAGACGTCGCCCGAGAAGTCGTTGGTGCCCGAGCGGGTCACGGCGGTGATGACGGCCGAGCCGGCCTGCTCATACTCGGCCTTGAAGTTCTGGGTGATGACCCGGAATTCCTGCACGCCGGCCTGCGGGAAGGGGTTGCCGCGGCTGTCGTCCTGGCCGGCCACGCCGCCGTCGATGATGGTCGATTTCTGATTCTGACCGTCGATGAACACGTTGATCTGCTGAGCGGGGGCGCCGCCGGCCGAGATGGTGCGTTCCTGGGGATCCTGCGACAGGCGCAGGCCAGGAGCCAAAGCCGCGAAATTCAGGAAGTTGCGGTTGATCTGGGGCAGGTTGTTGATCTGCGCCTGGCTGACGTTGGTGGCGATTTCGGGGGTGCGGACCTCGAAGATGCGGCGCCCGACGACGACGATGTCGTCGACCTGGGTCGCGCCGTCGGTCGAGACCCCCGCGGTGTCGAGATCCAACGTGCCGACCTGGCCCAGAGACAGGGTGACGGTGTCGACGGCGGCGTCGCCGTCGGCCGTCGCCACCGTGATCTCATAGGTGCCGGGGCGCAGGCCGGGGATCACATAGCCGCCGTCGGCGCCGATCCGGCCGCGCGAAGTGAAGCCGGTGGCCACGTCGCGGGCCGTGACCGTGCCGCCGGCCTCGGCCTGGCCGCCGTCCGTGACTGTGCCGCGCAGCGTGGCGCTGGAAACCTGGGCCGCAGCCGTGCCGGCGACGCCCAGCGAGACGGCGAGGGCCAGCGCCGAGGCCGCCCCGAGATAGCGCATGTTCATCCTAGACATCCTGATTGTCCCCCTGAGCGGAAGCGTTCACCACCGACGGCCGCCCGCCCGCCGGTCGCGTTTCTGAAAATTCGGACCGCGTCGACCCTCGCGTCACGAGTTCGGGGCGGACGATCTGACGTCCGGCGTCGGCCAGGCCGTCGATGAGGCCGAGCAGGCGCTCCAGAGCCGTTCGCCCGGTCCCGGCGATGTCGATGCGCAGCGTGGTGAGGCCCGGCCTGACCAGAGAGGCCAGCGGCACGTCGTCGAAGCCGACGACCGCGACGTCCTGGGGACAGCGGACGCCCGCGTCCTGAAGCGCCAGAAGGACGCCCAGCGCCATCATGTCGTTGCCGGCGAAGACCGCGTCCACGCCCTGCCCCGGCGTCGCGAGCTCAAGCCCCGCTCGACGTCCCGAGGCCATGTCGAAATCGCCCTCGATCACACGGGCGTCCAGACCCGCCTGGGCCATGGCCTCCAGATAGCCGGACAGTCGCGCCTCGGCTTCAAGGTTGTCGGACGGTCCGGACACGTGGGCGATGCGGCGGCGCCCCAGGTGGACGAGGTGGCGCACCGCGGCCATGGCGCCGCCGTGATTGTCGACGACGATGGACGGTCGATCCGGCTCAGCCGCGTCGTCGTTCAGCCGCATGACCGGCAGACCTCCGGTCAGGCCGGCCGCGGCCTGGCCCACGGTGGCGTGGGGCGACATCAGGATCAGGCCGTCCACCCGGCCCCGCATTGAGCGTACGGCCGCCGCCGCCTGCTCGGCGTCGTCGTGCGAGCTGGAGACGATCAGGTGATAGCCCCGCTCCCGCGCCGCCAGATCCATGCCGCGGATCAGCTCGGAAAAGAACTCTCCATAGAGGTCGGGCAGGATGACTCCGACGGTCTGGGTGCGGTTGGTCGACAGACTGCGCGCGCCCGAATGCGGGACGTATTGCAGAGCCTCCACGGCCTCCATGACCTTCTTCCGCGTGCCCTCGGTCACCGGGCCGGCGCCGTTCAGCACGCGCGACACGGACGCCACCGAGACCTCGGCGCGGCGTGCGACGTCGCGGATGTTGGCCGGCTTCACGCCGACGCTCCGCGATCCCCGGGACGGGACGGATTTGACCTCAAGGCATCCTCCTGGACGGTCCGCATCGATCCCGGCCCCTTTGCGAGGTCCGTCCGAACGCGATCCTGTAATCGGTTACATGACATGGACGCATCCGGCCATGCAAGGGCCTCTTTTCGGTCACATCCGCGCATGTGCCGCGCCGGACACAGCCAGGGATCAGGGGCGGGTTCGTGCGCGAAAGCGTTCGATCACGTCCAGGCGCCCGGGGTGTGGAACGGGTCGGGGGGCAGGCCCGCCGTTCGTGAACTCAAGCAAAAGATCCGGGCGGGCGCGGAAATCCGGCCAGGAAGGACGCGCGGCGCTGTTGGGGTCGCCTGTGCGCGCGAAGTCGGTCCAGTAACCGGCCATGTTCCGCGACGCCGTTCGATCCCGGTCTCCCATGACGCGTCCGACGGTGTGAAGGGTCTCGAACACATAGGGGCGCTCGGAGGCATGGGTGGCCCCGCCGCTGGGCTCGGGATTGGAGTCAGGCACGACGTCGAAGCGATAAAGCCATGTCGGATGACCCGCCCGCGCATGAAGGCGGGCCAGATGACGCACCGGCTCATTGAAGATCAGATCGCTCACGACGTGCCGGTCATAGTCCAGCGGCCCACCATAGGCGGCCAGGAGGGCGTCGTGCTCTCCCTCGGTCATCGCGTCGTCGTCGCGACCGTAGGCGCCCGCGTCGGCGGGACGTATCCACCAGAACTCGGCGCTGTTGGTCCCCAGCAACAGGGGCACGGGCGCCTGTCGGCCCGCCTCGAAGGCCTCGACCACGTCTTCGACGAGCACCCGGCCGTCGACGATCAGGTTGTCCGAATAGAAGGCCGGCATCGGCGTCAGCAGCGCCTCCGCCTGCACGGCGCGCAGCGCGACGGCGTCGACGTCGGAGGGCAGGCCGGCCCCGCGCGACCACGCCCGCCCCAGAGACTGGGCCGAGGGACGGCCAGGACGGTCGAGCGCCAATTCGGCGGACCTCTGGCGACCCAGTCCGGACTGCACGATCGCGCGATGAAACAGGCCCCGCGCCTGCGGCGCGATCATCAGCTGTGTCACCGCCACGCCGCCCGCGGATTCGCCGAACACGGTGACGTTCGCCGGATCTCCGCCGAAGGCCGCGACGTTGGCGCGAACCCACTCCAGCGCGGCGATCTGATCCATCACGCCATAGTTGGCCGCAGGTTGGTCCGCCGCCCGCTCGGCCGCGAGCGCGGGATGATCGAAGAAGCCGAGGCGGCCGAGACGATAGTTGATCGTGACCACCACGACGCCGCGCCGCGCCAGCGCCGAACCGTCGTAAAGCGCCGCGGTGCCGGACCCGTTATTGTAGCCGCCGCCATGAATCCAGACCATGACGGGCAGGTTCCGCGCGTCCGTCGGCGCCCAGACGTTCAACGTCAGGCAGTCCTCGCTCATGGGCAGGGGCCCCACGCCGGGGTCGCCGTTGGCCGGCGGCTGGATGCAGATCGCGCCGTAGGTCGTCGCGTTGCGAACCTCGGTCCAGGAGGCGGCCGGCTGGGGCGGACGCCAGCGGAGGTCGCCCACCGGCGGCGCGGCATAAGGCAGGCCCTTGAACGCCGACACCCCCTCGTCCGTCACGCCGCGCGCGGGCCCGTGGGACGTGGAGACGATGGGCCGATCGGGATCCTGGGCGGGGCTGAAGGTCATGAGAACGGCGGCCAGGGCGGCGAGGACGGACATGTCGCCAGACTGGATGGGGCGGCTCGACGCGGCAACGAACAAAAAGTTTCGTACGACGGAACCGTATGGTGAGTGCTGCGTTCAGCCACCCGCATGCGGGGGACGGAGTGAAGCATCTCGAGCTCAGCGGGGAGCTGGCGCGCGACATCGCACTGGCGTTCGACGCGTCTCCCAATCCCTACATGTTACTGACCCCCGACCTTCGGTACGCGGGGATGAATCAGGCCTATCTGGACGCCGTAGGCCGCACTCGCGACGACCTTGTGGATCGACCGATCTTCGACGTTTTCGACGCGGCGGGAGAGAGCGCCAGCGTGACCCAGCTTCGACGGTCGCTGGAACGCGTGGTGGCGACGGGCGAGCGCGACCATTTGGCGCTGATCCACTATCCCATTGAGATCGTCGACGCCGAAGGCCGCACACTGACCGAAGACCGTTGGTGGAGCGCCACGCACACGCCTGTGCGCAACGCGACCGGAGAGGTCGTCTACATCCTCCAGCACACCCAGGACGTGACCGAGCTGGAGCGGCTGCGTCGCCGGGTCGAGGGCGATGAGGACAGATCAGCCGTGGACTCCATGATGGGCGGCAACGTGCTGGCCCGCGCGCAGCACGTGCAGGAGGACAATCGCCGCCTTCAGAGCGAGCGGAATCGGCTGCTGGACATTTTCCTGCAGACGCCGGGGTTCATCGCCGTGCTGACGGGACCGGACCACGTGTTCCAGATGCACAATCGCGCCTATGCCGATCTGGTGGGGCGCGACGATCTGGACGGCAGGCCGCTGCGCGACGCTCTGCCGGAAGTGCTGGACCAAGGCTTCCTGAACCTGCTGGACGAGGTGCGCCGCACCGGAGAAGCGTTCCAGGGGCGCGGCGTGCCGGTGCAGCTGGCGCGGTCTCGGGGCGGCGGGCTTGAGACGGTCTACGTCGATTTCGTCTACCAACCGCTGAGGGACGGGGACGGTTCGGTGGCGGGGGTGTTCGTGCAGGGGCACGACGTGACCGACGCCGTGCTCGCCGACCGACGCCAGCGGCTGATGATCGACGAGCTGAATCACCGTGTGAAGAACACTCTCGCCACGGTGCAGTCCATCGCCATGCAAACCGCGCGCACGAACGTCGAGCCGGAGCGTTTCGCCGAGAGCTTTCAGGCGCGCCTGCTGGCCCTGTCGCACACCCACGACCTGCTGACCCGCAGCCATTGGGAAGGCGCCCAACTGCACGACGTGCTGGAGCACGAAACCGAGGCGCACGGGCGTCAGCGGGTGATGCTGAACGGACCGGCGGTGCCGTTGCAGCCTTCGGCGGCGTTGTCCCTCGGCATGATTTTTCACGAGTTGGCGACCAACGCCGCAAAGTACGGCGCCCTTCACGCGCCGCAGGGTCGCGTCCTGGTGGACTGGACGCACTCGCCGGACGGCTGGCTGGCCATCGTCTGGCGCGAGACGGGGGGACCGCCTGTCATCGCGCCGGAGCGGCGCGGATTCGGCAGCCGACTGATCGAACGTTCGGTGCGCCACGATCTGGGCGGGGAGATCGAGATGAACTACGGGACTGAAGGACTGGTCGCGTCGATGACCTTTCCCGCGGAGATGGGGCGAAGCTGATGACGGCGCTGAACGACCGGCGAGTGCTCGTGGTCGAGGACGAGTCCCTGGTGGCGATGCTGCTGGAGACCATGTTGGAAGACATGGGCTGCGCCACTGTGGGGCCAGCCTCGACCGTCGATGAAGGGCTGAGGCTGGCCACGCAGGAACGGCTGGACGCCGCATTGCTGGACGTCAATGTCGCGGGAACGCCGGTGTTCGCGGTGGCCGAGGCGCTGGAGGCGCGGGGGATACCGCTGGTGTTCTCCACCGGGTACGGCGAGGGCGGCCTGCCCGAGAACTGGCGCGGGCGGCCGACCGTGCAGAAGCCGTTCACCGAGGCGGTGATCCGCGACGCCCTCATGAAGGCGATGGGCGTGGCGACCGCCTGACCGGCGTCAGGCGTTCGGCAGATCCTCGCCCAGGATCGCCATTTCAAACATGAAGGAGCCGTCGCCGTCCTCGTCCTCGAAGACGATGCCGACGAATTCGTCGTCGACGTAGACCTCGACCGAATCCGCCTGCTTCCGGGCACGGACCTGTATGCCGCCGTGATTGAAGGTGCGCTTCAGATGCGTCTCGAGACGCTTGATGTCGGTGTCTTTCACGGTCGGGCCTTCCAGTCGAAGCGGTTGGCGGCGGACCCTAGAGAAGACGGCGTCCCGACGAAACCCCGTCAGATGACGAAGTCGTAGACGACGTCGGCCAGAGTGTGGTCCATCGTGCGCGCGGGCGCGGCCTCTGTCGGGCAGTTGACCAGCCGGGCGGGCACGCCGGCGACGGTGCAGCCGGCGGGCACGGGCTTCAGCACCACCGAGCCCGAGGCGACCTTGGCGTAGTCGCCGACGGCGATGGCGCCCAGCACCTTGGCCCCGGCGCCCAGCAGGACGCCCTTGCCGATCTTGGGATGGCGGTCGCCGCGCTGGGCGCCCGTGCCGCCGAGCGTCACGCCGTGCAGCATGGAGACGTCGTCGCCGACCACCGCCGTCTCGCCGATCACCACGCCGGTGCCGTGGTCGATGAAGATCCCCTGCCCCAGCCGCGCGGCGGGATGGACGTCGACCTGGAACAGTTCGGACATGCGGCTCTGGAAATGCAGGGCCAGGGTGGTGCGGTCGCGGGTCCACAGCCAGTTGGCCACGCGCCAGGCCTGAAGCGCCTGGAAGCCTTTGAAATACAGGAACGGCTGCAGCAGCGAGCGGATGGCGGGATCGCGTTCCTCCACCGCCCGCAGGTCGGCCTCGGCCGCCGCGATCATGTCGGGGCGTTCGGCATAGGCGGCCAGGCAGGTCTCGCGCACCGTCATGGCGTTCAGCTCGTCGTCGCCAAGCTTGCGCGCGATCTGGAAGCTGAGGGCGCCGGCCAGGTCGTCGTGCGACAGGACGACGGCGTTCATCTGGGAGGCCAGTCCCGGTTCGCGCGCCGCCGCTTCGGCCGCCGCATCGCGCAGGCGGGACCACAGGGACGGAGCGGTCGGGACGACTTCGAGCTTGGCCAATGCGGCCTCCGGAACGATCAACGCGGGCGTCCCAGCATGACGTGAGACAGCCAGCCGGGCAATTGCGAGGTGACGGCCATATGGTGCGCCCGCAGCGCCGTCGCCACGGTGAAGGCGTCACGCACCTGTCCGGCGCCGATCGCGTCGAGCAGGTCGAGGAAGGGCACGCGGGCGACGCGAAAGGCCTCGGTCGGGTCAGGCGCTGTCGGCACGGGGGCCAGATCCCAGGCCAGGAAGGCGACGGCCCGTTCGTCCGTGACGCTGTTGGACAGGTCCATGCGCAGGACCTCGCGCCATGACCGGGCGGCCAGGCCGGCCTCCTCGGCCAGTTCGCGGGCAGCGGCGATCTGCGGCTCTTCGTCGGGGCGAGCCCCGCCCTCGGGCATCTCCCACGACCACGCCATCAGGGCGAAGCGGTGCTGGCCGACCAGGGTGACCGTACCGTCGCCGTGCAGGGGCAGGACGCCGACGGCCAGGGCGGCGGGGCGCATGACGACGTAGTCGGCCGGGGCGCCGGTGGGGGCCGTCGCCTGATGCTGCGTCAGGCGCATCCAGGGGTTTTCGAACACCGTGCGGGCGCCGTGGTCCATCCAGGGCGGGGGGCGGTCGGCGCCGTCGTCCCACGGCGGGTCCTGGCGGGGGTCGTCGCGGCCGGTCATCGGGACGGTATGGCGGATCGGGCGAGCGGCGACTAGGTGAGGCGCATGAGCGAATTCGGAACCGCCCTGCCCCACCCCGTCCGCGACGACGCCCTGATCGCCCGGCTGAAAACGCGGCGGTCGGCGCCGGCGCAGGAGCTGGCCGCACCGGGCCCGTCGGCGGCGGAGCTTGAGACCATCCTGGAGATCGGCCTGCGCACCCCGGACCACGGCAAGCTGTTCCCGTGGCGGCTGGTGGTGATCGGGTCGGAGACGCGGGCGCGCTGGGTCGGCGAGCTGGAAGCGCTGGCGGCCACGGACAAGGAGCGGGCGGTGCTGAGGAAGCTGGCGACGCCGCCGGCGACGGTGATGGTGATCTCGGCGCCGGTCGAGAGCGCCAAGGTCCCGCGCTGGGAGCAGGAGCTGTCGGCGGGGGCGCTGTGCATGAACCTGGAACACGCGGCCAATGCCCATGGCTATGCCGTCAGCTGGATCACGGACTGGTACGCCTATGACGCGCGGGCACGCGAGCTTCTGGGGCTGGCCGAGGGCGAGGTCGTGGCCGGCTTCGTGCATGTGGGAACGGCGGCGGAGGCCCTGTTGGAACGGCCGCGGCCCGTCATGGCGGACAAGGTGCGGCGACTGCCCTAGGCCTCCCGCTCGGGCGGGCGGACGATGGCGACCAGCGCCACGCTGACCAGCATCAGCAGATACCAGCTGCCGAACTTCTGCAGCGACACCATGCGCCAGAGCACGTCTTGATCGGGATAGGTCCAGGCGCGGGCGAAGGTGGCCAGGTTCTCCGCGATCCAGATGAACAGGGCGACGAGGCCGTAGCCCAGCAGCAGCGGCATCCGGCGGCGCGCGCGGTCGGCGACGAAGCTGAAGCTGCCCGGCGCGAACATCAGGGCGCTGGCGGCGAACAGGGCGATCCGCACGTCCGGCAGCCAGTGGTGGGCGAAGAAGTTGACGTAGATCGCCGCCGCCAGCAGCCACAGGCTCCACAAGGGCGGAAAACGGCGCACGCGGATGTGGAAGATGCGCTGGACCCGCGCGATGTAGCTGCCCACCGCGGCGTACATGAAGCCGGAGAACAGCGGCACGTCGCCGATGCGCAAGCTGCTGGGCTCGGGATAGATCCAGCTGCCGTGGGCGGTCTTGAACAGCTCCATCACAGTGCCGGCGAGATGGAACAGGAAGATCACCCGCGCCTCGGCCCAGGTCTCCAGCCGGAAGGCCAGCATGCCGGCCTGGATGGCGAGCGCGCCGATGACGAGGAAATCGTAGCGGGCGACGGGGGCGTCGTCTGGCCACAGGAGATGCGTCGCCAGGATGAGCGCCAGCAGAAGGCCGCCGAACAGGCAGGCCCAGGCCTGCTTAAGGCCGAACCATAGGAATTCGAACGCGGCGGTGCGCCAGCGGCTCTGGTCCGCCCAGGTCTGGGCCGAGGTCAGCCAGCGGCGGCCGAGGGTTTCGAGCGGGGGACGGAGCGCGTCGGTCATGCGTCGAGCTCAGCAGACCGGGCGGGTCAACGCATGAGCGCCCTATGAGCAAACGGCGAAAAGCGCCTCAGCCCCGCCCGCGGTAGGTCGGGACGCCCGGGTCGGGGAGCCAGAGGCCCTTGGGCGGTTCGCCGGACTGCCAAAAGACGTCGATGGGGATGCCGCCGCGCGGATACCAGTAGCCGCCGATGCGCAGCCAGCGGGGCTGGAGCAGGGCGTGCAGCCGCAGGCCGATGGAGACGGTGCAGTCCTCGTGGAAGGCGCCGTGGTTGCGGAAGCTGCTCAGGTAGAGCTTCAGCGACTTGGATTCGACCAGCCAGTCCTGGGGAGCATAGTCGATCACCAGGTGGGCGAAGTCCGGCTGGCCGGTGACGGGGCACAGGCTGGTGAACTCCGGCGCCGTGAAGCGGGCCAGGTACAGGGCGTCTGGATGCGGGTTCGGCACGCGCTCCAGCGCCGCCGTTTCGGGGCTGGCGGGAATGGGCGCGTGGGCGCCGAGCTGGGACAGGCCGGAGGTGTCGGTGGTCATGGGTTGCGGCGGGGCTTTCGACGGGCGATCAAGATGCGGTGGGTTTGGGGGAGTTAGTCGCTTGGGCATGAAATCTCAAAGTCTGGTGCTGACGGCGGCGCTGGCCTTCATGCCGGCAGCTGCATGGGCGCAGTCAGAGGACGCCCGGCCGCCGGTGATCGTCGCGACGCCGTCATCCCAACCGCTCCCGGCGCGGCCGTCGATGATCACGAACCCCGCCTGGGCGCGGCAACCGCAGCTGGCCTATCCCCAGGCGGCGCTGGACGCCGGCCTGGAAGGCGCTGTGACGCTGAGCTGCACGGTCTCGCGGGATGGCCGGCTGACGGATTGCGAGGTCCGCGAGGACGTCACGCCCGGATATGGGTTCGCCGAGGCCGCCTTGGCCGGAGCGGAAACCGCTCGAGTTTCGCCGCGCACGGTCGATGGCCTGGCCCAAGACGGCAAAGCGACGTGGACGGCGCGCTTTCGCCTGCCCGACCCCGCCGAAGCGCCGTCGCCTCCGCCGGCGGACGGCGGGCTTTATGCCGCCGACGGCCGTCTCATGGGCGACTCCCCACGCTGGACTCGGCGTCCCACGCCCACTGCTGGAGACCTGCCGCCGGCCCTGTTGCGGACGCGTGGTCCGGTGCACGCTGGCGCAGTCGTCGCCTGCCGTGTGCGGGAAGACGGGCGTCTGGAGGACTGCCGCGCCGAAGACGAGACGCCCCGAGGCGCCGGCGTCGGGGCGGCCGCGGTCCGCATCGCAAGGCGAGGTCGATTGGAGACGCCGGTCGCCGCCGATCCGTCCGGCGCTCGCCCGATCGTGCGGACGACCATAACTTTTCACGTCGGCATCTGACGCACATTTGCCTTCCCCAGGGGCGCCGTCATATCCGTAGCGAAACGCAACGGGGTGAACGTCCATGGCGATTCCTGAGAAGCTGAGGTCCGGGCTGACGCTGCCGGTGATCGCCGCGCCGATGTTTCTGGTCAGCGGGCCCGATCTGGTGGTGGAGTGCTGCAACGCGGGGGTGATCGGCACCTTTCCGTCGCTGAACCAGCGCACGACCGAGGGCTATCGGGAGTGGCTGCACGAGATCAAGGCGCGGCTGCAGCCCGGCGCCGCGGCGTTCGGCGTCAATCACATCGTGCACCCGACCAATCCGCGCCTGATGGCCGACATGATGGTGTCGGTCGAGGAGCAGGTGCCGCTGATCATCACCAGCCTGGGCGCCGTGCGCGACGTGGTCGATGCGGTGCACGGATACGGCGGGGCGGTGTTCCACGACGTCGCCAACGTCCGCCATGCGCGGAAGGCGGCCGAGGCGGGGGTCGACGGCCTGATCCTGGTCGCGGGCGGCGCGGGCGGGCACGCGGGCGTGGTGCACCCCTTCGCCCTGGTGGAGGAGGTGCGCAGCTTCTTCTCGGGCACGATCATCCTGTCGGGCTGCATCTCGACCGGGCGCGACGTGGCGGCGGCGCGGGCGCTGGGCGCGGACTTCGCCTATCTGGGCACGCGCTTCATCGCCACGACCGAGAGCGCGGCCCAGGCCGAGTACAAGCAGATGATCGTCGACAGCGGCTCCATGGACGTGACCTACACGCCCGCGGTCTCGGGCATTCCGGCGAACTTCCTTACCAAGTCGCTGGTGGCCAACGGCATCGACCCCAAGACCCTGCCGGAGCACAAGCTGGACATGGCGGACGAGGCCAAGGCGTGGAAGACGGTCTGGTCCGCCGGGCACGGCTCAGGCGCCGTCCACGACGTGATCCCGACCGCCGATCTGGTCGCGCGGCTGAAGTCGGAGTGGCGCGAGTCGCTGGACGGGCTGTCGAACGATCGATCCGCATACTGAGCATTGCGGAACCGGTTGGCCTGTGGTGCGTATGGCGACCATGATTCGTGCAAGCTTGACCTTGGCGGGCCTGACGGCCGCCCTCGCCTCTCCCGCCCTGGCGCAGGAGGAACCGCCGCCCGTCGCCGCCGGGAGCTGGGTCTTCGGCGTGGGGGCAGCCACCGACAACAGGTCCAAGGACGTGTCGAAGTCCGACGGGAACCCCTACGTCTGGGGTCTGGCCGAATGGTCCAGCGCGGACGGCGCCTTCTATGCCGGGTCGGCGTTCGAGACGGTGCGGTCCAACGGATCGGAGCTGGAGGCGTCGGTCTTCGCCGGCTGGCGGCCGCAGGTGATGGGCTTCGACCTGGACCTGAACGTCGAGCACAAATGGCTGATCGACGCGAACCCGGGCGCCGACGACGACGCGTTCGAACTCACCGCCGACGTGATGCGGTCGATCGGCCCGGTCGAGGGCCGGTTGAGGCTGCAGCACACGCCCGACGGCGTCGGAGCGCGCGAGGCGTGGACCTGGTACGAGGCGCAGGTCAGCTGGGACCAGACGCCGACCTGGAGCTGGTCGGCCGCCGTGGGCCAGCGCGAGCAGGAGGTCGGGATCGACTACGTCGGCTGGAACGTGGGCGCCACCTGGCGGCTGAGCGACCGGTTCGAGCTGGACGGGCGCTGGCACGACACCGACGTGGACGGCTCCATGGCCGTGGGCGACGACGAAACCTATGAGGGCCGGTTCGTGATCGGCCTGTCGGCCTTTTTCTGATCGCGCGAACGAGGGGCGCCGAACCGCGTTCCGTCGCGCGGCCAGACGCCGCACTCGGCATCTCCTGCACCCCCTGACCCGTCTCTCCGCCAGGCCGCATGGACGGCCGGCTCAGGAGACGACCCGATGACCCTTCGCACCCCTCACCTCGCCCTGGCCGCCGGCGTCGCCGCCGCGGCCCTGACCGCCGCGGCCTGCGCGCCCATGGAAGGCATGGACGCCGGAATGGACGCCGAGGCCACCGTCATGGTCGGCGGCGCGGCCATGTACCCCAGCCGCACCATCGTCGAGAACGCCGTCAATTCGCGCGATCACACGACCCTGGTCGCCGCGGTGACCGCCGCCGGCCTGGTCGAGACCCTGTCGGGTCCCGGCCCCTTCACCGTCTTCGCGCCGACGAACGCCGCCTTCGCCAAACTGCCGGCGGGCACGGTCGAAAGTCTGGTGCGTCCGGAGAACAAGGCCACGCTGACCAAGATCCTGACCTATCACGTCGTGCCGGGCCGGGTGTCCGCGGCCGATCTGATCGGCCAGATCCGTGCCGGCGGCGGCCAGGCCCGCCTGACGACCGTGGAGGGCGGCGTCCTGACGGCCCGACTGCAGGGCGACGCCGTCGTTCTGACCGACGAAAAAGGCAGCGTGGCGCGAGTGACGCAGGCGGACGTGTTCCAGTCCAACGGCGTGATCCACGTGACCGACACGGTCTCGATGCCGAACTGACGCCGGCGGGGTGGGCGGTCGCAGGGCCGCCCGCCCTTGTTCTTTGGGGAAGCATCCCCATTTGAATGTCGTCGAACACTCGTTGCGAAACGCCGCTGCCCCTTTGCACCGCGCACCGAGGTTAAGCCGATCCCATCAGGACCCGACGGGCCGCCACGGAATACTCCCGGTGGCCAATGCCTTATCGGAGGTCACGACATGGCGACCGGCACAGTCAAATGGTACAATTCCACAAAGGGTTACGGCTTCATCCAGCCTGACGACGGCGGCAAGGACGTGTTCGTTCACGCCTCGGCGGTCGAGGTCTCGGACTTCGACGGCCTGAACGAGAACCAGAAGGTCTCCTACGAGGTCGAACGCGACGCCCGGTCGGGCAAGGAATCGGCCGGTCGCCTGAAGGCGGCGGAGTAGGCCCACATGCCCGTCGATCCCGGCCGTCCGGCCCCGGCGACGTCGCCCGAACCCATCGCCTTCGAAGGTGAGGTGGTCGGTCTTCTGCCGCTGGGTCTGCGCCGGGTGCGGCTGACGAACGGGCACATGGTCACGGTCCTGCCGCCGCGCGGCAAGGACCAGCCGCTGTACCTGGTCGGCGACGCCGTGAACATCGAGATCGCCTTCAATCAGCTGAGGGGCTGGCGTCTGAAAGGACGCCGGCCCTGAGGCCGTCACCGCAAAGGAGCTGCCCATGACCCCGCTGAGCGAACGCGTCCCTCACATGAACGACGACGATCTGAAGACCCTGCGGGCCAACGCCGAACGGCTGGTCGCGCACGGCTCCAACACCCAGATGACGGCGGCCGCCGAACTGCTGCCCGTGATCGACGAGGAGCGCGCCCGCCGTGCCGCTCTGCCCCCGACGCCGGTCGTGCGCAAGGCGTCGATGCGCAAGAAGAAGGAACTGCCGGCGACCGGTCACCAGACCGCCCTGCCGGGCTGACGGCGAAACCCCCGGGGGCCGATTTCTGCCGGGTCACGATCGCACTCGCGACATCAGGTACTATACAATCGGCGTCCGAAGCAGGAGCCGACATGCTGACGAACATTGCCGCCTTTCTGGCCACGGCGCTGCTTTTCGATCCGCTGGCGCCCGCTTGGGACGGCCTCGTTCAGTGCTACGCCCCGGACGAGCAGCAAAGGACTTGCCGAGCCATGGCCGGCTACAGTCGGATGCCGGACGGAATGATCGTCAACGACGCCGAGGTCGTGCTGTCGTTCGGGGAGCCGGTCATCATCGCGCGCTTCAAGGACCCCGTTTTCATGCGGGACGAAGCCGTGTGCGGACACGTAAAGGACGACCTCGACGCCATCGTGAGCGTCGAGGTGGATGGTCAGATCTTCGACGATTCCAACGACGAACGCGGCGTCCGTCGTGCGGTCGCTGAGGTCGTCCGGGATCAGATCGGCGGCGAAGAACTCTGCACGGTCTATGAGCCTCTCGGAAACGGCGCCTTCAGGCCGCGCTACTACCGTGACGGCAAGATCTTCGAGAGCGAGGACGAACGGGTGATCTGGGTCCGCCGCGAAGAGGGGTGGCGGGTCGCGCCCTGACGCTTCAGCCCAGCGCCTGATCCAGGTCGGCGATCAGGTCCTCGACGTCCTCCACGCCGACCGACAGGCGGATCAGGTTCTCGGTCACTCCGCCGGCCTCGCGCAGCTCCTTGGGCACGCTGGCGTGAGTCATGATGGCGGGGTGGTTGACCAGGCTTTCGACGCCGCCCAGGGATTCCGCCAGGGTGAACACCTGAACCCGCTCCAGCACCTGACGCGTGCGGGCCAGGTCGCCGTCGATTATGGCCGTGACCATGCCGCCGAACCGGCCGTTCATCTGGCGCGCGGCCAGATCGTGCTGCGGGTGGGAGATCAGGCCGGGATAGACGACGCGGGCGATCCCCTTACGGTCCTCAAGCCAGCGGGCGACGGCCAGCGCGTTCTCATTGTGCGCCTTCATGCGGACGCCCAGGGTCTTGAGCCCCCGGTTGACCAGGAAGGCGTCGAACGGGCCCATGACGCCGCCGACTGAGTTCTGCAGGAACTTCAGCTGGGCGGCGAGGTCGGCGTTCGCGGTGACCAAGGCGCCGCCGATGACGTCGGAATGGCCGTTCAGGTATTTCGTCGCCGAATGCATGACCACGTCGGCGCCCAGCGACAGCGGCTGCTGGCTCCACGGCGTGGCGAAGGTGTTGTCGACGACCAGGATCAGCCCGTGGGCCTTTGCGATCCGCGACAGGCCCTGGATGTCCGCCAGCTTCATCAGTGGGTTGGTCGGCGTCTCGGCCCAGATCATTCGAGTCTTTGGCGTGATCGACGCCTCGACATTGGTCAGGTTGGCCATGTCCACATAGGTGAAGTCCAGCCCCGCCGAGCGCCGCCGCACGCGCTCGAACAGACGCCACGAGCCGCCGTACAGGTCGTCGCCGGTGACGATGTGCGAGCCCGCGTCCAGCAGCTCCAACGCCGTCGACGTCGCCGCCATGCCCGAGGCGAAGCCGAAGGCTTGGGTTCCCCCCTCAAGGTCCGCCAGACAGGCCTCGAACGCTTCACGCGTCGGGTTCTTGCCGCGCGCGTACTCATACCCCTTGTTCACGCCCGGGCTTTCCTGGGCATAGGTCGAGGTGGCGTAGATCGGCGTCATGACCGCGCCGGTGGTCGGATCCGGGCGCTGGCCGGCGTGGATGGCGCGGGTCGAGAAGCCCTGGCGGTTGCGGATGGTCATCAGGTCTCCCGGCCGATGTTCGAGCCGTAGAACTGGGCCGAGACCTGGAAGATTTCCACCCATTCCTCAGGCCGGAACAGATGACCCGCGCCCCGGATCGTGTGCTCACGCACGGAGATGTCGCGCTCGCGCAGAAAATCGACCCAGGCGTCGGTGTTGCGGGGCAGGACGTGGGTGTCGTTCTCGGCGCGGATCATCAGCACGGGGATGCGCCGCCTCGGCGAACGCGGCGTGTAGACGTCGACGCCGCCCGCCAGCCCGATCGCCGCCGCCGCCCGGCTGGCGCCCAGCGCTCCGTCGACGGCGACGTAGGAGCCCAGCGAATAGCCGAACATGGCCGTGCGCCGCCGATCGATCCCCCGGTCGATGAGCCAGTCGATCGCGTGTTCGCCGACGTCCCGCCACGCCTCCATCATGCGCTCCGGCCGGATGCCGTCGTCGGGATAGGCGTCGGTGTAGAGCGGCGTCAGAACCTCATAACCGTCGCCGGCGAACCGCATGGCCAGATCGTGCCATGGCCCGTCGTTGCGTATCCGGCCGCCGGAGCCGTGCATCATGACGATCGCCGACCTCCGCTCGACGCCGACGGGGCGATAGTGGATGGCGCGGATGTCCTTGCCGTGGCTGCGGAAGGTCATGCCTTCGTAGAACGGCGGCGGTTCCTGCTCCACACGCGTGAAGCCGAGCAGGGCCAGGCCGCAAAACCCGGCGACCACGCCCCGACGATCCGAAACTGGCGGCTCAGACATGGCGACGCACGAACCTTTCCGCCCGGCCGAAAACGTCACGCCATTCCGCCGGGTCGAAGACGTGATTGTCGGAATCCAGCACCTCCAGATCGACGCCCACCCCCGCCTCGCGAAGACGCCGCCTCCAGGCCCGCGTGGCGTCGGGCGGCACGACCGGATCGGCGTCGGCATGGATCAGCAGAATCGGCGGCCGGTGCACGATGGCCTCAATGGGCAGGTCACCGCCCGAGGCGATGCCGACCGCGCAGGCGAAGCCGGGCCGGGTGACCGCGGTCTCGGTGGCCAGCCATCCCCCGCGCGAGAAGCCCATGAGCGCTGTCCGTTCGGACTGGACGCCCTGCGCCGCGGTCAGCCAGTCGGCGCAATCGACCACCGTCTGGACCCAGATCGCACGGTTGTCCGGCGCCGCGGTCGGCGTGACGCCGAGGTAGTTCGGCATGACGACGACGTACCCGCGATCGCGCATGCGGACCGCATCACGCCAGAACCGCCGCAGATCATTGTCCGTCCCCCCGCCTCCGTTCAGCAGGACGATGCCCGCCCCGCTCATCGGAGCGTCCGGCCGCAGAGGAGAGAAGACGACGGCAGCGGCCTCGACGCCGCCGGTCCGGAACGCCTGGACTGTGAGACCCGGCACGCCCTCCTGCGCCCATGCGGCCGAACCGGCGCCGCCGAGAGCCAGCAGGCCCGCCGCCACCGCCCGACGTGTCGGCGTCAGGTCCATCCGATCACCTGTTCAGGCTGAGGTGGTTGATCAGGTCGGTTCGCGTGATCAGGCCCACGAAGCGCTGGCCGTCCAGCACGATGGCCACGCGGTCCCGATCGAACAGGGGGATCAGGGCGTCCAGGGGCTCGGTGACCTGGACGGTGTCCAGATCACGGGTCATGGCCGAGGACACCGGCTTGGCGAAGCGCTCCTGACGGGTGATCTCGTCGGTGTCGAGCACATGCACGATGTCGCTTTCGTCCAGGATGCCGATCAGCCGCCCGTCCTGAAGCACCGGCAACTGCGACACGTCGGCGCCGCGCATGCGCTTGAACGCGGTGTCCAGGGTGTCGTCCGGGCCGACGGTGACCACCGCGCCTTCCTCGGGTCTGCGCGTGATCAGGTCGGACAGGTCGCCGTGGATCGGCCGCTCCGTCAGACCCTGGTCGGCCAGCCAGGCGTCGTTATAGACCTTGGACAGATACTTGGCCCCCGTGTCGCAGACGAAGGTGACGCAGGTCTTCGGCTCGGTCTGCTCGCGGCACCAGCGCAGGGCGGCGGCGATCAGAGTTCCGGACGACGAGCCGGCCAGCACGCCTTCCTTCAGCAGCAGTTCCCGCACGGTGGCGATCGCCTCGGCGTCCGGGATCGAATAGGCCTTGTCGATCAGGGTGACGTCGGCGGTGTCGGGGACGAAGTTCTGGCCGATGCCCTCGACGGTGTAGCTGCCCTCCGGCCCCGGCACGCCGTCGTTGATGAGGCCGGCCAGGGTTGAGCCGACGGGGTCGGCCAGGATGATCTCTGCCTTGGAGCCCTTCGACTTCAGGAAGCGCCCGATGCCCGTGATGGTCCCGCCCGAGCCGATGCCGGCCACGAAGGCGTCGATCCTGCCGCCCGTCTGGGCCCAGATCTCCGGGCCGGTCGTCTCGAAGTGGGCGGCGGAGTTGGCGTCGTTGGCGAACTGGTTGACGTAGAAGCCGCCCGGAATCTGCTGGGCCAGCCGCTCGGCCATGTCGGTGTAGTATTCGGGGTGGCCGTGCGGCACGTCCGAGCGGGTCAGGCGCACGTCGGCGCCCATGGCCCGCAGGTGCTGGATCTTCTCCTTGGACATCTTGTCGGGGATGACCAGCAGGACCTTGTAGCCCTTGGCCTGCCCGACCAGAGCCAGCGCCAGGCCGGTGTTGCCCGCGGTCGCCTCCACGATCGTGCCGCCGGGCTTCAGAAAGCCCTCGCGCTCGGCCGCGGCGATCATGGAAAGGGCGATGCGGTCCTTGATGGAGCCGCCCGGGTTCTGGGATTCCAGCTTCAGGAACAGCCGACACGGCCGCGTGTCCAGCCGCGTCGCCTCGACCATGGGCGTATTGCCGATCAGGTCGAGGAGCGAACCCGAAGGCGCGCCGACGGTCGGGGCGGCGGTGGACATGAACGACTCCGGAAAACGCGACGGCGCGAAGCTGAGCGCCCGGCGGAGCCCGGTCAAGCCGAAGCGGTCAGAGCGCCGCCATGTATCGCTGAAGACAGGGGTCCAGTTCCCGGGACATGACCCCGTCTGGACGCCGAACGTGGAGGTCGACCCAGTCCCGGACGGCCTGCTGACTGACCTCCGCGCTCACCTCCTCACGCTGCGCGGCGAGAACGCGGTCGTCGTCGGCGGCCTTCAGCAGACGCCCGGCCGCGGCGGCCGTCTCCTGGGCGTCGGCGGACGGGTCGGCTTCGAGTGTGCCGGCGATGACGGCGTTCAAAAGCAAAAAGACGCCGACGCAGGTGACCGTCTGATCATGAGAGGCCGGTGGATCCTGAGACGCCAGGAGGGCGAGGCTCAGCACGAGGGCGGCGGCGGGCATGGGCTTCTCCTATGGTGAGCGCCGTATGCTGACCCGTTCGACGGTCCGTCGCAAATCCGTTCATGACGCACGACGCGCGTCCCCGAAGCGCGTTATGTCGGGTGCATGAGCAAGCCCCCGAAACGCCCCGCCGCCGGACTGCCTGACAAGGAGACCCTTCTGGCCTTTCTGCGCGCGGCGGGATCGGCCGAGAAGACCGACATCGCGCGGCACTTCGGTCTGAAGGGCGGCGAGCGCCGGGCCCTGCGCGAGATGATCCGCGAACTGGAAGCCGAAGGCGCGCTGGGCAAGCGAGGACGCAAGGGCTTGTCGCCGGCCGGCGATCTGCCGCCCGTGGGCGTGGCGGACGTGGTCGAGCGCGACGTGGACGGGGACTTTTACGTGCGGCTGGTCGAGGCGTCCGACGACGCGCCGCGCGCCGTGCTGATGCCCGACCGCAGCGGCAAGACCGGCCCCGCGCCCGGCATGGGCGACCGGCTGCTGGTGCGGTTCTCGAAGGGGGAGGACGGCTGGGAGGCGCGGCTGATCAAGCGGCTGGATTCCGGCGCCAACAAGGTGCTGGGCGTCGTCCGCAAGTCGAACCGCGAGGTGCGGGTCGAGCCGGTGGACCGGCGGTCCAAGGACGTGCTGGTCATCGCGCCCCTGCTGGCCGAGGGGCTGAAGGACGGCGATCTGGTGGTGGCGGCCATCGAGAAGGGCGAGCATCGGTACGGCCCCAAGCGCGGCAAGGTGCTGGAGACCATCGGGCGCGAGGACGATCCGCGCGCCGCGTCGCTGATCGCCATCGCCGCGCACAATGTGCCCATGGGCTTTTCCGAAGCGGTCGAGCGCGAGGCCGAGGATCAGGAACTGCCGTCGTTGAAGGGCCGCGAGGATCTGCGCGAGCTGCCGCTGATCACCATCGACCCGGCGGACGCGCGCGACCACGACGACGCCGTCTATGCCCACCGCGACGAGGATCCGAAGAACGAGGGCGGCTGGGTGGTGTGGGTCGCCATCGCCGACGTCGCCGCATACGTCCGGCCGGGCACGGCGCTGGACCGCGAGGCGCGAGACAAGGGCAACAGCACCTACTTCCCCGACCGCGTCGAGCCGATGCTGCCGGAGCGTCTGTCCAACGGGCTGTGCAGCCTGAAGGCAGGCGAGAACCGCGCCTGCATGGCGGTGCGCATGGTCTTCGACAAGGAGGGGCGGAAGGTCGGGCACAAGTTCGTCCGTGGACTGATGAGATCGCATGCCAAGCTGAGCTATGAGCAGGCGCAAGCCGCCGTCGATGGCCAGACGGACGACGTCACCGGGCCGATCATGGAGGCGATCCTGTATCCCCTCTGGAACGCCTATCGCACCATGCTGAAGGGGCGGATCAAGCGCAGCCCCCTGCAGATCGAGAGCGCCGAGCGACGCATCAGGATGGCCCCGGACGGCGGCATCGCCTCGATCGAGGCGCGGGTCAGCCTGGAGGCTCACCGGCTGATCGAGGAGATGATGGTTCAGGCCAACGTCTGCGCCGCCGAGACGCTGGAGCAGAAGAAGACGCCGCTGATCTATCGCGTCCACGAAGCGTCCAGTCAGGAGAAGCTGTTCAACCTGGCGGACTTTCTTCAGACGATCGGCATCCCCTGGACCAAGGGCGAGCCGGCGACGACGAAGCGGTTCAACAAGCTGCTGGACCAGACGCGCGGCGGGCCGCACGCCGAGGTCGTCAACGAGGTCGTGCTGCGCACACAGATGCAGGCGATCTATTCGCCCGAGAACGTCGGCCACTTCGGGCTGAACCTGGACCGGTACGCCCACTTCACCTCGCCGATCCGGCGCTACTCCGACCTGATCGTCCATCGCGGCCTGATCCGCGCCTTGGGCTTCGGCAAGGACGGGCTGACGGATCGTGAGATCACTGAACTGCCGTCGATCGCGGAACAGGTGACGACCACCGAGCGCCGGTCGATGGCCGCCGAGCGCGACGCCATGGACCGATACGTCGCCGCCTTCCTGCAGGACCGCGTGGGGGCGACCTTCCGGGGACGGATCACCGGCGTCACCCGCTTCGGCCTGTTCGTGCGGCTGGAGGAGACGGGGGCCGACGGGCTGGCGCCCGTGTCCTCGCTGGGCGGCGAGTATTTCACTCACGACGACCGCACCCATGCGCTGGTCGGCAGCCGGACGGGCGTGCGCTGGACGCTGGGCCGGTCGGTGGAGGTGAAGCTGGTGGAAGCCACGCCGGCGACGGGCGGCCTGCTGTTCGAGATGCTGTCCGATCCGGATCCCCGCGATCCGAACGCCCCGGCGCCGCGACTGGGCATGAGGGGCCGCGGCGACGGCCCTCCGACGCGCGGCAAGGGACGTCCCGGCGGACCGAAACCCCGCGGCGGAAAGCCGTCGGGCGGACTGAAGGGCGTGCGCAAGGGCAAGCGGCGCTGACGAATCCTCAGACCACGGTCCAGATCAGCACCGCGCCGATCAGGACCGACGTCGGCGCGACCACCCGGACGGCCCAGACAGGAATGCGCGCGGCCCACCACCGCGAATAGGCCGAATGCCAGCGGCGCGGCAGCAGCATCAGCACGACGGCCGAGACGATCAGAAACGCGCCGATCAGCCAAAGGGCCTGCGGAAACCGCGAGGCGCCGGAGACGACCATCAGGGCCGCGCCCGCGATCAAGCGGAGCCCCATCTCGCCGAAATGCACGCGCGCCGTCCCGCCCATGGCGGCGAGCGCGGCGAGCGCCCGGCGCGGCGCCACGGCCATCAAGACGCCGAGCCCGATCATCCAGAGGCCCAGCGCCACCGCCGTGCCCTGCGCCCCGATGGCGATCATGTGAAACCCCGAATCCGCGATGCCGCGGCGGCTCCAGTCTATCAGGACTCAGCCCTTCACGCCCACCAGATGACGCGCCAGATCGAGCGCCGAACAGGGCGTCTCGCCGGCGAGCCACGACCGCAAAGTGGCCAGCGTCGAAGCCGCGAGTCCCGTCGCGATGAGCGCCCTAGGCGCAGGTCCCGCTGCCGGGGCCAGCCTTTCCTCGATCATGACGGCGAGCTTTCGCTGCAGCCGATTCGCCAGCGGCGGTTCGAACAGCTGGCGTGCGGCCGCCCGCTGCTCCCAGACATGCCCGAGCATGCCCTGCACCGCGATCACGGAGCCCCTCCCGGCCGCAGCATCGGCCAACGGCGTGAAGATGGGATCGATGATGGCCACCAGGACGTCGTCCTTGCCGCGGAAATGCTCGTAGAAGGTCGATCGGCCGATGCCCGCCGCCTCGATCAGCTCGGCGGTCCGGATGTCGCCGTAGCGGCGCGTGAAGATCAGGCGCGTCATGGCGCCGGCCACAGCCTGCCGCGTGCGCGCCTTGCGGCGATCCGGATCCTCGACGGCGGGCAGCGTCATGGCGCCAGCCTAGCGCAAGCCGCGCCGCGGCGTGAGCGGGTCGAAAGCGGACTTTGCGGGCCGAAAGTCCGCTAGCGGACGGGCGAAGGGGCGCGTCCGTCGATCGCCCGTCCGCGCCGAGGCAGGGTGGCCTTCCAAAACGAGGGGGGAAGCGATGAACCAGACCGAGACCAAACCCGACGTGCGACCGGCCGGCCTGGTCATGACGGCGTCGGCCGCCGCCGCCCTGTTCCTGATGATGCACCATCCGACCTCGCTGAACGGCCCGGACGACGGCCTGTTGGCCCGCGACATGGCCAACGACCTGGTGCACGGCGGGATGATCGCGTGCCTGATCGGCCTGGGGGTGGGGGTGGACGCGCTGAGCCGCCGACTGGGCGGGGGCAAGGCCTCGGTCGTGGCGGGACGGTGGGCGTGGAACCTGGGCGCCGGGGGTCTGATCGCCGCCGCCCTGATTAACGGCTTCGCCCTGGCCCGGGTGGCCGCCGCCCTGCCCCCATCCGAAGGCAGGCAGGCGGCGATGACGGCCCTGTGGACGCTGAACCAGGTGCTGGGCGCCTTCGGCCTGGTGACGGCGGCGCTGGCGACGGGACTTCTGGCCGTATCCATGGTCCGCGTCGGCGGCCTGCTCCGGATCGCGGGCGCGGTCGGCGTGGTCATGGCCGTCCTGGCGCCGATCTGGGCCTTGACCACGGGGGGCGACCTCAACCTCCATGACGCGGTGATCTCCATGGCGCTGTTCTCGGCCTGGGCCGCGCTGGCCGGCGCCGCACTGACCCGCGCCCCCTCGACGAAGGAACCGGGATGACCGACGCCCATCGCATCGCCGCCATCGTGCCCGCCCGGGACATGGAGGCGAGCACCGCATTCTATGCCCGGCTCGGACTGGAGCTGGTCGGCGACTGGGGCGACTACCGCATCCTGTCCGACGGACGCGGCTGGCATCTGCATCTGACGAGGACGCCGCACTGGCCGACGCGGTTGGAGGACAATCCTCTGGGCCTCTATGTCTATGTGGAGGACGTGGATGCGGCGGCGGATCGCATGGGTGATCTCGTGCTCGCGCCGCATCGCCCCGAACTGAAGCCGTGGGGCTGTTACGAGTTCGTCGTCAGCGATCCCGTCGGCACGCAGGTGCGCGTGGGCCGGATCGTCGGCTGAGGTTTCTCGACGGCGGCCGAAGCTCTAGGAACGGGCCATGCCTTCCGCCACCCAGCCCTTCGACCCCGACCAAGACCTGAAGGACGCGCCGCGCACTGGCGGGCGGATGCGACCGCGGGATGCGGCGACGCTGATCCTGACGCGCGGCTCGGGCGACCGGCTGGAGGTGCTGATGGGCCGGCGGGCGGCGGGGCACGTGTTCATGGCGGGCAAGTGGGTCTTTCCCGGCGGGCGCGTGGACCGGTCGGACGGACGCGCGGCCTCGGCCACCGACCCGGTCGGCGAGACGCGGGCGCGGCTGGAGGCGGAGATCGGGCCGTATCGGGCGCGGGCGCTGATGCTGGCGGCGGTGCGCGAGACGTTCGAGGAGACGGGGCTGAGGCTGGCGCGCGCCGCGCACTTGCAGTCGGTGGCGGGGCCATGGCGGGAGTTTCGGGCCGGCGGCGCCCTGCCCGACCTGGCGGCCATGACCTACGTCGCGCGGGCGATCACGCCGCCGGGGCGCAGCCGGCGGTTTGACGCGCGGTTCTTTCGCGCCGACGCCTCGGCCCTGATGGGTGACGATCCGCGTCCCATGGCGGACGAGCTGGAGGACGTGGCCTGGCTGAGAGCCGACGACGCCCTGACGCGCGATCTGGCGGCCATCACGCGGTTTGTTTTGAACGCCGCACTCGAAGACCGGTCCGACGGCCTGCCGTTCATAAGGCAGGTGCATGGGCGCCATAGGATCGAACGTCTTTGACCCTGCCCCGCCCGGCCGGTATCCGTTCGGGATGAAGCTCAAGGCCCCCTTCATCAAACTGCCATTCACCTTCGACGTGGAGCGGTTGCGCCAGGAGGTGCTGGCGTTTCCGGCCGAGGCCTGGGCCCCGCACCCGAACAAGATCCCCGGCAACAGCGCGCTGCGCCTGATCACCGTCGGCGGAACCGAGAACGACGACGTGGCCGGGGCCATGGCGCCGACGCCGCACCTGCTGGCCGCGCCCTATCTGCAGCAGGTGCTGAGCCATTTTGGCGTCGTGTGGAGCCGGTCGCGGCTGATGAAGCTGGGACCGGGGTCGGAGGTGCCGACCCACACGGACGTGAACTATCACTGGTTCCACCGCGTGCGGATGCACATCCCGATCGTCACGACGCCGGAGGTGATGTTCCACTGCGACGACCGGGTCGTGAACATGGCCGCCGGGGAATCGTGGATCTTCGACAACTGGCGCACGCATCGGGTGGTCAACGGGTCGGACGTGGAGCGCATCCACCTGGTGGCCGACACCACCGGCAACGCCCGGTTCTGGGACATGGCGGACGCGGCCGCCGACGGGCCGATCGCCGCCCGGCCCGTGCCGTACCGGCCGGGAGAGAAGGCGCCGCTGGCGTTCGAGCGGTTCAACGTGCATCGCGTCATGCCGCCGTCGGAGATCGACCAGCTGCTGGCGGACCTGGTGTCCGAGACCGTCTCGACCAAGGGCGGCGCCGCGGGCGAGGCCGAGGTGCGGGCGCTGGAACGGGCCTGCTGGGGCTTCCGTCAGGACTGGCGCCAACTGTGGTCCCTGTTCGCCGACGAGGACCGGGGCGTCCCCCACTACCGCAAGCGCATCGACGGCTTCCTGCAGCAGGTGCGGGGGCTGGGCGAGGACCTGCGCGTCGGGCCCAACGACATGCCGGTGCTGCGCGTCGCCGGCGCGCGGGTGGCCGCCTATGCCGTCAATGAGGGCGCGCGTGGACAGGCGGCTGCCGCCGTGCCGGGTCACGCCCCGGCGGGCGGAGCGCGGCCGGCGCCGTCGGTACGGACTGTACCGACCTATGACCGGCCGATCATCATCGTGGCGGCGCCCCGGTCGGGCTCGACCGCCCTGTTCGAGACGCTGGCGGTCACGCCGCAGCTGCACACCGTGGGCGGAGAGGCGCACTGGCTGGCGGAGGGTTTCCCCCGCCTGCGGCCCGGCGCGCCGGGCGTGGACTCCAACCGGCTGACGGCGGCGCAGTTCGACCCGCAGATCGGCCTGGCCATGCACGCGCGGGTGGCCGAGAAGCTGGTCGGCGCCGGCGGAACGCCCTTCGCCAACGCCCCCTCGGTGCGGTTCCTGGAAAAGACGCCCAAGAACGCCCTACGCATCCCCTTCTTCGACAAGGTGTTCCCCGACGCGCTGTACGTGTTCCTGTGGCGCGAGCCGGAGGAGAACGTGTCCAGCATCATCGACGCCTGGCGCTCGGGCGGCTGGGTCACCTATCCGCAGCTGCAGGGCTGGGACGGGCCGTGGTCGCTGCTGCTGCCGCCGGAGTGGCGGGGGCTGAAGGGCAATCCGGTCGAGGAGATCGCGGCGCACCAGTGGGCCGTGACCAACACGACCATCATGGAAGACCTGAAGGCCCTGCCGGCCGAACGGCGGCACGTGGTGCGCTATGCCGACTTCGTCGCCGATCCGGGCAAGGTCATCGCCGGGATCGCCAATTTCGCCGGGATTGAGGTCGACGCGGCGCTGACGGAGCGGACCGGCGGTCCCCTGCCCGACTCACGGCACACGCTGGAGCCGCCGCGGCCGGACAAGTGGAAGAAGAACGCCGCCGAGATCGAACGCGTCCTGCCGGGGCTGGAGGCCGTGCGCGAGCGGCTGCGGGCCTTCCGGTGACCGAGATCCGCCTCAGGCTGACGATCGACGATCCCGTGCCGGGCGTGCGCTACAGCCTGCAGAAGGACGACATGCCGTTCGAGCCTGTGACTGCGGGCGGCGGGCCGGTGAGTTTCGACGTGCCGATCACCCTGCACGACGACGGGCGGATGACCGGCCCCTTCGTGCGGCGCGAGAGCAAGGAGAGGCGGTTCGTCTACATCCGGATCGGCATCGCGGCGGGCGACCACGCCACGACGCTGAACCGGCGGGCCAAGATCGACGTGCATGACATTCCGCCAGCACTGCTGGATCGGGCGCGCGCGGGCGCGGTGCTGGAGATCGGCCTGCCGGGGCGCGGCAAGGACGGCACGCCCGCCTGCGCGACGGTGCGCCCGGTCAGGCGTTGGTGCATCGCCTGACCCTCTCCCGCCGGGAGAGGGTTCAAGACATCGGCTTCGACAGATCGAACGCCACGCGGAACAGGCGGCCGCCGGGGCGGGAGAGCTCGTAGACGTATTCCCGCCCCGGCCGCACCTCGATCGCCCAGACGTTGGTGTTCGACACCGTGCGGCCCTCGCGGGTGAACAGGGCGATCGAGTCGGCGTCGACGGGGAATTCCTGGCGCTCGGCCGTGCCCGGCGTCGTGGTGTCGCCGCCGTACCAGGTCAGGACGTCGGGCGTGCCGTCATGGTGGCGATGGTCGTGCTTCAGCCGCAGGCCGGCGCCGGTGCGGGTGATGACCCAGGTGCGGGAATGGTCCTCGCCGACGTGGAAGGGAATGCGGATCTCGGTCGGAGAGCAGTCGCGCACGTGCATGACCAGGGCCTTGCCGGCGAAGTTCGGGTCGTTGGTGTCGTCGGCGGCGACGCGGCCGTGGAAGGTCCGGCCGCACAGGTCGGTCAGGCGGGCGAAGAAGGCGTCCTGGGGGCTTTGCGCCGGCGCCGTGGCGCAGGCGGACAGGGCCAGGACGGCGGCGGGGATCGGGGCGGTCAGGGCTTTCATGCCGCGACGCTAGCACGCCCGCGCGGCGGCGTTGACTTCCGGGCGCGCCTGAGTATGTTCCGCGCCTCTCGTTTCCAGCGGCTCTCGCCGTCGCAAAGGTAATTGTCCGATGGCCAAGCCGGCTTCCATCAAGATCCGCCTGAACTCGACCGCCGACACCGGCTTCTTCTACGTCACCAAGAAGAACGCCCGCACCATGACCGAGAAGATGGTCGTGAAGAAGTACGACCCCGTCGTGCGCAAGCACGTCGAGTTCAAGGAAGGCAAGATCAAGTAAGGCGAACCGCCTCGCTGATTTTCGAACGCCCGGTCAGCGATGGCCGGGCGTTTTTGCTGTCTCCTCCCCGTGCGCGAAGCGGATGGGGAGGTGATCGACCGCGCAGCGGGCGAGACGGAGGGGGCATCTCAGTCGAAAGGGATTGGCGTTTCGGGCGTCGGACACCGAGCCGCCCCCTCCGTCACGGCGCGTATTCGCGCCGCGCCACCTCCCCATCGGCGACGCCGACGAGGAGGAGACAGGTCAAGCCGCCCGCGCCACCACCTGATCGCGGCCCCGGCGCTTGGCCTCGTACACCCCCTCGTCCGCGCGCTTGAGCAGGGCGTCGGGGGTGTCGTTCGGGCCGGAGACGGTGGCGACGCCGATGGAGACGGTGACGTCGAGCGCGGCCTCGCCGTCCAGCACGCGGAAGGGGACGGAGGCGACGTCGCGGCGGATGCGTTCGGCGACGCGCAGGGCGGCTTCGATGGGGGCGCCGGGCATGACGACCACGAACTCCTCCCCGCCCATGCGGCACGGCAGATCCACGGCGCGGACGTTGGTGGCGAGGCGCACGGCGAACTCGCGCAGGACCTCGTCGCCGGCGTCGTGGCCGAAGCCGTCGTTCACGGCCTTGAAGTGGTCGATGTCGAGCACCAGCACCGACACCGTCTCGCCGCCCTGGGCCGCGCGGCCGACCATGGCCTGAAGCTGGCCGGCCATGTAGCGGCGGTTGTGCAGGCCCGTCAGGGCGTCGGTGACGGCCATTTCGAGGCTGTAATCCAGCTTCTGGCGCAGGAAGTCCTGATAGCGCTTGCGCCGGATCAGGGTGCGGGCGCGGGCCTGGAGCTCCTCCACGTCCACCGGGCGCATCAGGATGTCGTTGGCGCCCAGCTCCAGCGCCTTGACCATGCGCGGGCGGTCGATGGGGTCGACCACGGCCAGGATGGGCGTGCGCCGCGCCGCCTCGGTGGAGCGGGCCTGGGCGATCAGGCGCAGGCCGTCGAACTCGGCCGCCGCCAGGTTGACGATCATCAGGTCCAGCCCGGCCTTGGCCGCCTCCAGCGCCGCGGCGGGGTCGGCCTCGACGGTCGGGCGGTGCTCTTCCGACAGCCGCTCGACGATCTTCGCCGCCTGACGCTCGCCGTCGTCGACGACGAGAATCCGGCCGCCGGTGGCGCGCAGGCGGCCCGCGGCGTCGGCGTCGACGCCCAGCCGGCGGCTGCTCTCCTCCCGGTCGTGCAGTTCGTCGACGATGGCCTTGAGCCGGGTCAGGGAGCGCACCCGCGCCATCAGGATCAGGTCGTCGATCGGCTTGGTGACGAAGTCGTCGGCCCCCGCCTCCAGCCCCTTCATGCGATCCTCGCGCCCGTCAAGCGCCGTGACCAACACGATCGGCACGTGACGCAGGGCCGGAACCGCCTTGATGCGGCGGCAGGTCTCGAACCCGTCCATGCCCGGCATCATGACGTCCAGCAGGATCAGGTCCGGCTGTTCGCGGGTCGCCACCTCGATGGCCGTGGGGCCGTCATGGGCGGTCAGGACGTCGTAGTATTCCAGCGTCAGCTTGGCCTCGAGCAGGCGCACGTTGGGCTCGACGTCGTCGACGACCAGGACGCGCGCCGTCATCGGCGGGCCCTCACGCCGCCACGACGCCGAGGTGGCGCCGGACGACTTCGAGGAAATGGAGCACGGAGATGGGCTTGGAGATGTAGGCCTCGCATCCCCCGTTTCGGATGCGCTCCTCGTCGCCCTTCATGGCGAAGGCGGTGACGGCGATCACCGGGATGTGGGCCAGGTCAGGATCGTCCTTCAGCCACTTGGTGACCTCCAGGCCCGAAATCTCGGGCAGCTGGATGTCCATCAGGATCAGGTCGGGCCGGTGCTCGCGGGCGATCGCCAGCGCCGACAACCCCTCGCGGGTCTGCAGGGTGCGGAACCCCTGGGAATCGAGCAGATCATGAAAGAGCTTCATGTTCAGCTCGTTATCCTCGACGATGAGGACGGTCTTGGTCATCGACACCTGGGGCCGGCATGCCCCCGCGTGGATGCGGGGGATTTCCGCCGACTTCATGTGCAACCCTGACCCATCGGTCTTAAGTTGGGGTAAGCGCGACCTTTCCGAGTCCTTTCCGTGGGCGATTTCGCCAGCATCTGCCGCGACTGCCTGAAGACCGCGTCCGCCGCGCGGCGCACGTGCGAGGGTTGCAGCTCGCTGCGGGTCGTGAACCACCCGGAGTTGACGGACCACGCCATCGCGCATCTGGACTGCGACGCCTTCTACGCCTCGGTGGAGAAGCGCGACCGGCCGGAGCTGAGGGACAGGCCCGTGATCGTGGGCGGCGGGGTGCGGGGCGTGGTGGCCACCGCCTGCTACGTCGCGCGGCTGTACGGCGTCGGCTCGGCCATGCCGATGTTCAAGGCGCTGAAGGCGTGCCCGGACGCCGTGGTGATCAAGCCGAACTTCGAAAAATACGTCGCCGAGAGCAAACGCATCTTCGACAAGGTGCGGGCCCTGACGCCGCTGGTGCAGTCGCTGTCGCTGGACGAGGCGTGGATGGACCTGAGGGGCACCGAGCGGCTGAACGGCGGGCCGCCGGTGTTCCAGCTGGTGCGGCTGCAGAAGGAGATCGAAGACGAGATTGGCCTGACCGTCTCCATCGGCCTGGCGCCCAACCGGTTCCTGGCCAAGGTGGCGTCGGAGATGGACAAGCCCCGCGGGTTCACCGTGCTGGGAACCGAGGCGGCGGCGACGCTGGCCGGGCGGCCGGTGACGATCCTGCCGGGAGTGGGGCCGGTCTTCGCGAAAACCCTGCGCAGCGACGGCTATGCCACCGTCGGCGATCTGGCGGTGGCGGATTTGCGCGATCTGGCGAAGCGGTACGGCGAGTGGGGCCTGCGGCTGCACGAGCTGGCGCACGGGCGCGACGCGCGCGCGGTGAACCCCGAGCGCGACCGCAAGGGCATGAGCGCGGAGACGACTTTCAACACGGACCTGACCGACCGCGAGGCGCTGGAGGCCGAGCTGTGGCCGCTTTGCGAGAAGCTGGCATCGAAAGCCCGGCGCGACGGGGTGGCGGGGCGGTCGGTGGTGCTGAAGCTGCGGCGGGCGGACTTCAAGATCGTCACGCGGCGGGTGACGCCAGCCGAGCCGGTGCAGACGGCGCGCGGCTTGTTCGCCGAGGGGCGGCGTCTGCTGGGGTCCGAGCTGGGGCGGCCCTATCGGCTGATCGGCATCGGCCTAGCCGAGATCGAGGACGCGGCCGACGCGCCGCCGGGCCTGTTCCAGACCGAGGCGGCGCGCACGCTTAAGACGGAGACGACGGTCGATGCCCTGCGCGCCAAGTTCGGCCCGGGCGCCGTGGTGGCGGGGCGGGCCCTGAAGGGGCGCTCAACCCGGTCTTAAGCCCCCTGCCCTAGCGTTGCCCGCATGCAGGCCTTCGTCGACAAGATGCGCCGCCGCGCCGGGCGCTGGCTGGACCGCCGCCCGATGCAGGTGCGCGCGCCCGGCGGAATGCTGAGCCTGAGCTTCGACGACTTCCCCCAGAGCGCCTGGACCGAGGCGGGACCGGTGTTGGCGCAGCACGGGGTCAAGGCCACCTATTACGTCTGCGGTGGGCTGGAGCGCGGCGAGAACCTGGGCCTGCCGCAGTTCACCGCCGACCAGATGCGCGAGCTGTTCTTCGCCGGGCACGAGGTGGGGTGCCACACCTATGAGCACGTCTCGACCCTGACGCTGAGCCCAGCGGAGCTGGGGCGCAGCCTGGCGCGGAATGCGTTGTGGGTGGCGGACCGTCTGGACGGCCATGTGATGGAGACCTTCGCCTATCCGTTCGGGGACGTGGCGCTGGGGGCGAAATCGATCATTGATTTGCGGTTTGCTCTGGGCCGCGGGGTGCGGAACGGGGTCAATGCGGGGACCGAGGACCGGGTGGCGCTGAAGGCCATCGGCCTGGAGAGCCGCCGCCTGCCCGGCTACGACCTGGACGCCCTGTGCGCGGAGGCGGCGGCGAAGGACGGCTGGCTGATCGCCTATGGCCACGACGTGTCGGACGCGCCCACGCCCTATGGCTGCACGCAACGCGATCTGGAGCGGCTGATCCTGGCGGCCAAGGCGGCCGGGCTGACGATCGTGCCGGTGGCTGAGGGGCGGCGGCGACTGGCGGCCTAGGACCGGCGGGCGTCGGCCCAGCGGATCAGGGCCTCGCGCGGCCACGCGACCAGCCAGCTGCGCGGCAGGTATTCCCCGCTTTCGATCAAGGCGCGACGGCTGCCGGGACTGGCGGCGGCGCGCTGGGTGTGGATTTCGCCCGGGCCCTGATGGACCATCCAGGCGCCGTTGTTCAGCGGGTTGAGCCGCAAGTGGGCAAGCCGCGGGCTGATGGTCTCCAGCGGCGGATCGTAGAACCAGCTGGAGCCGATCATGCCGGCCAGCTCGGGCCGTACCTTGCAAATTTCGGCGGCCGTGGCCCAGGCGCGGTTCCAGCCTTCTTCGGTGAAGTCTTCCAGATGGCGGCTCTCCGTGTGCACCTGCAGCCACGACCGGTTGGCGCCGTGCCGGACCCAGTTGATCAGCGGTCCGATCCCGCGGCCGGACAGCGCGTGCCGCACGCTCTCCCCCGGGCCCATGGGCGAGGACAGGTCGATGATCTGGGTCTTCGCTCCCGGGACGGACAGGGCCAGGGCGAAGCGCACGTCCTTGGCCCAGAAATCGCGGTCGTATACGCCCGCGTCGCCGGCCAGAAACTGCGCGGTCTGGTCGATCCAGTAGGGATAGAGCTCCATCACTGCGGCCGGCATGCCGACGGAGCGGGCGCGCTCCATGACGCCCAGGGTCCAGATGGCGATCAGACCACGGCGGGCGTCGTCGGTCGCGCCCTGCCCCAGCACGGCGTCCACCTCCTGTGCGGGCAGGTCGAAGTTCCAGTGCGTGGCGGCGGCGGTCGCGCGGGCGGCGGCGGGCTCGACAGCGACGTCGACGCGGGCGCGATCGGCCTCGCTCATGCGGGCGATGACGGCGTGCAGCGACGCCTCGACGGGGCTCAGGTGCATGTCCATGGCCGTCACCCTCTCACACGGCGGTGAGTGATCCCTTAAGGGCCGTGACGCGGCGCACGCGCCTCGCTAAACAGCGGCCGAACCAACTCCGGAGCCCCGCATGTCCGTGTCCGCCCGCCTCGCCGAACTGGGAATCGTCCTGCCCGAGCCCGCCAAGGCGGTGGCCAACTATGTGCCATGGGTGCGCAGCGGGAACCTGGTCCACATCTCGGGCCAGCTGTCGAACGACGCGGCGGGCGGAGTGCTGGGCACGGTGGACGTGGACGTGACGCCGGAACGAGCCAAGGAGGCGGCGCGCATGTGCGGAGTCAACCTTCTGGCGCAGATGTCGGCCGCGCTGGACGGCGATCTGGAACGGGTGGAGCGCATCGTGAAACTGGGCGGCTTCGTCCAGGCGGGACCGGATTTCTCGGCCATCCCCGCCGTCATCAACGGCTGCTCGGACCTGATGGTCGAGGTGTTCGGCGACAAGGGCCGGCACGCCCGATCGGCCGTCGGCGTCTATCGCCTGCCGCTGAACTTCGCCGTCGAGATCGACGCGATCGTCGAGGTGCGGTGACCCTCACCGCCCGCGTCCATCAGACGGTCGCCGAGGTCGGGCGCGAGGCCTGGGACGCCCTGGCCGCGCCGACCGGCGACCCCTTCGTCACGTTCGACTTCCTGGACGCTTGCGAGGCCTCGGGCAGCGCCGTGCCGCGACAGGGCTGGGCCGGGCGGCATCTGACGCTGGAGGACAACGGGCGGTTGATCGGGGCCATGCCTTTGTGGCTGAAGGGGCATTCGCAGGGCGAATACGTGTTCGACCACGCCTGGGCCCAGGCGTTCGAGCGGGCGGGCGGGGCCTATTATCCCAAACTGCTTTCCGCCGTGCCGTTCACGCCGGTGACCGGGCCGCGCCTGCTGGTGGCGCCGGGAGAGGACGCGGACGCCGTGCGCGCGGGCCTGCTGGAGGCGGCGATCGGACTGGCGCGGCGGATGGACGTCTCTTCCCTGCATCTCAACTTCCCGACCACGGATGAGTGGGACTGGCTGGGCGCCGCCGGCCTGCTGAAGCGGCAGGACATGCAGTTCGTCTGGCGCGACCGGGGCTATGGCGACTTCGAGGGATTTCTGGCGGCCCTGTCGTCCGGTCGCCGCAAGTCGATCCGCCGCGAAAGGCGCGAGGCGCAGGCGGGATTGGACATTCGTACTTTGACCGGAAATGACATCCAATCAAAGCAGTGGGACGCCTTCTTCACCTTCTACATGGATACGGGATCACGTAAGTGGGGCCGGCCCTATCTGACGCGGGACTTCTTCGACCGGATCGGCGCGACGATGGCCGACCGGATCACCCTGGTGATGGCCTTCGACGACGGCGCGCCGGTGGCGGGGGCGCTGAACTTCATCGGGCGAGACGCCCTGTATGGTCGACAGTGGGGCACGCTGGTGGACCGGCCCTTCCTGCATTTCGAGCTCTGCTACTATCAGGCGATCGATTTCGCTCTGGCCCGCGGTCTGGACCGCGTGGAGGCGGGCGCGCAGGGCGAGCACAAGCTGGGTCGCGGCTACCTTCCCGAGCGGGTGCATTCGGCCCACTGGATCGCCCACGACGGCCTGCGCCGCGCGGTCGCCGACCATCTGGAGGGCGAGCGCATGGCCGTGGATGCGGAGATGTCGATGCTGCGGCGGGAAGGTTCGCCTTATCGCGAGACCTGAAGGCGCGTCAGGTTCGCCCGGCGACCAAGGTGTTTCTGACCCGCCGCCCGAGCGGATCGCGCGCCGTCCAGGTTTCCCCCACCTCGGCCTCGACCATGCGGCTGCAAAAGCGCGGGATCATCATGCTGGGCCGGATGTTGGTCAGGCAGATGTTGCGCCCCTCGACCCGCCAGCGGGCGCTGATGCGTCGACCGTCGCTGAAATGGGCGACGTAGGTGTTGTCCGGGTTGAACCAGTGCTTCACCCAGCCGCCGTCGGGATAGTTCGACACGATGGTGTTGCCGAACGCCGAGGACATTCCCGACTGAGCCGCGGCCGGCCCCGCCGCGGCCAGCACCAGAAACGCGCACCCGATCCACCACGCCCGTGCCCGCATGATCCCCCCGACCGAAAACAGTCCCCGGGCGCAATCTTAACGAAAGTTCACGAATGGCAAGAGGTTTCGCGCGCCGACCGAATACTTGACTCCCGCGTGGGGAAAAGCCATATGCCGCCCACGTTCGGGACAGGTTGGCGATCCGCGCCGCCCGCACGCCCATGAGGGGCGGTTCCGCAGACGTCACGCCCCGGGAGGTCCGGGGCCATCACCCTGTCGCCGCCCCCGCTGATGCGCAGGGCGGCTTTCGTGCAAGGACCGAATGACCGAATTCGCACAGCTGGGCCTGTCGCCCACGACCCTGAGCGCCGTCTCCGCGACGGGCTACACCACCGCCACGCCGATCCAGGCCCAGGCCATTCCCGTGGCGCTGGCCGGACGCGACGTTCTGGGCATCGCCCAGACCGGAACGGGCAAGACCGCGGCCTTCACCCTGCCGCTGATAGAGCGGCTGGCCACCGGCCGGGCCCGCGCCCGCATGCCGCGCGCCCTGGTGTTGGCCCCGACCCGCGAACTGGCCGACCAGGTGGCGGAGAGCTTCGCGAAGTACGCGAAGGGCACCAAGCTGAGCTGGGCTCTGCTGATCGGCGGCGTGTCCATGGCCGATCAGGTCGCCGCCCTGACCAAGGGCGTCGACGTGCTGATCGCCACGCCCGGCCGTCTGATCGACCTGTTCGAACGCGGCAAGATGCTGCTGACGGGCGTGGAGGTCATGGTGGTCGATGAGGCCGACCGCATGCTGGACATGGGCTTCATCCCGGACATCGAGAAAATCTTCAAACTGACGCCGCCGAAGCGTCAGACCTTGTTCTTCTCGGCCACCATGCCGCCGGAGATCACCCGGCTGACGACCCAGTTCCTGAAGGATCCGACGCGGATCGAGGCCAGCCGGCCGGCCATGACGGCCGAGACGATCACCCAGTACATGGTGCGGCTGAAGACCGGCGACCCCAAGGCCAAGCGCGAGGCCCTGCGCAAGCTGGTGGCGCGCGACGACGTCAAGAACGGCATCGTCTTCTGCAACCGCAAATCCGAGGTCGACGTTGTCGCCAAATCGCTGAAGCGGCACGGCTTCGACGCCGCGCCGATCCACGGCGACCTGGACCAGAGCTTGCGCATGAAGACTCTGGCGGCCTTCCGATCCGGCGAGCTGAAGCTGCTGGTGGCCTCCGACGTCGCCGCGCGCGGCCTGGACATTCCGGACGTCAGCCACGTGTTCAACTACGACGTGGCTCACCACGCCGACGACTATGTCCACCGCATCGGCCGCACGGGCCGCGCCGGCAAGAAGGGTCAGACCTTCATGATCGTGACGCCGTCGGACGACAAGGCGTTGGACAAGGTCCTGAAGCTCATCAAGATGACGCCCGAGGAACTGGTCCTGGACGGCCCGGCCCAGCGCGCGCCGCGCGCCGAGACGCCCGCCGCCGTCGAGGGCGACGCTCCCCAGCCCGCCCGCTCGCGCAGCCGCCGCCGCGGCGCCGACCGCGCCGATGCCGAAGCGGCGGCGGCGCTGCCGCAGTTCTCGGCCGTGGCCGAGGCGGTCGAAGCTCCGGTTCTGGCCGAAGCGCCCGAAGTCGTCGCCGACGAGACGCGGGCCGAACGACCGCGTCGGGAACGCGGCGGTCGAGGCCGCGGACGCGACCGCGACAGGGATGCCCGTCCGGTGACCGCGGAAGCCGAGGCTCCCGCTCCGCGCGGCCGCCCTTTCGGCGACGCCGACATTCCCGCTTTCCTTCGCCGCCCTGTCGTGATCGGCGCTTGAACCGCTTCCCGAATCCGCGTTCTTCGACCCGCGCTTAACCCGTCGTTACGCTTCGACGGCTAAGGTTCAGGCAGCAAGAATTGCGGGGGAACGCATGGCCAAGGTCGTGGAAACGACCCTGCGCGGGCCGGAAGCCTATGGGCTGGCGCGGCGCGTGCTGGAGGAGATGGAGGCCGTCGGCGTCTGGCCGACGCCCCTCAATTTCGAACTCTGGCTGCACTACCTCGGCGATCCCGAAGGTCCTCTTGGGCGTGAGATCAAGCGCGTGCTGGCGGCCGGCGAGCCGTTCACCGAGGCCGTCTCCGACATGCTGGCCGCCGAGTATTTGCCCCGCGGCCGCCTGTCGGAAGAGATCCGCGACGCCGGCCGGGTGCTGGACCGCGAGCTGACCAGCGTCGCCACCGCCATCGCCAAGGCCCACAAGAGTCAGGCCGAATACGGCCAGGTCCTGGCCGGCGCCTCCGCCGACATGGAGGGCGTCGCCGCGCCGGAAGGTCTGCGCGCCGTCGTCGACGGCCTGACCACCGCCACGCGCAAGGTGCAGAAGCAGAATCAGGACCTGGAGAAGCGTCTGGACGCCTCCACCCGCGAAGTGGCGCGCCTGCGCGAGCACCTGGAGCAGGTGCGGCGCGACGCCATGACCGACGCGCTCACGAACCTGGCCAACCGCAAGGCCTTCGACGAGCATCTGGAAGCCTGCGTCGAGGTCGCGCACCGCGACGGGCGAGAGCTGACGCTGGCGGTGCTCGACATCGATCATTTCAAGCGTTTCAACGACACTTGGGGTCACCAGACCGGCGATCAGGTCCTGCGTTACGTCGCCAGCGTGCTGGGCCGCATGGCGCGGACGCCGCGTCTGGCCGCGCGCTATGGCGGCGAGGAGTTCGCGGTGATCTTTCCGGCCGAGGACGCCGCCCGCGTCGAGGACGCCCTGGAATCCGTGCGCAACGAGATCGCCTCGCGCTCCCTGCGTCGTCGCTCGACCGACGATGAGCTGGGCGCCGTCACCATCTCCGCCGGCTATGCCCGGCTGGCGAAGGGCGAAACGGCCGCGTGCCTTCTCGGTCGCGCCGACGCGGCACTGTACGAGTCCAAGCGCAACGGCCGCAACCGGATCACCGACGCCGAGGCGATGCGCAAGGCTGCGGCCTGAAGCTTCGCCTTGAAGCCGCCACGACCCCCAGCATGATCGCCCCATGATCCGCAGCCTGGCTTTCGCCGCCGCCTACTGGTCGCTGTCGATCGCCTATACCCTCATGGCCGTCGCCGCCGCCCTGTTGCCCGGGCGCGCGGCCACCGGCTGGATCATCCGACGCTACGTCCGTCGAATGGTTCAGGCGATGCGCATCCTGGCCGGCATCCGGGTGGACGTTCGCGGCCGGGAACGCCTGCCGGACGGCGCCTTCATCATCGCCGCCAAGCACCAGAGCTGGGGCGACGGCTTCTGCGTCTACGACCAGTTCGACGACCTGGCCTTCGTCACCGGCGACCATCTGGAGAAATTTCCGCTGATGGCGACGGTGCTGCGCAAGCTGGGGGCGATCGTCGTCGACAACTGCGGTGGCCGCGAAGCGCGGAATTCCCTGAAGCAGCGCGGGGCCGACGCGCACCGCGAGGGCCGGAAAATCCTGATCTACCCCGAGGGCAATCTGGCGAAGGTGGGCGAGAAATTCCGCTACCGCTCGGGCGTCTGGCACATGTACCGCGACTTCGACATGCCGGTGGTGCCGGTCGCCACCAATCTCGGCCTGTTCTGGCCGCAGGAGGCCTTCGAGAAGAAGCCGGGCACGGCGACGGTCGAGTTCCTCGACCCCATCCCGACGGGCCTGCCCAAGGACGAGTTCATGGCCCGGCTGGAGGCGGCGATCGAGAATCGGACCGCCGATCTGGTCTCTGAAGCCACGGGCAGCCCGGTAACGCCTGCTGTTCAGGTCCCGACGCCGGACGAGCTCCGGAATCGTCGACCGATCCCGACGACAAACTGACCAAGGATTCGGTCCAACCTCGCCAAGGGGATCATCAAAACGGCGAAAGTCGCCAATGAGCGTCGATCGACGGTGGCCGAGAGCCTCAGCCGGCCGCCGCCGGCGTGATCGTGACGCTCTCGCCGCAGCCGCAGGCGTCGGTCTGGTTCGGATTTCGGAACACGAATTTGGAGGCCAGCGGCGTGACCTCCCAGTCGATCTCGGTGCCGATCAGGTACAGGATCGCCTTGCCGTCGATGACCACGCGCGCGCCGTCGAAATCGACCGCCTCGTCGAACGGGCCCGCCACGTCCGTCAGACTGAAGACGTACTCCTGACCAGCGCAGCCGCCGTTCTTGATGCCGATCTTCAGCCCGATCTTGTCCGGATTGGCGGCCAGCAGGTCACGCACGCGGTCGGCGGCCGCGGGCGTCAGGGTGACGACCGAGGGGCGCGGCCTGCGCGGGGCGGGGGTGACGACGGGTTCGATCATCAGAACATGTTCAGCTGCAGCTTGGCCTCGTCGCTCATGCGCGACGGGTCCCAAGGCGGGTCGAACACCAGATTGGCCCGGGCCGACTTCACGCCCTCCACCTTGGCCACCGCATCCTCGATCCAGCCGGGCATCTCGCCGGCGACGGGGCAGCCGGGGGCGGTCAGCGTCATCTCGATGTCGACGTCGCGGTCGTCGGACAGGTCGACCTTGTAGATCAGGCCCAGCTCATAGACGTCGACCGGGATTTCCGGATCGAACACGGTCTTCAGCGCCGCCACGATGTCGTCGGTCAGGCGCGCGATCTCGTCCTGCGACAGGGCGCTTTTCTGCGGCTCGTCCCAGGCGGCGGCGAAGTCGGCGTTGTCGGAGATCGGGGCGGTCATACGAAGAAATCTCGGGCCTTGATCAGGGCGTCGGCGAAGGCGTCGGCCTCCTCCAGAGTGTTATATAGGGCGAAGCTGGCCCGTCCGCTCGACGTCAGCCCGAAACGCTGCGCCAGCGGCTCGGCGCAGTGCAGGCCGGCGCGGATCGCCACGCCGTAGCGGTCCATGACCTGGGCCACGTCGTGGGCATGGGCGCCCTCCACCGTGAAGGCGAAGATCGAGCCCTTGCCCGGCGCCGTGCCGATCTCGGTCAGCCAGTTCACGCCCGACAGGCGCTCCCTCACCCGGTCCATCAGCGCCGCCTCATGCGCCCGCACGGCGGCGGGATCGAAGCCGGCGTACCACTCGATCGCCGCGCCCAGACCGATGGCCTCCAGGATCGGCGGCGTTCCCGCCTCGAACCGGTGCGGCGGCCGGGCATAGGCGACACGGTCCTGCGTGACCGTCTCGATCATCTCGCCCCCGCCCTGGAAAGGCGGCAGGGCCTCCAGCGCGGCCTCGGTCCCGATCAGGGCGCCGATGCCGGTGGGGCCGAACAGCTTGTGGCCGGTCAGTACGTAGAAGTCGCAGCCGATGGCGGCCACGTCCGGCGCGCAGTGCACGGCGCCCTGGCAGCCGTCGATCAGCACCTGCGCCCCCGCCACGTGCGCCAGCCGCGTGATCTCGGCGACCGGGTTCACCGTGCCCAGCACGTTGGACATGTGGGTCACCGCGACCATCCGCGTCTTCGGCCCCAGCAGGTCGGCATAGGCGGCCATGTCCAGACTGCCGTCGTCGCGCACCGGGATCCACTTCAGCACCGCGCCGTGCCGCTCGCGCAGCAGGTGCCACGGCACGATGTTGGAGTGGTGCTCCATCTGGCTGACGACGATCTCGTCGCCCGGACGGATGGACTGGCCAAGCCCCGCCGCCACCAGATTGATCGCCTCGGTCCCGCCTTTGGTGAAGACCACGCGCTCCGGCGCCTCGGCCCCCACGAACCGCGCCACGCTTTCGCGCGCGGCCTCGAAGGCCTCCGTCGTCTCGTTGGCCAGGGTGTGCAGGCCGCGATGGACGTTGGCGTAGCTGCCCTCCATCGCCCGCGTCATGGCGTCGATCACCGCGCGCGGCTTCTGCGCGCTGGCGGCGGAGTCCAGATAGACCAGCGGCTGCCCGTTCACCTGCCGCGACAGGATCGGGAACTGGGCGCGGACGGCCTGAACGTCGAAGGGGGTCACAGTCGTGCCGTCAGCCATTCCCGCACCACCTCGCGCGCGCCCTCGTGGCCGATCCGGTCGACGACCTCGAACAGGAAGGCCTGGGTCAGAAGCGCCCTCGCCTCGTCGGCCGGAATGCCGCGCTGCTGCATGTAGAACAGGGCGCTCTCGTCCAGCGCGCCGACGGTGTTCCCGTGCGCGCACTGCACGTCGTCGGCATAGATGATCAGCTCCGGCTTGGCGTCGACCTCGCCGCGCTCGGACAGGATCAGGGCGTTGTGCGCCATCCGCGCGTCGGTGCCGTCGGCCCCTCTCTCGACCACGATCTTGCCCTGGAACACCCCGCGCGCCGTGTCGTGGACCACGCCCTTGACCAGCTGGCTGGTCTGGCCGTCGAGGCCGGCGTGGGTCACCACGCTGGTCAGGTCGGCGTGGCGGGCGTCGGACAGGGCGTAGAGCCCGTCCATGCGGACGGAGGCGCCCTGCCCCGGATGGCCGACGTGGGTCTCGAACCTCTGGAGCTTGGCGCCGGACGTCGCGGTGACCTGCTCGAACGTCGCGCCGGCAGACAGCGTCACCTCGGCGCGCACGAAGGCCAGGGCGTCCGCCGCGTCCTCGCCCAACACGACGCGAGTCAGGGAGGCGCCTTCGCCGACGGAAATCTTCAGCCGCGTGTTGGCGACGTATCCGGAGGCACGCCCCTCGTGGCTCTCCAGCAGGACCAGCCGCGACCCGGCCGTCACCTCGATCGCCACCTCGGGCTGATGCCCGGCGCCGTCGGCGGTCGAGACGAAGCGCAGGCGCATCGGCTCTTCGCCCTGCCCCTCGGCGATGATGCCGGGGAAGCCGTCGCAGCGGCCGTTGACGAAGGCCAGCTCTTCGCCGCCCAGCGCCGCGAACGGCCCGCCCGGCGCCACGTCGGCGCCCGGCGATGTCGGCGGCGTCTCGCGCAGCAGGCGGCGCACGTCCGTGTATTTCCACGCCTCGACGCGCCGCGACGGGAATGACGACGGATCGCGAAGGTCGAGCAGGGACGCCGTCACGCCGCCTCCGCCGCGTATTTGTCGTAGCCCTCGGCTTCGAGCTGCAGCGCCAGCTCAGGCCCGCCCGAGGCGACGATGCGGCCGGCGGCCAGCACGTGCACCCGATCGGGTTTGATGTAGTCGAGCAGGCGCTGATAGTGGGTGATCACCAGCATCGACCGCTCGGGCGCGCGCAGGGCGTTCACGCCGTCGGCGACGATGCGCAGGGCGTCGATGTCCAGGCCCGAATCCGTCTCGTCCAGGATCAGCAGCGAAGGCTCCAGCAGGGCCATCTGCAGGATCTCCATCCGCTTCTTCTCGCCGCCGGAGAAGCCGACGTTCAGCGGCCGCTTCAGCATGTCGAAATTCATCTTCAGCCGGGTCGACGCCGCGCGGACCAGCTTCAGGAAGTCCGGCGCCGACACCTCGGCCTCGCCGCGCGCGCGCTTCTGGGCGTTCAGCGCCGTGCGGATGAAGGTCATGGCCGGCACGCCGGGGATCTCCAGCGGATACTGGAACGACAGGAAGACGCCCTTGGCCGCACGCTCGGCGGGGTCCAGCGCCAGCAGGTCCTCGCCGTTCCACGACGCCGATCCGGCCGTCGCCTCATAGCCGGGGCGGCCGGTCAGGGCGTAGCCCAGCGTCGACTTGCCCGCCCCGTTCGGCCCCATGACGGCGTGCACCTCGCCCGCCGGGACGTCGAGCGTCAGCCCGTTGAGGATCGGCTTGTCGCCGACGGAGACGTGGAGGTTGGAGATGGAGAGCATTCAGCGGGTCACGATCAGGAAGATGAGCAGGAGGGCGCCGAGGACGACGCCGATGATCTCGGGCGTGTGGTCGCGCCTGAGCCATTCACGGAACCGGTCGCGCTTCGGCGGCTCGGTCGGCGGATAGTGTTTGGCGACGTAGCGCTCGATCGCGGCGGCCCGATCGGCGGGCGAACCAGTCATGGTGGCGGCCAGGTCGGGATCGAGATCGGGCGAAGGCGTCGACTCCCGCGCCATTTCCTCGACAGGGACGATCTCTCCCCCGATCAGGCCGACGGCGCCCCACCGGGCGGCGAGCACGCGCTGCAGCAGGGAGGCCGTCTCGGTGGACAGGGCACCCCGTCCCACGAAGAAGAGCGCGTGATCGCCATGCTCGCCGGCCCCCGCGGGCAGCTCGGGTTCGTCGGCGATTGGGCTGGGATAGTAATCGAACCCGCTTTCCTCGCCGTCCACGGTGACGGGGACCCAGCCCCCGTCCCAGCGGATCAGATCGAAGCCGGGATGAAGGGCGACGTCGACGCCGGTCAGTTCCTTGACGGCGGCGGCCAGTTCCGCCGTGCCGGGCACGGCATCGCGGCGGACGATCAGGGCGCTGTCGACGCTCATCCGACCGAGCCTTCCAGACTGATCGCCACCAGCTTCTGCGCCTCGACGGCGAACTCCATCGGCAGTTCCTGCAGCACGTCGCGGACGAAGCCGTTGACCAGCAGGGCCACCGCCTCCTCCTCCGACAGGCCGCGCTGCTGGGCGTAGAACAGCTGGTCCTCCGACAGCCGCGTCGTGGTCGCCTCGTGCTCCAGCTGGGCCGAGCCGTTGCGGGCCTCGATGTAGGGGATGGTGTGCGACCCGCACTCCTTGCCGATCAGCAGGCTGTCGCACTGGGTGAAGTTGCGCACGCCCGTCGCCTTCGGGTGCACCGACACCAGGCCGCGATAGGTCGAATCCGACCGCCCCGCCGACACCGCCTTGGCGATGATGCGCGACTTCGAGTTCTTGCCCAGGTGCACCATCTTGGTGCCGGTGTCGGCCTGTTGCCGGCCGTTGGTGATGGCGATGGAATAGAACTCGCCCGAGCTCTCCTCGCCCTTCAGCAGGCAGGACGGATATTTCCAGGTGACGGCGCTGCCCGTCTCCACCTGAGTCCACGACACCTTCGACCGGTCGCCCCGGCAGTCGGCGCGCTTGGTGACGAAGTTGTAGATGCCGCCCTTGCCCTCGGCGTCGCCGGGGTACCAGTTCTGGACCGTCGAATATTTGATCTCGGCGTCGTCCAGCGCGACCAGTTCGACCACTGCGGCATGCAGCTGGTTCTCGTCGCGCATCGGGGCGGTGCAACCCTCCAGATAGGAAACGTAGCTGCCCTTGTCGGCGATGATCAGGGTCCGCTCGAACTGGCCCGTCTGGCTGGCGTTGATGCGGAAATAGGTCGACAGCTCCATCGGGCAGCGCACGCCCGGCGGGATGTAGACGAACGATCCGTCGCTGAAGACCGCGCTGTTCAGCGCCGCGAAATAGTTGTCGCTGACCGGCACGACGGTGCCGAGGTATTGCCGCACCAGCTCAGGATGCTCGCGCAAGGCCTCGGAAATGGGCATGAAGATCACGCCCGCCTTGGTCAGCTCGGCCTTGAAGGTCGTCACCACGCTGACGCTGTCGAACACCGCGTCCACCGCCACGCGCGGCGCGCCCTGCACGCCCGCCAGCACCTCCTGCTCCTTCAGCGGGATGCCCAGCTTGCGATAGATCTCCAGCAGCTCCGGATCGACCTCGTCGAGGCTCTTGGGCCCCTCCTTCCGCTTCGGCGCCGCGTAGTAATGCAGGTCCTGATAGTCGACGGGCTCGTACTTCACCGCCGCCCACGTCGGCTCCTCCATCGCCTGCCAGCGCTCGAAGGCGGCCAGACGCCATTCCAGCATCCACTGGGGCTCGCCCTTCTTCTCCGAGATGAAGCGCACGATGTCGGCGTTCAGGCCCTTGGGCGCGAACTCGGTGTCGACGTCGCTGGTGAATCCGTATTTGTAGCGTTCCAGCTCCGCGACCGCGTCGACGGTTTCCTTGACCGCGGCCATCAGGCGACCTCCGCCTGTCTGGCCCGGGCCTGACGCTTTGCCCACGCCTCCAGCCAGGCGTCGGCGAAGCGGACCCAGTCGGCCTCGGTCGTGCCCCAGCCGCCGGAGATGCGGATGCCGTTGGTGGCCAGCGAGGTGCGGCCGGTCGCCAGAATGGCCCGCGACGGCTTGATCTTTCCCGACGAGCAGGCGCTGCCGCCCGACACCATCACGCCCATCAGGTCCAGGGTGATCAGCTGCTGCGGGCTGTCCCAGCCGGGCGCGGCCATGAACAGGGTGTTGGGCAGGCGCGGCGCGCCCTCGGCGATGATGACGGCGCCGGTGGCCTTGACCCGGGCCTGGGCGGCGTCGCGCCAGGCTCGGTGCGCCTCGGCCAGCGGCAGGTCGCGCGCGGCGCAGTCTGCGGCGACGCCGAAGCCGGCGATGCCCGGCACGTTCTCGGTGCCCGCGCGCAGGCCGCGCTCCTGGCCCGCGCCATGCAGGATGCGCACGGCCTCGCGGCCTTCCTTCAGCACCAGGGCCCCCACGCCCTGCGGCCCGCCCAGCTTGTGCGCCGACAGGGTCAGGGAGTCTGCGCCCAGCGCCCGCAGGTCGACCGCGATCTTGCCCGCCGACTGGATGGCGTCGACGTGCAGCCAGCCGCCCGCCGCCTTCACCAGCTTCGCCGCCTCGGCTATCGGCTGGATCGCGCCGCTCTCGTTGTTGGCGTGATGGATCGCCACCACCGCCTTGCCCGGCAGGGCTAGCAGCGACTGCAGCTTCTTCAGGTCGACGACGCCGTCGCGGTCGACCGGCAGCATCTTCACCGGCTTGCCCGACGCCGTCGCGGCCTCCGCCACGCAGGGGTGCTCGGTGGCCGAGACGATCAGCCGCTCGCACCCGGCCGCCAGCGCGGCGGCGATCGCCTGGGCGTTCGATTCCGTGCCGCCGGACGAGAAGACCACCGCCGTCGGATCGGCCCCGACCAGATCGGCGACTTGGGCCCGCGCCGTCTCGATCCGCGCCCGCGCCCGGCGACCTGCCGCATGCACCGCCGACGGATTGCCGTTGTCGGCCAGCGCCTTGGCCATGACGTCCTGGACTTCCGGGCGAACGAGGCCGGAGGCGTTGTAGTCCAGATAGACGGGGGTCTTCGCGGTCATGCCGCCACCCCTTCGGCCAGCGCCGGGGCCGCGCGGCGACGCGCGCCGGTGCGCTTCATGACCACGTCCTCCAGCGACACGGCCGACAGATAGGCATGGATCTCGGCGCCCAGGTCCTCCCACAGGTGGTGGGTGATGCAGCGCTCGCCCGACGCCATGCAGCCGCGCGGCGAGGCCGGAGCGGAGCAGCGCACCGCCCGGATCGGCTCGTCGACGGCCAGGACGATGTCGGCCACCGCCGTCTCCGCCGCCGTCCGCGCCAGGCGATAGCCGCCGCCGGGTCCGCGCACGCTGCGCACCAGCCCGGCCTTGCGCAGGCGGGCGAACAGCTGCTCCAGATAGCTGAGCGAAATCTCCTGCCGCGCGGCGATTTCGGCCAGCGACACGGCGCGGCTTTCGCCGGCCGGAGCGCGGCCGTTCCGGGCCAGATCGGCCATCGCCATGACGGCGTAGCGTCCCTTGGTCGACAGGCGCATGGGGGTCCTCAAAAATCACGCGCATTCGCGGGGCTCTGTGCTAGAACCCGCGCCCTTGAGAGGGCCGCGCGCCGTATGCGGGACTTAGAAAGTCCTACTGACACGGTCAAGTATTTCAGCGGCCTGAAACGACGTTTGAGACGGGAAACCGATGCCTGAAGTCATCCTGCCCGGCGCCTCGGGCCGCATCGAGGGCCGCTATTCGCCGGGCAAGCGCCCCAACGCCCCGATCGCCCTGATCCTGCACCCGCACCCCAAGGCCGGCGGGCACATGAACAACCCGGTGGCGGTGACCCTGTACCAGCTGTTCGTGAAGCGCGGCTTCGCCACCTTGCGCTACAACAGCCGCGGCGTCGGCAAGTCGCAGGGCGAGTTCGACAGCGGCATCGGCGAACTGGCCGACGCGGCCACCGCCCTGGACTGGCTCCAGGCCCAGAACCCCGCCGCCAGCCAGACCTGGGTCGCCGGCTATCAATTCGGGGCGTACATCGGCATGCAGCTGCTGATGCGGCGTCCCGAGACGGACGGCTTCATCTCCGTCTCGCCGCCGTCCAACATGTACGACTTCAGCTTCCTGGCCCCCTGCCCGGCGTCCGGCCTGTTCCTGCACGGGACGAACGACACCGTGGTGCCCCCGGTCGAGGTGGAGCGCGTGGTCAACAAGCTGCGTACCCAGAAGGGCATCGTCATCGACTATGAGCTGGAGGAAGGCGCCAGCCACTTCTGGCAGGACCACATCGACGCCGTGGACCGCCGCGTCGGCGCCTATCTCGACAAGCGCCTGGAAGAGAATCCGGCCTGACCCTGGACTTCATGGACATCCGCGCACGCGATGTGCGGCGGATGTCCATTCGAATGTCCAATGAAGTGCAGCGACGTCAGTACAGCAGCGACGCCCGCCGCGCCTCCTCCCACGCCGCCTCGTCCGGCCGGGTGACGGCGTCCAGATCGCCCGGCGTCGCCGCCGCGTCGTCGACCCATTCGCGCAGACCCGGCCCGCCGTTGATCGTGTCGATCGGCAGGCGGTCGAAGGCGTATTCGTACGGGAAGTCGCGCCACAGATCGTAGTCCGGATAGAGCCGCCGGACCGCCTTGAACCCCAGCGCCTGCACCCGCCACGGCCGGAAGGCGTGGTGGCCATAGTGCGGCCCCTCGACGTGGATCTGCACGCCCGAGCACAGCTGGCCGACGTGCTTGTGGAAGGTCGGCTGGAACCACATGTCGCGCAGCACGCACCCGCCCAGCCAGTCCGGCGCGAGTCGCTGCATCTCTGCGGTCACCGCCCGCGCGTCGATGTCCGGGGCCCCGAACAGCTCCAGCGGCCTCGTCGTGCCCCGTCCCTCCGACAGGGTGGCCCCCTCCAGCATGACGGTGCCCGCGTAACAGCGCGCCATCGACAGGTTCGGCGCGTTCGGGCTGGGGTTGATCCACTCCCTCTGACCCAGCGGCCAGCCGAAACCCGGCGCAGTCTCGGGGTCATAGCCCTCCATCTCGATCACGCGATAATCCACATCGAGCCGGAAGTGGTCGATGAACCAGCGGCCCATCTCGCCCATCGTCAGGCCGTGGCGCATCGGCATGGGTCCCGCGCCGACGAAGCTCTCGAAGCCGGGCCTCAGCGTCAGCCCCTCGACCGGCCGCCCCGCCGGATTGGGCCGGTCCAGCACCCAGACGGTCTTGCCCGTCTCCGCCGCCGCCTCCAGCACATAGAGCAGCGTCGTCACGAAGGTGTAGATGCGGCACCCCAGGTCCTGCAGGTCCACCAGGATGACGTCGAACGTCGACAGCATCTGCCCCGTCGGCCGCCGCACCTCGCCGTACAGGCTGAACACGGGAAAGCCGTGGACCGGATCGGTCTCGTCCGGCGACTCCATCATATTGTCCTGCAGGTCGCCCTTCATCCCGTGCTGCGGGCCGAAAGCGGCGCTGATCCGCACGCCCGCCGCGATCAGGGCGTCGATGGAATGGGTCAGGTCCGCCGTCACCGACGCCGGATGCGCCAGCAGCGCCACCCGCCGCCCCTTCAGTTCGGCCAGCAGGGCGGGATCGGCGAGCAGACGGTCGATGCCGAACTTCATGGAAGCTCCAGAACGAAGGAGTCGGGATGGTGGAAGTCGGGCTTATCCGACGGATGGGCGAGCGCCCAATAGGAGAAGGTGCCGTCGATGGCCTCGATGACGGCGGAAAGCCCCATCCGGGTCGCCCCGACCGGCAGTTCGATGCTTGTCTCCAGCGCCAGCATGTCCCAGGCCAGATCCAGCTCGCCGGGCGTCGCCACCTCCAGCGCACGGCGCATGCCCTGACGCGGCGAGTCGAACCGATAGCTTGCCCACTGCCCGGACGGCGAGAGATTGTACTCCACATAGCCGTCGTCGGCCTGAACGAACGCCTCGAAGCAGCTGTGCCGCCACAGGTCGTCGGCGCGGCCCGGCTCGGCGGGGCCCGGCCACAACACCCCGGGCATCTGACCCTCGGCGACGAACCGCAACCACAGGACCGGCCCATCGCGCTCGAACAGGACCGTCAGGGCGTCGATCGGGTTCTCGGGCGAGGCCGGATACGGCTTCAGCCGGACTTCCCGCATCGTCGGACTGTCGGTCGGCTCGAACATCCCGCCTGACTGCCACGCGCCGCGCGCCCGTCAAAGCCGCCTGCGACCGATTTGGTCGCACCGCCTCGTCAGGATGCGCGGTGAACTAGGGGGCGGAAGGTCGTGATGGAAATGATGGAAATTTTTTTCTGACTCTCACGCTCACCGCTTAAGCCGGTCCAGACGCCCGTGGTATGCGCCTCGACCGCATGAGAGACGACCCGATGACCCAGCCCGCCTTCCAGTCCGCCTTCCTCCAGACGCTGCAGGCGCGCGGCTACGTCCACCAGATCACCCATCCGGCGGAGCTGGACGCGGTGGCCGGGGCCAGCGTGGTGTCGGGCTACATCGGCTTCGACGCCACGGCGCCGTCGCTGCACGTCGGCAGCCTCATCCAGATCATGATGCTGCGCCGGCTGCAGCAGGCCGGTCACCGTCCGATCGTCCTGATGGGCGGCGGCACGACCAAGGTCGGCGATCCGACCGGCAAGGACGCCAGCCGGCCCCAACTGACCGACGAGACGATCCAGGCGAACATCGCCTCGATCCGCACCGTCTTCGAGAAGTTCCTGACCTTCGGCGACGGCCCGACCGACGCCGTCATGCTGGACAACGACGCCTGGCTGTCGGGCTACGGCTACGTCCAGTTCCTGCGGGACTTCGGCACGCATTTCACGGTCAACCGCATGCTGGCCTTTGACTCGGTCAAGCTGCGGCTGGAACGGGAACAGCCGATGACGTTCCTGGAGTTCAACTACATGCTGATGCAGTCGGTGGACTTCCTGGAGCTGAACCGCAGCCACGGGGTCACGCTGCAGATGGGCGGCTCGGACCAGTGGGGGAACATCACCTCGGGCGTCGATCTGGTTCGGCGCGTGGACCAGAATGCCGCCTTCGGCCTGACCACGCCGCTCCTCACCACGGCGTCCGGCGGCAAGATGGGCAAGACCGCCCAGGGCGCGGTCTGGCTGAACGCCGACCAGCTGTCGCCGTACGACTACTGGCAGTTCTGGCGGAATGTGGACGACGCCGACGTCGGCCGGTTCCTGCGCCTGTTCACAGACCTGTCGCTGGACGAGGTCGCGCGGCTCGAGGCGCTTCAGGGCGCGGAGATCAACGACGCCAAGAAGGTGCTGGCGGACGAGGCCACGACGATGCTGCACGGCGCGGACGCGGCCGCCAAGGCGCGCGGCGCGGCCGAGGGCGCGTTCGAGCAGGGGCGGCTGTCGGTCGACCTGCCCACCGTCGATCTGCCGCGCGACGAGGTGATCGGCGCCATGATCGCCGCGGTGGCGACGAAGGCCGGGCTGACCCAGTCCAACGGCGAGGCGCGCCGCCTGGCCCAGGGCGGCGGTCTGCGGCTGAACGACGCGAGCGTGGCGGACGGGGCTGCCCTGATCGGCGCCGGCGACCTAAATGCCGACGGCGTGCTGAAACTGGCGGCGGGCAAGAAGAAGATCGTGCTGGTCCGCCCGATCTGAGGGGAAAGAAGAATGACCGACATCACCGAGGGCATGAAGGCCCCCGCCGTGGACCTGCCGACCGACGGCGGCGGGCGCTTCACACTGACCGACGGGGCCGGACAGGCGACCGTGGTGTTCTTCTACCCCAAGGCCGACACCCCTGGCTGCACCAATGAGGCCAAGGATTTCTCGGCCCTGATCGAGGACTTCGCGGCGGCGGGCGCGCAGGTGATCGGCGTGTCGCGCGATCCTGTGAAGGCGCTTGACCGCTTCAAGGCCAAGCACGACCTGAAGGTCATCCTGGGGTCCGACGAGGCCGGCGGCGTGACCGAGGCCTTCGGAGTCTGGGTCGAAAAGTCCATGTATGGCCGGACCTACATGGGGATCGAGCGGTCGACCTTTTTGATCGACGCCGGGGGCACGGTGCGCCGCATCTGGCGGTCGGTGAAGGTGAAGGACCATGCGCAGGACGTTCTGGAGGCCACGCGCGGCCTTTGACCAGATTCGTCTGTGGACGGTTCAAGTGAAGTCTTCCCAAAGGTCAGTTTTGGAATACGCCTGACAGGCGAATATAGACCTCACAGACCGACGTTATTCGCGTGAATGCCTGTCAACGTGGTTAAGATTGCGTGAACGCCCTTGAATGCCGGTCAGACCGCCGTGCATAACCCCAGACCGACGTGGGGGCGTTGCGTATGACCGACGACGACGAGGCCAAGAAGCCATCCTGGTTCCAGCGGAGATTTCCGGTCCGCTACCTCTATCTGCGCACCGGCGACGACGTCCGGGCGGTGGCTCTGAAACCCTGGCACCAAGTGATGGGGACAGCCGGCGCCGGCCTGCTGGCGGCTTGGACGGTGGTGGCGTCGACCGGTTTCACGCTCGACCTGCTGACCCAGACCCAAGCGGACCAGGCCATGAACCGCGCCCGGGCGGTGGCCGAGCGCACCAACGCCGACCTGCGCGCGCGACTGGACACCGCCGTGGTGCGGATGACGGCGACGTCGGGCTCGCTGGAGGAACTGGCCCACATGGTCGAGCGGCGTCACGTCGCCCTGACCCAGGTCATGACCATGTTCCAGGGCGTGGAAGGCGCGGACGAACTGCTGACCCCGACGGTGTCGGACCCCGGCGCGCCCCTGACGCCGACCCAGCGCATCGTGGGCGTGCGCATGGATCAGGAGACCCTGATCGACAGGGCCGAGCGTTTGGCCCAGGGCCGGGCGGAGCGGCTGCGGCTGGCCTTCCGCCTGGCCGGGCTGAACCCCGCCGCCTATGCGGCGGGCGGGGCCGGCCTGGGCGGGCCGCTGGTCACCGCCGACGACCCCCGCGCCCTGGCGGCCATCCTGGACGTCGACGAACCCTTCGCCGCGCGCATTCTGAACGCCTCCAGCGACCTGTCCGACATGCGGACGCTGACCGCCGTCTCGGCCTCCCTGCCCTTCGCCCGCCCGACCGACGCGCGCGTCACCTCCGGCTTCGGCCTGCGCTTCGATCCGTTCAACGCCCGCCCCGCCTATCACCAGGGTCAGGACTTCGCCGGGCCTTTGAATGCGCCGATCGCATCGACCGCTCCCGGAATCGTGTCTTTCGTCGGCGTCCGTTCAGGCTATGGCAACACCGTCGAGATAGACCATGGTCGCGGTTTCAAGACGCGCTATGCCCATCTGAACGCCACATCCGTGCGGGTGGGGCAGCGGGTGGCCGTGGGCACACGGATCGGATCCATGGGCACCACAGGCCGCTCCACCGGCGTGCATCTGCACTATGAGGTGTGGATGGATGGCCGGGCCCAGAACCCCGCCCGCTTCATGAGAGCTGGAGATCATCTTGTTCAATAAAGCCAAGTCGCCCTCCCCGGCCGACCCCAAATCCACCGCCATCCCGCCCCTGCCCGACATTCCGGCGCCGGCCGCCCCGCGCGCGGCCCAGCCGTCGACTGCGGCGTCGCCTTCCCCCGTCAGCCCCGGCCGCGGTCTTTCGACGCTGTCGGCCGACCTCAACTTCGAGGGCAATGTCTCGGGCGGCGGCGACCTGCAGATCGACGGCCAGATCAAGGGCGACGTGCGCGTCGGCCGCCTGATCGTGGGTGAGACCGGCGCGATCGAGGGCGGCGTCTCGGCCGAGTACGTCGAAATCCGCGGTCGCGTTCAGGGCGCCGTGAGCGGCAAGCAGGTCAAGCTGGTGTCCACCGCCTACGTCGACGGCGACATCACCGCCGAGCAGCTGTCGATCGACGTCGGCGCCTATTTCCAGGGCCGCTGCATCCAGGGCCGCCGCGACGCCGCCCCGACGCCCAAGCCGGCCCCGGCCGCCGCGCCCGCGCCGGTCCAGCCGGCGACCCAGACGATCTCGATGTCGAACTGACGTCCTGTCTCCTCCCCGTCGCCTTCGGCGATGGGGAGGTGGATCGGTGGCGCAGCCGACGAGACGGAGGGGGCATCTCCGTCAAGCATCTTCACAGTCCGAACCTGAAGCGACGGCGTCGCCCCCTCCGTCACGCCGCGTATTCGCGGCGCGCCACCTCCCCATTCGCCACGCGAACGGGGAGGAGACACATCGCCTCACTCCACCGTCGATCCGCGGGTCTCTCCCACACGCGCCGCCAGGGCCGCGCCCATGAAGGCGTCCAGGTCGCCGTCCAGCACGCCCTGAGTGTCGGACGTCTCCACGTTGGTCCGCAGGTCCTTGACCATCTGGTACGGCTGCAGGACGTAGCTGCGGATCTGGTGGCCCCAGCCGATGTCGGTCTTGGCGTCCGCCAGCGCCTGGGCCGCCGCCTCGCGCTTCTGCAGCTCCAGCTCGTACAGCCGCGCCCGCAGCATCTTCCACGCCTGCTCGCGGTTCTGGTGCTGGGACCGGCCGGCCTGACAGGCGACGACCGTGTTGGTCGGCACGTGGGTCAGACGCACGGCCGAGTCCGTCTTGTTGATGTGCTGACCGCCGGCGCCGGAGGCCCGATAGGTGTCGGTGCGCACGTCGGCCGGGTTGATGTCGATCTCGATCGCGTCGTCCACCACCGGCGAGACGCCGATCGAGGCGAAGCTGGTGTGGCGTTTCGCCGCCGCGTCATAGGGGCTGATGCGCACCAGCCGGTGCACGCCCGATTCCGACTTCAGCCAGCCGTAGGCGTTCGGCCCCTTCACCTGGATGGTCGCGGACTTGATGCCGGCCTGTTCGCCGGACTCCTCGGCCTCGACCTCGACCTCATAGCCGTGGGCCTTGGCCCAGCGCGAGTACATGCGCAGCAGCATGCCGGCCCAGTCGTTGGACTCGGTCCCGCCGGCGCCGGAGTTCACTTCCAGATAGGCGTCGTTGGCGTCGGCCTCGCCGGACAGCAGGGCTTCCAGTTCGGCGCGCGCGGCGCGGTCCTTGATGGTCTTCAGGTCGGCGCGAGCGCCCTCAAGAGCCTCCTCGTCGCCTTCCTCGTCGGCCATGTCCGCCAGCATGATGGCGTCCTCGACGCCCTGCTCCATCTCGCGCACGGCGTTGACCTGGGCCTCCAGCCGTGAGCGTTCGCGGCTGACGGCCTGCGCCTGATCGGGGTCGTCCCACAGGGTCGGGTCCTCGACCCGGGCGTTCAGCTCATCGAGCTTTCTTAGAGCGGCATCCCAGTCAAAGACGCCTCCTGAGCAGAGCGACGCTCTGCTCGATGTCGGCCTTCATGGCCTCGACATCCGGTCTCATCGCAAACTCCGCGATCCAAAAGGTGAGGCGCGGAGATAGAGGGGTCCGCCCCCGGGGGGAAGCCCCCGCGTCAGAACAGTCCGCTCAGATCCTCGGGCGGATCGTGCTTCTTGGGCGGCGGCGGCGCGGTGGGCGGCGGGGGGCCGGCCTCCTCGGCCTGCTGGGCCTCGCGCTCTCGGCGGATCAAGTCGTCGTACATCTGCGGACCCGTCGGCGTCTGCGGCTCGGGCGCGCGCTCTTCCTCGCGGCGACGCTCGGTGCCGGGGCGGAAGGCCTCCTCGATGCCGTTCACGGTGCGGAAGACCGCGTTCTTCGGCTTGACGAAGGGCCGGGCCGGGCGGGCCTTCAGCGCCGCCTGCATGAACTCGTTGAAGATCGGCACCGGCGTGGTGGCGCCCGTCTCGCCCGAACCCATCGGACGGTTGTCGTCGAAGCCGATGAAGACGCCGACCACGATGTCCGAAGAGAAGCCGACGAACCAGGCCGAGCGGTATTCGTTGGTCGTGCCGGTCTTGCCGCCGACCCAGCGGCCCAGACCCCGCGCGCTGGCGGCGGTGCCGCGCTGGACCACGCCTTCCAGCATGGAGCTGACCTGATAGGCGGTGATCGGATCGATGACCTGCTCCCCGCGCGCCGGCAGTCGGGGCGACGCCTGGCCCGAGAAGCCGCGGCCGCATTCGCGGCAGCTGCGCCCGTCGGCGCGCCAGGTGATCTCGCCCGTCCGGTCCTGGACGTATTCGATCATGTAGGGATCGACGCGCCGCCCACCGTTGACGAAGGCGGAATAGGCCGCGGTCAAGCGCAGCGGCGTCGTCTCGCCCGCCCCCAGCGACACCGACAGGTTCGGCTCCAGCTTGCCGACGCCCATCTTGTCGGCCAGGTCGACGACGTTGCGCATGCCCACGTCCTGGGCCAGGCGCACGGTCATGACGTTGCGCGACAGCTCCAGCCCGCGACGAAGGGTCTGGGGGCCGTAGTATTCGCGGCTGTAGTTCTCGGGCGTCCACCGCGTGCCGTTCGGCCCGCCGGCGAAGCTGATCGGCGCGTCCAGCACGATCGAGGCGGGCGTGAAGTCCCCTTCCAGCGCGGCGGCGTAGACGAAGGGCTTGAAGGCCGAGCCGGGCTGGCGCTCCGCCTGGGTCGCGCGGTTGAAGCTGGACAGGGCATAGGAATAGCCGCCGACCATGGCCAGCACGCGGCCTGTGTGGGGGTCGATGGCGACCAGAGCGCCGTTGACCGCCGGGATCTGCTTCAGAGCGAACTGGCCGTTGCGCGGCTCCACGAAGATCAGGTCGCCGCGCCGCAGCTGTCGGTTGGCGTTGGCCCAGGCGGCGTCGGCGGTGATCAGGGTTCCGGTCCGGTCGTCGGCGGCCAGACGGACGCGAACGCTGTTGCCCGACACGCTCTCGATCGCCGCGGCCCGCCAGGCGCGCCGCTCGGGCGGGGCGGTCTTCTTCTGCGCCTCGGCCTGCCAGCCCGCGGCGAAGTCGGTCGTGCCCCAGGGCCCACGCCAGCCATGGCGGCGGTCATAGTTCTCCAGCCCCGTCATCAGCGCCGCGCGCGCGGCCGACTGCAGCGCGGGGTCCAGCGTGGTGCGCAGATACAGGCCGCCGGCGTTGACCGGCCGGTCGCCGAAACGGGCGATGGCCTGGCGGCGCGCCTCCTCTACGAAGAAGTCGGCGTCGGCGTACTGGGCGCGGCGCGGGGCGTCCTGGGTGACCAGCGGGCGCGCGATGGCGGCGGCCACCTGGGCGTCGGTCAGGAAGCCGTTCTCGCCCATCTCGCCGATGACCCAGTCGCGGCGGGCCTTGGCCTGCTCCGGCCGGCGCTTGGGATGATAGTTGTTCGGCCCCTTGGGCAAGGCCGCCAGGAACGCCGCCTCGTCCGGCGTCAGCTGGGTCAGCGACTTTCCGAAGTAGTTATAGGCCGCCGAGGCGATCCCGTACGAGCGATACCCGAGGAAGATCTCGTTCAGATACAGCTCAATGATCTGTTCCTTGGCCAGCGTGCCTTCCAGGCGGCTGGCCAGCACGGCCTCTTTCAGCTTGCGGTTCAGGCTGCTTTCGGAGGTCAGCAGGACGTTCTTGGCGACCTGCTGGGTGATGGTCGAGCCGCCTTCCAGGCGACGGCCGGTCACCACGTTGAAGACGTTCTTGAACATGGCTCGACCGATGCCGGACACGTCGATCCCGCCGTGGCGGAAGAAGTTGCGGTCCTCTGCGGCCAGGAAGGCCTGGATCACCACCGGCGGGATCTGGTCGTAGGAGACGTAGATCCGGCGCTCTTCGGAAAATTCGCCGATCAGGGTGCCGTCGGCGGCGTAGACGCGGGTGGCCGTCGGCGGGCGATAATCGGCCAGTTCGGCCGCGTCCGGCAGGTCGTGGAACAGCCAGGCCGCGTAGACGGTGACGACCAGACCGGCCAGGGCGATCGCCCCGAGCAGGCCGACGCCCGCCATCACGATCCAGCGTTCCGCTATCTTCACCTTAGACTCCGACTTTCGACGAGACGGTTTAGCCCGCGTCGGAGCGGTCGGAAAGGGTCAGGGGCGTCCGGCGCCGTTCTGGGCCGAGGCATATTGCGTCGGCGCCGCGTCCAGGAAGAAGGCGTCGATGCCGCGCACCACCGCGCGCACGACCCGGCGGCGGCCCGCCTCGGAGCCCAGGGCGCGGGCGTCGTCGGGATTGGTGATGAAGCCCATCTCCAGCAGGACGGCCGGGACGTCCGGCGCCAGCAGCACGGCCAGACCGGCGTCGCGGTGGCTGCGGCGCAGCAGCGGATGGCCGGCGCCCTCGATCTCGCCCAGCAGGCCGCGGGCGAACCGGGCCGACTGATTCTGGGTCGAGCGCTGGGTGATGTCGAGCAGGATGCGGTCCACGCCGGGATCGTGTCCGGGCAGGTCCAACTGGCGGGTCCAGTCGTCGCGGCCGGTGAACTCGCGGATGGCGCGGCCCGCGCCTTGCTCCGACAGAGTGTAGACGCTGGCGCCCCGCGTGGCCGGATCGGCCGACGAATCGAGGTGCAGCGAGATGAACAGGTCGGCGCCGGCGGCGCGGGCGATCTCCACCCGGCGCTGCAGCGGCACATAGACGTCCCGGTCGCGGGTCATCATGATCCGGTATCGGCCGGTGCGCTCCAGCTCGGTCTTCAGGGCGACGGCGGCGGCCAGCGCCAGAGCGCTTTCGCGGGCGTCATGCCCCAAGGCTCCGGGATCACGGCCGCCATGGCCGGCGTCGATCACGATCAACGGCTTTTCGCGACGAGCCGGCGCCCGGCGTTCCGGAGCCGGCGTCGCCGCGGGGCGGCCGTTGGCGGCCAAATCGACGACGTAGCGGTGATGCGCGACCCCGTCGCCGGGCGGCAACAGGAAGCGGCGTTCGATCCTCGCGCCGGCGGCGAGATTCAGTTCGACGCGCGAGCCGCCCGCCTGGGAGGTGACGCGCCAGCGACGGACCAGCCCTCGCCCCTCGCCTTCCAGCGCCGCGCTGGCGCGGGCGCCGCGCAGACTCAGGACGACCCGTCCCTGGCCGCCGTCCTCGACGACGGAGCCGTCCACGGGACCATCCAGGTCGACCACCACACGGGTCGCCTCAGCGTCGCCGCCCAGCCGCAGCCGCAGGACGTCGCCGCCCCATTCCGCCAGCCCCCGTCCCGCCGTCAGCCCGGCCACGCACACGACCACGAAGGCCAGCGCCGTCAGGGCCCAGTCGCGGGCGGTCCAGATCTGGACGGAAAAGGTCGGAAGAGCGCGCATTCTGCCGGTCTTGAACTCGGGACACGAAGATCAGGCCACAGGGTGCCGCATCGTCCTGTGGATTCCGTTAAGCTGCGCACCGCTTTCAATTCCCGACATGCGGCCCTATGTTCGGCCGTCCGCGTCTGATCGCGCCGAGGGAATCTTCCTGACCGGCGCGCCCTCCCCGCGGCGCCCCTGACGCCATCCGGGCCGGCCTTCCGCCGCCCGATCAAGGGGGCGGACGTCGCTGGACGGCCGATCCCCCGGATGAACCTGACCCATGGGCTTGCACGCCTTGGCCAACCCGCGGTCCGACTGGACCCAGACGCCGCCGCCCCACGGGCTGTGCGGCGCGTCGGCCCCTGCGTGCGCCCCTCATTCCATTCGGCGAGCCGTCGCGGCGACCGGGCAAGGCCCCGGCGCGGACGACCGAGCGCGCCAGAGAGAGACTTTTGATGTCAAAGACCATGTTGATCGACGCGGCGCACGCGGAAGAAACCCGCGTCGCCATCGTCCAGGGCCGCCAGGTCGAAGAATTCGACTTTGAATCCAAGGCGCGGCGTCAGCTGCGCGGGAACATCTACCTGGCCAAGGTGACCCGGGTCGAGCCCAGCCTGCAGGCGGCGTTCGTCGAGTACGGCGGCAACCGCCACGGCTTCCTGGCCTTCAACGAAATCCACCCCGACTACTATCAGATCCCGGTCGCCGACCGCGAAGCCATCATGGCCGAGGCGGCCACGGACGAGGATCACGAGGACGATCTGGGCCGCGAAAGCTCGGACGACGAAGGCGAGAGCGAAGGCAAGCTGGCCGACGAGGAGCGCCTGAAGCGCCGCCTGATGCGGCGCTACAAGATCCAGGACGTCATCAGACGCCGCCAGATCCTGCTGGTGCAGGTCGTCAAGGACGAGCGGGGCGGCAAGGGCGCGGCCCTGACCACCTGGCTGTCGCTGGCCGGCCGTTACTGCGTGCTGATGCCCAACACCGGCAAGGGCGGCGGCATCTCGCGCAAGATCACCCAGGCCACCGACCGCAAGCGCCTGAAGGCGGCCGCCGCCTCTCTGGACGTGCCGCGCGGCATGGGTCTGATCATCCGTACCGCGGGCGCCAAGCGCACCAAGGCCGAGATCAAGCGCGACTATGAGTATCTGCTGCGCCTGTGGGAGACGATCCGGGAGACGACCCTCCGGTCCAACGCCCCGGCGATGATCCACGAGGAGGAGAACCTGGTCCGCCGCGCCGTGCGGGACATGTTCGACAAGGATTTCGACGGCATCCAGGTGGAAGGCGTCGAGGGCTGGAAGGAGGCGCGCGACTTCATGCGCGTGCTGATGCCCAGCCAGGCCAAGAAGGTGCACCTGTATAGTGGGTCCAAGCCGCTGTTCGCGGCCAACGGCATCGAGGAGGTGCTGCACCAGATCCACCAGCCGGTCGTGAACCTGAAGTCCGGCGGCTATCTGGTGATCAACCAGACCGAGGCTCTGGTCGCCATCGACGTCAACTCCGGCCGTGCCACCAAGGAGCGGAACGTCGAGCAGACGGCGTTCAAGACGAACATGGAGGCTGCGGCCGAGGCGGCGCGCCAGCTGCGCCTCCGCGACCTGGCCGGCCTGATCGTCATCGACTTCATCGACATGGAGGAGTCGAAGAACAACCGGGCGGTCGAAAAGTGCCTGAAGGACGCCCTGGCCCAGGATCGAGCCCGCATCCAGATGGGCAAGATCTCCGGCTTCGGCCTGATGGAGATCAGCCGCCAGCGACGCCGCCTGGGGGTGATCGAAGGCGCGACCGAGGCCTGTCCGCACTGCCAAGGCGCCGGGCGCGTGCGCTCGGCCGAGAGCGCGGCCCTGATGGCGCTTCGCGCCGTCGACATCGAGGTGGGCAAGAACGGCGCGGGCGTGGTGCATCTGCGCGTGCCCACCGCCACGGCCCTGTACATCCTGAACTTCAAGCGCGGTCACCTGGACCGGCTGCAGGAACAGCGCGGCGTGACGCTGGTGGTCATGGTCGACGACCGCCTGAATCAAGCCGAGAGCGCGGTCGACAGGATCGAGACGAACGAAGACTTCGTGCCGCCGGCCTCGGACTTCGACCCTGCCGATCTGGCCGACGACTTCGTCTATGACGACGTCGAAGACGAGGAAGAGCCGGTCGAGGAGTTCGACGACGGCGCGGCCGACGACGAGGATGACGACGGCGACTCCGAGGAGGGAGAGTCCCGACGTGAGGCTCGCGGTCCGCGCCGCGCCGAGGGCGAGGACGACGGCGACGGCGGCCGTAGGCGCCGCCGAGGTCGCCGCGGCGGACGCCGGGCGCGCGAAGATGCCGGCGAGGCCGACGGCTTCGTCTGGGTGCGCGGCCGCACGCCGTCGCTTCAGGATCCCTTCGTCTGGTTCGACCCGCTTCAGCCGCAGGCCGCCGTCGACGCCCAGCCCCACGCGGAGAGCGAACCTCGTCTGGCCGACGACGTCCGCATGGAGGACGCGCGCGGCGAAGGCGAACGCGGCGGCCGCCGCCGTCGCCGTCGCGGGCGCGGCCGCGGCGAACGCGGTGAGTCCGCGGCGCCGACGGTCGAGGCGACCGGGACGGAGGGCGACGCGCCGTCGGATGTGGACGCCGCGAACGATGCGGAGAGTCCCGCTCCGACACCGGCCGAGCCCAAACGTCGTCGGGTGCGCCGCAAGGTGACCGCCGCCGGAGAAGGCGCCGACGAAGCCGAGGTCACGGAGGCCGCTCCGGCGCTCGACACGCCGACTCTGGAGGTTGCGGCGGAAACCTCCGCAGAACCCGAAGGGGAACACGTCATGGCCGATCCGGAACCGGCGCAGGCGGCGGAACCGGAACACGTCGCCGCCGAACCCACGCCGAAAGCCGAGCGCGTGCGCGCGCCGCTGCATTCCACTGAGGACGACCCGGCCCAGATCACCGCGCCGCCGCCGAAGCCGAAGCGCGGCTGGTGGCGCCTGTAAGGGCGCCATCAGGCGGCCATGATGCTTTCGGACGCAGGGCGGGACGCTGCAGTTCCCCCTGCGGCCGTCAGCCCTTAAGGTCGAGGCGGGGGATCGGCAGGAGTGAGCGTCCCATGAGCTGGCTGTCCCGAACCGCGACCCGCATCGCCGCCGTCCTCGGCGCCGCGGCGATCGTGGCCTTTCCGCACGCCGCTTCCGCTCAGAGCCTGATCCGCGACACCGAGATCGAGGGCATCATCCACGACTGGTCCGAGCCGGTCTTCGTGGCCATGGGCCTGGAGCCGGACGAGATCACGGTTCTGCTGGTCAACGACCAGGAGCTGAACGCCTTCGCCACACGGGGCAGGATCATGGGTCTGAACACCGGCCTGATCATGCGGACGCGCAACCCGAACGAACTGCTCGGCGTGATCGCCCACGAGGCGGGGCACATCAAGAACCGCCACACGCTGCGCGACGGGGCCGAACAGGCGGGCATGCAGCCCTTCCTGATGACCATGGCGCTGGGTGCGCTGGCCGCGCTGGCCGGAGCCCCCGACGCGGCCGCCGTGCTGATCGGCAATAGCCAGTACTTCGGCACTCTGTCGGCTCTGCGCTACGTCCAGGGTCAGGAAGGCGAGGCCGACATCACCGCCGCCCGGGCTCTGGAGCGGGCCGGTCTGTCAGGTCGCGGCCTGCTGGCCTTCTTCGAGAATTTTCGGTCCCAAGAGGTCTTCTCCGAGGCCCGCCGTTTCCCCTATTTCCGCAGCCACCCCCTGTCGTCCCAACGGATCGAGCAGCTTCGTCCCATCGTCATGGAGGGCGAACACTACGACGTGGGGGACACGCCGGTTCAGCTGGCGGAGCACGCCTTGGTCATCGCCAAGATTCACGCCTTCATGGAGCCGCCGACGCAGACCTTGCGACGCTATCCGGCCAGCGACGCCAGCTATCCGGCCCGGTATGCGCGGGCCATCGCCCGCTACCGCGCGGGCGAGACGGAGGTGGCGCTGGCGGCGGTGGACGAGTTGCTGGCCGAACAGCCGGAGAACCCCTTCCTGTGGGAGTTGCGGGGCCAGATTCTGTTCGAGGAAGGCCGCGCGGCCGAGGCCGTCGACGCGCATCGCAAGTCCGTGGAGCTGCTGCCCGACGCACCGCTGCTGCACGTCAATCTCGCCCACGCCCTGCTGGAGTCCGGCCGCACCGAGGCCGTTGAGGACGCCGTCGTGAACCTCAAGCGCGCAGTCACGCTCGAGCCTGAGAACACCCTCGCATGGCGCCTGCTGGGTCAGGCCTATGCGCGTCAGGGCAAGGAGGGTGAGGCGCGTCTGGCTTCGGCCGAGCTTCACGCGGCCCTCGGGCAGGAGCAGCAGGCGGTGCAGTTCGCCCTGCGCGCCCGCGACATGCTGGAACCTGGATCGATAGAATGGCGTCGCGCCATGGACATCATCCTGGCTTCGGGTGCGACGACCGAGGACCTGCGCCGTCTGGACGAAGAAAACGCACGCCGCCGCCCCGGCGTGATCCCGCCCACGACCTGAGCCCGAACGGAACCGCATGACCGACGACGCCAAGCCCGAGGCGCCCGCGCCGCGCCGCGACCCCTTCGCCCGCTTCGGCGACTCACGCGCGACCGCCGCGGCCCTGGCGGTCGCGGTTCTGGCCCTGGGCGTCGCCGCATGGCCGCAGGTGAGCGGGAGCGGCGATTTCGGCGCGCGCGTGCGGGCCTATCTGCTGGCCAATCCGGACGTGCTGGACGAGGTGGTGCGCGCCCGCGACGTCAAGGCCAACGCCGATCGGGTGAACCAACTGACCGACGCTGTGCAGGCCAATCCGACCCTGCTCCAGCCGGGCCCCAACGAGCCCGCCTTCGGCCCCGCGGACGCCAAGGTGACCGTGGTCGAGTACTTCGACTACCGCTGCCCCTATTGCAAGGTCGCGGCGCCCGGGTACATCGAGCTGATGCGCGCGAACCCCGACGTCCGCTTCGTCTTCCGCGAATGGCCGATCCTGGACCGCGAGGGCGAGATCACGTCCCAGTACGCCGCCCGCGCCGCGCTGGTGGCGCACGCGCAGGGCAAGTATCTGCCGGTCCATCAGGCGCTGATGGCGGAGCGGTCGCTGACCGTCGAGGCGGTGGACCGCATCCTGGCGGAGAACGGCGTCGCGATCGGCGCGAACCGCGAGGCCCTGCAGGCCGCGCCGGTGGCGCAGGTGCTGGCCGACGTGCAGATCGGGGCCAGCCAGATGGGGCTGGACGCCACTCCGACCTTCTTCGTCAACGGCCGCGCCATGGCCAGCAACGACCCTGAAACCTTGGGCCGGGCGATCCAGGCCGCGAAATAGCAGGGAGCGCGGACCTCCAGGTCCGCGAAGCCGGCGGCGATGCAAGTCGCGGACCTGGAGGTCCGCGCTCCTTCAGATCAGGCCCGACAGCGGCGAGCTGGGGCTGGCGTACGTCCGGCGGGGCATCCGACCCGCCAGCCATCCCTGACGGCCGGCGATCACCGCATGCTTCATGGCCTCGGCCATCAGGATCGGATCCTTCGCCCCGGCGATGGCGGTGTTCATCAGCACGGCGTCGCAGCCCAACTCCATCGCCAGAGTCGCGTCCGACGGCGTGCCCACGCCCGCGTCGACCAGCACCGGCACCTTCGCCTGCTCGACGATCAGGCCGATGTTGACCCTGTTCTGGATGCCCAGGCCCGAGCCGATCGGCGCGGCGGCGGGCATGACGGCGGCGGCGCCGGCGTCCTCCAGCCGTTTGGCCATCACCACGTCGTCGGTGCAGTAGACCATGACCTGGAAGCCGTCCTTGATCAGCAGGTCCAGCGCCCGCAGCGTCTCGATCATGTCGGGATAAAGGTGGGCGGTGTCCGACAGCACCTCCAGCTTGACCAGATCCCAGCCCCCCGCCTCGCGCGCCAGACGCAGTGTCCGCACCGCGTCCTCGCCGGTGAAGCAGCCGGCGGTGTTGGGCAGGAAGGTGAAGCGGTCGGGCTTCACATGATCCACCAGCATGGGCTGGGTGGTGTCCGTCAGGTTCACCCGGCGCACGGCCACGGTGACGATCTCCGCCCCCGCAGCCTCGGCGGCGGCGGCGTTCTGCTCATAGCTGGCGTATTTGCCGGTGCCGACGATCAGGCGGGAGGAGAAGGTGCGACCGGCGACGGTCCATGTGTCGGGGGAAGAAGTCATGCGCGGGGTTTAGCCGCCCCCCACGAACTGCACCACCTCGATGCGGTCGCCTTCCGCCACCGGCGTGTCCGCATGCAGGGACCGCGGCACGATCTCCAGATTGCGCTCCACGGCGACCTTGCGGACGTCCAGCCCTAATTCCTCAACGAGGGCCAGAATGTCAGTCGCCGCGACGTCGCGGGGCTCGCCGTTCAGCTGAATGCGCATGACGCGGGGTCAATCTCCGGATTGGACGAACGCGACGGCTCGGCTAAAAGGCCGGTCCGATTCCGGCCCGTAAGGCCGCATCACCTCGAGCGCATGCCCGACGCCCCCGTCCTCTACGTCCTGAACGGCCCGAACCTCAACCTGCTGGGGGAACGGGAGCCGGAAATCTATGGGCGCGAGACGCTGGCGGACGTGCAGGCCCTGTGCGAGCGCGCGTCGCCGGGCTGGACGGTGATTTTCCGCCAGACCAACCATGAAGGCGTGCTGATCGACTGGGTGCAGGAGGCGCAGACGCGTGCGGCGGCCTTGGTGATCAATCCGGCGGCCTACACCCACACCTCGATCGCCCTGCTGGACGTCCTGAAGACGCTGAGCATCCCGATCGTGGAATGCCATCTGTCCGACCCGGCGACGCGCGAGGCGTTCCGGCGTCATTCCTACGTCGCCCTCGTGGCGGCGAAGACGGTCGCGGGCCACGGCGCGCGCAGCTATGAACTGGCGGTCCGGGCCGCCGTCGAACTGGCACAGGAACGCGGGCTGGCGTAAGCCCGTTCGACATAGAAGAAACAGAGGTCCCACATGGCCGTCAGCAAGTCCCCCGCCGCCAAGCCGGCCGCGCCGAAGTCCGACCAGATCGACGCCGGTCTGGTGCGCTCCCTCGCCGACATCCTGAAGGACACGGAGCTGACTGAGATCGAGGTGGAGCGGGGAGATCTGCGCATCCGCGTGGCCCGCGAGATCACCATGACCGCCGCGCCGGTCGCCTATGCCGCGCCCGCTCCGCCGCCCGCCGCGGCCCCGGCGTCCGCGCCCGCCGCCGTGCCGGCCGCCATGCCCAGCGACCCGGCGACGATCGTCGCCCGGTCGGGCGAAGAGGTGAAGTCGCCGATGGTCGGCACCGCCTATCTGAAGCCCTCGCCCGAGGCGCCCGCCTTCGTTCAGCCGGGCGACACGGTGAAGAAGGGCCAGACCCTGCTGATCGTCGAGGCCATGAAGACGATGAACCCGATCCAGGCCCCACGCGACGGCAAGATCGTCGAGGTTCTGGTCGGCGACGCCCAGCCGGTCGAGTTCGGCGAACCCCTCGTCCTGCTCGAGGCCTGAGCGCCATGTTCACGAAGGTCCTGATCGCCAACCGCGGCGAGATCGCGTTGCGCGTCCATCGCGCATGCAAGGAGATGGGCATCTCCACCGTCGCCGTTCACTCAGAGGCGGATCGCGGCGCCATGTGGGTGCGTCTGGCCGACGAGAGCGTCTGCATCGGCCCGGCGCCGGCGGCGAAATCCTATCTGAACATCCCCTCGATCATCGCGGCAGCCGAGATCACCGGCGCCCAGGCGATCCACCCCGGCTATGGCTTCCTGTCCGAAAACGCGCGCTTCGCCGAGATCGTCGAGGCCCACGGCATGACGTTCATCGGGCCCCGGCCCGAGCACATCCGCGTCATGGGCGACAAGATCACCGCCAAGCAGACGGTGAAGGACGCGGGCATCCCGGTGGTTCCCGGCTCCGACGGCGAGGTGGAGACGGTCGAGGCCGCCATCGAGGCGTCGAAGACCATCGGCTTCCCTCTGATCGTCAAGGCCGCGGCCGGCGGCGGCGGGCGCGGCATGAAGGTGGCCCTGACGCCCGACGACCTGGTCGAAGCGGTGCAGACCGCCCAGTCCGAAGCGCTGGCCGCCTTCGGCAACGGCGCGGTCTACATGGAGCGCTACCTGCAGAAGCCGCGTCACATCGAGATCCAGGTGATCGCCGACAGCCACGGCAACGTCGTGCACCTGGGCGAGCGCGACTGCTCGCTGCAGCGCCGCCACCAGAAGGTGCTCGAAGAGGCGCCCTCCCCCGCCCTGTCCGCCGCGCAGCGCACCGAGATCGGCCATACCGTCAACAAGGCCATCGCCGCCATCGGCTATCTGGGCGTCGGCACGATCGAGTTCCTGTGGGAGGACGGCGAGTTCTTCTTCATCGAGATGAACACCCGCCTGCAGGTCGAGCATCCGGTGACGGAGGCGATCACCGGCGTCGACCTGGTGCGCGAGCAGATCCGCGTGGCCGCCGGCCTGCCGCTGAGCTTCACCCAAGAGGACATCCACTTCGAGGGGCACGCCATCGAGGTGCGGGTGAACGCGGAGAACCCCGACACCTTCACGCCCTCGCCGGGCCGGATCACCGACTTCCACGCGCCGGGTGGCCTGGGGGTCCGTTTGGACAGCGCCATCTTCGCCGGCTATTCGATCCCGCCCTTCTACGACAGCCTGATCGGCAAGCTGATCGTGCACGGCCGCGACCGTGAGGAGTGCGTGGCGCGTCTGAAGCGCAGCCTGAACGAAATGGTCGTCGGCGGCATCGACACGACCATTCCCCTGTTCCAGCGGCTGCTTCAGGAGCCGGACATCCTGTCGGGCGACTACGACATCCACTGGCTGGAGCAGTGGGCCAAGCGGCGCGCCGCCGGGTCCTGAGCTCATGTCGCGGGGGCCGATCCCGCTGGAGCTGCTGCTGAGCGGCTATGCGCAGGGCGCGTTTCCCATGGCCGAGACAGCGGACGACGCCGAGGTCCGCTGGATCCGTCCGCATGTGCGCGCCATCCTGCCGCTGGATCCGTTCCGCGTGCCGGAACGCCTTGCCCGCACGATCCGCGCCTCGCCGTTTTCGGTGACCCTGGACCGGGCGTTCGATCAGGTCATCGCCTGCTGCGCCGAGGCCGCGCCGGGGCGCGAGGAGACCTGGATCAACGGCGCGATCCGCGAAGCCTATATGGGTCTGCACGCCGCGGGCTTGGCGCACAGCGTGGAGGTTTGGGACGGGACGCGACTCGCGGGCGGTCTGTACGGCCTGCGCATGGGCGGCGCCTTCTTCGGCGAAAGCATGTTCCGCCGGGCGACCGACGCGTCGAAGATCGCGCTGGTGCATCTGGCGGGCCGCCTGAACCGCGCGGGTTTCGGCCTGTTGGACGCTCAGTTCGAGAACCCGCACTTGGACCAGTTCGGGGCGCGGGCCATGCCTCATGGCGACTACATTCGGCTGCTGAACGCATCGAAGGCGCTGGAACCCGATCTGGAGACGTTCCGCAGGTCCCTGACCGGGGCCGAGGCCGTCGCCTATGCCCGGCAGCCCACGACCCAGGCGTCGTAGACCGGGTGCTGCAGCCCGCTGAGGCCCGGGCTGGAGGCGAACATCCAGCCGCGGAACAGCTGGCGCGTCTCCTGGCCGCCGGTGCGCGGCTGGGCGCTGATCTCCAGATAGGCCACGGCGTCGCGGGCAATTTCGTCGGACGCCGACACCTCGCAGGCGCGGGCGCGGAAGATCAGGGTCTTGTTGAAGGCCACAGGGCGGCCGTTCACCTCGACCTCGAAACGCATGGTCTCGGCCGTGACCTTGTCCACGGCTTGAACGATGGCGTAGCGGCGGCGCTGGCGCAGGCCGGGCGGACCTTCGGGCTCCGGGGGGGCCGCGACGACTTCTTCCTCTTCGGCCTCTTCCTCCTCGGCCTCGGCTTCGGCCTCCTCGTCGGCCGCGCCCGCCTCCTGCACGGCCGCGACGGCCGAGGCGATGGCGTCGGCTCCGCCCGGCGGGGTCACGGGCACAGGCTGCTCGGGCGCCGGGTCGCCGGCGGGGGCGGGCTCGGACGGCGGGTCCTGCGGCGGATCCTGGGCCGGCACGGCGTCCTGGGGCATGTCCATCAGCGCCGCGCTCACGCCGGCGCCGCCCACGGCCAGGGCCGCGACGCCGGCGATCAGGGCCAGACGCAGGGGGCGCCTCACTCGGGCGTCCAGGCTTCGTAGTCGCCGTCGGCGGCGGGGCGCACGCCCTGTCCAGCCAGCGAGCCCTGAGGTCGCCAGGCCATGGGCGTGCCGGTCAGATTCGGCAGGTGCGGCTTTTCCCAGCCCTTGCGCGGCAGCGGCGTCTGGCTGGGCGGCTCGTCATAGGTGTAACGCAGCCAGCCGTGCCAGTCCGGCGGCACCTTCGACGCCTCGGCATAGCCGTTGTACAGCACCCAGCGGCGGCGGCGGCCGTCATAGCTGACGGTGTCGCGCGACTGGAAATAACGGTTGCCGAACTCGTCCGTCCCGACCAAATCGCCCCGGCCCTTGACGGTCACCAGGGTGCCGACCGTCGCGCCGTTCCACCACGAAAACAACTTTGCCAGCACGCGTCGTCCGTCCGTTCGCCATGCGCCGCGAGGGCCGCGACGGGTGGCCGGATCATAGAAACCCGACCGCCCCAGGTCCAGCGCCGCGTGCACGGTCGGTCGATCCATATCTTGTGGGCGAAGCGGCCAGCAGGGCCCAGATTTATTGCGTCGATCGGTGAGAGCGCTATCCTTCCCCTAAGCTGGCCACCGCTGAAGGACGCCGATGCCCCGACGCCGACGATTTCCGGAACCTGCCGTCGCCCTGGCTCCCCTGGTGGAGCGCGAGGTCGAGCGCGGGAGCGGAATCGAGGCGGTCCTGGCGCCCATGGATTGGACGACCGCGCGACTGGAGTCCTGGCTGGACTGGGCGGAGGCGCCGGAGGGCGACGTGATCGGCGGAATCGAGCTGCGCCTGAGGAGCCTGGGGGCGGACGCGGTTTCGGCGGCCGATCTGGCGCTGGCGGCCCGGGTGGGACTGATCGCCTTCGGAGCGGCGGAAGCCGAGGGCCCACGGATCGAGGCGCGCCGCGAAGCCGGGCTCGACGAGGCCCGCGCCTGGGTCGGGGCGGCGGCGAGGAGGAGACTGCGGGACGCGGCGGTCGAGGCTCTGTCACAGGCGCTGTCCGCCGTGACGGAGGCGGTGCGGCGATGCGAGGGCCCGGCGGCCGACTGCGGCGATCCCCTGCGCAATCCCGCTCTTGCCCGCGCGGCCTGGGCCGCGCGCAAGGCCGGCGCCTCAGACGCTGAGATCGCGCGTGCGGTGGACGGCGAGGATTTCAGCGTGCGGGCCCTGCACGAACCGAAGTCCGCTGCGCCGGCCCGCCTCCGGCTGGATCGCAAGACGGCGCAGGAGACCGATCCGGTTCTGCTGAACGGTCTGCTCAACGGCGACCTGATCGCCCTGTTCGAGGACGAAGCCGAGGGTCCGGCTCCGACGGCCGTCCTTGCGCTGGACCTGGCGGCCTGGCGCACGGCCCATCCGGAAGCGGGCACGGAACGCGAGGCGCTGGGCGCCTTGTTCGAAGTCGTCGGCGGCCTCGGCGGCGGCGGTGATCTCCTGCGTGTCCAGCTTTGCGGATTGGCCGAACGCGGGCTCAAGGCCGGCGATCTGGACGCGGCCGAGACGGATCTCAGGGCACTGCTGGGGGCCATGAAGGACGCGGTCGGCGCGATCGGTGGGCGGCTCGACCTGTTCGCACACGACGCCGAAGCGGCGCTGCGGCTGGGTCGCGGCGGTTGGTCGGTGGTGGAGTCGTTCGAGACGGCGGACGGCCGGGTCGCGCGTCGGCTTCAGCCTGATCTGGCCGCGGCGCTGCACGCCGTCCATCCGGAGCTGGTCGACGCCGCGGAGCGGCGGCTGTTCGGTCGGCGGACGCTGGTCGAGGCGCCGGGCATCGATCACGCCGCTCTGCGTCGGGCCGGCTTCACCGACGCGGAACTCAAGTCGATCGAGGCGGCGTTGAACGACGTCGAAAGCTTGGACGCGGCGTTCGGCGAACCCTTCCTGGACGCCGGCTTCGTGCGGGACGTGCTGGGCCTGGACCCGGTCGCAGGCGATCTGCTGACGCGCCTTGGGTTCACGCAGGAAGCCGTGGAAGCGGCACAGCGTCATGCTCTGGGCGCCCTCTCATTGGCCGACTGGACCGAGATCCCCGAGCCGCTGCGGCCATGGGTGGCGGAAGGCGGCGACGTCGTGAACCGCCTCGAGACGGTCGTCGCCGAGGTTTCGGACCTCCCAGACCTGCGGCCGGTCGATCTGCCGTGGCGGGCGACGGCGGCCGACGCGGCCGGGCTGCTCAACGCGGCGGCGGCCCAAGGTCGGTCGGGGCTTCGCCTGCGCCGCACGACGCCGCCCGCGTCCTTTGCGCTGGATCTGCGTGCGCCCGAAGAGCCCGCGCCCCGACGCACCGAGGTCGCGCCGCCCCAGGTCGAGACGCGCGTGGTCGAGCGGGTGGTCGAGAAGGAACGCGCGCGCCGCAAACTGCCCGACCGCCGCAAGGGCTACATCCAGAAGGCGGCCGTCGGCGGGCACAAGGTCTACGTCCACACCGGCGAGTATGAAGACGGCGAACTGGGCGAAATCTTCATCGACATGCACAAGGAAGGCGCCGCTTTCCGCAGCCTGATGAACAACTTCGCCATCTCGGTTTCGATCGGACTCCAATACGGCGTGCCGCTGGACGAGTTCGTCGACGCCTTCACCCACACGCGTTTCGAGCCGTCGGGGCGCGTGACGGGCAACGACTCGATCCGCTCCGCGACCTCGATCCTGGACTACATCTTCCGCGAGCTGGGCGTGTCCTATCTGGGACGGGACGATCTGGCGGACGGGGCCGAGGGCGGCGATCGCGACGGTCTGTTGCCCCCCGACGAGGCGGAGGCGGTGCCTGCGGCCAGCCTGATCTCCAAGGGCTTCGCGCGGGGAGCCGCGCCCGACAATCTGGTGGTCCTGCCCTTCGGCAAGGCCCGCGAGGAGCGGCAGGCGACGAGCGGCGCGGCAGAGGCGTCCGAAGCTCCCTGCCCGGCCTGCGGCGGCATGGCTATCCTGCGCAAGGGCGGCGCTCTGGTGTGCGACACCTGCGGGGCCGCCCCGGGAGCCGCGAACCGCCCCTCCGCCTGAGGCGCGAATCTTGCAGGGCGCAGGTCTTCGCATCCGGAGCGTTCCATGCCTCGCCTGATCGTCGTCGCCCTGTTCCTCGCCGCCGCGTGCGTCGCAGCTCCCGCCGCCGCCCAGAACGCGGGCCAGATCGCGCGCGTGCAGCAGGGCCGCTCCTGCGCCGGCTGCAACCTGTTCCAAGGCGACTTCACGGCGCTGGAGGCGTCCGGCCTGAACCTGTCGCGTTCCCGGCTGCGTCAGGCGTCGCTGGCGCTCGCGGTCATGAACCGCGCCAACTTCTCCGGCGCCGACCTGCGGGACGTGGACGCCTATGGCGGGGTGTTCGGCGGAGCGAGCTTCAGCGGCGCGAACCTGACGAACGCCAGCTTCGTGGGCGCCCATCTGGAAGGGGCGAACTTCTCGGGCGCCGTGCTGTCGGGCGTGGACTTTTCGGGCGCGGAAATGGGCACGGCGCGGGGCCTGACCCAGGGGCGGCTGAGCCAGGCGTGCGGGGACGCTTCGACGCGCCTGCCGCGCGGCCTTCACATTCCCGCCTGCTGAATGCGGCGCACCTTACGTCGATTTAAGTAGGGATTTCGCGTGGATCGGATCATCTAGACCTCGTGACCCAGTTCGCCCGCCCCCGTCCGCTCCTGATCGCCGCCTCGGCCGTGTTGGCCCTTGCCGGTTCGCCGGCGCTGGCCGGAGAGGCTACGGGTGAGCCCGGAGCCGTTCCTCAGGTCCAGGTGATCCCGCAGCCGCGGCAAGAGACGCCATATCTGCAGCAGAACCCGTACTACGGCCAGGATCCGGACGTCGCCCGCACCGTGTCGTTGGGCGGGTCCTGCGTGCGCTGCGAACTGTCCGGGCGCGACCTGTCGGGCGCGACCTTCATCTCGGCCACCTTCACCGGATCGACCCTGGTCGGCGCGAACCTGCGCGGGGCGGAACTGGTGGGCTCGAACTTCTCCGGCGCGGACTTCTCGCGCGCCAATCTGAGCGGCGCCACCCTGGTCGGGGCCAACTTCAGCTCGGCGAACTTCAGCTCGGCCCAGATGACCGGCGTCGAGGCCATGGGCTCGGTGTTCATCTCAGCCAACATGGGCCGTGCGAACCTGACCGGCGCGGAGCTGAACGGCGCCAACATGAACCGCGCCAACCTGAGGTCGGCGGTGCTGTCGAACGCGGAGCTGTTCGGCGTCACCCTGGCCAACGTCGACGCGCGCAACGTCAACTTCACCGGCGCCTCGGTCGACGCGTCGAACCTGTCGAACGGCAACTTCCAGGGCGCTGTGTTCCGCAACGCCTCGCTGGACGGCGCCCGCCTGACCGGCGGCCGGTTCGGCGGCGCCGACTTCCGCGGCGCCACTCTGGACCGCACCGACATCCGCGGCACGGACCTGTCCGGCGCGCGCGGCTTGACGCAGGCCCAGGTATCGGAAGCCTGCGGCGACGCCTCCACCCGCCTGCCCGGCGGCCTGCGCGTCAACGCCTGCCGCGGCCGCATGGTGGTGATCCGCCCGCCGGCCCCGCCGCGTCCGCCGTCGCCGCCGCAGACGACCCGCAACATCGTCGTCGCGGATCGCTGATCCCGACGCCTATTTGATCGGCAGGGCCGTGCGGATGTGGACGTCCTTCAGCTGACGCTCCTGCGCCTCCGTCGGCGCGTTCATCAGCAGGTCCTCGCCCTGCTGGTTCAGCGGGAAGGCGATGACCTCGCGGATCGCCGTCTGGTTGGCCAGCAGCATCACGATGCGGTCGATGCCCGGCGCCAGGCCGCCGTGCGGCGGGGCGCCATAGCGGAAGGCGTTCAGCATGCCGCCGAACTGCTCCTCGACCACCGAGGCGTCATAGCCCGCGATCTCGAAGGCCTTCAGCATGATCTCGGCCTTGTGGTTCCGGATCGCGCCCGAGCACAGCTCATAACCGTTGCAGACGATGTCGTACTGATAGGCCAGGACGTCCAGCGGATCCTTGGTGTTCAGCGCCTCCAGCTCGCCCTGCGGCATGGAGAAGGGGTTGTGGCTGAAGTCGACCTTCTTTTCCTCGTCGGACCACTCGAACATCGGGAAATCGACGATCCAGCAGAAGCGGAAGGCGTCGTCGGCGATCAGGCCCAGGTCCTGCCCCAGCTTGGTCCGCGCGTTGCCGGCGAACTTGTGGAACACGGCCGGGTCGCCCGCGGCGAAGAAGCAGGCGTCGCCCTGACCCAGACCCACAGCCTTCATCAGGGCGTCGGTCGCCTCGGCGCCCAGGTTCTTGGCAATGGGACCGCCCCAGCCGCCCTGGTCGTCGGACCAGAAGATGTAGCCCAGCCCCGGCTGGCCCTCGCCTTGCGCCCAGCTGTTCATCCGGTCGCAGAAGGCTCTGGAGCCGCCCTTCGGCCCCGGAATGGCCCAGACGGCGTTCTTGGGATCAGCCGCCAGGATCTTGTTGAACAGGCCGAACCCGCCGTCGCGGAAATGCTCGGACACGTCCTGCATCTCGATGGGGTTGCGCAGGTCCGGCTTGTCGGTGCCGTATTTGGCGATGGACTCGCGGTAGGGGATGCGCACGAAGGGATAGGGATCGACCGCCTTGCCGTCGGCGAACTCCTCGAACACGCCGTGCATCACCGGCTCGATGGCCGCGAACACGTCCTCCTGCGTGACGAAGCTCATCTCGACGTCGAGCTGGTAGAACTCCAGGCTCCGGTCGGCGCGCAGATCCTCGTCGCGGAAGCAGGGCGCGATCTGGAAGTAGCGGTCGAAGCCCGAGACCATCAGCAACTGCTTGAACTGCTGTGGGGCCTGCGGCAGCGCATAGAACTTGCCCGGATGCAGGCGGCTCGGCACCAGGAAGTCGCGCGCGCCTTCAGGGCTGGACGCCGTCAGGATCGGGGTCTGGTATTCCAGAAAGCCCTGATCGACCATCCGCCGACGGATCGAGGAAATCACCTTCGATCTGAGCACGATGTTCCTGTGCAGCGTCTCCCGGCGCAGATCCAGATAGCGGTGCTTGAGCCGGATCTCCTCCGGATACTCCGGCTCGCCGAAGACGGGCAGCGGCAGCTCGGCGGCTTCGGACAGCACCTCGACCGCCTTGACCCGCACCTCGATCTCGCCGGTCGGCAGGTTGGCGTTGACGGTCCCGGCCTCGCGCAGGACGACCTCGCCGTCGATACGGATCACGCTCTCGGCCCGCACCCGCTCGACGATCTCGAACCCCGGCGTCTCGGGGTGCAGGACCAGCTGCGTCAGGCCGTAGTGGTCGCGCAGGTCGATGAACAGCAGACCGCCGTGATCGCGCTTGCGATGCACCCAGCCCGACAGCCGCACGTTCGATCCGGCATCCGTCGAACGGAGGGCGCCGCAGGTGTGGGAGCGATAGGCGTGCATGGCGTGTCGATTTGGAATCCAGGGCCCAAACGGGCGCAATTCGGGGAGCGCGTAGGGCGCATCATCGCCCCGCAAAGTCAAGGCTGGCCGTCCCCAACGGGGCGTGATCCGTCCACGGAACGACCCACCGGCGCCCTGCCCCACCGCCGCGCTTCTGCTATGGGGCGGACATGACGGGCGACGAACCGGGACGTGGCCAGCTGAGGCTGGATCTGACGCGCGACGACGCGGGGCGGGAGCGGCCGTTCGTCGTGTCCGGCTGCAACGCCGCGGCCGTGGCCCGGTTGGCCGCCTGGCCCGACGCCCTGACCCCCGTGCTCGCGCTGGTCGGGCCGCGCGGCAGCGGCAAGAGCCGGCTGGCGGCGGAATGGGCGGAACGGGTCGGCGCCGTGCCGGTGCACGGGGCCGAGGCCTCGCTGCTGGACCCGCTGGAGGTCGAAGGCCGGCCGATCCTGCTGGACCGCGCGCCGGACGCGGACGATGAGACCCTGTTCCACCTGATCAATCTGGCGCGTTCGGGCGGGGGCGCCCTGCTGCTGGTGGCGCGCAGCGCGCCGTCGGCGTGGGAGACCGCCCTGCCCGACCTGCGCTCGCGGCTGGATTCGATCCCGACCGTGTCCCTGGACGCGCCGGACGACGCCGTCCTGGCCGAGATGCTGGAGGCCGAGTTCGCGCGCCGCGCCATCGCCCCGCCGCCGGATCTGATCCCCTGGCTGCTGCGCCGGATCGAACGATCGGCCGGGGCCGTCGAAACCGCCGTGTCGCGCCTCGACGCCGAACCAGGGTCCGTCAGCCGGGCGACGGCCCGTCGCATATTCGGGGCGCTAGGGCCCGGTGACGAGGAAGAAAAAAACTGAGTGCACATAGTGCACAATTTTTCCTCATCCATTTGTCCAAGCTGACTTTTCTTGCCTCCTGACAGTGCACTTTCGAGTGCACATGGTGGACTTTCGAGTGCACTTTCTCCGCGCCGGATCTCCGACGGAAACACTGTGACGCCCAGGGACGTCAGAAACGGTCGCAAGGCGTGGGGGGGCGTTGCAGAACCCGCGGTCGAGCCAAGAAAGACAGCCGATCCGCTTCCCGCACAGAGATCCTGGGGCGCGCACGCGTCACACCTTCGCGGTTGCGGCGTGGGCCCTGCCGGGCCATGACCAAGGCATGAGCGACTCCGCCGTCATCAGCGATCCGACCCGCGGCGACGACGTCCCGACGTCGCGGGCGCCGCAGTTGAAGCTGGACAAGGCGCTGATGGCGTCGCCGCAGCGGTTCTTCAATCGCGAACTGTCGTGGCTGGCCTTCAATGCGCGCGTGCTGGAAGAGGCGGCGAACCCGGACCATCCGCTGCTGGAGCGGCTGAGGTTCCTGTCGATCTCGGCGAACAATCTGGACGAATTCTACATGACGCGCGTCGCCGGCCTGAAGGGCCAGGTGCGCGAGCGGGTGCGGATCGTCTCACCCGACGGCCTGACGCCCGCCGAGGCGCTGGAGAAGGTCAACGCCGCCGCCGGTCTTCTGATGGCCGAGCAGCAGCGCCGCTGGCGCAAGCTGCGCAAGGAGCTGACCACCGCCGGCATCGAGGTCGTCGACGCGGCCCGAACCACCAAGACCGAACGGGAACGGCTGGAGCCCGAGTTCCTGAACCAGCTGTTCGCCATCCTGACGCCGATGGCGATCGATCCGGCGCACCCCTTCCCTTTCCTGCCCAACCTGGGCTTCTCGCTGGCGCTGAAACTGCGGCGCAAGGCGGACAACCGTCAGCTCTATGCCCTGGTGCCGGTGCCCACCCAGGTGAAGCGGTTCTGGCCGCTGGCCACCGACGGCCGGTCCACGCCGGGCAAGAAGCGTTACGTCACGCTGGAAAGCCTGCTGACCCTGTTCATCGATCATCTGTTTCCCGGCTGCGAGGTGCTGGAGCGTGGGGTGTTCCGCCTGATCCGAGACAGCGACATCGAGATCGAGGAGGAGGCCGAGGATCTGGTCATGGAGTTCGAGGAGGCGCTGAAGCAACGCCGCCTGGGCTCGGTGGTGCGCATCAAGATCGAGGCGTCGATGCCCGAGGATCTGCGCACCTTCATCATCGGCGAGTTGGAGGCCGAACCCGAAGACGTCGTCCTTATCGACGGGATGCTGGGCCTGGCCCAGCTGTCGGACCTGATCCCGACCGGCCATCCGGACCTGAAGTTCAAGGGCTATGAGCCCCGCTATCCCGAACGGGTTCGCGACCACGGCGGCGACATCTTCGCGGCGATCCGCGAGAAGGACATGCTGATCCACCACCCGTTCGAGAGCTTCGACGTGGTGGTGCAGTTCCTGCGGCAGGCGGCGCGCGACCCGAACGTTCTGGCGATCAAACAGACGCTGTACCGGACGTCCAAGGACAGCCCGATCGTGGCGGCCCTGATCGAGGCGGCGGAGAACGGCAAGAACGTCACCGCCCTGGTCGAGCTGAAGGCGCGGTTCGACGAGGAGGCGAACCTGAAATGGGCCCGGGCGATGGAGCGGGCCGGGGTCCACGTCGTCTTCGGTTTCGTGGAGTACAAGACCCACGCCAAGCTGAGCGCGGTGGTGCGCAAGGAGGGCGAGGGTCTGCGCACCTATTGCCACTTCGGCACCGGCAACTACCACCCGGTGACGGCGCGCATCTACACCGATCTGAGCCTGTTCACCTGCGACCCGGTGCTGGCGCGGGACGCCACGCGGGTGTTCAACTACATCACCGGCTATGCCGCGCCCGACGAGCTGGAGGCGCTGGTCGTCTCTCCGCTGAACATGAAGGCCGAGCTGATCCGCCTGATCGAGGCGGAGATGGCGTCGGCGGCCAAGGGCAAGCCGGCGGCCCTGTGGGCCAAGATGAACTCTTTGGTCGACCCGCAGGTCATCGACGCCCTGTACCGCGCCAGCCAGGCCGGGGTGAGGATCGAGCTGGTGATCCGCGGCATCTGCTGCCTGCGGCCGGGCGTGCCGGGCCTGAGCGAGAACGTGCGGGTCAAATCGATCGTGGGGCGGTTCCTGGAGCACAGCCGGATCGTCGCCTTCGCCAACGGGCGCGACCTGCCGAACGACAAGGCGAAACTGTTCATCTCCTCGGCCGACTGGATGCCGCGCAATCTGGATCGCCGGGTCGAACTGATGACGCCGGTGCGCAATGCGACGGTGCACGATCAGGTGCTGGACCAGATCATGGTCGCCAATCTGAAGGATGACGCCCAGAGCTGGATCCTGGGCGCCGACGGCGTCCATCGCCGGCTGGACGCCATCGATCCGGCGCGGCCCTTCTCGGCGCACAAGTATTTCATGACCAACCCCAGCCTGTCGGGTCGGGGGCGCAAGGTGAAGACCCTGCCGCAGCAGCTGCGCTATGACCGCCCTCGCTGAGGCCGCGCCCGCCCAGGCGGCGGTGATCGACGTCGGCTCCAACTCCGTCCGCATGGTGCTGTATCGGCTGGAGGGTCGGGCCGTCTGGACCGTGTTCAACGAGAAGGTGCTGGCCGGCCTGGGCCGCGACCTGCCGCGCACGGGCCGCCTGTCGGAGGCGGGGGTGGCCGACGCCATGGCCGCGCTGAGGCGGTTCGCGGCGGTGCTGGAGGGCGTGCGCCCCGACCTGACCTTCGTCGCCGCCACGGCGGCGGTGCGGGAGGCCGAGGACGGCCCGGACTTCTGCGAGCGTGTGGCGGCCGAGACGGGTCTGCGCATCCGGGTGCTGACGGGGGAGGAAGAGGCTCGCGCCTCGGCGCTGGGCGTGCTGGCGGGGGCGCCGGACGCCTCCGGCACCGCGGCGGACATGGGCGGGACCAGTCTGGAACTGACCCGCATCGGCGGCGGCATGGTCAGGGGGGGCGTCACCCTGGCGCTGGGCCCCTTCGCCCTGTCGGACGGAAAGCCGTTCGACGCCGAGCGCGTGCGCGCCCTGGTGGCCAAGCGGCTGAAGCCGGCCAAGAGCGCGCACGGCGACAGCCGGCTGCATGCCGTGGGCGGGGCGTGGCGCAGCCTGGCCCAGCTGCACATGGCGATCTCGGACTATCCGTTGAAGGTGGTGCACCAGTACGCCATGAGCGCGGCGGACGCGCGCGAGGTGGCTCGCTTCGCCGCGCGCCAGTCGAAGGCGTCGCTGGAGAAATCGCCCGGCATCAGCCGACGCCGGGCCGAAACCCTGCCCTATGCGGCCCTGGTTCTGGAGGGCCTGATCGACCAGCTCGGGTTCGAGGAGATCAGCTTCTCGGCTTGGGGCGTGCGCGAGGGCCTGCTGTTCGAGGCCCTGGGCGAGAAGACTCTGGCGGCCGATCCCCTGCTGGCCGGCACCGAAGCGCTGGGCGCCCGTCAGGGCGTTTCGCCGGGACTGCCGGGCGCGGTGGCCGGCTGGATCGCCGCGCTGACCCGGGATCTGCCCCCCGCCTTCGACGCGGAGCGGGACGCCGTCTTGACCCGCGCCGCCTGCAATCTGTGCGACCTCGGCGCGCGCCTGCATCCCGATCACCGGGTCGAACTGGCCTTCGACCAAGTGCTGAGGGCGTCGATCCCCGGCCAGACCCACGTCGAGCGGGCCTTCCTGGCCACCGCGATCTGCGCGCGATACGGCGGCGGGGCGGCGACGCCGGAGCCGGAGACGATCGCGCGGCTGCTGAGCGACGAGCGACGCGGACGCGCGCGGGCGCTTGGCCTGGCCATCCGCCTGGCCTGCGACCTGTCGGGACGGTCGCCGCAGCTGCTGGCGAACGCCGCCGTGACGATCGAGGACGGCGCCTTGCGCTTGTCTGCGACGCCGACCTATGCCGACATGCTGCTGGGCGAACAGACGCGACGGCGGGCCAGATCCCTGGCCGAGGCGCTGGGCGCCGAACTGGTCATCGAGGGAGGCGGGTGATGGCGGTCACGGGAATCGGGGGGTTCTTCTTTCGGTCGAAAGATTCGAAGGCCCTGGCGGAATGGTATCTGACGCATCTGGGCGTCGGCGCGCCGGAGGGGGTCTGGATCTGGCCGCAACAGGCGGGCCCGACCGTGTTCCAGCCCTTCAAGCAGGACAGCGACTATTTCGCCGCCGACAAGGCGTACATGCTGAACCTGAGGGTCGACGACCTGGACGGCCTGATCGCCTCGCTCAAGGCGGCGGGGATCGAGGTCATCCAAAAAGCCGAGTGGGACACGATGCCGGAAGTCGGCCGCTTCGCCCGCATCCACGATCCGGAAGGCAATCCGATCGAGCTGTGGGAGCCGGCGAAGGCGCCCGCCTAGCCCTCGATCTCCACCACCTCGACGCGGGGGCCGTTCAGCACCAGGGCGATCTCGCCGCGCTTGAGCTTCAGCGCGTCGTCGCCGAACAACTGGCGGCGCCAGCCGTGCAGAGCCTCGACGTCCGCCTCGTCGTCGACGGCGATCTTCTCAAGGTCGGCGACCGTGGCGATGAGCTTGGACGCCACGCCGGCGTTGTCGCTCTTGGCCTTCAGCAGAACCTTCAGCAACTCGACCACCGACGGCGGCGCGGGGTCGTTGCGGCCGGGACGTTGCACCTCCGGCGCATGGGCCTCCGGATCGGCGAGGACCCGCTTCAGGTCTTCGATCAGTTCCTGACCCAGACGAGAGCCGCCGAAGCCCTTGGGCACGGAGCGCAGGCGGTTGAAGGCGTCCGCGTCGGTCGGGGCCTGGGTGGCGATCTCGTCGATGGCCTCGTCTTTCAGAATGCGGCCGCGCGGCTGATCTCGCTCCTGCGCCGCGCGCTCGCGCCAGGTGGCTGTGGCCACGAAGGCGACCAGATACTTGGCCGACCACTTTTTCGGCTTCAGACGCTTCCACGCCAGCTCGGGCGTGGTGTCGTAGAGCTTGGGATCGGTGAGGTCCTCCATCTCGGACATGACCCAGTCCAGACGACCGTCACGCTGCAGCCGGTCCCGCAGCTTGGGATACAGCGCCGCCAGATGGGTGACGTCGCCCAGGGCATAGACCAGCTGGGCCTCCGACAACGGGCGCCGCGCCCAGTCGGTGAAGCGGCTGCCCTTGTCCACCTCCTTGCGGATCATCTGGCGGACCAGGGCCTCATACGACACCTGATCGCCGAAGCCGGCGGCCATGGCGGCCACCTGGGTGTCGAACATGGGCCTGGGCATGGCCCCCAGGCGCACGAAGATCTCCACATCCTGACGGGCGGCGTGGAAGACCTTGAGGATCTTCTCGTCCCGCAGCAGCTTCAGGAAGGGCTCGAGGTCCAGACCGTCGGCCAGCGGGTCGATGATGGCGGCGTCCGTCGGCGAGGCGGCCTGGATCAGGCACAGCTTCGGCCAGTAGGTCGTCTCCCGCATGAACTCGGTGTCGACGGTGATGAAGGGCTGGTCCGACAGCTTGGCGCAGAAGTCGCGCAGGGCCTCGGTGGTGGTGATCGGCGTCATTCGGATGCTATAGCCCCGCCCGCGCCCCGTGTGGCAAGAGCCGCCGCACAAGTCCGCCAACCGATTCAGGCCCGTGACCCATGAGCGACACCCCGAATTCCGTCCGCAACGGGCTGACCTACGCCGACGCCGGCGTGGACATCGACGCGGGCGAGCGGCTGGTGGACGCGATCAAGCCGCTGGCAAAATCGACCGCGCGGCCGGGGTCGGAGCCGTCGCTGGGCGGGTTCGGTGCCCTGTTCGACCTGAAGGCGGCGGGCTTCACCGATCCGCTGATCGTCACCACCACCGACGGCGTCGGCACCAAGTTGAAGATCGCCATCGAGACGGGGCGGCATGACGGCGTCGGGATCGACCTGGTCGCCATGTGCGTCAACGACCTGCTGGCCCAGGGCGCGGAGCCGCTGCTGTTCCTGGACTACTACGCGACCGGCAAGCTGGACGTGGACGCCGCGCGCCGCGTGGTGGCGGGCATCGCCGAGGGCTGCCGCCGGGCGGGCTGCGCCCTGGTGGGCGGCGAGACGGCGGAGATGCCGGGCATGTATTCCGGCGGCGACTATGACCTGGCGGGCTTCTCGCTGGGCGCACTGGAGCGGGGGCACGCCCTGCCCCGCTTCGATCTGCAGAACACCGGCGACGTGATCGTCGGCCTGGCCTCGTCGGGCCCGCACTCCAACGGCTATTCCCTGATCCGACGGGTGATCGAGGCGGCGGGCCTGACCTGGGGCGACGACGCGCCGTTCGACCGTGACCGCACCCTGGCGCAGGCCCTGATGGAGCCGACGCGCATCTATGTGAAGTCGGTCCTGCCGCTGATGAAGGCCGGCTGGGTCAAGGGCGCGGCGCACATCACCGGCGGCGGCCTGATCGAGAACCCGCAGCGGGGCATCGCCGATCATCTGAAGCCGGTGTTCGACTGGGAGGCCTGGCCGATGCCGCCGGTGTTCCGCTGGCTGGCCGAGGCAGGCGGGATCGAGGCGCACGAGATGCGCCGCACGTTCAACTGCGGCGTCGGCTTCGTCCTCATCGTCGGGCCGGAGCACGTGGAGGACGTGCTGTCCGGCTTGCTGGAGGCCGGGGAAACCGCTTTCGTGTGCGGACGTCTGGACGCCGCCTGAATTCGAGGAGTTCCGCATGCGCGCTCTCGCCCTGGGATTGACCCTCATGCTGCTGGGCGGAGGCGCGGCCGTCGCGCAGACCCCGGCCGCGACCGAGCAGCCCTTCCTGCATGAGTTGGCGATCCAGGTCCGCCCGGAGCGCATGCGCGAGGACATCGAGGCCATGGTCGGCTTCGGTACGCGTCACACGATGTCGGAGACGCAGTCCGAAACGCGCGGCATCGGGGCCGCCCGTCGCTGGTCCGCCCGGCGCTTCGAGGCCATATCCGCCGACTGCGGCGGCTGCCTGGAGATCGTGACGCCGTCGGACACCGTCACCAATCAGCGGATCACAACGCCGACCGAGGTGGTCAACGTCGTCGCCATCCAGCGGGGCACGGGCGATCCGAACCGGGTGATCATCATCTCGGGTCATCTGGATTCGCGAGTCAGCGACGTGATGGACTTCACCTCCGACGCGCCGGGCGCCAACGACGACGCCTCGGGCGTGGCGACGGTGTTCGAGGCGGCGCGCGTGCTGTCGAAGCACGAGTTCGACGCGACCATCGTCTACGCGGTCCTGTCGGGCGAGGAGCAGGGTCTGCTGGGCGGCAAGATCCTGGCCGACTACGCCAAGGCCGAGGGCTGGTTCGTAGAGGCCAACCTGAACAACGACATCGTGGGCAACTCCGAAGGCTCCAACGGCGTGCGCGACACCACGCGGGTGCGCGTCTTCTCGGAAGGCACCAAGACGGTCGAGACGGAGCAGCAGGCCGCCCAGCGCCGCTACAACGGCGGCGAGGTCGACTCCTCTTCGCGTAACCTGTCGCGGTTCGTGGACGGCATCGCCGACCGCTATGTGGCGAACTTCGACGTGGAGATGATCTATCGCACCGACCGCTATGGGCGCGGCGGCGACCAGGTCGAGATGCTGCGCGCCGGATTCCCGGCCGTGCGGATTTCCGAGGGCGCCGAACACTATGACCGCCAGCATCAGGATCTGCGCGTCGAGAACGGCATTCACTACGGCGACGTGATCGAGGGCGTGGACTTCGACTATCTCGGCCAGGTGGCGCGGCTGAACATCGTGTCGCTGGCGGCGCTGGCCAAAGCCCCGAGCCCCCCGACGGGCGTGACCATCACCGGCGCCGTGCGGCCGGACACGACCGTGCGCTGGCAGGCCGTGCCGGGCGCGGCGGGCTATCGCGTCTGGTGGCGCTCGACCACCGCGCCGCAGTGGACCCACAGCCGCGCCTTCGGCCCCGAAGCGACCGAGGCGGTGCTGCGTGGGATCGTGATCGACGACTGGTTCTTCGGCGTTTCGGCCATTTCGGCCGACGGCTATGAGAGCCCGGTCGTCTTCCCCGGCCCCGCCGGCGACTTCCGCGCGCCCGCGCCGGCCGCCGCGCCGGCCCAGTGAGCTTGCCGCCCGTCCGCGTCGCCGTCCTGACGTCAGGCACGGGCGACAACATGGCCGCCCTGATCGCGGCGTCGCGGCCGGCCGACGCGCCTTTCAAAGCCGCAGTCGTCGTCTGCAACGTGCCGGCTGCGCCTTCGCTGGGCCGTGCCCGGGATCTCGGCGTCGAGGCGGTCGCGATCGACCACCGCCCATTCGGCAAGGATCGGGAGGCGCATGAACGCGCCGTGCACGCCGTGCTCCTGGATCGGCAGATCGAGGTCGTGGCCCTCGCCGGCTACATGCGCATCCTGACGCCCTGGCTGGTCGGCCAGTGGGAGGGGCGGATGCTGAACGTCCACCCCAGCCTGCTGCCCGACCATCCCGGCCTGAACACACACGCCCGTGCGCTGGAGGCCGGCGACGTCGAGGCCGGTTGCACGGTGCATCTGGTCACCGCGGGCGTGGACGAAGGGCCGATCCTTGGTCAGGCCCGCGTGCCCGTCTTGCCGGTCGACACGGCCGACGCGCTGGCCGCGCGGGTCAAGGTGGAGGAGCTGAAGCTCTATCCCGACGTGCTCGCCCGCTTCTGCCGCGACCTGCGGCGTTCATGAAAAAGGCCCCGGGGTCGCCGGGGCCTCGTTCAGTCGATCATCGGCAGATCAGCCGACGATCTGGTCGTCGGTGAAGAACTGGGCGATCTCGATCTGCGCGTTCTCCAGCGAGTCCGAGCCGTGGACCGAGTTCTCGCCGACGCTTTCGGCGTAGAGCTTGCGGATGGTGCCCTCGTCGGCGTTGGCCGGGTTGGTGGCGCCCATCACTTCGCGATAGCGGGCGACGGCGTTCTCGCCTTCCAGCACTTGAACCACGACCGGGGCCGAGGTCATGAACTCCACCAGCTCGCCGTAGAACGGGCGCTCGGCGTGGACTTCGTAGAATTTCTTCGCCTGATCATCGGTCATCCGGATGCGGCGCTGGGCGACGATGCGCAGGCCGGCGTCCTCGATCACGGCGTTGACCTTGCCGGTCAGGTTGCGACGCGTGGCGTCGGGCTTGATGATCGAGAAGGTGCGTTCGGTCATGGGGCGACTTCTTGTGTGGGAGTTTGAAGGTCGCGGGCTTATAGACGCGCCCTCCCCGGCTTCCAACCCTCACGCTTTCGCATGTTGCAGATCAAGAACCTCACTCTGAACGCCTGGGGCCGCTCGTTCCTCGACGACGCCTCGGTCAGCCTGCCGCCGGGGGCCAAGGTCGGGCTGGTCGGACGCAACGGCATCGGCAAGTCGACCCTGTTCAAGGTGATCCTGGGCGAGCTGGTCGCCGGCGGCGACGAGGTGTCGTTGCCCAAGACGGCGCGCATCGGCTCGGTGGATCAGGAGCATCCGGCCACGCCGGTCAGCGTGCTGGAGACCATCCTGGAAGCCGACGTGGAGCGGCATGAGCTGCTGAGCCGGCTGGAGACCGCCGAGCCCGAGGAAATGGGCGAGATATGGTCCCGCCTGATCGAGATCGACGCCGACGCCGCTCCCGCCCGCGCCAGCGAAATTCTGGTCGGTCTGGGCTTCAGTCAGGAAGACCTGCACCGGCCGATGTCGCACTTCTCCGGCGGCTGGCGCATGCGCGTGGCGCTGGCGGCGGCCCTGTTCGCCGAGCCGGACATGCTGCTGCTGGACGAACCGACCAACTATCTCGATCTGGAAGGCGCGCTGTGGCTGGAGGCGCGGCTGAAGAAGTACCCGGCGACCGCGCTGATCATCAGCCACGACCGCGAGATGCTGAACGAGGTCTGCACCCACATCCTGCACCTCTCGAACCGCAAGCTGGACCTCTACACCGGCAACTACGACACCTTCGAAAAGACCCGCGCCGAGAAGCTGCGGCTGATGGAGGCGACGAAGTCGAAGCAGGAAGCCGAACGCGCGCACCTGCAGAAGTTCATCGACCGGTTCAAGGCCAAGGCGTCCAAGGCCACCCAGGCCCAATCGCGGGTCAAGAAGCTGGAGAAGATGGAGCGGATCGAGCTGCCGCCCGAGGAGCGCGTGGCCCCGTTCATCCTGCCCTCGCCGCCGCGCCCCCTGCCCCCGCCGCTGATCCGGCTGGAGCGGGCCTATGTCGGCTATGAGCCGGGCAAGCCGATCCTGAAGAACCTGAACCTGCGGATGGATCTGGACGACCGGATCGGCCTGCTGGGCGTCAACGGCGCGGGCAAGTCGACCTTCGCCAAGCTGATCGCCAAGGCTCTGAACATCGAGACCGGCGAGTTCCATCGCGACGGCAAGATGCGCGTCGGCTGGTTCCACCAGCACCAGATCGAAGCGATGGACCCGACCGACACGCCGCTGGAGATCATCCGGCGCGCCATGCCGGAGGCGTCGGAAAGCTCGCGCCGCTCGCGTCTGGCCCAGTTCGGCCTGCCGTTCGAGAAGCAGGAGACCAAGGTCGCAGCTCTGTCCGGTGGCGAACGGGCGCGCCTGCTGCTGAACCTGGTCGCCATGGACGCGCCGCACGTGCTGATCCTCGACGAACCGACCAACCACCTGGACATCGACAGTCGCCGCGCCCTGCTGGACGCGCTGAACGAGTACACCGGCGCGGTCATCCTGGTCACCCACGACCGGTCGCTGATGGAGCTGGTGGCCGACCGGCTGTGGCTGGCGGCGGACGGCACGGTGAAGCCGTTCGAAGGCGACATGGACGACTACGCCAAGTTCGTGCTCGACCGCGCGAAACAGGCCGGCATGAAGCCGTCGCAGGTGAAGCATGAACCTGAGGTCGTCGCGGCCAGTTCTCCCTCGCCCAAAGGGGTGAAGAAGAAGGGCGGGCCTTCGCCGTCGACCCTTCGGCATGCGGTCAAGAAGGCGGAGGAGCGCGTCGCCGCCCTGACCGCCGAGCTGGCCCGCATCGACGACGAACTGGCGAATGCGGCGGTGTCGAACCCCAAGGCGCTGGAAGGCCTGACCCGGGCCCGGACGAAGGCGCAGGCCGATCTGGACGCCGCGGAGGCCGCCTGGCTTGAGGCCGAGGAAGCGCTGGCGGAGGTCGCATGAAGACGCCCATCGCGCTGACGCCGGAGGAGCGCCGCGCCGCCGCCGCCCGCCTGCGCGCCCTTCTGGCCGACCAGCTGGACGTCGAGATCGGCGGGCTGGAGGCCGAGGCCCTGCTGGACGGGCTGGCGATGGAGGTCGGAGCGGTCTTCTACAACCGCGCCCTGGCCGACGCCCGCGCGGTGGTCGCGGCCAAGGCGGAGGACATCGACGACGCCCTGCACGCGCTGGACCGCGACAGCGGTCTGCGCTGAGCCCTCACGTCAGCGAATCGTGCCGCTGACCCGCTCGCCCCGGCGCAGGATGGTGATCTCGGCGCCGCGCTGAACGTCGTTCAACTGCGACGCGGCGGTGACGGCTCTACCATTGATCTCGACCACCACGTCGCCGGTCTGCAGGCCGACCCGCTGGCGGGCGTAGCTGCCGCGCGCCACGGCGCCCACGATCACGCCGCGGGTGGTCGGATCGACCCCCAACCGGTCGGCGACGGCCGGGTTGAGCGCCAGAACCTGGGCGCCGGTCAGGGCGCCGGACTGGATCACCGCGGCGGCCTCCAGGCCGGCGTCGCCGGGCAGGCGCTCCACGCGCGCCGTGACCGTCTGCTCGCGCCCGCCGCGCAGCAGACCGACGCGAACCGTGTCGCCCGGCGCGTTGGCGCCCACGCGGAAGTTCAGCCCGCCCTGATCGTCCACCGCCGCGCCGTCGATCGAGACGATGACGTCGCCCTCGCGGATGCCGGCGTCGTCGCCGGGACCGCCGTCCCACACGCGCGTGACCACCAGACCGCGCGGTCGGTCCAGCCCCAGTTCTCTGGCGCGCTCGCTGGTCACGGCCTCGCCCGACACGCCCAGCCAGGGCCGCACGACGGCGCTTTCGCCGCCGAGCGCCGCGGACACCACCTGCTGCACCATGGTGGCCGGCACGGCGAAGCCGACGCCCGACGACGAGCCGGAACGCGAGAAGATGGCCGTGTTGATGCCGATCAGGTCGCCGTCCATGTCGACCAGGGCCCCGCCCGAGTTGCCGGGATTGATGGCCGCGTCGGTCTGGATGAAGGAGCCGCTGTCGCTGATGCCCGTCTCGGTGCGGTTCAGGGCCGAGATGATGCCGTTGGTGACCGTCTGGCCGACGCCGAAGGGATTGCCGATGGCCAGCACCAGGTCGCCGACCTGCTGGTCCTCGCCGGCGTCGATCCGCAGCACCGGCAGCTGGTCGCTCACGCCTTCCAGCTGCAGCACCGCGATGTCGGACCGGGCGTCCGCCAACAGCACCCGCGCCGGAAACTCGCGCCGGTCGGCCAGGGACACGCGGATGTCGCTCATGCCCTCGATGACGTGGGTGTTGGTCACCACGATGCCGTCGGCGCGCACGATGACGCCGGAGCCGACCGAGCCCGTCGGCTGGCTGTAGAACTGGCCCCAAAAGGGGTCGCGCACGGTCTGCACGCCCTGGGCGGCGATGTTGACCACGGCGGGGGCCGTCGCCTGAACCACGGGGGCGAAGCTGGCCTTCACCACCCCGGCGTCGCGCGGGACGACGCGCTCCTCAGCCTGTCCGAAGGTGGCGTCCTGGGCCTTTCCCTGATCCGGGGAGCCGCAGGCGGACAGCAGAAGCGCGCCGGTCAGGAGGATGTGCCTGAGGGTCATTCGGGGTCTCGCAAGCTGGGCCATGGCCGCATCTCGCCGATGCTTTTCGGCACGATCAAGGCGTCCGCGGCGTCAAACGGCCGCGCCCGGCGGCGCGTTCCGGCGGGCGGGCGCGACGTTGCGGAAGTTTAACACCCACGCCGGGAATCCCGTGCCACTGTCGCGCCCATGAGCGCCGTGATCGAAACCCGAGGCCTGTCGAAACACTATGGCGCCGTGCGCGCCCTGGACGGGCTGGACCTGACCATTCCGCGAGGGGGCGTCTATGGCGTGCTGGGGCCGAACGGGGCCGGCAAGTCGACGCTGTTCCGCATCCTGCTGGGCCTGATCCGGCCGACGGACGGATCGGCGACCGTGATGGGCGGGCCGATCGGCCAGATCGCCACCATGCGCCGCAGCGGCTCCATGATCGAGACGCCGCGGTTTCCGCCCTTCCTGACGGCGCGCCAGGTGCTGGGATGGCTGGCGACCGCGCACGGGCTGAACGGCGACCCGGGCCGGATCGACGGCTGGCTGGAGCGCGTGGGCCTGACCGAGGCGGCGAACCGCAAGGTGCGGGGCTTCTCCGTCGGCATGATGCAGCGCCTCGGCGTGGCCGCGGCGCTGATGACCGAGCCGGAGCTGGTCATCCTGGACGAGCCGACCAGCGGCATGGATCCGCCCGGCATCCAGGAGATGCGCCAGCTTATCCGATCCCTGGCGACCGACGACGGCCTGACGGTCGTGCTGGCCAGCCACCAATTGCTGGAGGTCCAACGCGTCTGCGACCGTGTCGCCATTCTCAACAAGGGTCGACTGGTGCTGGAAGGCGCGGTCAGCGAGCTGACCGGCTCGGGCGAACGGCTGCGGCTGAAGCTGCGCACCCAGGCGGCGGCGCTGGACCTGCTGGGCCAGAAGGGGTCGGCCGAGGGCGAGGACGCCGTCATGGCCGCCGTGACCCGAGCCGAGGCCCCCGCCCTGCTCAAGGCCCTGATCGAACGTGGCGTCGAGATCGAGGAGGCCCGCTGGGTGGGCGCCGACCTGGAGAGCATCTTCTTCACCGAAACCGGCGCCGTGCAGGCCCAGGAGGCGATCCATGCTGGCTGACGCCTTCCGCGCCGAGACCTATCGGCTGATGCGCAACCGAACCGTGCTGTTCTGGTCGGTCTTGTTCGTGCCGCTGATCGGCGTCGTCTTCGGCGCCGTCGGCAACGCCGTGCTGAAGGCGAACGCCGAAAAGCTGGCGGGCGAAGAGATGCCGCCGGAGCTGATGATCGCCATGGCCGGCGGTCCGATGAACCTGGCCGCCGAACTGGTGTCCGCGGCCGGCAACGTGGCCAATCCCGTGGCCCTGCTGTTCCTGCTTATCGGCGCGGCGACCCTGTACACCGGCGACTACCGCTGGGAGACGTGGCGGCTGATCAGCGCCCGCAACGGCCGCGTGCCTCTGGTCGCCGGCAAGGTGCTGACCTTCGCCCTGCTGGCCCTGGTCGCCATGCTGGTGCTGGTCGCGGGAGCCCTGATCGAGAAGTCGATCTCGGCCGGCTTCTTCTCGCGCCCGATCACCTTCGACGCCGGCGAGGGCCGGTTGGTCGACGCCCTGGCTCTGTTCGGCCTGTCGGGGCTGCGCATCCTGCAGGTGACTATGCTGGGTCTGCTGGCGGGCGTCGTGGGACGCTCGCTGCTGGCCGGCTTGTTCGTGCCCGTTGTCGTCAGCATTCTGCAGGCTCTGTCGCCTTTCGCCCTGATGGGCATGGGCATCGCCAACGACAGCTGGCTGACCTTCCTCGTCAATCCCGGCCAGGGCTACGACGTCATCGCCGCGGCCGTGCGTGGAGGCCCGGACGCGCCGACGGCCGATCTTGTCGTGCGCGGCTGGACCAGCCTGCTGGGCTGGACGATCCTGCCGCTGGCAGGTGCGCTGGCATGGTTTCGGCGACAAGACCTGTCGAAGGAATAGGACGATGCGATCCTTCCGCCTGCTGGTCGCCGGATGCCTGGCCCCGCTCATGGCCCTCGCCGGGACGGCGGCGGCGCAGGACCGACCGACAGAACCGGAGGCGACGCGCGTGGACGACATCATCGTCCGCGGCGAGCCTTTGCATGACCAGGTCGGCGCCTTCGTCGACGACGTGATCGAGCCGCCGCGCGGGCGGGGGATCGCTCGTTGGAGCGACCGGGGCGGCGTCTGTGTGGGCATCGTGAACCTGAGACCCGAAGCGGCGCAGGCCATGGCCGACCGGGTGTCGGAGATCGCGGACGGTGTGGGGCTGCCGATCGGTGAGCCCGGGTGCAGCCCGAACATCCTGATCATCGCCACCGACGACGCCGGAACCCTGGCGAGGGGGCTGGTCGATCGCAGCCCCAACGCCTTCCGCCCGGATTACGCCGGCGCCGCAGGGACCGTGCGGGATCTCAGGGCTTTCACGGAGTCGGATCGCGCCGTCCGCTGGTGGCATGTGATGATGCCGGTGCATGAGGACTCCGGCGCACCGGCCGTGCGTTTGCCCGGCTATGAAAACGCCCCGATGATTTCCAGGATGGCCGGGCGTCTCAGCACCCCCGTCCGCAACGTCATGATGCGCGCCTACGTCATCGTGGACGTGGACCAGATCGAAGACCTGACCTTCCGCCAGCTCAGCGACTACGTCGCCATGGTGGCCTTCGCCCAGATCGATCCGGACGTCGACGTCGCCAACTTCGGCACCATCCTGAACGTCGTCGATGATCCGACCGTGGCGCAGGAGATGACCGAGTGGGATCACGCCTTTCTGGCGGCCCTCTATGGCACCGAGCTGCGTCAGAGCAGTCCCAACGCCCAAGCCGGCGCCGTCGCCGCGCTGATGTACCGCGACCGGCGCCGGGCGGCCGAGGACGAAGCCGAAGCCGAAGCCCCCGAGTGACGCCCAAGAAGAAGGGGCGACCAGGTCGCCCCGGCCGCCCCTTCAAGCTTTCAGCGTCGCCCGTGACGGGCGGCGATCACTCCTCGCCGTCGTCGTACGACTGAACCGGACCGGAGTCCTGACCCTTGGCGTCCACGTCGCGGTCGACGAACTCGATCACGGCCATGGCGGCGTTGTCGCCGTGGCGGAAGCCCGCCTTCATGATGCGGATGTAGCCGCCGTTCCGCTCCGTGTAGCGCGGGGCGATGGTGTCGAACAGCTTGCCGACCTGGGTCACGTCGCGGACCTGGCTGATGGCCTGACGACGGGCGTGCAGGTCGCCCTTCTTGCCGAGCGTGACCAGCTTCTCGACGAAGGGACGCAGTTCCTTCGCCTTGGGCAGGGTCGTCGTGATCTGCTCGTGCTTGATCAGCGAGGCGGCCATGTTGGCGAACATGGCCTGGCGGTGGCTGGTCGTGCGACCGAGCTTGCGATGGGCGGCGCCGTGGCGCATCGGGGTCTCTCCTACTCCGTGCCTGGTTTCCCCTGAGGGACCTTGGCCCGTATTCTTCTAACCGCCCCGACATTCTCCCTGCGGGAGACGGGCGGAGGGTTGAACTCAGATCTGGTCGTCGAACTTCTTGGCCAGGTCTTCGATGTTTTCCGGCGGCCAGTTCGGCACGTCCATGCCGAGGCTGAGGCCCATGGTCGCCAGCACTTCCTTGATCTCGTTCAGAGACTTGCGGCCGAAGTTCGGGGTGCGAAGCATCTCACCCTCGGTCTTCTGGATCAGGTCGCCGATGTAGACGATGTTGTCGTTCTTCAGGCAGTTGGCCGAACGGACCGACAGCTCCAGCTCGTCCACCTTCTTCAGCAGAGCCGGGTTGAACGGCAGGTCGGGCTTGCCTTCCGACAGGGCCTCGGCCTTCTTCGGCTCGTCGAAGGTGATGAAGATCTGCAGCTGGTCCTGGAGGATGCGCGAGGCGTAGGCCACGGCGTCGACCGGCGAGACGGCGCCGTTCGTTTCGACTTCCATGATCAGCTTGTCATAGTCCAGCGACTGACCCTGGCGGGTCGGCTCGACGCGATAGGCGACCTTCTTGACCGGCGAGTACAGGGCGTCGACGGCGATCAGGCCGATCGGCGCGTCTTCCGGACGGTTCTTTTCGGAGGCGACGTAGCCTTTGCCGTTCTGGACGGTCAGTTCCATGCGCACAGTCGCGCCGTCGTCCAGCGTGCAGATGACGTGATCGGGATTCAGCACCTCGATGTCGGCCGGCACGTCGATCTGGCCGGCGGTCACCGGGCCGGGGCCCGTGGCGCGGAGGGTCATGCGCTTGGGCCCTTCGGCGTGCATGCGCAGGGCCAGCTGCTTGATGTTCAGAACGATGTCGACAACGTCCTCGCGCACGCCTTCCAGCGACGAGAACTCGTGCACCACGCCGTCAATCTGAATGGCGGTGACGGCCGCGCCCTGCAGCGAGGACAGCAGCACGCGCCGCAGGGCGTTGCCGAGCGTCACGCCGAAGCCACGCTCGAGGGGTTCGGCCACCAGGCGCGCCTTGCGTTGGGCGTCGGCGCCCAGCTCGATCTGCGGCTTCTCGGGACGGATCAGCTCTTGCCAGTTACGTTCGATCATAGGTGTCCCTAACGAGTGTCGCCGGTCCCCCTAAACCTCGTCAGGTGAGGCGGGACCGGCGGAAAAGAAATGCGGCGGTCGTCGTCGGCGGCGGCGCTTAGACGCGGCGACGCTTGGGCGGACGGCAACCGTTGTGCGGCATCGGGGTGACGTCGCGGATGGTGGTGATGGTCATGCCGACGGCCTGCAGCGCGCGCAGCGCCGACTCGCGGCCCGAGCCGGGGCCCGAGACGTTCACCTCCAGCGTCTTGACGCCATGCTCGGCGGCCTTCTTGCCCGCGTCCTCGGCGGCCATCTGCGCGGCGTAGGGGGTCGACTTGCGCGACCCCTTGAAGCCCATGTGCCCGGCCGACGACCAGGAGATGGCGTTCCCCTGCGCGTCGGTGATGGTCACCATGGTGTTGTTGAAGCTGGCGTTCACGTGGGCGACGCCCGACGTGATGTTCTTGCGCTCGCGCTTTTTGACGCGACCCGGTTCCTTGGCCATCAGCTGGTTCTCTTACTTCTTCTTGCCGGCGATCGGCTTGGCGGGACCCTTGCGGGTGCGGGCGTTGGTGTGGGTGCGCTGGCCGCGGACCGGCAGGCCCTTGCGGTGACGCAGACCGCGATAGCAGGCCAGGTCCATCAGGCGCTTGATGTTCATCGACGTCTCGCGACGCAGGTCGCCCTCGACGGTGTAGTCGCGGTCGATGGTCTCGCGGATCTGCAGAACCTCGGCGTCGGTCAGCTGATTGACGCGACGGGCGTCTTCGATGCCCACCTTGCCGGTGATGTCCTTGGCGGCGGCCGGGCCGATGCCGTGGATGTACTGCAGCGCGATCATGACGCGCTTGTTGGTCGGAATGTTGACGCCAGCGATACGGGCCACGAAGATCTCCAGATACGCGCAAACCGGACGCAACAAACGCTCCGGTCAACAGACCTGGAGCGTTGGCGCCCTTCGCGGAAGGGCGCTCTTATAGACGTGATTCAGCGCGCGTCAACCGTCCGGCAAGACTTGGCGGGCAGGAAGGTTCCCAAGGGCCGCTCCGATCACCTGCCGGGCCGGCCGAACTCCACGATCACCGTGATGTCGCCCACCACCTCGCGGCCGTCGCGGACGTAGGGGGTGAAGCGATAATGGCGCGTCGCCACCGCCACGCCGGCGGCCCCGAACCCTTGCCCCACGGGCGTCTCGGACGTCACGCGACAGCCGTCCAGCCGTGTGTCCGGCTGGACCTGACACGTGACCACGGCCCGGCCTGACCGGCCGCGCGCCGCCGGCGGATGCAGGGCCCGCAGTTCGGCCAGTGTGGCCTGACGGATGGGGCGCGCCCTGATCGTGCCCGAGCCGGGGCCCGTCCCCGCACCCGTGCCGCCGCCCTGCCCCGTACCCTCGCCGCCCTGTCCCTGCCCCGGCGTCGGGCCGGGATTGGGCGAGACGCCGACGACGGTCTCCGGCGGCTCAGGGGCGGGTTCAGGCGGAGCGACGACCTCCGGCTGCGGCGGCGGGGTTCGGGCCGGCCGCACGACCGAAGGCGCAGCCGGCGCGCCGCCGCCCACTTCGACGGCCGGTTGGGGAGGCGGCGGAGGCGGGGGCGGAGGCGGCGGACGCAGCAGGGTGATCTGGAACGGCGGCGACGGCAGCGGCGGCAGCGGGGTGGGCGCCGTGCGCGCCACGACCGCCAGCACGGCCGCGTGCGCTGCGATCACGGCGGCATAGATCGCCGGCTTGCGCCAGCGCGGGGACGAACGCGGGATCCGGACTCCGGTCATATGCCTGTTTTGCCACATCCGCGCTTAACGCACGAAAGGCCGAACGGTCAGGCTTCGTTCAGGCGTCGAGCGCGGCGTCCATGGCGCCGGCGACCTGATCGATCGAGCCCATGCCGTCGATTTCGGTCAGCAGGCCCTTGGCTTCGTAATAGGGCAGCAAAGGCGCGGTGTTGCGGTTGTAGACCGCCAGCCGGTCCTTGAAGGTCTCCGGATTGTCGTCCGGCCGGCCCTGATCCTCGAACCGCTTGGTGATCCGCGCGGTCAGAGCCGCGTCGTCGACCTTCAGCCGCACCACCCGGTGAATGCGCGCGCCGCGTTTGGCGAGCATGAAATCCAGGGCCTTCGCCTGGGCCACTGTGCGGGGGAAGCCGTCGAAGATCGCGCCGCCCGCGGCCTCGGCTTCGGGCAGACGGTCCTCGATCAGGGCGATGACGATCTCGTCGGTGACGAGGTCGCCGCGCGCCAGCACGTCCTTGACCTTAAGCCCCAGGTCGGAGCCCGAGGCGATGGCGGCGCGCAGCATGTCGCCGGTCGACAGCTGGACCATGCCACGCGTCTCGACCAGGCGCTTGGCCTGGGTGCCCTTGCCCGCGGCGGGGGGGCCGAACAGGATCAGGTTCATTGCGTCAGCCCCTCCCCGAAGCGCTCGGGCTCAAGTAGCGCGAAGCGCGTTGGCCCACCAAAAAGTCAGCGCCGGACCGGTGCGGGTGAGCCCCGGCCGCCGCGGCCGCGCAGTTTGGCCTTCTTGATCAGGCCCTCATACTGATGCGCCAGCAGGTGCGACTGGATCTGCGAGACCGTGTCCATCGTCACGGAGACCACGATCAGGATCGAGGTGCCGCCGAAGTAGACGGCGTTGCCCATCCCCGCCACCAGGAACTCGGGCACGAGGCAGACCAGGGTGATGTAGGCCGCGCCGATCACCGTCAGACGGGTCAGGACGTAGTCCAGATACTCCGCCGTCCGCTTGCCCGGACGGATGCCCGGCAAGAAGCCGCCGTACTTGCGCAGGTTCTCGGCCGTGTCCTCCGGGTTGAAGGTGATCGACGTGTAGAAGAAGCAGAAGAAGATGATCAGGCCGGCGTACAGCACCATGAACAGCGGCTGGCCGTTCTGGAGCTGAGCCGTCAGGGTCGGCAGCCAAGACGAGATCCAGGTCGGCAGGTCGGCGTTGGCCGTCATCTGCGCCACCGTGGCCGGCAGCAGCAGCAACGACGAGGCGAAGATGGCCGGGATGACGCCGGCGGTGTTCACCTTCAGCGGCAGAAAGCTGCGCTCCCCGCCCGCCATGCGGTTGCCTTCCTGACGCTTGGGATACTGGATCAGCAGACGGCGCTGGGCCCGCTCCATGAAGACGATGAAGACGACGGTGGCGATCGCCAAGGCGCCGATCAACAGCAGGACGAAGGCCGACAGCTGGCCCTGCTGGGCCAAGCCCAGCAGGCGCGCCGTCGTGGACGGCAACACCGCCACGATGCCGGCGAAGATGATCAGCGAAATGCCGTTGCCGACGCCGCGCGCGGTGACCTGCTCGCCCAGCCACATCAGGAACATGGTGCCGCCCGTCAGGACGGTGACCGTCGAGATGATGAAGAACAGGCCGGGCTGATCGACCAGACCCGGCTGGGCGTTCAGGCCCACGGCGATGCCGAACGACTGCATCAGGGCCAGGGCCACGGTCAGATACCGGGTGTACTGGTTCAGCTGCTTGCGGCCCGCCTCGCCGCCTTCCTTGCGCAGCTTCTCCCACGGGCCGTACACGGCGGCCATCAGCTGCACGATGATCGACGCCGAGATGTACGGCATCACGTTCAGGGCGAAGACGGCCATCCGCTCCACCGCGCCGCCCGAGAACATGTTGAACATGTCCAGGATGCCGCGCTGACCGTCGGGGTCGGCGAAGAACTGCAGGAAGGCCGCGGAGTTGATCCCCGGGATCGGCACGAAGGTGCCGATGCGGTAGACCAGCAGGGCCATCAGCGTGAAGAGCAGCCGCTTGTGAAGCTCGGTCGCCCTGGCGAACGAGCCCATGTTCATGTTGGCTGCGAGTTGTTCGGCGGCCGAAGCCATGTGTCGTCACCCCGACTGATCAGAACGCGGCGCATCGGACCCGATGTCGGCGCTTGCGTCCAGATAGGCGAAGGGCGGTCCGTCAGCCAGACCGCCCCGCTCTTTTCGTTACTTGCCGGCCTTCCCGGCGCCTTGGGCGGCGGTGCGCTTGGCGCGGGCCGAGACCTTGTTGGCGTCGCCCTTCGGCGCCTTGGGGGCCGGAGCCTTGCCCTTGGCGGCGTTGCGCTTCTCGACGCGGGCGGCGGCCTTCTCCTCGGCCGCGATGCGCTGTTGCGTCACCGAACCGCCGGCGGCCTCGATGGCCTTCACCGCGCCGGCCGAGGCCGACCAGACGACCAGGTTCAGCTTGGCCTTCAGCTCGCCCGTGCCCAGGATGCGCACGCCGTCCTTGACGCGGCGGATGACGCCGGCGGCCACCAGGGCCTCGCCCGTGATCTCCGACTTCACGTCCAGCTTCTTGGCGTCCACGGCGTCCTGCAGACGCCACAGGTTCACTTCGGCCAGCTTCAGCGCGTTCGGATTGTTGAAGCCGCGCTTGGGCATGCGCATGTACAGCGGCATCTGGCCGCCCTCGAAGCCCAGCAGCGACACGCCGGTGCGGGACTTCTGGCCCTTCACGCCGCGGCCCGAGGTCTTGCCCTTGCCCGAGCCGGGGCCCCGGCCGACGCGCATGCGCTTCTTGTGGGCGCCTTCGTTGTCGCGGATTTCGTTCAGTTTCATGTGCCTGATCCTTTCGGGTGCTAGCGCCCGCGGACGTGGCCGCGGACTCGGCTTGGATTTGATCAGGCAATAGGCAGTAGGCAGTAGGCAGTAGAAGATCGAACGTCCCTAATGCCTGCTGCCTAAGACCTACTGCCTATTTTTCCACCACTTCCACCATGTGGGCGACCTTGGCGATCATGCCGCGCACCGAAGGGGTGTCCTCCAGGGTGGCCTCGCGGCCGAGGCGGTTCAGGCCCAGGCCGACCAGGGTGGCGCGCTGGTCCGACTTGCGGCGGATCGGGCTGCCGGTCTGGCGGATGGTGACGGTCTTGGCGTCTTTCTTGGCCATGATCAGGACTCCACGGCTTCCGGCGCCGAGGCGCCGTCGTTGCGGCGGCCCATCAGGTCCGAGACCTTCTTGCCGCGCTTGGACGCGACCATGCGCGGCGACGACTGGACCTTCAGCGCCTCGAAGGTGGCGCGGATCATGTTGTAGGGGTTGGACGAGCCGGTCGACTTGCCCACCACATCCTGCACGCCCAGGGTTTCCAAGACGGCGCGCATCGGACCGCCGGCGATGACGCCGGTTCCGGGAGGGGCCGCGCGCATCATGATCTTGCCGGCGCCCCAACGGCCATTGCCGTCGTGGTGCAGGGTGCGGTTCTCGCGCAGCGGAACCTTGATCATGGTCTTCTTGGCTTCCTCGGTCGCCTTGCGGATGGCTTCGGGCACTTCGCGCGCCTTGCCGTGACCGAAGCCGACGCGGCCCTTGCCGTCGCCGACGACCATCAGGGCCGCGAACGAGAACCGGCGGCCGCCCTTCACGGTGGCGGCGACGCGGTTGATGTGGACCAGCTTCTCGACGATGTCCGAATCCGGGCCGTCGACGGCCGGAGCGTTTCGGTTGTCGCGACGGTTGCGATCGTTGCCGCCGCCGCCGCGTTGGGGCGCCTGTGCCATCTGTCAGATCCCTTAGAAGTTCAGGCCGGCTTCACGCGCGGCTTCCGCCAGCGCCTTCACCCGTCCGTGATAGATGTAGCCGCCGCGGTCGAAGACGACGTCCTTGACGCCCTTCTCGATGGCGCGCTCGGCGATCAGCTTGCCGATCTGAGCGGCCGCGGCGGTGTCCGAGCCCTTCTTGCCCCGGCCGCCTTCCAGCGACGAGGCGGCGGCCACCGTGACGCCCTGGGCGTCGTCGATGATCTGGGCCGAGATGTTCTTGTCCGAGCGGAAGACCGACAGACGCAGACGGCCGTTGGCCACCGCCTTGAGGCGGCGACGGGTGCGCTCGGCGCGACGCTTGGCGTTTTGCTTGAGAGTCGTGGCCATGGCTTACTTCTTCTTGCCTTCCTTGCGGCGGACCTTCTCGCCGGCATAGCGGACGCCCTTGCCCTTGTAGGGCTCCGGCGGACGCAGCTTGCGGATGACGGCCGCGACCTGACCGACGGCCTGCTTGTCCGGGCCCGAGATCTTGATCTCGGTCTGCTTCGGCACGGCGAAGGTGATGCCGGCCGGGGCGGGCACGTCGACCTCGTGGCTGAAGCCCAGTTGCAGCGACAGGGCCTGGCCTTTCATGGCGGCGCGGTAGCCCACGCCGACCAGCTCCAGAGTCTTCTCGAAGCCCGTGGTGACGCCGGTGACCATGTTGTCGACCAGGGTGCGCGACAGACCCCACATGGCGCGGGCGCGCGGCGTGTCCGCCTTCAGGCCCAGCGACAGCTCGTCGCCCTCGTGCTTGACCTCGATCTCGTCGGCCACGGTCCAGGAGCGCTCGCCCTTGGGGCCTTTGACCGAGACGGTCTGGCCGTCGAGCGTGACGGTCACGCCCTTCGGCACGGCGATGGTTTTCTTGCCGATGCGCGACATCTTAGTAGACCCTGCAGAGGACTTCGCCGCCGACGTTCTGGTCGCGGGCGGCGGCGTCGGACATGACGCCCTTCGAAGTCGAAAGGATCGAGATTCCGAGGCCGTTCTTGATCGGCTTCAGATCCGAAATGGCGGAGTAGACGCGACGGCCCGGCTTCGACACGCGGGCGATCTCGGCGATCACCGGCTGGCCGTCGAAATACTTCAACTCGATCTCGAACTGGGGGAACTCGCCCGGGTTCTGAACCAGGGAGTAGCCGCGGATGTAGCCCTCGTCCTGCAGCACGTCGAGGACGCGCTGGCGCAGGCGGCTGGCGGGGGTCAGCACCTTGGAACGCTTGCGGGTCGCGGCGTTCTTGATGCGGGCGATCATGTCGCTCAGGGGATCGTTGATCATCATGGTCGTGTTCCCCTTACCAGCTCGACTTCGTCAGGCCGGGGATCTGGCCCTTGTTGCCCAGCTCGCGCAGCGCGATCCGGCTCATTTTCAGCTTGCGATAATAGGCGCGCGGACGGCCCGTCACCTCGCAGCGGTTGCGGATCCGGGTCGGAGCCGAGTTGCGCGGCAGGGCGGCCAGCTTCAGGCGCGCGTCGAAGCGCTCCTCCAGCGGCAGGGATTCGTCGTTCGCGATCGCCTTCAGGGCGGCGCGCTTCGCGGCATACTTCGCAACCAGGGCCTTGACGGCTTCGTTGCGGTTTACGGCGCTCTTCTTTGCCATTGTGCTCTTTCCTTCCCGATCAGTTCACGAACGGGAACTTGAACTCGGTGAGGAGGGCCTTGGCCTCCTCATCGGTCTTGGCCGTGGTGCAGACGATGATGTCCATGCCCCACATCTGGTCGATCTGGTCGTAGTTGATCTCCGGGAACACGATGTGCTCCTTCAGACCGGTGGCGTAGTTGCCGCGACCGTCGAACGAGGTGCCCTTCAGGCCGCGGAAGTCCTTCACGCGCGGCAGGGCGATCGTGATGAACCGGTCCAGGAACTCGTACATCTGGTCGCCGCGCAGCGTGACCTTGCCGCCCACGACCATGCCCTCGCGCAGCTTGAAGCCGGCGATGGAGTTGCGGGCCTTGGTCGGCACGGCCTTCTGGCCGGCGATCATGGTCAGGTCCTTGAGGGCCGCGGTGGCCTTCTTGGAGTCGGCCACGGCTTCGCCGATGCCCATGTTCAGGACGATCTTGTCCAGCTTGGGCGTCTGCATCGGGTTGGTGTAGCCGAACTTCTCGGTCATCACCTTCTTGATGCGGTCGTTGTAGTCGGCCTTGAGGCGCGGCGTGTATTTCTCGGTGGCGGCCATCAGATGACGTCTCCCGTCGTCTTGGCGAAGCGGACCTTCTTGTCGCCGTCCATGCGGAAGCCGACGCGGGTCGCCTTGCCGTTGGCGTCGGCGATCGCGACGTTCGAGACGTGCAGCGACGCTTCCTTGTTCTTGATGCCGCCCTGAGGGTCAGCCTGGGTCGGGCGCGTGTGGCGCTGAACCATGTTGACGCCTTGCACGACGACGCGGTTTTCGGTCGGCAGGACCTTGGTCACCTTGCCGGTGCGTCCCTTGTCCTTGCCGGTCAGGACGACGACGGTGTCGCCCGATTTGATCTTGGCGGCCATGTTACAGGACCTCCGGAGCCAGCGAGATGATCTTCATGTGGTTCTTGGCGCGCAGCTCGCGCGGAACCGGGCCGAAGATGCGGGTGCCGACGGGCTCGTTCTGCTTGTTCACGATCACGGCGGCCGACTTGTCGAAGCGGATCACCGAACCGTCCTTGCGGTTGATGTCCTTGGCGGTGCGCACGACGATGGCGCGCACGACGTCGCCCTTCTTCACGCGGCCGCGCGGGATGGCTTCCTTGACGGAGGCGACGATGGTGTCGCCGATCGAGGCGTAGCGGCGCTTCGAGCCGCCCAGCACCTTGATGCACATGACCCGGCGGGCGCCCGAATTGTCGGCCACTTCCAGGTTAGTTTGCATCTGGATCATGGAGTCAGATCCTTCTGATTACGACGCCGAGGCGGGGGAGAGAACTTCCCACGTCTTCAGCTTGGACTTCGGGGCGCACTCGACGATGCGGGCCACGTCGCCGACCTTCAGCGCATTGGCTTCGTCGTGGGCGTGGTACTTCTTGGAGCGGCGGACGGTCTTTTTCAGGACCGGGTGCAGCAGGGTGCGCTCGACCTTGACGACGACGGTCTTGTCGCCCTTGTCGGAGACGACCACGCCTTCGAGAATACGTTTCGGCATCGGTGTTTCCTTAACCCGCCGCGCGGTTCGCACGCAGAAGCGTGGAGATGCGGGCGATGTCCTTGCGCACTTCCGAGACCCGGTGGGTCTTTTCCATCTGGCCGGTGGCGGCCTGGAAGCGCAGGTTGAACTGCTCCTTCTTGAGCTTCAGCAGCTCGTCGGACAGCTGGTCGGGCGTCTGGGCCCGCAGATCGGCGATCTTGGTCATCAGGCGGCGGCCTCCGTATGGGCGACGCCGGCGTCCAGGCGGGTGACCACCTTGGTGCGGACCGGCAGCTTGGCGGCGCCCAGGCGCAGCGCCTCGCGGGCCACGTCGTCCGGCACGCCGTCGATTTCGAACAGGATGCGGCCCGGGTGGCAGCGCGCGGCCCAGTGGTCCACGGCGCCCTTGCCCTTGCCCATGCGGACTTCCGCCGGCTTGCCGGTGACCGGCAGGTCGGGGAACACGCGGATCCACACCCGGCCCTGACGCTTCATCTGGCGGGTGATCGCGCGGCGGGCCGCCTCGATCTGACGCGCGGTGATGCGTTCCGGCTCCAGCGTCTTCAGGCCGTACGAGCCGAAGTTCAGCGAGAAGCCGCCCTTGGCCGAGCCGTGAATGCGGCCCTTGAAGGCCTTGCGGAACTTGGTCTTCTTCGGTTGCAGCATGACTTAGCCCTCACGCCCGCGATCGCGACGCGGACCGCGGTCGCCGCGGGGGCCGCGCTCGCGGCCTTCGTTCGACGACGGACCGGACGCTTCCTGGGCCCAGCGCTTGTCCTGGGCCATCGGGTCGTGCTCCAGCACTTCGCCTTTGAACACCCAGACCTTCACGCCAATGATGCCGTAGGTCGTCTTGGCCTCGTAGAAGCCGTAGTCGATGTCCGCGCGCAGGGTGTGCAGCGGCACGCGGCCTTCGCGGTACCACTCCATGCGCGCGATTTCCGCGCCGCCCAGACGGCCCGACACGTTCATCCGGATGCCCTTGGCGCCCAGACGCATGGCCGACTGCATCGACCGCTTCATCGCGCGGCGGAAGGCCACGCGGCGCTCGAGCTGCTGGGCGATGTTTTCGGCGACCAGCTGGGCGTCGACTTCCGGCTTGCGGACCTCGACGATGTTCAGGTGAACCTCGCCTTCGGTCTGGGCCGCGATGTCCTTGCGCAGCTTCTCGATGTCGGCGCCCTTCTTGCCGATCACGACGCCCGGACGGGCGGCATAGATCGTCACGCGGCACTTCTTGTGCGGGCGCTCGATGATGATGCGCGACACGCCGGCGGCCGACAGGCGCTCCTTCAGCCACTCGCGCAGCTTCAGGTCCTGGTGCAGCAGCTTGGCGTACTCCTGACCGCCGGCGAACCAGCGGCTGTCCCAGGTGCGGTTGACGCCGAGGCGCAGACCGATCGGATTGACTTTCTGACCCATCAGGCGGCCTCACCGGCTTCGCGGACCACGATGGTGATCTCCGCGAAAGGTTTCAGGATGCGCGACGAGCGGCCACGAGCACGGCTCGCGAAACGCTTCATCACCAGGTTCTTGCCCACGAAGGCCTCGGCGACGACCAGGTTGTCGATGTCGAGGTTGTGGTTGTTTTCGGCGTTCGAGACGGCGCTGTAGAGCGCCTTGCGGACGTCGGTGGCGATGCGCTTGCGGCTGAATTCCAGCTCGTTCAGCGCCTTCTGGACCGGCAGGCCGCGGATCGACTGGGCGACCAGGTTCAGCTTCTGCGGGCTGATCCGGACGTTCACCAGCTTGGCGCGGGCCTCGGTGGCGCCGACGCGCCGCTCGTTCTTGGTCTGGGCCATCGGTTACTTCCTCTTGGCCTTCTTGTCCGCCGCGTGACCGGGGAAGTTCCGGGTCGGGGCGAACTCGCCGAACTTCATGCCGACCATCTCTTCGGAGACCGACACCGGCACGTGCTTCTGGCCGTTGTGGACGCCGAACGTCAGACCGACGAACTGCGGCAGGATGGTGGAGCGGCGCGACCAGGTCTTGATCACGTCCTTGCGGCCCGACGACGAGACGGCGTCGGCCTTCTTGAGCAGATACCCGTCGACGAACGGGCCTTTCCAGGATGAGCGAGCCATGTCTTAGCGGGCCTTCTTGGCGTGGCGGCTGCGGATGATGAACTTGTCCGTCGCCTTGTTCTTGCGGGTGCGGGTGCCCTTGGTGTCCTTGCCCCAGGGCGTGACCGGCGTCCGGCCGCCCGAGGTGCGGCCTTCGCCGCCGCCGTGCGGGTGGTCGATCGGGTTCATGGCCACGCCGCGGACGTGCGGGCGGAAGCCCATGTGGCGGACGCGACCGGCCTTGCCCAGGTTCTGGTTCATGTGGTCGGGGTTCGACACCGCGCCCACCGTGGCCATGCAGCCGTCCAGCACCATGCGAAGCTCGCCCGAGCCGAGACGGATCTGGGCGTAGCCGGCGTCGCGGCCGACCAGCTGGGCATAGGCGCCGGCCGAACGGGCCAGCTGGGCGCCCTTGCCCGGCTTCATCTCGATGTTGTGGATGATCGTGCCGACCGGCATCGAGCGCAGCGGCATGGCGTTGCCCGGCTTGACGTCCACCTTCTCGCCCGCGACCACCGTGTCGCCGGCCTTCAGGCGCTGCGGCGCGATGATGTAGGTCTTCTCGCCGTCGGCATAGGTCACCAGGGCGATGAAGGCGGTCCGGTTCGGATCGTACTCCAGCCGCTCGACCGTGCCGACCGCGTCGAACTTGCGACGCTTGAAGTCGATCTTGCGGTACAGGGTCTTGGCCCCGCCGCCGCGGAAGCGCACGGCGATCCGGCCGCCCTGGCCGCGGCCGCCCGACTTGGTCAGGCCCTCGGTCAGCGACTTCTCGGGGCGGCCCTTGTGCAGCTCCGAGCGGTCGACCAGCACCAGGGCGCGACGGCCCGGCGAGGTCGGATTGTAGGTCTTCAGCGCCATCGGATCAGAGCCCCGTGGTGACGTCGATCGACTGGCCGGCGGCCAGCGTCACGATCGCTTTCTTGATGTCGACGCGACGGCCCTGGATGCCCCGGAACCGCTTGGTCTTGCCCTTCTGAACCAGGGTGTTGACCTTGACGACGTTGACTTTGAACAGGCTTTCGACCGCCGCGGCGATCTCGTCCTTGGTCGCCTTGTCGGCGACGCGGAAGACGACCTTGTTCTGCTCCGACAGGATCGTGGCCTTCTCGGTGATCACCGGAGCCAGGATGGTGTCGTAGTGCTTGGCGGTGGGTTGGGCGCCGGCCATCACGCGGCCTCCTTCTTGGCGAAGCGGGCCTCGATCGCGTCGACGGCGGCCTTGGTCAGCACCAGCTTGTCGGCCCGCAGGATGTCGTAGACGTTCAGGCCGGCGTTCGGCAGCACGTCCACGTGCGGGATGTTGCGGGCGGCCAGGCCGAAGTTCTCGTTCACTTCCGGGCCGGCGATGATCAGGGTCTTGGTCCAGCCCAGCTTGCCGAACTGCTCGCGCAGCTTGGCGGTCTTGGCTTCCTTGACGTCCACCGAGTCCACGACGACCAGATCGCCCGAGACGACCTTGGACGACAGGGCGTGGCGCAGGGCCAGGGCGCGGACCTTCTTCGGCAGCGAGAAGCCGTGGTCGCGGACGACCGGGCCGAAGGCGCGCGAGCCGCCGACGAACTGCGGCGCACGGCGCGAACCGTGACGGGCGCCGCCGGTGCCCTTCTGCTTGTACATCTTCTTGCCGGTGCGAGAGTTCTCGTTCCGGGTCTGGACCTTGTGCGTGCCGGCGCGGCGCTTGGCCAGCTGCCAGTTGACGTAGCGGGCCAGCAGATCGCCGCGGATGTCGGTGATGCCGAAAACGGCATCCGACAGCTCCACGTCGCCCGAGGCCTTGCCGTCCAGTTTGATGACCGAGAGTTTCATTACGCTTCACCGCCTTCAACGGCTTCGGCGGCCGGAGCGGTCTCTTCCGCCGGGGTCTCGGCGGGCTGCTCGGCGGCCGGGGCCGACTTGGACTTGATGCCGCCCGGGAAGGGGGCGTCGGCCGGACGGGCCTTCTTGATGGCGTCGCGGACCTTCACATACGTGCCGTCGTGGCCGGGCACGGCGCCTTTGACCAGGATCAGGCCGCGCTCGCTGTCGATGCGGACGACGGTCAGGTTCTGGACCGAGACGATCTCCTGGCCCAGGTGGCCGGCCATCTTCTTGCCCGGGAAGGTGCGGCCCGGATCCTGACGGTTGCCGGTCGAACCGTGCGAACGGTGCGAGACCGAGACGCCGTGCGTGGCGCGCAGACCGCCGAAGTTCCAGCGCTTCATGGCGCCGGCGAAGCCCTTGCCGACGGTCGGCGCCTGGACGTCCACCTTCTGCCCGACCACGAAGTGATCGGCGGTGAACTCGGCGCCCACGTCCAGCAGGCCGTCCGCGTCGACGCGGAACTCGGTGACGTAGGCTTTCGGCTCCACCTCGGCCTTGGCGAAGACTTCGCGCTGGGCCTTGTTGGTGTTCTTGGCCTTCTTCGTGCCGGCGCCCAGCTGCAGGGCGACGTAGCCGTCCCGCTCCTGAGTGCGCTGGCCGACGACCTGGCAGCCGTCGAGTTGAAGCACAGTGACCGGAACGTGCGCGCCGTCTTCGGCGAACACGCGGGTCATGCCCAGCTTCTTGGCGATCACGCCCGTGCGCATCGGATCCCGCCTTCTCTTCTTAGATCTTGATCTCGACGTCCACACCGGCGGACAGGTCGAGCTTCATCAGCGCGTCCACGGTCTGCGGGGTGGGGTCGACGATGTCGAGCACGCGCTTGTGCGTGCGGATTTCGAACTGCTCGCGCGACTTCTTGTCGACGTGCGGCGAACGGTTCACGGTGAACTTTTCGATCAGGGTCGGCAGCGGGATCGGACCGCGAACGGTCGCGCCCGTGCGCTTGGCGGTGTTGACGATCTCGCGTGTCGAAAAGTCGAGGACGCGGTGATCGAAGGCCTTGAGCCTGATGCGGATGCTTTGATCCATATCGGTGCTTATCCCAAGCGGTCGGAGGACCGCGTCCCTGTGAACCATTTCAAAGACCGAAGCCTTCGGGCCGAAGCCCTCAGGGTACGCAATCCGCAAAAACGATCGGCCTGCACGGCGCAGCCGTGAGGCCGAATGAACCCAAGAGTCTGCAAAGAACAGGGTCTTGAGGCGTTCCTGCGGACCGCGTCTGCAGCGAACTGCACAGCCGGTCCAACAAGAGTGGGGGCTTATGACGGGTGACTCGCCCGTCGTCAAGCGGCGAAAAGGTGGCGGGGCGGGCCTCAGCGGCCCACGGTCACCTGTCCGCCGCCCATGATGTTGCGTTCGGTGCGTCCCGTCACCTCGGCCACGCGTACGTCGCCGCCGCCCATGATCGACACGTCCAGATCGCCGACCGTGCCGTCGAAGGCCACGTCGCCGGATCCGGCGATGTTGACGCCGAGGTCCGCCAGCCGTCCGCCCCGCACCGCGACGTCCCCCGACCCGCCGATGTTGACCTCGCCCCGGCCGCCCGTCGCCCCGGCCAGGATCACGTCGCCGGAGCCGCCGATGTTGACCTGGAAGTCGCCAGTCGTGCCCGTGCGCACCTCGCCCGAGCCGCCGATGTTGATTTCCAGTTCCCGACTGGCGCCCAGCAGCGCCGAGCCCGAGCCGCCGATGTTCACGCGCACGTCGCCGGCCACGTTCGGCACGGTCCAGTCGCCGCAGCCGCCGATAGACAGATCAACCTCGCGCGCACCCTGACCCACGGTGCCGTAGACGCCGCCGCCCGCCGCCACCTTCACGGCGCGCGGGGCGCGGATGATGATCAGCGGCGCGTCGGCCAGATTCACCCGACCCACGCCGCGCACCTCGACGCTGGCCCCCTGCCCCGGCTGGGTTCCGCCCGCCGGACCGGAGCGGCAGTCGCGGATCCGGCTTTGGCGCATCATGAAGCGTCGGTCGGCCAGACCGCCCTCGACCACTGTCTTGGATCCCTCGCGGCGCACGCGCAGCGCCGGCAGGTCGGCGCGGCCGGCCTCCACCGACACGGCGACGTCCGTGCGGTCCTCCACGATCACGACCACGCGGGCCACGGCGTCCTCGATCTCGACGGACTGGGCGACGGCGGGCGCGGCGGCGGCTACGGCCAGGGCGGCGGCGGAAACGGCGAACAAGGTCTTCATGGCGGGAGCTCCCTCTCCAAAATCTCTGGAGCGGAACGTGATCCCTGAGGCGGACGAAGTCATTTTAACTCGACGTCATGACGCCGAATTCATGGTCGTGTTCGTCCTCGTCGAAGTCTCTCCGGAGGCGTCGTCGAATTCCTCGCTCCGAACGTCGGATCAGTTCACGATCGCCCGCGCGCCGTCCTCCACGCCCAGCTCCGGCTCGAAGTCGCGCTCGAAATGGGCGATCCGGCTCTTCAGCCCGCCGACCCGCTTCAACGCCAGCGAGGCCGCCCAGCGAGCCGCCAGTTCGGGCGTCGCCATCACGTCCGTAGGCCGGGGCCGCGCGCCGCGGCCGCGCAGCACGGCGTTGGTGTACAGCGCCCCGTTGCGCCAGCGCGACGGCCAGGTCTGGAAGTCCATCGACAGGCTGACGCAGAACCGGTCCAGGTTCTCCACCCGGTGCGGCGCGTACAGCGGCCAGGTCAGGGCCTGCCCGGGCTCAAGGTCGATCACCGTGGCGTCCCCCTCGAAGGCGCGGACGTAGGGCAGCTCCTCCGTCGTCTGGCGCGCCACCACCTGTTCCATGCACCGCTCCGGCAGGTGCGCCTCGTCGCCCGGATAGACGAACACCCGCTTGCGCCCCCGCAGGTGGAACAGCACCACGCCGGCCGGATCGAAGTGATACGGAACGCGCGCCTTGGGCGACGACAGGATCAGCTGGCCCGCGTTGGTGACCGCCTTCATCCCCGGATAGGACTTCTGGATGCGCGTGAACTCGGCCATCGCCGCGTCCCAAAGGTCCGGCGCGGCATCCGCAGCGTCGCGGATGTTGACCCACAGCCGCCCGGCCTTGATCGCCTCCAGCAGTTCCGCCCCCGACAGCCGCCCCCGCGCGCCGGTGCGCAGGCTGACCTGCCCCTCCGCGTCGTAGTCGTACAGGTTGATGTCGAACAGATCGGCCGGGCAGCGGTCCAGCAGGGCCGCCAGCCAGGCGTCCTCGGCGAAGCCCCGGGCGTTCAGCGAATGCGAATGGACGGCGGCCTCGCGGATCGGACCGGCATAGCGGGTGGTCATGGCTCAGGCCCTCGCGGTGGCGGGTGACGGGGTCAGTTTGGCGACGGCGGCGCCCACGGCGGACAGAGCGCCCTTCAGCCGGGCCCCCGTCGTGACCTCGCAGGCCTCGATCGCGGCCCAGCGGCGCCGCACGCTGGCGCCCAGCCGGCTGCCCCGGCCCTCGCCGGTGGCGTTCAGCAGGCCGACCGCCGCCCGCCCCGCGCTGCGCATCAGCCCCGGCCGCTCGATCACCGCCTCCACGATCCGGCGCTCGGCGTTGCAGAAGTACTTCTTGTAGCTCTCGCCCTGGAATCCGTAGTCGAAGACCCGGAACCCCTCCGCCGCCGCCATCCGCATGGTGTCCATGCTCAAGAGGATGCCCGGGGAACACCGCGCCACCGACGGGTCATAGGCCGGGAACCAGAAGTGATACTGGTCCGTGGCGTGCAGCGAGATCTCCAGCGCCGCCAGCCGGTCGCCGCCCCACAGCGCCGCCATGGACGCGCCGAAACGGCCGCGGTGATCCCGCGTCAGCGCGTGCAGCACGTCGCGCGTCCAGCCGCAGGCGAAGACGTCGTGCCGCCCCGTGCGCCGATACTGCTCGCGCTTCAGCTCGATCAGGTGATCCAGCAGCGCCGGATCGGTCAGGCCGCGCTCGACCCGGATCGGACCCAGCTCCGTCTCCAGGCTCCGCCGCGCGCGCTCCTTGTCCTTGAAGTATTTGCCGAAGGTCGCGCGCCGCTCGGCGTACCAGGCGTCATAGCCGTCCGGCAGGGCGGCCTGAACCGTGGCGCGGCGCTCGCCGCCGGTCGAGGGGCCCACCCAGCCGCCCACGCTCAGACGCGGCGCCTTCAACAGGTCCGCCGCCTGCTCCAGGCCGATCGTCTCGCCCGGCGCGGCGATCACCCCGTGATAGTCGTTCAGCGGCGCCGCCAGCGGCTGGATCGCGCCGCCGCGCTTCTGGTGCGGAAAGAAGCCCACGACCGTGCCGCCGCGCCGGAACACGGCCACGCGCGCGCCGGGCGTCACGGCTCCGGCCACCTGGGTGAATTCGGGCTGGAAATAGGGCGACACCAGATCCGGATTCGCGTCGACCATGCCGCGCCAGGCGTCGGTCAGCGGCGCGTCCAGCTCGTCCGGCACGATCAGATCGACCGTCAGGGTCATGCTCGGGCTCCGTCCGCCCGAACGCACGTCGGGCCGGAGCGCATCCTGCCCCATCCGCCCTTGCGGCACGGTTTAGGGGCATGGTGAACGAAACCTGCCGCCACAACGGAGCGTTGCCGTTTGCAAACCACGGAGCCCCGCCATGACCGCCCGCCAGCCCGGCCGCCAGAACGAGTACGAACAGGAAAAGCCCGTCCGCGACGGCGAACCACCCCATCCGGCTCAGGAGCCGGCGGGCTCCGAAGGCTCGTCGAACAGCGGCGAGACCGCCACGGATCCGGCCACGGGCAAGCCCAACGACTGAGCTCGCAAAGCAGAAGGCCCCGGGAAACCCCGGGGCCTTCGCAGTCTTCAGGTTCTGAGACCGTCGCTTACGCGATGATCTTGGACACGACGCCGGCGCCGACGGTGCGGCCGCCTTCGCGGATGGCGAAGCGGAGCTTCTCTTCCATGGCGATCGGGGTGATCAGCTCGACGGTCAGCTCGGCGTTGTCGCCGGGCATGATCATCTCCACGCCTTCCTTCAGGTGCACGATGCCGGTCACGTCGGTCGTGCGGAAGTAGAACTGCGGGCGGTAGTTGGTGAAGAACGGGGTGTGACGCCCGCCCTCC
>NZ_DASYGX010000009.1:0-77281 GCF_035999125.1 Brevundimonas sp. | reverse complement strand
TGATCGCCGCCCTGATCGCCGTCGTGATCATCACGGCCGTGACCGCCCTGGGCTCGACCATCAAGACCAAGTTCAACGCCGTCGTGACCGGCATGGGCGGCACCGCCGGCGCCTAAGCCGCGGACGTCCAGTCTTGAAACCTCGGGGAGCCGGGGCCTTCGGGCCCCGGCTCTTCGCATTTCGGGAGACGTCGCCGCATCATGGTGTCCGCGCGCGTCACCACGTTTGGTCGTCGATCGGTAAGACCTGGGGCGCAGCTTGGCCTTACGCGGGGCCTCCCCGCGTCGTCCATCAACCCGCGGAGACAGAAAATGACCCGCTTCATCGAGACGCTCCTGAACGACGAGTCCGGCGCCACCGCCATCGAGTACGGCCTGATCGCCGCCCTGATCGCCGTCGTGATCATCACGGCCGTGACCGCTCTGGGCTCGACCATCAAGACCAAGTTCAACGAGGTGGTGACCGGCATGGGCGGCACCGCCGGCGCTTAAATCGACTCTCTGAACCCGCGGAAGGCCCGGGCGACGCTCGGGCCTTCTTCGATTCAACGGACCTTAACCGCGATGGGGCAGATTGCCCTGATGGACCCGATCCTCTTTCTCCCGCTCAGCCTTCTTCCCGCGCTCGTGATTTTCGCCGGACTGAAGGACCTGACGTCCATGACAATCCCGAACTGGATCTCGGCGACCTTGGTCGTGACCTTCTTCCCCGTGGCGCTGCTGATGGGCCTGCCCGTCATGGCCGTCGCTGCGCATTTGGGCGTGGCTATGGTCGCCCTGTGCGTGACGGCCGGCATGTTCGCCCTGCGCTGGATCGGCGGCGGCGACGCCAAGCTGACCGCCGCCGCGTGCCTCTGGCTGGGCGTGTCGGGCTCAGGAATGTTCCTGCTGTGGACCGGGCTGATGGGCGGTCTGTTCTGCCTGTTCCTGATCTTCGCCCGCTTCCAGGCGCAGACGGCGCTGCCGGCCGGGGCTCCGGGATGGGTGGTCCGTCTGATGGCCCCCAAGGGCGACATCCCCTACGGCGTGGCGATCGCCGCCGGCGCCCTGATGGCCTGGCCGGCCAGCCCGCTGATGAGCATGTACGCCGCCGGCGTCTGAGAGACCGCCGTTTAGGGGCACGTTAACCCGCGGCCCGCCATTGTCTTAACGCAGGCGCCGGAGGTGGAACCTCCGCGATTCGCCCGTGTCGGAGACCGTGGATGAAACCCGCCCGCATCGCCGTGATCTGCGTCGCAGCCGTGGCCGCCATCGGCCTGGCCTTCGTCGTGCGCGCCATGGGCTCGGGCTCGGGAGAGCCGACCCAGGTCGCCGCCGCCGCCCCCGCGCCCGCCGTTCCCATGGCCAAGATACTGGTCGCCGCGCGCGATCTGGAGCCCGGAAAGCGGCTGAGCGCCGACGACATGGAATGGAAGGAAGTGCCGGCCGCCGAGGTGCTGCCCGAACACTTCACCGACGGAACGACGCCGATCCCGGCTCAGCCCGCCGCCGAGGTGAAGCCCGCCGACGGGACCGCCGTCGCCCGCGTCACCCGCGCCGCGACCGACGTCGCCACGGGCGGCGCAAAGTCGGACTGGCTGGGCGCCGTGGTCCGCGAGCCGATCCTGCAGGGCGAGGCCATGCTGGACCGCAAGGTCGTGCGCGCCGGCGACAGCGGCTATCTGGCCGCCTATCTGGAACCCGGCATGCGGGCCATGGCGATCCGCGTCACGGTCGAGACCGCCGCCGGCGGCTTCATCCTGCCCGGCGATCGCGTCGACGTTCTGCTGACGCGCGAGATGAAGCTGTCCGACGCCGCCGGCGAGGATTCCGGCCGCGCCCGCTTCGCCACCAACACCGTCATGGCCAACGTCAAGGTCCTGGCCATCGACCAGACCACCAGCGTCGACGACGACGAGAAGGCCGTCGTCGGCGCCACCGCGACCCTGGAGGTCCGCCCCGGCGACGCCGAGGCCCTGGCCCTGGCCAAGTCCGAGGGCGAGCTGAGCCTGGTGCTGCGGTCCTATGCCGACACCGGCGGTCCGTCCGGACGCGTCGGCCCTTCGCTCGCTCGGACGCCGCGCACCACGACGGTCCGCGTCTTCCGCGGCGGCGATCCTGAAACCGTGGTGGTCCAATGAGACGCCTGACCGTCCTGATCTCCGCAGTCGCCATGGCGCTGGCCCCGACGGCGCCGTCGATCTCGGCCCTGGCCCAGACGCGCGCCGTGGTCGCCGCCGGCGCGACGGCCCAGCTGGTCAATCTGCCCCGCGGCAGCTCCATGGCGGTCGACCTGCCCGCCGACGCGCGCGACGTCATCGTGTCGAACCCGGCCGTGGCCGAGGCCGTGCTGCACTCGCCGCGCCGCATCACCATCATCGGCCTGGCGCCCGGCGAGACCGACGCGGTGTTTTTGGATGCGTCCGGCCGCGCGATCCTGAGCCTGCGGGTCCGGGTCGACGCCGGGGTCTCGGCGCTGCAGGACACGCTGTCCCGGACGCTGCCGGGCGTGAACGTGCGGGCCGAAGCGGTCAACGACAGCATCCTGCTGACAGGCACGGTCTCCAGCCCCGGCGAGGCCGACCGCGTCACCCAGATCGCCCGCGCCTTCGTCAGCGGCCCGGAGAAGGTCATCAACATGATGACCATCGAAGGCTCGGATCAGGTCACCGTCCGCGCCCGCGTGATCGAGGTGCAGCGCACCGCGGTCAAGCAGCTGGGCTTCGACGTCAACGCCATCCTGAACACGATCGGCGACGGGCTCAGCCTGTCGAACGTGGCGACTTTCGCCGTCTCGGGCAGCCAGCTTGGCGGCGGCCAACTGACCTACAACGACGCCAACAACGACGGCGAGGGCGTCACCGGAACGATCCGAGCCTTCGAACGCACCGGCCTGATCCGCATCCTGGCCGAACCCAACGCCACCTCGGTGTCCGGCGAGAACGCCGAGTTCCTGGCCGGCGGCGAGTTCCCGGTGCCGGTCGGCCGCGACGATCGCGGCAACATCCTGATCGAATTCAAGCCCTATGGGGTGCGGCTGGCGTTCCGGCCGATCGTTCTCTCGGGCGGCCGCATCTCTCTGCAGCTGTCGACCGAGGTGTCGGAGCTGACGACGAACGGGGCCTTCACCCTCGGGGGAACGGGGCCCAACGCCCTGGTCATCCCGGCCCTGGCCGTGCGCCGCACCTCGAACACCGTGGAGCTGCCTTCCGGCGGCTCGCTGATGATCGCGGGCCTGCTGCGCGAGGACACGCGCCAGAACATCGACCAGCTGCCGGGGATCGGCGCCCTGCCGGTGCTCGGCGGGCTTTTTCGCTCTCGCGATTATCTGGCCGGCGAAACCGAGCTGGTCATCATCATCGACGCCTTCATCGTGTCGCCGACCTCGCCCAACGCCATGCAGACCCCGGCCGACGGCCTGGTCGTCTCGGGCGACCTGCAGACCCTGCTGTTCGGCCGTCTGACCGAGAAATACGGCGTGCCCGCGCCGCAGGCCGGCGCCGCGCCCGGCTGGCAGGGTCCGGTCGGCTATGTGATCGAATGAGGCCCGCCATGCGCACCCTGCTGATCGCCGTCGCCTGTTCCGCAGGCCTGGCCGCCTGCGCCCAGACGGGCGGCTTGTTCCAGGGCGAGACCCCGCCGCTGACCCCGGCCTCGCGCTATGCTCTGCGGGTGGAGCCGGGCCTGGACCGCATCGCCCTGGCGGTCCACGAGACCGGCCTGTCGGCGGCCCAGACCGACGCCCTGGTCGCCCTGGCTCATCGCTGGAAGCGGGGCGGCGCCGGTCGTCTGTTCGTTCAGAGCCCTTCAGGCGACGACCAGGTGTCGGCCGCCATGGCCTGGACCGTGCACGACGCCCTGGTCCGCTACGGCGTCCCCGCCTCGGCCTTGACGGTGGAAGCGTACGGCGCGCCCGACGCGCGGGCTCCCGTGCTGGTCGGGTTCGAAACCGTCCAGGCCGTCATCCCGAACTGCGCCGCCGAGCGCGGCACGCTGAACGGGCGGGTTTCCAACGGACCGTCGCCGGGTCTGGGCTGCTCGGTGAACGCCAATCTGGCCGCCCAGATCGACGACCCTCGCGACATCGTGCGCCCGCGCGGCATGACGCCGTCGGATTCCGGCCGCGCCGCGGTGGTCTTCGCCTCCTATCGCGCCGGCGAGCCGACCTCCTCGACGCAAGAGGAACTTGTCGCGGGCCGCATTTCGCGGGCGGTGGAATAGGGACGGCATGACCAGCGCCTTCGCCCACAGTCAGACCGAGTTCGAGGACGACGCCTTCGACCTGGACATGGACTACGTCCGTGCCGAGCCCGGCGCCGTCGCGGCGTTCCCGGCCCCAGACGCGGCCCCCGCGCCGCGCGAGCCGCTGCAATTCACGCCGCCCGAGACGCTCCCGGCGACCGCCGCCGCCTTGGCCCCCGTCGCCGCCCATCCCGCGGCGCCGGCGGTCGTCCAGCACGGCGCCGACGCCTTCAATCCGGTCGGAGAGATGATCGCCCATGCGGGCGCGGCCCTGGCGCCCATGGCCGCCGACGTCGCGGTGCCGCGCATCGCCATCCACGTCTTCGCGGAGCGTCAGGACACCCTGGCCGCCGCCGAGCGCGCCGGACAGGACCGCCGCCTGTCGCGCGCCACGACCCAGGTCCGGGTCGGCGGCGTGCCGGCCGCGGTCGAGGCCTATCGCCACGAACCGACCCCGCCGCTGGTCATCGTCGAATCCACCGCCGACCCCATGACGCTGCTGGGGCAGATCGATTCTCTGGCCGAGGTCTGCGACGCGGGCACCAAGGTGGTCGTGATCGCCGCGGTGAACGACATCCTGCTGTACCGCGAGCTGATGCGCCGCGGCGTCAGCGAATATCTGGTCGCGCCCCTTCAGCCCCTGCAACTGATCGCGGCCATAGGCGGCCTGTTCGCCGACCCGGCCCAGCCGTTCGTGGGCCGCACGATCGCCTTCGTCGGAGCCCGCGGCGGCGCGGGCTCCAGTTCGGTGGCGCACAACACCGCCTATGCCATGTCCGAGCGGATCGGCGCCAACACCGTCATCGTCGATTACGACCTGCCGTTCGGCACCGCCGGCCTGGACTTCAACCAGGATCCGCTGAACGGCGTCGCCGACGCGTTGAGCCAGCCCGACCGTCTGGACCCGACCCTGCTGGACCGGATGATGGTCCGCTGCACCGACAAGCTGAGCCTGTTCGCCGCGCCGGCCACCCTGGACGCCGACTGGGACGTCAGCCCGGAGGCCTTCGAGGAGGTCACGACCCAGATCCGCGGCACCGCCCCCTTCGTGGTTCTGGACCTGCCGCACCTGTGGTCCGGCTGGATGCGGCGCGGGCTGATCGCGGCGGACGAGGTCGTGGTGGTGGCGACGCCGGACCTGGCCTCGCTGCGCAACGCCAAGAACATGATCGATCTGATCAAACAGGGGCGGCCCAACGACGCGCCGCCGCGTCTGGTGCTCAACCAGGTCGGCGTGCCGGGCCGCCCGGAGATCCCGGCCAAGGACTTCGGCGCCGCGCTGGGCGTCCACCCCAGCCTGATCATCCCGTTCGAGCCCAAGGTCTTCGGGGCCGCCGCCAACAACGGCCAGATGATCCTGGACCTGAACGGCAAATCGAAGGCCGCCGAGGCCTTCCAGACCCTGGCCCAGATCGTCTCGCGCCGCGAGCTGCCCCAGCTGACCGGCCCCAAGGGCGCCAAGCCCCAGGGCAGGTCGATCTTCGGGTCCTTGTTCAAGAAGAAGGGCTGACATGTTCGGCAAGCGCACAGGCCAGCCGGGCGCCGCCCCGCCGCCGCTGCGCCCGGTTACGCCCGAACCCGCGCCCGCCGCCTTCGCGCCCGAGCCGTCGCAGCCCGCGCCGGGCGTCCAGACCCAGGCCTTCGCCTTCGGCGGCGAAGCGGAGGTCATGGAGCGTCCCGCCTCGCCTCAGCCGCAGGCGGCGCCCCTGTTCCAGTCCGCGCCCAAGGCGACGTCGCCCGCCGCCGATCGCCTCGACGCCCTGGCGTCCCGGCCCAAACCTCAGCCGCAGGCCCCCAAGGCCGAAGGCCCCGGCCCGCGCGCCACGCCCGGCTTCGAACAGCTGAAGAAGGCCCAGGCGGTCGCCGAGATCGTCCGGGAACAGAGCGACTACTACCACGCCACCAAGACGACCATCTTCAACGCCCTGATGAACACGATCGACCTGGCTCAGCTGGCCCAGCTCGATCCCAAGGCGGCGGCCGAGGAGATCCGCGACATCGTCGCCGAACTTGTGGCGATCAAAAACGTCTCGATGTCGGTGGCCGAGCAGGAGCATCTGGTCCAGGACATCGTCAACGACGTGCTGGGCTATGGTCCGCTTGAGCCGCTGCTGAGCCGCGACGACATCGCCGACATCATGGTCAACGGCGCCGGCCGGGTGTTCATCGAGGTCGGCGGCAAGGTCCAGCTGACCAATGTGCGTTTCCGCGACAACGCCCAGCTGATGAACATCTGCCAGCGGATCGTCAGCCAGGTCGGCCGCCGGGTGGACGAGAGCTCCCCGATCTGCGACGCGCGTCTGCCCGACGGAAGCCGCGTCAACGTCATCGCCCCGCCGCTGGCCATCGACGGCGCGACCCTGACGATCCGGAAGTTCAAGAAAGACAAGCTGACGATGAAGAACCTGGTGGAGTACGCCTCCATCAGCCCGGAAGGGGCCCGCGTCCTGGGCGTGATCGGCGCGTCGCGATGCAATCTGGTCATCTCGGGCGGCACGGGCTCGGGCAAGACCACCCTGCTGAACACCCTGACGGCCTTCATCGACCCGACCGAGCGCGTCATCACCTGCGAGGACGCCGCCGAGCTGCAACTGCAGCAGCCGCATGTGGTCCGCCTCGAAACCCGTCCGCCCAACCTCGAGGGGCAGGGCATGATCACCATGCGGGACCTGGTGAAGAACTGCCTGCGGATGCGTCCCGAACGGATCATCGTCGGCGAGGTGCGCGGGCCCGAGGCCTTCGACCTGCTGCAGGCCATGAACACCGGCCACGACGGCTCCATGGGCACGCTGCACGCCAACAGCCCGCGCGAGGCCATCAGCCGGATGGAATCCATGATCACCATGGGCGGCTACGGCCTGCCGTCCAAGACCATCCGCGAGATGATCGTCGGCTCGGTCGACGTCATCATCCAGGCCGCCCGCCTGCGCGACGGTTCGCGCCGCATCACCCACATCACCGAGGTCGTGGGCCTGGAGGGCGACGTGATCGTGACCCAGGACCTGTTCGTCTACGAGATCACCGGCGAGGACGAGAACGGCAAGATCATCGGCCGTCACCGCTCGACCGGCATCGCCCGTCCCCGCTTCTGGGACCGCGCCCGCTACTACGGCCTGGAGCGCGAACTGGCCGAAGCCCTGGACGCGGCGGAGTAGGGCCGATGCTGGAGATTCTCGCCGGCATCCTCGGCTTCGTCGTCATCGGCTCGCTGGGTTGGGTCTTCGTCGGCGGCGACGATTCCAGCGCCCAGGCGTTGAAGCGCGCCCAGACCTTCGGCGGCCCCAAGACCGACAACGCCAAGTCCAAGAAGGCCGCCGCGGCCGCGAACACGCCGGAAGCCCGGCGCAAGCAGATCCTGACCCAGCTGCAGGAGGCCGACCGCGCTCAGCGCAAGGCCCGCATGACCATGGCCGCCAAGCTTAAGCAGGCGGGTCTGGGGATCACTCTGCGCACCTTCGTCATCGTCAGCGTGGCGGTCGGCCTGATCGCGGGCCTGCTGCCGCTGGTGTTCGGGGCGAACCCGATCCTGGCCTTGGGGCTGGCGATCGTCTTCGGTCTGGGCCTGCCGCGCTGGGTCGTCGGCATGCTGGGCAAGCGGCGGATGAAGAAGTTCGGCAGCCTGTTCCCGGACGCGGTCGACGTCATCGTGCGCGGCATCAAATCAGGCCTGCCGGTGCACGACTGCTTCAAGATCATCGCGCGCGAAAGCCCCACCCCGTTGGGGCCGGAGTTCCAGCGCCTGGTCGATTCTCTGGCCGTCGGTCAGACCCTGAGCCAGTCGTTGGACAAGATGTACGAGCGCATGCCGACGCCGGAACTGAAATTCTTCGCCATCGTCATGGCCATCCAGCAGAAGACGGGCGGCAACCTGGCCGAGGCGCTGTCGAACCTGACCACCGTGCTTCGCGCCCGCAAGATGATGGGCGAGAAGATCAAGGCCCTGTCGTCGGAAGCGACCGCGTCCGCCGGCATCATCGGCTCCCTGCCGCCGGCGGTCATGATCCTCGTGACCCTGACCACGCCGGCCTACATGATGCTGATGTTCACCGATCCGCGCGGCCAGTTCATGCTTCTGGTCGCCGTCCTCATGATGAGCCTCGGGGTGTTCGTCATGAAGAAGATGATCGCGTTCAAGTTCTGAGGAGCGCGACATGTCGGACCTGATGGGCTTCCTCACCAACCCGCAGAACCTGCTGAGCCTGGCGGTCGGGGTGCTGGCGTTCGCGGCGATCCTGGGCGTGCTGACCGGCATGAGCGGCGGGGCCAAGCTGGACCAGCGGATGAAGGCCGTCGGCGAGCGTCGGGACGAGCTGAAGCGGCGGTCGCGTCAGGCCATCGCCCAACAGGGTCAGGGGCCGGGCGGCCTGCGCCACTCGGACGACGGCTTCAAGAAGCGCGTGGTCGAGCGCCTGAACCTGACCAAACTGCTGGAAGACCCCAAGGTCGCCGAGAAGATGGCCCAGGCGGGCTATCGTGGGCCCAAACCGCTGACGACCTTTTATTTCTTCCGATTCTCCATGCCGTTCGTCTTCTTGGCGGTGGCAGTCTTCTACCTGTTCATCTTCAACGACTTCGGCCTGCCGCTGATGACGCGGGTGCTGGCCGTGGCCGTGGCGACGGTGATCGGCTTCTATGCGCCGAACCTGTTTCTGGAGAACCGCATCTCCAAGCGCCGCACCTCGATCATGCAGGCGTTCCCGGACGCGCTGGACCTGCTGCTGATCTGCGTGGAGGCCGGCATGTCGATCGAGGCGGCGATCCAGAAGGTCAGCCAGGAGATCGGCGGATCGTCCATCGACCTGGCCGAGGAGCTGACCCTGCTGTCGGCCGAACTCAGCTATCTACCCGACCGCCGCATGGCCTATGAGGGGCTGGCCAAACGCACCAATCACCCCGGCGTCCGCTCGGTCGCCACCGCCATGACCCAGGCCGAGACCTACGGCACGCCGCTGGGCACGGCGTTGCGCACCATGGCCAAGGAAAACCGCGAGATGCGCCTGTCCGCGGCGGAGAAGAAGGCCGCGGCCCTGCCGGCCAAGCTGACCGTGCCGATGATCATCTTCTTCCTGCCGGTGCTGTTCATCGTCATCCTGACGCCGGCGATCATCAACATCCAGGACACGATGGCCAAGGGCGGGTGAGGTATCGAAAGGGTCACCCCTCCGCGTTCGCCTTGATCGCCTCGCCGATCGACTCCGCCGCCCGCTTCAGCTTGGCGCGGTGCTTGTCGAAGAACATCTCGCCGCGCAGGCCCTTGAAGATCCAGCCGTTGGAGACGATGCAGGCGCCGGGTTCCAGCTCCTCGATCTCGTAGTAGCGGATAGAGCGGAACCACAGGCCGCGGTTCTCGACCCAGATCAGCTGGGCCAGCGGCTGCCATTCCGTCACCTTGGCGACGGCGCGACGCTCGCCGACGCCGTCTATGGTCTCGGTCAAGGCCAGGTCGCCGCCGAAGGCGATGGTTCCCTCGACGGTGGTTTCGACCGGGTTCCAGCGGTCCCAGGAGGGCAGGTCGGCGATCAGATCCCAGATGCGGTCGGACGGGGCCTGCACCCCGACGCGCTTTTCGATGCGAGCGATGTCCATGACGGTCGTCTGGCATGCCCAGGCGGCGGAGAAAAGACCGTCAGCGAGCCCCCTCCGGTCCCGGCTGGCTGGCCGGTTGGACGTCCGGGGCCGGGCGCTCCTCGCGGTCCGGCAGATCGGGCGGCGGCGAGCGCAGGCCCTTGAGCGTGAACGCCAGAACCAGCGCCAGCCCGGCCATGGCCAGGTTGAGCACGAACGGCGCCGGCTCGGTCCATTCGTACAGCGCCACCCCGATCACCGGCGGGAACAGGAAGCTGATGCCGGCCAGCGCCATCATCAGTCCCGCTACCGCGCCCTGGTCGCCGGGACCGACCGCCAGCGACGACCCCGCCGTGAAACCCGGCCGCGCGAAGCCCAGGCCCAGCGAGACCAGGGCATAGCCGACCACGACGGCGAAGAAGTCCGGGGCCCCCACACTCATCAGATTGCCGACCAGCGCCAGCGCTGCGCCCCACCGCATCAGTCCGCGCGGCTGCATGTTCAGCAGGGGGATCAGCCCCCACTGGGCCAGCAGCGTCGCCGCCGCGCCCGCGAACATCGCCAGGCCGATGAAGGGCTGGGCCTGGGTCGCGCTCATGCCCTGGGCGGCCAACTCGTCGATGACGTGGAAGCCCAGGACGGAGATGTTCACCGCCTGCACGCCGGTGACCAGGACGCCGAACATCAGATGGCCCGAGATGCGCGGGTCACGCCACAGGTGGCGACTGGGCGGCAGTTCCCGCGCCTGACGCGGCACTTCCCCGGAGGGCAGGGACCGCCACACCCAGATCAGAACTCCGGCGCCGATCAGGGCGAAGACGTACATCGGGCCGGCCAGCCCGACGACCGGCAGCACCAGAAACGGCGCCAGCGTCGGCCCGATCACCGTGCCCAGCCCCTGGGCCGAGGCCAGCATGGACATGGCGCGCGTCCGCTCCTGCGGCGTCGTGCGGTCGGCGACGTAAGCCTGGGAGGCGATGGGCGCGGCCGAACCGAACAGGCCATAGACCGCCCGCGCGGTGGCCATCAGGGTGAAGGCCAGCCCGGCGCCCAGCCATCCCTCCAGCCCCGCCGTCGTGGCGACGCCGAAGCCGGCCATGGAAACCACGAACCCGGTCAAACCCAGCTGGATCGTGCGCTTGCGGCCCCAGACGTCCGACCGTCGAGCCCAGATGGGGCTGGCGATCGTCCACAGCAGCGCGGAGAGGGCGAAGGCGCCGGCCACCAGGGTGTCGGCCAGGCCGAACTCACGCCCGATCGTCGGCAGAACCGATTGCAACGCCATGTTGCCGCCCGCCGCGATCAGGCTGACCAGAAAAAGGATGGCGAAGGCCTGGGAGCGCAGATTCACCCGGTCACTCCGCCGCCAAGGGGCGCGGCGGGGCCTTCAGCCGGCGGCCGTCGTCCAGACCCAGCCGAGCCTTGATCTCAAGCAGGTCCGTTCCGGGCGCGATCACCAGGAGCTCCGTCGGACGGGCGGCGTTGACGGCGACGACCGACTTCTTCGGACAGACGTCGAAACAGTCTGTCCAGCGGACGGTGATCTCGGCCTTCCGGCCCTTGCCCGCCTTCAGATACTTCTTCAGCGCCTTCTTCAGGTGCTTGTCGCCGTCGGGACCGAAGCCCTGGTCGTCCAGCTTCTTCGAGCATTTGCGGCACACCAGGACGACGTCCTGCCAGCGGGTCTTGGCGGCCTTGATGGGCATGGTCTGCAGATCGACGTTCCGGACGACTTGCGCAACCCCGCAAGAGGGCCGCATCGTGCCGGAAACGCCGGGGGACTTCTCATGATCCGCACGCTCGCCGTCGCCGCCGCCCTGATCGCGGCCCTGCCGGTCCAGGCCCAGGTCCGCGCGCCCGACGCGGCGATCGCCGCCGTCATGCCCGACGTCGTGGCCTGGCGGCGCGACTTCCACGCCAATCCTGAACTGGGCTTCGCCGAGCACCGCACCGCCGCCGCCGTCGCCGCCCACCTGCGGTCGCTGGGGCTGGAGGTGCACGAGGGCGTGGGCAAGACGGGGGTCGTCGGCGTGCTGCGCGGGGCCCGGCCGGGCAAGACGGTGGCCTTGCGCGCCGACATGGACGCCCTGCCGGTGCAGGAGGCGACGGGTCTGCCCTTCGCCTCCACCGCGACAGGGACCTACATGGGGAACACCGTGCCGGTCGCCCACGCCTGCGGCCATGACGCCCACATCGCCATGCTGATGGGCGCCGCCGAGGTTCTGGCGGGCATGAAGGACCAGATATCGGGCACCATCGTCTTCATCTTCCAGGCGGCGGAGGAGGGGGCGCCTCCCGGTGAGCCGTTGGGCGGCGCCGCGCTGATGGTTCAGGAGGGCGTGCTGGACCGCTTCGGCGTCGAGGCCATCTTCGGCCTGCACGTCGTGCCGGGCGAGCCGGGATCTATCTGGTGGCGGCCACAGGGCTTCATGGCCGCGTCCGACCGCGTCGACATCGTGCTTAAGGGCAGGCAGACGCATGGCGCCTGGCCGTGGAAGGGCGTGGACGTCATCGCCGCCTCGGCCGCCGTGGTGCAGACCGTCAACACCCTGACGGCGCGCACCGTCGATCCGACCACGACGCCGACGGTCTTCACCATCGCCACGCTGGACGCCGGCGTCCGCTACAACATCATCCCGGATCAGGCGGTGCTGTCGGGCACGTTGCGCACCTTCGACGTGGAGCAGAGAAACGCCCTCGTCGCCCGCGCCGAGACCGCGATCGGCCACGTGGCGGCGGCGCATGGGGCGACGGCCGAGTTCTCGGTGCGGCAGAACGCGGCTCTGGTCTACAACGATCCGGAGCTGTCCGGCTGGCTGACGCCGGTGCTGGAGACCGTGTCTCCTGGCAAGGTGAACCCGGCCGCCCCGCCCACGACGGTGGCCGAGGACTTTTCCTATTTTCAGCAGAAGGTTCCGGGCGTCTTCTTCCACCTGGGCGCCTCGGCCGACGGCGTGAACCCCGCCGACAGCCCGCCCAACCACTCGCCTCAGTTCGACGTCAACGAGCGCGTTCTGGAAACCGGCGTGCGCGCGCACGTGACGATCGCGCTGAGTTATTTGGAGCGCTGAGGACTGTGAAGGCGCCAATGTCCATCAACACGATAAAAGACCCGCAGTGGCAAGAAATCATCCGTTACGTAGGCAAGCACGGAGAATTTTCTTTTGTGCACGATAAGTTCGATCGAATCACATCAACTCTTTCTGATGAACAAGTTGTCGCCTTTTACCAAGCAATTCTTGAAGGATCGGGAAGGCATGAAGAGGAGTGGCGAGACGAATTCTTAAGCCTGTTTCCTGCGGCCGAAGTGCTCATCCCCGACCCGCTTACTTATTGAGGCTGGTTAGCATGCCCGTCGGAATCGCCGCCGGCGTTTTCAGTCTCCTGCCAAAGGAGAGGATCAGCGTGCGAAGAACCCCCGGATCACCCGCCCATAGACGCCGGTCAGGGCCTCCAGCTCGGCGACCGGCACGCGCTCGTCGATCTGGTGCATGGTCTGGCCGACCAGACCCAACTCCAGCACCGGGCACAGGGCGCGGATGAAGCGCGCGTCCGACGTGCCGCCGGTGGTCGAGGCTTCGGGCCGGACGCCGGTCTCCGCCTCCACTGCGTCTTGAACCATGCGTACGAAGGGTCCGGGCTCGGTCAAGAAGGCGTCGCCGGACCACAGGTGTTCAGTCGTGACGGTGACGCCCGGGACCTCGGCCGCCTTCGCCCGTTCGTCCAGCCAGGCCATGAGGCCGTCGCCCGTATGGGTGGGGTTGAAGCGGATGTTCAGCCGCCCCCGCGCCTCGGCCGGAATCAGATTCGTCGCCGTGTTGCCGACGTCGAGCGTGGTGATCTCCAGGTTCGAGGGCTGGAAGGCGACATACCCTTCATCGAGCCGGTGATCGGCCAGCTCGGTCATCAGTCGCGCCAGCACCGGCGCGGGGTTCGCCGCGCGGTCGGGATAGGCGACGTGACCCTGTTTGCCCTTCACCGTGATCCAGGTGTTCAGCGAACCGCGCCGGCCGATCTTGATCATGTCGCCGAGGCGCTGCTGCGACGACGGCTCGCCCACGATGCAGGCGTCGACGACCTCGCCCTCGGCCTGCAGCGCCTGCACCACGCGCTTGGTGCCGTGCAGGGCCGGGCCCTCCTCGTCGCCGGTGATCAGGAACGACAGCGAGCCGGGAACCTCTCCCGCCGCCAGCACTCGGCTGACCGCAGCGACCCAGGCGGCGATCCCGCCCTTCATGTCCACGGCGCCGCGGCCGATCACCACGCCCTCGCGCAGCTCCGCCTCGAACGGATCGGCCGACCACGCCTCCGGCGCGCCCGTCGGCACCACGTCGGTGTGCCCCGCGAAGCAGAGGTTCGGTCCCTCCGTGCCGCGCCGGGCGTACAGATTCTCGATGCCCTCAAAGGGCATCCGCCGCACGACGAAGCCCATGTCCTCCAGCAGGCCGTGCAGGACGTCCATCGCCCCAGCGTCGATCGGAGTCACCGAGGGACGGCGGATCAGGTCGCGGGTCAGCTGGACGGGATCGATGGGTGCGAGGCTCATGAGACTCGTGCTTAAGGGGTGCGCGCACACGGGAGAAGGCCCATGCCCAAGATCGATCTGGCCGCCGCGCCCAGCCGGGACGGGACGGCCTATCCCGAACCCTATGACGCGCCCTGCCGGGCCCGCCGGCGCAAGCGTCTGGGCAATGCGGCCGGCCTGAGCCAGTTCGGCGTCAACCGGTTGGAACTCGATCCGGGAACATGGTCGTCGCAGCGGCACTGGCACTCCGGCGAGGATGAGTTCGTCATGGTTCTGGAGGGCGAGGTGGTGCTGGTCGAGGACGACGGCGAGACGGTGCTGCGCGCCGGGGACTGCGCCGGCTTTCCCAAGGGCGTGGCGAACGGCCATCACCTCGTGAACCGCTCCGATCGCCTTGCCGTGGTGCTCGAGGTCGGCGGCCGCCATCCGGACGACGACCGGGTCGAATACCCCGACATCGACCTGACCTTCGACGGGCGGGAGAGCTTCTATCGCCATCGCGACGGCACGCCGTACCCGGGGCGGGGCCGGGTGAAGTGACGGACGCACCCGAGGCGCCCCAGCCGATCACCACCGACGTCGCCCAGGACGCGCGGGACGCCCACGGGACGAACCCCTGGCGCAATCCCGACTTCCGCCGCCTGTGGGTCGGGCGGCTGGCGGCGGTGCTGGCGATCCAGACCCAGGGCGCCGCCCTGCTGTGGCAGGTCTACGACATCGCCCGCCGGGACCATCCGATCGAGCAGGCCAGCCTGTATCTGGGCCTGATCGGTCTCGTGCAGTTCCTGCCGCTTCTGGCCCTGACCTTGCCGGCGGGCGAGATGGCCGACCGTCTGGACCGCAAGCGCACGGTGATCCTGTCGATCCTGGTCGAGGGGCTGTGCGCCGCCATCTTCCTGGCCTTGGCCCTGCACGGGAGCCCGCCGCTGTGGGCGCTGCTGGCCACCGCCGCCCTGTTCGGCGCGGCGCGGGCGTTCCTGGCGCCGGCCAGCCAGGCTTTCCTGCCGATGGTGGTCGGCCGCGCCGCCCTGCCGCGCGCGATCGCCGCCCAGTCGATCGCTTTCCAGACCGGCAGCATCGCCGCGCCGGCGCTGGCGGGTCTGATCGTGGGCGTCGCCGTGCCCTATGCCTATGCCGTCGCGCTCGGCCTGTTCGGCGTCGGCCTGTTCTGCATCTCGACCATCAGGACGTCGGGCAAGCCGCTGCGCGAGCGCACGCCCTTCAGCGCGCGGGCCATGTTCGACGCGGTCGGCGTGGGGCTGAGGTACGTCTGGAACACCAAGGTGGTGCTGGGCGCCATCTCGCTGGATCTGGTCGTGGTTCTGCTGGCCGGCGTGGCGCTGCTGACGCCGATCTTCGCGCGCGACATCTTCCATGTGGGGGCCGAGGGGTTCGGGATCCTGCGCGCCTCGTTCGGCCTCGGCGCCCTGCTGATGGCGGGCTGGCTGGCGCGCTTTCCCATCGTGCGGAGGGGCGGCGTCTGGATGTTCGGCGCGGTGGCCCTGTTCGGCCTTTCCGCCCTGACGTTCGGCGTCTCGGGCTGGGGCGCGATGACGTACGGCTGGACCGATCTGGCCTGGGTCGCCGGCGTCGCCCTGTTCCTGGCCGGGGCCGCCGACATGATCAGCGTCAACATCCGCCAGACCCTGATCCAGCTGGCCACGCCCGACGAGATGCGCGGCCGCGTCTCGTCCGTGTCGATGCTGTTCATCGGCGCATCGAACGAGCTGGGCGAGTTCTACACCGGCTTCGCCGTCCGCATCCTGGGCCCGATCGGCGCCGCCCTGTTCGGGGGCTCGGCCGCGATCGCCTCCGTCGGCCTGTGGAGCTGGCTGTTCCCGGGGCTGAGGAAGGCGGATCGGTTGAGCTGAGACCGCTCTCACGCGCTCGCCATCGGGCAATACATTCGGCGACACAAATGCCGGACAATCCGTCTCCCCGAGGCGGCGACAAGCGTGACAACGTCGACATCGGTCTCAAGGGGCGAGGAACCGGTCCACGATCGCGAAGAACGCCTCCGGCTGGTCGGCCATGATGAAGTGGCGGGCGCCGTCGACGCGCTCCAGCGTCAGGTTCGGCGTGCCGGCCCATTCGCGCGTCCACATCGCGTCGGCCAGGGCGGCGGGCGCGCCGCCGTCGGCGTCGGCGGCATAGACGGCCCAGACGGGCGTGCTCATGGCGGCCAGCCCCGGCCGCGCGTCGGTGGTCATGACGTCCGAGATGGCGGCCCCCAGGGCCCGGCGGTCGGAGGCGACCGACCACTCCACCATGGCCAGCCGCATCGCCGGATCGCGCGCCAGCCCGTTCGCGCCCTGGGTCTGGCCGGCGCGGAAGGCGGCGTCGTCGGGCTCGGTCATCGACGCCGATGCCTGGGCTGCGAACGGGCGCGCGGTCTCGACCGTCACTTGGGGCCCGAACAGGGCGCTGAAGAACGGCAGGCTGTCCACGCTCATGACCCGGCCGACCAGATCGGGCCGGGCCTGCGCCAGCAGCAGGGCCGACAGCCCGCCCATGGAGTGGCCGATGACCGCGGGCCGCTCCAGCCCCTGCGTCTCCACATAGGCGGCCAGGGCCTCGATCACCGGCGCCACGAAGGGCCCGTCGCCGTGCGTCCACGGCTCGCCGGCGAAGCCCGCCAGCTGGACCAGATGCACCCGGTGCGTGGCCGCCAGCCTCTGGGCCAGCGGGCGCCACACCTCCCGGCTGGAGGCGAAGCCGGGGATCAGGATCACGTCGGGGCCCTGACCCATGACCTCCACCGAGATGCGGCCGTCGCGGAAGACGGGGTCGGCGGGGGCGACGGTCTGGGCCTCGGCCCGGCCCGCGATCAGGGCTGCCCCGCCGACGGCGAGGGCCAGGGCGGAGGCGGCGAACAGGGCGCGCAGGGTCGCACGCCCCGCGAAGCGGCGCATGATCATCATGGTCGTGTTTCCTTGGGTTGGGTCGCCCGGAGATCAGGCGTGGGGGTTTTCGAAGATCTCTTCCACCGGCCGTTCGAACAGCACGGCGATGCGGTAGGCGAGGTCCAGCGACGGGTCGTGCTTCTCGGTCTCCAGCGCGTTGACCGCCTGTCGCGACACGCCCAGCGCCTGACCCAGCTGCTCCTGCGTCCAGCCGCGCTCGACGCGCAGCAGCTTCAGCCGGTTCTTCATCGCGTGCTCCGGATGAAGGGTGAAATCACCCCGAAGCAGGCCCAGAAGATGGGATAGACCATCCACGCCGAGACGTGGGGCGCGTCGGCGAAGCTCTCGCCGAAGCCCCAGAACGTGGCCAGCGCCATCGTCGCGCCGGTCGCGGCGATGAAGCGGCGGGCCGTCAGTTCGCGCACGAACTCGTCGGACTCGGCCATCAGTCCGAGCGTCGCCCAGATCTGTCCGACGATCGGGGCTGAAGCGGCCGCCGCCAGCACCCAGCCGGCGGCCGGCGTGGCGGCGTCCCACGCGTCCGTCATGGCGAACGTCATGACCGCGACGTAGGCCGTCATGAAGGCCAAGGTTCGGATCACGTACCGCCGAGCTGCGGGGGTGAACTGTGCGGACGCCATGTCATGTCCTCCTGACGCGATGTAAGGATAACATGACATTCATTAGATGTCAGGTCAACATGACTTTTCGTCAGGACATGCTGACGTCATTGGAGCGCGGACCTCCAGGTCCGCGTGCCGGCTCCAAGACGCGGACCTGGAGGTCCGCGCTCCTTATGTCCTTCGCCTGACGTCAGTTCCGCCGTCGCTGGGCCGCCTGCCAAGCCTCGAACTCGTCCACCACGTCCGACTGGCGCAGCACCTTTCCGTACGGGTCGATGACGTAGTGAGCCCCGGCGGGCAGGGTGATCTCGCCCCGGCCGCCGGTCATCGGCACGGTCTGCACCTGACCGCGGACCTCCACCTCGACCGGCAGGGGGAAGGGCGCGCCGTTCCCGGTCTTCCATTCCAGGGTCAGCCGGTCGCCCTCGCGCGTCTCGACGAGGTCTGGGATGGCCGCCTGGTACAGATAGCCCTCGAAGAACCAGTCCAGATCCTGGCCCGTCACCCGGTTGACGATGTCCATGTACTCGCGGGTCGAGGCGAAGCGCGGCTCGAAATTGCCCGGACGCGGATCGTCGCGGCCGTAGATCAGCAGCCGCAGCGAGCGATAGAAGGCGTCGTCGCCGATCAGATGCCGCAGGGTGTGCGCCACCAGCGACGCCTTGTCGTAGACGTCGTTGCCCGGCCCGGCGACGCTGGTCTCCTCGTCGGTGATCGTGCGCCCGGAGACGATCGGGTGTTCGTTGCCCAGTCCCAGCCGCTGGCCCATCAGCTCCGCCTGGAACAGACGGTCGCCGTGCAGCCAGCGCAGGTAGAGCGGCTGCATGTAGGTGCCCAGCCCCTCGTGAAGCCAGATGTCGTCCAGCACCCCATGGGTCATCTGGTTGCCGAACCACTCGTGGGCCAGCTCGTGGTGCAGCAGCCAGTCGTAGCCCTTGTGGTCCTTGCGGTACTGGTTGCCGTAGGCGTTCAGCGTCTGGTGCTCCATGCCCAGATGCGGCGTCTCGACCACGCCCATCTTCTCGTCGCCGAACGGATAGGGGCCGATCACCTCCTCGAAGAACTGCAGCATCAGCGGAAACTCGGCGAACAGGTCGTCCACCTTGGCCGGATCGTCCGAGCGCAGGTGCCAGTAGCTCATCTGGATGTCGTTGCCGAAGCGGCTGCGATAGGTCGCGGTCTTCTCCACGAACGGGCCGACGTTGATGGAGACGGCATAGGTGTTCATCTGCCCGGCGGACCAGCTCCAGGTCGTGGTGCCGTCGCCGTTGTCGCGCTTGCCGGTCAGCCGCCCAGGCCCCGGCGCGGCCAGGTTCGACGGCACGGTGAAGTGCATGTCGACACGGCGCGGCTCTGCCGTCGGCCAGTCGATGCACGGCCAGATCATGTCGCAGCCGTCGCCCTGAACGGCCGTGGCGATCCACGGCTCGCCGGAGGGCGCCGTGCGCCACACCCAGCCGCCGTCCCACGGCGCGTTGCGGGCCGGGTGGGGCACGCCCGCATACGTCACCCGCACCTGCACCGACTGCCCGGCGCGCAGGCGGCGGGGCAGGGTGATGGTCATCCGCCCTTCGGGATTGGTCCAGGCCGAGCGGGGCAGGGCGCGGCCGTCGATGGCCACCTCAGACACGTCGAAGCGCACGTCCAGGTCCAGAGCCAGCCGCTCCAGCGGCGCCGTGGCGGTGAAGTCCAGCGTCGAGACGCCCTCGATCGACTTCGTCTCCGGCAGAATCCTGAACGCCAGATCCGCCTTGTCGAACCGCATCGCCTCCTGCTCCGGCGCGCGGGGGCGGCTGCTGTCGCGGGTCCACTCGGTGGAGGTGCGCTGGGCCGGGGCCTCCTGCGCCAGGGCCGCGGTCGTCAGCGACAGGCCTGCGGTCAGCGCCAGAACGGCGGTCAGGGTCTTCGTCATTCGGCTTCCTCTCAGCGGCGGCGCAGGCGATCGACCAGCGGATCCTGGCGCAGCACCTTGTTGTCGGGATCGATCACCACCACGGCGTCGGCCGGCACGTCCAGCGCGCCGCGGCCGCCGGTCATCGACACGGTGCGGACCTGGCCGTTCACCGACACCTCCAGCGGCATGGGGAAGACGCCGGCCGGCGTGGACCAGCTCAGTTCCAGCCGGTTCCCCTGCCGCGTCTGGGTCAGCACCGGCAGGGACGCCTCATACAGATAGGCGTTGAAGAACCAGTCGTAGTTCTGGCCCGTCACCTCGTTGACGATCTGGTTGTACTGCGGCGTCGACCGGGTCTGGGGCTCGAAATTGCCCGGGCGCGGGTCGGCGCGACCATAGGTCAGGATGCGCAGCGACTCGTAGAAGTCCTCGTCGCCGATCGTCATGCGCAGGGTGTGCGCCACCAGCGAGCCCTTGGAATAGATGTCTCCGCCCGGGCCGCCCGGCCGATTGTAGACGTCGTTCACGGTCTTGGGCGTCCGCGACACGATCGGCGCGCGGTTCAACAGGCCGTCGCGCTGGTCCGCCAGTTCGCGCTGCATGTAGCGGTCGCCGCGCAGCCAGCCCGCATAGAGCGGCTGCATGTAGCTGCCCAGCCCCTCGTGCAGCCACATGTCGTCGGCGTTCCAGTTGGTCAGCTGGTTGGCGAACCATTCGTGGCTGAACTCGTGCTGCAGCAGCCAGTCATAGCCGCGCCCGTCGATCCGGTACTGGTTGCCGTAGGCGTTCAGCGTCTGGTGCTCCATGCCCAGGTGCGGCGTCTCCACCACGCCCATCTTCTCGTCGGCGAAGGGGAAGGGGCCGATCACGGCCTCGAAGAAGTCCAGCATCTGCGGGAACTCCGCGAACAGCCGTTCCACGTCCTCCGGCTTGTCGGACTTCAGATGCCAGAAATGCATCGGGATCTCATTGCCGAACCGGCTCTGATACGTGGCGGTCCGCTCGACGTAGGGCCCGACGTTCAGGGTGATGGCATAGATGTTCGGCCGCTCGATCGACCAGGCCCAGGTCGTGGTGCCGTCGCCGTTGTCGGTCTTGCCCTGAAACGTGCCCGGCCCGGGCGCCGAGACGTTCGACGGCACGGTGAAGCGCACGTCCGCCGCCTCCGGCTCGCCCGCCGAGTTGTCGATGCAGGGATAAAGCAGGTCGCAGCCGTTCAGCTGAAACGCCGAGGCCACCCACGGCTCGCCCGTGGGCGCGGTGGCCCACACCACGCCGCCGTCCCACGGCGCGCGCGGCGCGACGCGCGGGCTGCCGGCCCATTTGACGCCCATGCGCACCGTCTGGCCGGCGGCTAGGGGGCGAGGCAGCTGGGCCGTCAGCCGCCCCTGCGGGTTGCTCCAGCGCTCGCGCGGCACCACCACGCCGTCGACGGTGACCTCAGACACGTCGAACACCGTGTCCAGCTCGACCGACAGCTTGTCTGTGGGCGCCAGCACGCCGAACTCCAGCACGCTCTCGCCCCGCACCGCCTTCTGCTCGGGCAGGACGGTCAGATGCAGCTCCATCTTGTCGAACCGCACCGCCTCCTGCTCCGGCGCGCGGGGATTGTCCGTCTCCAGCGTGAACGGGGTGGACGTCCGCGCCGCGTCCTGAGCGACGGCGGGGGCGGCGACGGCCAGGCAGGCGGCGGCGATCAGGGCGAGACGGGAAGCGGCCACGGCGGACTCCTCGGAAATCGGGTCCGCCGACCTTAAGCAGCGATCCGGAAAAGGGGAGTCATCGCGGCGACCATTACGGAATGGTCATGAACCGGTGTCTCTCTCCCGCCGGGAGAGGGGCTCGAAAGGCAAAAAGGCCGGCGTTTCCGCCGGCCTCTTCAGAACTCGATGTCGTCGCCCGATCAGGCGGCGGCGTTCTCGGCCAGCTTGGCGCGGACCTGACGCTTGATGCGCTGGGCGGTCGGCGACAGCTGCTCGTCGCGGGCCTTGACGATGTAGGCGTCCAGGCCGCCCTTGAAGTCCAGCGTGCGCAGCGCGGCGTTGGAGATGCGCAGGCTGAAGGTCTGGCCCAGGGCTTCCGAGGCGACCTTGACCGTCTTCAACGACGGCAGGAAGCGGCGCTTGGTCTTGATGTTCGAGTGGCTGACCGAGTGGCCGACCATCGGGCCGACGCCAGTCAGTTCGCAACGACGAGCCATTTCGTCAGATCCTTCGCGGAGCGCCGGCGAACCCGTCGACGACGCAATAAACAAAAGCGCGCGGAAGGGCCTCCCGCGCGAGAGGGGGCCGTATAGAGGAACGGCGCCGCGCCCGTCAAGGCCGCACGGCGCAGCGACGATCGTTCAGCCGCCGTTCAAATCCCGCCACATATGAGCCCTAGCATGACCGTTCACCACGTCTGGGGGATCTGACGCCATGAAGACCCGCTTCCTCGCCCTGGCCGCCGTCGGCGGCGCCGTTCTGGCGCTGGGCGCCTCCGACCGTCCGTTCGCCGCGGGCGCTCCGGCGGTCCAGGACACCGTCCTGCCCGGCTATTGGGAATACACCACCTCGGCCGTCGGGGTGCGCGACACCGAGCGCAAATGTGTCCGCCCGTCCGAGATCAACCGCTTCTTCGGCGGCCTGTCGACGCGCCGCTGGAGTTGCACCTATCCGGTGCGCGAGGTCGGCGGCGGCAATGCGCGGTTCGAAGGCACCTGCCGCGACCGCAAGAACCGCACCGTGCGCGTGCGTCTGTCCGGCACCTATCGCCAGGAAAGCTTCACCTTCCGCGGCGGCGCCCAGCTGGCCCGAGGCACGCCCTACCTGCCCGCCTCGATCACCGCCAACCGCATCAGCGCGACCTGTCCGGCCGGGGCTGAGTATTTCTGACGCGCGTCACCTCCCCGCCGCCTGAGGGCGGCGGGGAGGACAGGCGGCCCCGGCGCCAGGAGGGGGCGTCTCCGTAAGGAGAGGTCGCGCTCTGATCACGACTGACCGAGTCGCTCCCTCCTGGCGACCTGACGGTCGCCTGTCCTCCCCATCCGCTTACGCGAATGGAGAGGTGACATCGAAAAAAGGCCCGGGATCGCTCCCGGGCCTTTCGTTCTCAGGACGCTGAACCCGTCGATCAGGCGGCTTCGGCTTCCTCGGCCACCGGCTGGTTGGCCTTCTTGGCGCTCAGGGACTTGCCCAGCAGGGCCACGGCCGCGTCCTTGTCGATCTTGTTGGCGGCGGCGACTTCGCGGGCCATGCGGTCCAGGGCGCTCTCATACAGCTGGCGCTCCGAGTACGACTGCTCAGGCTGGGTGTCGGCGCGGTGCAGGTCGCGGACCACCTCGGCGATCGAGATCAGGTCGCCGGAGTTGATCTTGGCCTCATACTCCTGGGCGCGGCGCGACCACATGGTGCGCTTGATGCGGGCGCGGCCCTTGAGCGTGGTCAGGGCCTTGGTGACGATGTCCTCGCCGGCCAGCGAGCGCAGGCCCGCGGTCTTGGCCTTCTTGGTCGGGACGCGCAGGGTCATCTTCTCGTGGTCGAAGGTCACGACGTAGACCTCCAGGCTCATGCCCGCCACTTCCTGGGTCTCGACGGCCGCCACCTTGCCGACGCCGTGCGCCGGATAGACGACCGCGTCGCCGACCTTGAATTCCAGACCGTTCTTGCTCGTCATGTCGTTCCTTTCTCGGACCGAGGGGAAAGGATGAACGCTTCGCGCGGCGAAAACGGGGCCATGCCTCCAGCGCCGGCGGATCGCTCCGTCGGGTCGAGGGGTCCAGTCTTCAGCTGCGGAACGGATCACCAAACCTCTGGCCGCCTCGGCTCCATGGCCGGGGTTCTGTCGCAAACGCGGTCGAACACGATCCGTCGCCGGAGGCTCGACCAAGACAGACAACCTATCACAAAACCGCAAGATTTCAAAACGGCCCGTGCGCGAACGGCCAAGCCGGGGCAAATCCTCGCCCCGAGCTTCGTTTTGGGGCGTCAGCTGCCCTTTCCGGGCTTGTCGCTGAAATACTTCTCGAACTTGCCGGTTTCGCGCTCGAACTGCTCCCGGTCGGCCGGCGGCGTGCCCTTGACCGTGATGTTCGGCCAGACCCGGGCGAAGTCGGCGTTGATCTTCAGCCATTTGCCGTCCGGATCGTCCTCGGTGTCGGGCTTGATGGCGTCGACGGGGCATTCCGGCTCGCACACGCCGCAGTCGATGCATTCGTCGGGCGCGATGACGAGGAAGTTCTCGCCCTCATAGAAACAGTCGACGGGGCAGACCTCGATGCAGTCCATGAATTTGCAGCGGACGCAGGCGTCGGTGACGATGTAGGTCATGCGGCGGGCGGGAACGCTGTGGCTGAGGCGGAGGGGGCAGATGACCCCGCTTGTTCCGCCTGTCAACCGGCGGCCGGTGGCGCGACGTCACGCCAGAGGCTCCGCGCCTCCTCCGCCGGGCCGCGCCGTTCGCCGAAGGCCAGCACCTCGACCTCCATCAGGCGCGTGCCGGCGGAGAACAGCAGCACGTCGCCGACGTGGACGCTGCGGCTGGGCTTGTCGAGCCGGGTCTGCACTCCGCGGTGGGTCAGGCGCATGCGACCGTCCTCGACCATCGCCGCCGCCGCCGACCGGGTTCTGGCGAACCGCGCGCGCCACAGCCAGACGTCGACGCGGCAGGCCTCGGTCACGACGCCGCGCTCTCGGCATAGACCCGCGACAGCCGCCGATACTGGGGCGAGTTGAACGCCACCAGCGTGGCCACGACGCCCAGCGCCCCCGCCACGGTGAAGATCAGCGCCATGCCCCGCGCCGGCCCCGTGCCGAACCAGTCGCCGATCGCCGCCGCGCCTTCGCCGCCGTCGGACATGAAGGGGATCACCACGAACTGGGCCAAGGGGCCGATCAGAAACGCCGTCAGGGGACTGGCCGCCTGCTCCACCGACTGGGCGAAGCCGAACACCCGTCCCTGCCGCTCGAACGGCACGACCTTCTGCAGGGTGGTGTGCTCGGCCGCCTCGGCGACGGGGCTGATGAAGAACCAGACGAAACAGCCGACGGCCAACAGCCAGATCCATGGCTGGATCGTGAACAGGGCGGCCGAGGTCCAGGCCGCCAGATTGACCAGCATCAGGGTCCGCAGCGGGCTCTTGCCCAGTCCGGTGCGCGAGATGACCAGGCCCGCAAGGATGAATCCGGTCGAGACGCAGCCCAGCAGCAGGCCCCACCGCTGCACCGGCATCATCGACAGGGCATAGGCGTCCAGCAACGCCATGAAGACGCCGCCCAGAAAATTGTTGAACGTGGCGAACAGGATCAGGGCGAACAGGCCGGGCACGGCCCCGACCACGGCCAGGGTGCCCTTCAGATCGACGCGCCGCCGACCCGGCGTGCCGTCCGCATTGGCCGACGCCGCCCGGGGATCGGGCTCGTCCACGCCCACGAACCGAAGATGCACGAAGGCGGCGGTCGTCAGCGCCAGGGCGAACACCAGCGTCCCCTCCATCCCCGTCCGCGCCACCAGGAAGCCCGAGATGACCGACGTCGTCAGAAAGCCGATCCCGGTCACCATGCCGACCAGCCCGTTGGCCTTGTCGCGCCGGTCCTCGGGAACCAGCACGGTGACCAGCGTCGGCAGGGCGATGGCGCGGATGTTCCCGGCGATGACGCCGCCCATCGTCACGGCGATGAAGGCCCACAGGGCCGGGTTCGCCACGTCGCGTCGCGCGTCCTCGGGCGTCAGGATCAGGACGCCCAGGGCGACGGCATACAGGCTGGCCGACACCGCGCTGGACCCCAGCATGACCCGCTTCTTGCGATGATGGTCCACCAGGCTTCCGAACCAGATCGCCAGCCCCGCGGTCAGCACCAGATACAGCCCCGCGATCATGCTGGTCGCGAACACCGACCGCGTCTCCAGCCAGACCCAGAACGTCAGGGCGAACCACACCGTGAAGTTGGTGACGGTGGCGACCAGATTGTTGGACAATAGATGGTGGAACGGGGTCATGCGGGCGTCAAAGCGCGAGAAACGTCGCGGTTCAAGAGTGCTGACCCTCTCCCGCCGGGAGAGGGTCAGCTGGTGCGTCTTCGCCTGGACCGGCGCTGCCGGATTTGTTCGGGCGGCGCCTTCAGGCCCGCCAGCGCCGCGAAGGGGGATGCCGCCGCCTGCGCCCCGGCCTGCGGCCTCGTCCGCGCCGCCCGCAGCGCCTTCGACAGCGTTTCCGCCTGCGCCTCCGTCAGTCCCAGTTCGGCAAGCGCCGCGTAATCCAGCGTGCCCTGACCGGCGGCGCGCAGGTCGGCCAGGCGCTCCAGGGTCGCCAGCGGCAGCGTCAGTCCGCCCGCCGCGCGCAGCCCCCTCGCCGACAGCGTGCGCGGGGCGTCGGTCGGAGCTTCGTCGCGCGCCCAGAAGGCCTGGGCGAAACCCCGGCCCCGCGCCTTCTGGTCCGCGGGCAGCCAGACCGAGTGCGCCCCCACCCGCACGCCGAAGGTCTTCAGCGTCCGCCGCTCGACCTGGCTCAGCGCCGAAAGCTCGCCCTCGACGTCCCGTCGCGCCAGCACGCCGCCGGCCTCCACCAGCCGGAACGCCAGCCCGCGCGTCAGCCCCTTCAGTCCGCCGCTCTCAAGGGCCCGCTTCAACCGCGACAGCCCCCGCAGCGCCCGCCCGCCCTCTTGCGCCAGCCAGGCCTCGACCCGGCGCCGCGCCCGCTCCCGCGCCGCCTCGACGCCCTGATCCCCGATCAGCCGCACGCGCGGCGACCAGGGGTCCTCGTTCGTCACCCGCGCCACCAGCTCACCGCGCCACGTCACGGCCCCGTCCGGCAGCACGGTGAAGGCGTCGTCCGCATCGGCCGCCAGCCGGCCCAGCCGTCGCGCCACCTCCGGCTCGATCGCCCGCAGCGCCAGCCGCCGGTGCGACGGATGGGCGCCCGCGTCGCGGTCTGCGACGAACCGCAGGCCCTCGATGCGCCCCAGCTCGGCGCCCTCGATCATGACCGCCCCGTCCGCCCCGACCCGCACGGCCGCCTCGTCTTCGGCGTGCAGGGCGCGCATCAGGGCGGTGGTCTTGCGGTCCACGAACCGCGCCGTCAGGCGGGTGTGCAGGGCGTCGGACAGCCTGTCCTCCAGCGCGCGGGTCCGCTCGCGCCAGTGCGGGGCATTCTCCAGCCAGTCGGGCCGCGCCGCGACGTAAGCCAGGGTCCGCACCCCAGCCAGCCGGCCCGACAGCTGGTCGATCTGCCCGTCCTCGTGGTCCAGCCCCCGGAACCGCTTGGAAATCCAGTCCTCCGGCAGCCGCCCGTTCGGCCCGATCAGGGCGTGGAACACCTCCATCGTCAGCTTGAAGTGCTCGTCCGCCGTCGTCTTCTGGAAGTCCGGAATCTGGCAGGCGTCCCACAGCCGCATCAGGCTGCCGCGCGACCGCGCGATGCGCTGCACCTCCTCGTCCTGCACCGCCCGGCGCAGCAGGGTCTCGTCCAGCGCCTGGCCGGTCAGATGCAGGCCCGTTCGGCGCGGCGGCTCGGTGAGTGAGCGGAGCAGGTCGGGCAGGCTGTCGAAATCCAGCCGACCATTGCGCCACTCCGCGCCTTCCACCGGGTCGAAGCGGTGCTCGACCACCTGTTCGACCAGGTCGTCGTCCAGATCCTCCGCCTCGCCCGTGACGCCGAAGGTGCCGTCGCGCAGGTGCCGCCCCGCCCGCCCGGCGATCTGGCCGATCTCGTGCGCGTGCAGCCACCGCGTCCGCCGCCCGTCGAACTTCCTCAGGCCCGCGAACGCCACATGGTCGACGTCCATGTTCAGGCCCATGCCGATGGCGTCGGTCGCCACCAGGAAGTCGACCTCGCCCGACTGGAACAGCTCGACCTGGGCGTTGCGGGTGCGGGGCGACAGAGCGCCCATGACGATGGCGGCGCCGCCCCTCTGGCGCCGGATCAGCTCGGCGATGGCGTAGACCTGCTCGGCCGAGAAGGCGACGACGGCGCTGCGCCGGGGCAGGCGGGTCAGCTTCTTCGGCCCGGCGTAGGACAGGGTGGACAGCCGGTCGCGCGACTGGATCTCCACGTCCTCGACCAGCCGCCGCATCAGCGGCTCCATCGTCCCGGCGCCCAGGAACATCGTCTCCTGCCGACCCCGCGCGTGCAGCAGGCGGTTCGTGAAGACGTGCCCCCGCTCCGGATCGGCCACCAGCTGGATCTCGTCCACGGCCAGAAAGTCGACCGACCGCTCCATCGGCATGGCCTCGACCGTGCAGACGTGGAACCGCGCGTGCGGCGGGCTGATCTTCTCCTCGCCGGTGACCAGGGCGACCGAGGCCTTGCCCGCGCGCGCTGTGATCCGCTCATAGATCTCGCGCGCCAGCAGCCGCAGCGGCAGGCCGATCATGCCCGAGCCGTGGCCCAGCATCCGCTCGACCGCCAGATGCGTCTTGCCGGTGTTGGTGGGGCCCAGAACCGCGACGACGCGACCCGGCGCCCGGCCTGTGCCGCGGTCGCTCATGATGGAGGAAAGGTGGCGTCCCGCGCGCGGTTCCTCAAGCGTCGCGACACGACGAACGGTCACGCTTAACGGCGGCGGTCGGGTCCGCGGAACAGGGGCGAAACGAATCAGGACCGAATCACCGACTCGGCCCGATTCCCGATCCGTTCACCGCAAGATATTGTATCTTAAAGCCGATTAACCACAATCGGAAAACGGCGACCCCGGAACGCTCCGCGCTTCCCCTGATCTCCGCCATCCGCTAGGTCACCCGCCGACGGCCCCGTAGCTCAGCTGCATAGAGCAAGGCTTTCCTAAAGCCGAGGTCGCAGGTTGGAGTCCTGCCGGGGTCGCCAGTCACCGCCACTTCCGTCCTTCGCCGTGTTTGCCGACGCTCTGCCATTCGTCGGGGGCGGCGCCGCGGCGCCATTGCTCGACGACCATCCAGCCCTTCAGCGGCCGAAGCACGGCCAGGCAGGCGACGGCCAGCAAGGGAAAGGTGACGATCAGGTGCACCCAGATCGGCGGCTGCACGATGAACTCGAACGCCATGAAGGCCGTCATCCCCACCGTGCCGACCAGGCTCATGCCGAAGAAGGCCGGGCCGTCGGCCGGGTCGGCGAAGCCGTAGTTCAGTCCGCAGTTCGGGCAGACGTCGCGTATCTTCAGGAAGCCGCGCAGCAGGGGCCCCTCGCCGCAGCGGGGACAGCGGCACCTCAGGCCCAGCCAGAGGGCGCTGGTCCGATCGGCGGGCGAAGGCGGGGGCGTCATGAACGATCAGGTGCGCTCCCTCGTCCCTCGGCGCAAGCCTCCGGGCGCATCGCCTCAGGTTGCAGACATGTTGCAGCGCAGCAACTTCAAGTAACAGCGGTTGACGAGATGGTCGGGCAGGCGCACATCGACGCCGGGGAGAGCGGAAATGTTCAAATCGCTCATGCAGTTGCTGAAACGGCCGTTTTGCGGCCACGTGTTTCACCACAGCCGCAGCCGGCCAGGCTGGATCGTCTGCCAGCACTGCCGCCTGTATCGTCGCGGCTGACGCCGGTCATGCCCTGTTAACCGCGATGAAACCGCGCGCGCGTCAGGGTGCGCGCGCATGTCCGCGCGCCGCACCTCCCGCCGGGTCCTGAAGTCGACCGTGGCCCTGGCCGCGGCCGGGGCCGTGGCCCTGTCTCCGGTCCTGCCGCTGGCCCAGGAGTACCAGCCGGCCGCCCTGGACCCCGTCGCCATCCGCGTCGGGGCGACCGCCGATTACACCCGCGTGGAGTTCGCCGGCGTCGTCGGCGCCCGGTCGCGCGTCTCGATCGACGGGCGCCGCGTGGTCGTGCGCATCGGCACGACCGCCGCCCCCGACGTCTCGCGCCTGAAGGTCGATCCGCCCGCGGGGGTCGAAGCTGTCGAGACCCGCTCCGTCCAGGGCGCCACCGAACTGGTCCTGACCCTGGCCGAGGGGGCCGAGGCCCGCACCGGCGTCGCCGACGGCGCCGTGTTCCTGAACCTCTACGCCCCCGGTCGCGCGCCTCAAGCCGCTCAGGCCCAGCCCGCGCCCACCACCGCCGTCGCCGCCGTGCCCGTGCGGACCCAGGCGACCGCCGACGCCCTGACCCTGAGCTTCGACTGGCCGCAGCAGGTGGGGGCCGCCGTCTTCCGCCGCGGCGACGCCGTCTGGGTGGTGTTCGACGCGCCGGCGAAGCTGGGCCTGGCCCCCGGCGCCGACCTGGGCCCCGCCGGCCCCGCGCGCTGGGCGGCCGGTCCCGACTACGTCGCGCTGCGGATCGAGGCTCCGAAATCCCTGCCGGTCGCCGCCTCGGCCGAGGGCGGCGTCTGGACGGTTCGCCTGGGCGGCGGCACCGTGGCGTCGGGCGGCGTCTCGGTCGACCGCGACCCGGCGGGCGAGCCGTCGCTGGTCTTCAACATGGCCGGATCGGGCCGGGCGATCTGGCTGACCGATCCGGTGGTCGGCGACCGCTTCGCCGCCGTGACGGCGATCGGCCCGGCCAAGGGCTTCGGCCGGCGCCGCCGCACCATGGACCTGCACGTCCTGCCCTCGGCGCAGGGGCTGGCGATCGAGACGGTCGCGGACGACCTGTCGATCCTGGCCGACGGCGACCGGGTCGTGCTGTCGCGCCCGTCAGGCCTGATCCTGTCGCCGCCCTCGGCCTTGCTGGAGGTCGCCGACGCCGGCGACCACGCGCCGCGCAAGGCCAGCCATCCGGCGATGATCTCGCCGGACTGGGCCGCCCCGGCCGAAGGCGGATTCGTCGCCCGTCACCGCAAGCTGCAGGCCGAGGCCGCGGAGGAAGGGGCCGCCGCCGCAGACGATCCGCGCGCCCCGGTCGAAAAGCGCCTGGCCCTCGCCCGCTTCCTGGTCGGCTCCGGCCTGGGGCACGAGGCAGTGGGCACGCTGAACGCCCTGGTCGCGGCCCAGCCGAACCTGTTGGGCGAGGCCGAGGTGCGCGGCCTGCGCGCGGCCGCCCGCATCTCGATCGGCCGCCTGGACGAGGCGTTGGCCGACCTGTCCGGCGCGGCCCTGTCCGGCGATCCCTCGGCCAAGGCCTGGCTGGGTTTGATCGCCACCCGCCAGGGCGACTGGGAGGAGGCGCGGCGCCAGTTCGCCGCCTCGGCCGCCGTCATCGACGGCTTCCCGCCCGAATGGCGCGCTCGCTTCGGCTGCGCCCACGCCCTGGCCGCGCTTGAGTTGGGCGACGTGGAGGCGGCGCGCTCGCTGCTCGCCTACGCCCTCAGCCAGCCGATCGGCGCGGCGGAACAGCTCCAGATCCGCCTGGTTCAGGCGCGCCTTTTCGAAAAGACCGGCGAACTGGACAAGGCCTCGGCCGTGTTCGCCGCGGTCGGCAAGGCTCCGCTGGATTCCGTGGCCGTCCCGGCGCGCCTCGGCGTCATCCGCATCGGCCTGGCGCGCGGCACGATCAGTCCGAAGGACGCCGCCACCGAGCTGGAGACCCTGCGCTGGCGCTGGCGCGGCGACGCCACCGAGCTGGAGGTCATCCGCACGCTCGGCCAACTATATCTGTCCCAGGGCCTGTATCGCGAAGCGCTGACCGCGCTGCGCGCCGCCGGGCCGCGCATGGCGACCATGCCGGGCGGCGTCGAGCTTCAGGCCGACGTCCAGGCGGCCTTCCGCATGCTGTTCCTCGAAGGCGGCGCCGACGGGCTGCAGCCGATCCAGGCGCTGGGCCTGTTCTACGACTTCCGCGAACTGACCCCCATCGGCGCCGATGGCGACGAGATGGTGCGCCGCCTGGCGCGGCGTCTGATCGACGTCGACCTGCTGGATCAGGCGGCCGAGCTGCTGAAGTATCAGGTAGAGCAACGGCTGGACGGCGTGGCCAAGGCCGTCGTCGCCACCGATCTGGCTGTCGTCTATCTGATGGACCGCCAGCCCGAGGCGGCCCTGCAGGCCATCTGGTCGTCGCGCACGACGCTGTTGCCGTCTGCCCTGAACGCCGAGCGCCGCGCGCTGGAGGCGCGGGCCCTGATGGATCTGGGCCGGCTTGATCACGCGCTGGAGGTACTGGGCGACGACGCCTCTCCCGCCGCGCTTGAGGTCCGGGCCGAGGTGCTGTGGAAGCAGGAGAGCTGGGCCGCCGCCGGCGCCGTCTACGAGCGGCTGCTGGGCGACCGGCACCTGGACGCCGCGACCCCGCTGACGCCGGTGGAGGAGAGCCGGCTGATTCGCGCGGGCGTGGGCTATTCGCTGGGGAATGACGACGCCGGACTGGCCCGTCTGGCCCAGCGCCATGCGCCCTTTGTCGAGCGCGCCCGCAGCGCCGACGCCATCCGCATCGCCCTGTACGATCCGTTGACCCTGACCTCGCCGTCCGGCCTGGCCGCGGCGATCCAGAGTTCAAGCACCTTCACCGGCTGGGTCGAGGGCGCCCGGACGCGGTTCCGCGAGCGGACCCCTGCGGTGGCGGCTCAAACGCAGACGGGCGGAGCGACGCCCGCCGCTCCGCCCGCCCAATCCTCACCCGCCGCGTAGGCGGGGAGGAAGGCTTACTTGTTGACCGCGTCCTTCAGCGGCTTCGACACGCGGAAGCGTACGGCCTTCGAGGCGGCGATCTTGATGGTCGCGCCGGTGGCCGGGTTGCGGCCTTCGCGGGCGGCGCGGGCGGCGGTGTCGAACACGCCCAGGTTCGAGATGCGCACGTCGCCGCCGGACTTCAGCGACTTGTGGATGTTGTCGACGATGGCGGTCAGCACGCGGCCGGCGTCGGCCTGCGACACGCCCGCGTCCTTGGCGACGGCGGCGATCAGTTCGGCTTGAGTGGTCATGTTGGGTCGTTTCCGATTTTCTGTCGCCCCGACTGGGCGACTGCCGCCGGATTGACGCCGCTTTTTGATCGCTTGGCAAGCGACTTCGGCGCTGAAAGCCCCACGGGCTGGGGATTCACCCTCCGCCCGACGCCCTCTGGAAGCTCTCGACCAGGCTGCCGGCGACCAGTCTCCACCCGTCCACCAGCACGAAGAAGATCAGCTTAAAGGGCAGGGAGATCACCACCGGAGGCAGCATCATCATGCCCATGGACATCAACACGCTGGCCACCACCAGGTCGATCACAAGAAACGGAACGAAAAGAAGAAATCCGATCTCGAACGCGGTCTTCAGCTCACTGATCATGAAGGCGGGGACGATGACCCGCAGGGGCAGGTCCTGCGCCGTCGGCGGCGCCTCGACGTTGGACAGCCGGGTGAACAGTTCCAGGTCGCCGCGGTCCACCTGGGCCAGCATGAAGGTCTTCACCGGATCGGCCGCCAGATCGAACGCCTGGGGCAGTTCCATCTGCTGATCCATCAGCGGCCTGATTCCCGAATCATAGGCGTCCTGCCAGGTCGGAGCCATGACGATGGCCGACAGGAACAGGGCCAGCGACACCAAGACCGCGTTCGGCGGCGACTGCTGCATGCCCAGCGCGGTCCGCAGCAGCGACAGCACCACCACGATCCGAACGAAGCTGGTGGTCATGATCACGATCGACGGCGCCAGGCTGAGCACCGTCATCAGCCCGACCAGCTGCACCACTCGCGTGGTCAGGCCCGCCCCTGTGCCCAGGTCGATGTTCACCGCCGACGAGCCCGCCGCCGCCTGCGCCGCCTCCTGCGCCAGCGCGCCCAGCGGCCACACCAGACAGGCCAGGGTCACGCACAGCGACAGCAGGGCCGCGCGCTTGAGTTCCGCCCGCGTCGGCAGGACGAAGACCTTCACGTCCCCTTCCCCCGCGGCTCGATCAGCTCGCGCCCCTCGCCCAGCAGGATCAGCCGCTCCTCGTCGTCGATCTTGACCAGCACCAGCCGTCGTGCTGGATCCAGCACCAGGGTCTCGATCACGGCCATGCGCCGCTCGCCCCGCTCGGCCGACAGCCGGGCCAGCAGCTGCGGCGCATAGCGGCGCGCCAGCCAGGCCGCGCCCCCGATCAGGCCCAGGGTGAAGGCCAGGCCGAAAATGGCGCGGAGCAGATCGAGGAAATCCATCGCCCCGGATCGTTAACGGTCAGGGTTAACGGGCCGTTTAGAGAACGATTGATTAACCACGCTCGGTCACGATTTCGCTCGGGCGCCCCCGCCCGCGTCGCGAGAAGGACCGGCCGATGTCGCCCGCCGACCTGCCGCTGCTGAACCAGATCAAGGGCCGGCTGACCTGGCTGGACGAGCGCCAGCGCGTCATCGCCCAGAACGTCGCCAACGCCGACACCCCCGGCTACATGGCGCGCGACCTTCGCCAGCCGACCGACTTCGCCAAGGCGGTGCAGGGCGCGGGCGGGCTGCAGATGACCCGCACCTCGGCCGCCCACATTGCGCCGACCAATCAACCCGCGCGCTTCGCCGTGCAGGACAGCCCCGATTCAGAAACCACGCTGGACGGCAACGCCGTGGTCGTGGAGGAACAGATGCTGAAGATGGCCGAGAGCCGCATGGCCTACGACGCCGCCATCAGCCTGTACCAGAAATCCATGGCCCTGCTGCGCATGGCCGCCCGGCCGCCCGGCCGCTGACGGAGGGCTGACCCGTGCCTGACCCCATTCCGCCCCGCAATTCCACCATGGCCGTGGCCGCCAGCGCCCTGAAGGCGCAGCAGTCGCGCATGCGGGTGATCGCCGAGAACATCGCCAACGCCGATTCGACGTCCGACACCGCCGGCGGCCAGCCCTATCGCCGTCAGGTGCCGGTGTTCCGCGCGCGTGAGGTGGACGGCGCCACCGGCGTCGCCTTGGCCGAGGTCCGCGCCGATCCGGGCCAGTTCCGCCGCGACTACGACCCCAGCCACCCGGCCGCGGACGCCGAAGGCTACGTCCTGCGCCCCAACGTCGACACCCTGGTCGAGGCCATGGACATGCGCGAGGCCCAGCGCGCCTATGAGGCCAACCTGAACGTCATCGAGACCGCGCGCGCCATGGAGCAGCGCACCCTCGACATCCTGAAGCGCTGAGGACGTAGCCGATGAACCCCATGGCCGCCATCAAGGCCTATCAGTCGGTCCAGTCGGGCTCCGCCGTCGGCGGAGCGGGCGGCATGGACCCGGCCGGCGGCTCGGAGTTCGGCGCCATCCTGGACGGCGTGATGAAGGGCGCCGTCGAACAGACCCGCGCCGCCGAAACCCAGATGTCCATGGCGGTGCAGGGCCAGGGCAGCCTGATCGACGTCGTCACCGCGGTGTCGTCAGCCGAGGCCTCTCTGGAAACCGTCATGGCCGTCCGCGACCAGGTGATCCAGGCCTATCAGGAGATCATGCGGATGCCGATCTGACGCCTGGCCCGCATGGACCGGGCGCGATCAGCGCGTCTGACGCCGTGGCGCCGTGACGCCGCCCCACAGCACGGCCCCGAGCACCAGATAGCTCCACAGATAGTAGACGGTGAAGAATCCCGCCTGCCTCATGGTCGCCGAGGTCAGGAAGGCGATGTGGGTCAGAACGATCAGAACGACGCCGGCGGCGGCCACCGCCGGCCAGATCCTGCGGCTCCGCGTCGACAGCCAGACCAGGAAGACCGCCAGGGCCGCGTCGATGAGCAGGATCCCCCACTGCACACCGGTCCACCAGTCCATGTCGGCGACGGTCGAGGCGATCCAGGCGAAGGAAACGGCGAGGGCGGCTCGACGCTCGGTCGAACCGCCCCGCAACAAGGTGAAGCCGCACACGCCCAGCATGATGACCAGGCCGATGACTTCCAGCGTCGACATGCCGCCCCCCGTCAAAGGGGGCGACTATCGCCGTCAGGCGGCGACCACCGCAAGCCTTCCGCTTGTGCCCGGCTTTTCGTCCTTTGTGCCGCCGCCGATGGGCATCGAGCGGAACACGGACTCGGTCTGCAGATCCGCCAGGGCGTTGTGCGCCTCGACGACCGCCGAACGGGCCCGCGCTTGGGCCGCCATCGCCTCGACCAGGCGGTCGTAGACGGCTTGGCCGCGGGTGGCTGCGAACCCAGCTTCCCGCGCCTTGGCGGGCAGGGACTGGGTCAGGCCGGCGATGCTGCACATGGCGTCGTCGACGGCCCGCTCAGTGGCGAACAGCTGGTCGGCCACGGATTGGGCCAACTGGATGTGGGACTCTCGTCTTGTCATGGGTGAACCCTCGGTATGCCCGGCCCCGGAAAAAGGAGCGACTGCAACCATAAAGCGAATTCCCCGACCGTCGTCAACAAAAACGTGCAGAAGCCGATCGCCGCAAGGATCACGAGTATGCGGACGGCCGCTCCGCTCAGGCCGCGTCGCTCAGGTCCGTCCTGCGCTGGGTCTTCAGCGTCCGCCCGGAAAGCAGCCCGGCCGCGATCAAGAAGATCGAGCGCAGCGTCTCGGCCCCCGAACACAGCTCGTGCCGGCGTCTCAGCAGATCCCTCTGCCGTTCCAGAGCCACGCGGCGGCGAGGACCGGACACGCTGTAGTTGATCGCCCACTCCAGGTCGGTCAGGCTCCAGCTGGGCAGATTCCCTTTCCTCGGTCTGCGGGTCGTCGTCCGCGCGACCGGCGGCTCGGCGGTCGGCGCCGTGACGGCCGAGGCCGTCAGAACGATCTGCTGAAGCAGATCCATCGGCGACAGATGCGCGCTCGCCTCCTGCAATTGGCTCAGCAGGTGTTCCGCCCAGGCCTTGCGCCGGGGCGTGCCCGCCAACTGGTCCAGCACGGTCTCCACGTCCTCCCAGGTCATGGTCGGCAGGCGGTCCGGACCGGTCGCGGGGGTCCAGTCGGTCTTGTACCAGTCGGGAATGTTGCGTTGGGGTTCGATCATTTTGGCCTCCTTCGAGACCGTCAGGATCGATCGCGTCGTCGTCGGCCGGCAGGCTGGAAAAACCCGCTGCATACTCGGTATGCAGAATTTCGCCGCGCTCATGCAGCAGGCGGAACGCGGCGCGTGAGCTCGTCACGCCCAGCTTGCGGCGCGCATTCGCAAGGTGCCGCTCGACCGTCGCCTGGGCGATGCCCAACTCGGCCGAAATCTCATCCGCCTGACGATGCTGCGCGACGCCCGTCAGACATCGGCGTTCCTGAGCGGTGAGAAGATCGAGCAAGGCCACTGCGGGCGCTCCGATCGGTTCGCGAAAAATCGTTCAGAATGATTAACACCGCGATTCCCCGTCACGGCGAGTGATCTGCACGAAAGCGTGCGCGTTTCCGTCAGGTGCATCCACAGGAACGATCATGCTCAGGAACATCGACGCCCATCCGATCGTCGCGGTGACCGACCTGGCCCGCGCCCGCCTCTTCTATGGAAAGACGCTGGATCTGCCGGAGGAGACCGCAGACGCGACCATGGCGGTCTACCGCACCGGCGCCACGCGGCTGACCGTCTACGTCTCCGAATACGCCGGCTCCAACCTGGCCAATGCCGTGGTCTGGGCGATGGGCAAGGGGCTGGAGGACGTCGTGCGAGCCCTGACGGGACGCGGCGTGACGTTCGAAAAATACGACTTCCCCGGCACGACGTTTGAGGACGGCGTTCACCTGGCCGGCGACGCCCGCATGGCCTGGTTCAAGGATCCCGACGGCAACATCCTGCACCTCGTCCAGGGCATGTGATGACTTGAGGGCGCGTTCGGGCTATCGCCGCGCGCCATGTCGAAACTGACTCTCGCCGAGGAGGCCGGCCGTCGCCGGACCTTCGCCATCATCGCCCACCCCGACGCGGGCAAGACGACCCTGACCGAGCACATCCTGCTGTCGGGCGGCGCGATCCGCGCGGCCGGGGCGGTGCGGGCGCGGGGCGAGAACCGGCGCACGCGATCGGACTGGATGAAGATCGAGAAGGAGCGGGGCATCTCCGTCTCGGCCTCGGTCATGACGTTCGAGCACGACGGCAAGATGTTCAACCTGCTGGACACGCCGGGCCACGAGGACTTCTCGGAAGACACCTATCGCACCCTCACGGCCGCCGACTGCGCCATCATGGTGCTGGACGCCGCCAAGGGCATCGAGCCCCAGACCTTGAAGCTGTTCGAGGTGTGCCGCCTGCGCGACATCCCGATCATCACCTTCATCAACAAGCTGGACCGCGAGGCCCAGGATCCCATGGCCCTGCTGGACGAGATCGCCAGCCGCCTGCAGCTCGACCCCTCGCCCATCTGGTGGCCGGCCGAGAGCGGGAACCGCCTGCGCGGCATGGTCGAGATCGGCACGGGCATGTTCCAGCCCTACGTCCGCAAGGCCGCGGGCTCGGACGAAGACCCCGACCACGGCGCCCCCCGCCCCCTGGCCGACGCCGCCGACTGTTTCGAGGGCTCCGAGCAGGCCGACCTGACCGAGGCGCTGGAGCTGGTCGAGGGCGGCTACAAGCCCTTCGACCGCCAGGCCTTCCTGGAGGGGCACATGACGCCCGTCCTGTGGGGCTCGGCGCTGCGCCACTTCGGCATCGACCAGCTGCTGGCGGCCATCGGCGACTGGGCCCCGCCGCCCAAGGTGATGCCGGCGAAGAAGGAAGCCCCGCCCGAGACCCGCAACGCACCCGAGCCGGTAGAGCTGACCGTCGATCCCGGCACGGCCGAGGTCACCGGCTTCGTCTTCAAGGTCCAGGCCAACATGGACCCCAACCACCGCGACCGCATCGCCATGTTCCGCATGGCGTCCGGCCAGTTTCGCCGCGGCATGAAGCTGAAGGTCCAGAACACGGGCAAGCAGTTGAGCGTGAACGCCCCCATCATGTTCTTCGCCAGCGACCGCGAACTGGCCGAGGACGCCTTCGCCGGCGACGTGATCGGCATCCCCAACCACGGCGTGCTGCGGGTGGGCGACAGTTTGTCGGAGAGCGGCATGATCCGCTTCGCCGGCTTGCCCAACTTCGCGCCCGAGATCCTGCAGCGGGTGCGGGTCAAGGATCCGCTGAAGGCCAAGCACCTGAAGAAGGCGCTGGAGGGTCTCGCCGAGGAGGGCGTGACCCAGCTGTTCCGCCCGGAGCTGGGCAGCGACTTCATCGTCGGCGCCGTCGGCCAGCTGCAGTTCGAGGTCATGGCCGACCGCCTGGGCGAGGAATACGGCCTGGACGTCCTGTTCGAACCCAGCCCCTGGGCCGAGGCCCGCTGGATCGCTTTTGCGGAGGGGGGGGCCAAAGCCGACCTCGACGACTTCATGGGCAAGTACCGCCCCCAGATGGCTGTCGACATCGACGCCGCCCCCGTCTTCCTGGCCAAGTCCAGTTGGGAGACGGGCTACGTCGGCGAACGCTTCCCCAAGGTCCGCTTCATGAAGACGAAGGAGCGGGGGTAGGGAGCGTCCTTCCACCGTCACATCAGCCCGGGCGGCGCCTCGACGCCCATCACGGCGACCACCGCCAGCACGGCCAGGCCCAGAGCGGTCTCCACCAGCACGCTGGCCCGTAGCCGCGCGAGGGCGGCCTCCGCCTCGGCCGGGCCGGCGGCCGCCAGTGCCGGGGTAAGCCGGGTCCGGTTGCTCCAGGCCAGCGCCAGCATGGCGGCGAACAACGTCAGCTTGAAAAGCAGCAGTCGGCCGTACAGGCCGTCGCCCAGCTCGCCGATCTTCTCCGGCCCGACGAGGAAGGCCGAGTTCACAAGTCCCGTCGCCGCCAGCGCGACGACCGCCGAAATGCCGACGCCGGAAAAGCGGGCGAACGCCCGCGCGGTTTCGCGGCTTTGGGCCGCACCCCGGTCGAGACAGGTCAGGGTCAGCGCGGCCAAGGCGCCCAGCCAGACCGCCGCCGCGACCGCATGCAGGACGTCGGCCGCGAGGTGCAGCCGCGCGCCCGCCCCCTCCGTCGAGCCGGCGTGGCCGCTCCACGCGAAGCTGCCGGCCGCGACCAGACCGGCGACGATCGACGCGGTCCAGGCTGTCCGCCCGGTCTTCAGCAGGGCGAGGGCCGCCAAAGCCGTCAGCGCCGCCCCCGCACGCGTCACCATCGACAGGCCGAAGGGCGTCTGAAACGCGACCAGACTTAAGGAACCGGGCTTGAGGGCCTCGCTCCATGATCCCGCCATGACCGCCGTCTGGGCCGTCAGGGCGCCGGCCGCGCCCAGCGCTGTGAGGCCCGCTGCCGCGATCGTCAGCGGCCGTGCCCAGTACCGGGACGGCAGATCGCGCCCCGCGCCGGCCAGGAAGAGCGGCGCCCCCAGCAGCAGGGCCACGCCGACGTACTGGACCAGCCTCAGGCCGGCGACGATGGGTTCTTCCATCTCACCGCACGGTGAAGACGTAGGCCCCGGTCATGCGGTGGCCGTCGATCGAGGCGATGCGCCAGTCGACCCGGTGCAGGCCCCGCGCCAGCGGTCGGGCCAGGGTCCCGGTCATGGTCTTGCCGTCGCGCGCGTGGGCCACGGTGACGACGGCCTTGTTTCCCGCCGCGTCGGTGACGTCGAAGCTGGAGAAGTTCGCCACGATCCGGCCGCTGAAGGTCAAGCTGACCGTCCGGGTCGGCGCGACGACGGCGTTCGGCGCGGGCGTGGCCGAGGCCAGGCCGGCATGCGCGCCCGCCTGTCCGGTCGCCATCGCCACGACGGCCGCCGCGGTCACGACGGACAGGGGAATCAGGCGGGACATAGGACGCTCCGACAAGCGGCGAGAATGCGTCTTCTGCCCCACCATCCCGGCATTTCCAAGGTCGCTCAGACGCGATGCGCGGCCTCAGTCGGGCCGGCCGTGCGCCGCCACCCACTCGGTCTTGTAGGCGTCCAGACGGGCGCGATCCACCCGGCCGGCGACTTGCGGGGCGATGGCCTCCAGAATGCGCAGCGCGTTCTCGTCTCCGCCCTCGCCGGCCAGTTCCAGATAGGCCAGACCGCGCTCCACCTCCTGCGGGCCGCCCTGACCCGTCAGCAACATGCCGGCGTAGCCGCGCAGGGCATGGGCCGAGTCATGCGTCTCCGCCGCTCGGCGATACCAATCCCGCGCCTGTGACTCGTCCTTGGTCGTGCCCTGACCCAGGGCCAGCATGACGGCGGTGGAGATCATGCCGTTCTCATAGCCCGCGTCGCCCGACGCCCGCACCCAGCGCCAGGCTTCGCGCTCGTTCCGTGTCGTTCCCTCGCCGTTCAGAAGCATCATGCCGAGGTTCCACTGCGCTTCGGCGTCGCCGGCCTCCGCGCGCGCCTTCACGTCACGATACTGGGCCGTCGCGTCCTGCGGCGTCTGCGCCTGCACCAAGGCGGGGGATGCGGCCCCCAGAAGAAGGATTGACGCCAGGACCACCGCACGCATGACTGGGAACTCCGAAGGGGGATGGGGCAAGGGGCCCCACGCCCCACTCCGACGCGAGACGCCGACGATGCGCAACCCCCGATCGGATCACGTTCTCTTCAGCCGTTTCGCCGACGAGGCGGTGTTGCTGCTGCGCCTCTATCTCGGCGGCTTTTTGATCTGGGGCGTGTGGGACAACGTCACCTCCGCCGCGCGCATGGCCGAGTTTCAGGCTTTTCTCGCGGGGTTGAACTGCCCGCTGCCCGCCGTGGCCGCGCCGGTCTCCGTCTATGCTCAACTGCTGGTCGGGATTCTGCTCGTCCCCGGCTTTCTGACGCGCTGGGCGGGACTGCTGCTGGCCGTCAACTTCGCCGTCGCGGTCGTCCTGCTGGCGACGGGGCTGGAGGCGCCGGGCGAAGCCGTCGCGCGGGAAGTTTTCGGGCCGATGATGTGCGTTCTGGCGGGCCTGATCCTGGCCACGGGCGGACCCGGGCGCTGGTCGATGGACGCGCGGTTCCGGGGCGGTTGAAGCCGGGCGCCCGCGGCCCCATCTGAGCGTCCGGCCGGGCGTCGCCTCCATGGGGCGCCTTGAGGCCGTCGCCTGCTTCGGGGGCCGATGACGATGACGACCCGCACCCTGCTGTTCGACAGCCCGTTCCTGCTGGGTTTCGACCACACCCGCGCCCTGATCGACCGCGCCCAGCGCGCTGCGGCCGAGGGTTATCCTCCCTACAACGTCGAGGCCCGGGGGGATCATGCCGTCCGCATCACCCTGGCCGTGGCCGGCTTCACGCCCGACGACTTGGCCGTGACGATCGAGGGTCGCCAGCTGACCGTGGCCGGCAAGCGCGAGGGAGCGGAGGCCGACCCGGGCGCCTATCTGCATCGCGGCATCGCGGCTCGCGGCTTCACGCGCGCCTTCGTCTTGGCGGACGGGCTGGAGGTCGTGGAGGCGCGTCTGGAGCATGGCCTGCTGCACATCGATCTGGCGCGGCCGGAGGAACGACCCGCCGTGCGCCGCATTCCGATATCTCAAGCCTGAGCGACGATCGCTCGAACCCCTTGAAGGAGCCACGGGAATTCCCGCCATGCAGACCCAGCTGTCCAAACAAGCCCTTGCCGACCTCGGCGCGCCGGACATGGTCTATGTGCGAGAGGTGGCGGCCGCCGAAATTCTGGGCGATGCCCCCAAGGCGGCGCTCAAAGGGTTGAACATCGACCCCGACCAGATTCTGTATGCGGTCCACAGCGCCGACGGCGAACGTCTGGCCGTTCTGATCGACCGGGAAGCCGCCTTCGCGGCGGCCGTGGCGCATGAGTTGGAGCCCGTCTCAGTTCACTGACGGATCGCTGCGGCGGTTCGTCAGGCGGCCTGAGCCTGGGATTGCCGCATCAGCAGGGCGCGCACGGCGTCCGGCTTCTCCGCCTTGCGCAGGTGATCGCGCAGGTCCGACCCCCGGAGCGCCCGCGACGCTGCGGCCAAGGCTCGCAGATGCCCGGCGCCGTCCTCCGGCGCGGCGAACAGGCCCAGCAGCAGATCCACGGGCCGGTCGTCCAGCGCCCCGAAGGCCACCGGCTGGTCCAGTTTGACGAAGACAGCGCTTACGCCGGCCATGCCGGCGATCCGCGCATGCGGCACCGCCACGCCCGAACCCAGCGCGGTCGACCCCAGCGCCTCACGCTCGTTCAGGGCGTCATAGACGGCTTGCGCGTCCAGGCCATAGGCCTGCGCCGCCGCGTCGGCCAGCGCATGGAGCGCCTGACGCTTGGTGGTCACGCCGCTCTTCAGGACGATGCCGCCCTCGGGCAGCAATGCGCCGATGTCCATGATGATCCCCGAACGCCCTTCACGCGTACTGTCGTCTGGCGCGCGGCCGCTTTACCCGCGATCCGGCGCCGAAAGAAGGCCTATGATCGATCGACGTTCGGTCAGCCCTTGCCGTTGGTTCCCGTGCGTGCCGGATCGATCCAGCCCACATTGCCGTCGGGTCGTCGATACACCACCGACACGCCGCCGTGCCCGGCGTTGCGGAACATCAGAACCGGGTATCCGGTCATGTCCAGTTCGAGCACGGCCTGACCGACCGTCATCACCTTGATCGGCGAATGCCCCTCGGCGATGACCATGCCGGCCGGCGCATTCCCGGGGGCGCCGGCGTCGCCGAAGTCCTCGTCCTCCACCGTCTCGGGCGCGCGGAACACGGTGGCGGCCGCCATCTCGGTCTTCTCGGGAGACAGGCCCGCCGGTCCGGCGTGGTGGTTCTTCAGACGCCGCTTGTAGCGCCGGACCCGCTTCTCCAGCTTGTCCAGCGAATCGGAGAAGGCCGCATGGGCGTCGCCGCCCATGCCGGTGGTGACCAGGGTCTGGCCCGACGCCAGACGCACCCAGCAATCGACCTTGAATCCCGGACCGTCCTTGGACACCACGACCTCGGCGTCCTGGCCGCCGCGTTCGAAGTATTTGCCGACCCCGTCGTTGAGTTCCTGGGAGATGCGCGAGCTTAACGCTTCGCCGACATCCACGTGCTTGCCGCTGACTTGGACTTGCATGGGCATAGAACGCGACCGACCGCGTTCGGTGTCAACGGGCTTCACTTTTTTGTGGTCACGCTTGGCGCCGGGATCACCCGGCCCGCAGCATCCGCCGCCGCTGGGTCGAGGGAGGAATCCGAAGGGCTTCCCGATACTTGGCCACGGTGCGCCGGGCGATGTCGATGCCCGCTTCCTTCAGGATGTCGACGATGGCGTCGTCGGACAGCACGTCGGTTTCCGCCGCCTCGGCCTCGATCATCGACTTGATCCGATGGCGGACGGCCTCGGCGGAATGAGTCGACTGGCCGTCGACCGAGGCGATGGCGGCGGTGAAGAAGAATTTCAGCTCGAACAGGCCGCGCGGCGTGGCGATCCATTTGTTCGAGGTCACGCGGCTGACGGTCGATTCGTGCATGCCGATGGCGTCGGCGACCGTCTTCAGGTTCAGCGGCCTCAGGCATTCCACGCCGAAGGCCAGAAACGCGTCCTGCTGGCGCACGATCTCGCTGGACACCTTCAGGATCGTCCTGGCCCGCTGGTCCAGCGACTTCACCAGCCAGCTGGCCTGGGCCGCGCACTCGGCGACGAAGGTCTTCTCCTGATCCGACCGTGCGCCGGACGCGACCACGCCGTGATAGCGCTTGTCGACCAGCAGCCGGGGCAGGGTGTCGGCGTTCAGCTCGACGCGCCAGCCGCCTGCGGGGTCCGGCTTCACGATCACGTCGGCGACCACCGTCTGGGCCGGCTCGCCGCCGAAGCCGGCGCCGGGGCGCGGCGTCAGGGCCTTCAGCTCGCCGATCATCTCGGCCAGATCCTCGCCGTCGACCCCGCAGACCTTCTTCAGGCCCGCAAGGTCGCGCTTCGCCAACAGGTCAAGATTGTCCAGAAGCGCCTGCATCGCCGGATCCAGCCGGTTCCGCTCCGCCAGCTGCAGCCCCAGGCACTCCGGCACCGACCGCGCCATGATCCCGGTCGGCTCGAAGCCGTGACAGACCCTCAGCACAGCCTCGACGCGGTCCAGTCCGCAGCCCAGCCGGTCCGCGACCTCCATCAGCTCGCCGCGCAGGTATCCGCCCTCGTCCACCATGTCGATCAGCACGTGGGCGATCGCCAGGTCCGCCGGCGACAGCCGCGCGGCCGAGGCCTGGGTCTGCAGATGCTCCCACAGGGTGGCCTCGCGCGTGTCCGGCCGCTCCAGCTCCCCGTCGGGGGCCGAGCCGCCGGCGCCGACGCGGCTCCAGTCGTTCAGCCCGGCCTGGGCCTCGGCCGTCGGCGCGGCGGCGGTTTCCGAGGCGTCGTTCCAGCCGTCCTCGGCGCGCACGTCCATGGCCTCGTCGGCGGCGGACGACCGGCCGTCCTCGAAGCTGAGTTCGGTTTCCGACGACGCGGCGGCCTCGACGGGCGCGCCCTCGCCCTCGCCCGGCGCGTCCGGCTCGTCGCGCTGCAGCAGCGGATTGCGCTCCAGCTCCGCCTCGACGAAGGCCTCCAGCTCCTGGTTCGACAGCTGCAGCAGCTTGATGGCCTGCTGCAGCTGGGGCGTGACGACCAGCCCCTGCCCCTGCCTGACCTCAAGCCTCTGACCCAGCACGTCGTCGCTCCCCGGCTCCGGATGGCCCGGAACTTGCTGGGGCCACGTTTGCGCCGAAGCGGTTAACGGGGGTCTAAGCGGCGATCACCGATAGCTGTCGCCCAGATACACGCGCCGCACCTCCGGGTCGTTCACCACCTCGGCCGCCGTGCCCTCGAACAGCACCGCCCCCGACGAGATGATCGCGGCGCGATCGATGATGTCCAGCGTCTCGCGCACGTTGTGGTCGGTGATCAGGACGCCGATGCCCTGGTCGGCCAGATAGCGGATGACCTGGCGGATGTCGGCGATGGCCAGGGGGTCGATGCCGGCGAAGGGTTCGTCCAGCAGCATGAAGGCCGGCTTGCCCGCCAGCGACCGCGCGATCTCCACGCGGCGTCGCTCGCCGCCCGACAGGCCGGCGGCCGAGGCCTTGGCGAGGTGAGACACGCCCAGCTCCTCCATCAGGCGGTCGGTCTCCTCGCGGATCCTCGCCGGCGTGGCCTCGTGAAGTTCGACGACGGCGCGGACGTTCTCCTCCACGCTCATGCCGCGGAAGATGCTGGCCTCCTGCGCCAGATAGCCCAGCCCCATGCGCGCGCGCTGGTACATCGGCTGGGCGGTCACGTCCTGCCCGTCCAGCAGGATGCGGCCGCTGTCGGGCGGAATCAGGCCGGTGATCATGTAGAAGCAGGTCGTCTTGCCTGCGCCGTTCGGCCCCAGCAGCCCGGCCACCTCGCCGCGGTCCAGGCTGAGCGAGACGTCGCGCACCACCTGCCGCGGGCCGAAGCTGCGGGCCAGGTTCTCGACCCTCAGACCCCGTGCCCCGCGCACGGCCTCAGGCGCCGCGTCGGGCGCGGCCTCGGGCTCCAGATTGAGGGCGGACAGTTCCTTGCGGGCCATTTCCAGCTAGCTACCGAGAACCGTCCGCTCCCGCCAGTGTCAGGGGTCGACTTCGTCCTGATCGCCGTCACCCCAGCCGTCTGGATAGGTGATGCACATGACGCGGTTGTTGTCAGACGTCACCCGTATGCAGACCGTGTTCTCGTCCATGGGATGGCCAGGCGGGAACGGATCGTATGGCGTGCAGGTCTCGCCGGACGGGCAGGACGGTGGAGGAAGATCGGGGTCTTGGATGAGAACGGGCTGGAATGTCAGCGACCAAGACAATGCTATTACCGCAGACAGCATAGGAGGCTCCTTGCGCGATCGGCAGTATCTGCTGCCGAAGCCAGCATGCACGCAGGAGAAGAAAATGTCTACTCGTCTGGGTAGAAAACGCCTTGTACGCGCGAGCCGTTCGGAGTCGGCCTGCCTTCCAGCCGCGCGGATTCCGTGCGGACATCGTACGTGAGCCGCGAACCGGTCGCGACGTTCTGGCCCTGAGCTAAAATCACATCTCCGGAGACGACCAAGGTCGCCGTCGCGGTCGTGTAAGTTGCCGCATCGCCCCGAATCGTCTGCTCTGGCGTGACGAAGAAGACATTCCCGGTCGCGCGGATCACGCTGTCTCCGGACTGGTTCAAACCCGAAACCCGATCCGCTCGCAGCCGGTTTTCGCCCTGAGTGAGCTCAACTCTGCCCACCAAGGACAGCATGCTGCCCTCGTAGATGACTTCGTCCCCGCCCCAATAGATCGGCGCGTCGGCCGAGCTCGGCGCGACCTGCGCCCCGCCCGCGGCCGGCAGGGTCAGCGCCACGGCGGCGGCCAGAGCGCCCAAGGACTTGCGCGTGCTCATTCTCATCGATCCGATCCGGCGGGGTTGATGACCCCGCGCACCTTCTGGTCGCCCAGGCCGCGGAAGCGGATCCGCTCGCCCTGGTCCTCGATCACATAGGCCGAAGCCTTGATGGTTCCAAGCGGGCCCGTGCCCTCTATGCCCTTGTCGCCGGTCACCGTGCCGGTCTCGGTGTCCATGACCGCCTCGGGCGTCACCAGGGTGAAGCCGCTCTCGCCGTCGGCGATGCGCACGTTCGGGCCGATGGTCACCGTCTTGGCCGCCTGGTCGTACTCGCCGCCGTCGGCGGTCATCTCGGTCACCTTGCGCCCGCCCAGGTTCAGCCGCAGCACCGGGCCGATCAGACGATACCGCCCGGTCGTCGGGTCGCGCGTCGCGCCCTGGGCGCCGATCATGAAGGATCGCCCCTGGGCGTCCTGGCCATGGAAGACGGCGTTGACCAGCGCCTGCTCCTGGCGCGTCTCGGCGTCCCGCTCGGCGCCCGAGATGACGGTGCGCAGGGCGACCCAGGCGACCACCCCGCCGGCCAGCATCACGATCAGGATCGGCAGCACGCGGCGCAGCAGCCGCACCCGCTGCGACCGCGCGCGCCACCGCGCCGCCTCCCTGCCGAGGCGGCCGTCGTCGTCGGGCAGGGGAGGGGGCGCGTCGGTCACGGGATCAGCTGTGGGCGAAGACGTCGATTTCGTCCCAGCCTTCCAGATCCAGCCGGGCGCGCGTGTTCAGAAAGTCGAAACAGGCCTGGGCCAGGTCCATCCGCCCCTCCCGCTCAAGCATGGCCATCAGGCGCTCGCGCACCGCATGCAGGTGCAGAACGTCGGACGCGGCATAGGCCAGCTGTTCGGGGCTCAACTGATCGGCGCCCCAGTCGCTGGACTGCTGCGCCTTGGACAGGTCCACGCCCGCCAGCTCGCGCACCACGTCCTTCAACCCGTGCCGGTCCGTGTAGGTGCGCGCCAGCTTCGACGCGATCTTGGTGCAGAACAGGGGCGTGGTCTCGACCCCCAGATGCAGCTGGAACATCGCCACGTCGAAGCGGCCGTAGTGGAAGATCTTCAGCGCCGCCGGATCGGTCAGCACCCGGCGCAGGTTCGGACAGTCGTAGGCCGGCCGGTTCAGCCGCACCACGTGCGCGTCCCCGTCGCCCGCCGACAGCTGCACCACGCACAGGGCGTCGCGCCGGTATCGCAGCCCCATGGTCTCGGAATCCACGGCGACGATGGGGCCCAGTTCCAGCCCGTCGGGCAGATCGCCCTGATGAAAATGCACGGTCATGTCCGGTGTCTTACACGGCCTTTTGCGCGTGGGGGAGGGACCGGTCGGTTCATCACCAAGGACACCAAGGAGACACGAAGGACACGAAGGGGCCGGCGCCCTTCTTCGCGCGGAGCGCCTTGTCGTTCGGAAATGACGGACGCCTGCGGCGCATCGCGCTCGGTTTCTTGGTGTCCTTCGTGTCTCCTTGGTGTCCTTGGTGATGAACCAGCCGCCCTCACCGCCGGCGCGACCGAGGAAGCCCGGACTCAAAACGGCGTCGCGATCGCTCGCGACGCCGTTTGAAGAGAATTGGTGCCCAGGAGAGGACTCGAACCTCCACGACCTTTCAGTCACTGGCACCTGAAGCCAGCGCGTCTACCAATTCCGCCACCTGGGCATCTGGCCGGGCCGCCGCGTGGGCTTCCCGTCCGGAAGGCGCGGACCCTTAAGGCAGCGGATTGTGCGGGTCAACGGCCTTTTTGCCCGGTCGGTCGACGGGTCGCGTTGCCCGTCGGGCGCGGGTCGTCTATCCCGCCCGCGAACGCCGCGCGCAGGTGCGCCGGCCGACGCACTCGGAGCTTCAGCATGGTCGCGACCACGCAAGGTCTCGTCACCGTCTTCGGCGGTTCGGGCTTCGTCGGAACCCAGGCCGTACGCGCCCTGGCCAAACGCGGCTGGCGCGTGCGGGTGGCGGTGCGCCAGCCCAACCTGGCGGTGGAGCTGAAGCCGGCGGGCGACCCCGGCCAGATCCAGCTGGTCCGCTGCGACGTCACCGACGCCGCCCAGGTGGCCGAGGTCTGCCGCGGGGCCCACGCCGTGGTCAACCTGATCGGCATCCTGTTCGAATCGGGCAAGCGCACCTTTCAGGCGATGCACGTCGACGCGGCGCGCACGATCGCCGAACAGGCCCGGGCGGCGGGCGCGACCCGCTTCGTGCAGGTTTCGGCCATCGGCGCCGACGCGAACGGCAAGTCGGAGTACGCCCGGTCCAAGGCCGGGGGCGAGGCGGCCGTGCGCGCGGTTTACCCGGACGCGATGATCCTGCGCCCCTCGATCGTCTTCGGCCCGGGCGACGGCTTCCTGAACCGCTTCGCCGCGATGGCCACGTTCGCGCCCGCCCTGCCTCTGGTCGGCTTCGGCAAGACGCGGTTCCAGCCCGTCTACGTCGGCGACGTGGCCGAGGCGATCGCGCGCGGCGTGACCGACGAGGCCCCGGCCGGCCGCACCTTCGAGCTGGGCGGTCCCGCGGTCCTGACCTTCGAGGAGGTGCTGAAGCTGGTGCTGCGCGAGACGGGCCGCGCGCGGCTGCTGGCCCCTCTGCCGTTCCCCGTCGCCCGCATGATCGGCTCGGCGGCGCAGTTCAGCGCGATCCTGGGCATTCCGCCGGTGCTGACCCGCGATCAGGTTCTGTCGCTGGAGACGGACAATGTGGTCGCCGACGACGCCGCGACCCTGGCGACCCTGGGCATCCAGCCCACGGGGATGGAAGCCGTCGTGCCGTCCTACCTCTGGCGCTACCGCAAGGGCGGCCAGTTCGCGGAAAAGGCCACGTTTTGAACGCCTGAATGCGGTCAGGCGATCTGTTCGACGCGGGCTCCCAGAACTTGAGCCAGGCTTTCCAGCGTTTCGGGTGAGCCGGTCTTTCGACCCTGCTCCAACTGCGACAAAAATCCCTGACCGATCCCGGCCATTTGAGCCAGATCGACTTGGGTCAGGCCGCGGAATCGTCGCCATGCGGTGAGGCGGCGGTCTCCCTTCAGCATCAGGGCGGCGACCTCGTCGGGCTGCACCGCGGCGCGACCGGCGTGAATGTCGGCATGATAGTCGGCAAGAGCGTCGTCGAAGGCCGCGGCGTCGGCCGCGTCCTCATCGCCGCCGTTCGCCTCGGCCACGAGAGCGTCGAAGTCCGCGCGCGCCAGCACGACCAATTCATCGCCGCCATCGGTTCGCAGGATTTGAAAGGGAACCATGGTCACCTCCTGTACGTCGTCGTTTCACGTTTACCGATCGTGAGCGCCAGGACCGTGACCGCGTCTTCCGCGAAGATGACGCGCCATCGGCCGACTCTCAGGCGAAAGCCGTCCCGGCCCTGAAGCGCTTTGACGTCGCCTCTCCCATGGATCGCGTAAGCGTCGAGGGCGTCGGAAACCGTCCGTCGCACGAGGACCGGCAGAGCGTCGAACTCCCTGGCGGCTCGGTTCGAAAACACGATCGTCTTCATGGAATAATATTGCTGATCCGGGAGCCGGCCGCAAGCAATATTATTTTCTTCAGTACAGCCAGATCGCCAACAGGCCGACGCTTCCCACCACGATCCGCCAGAAGGCGAAGGGCGTGAAGCCGTATTGGCCGACGAAGTTCACCAGGAACCGCACCACCGCCAGCCCGGCCAGGAAGGCGGTCACGAAGCCGACGCCGATCACCCAGCCGAAACCCTGGAAATCCATCGTCTCGTACTCCTTCATCAGCGCATAGGCGAAGGCGCCGACCATGGTCGGGATGGCCAGGAAGAAGCTGAACTCCGCCGCCGCCGGCTTCTCCAGCTTCAGAAGGATGGAACCGGAGATCGTCGCCCCCGACCGCGACACGCCCGGGACCAGCGCCAGACACTGGAACAGGCCGATCAGCAGCGACGTCTTCCACGTCAGCTTCATCGCGTCGAAATGCTGGGGCTGGGGCGCGAACCGCTCCACCGCGATCAGCAGGAAGCCGCCCACGATCAGCATGATGCAGATCACCTGCGGCGTCTCGAACAGCACGCGGGTGATGAAGTCGTACAGGAACACCCCGGCGAACAGCGACGGCAGGAAGGCGATCAGCACGCTGATGGCGAAATGTCGGGCCTCCGGACTGGTCGGCAGGCCGATCAGCACCTTCCACAGCTTGGCGAAATAGACGCTGATCACCGCCAGGATCGCGCCCAGCTGGATCATCACCACGAAGGTGTTCCAGTTCTGGCCCTGCAGCCCCAGCGCCTCGCGCAGCAGCAGCAGGTGGCCGGTCGACGACACCGGAATGAACTCGGTCAGCCCCTCGATCAGGCCGAGAAGGATCGCCGCCAGCCAGTCCGCCATGAAACCCCCAAACGCTCGGAACCGTCCCGCCGTCGCTCAGCGCGCGCCGGGTTCGGGCCCCACATAGCGCAGTCGCGCCCGGATGGGCGAGCCCGATCGCCGCTGATCCAGCGCATGGCCCAGAAGACCCGCCAGCCGGCCGATCAGGATCAGGTCGACCGCCGCCTCGCGCGGCAACTCCAGCGACCGCGTGACCAGCGCCAGCGCCAGCGCGAGATCCACGTGCCGGCCCGCCGCCTCGAACCTCTGCCGCACCCGGGCCGCTTCGCCCGTCGCCGCCAGGGCAGCCAGCAGGGCGGGGCCGCGCGGGTCGCCGCCGGGCCAGTCCGCGTCGGCCGCGACCGGAGGCGGCATGAAGTTCGGATCGCGCCGCGCGTCGATCACCTCCAGCACCGCCGCCTGCGTCCTCTGCACCAGGCCCGACGCCGCCAACGTCGTCAGCCCGGCCAGCGCCGCCCCCGCCATGGAGGCGCCGCCCGCCGCCGCGGTCCGCGTGGCCAGCACCGCCGCGCTCATCCGTCCGTCGGCGCACAGCACCAGGGCGCGCCGCAGCAGGTGCGCGTCGCGCTCCACCATCTTCCAGCCGCGCGCCAGCCTCTGATGAAAGTGCGAGCGCGGGCCGGGGCCCGAGGCCGCGTCCACCACCTCATTCAGCGCCGCCGCCGCGTCCGACACGCGCGCCGCCTCGTCCATGCCGTCGCCCGACGGCGCCTCGCCCGCCCGCCGCGCCAGGGTGGCGAACACCCGCGACCGGATCGACCCGGCGGTGAACAGGTCCACGCGGGGCTTCAAATCGACGAACGGGTTGGGTTCCACGTCCCACAGGCGGCGCGCGACGTCCTCCAGCGTGGCCTGCTGGGCCAGCTCCGCCGCGTCCATGCCGCGATAGTACAGCCGCCCGCCCGACAGCGTGCTCAGACCGGACAGCAGTTCCGCCTCGCCCCGCGCCGCGGCCCGCTCGGGCGGCGCCTCGGCGGGCCCCTCGCCGCGGATCAGGCGCTCGATGTCTCGCACGGCGTACAGGCTGCGCCGGGGATCGCCGGGGTCCGGACGCGCCGTGATCCGCCCGCGGCTGACATAGGCGTACAGCGTCTGGGTCTTGACCCCCAGCCGCTCCAGCGCCTCGCGCCGTCCGATCCAGCGTCCTTCGCCGTCCATGGCGTCTCCGCCGCGCGCGCCCCGCGCCGGAACGGCATGACGGGGTTTCGTGACATTATCCCTAATGCCGGCTGAAACGCGGCGCAGAGCCCCCTTGGAACCGCAGGTGACCTGCGTCAGAAGCGGGTCATGACCGCCGACGTCGCCCCCGATCCCGCCGCCCGCCTGCGCCCCGCCGTCGCGCTGGTCGCCGTGCTGATCGTGGCGCTGGAGGCGTTCGCGCTTGCGGCCACCGGCTCGCTGGGCGCGGCCGGGGCCCTGATCGCCGGCGCGCTTCACCTCGCCGGCTTCGTCGGCCTGCTGGGCAAGCGCCGCTCGGGAGACGGGCAGGGGGCCGACGCCTTCCTGGCCGGCATGGCGCTGGCGGCGTCGGGCCTGCTGGGCGCGGCGTCCCTGGCCCGCATGCTCGGGCCCCAGACCCTGACCGCCGGCGACGTCGGGGTGGTGGCCCTCGTGGTCGCCTCGGCCCTGGCGCTGGCGGCGACCTCGCTGCCCGGCCTGCGCCGCGCGCCGGGACGGGCGGACCCGGAAGCCGTGGCCGATCCGTCGGTCGTTCTGGTCGCCGTCATCGGCCTGGCGGGCGCCGCCTTCCTGGGCTCGCCGGGGCTGGACGCGGCGGCCGGCGCCATCATCGCGCTGTGGCTGCTGTGGGGCGGGGTGGACAGGTTGCGCACGCGGTAAACGCGGCCTTAACGGCCCCATGCCATGGCTCGCCGGATGAGCCTCGGCGTCCTGCACCACTTCGCCTTCGACCCCGCCTCGCGCACGGCGCGCCTGGCGCTGGGCGAGGCCAAGGCCGCCTTCGAGGAGAACCCCGTCCGCCCTTGGGAGCCGGATTGCGTCCTGCGCGGGCTGAACCCGTCCGGCATGCCGCCCGTCTTCGTCACCAGCGAACGAGAGCGCCCCCTGACCCTGTGCGAGCTGCCCGCGCTGCTGGGCTGGCTGGAAGACCGCGCCGGCGCCCCCTTCCTTCTGCCCGCCGATCCGGTCGAGCGCGCCGAGACGCGGCGCCTGGTCCAGTGGTTCGCCCGCCGCTTCAACGACGAGGTCGACGCCGTCCTGCTGCACGAACGGCTGGAGAAGCCGCTGCTGCGGCTCGGCCCGCCCGAGGCCCGCGCCCTGCGCGAGGGGCGCGACAACCTGAAAGGCCACCTCTCAGAGCTGGAGAACCTGCTGGCCCAGCGGGACTGCCTGGCCGGCCGCCGCCTGTCCCAGGCCGACCTGATCGCGGCCGCCCACCTGTCGGTGCTCGACTTCTTCGGCGAGGTCTCCTGGACCGCCTGGCCGGCGCTGAAGACCTGGTACATGCGCATCAAGTCCCGCCCGTCGTTCCGCCCCCTGCTGACCGACCGCCTGCCGGGTCTGCAAGCGGCCCCCCACTACGCGGACCTGGATTTCTAAAGGGAGCGCGGACCTCCAGGTCCGCGAACGCCGCAAAGACGCGGACGTGGACGTCCGCGCTCCAATCGCTTTCGCGGGGCTCGGTGGTGTGAGAGACACCCCCCATGGCCGACCTGCGCGCCCTCATCCGCGACCGCGCGACCGCGCTGGGCTTCGACGCCTGCCGCTTCGCCTCGGCCGCCGCGCCGTGGTCGGCGGGCGAGCGACTGGCGCACTTCGTGGAGGCGGGCCGCCACGGCGACATGGGCTGGATGGAGACGACGCTGCCGCGGCGCGCCCACCCCACCGCCATGTGGGACGGAGCGCGCACCGCGATCGTGCTGGGCCTCAACTACGGACCCGACGCCGATCCCCTGCCGGAAATGGCCGACCGCTCGGTCGGCTATGTCTCGGTCTATGCGCGCGGCGACGACTATCACGAGGTGATCAAGGGCCGGCTCAAGACGCTGGCCGGCCAGGTCGCGGCGCGCACCGGTCAGGACGTGAAGGTCTTCGTCGACACCGCCCCCCTGATGGAAAAGCCCCTGGCGCAGCGCGCCGGCCTGGGCTGGCAGGGCAAGCACACCAATCTGCTCAGCCGCGACCATGGCAACTGGCTGTTCCTGGGCGTGATCCTGACGGCCGCCGAGATCGAGCCGGATCCGCCCGAGGCGGAACACTGCGGCACCTGCACCGCCTGCCTCGACGCCTGCCCGACGAACGCCTTCCCCGCGCCGTTCCAGCTCGACGCCCGGCGTTGCCTCTCCTACCTGACCATCGAGTTCGCCGGGCCCTGGCCGGAGGCGTTCCGGGTGGCCACCGGCTCGCGCATCTACGGCTGCGACGACTGTCTGGCCGTCTGCCCGTGGAACAAGTTCGCCGCCGCCGCTTCGGAAATGCGCCTGCGCCCCCGGCCCGGGCTCACATCGCCCCGCCTCGCCGATCTTCTGGTGCTCGACGACGCCGCCTTCCGCGCCCTGTTTTCCAAAAGCCCGATCAAGCGCATCGGCCGCGACCGCTTCGTCCGCAACACGCTCTACGCCGCCGGCAACAGCGGCGACGCGGCGCTGATGGAGCCTGTGCGCGCGCTGGTCGCGGACCCCGACCCCGTCGTCGCCGACGCCGCTCAATGGGCGCTGGGGCGTCTCAAGCTTTCCCTCTCCCAGCGGGAGAGGGCTTGAGCGCACGGCGGCGCAGCCGTCGTCCTTGCGCGAAAGGGTGAGGGGTGGAGGAGAAACGCATCGCGTCGCGACGACGGGTGCGACGTGCGGACGCCGTAACCCCTCACCCTTTCGGCTGGCGCATCGCTGCGCTCTGCGAGCCTCAAGCCCTCTCCCGCCGGGAGAGGGTCAGCTTCACCCCATCCCCACGTCCACGCCCCGCTCGCCGCCGGGGATCTGCGCCACGTCCAGCACCCGGATGCGGAACACCAGCACCGCGTTCCCCGGAATCTCCGGCGGTGCCCCGCGCTCGCCATAGCCCAGGGCCGGCGGCGCATAGACGATCCACTCGTCGCCCGGCCGCATCAGCTGCAGCGCCTCGGTCCACGCCGGGATGATGTTGCCGGCCGGCTGGCCTTCGGGCGTGGTGACGAAAGGCGTGTCGCGCGTGAAGCTGCTGTCGAACACCCGGCCGTCGGTCAGGGCGCCCTCATAATGCACCCGCACCAGGTCGTTGCGGTCCGGCTGGGGCCCGGCGTTCGATCCGCTGCGCACCACCTTGTACTGCAGGCCGGACGGCAGGCTGACCACGCCCTCGGCGCGCGCGTTGGACGTCAGAAAGAACTCCGCGGCGCGCAGAGCCTCCGCGTCCGCGCCGCCCGCGTCCTCCGCCCCCGCGCCGCATCCGGCCAGGGCCAGCGCCGCCGCGGCGACCATGATGAACTTACCGCCGAAGCGCATAGCCGTTCTCCTCCAGGGCGCGGCCGATCTCGTCGGCGTGGGCTCCGTCGCGCGTTTCCACCAGGATGTCGAATTCCGCGCCCTTGGCGGGTACGTCCAGCGACAGCCGGTCGTGAATGATCTCGATGATGTTGCCGCCCAGCCCGCCGATGACGCCCGCCATACGGGCCATCATGCCCGGCCGGTCGTCGCCCAGGATGCGGTACGTGACCAGCCGCTTCTGCCGCACCAGTTCCCGGTTCAGCACCACCGCCAGCATCCGCGCGTCGATGTTGCCGCCGCACAGCACCAGGCCGACCTTCATTCCGCGGAACTTGTCGGGATGCGCCAGCAGCGCCGCCAGCCCGCCGGCGCCCGCCCCTTCGGCCACCGTCTTCTCCAGCGTCGCGAAATAGGCGACGCCGCGCTCGAAGTCGGCCTCCTCGCAGACCAGCACCTCCTCGATCAGCGGCTCGGCGATGGCGTAGGGGACGTCGCCCACCGCCTTGATGGCGATGCCCTCGGCGATCGTCTGGCCGCCGCACCTCGGCGCCAACCCCTGCCGGCGCATGGAGAAGGACGGATACATCGCCGCCTCCACGCCGAAGATGCGGATGTCCGGCTTCAACGCCTTGGCCGCGATCGCCGAACCGGCGATCAGCCCGCCCCCGCCGATGGGGATGACCAGCGCCTCCAGCTCCGGCGCGTCCTCAAGGAACTCCAGGCCGCAGACGCCCTGACCGGCCACGATGCCGGCGTCGTCGAAGGCGGAGACGAAGACGAACCCCTCCTCGTCCCTCAGTCGGTGCGCCTCTTCGGTCGAGCCGGAGAAGTCCAGGCCGTGGATCACCACCTTGGCCCCGTGGCGCCGCGTGCCCTCGATCTTGGTGAAGGGCGTGCCCTCCGGCATCACGATCGTCACCGGCACGCCCAGCCGCGCCCCGTGATAGGCCAGCGCCTGGGCATGGTTGCCCGCGCTGGCCGCCACCACGCCGCGCTGCCGCTCCTCGGCGGTCAGCAGCGACAGCCGGTTCAGCGCGCCCCGTTCCTTGAAGCTGCCGGTGAAGTGCAGATTGTCGAACTTCACCCACACCTCCGCGCCGGTCAGCTCCGACAACTTGCGCGAATGGCGCACCGGCGTGCGGTCCACCTGGCCCGCGATGCGGTCGCGGGCGTCCAGAACGTCTTGAAATGTGACCGACATGGCTTCCCGGGGCGTGTCGCCGGGGTTCCGTCCCCGGTCGCTCACCGCCTTTTGACGCGAGGCAAGGGCCGCCGCAACCTTGACCTTGGCGCATGCGTTGGGGCCTCATGCGGCCAGTTACGACGTCTGCCCGGGAGACTTCCATGTCGCGTCCCTCCGTCCCGATTATGACCGTCCTGGCCGTGACCGCGACGCTCGGCGCGGCCGCCTGCGCGCCCACCACTGGGCCCGTCGGCCTGCCGGTGGTCGAGGATTCGTCGTTCGACGCCACGGACTTCGCCTGGTCGACGCGCTCGGGCTCCGGCTCCATCGACGGGCGGGTCGATTTCCGGCCGGGCGGCGTGGCCTATCGGTGCGCGGGATCGGTGGGCCTTGTGCCCGACACGCCCTACACCCGCGCCCGATTCCGCCAGCTGTACGGCTCCACAGACCGCGCCGCCGTGCCGGAAGAGGTGGTGCGCGCCCGCAACGTGCCCGATCCCAACGCCGACTACCGCGCCTTCACCCGTTCGGACGCCTGTTCCGAAAACCGCTTCGACTTCTCCGGCCTGCCCGACGGCGGATGGTACCTGATCGCGCCGGTGACCGGGGCCGACGGCGGCCGTTTCGTCCTGATGCGCCGCGTCACCACGCGCGGCGGCCCTGTAAGCGTCTCCCTCAACTAAGGCCCGCAAACGGAGCCCGCCCATGAAGCCGCTCGCCGCCGCCCTCGTCGCCGCCGGCCTCGCCGCCGGCGCCGCCTCCGCCGCCCAGGCCCAGGTCATCGCCGGCTGGAACGTCTCCGGCCAGTGGGATCGCGGCGGCGACTACCGCTGCGACGCCTACTGGGACGCCAACCGCACCGACTGCGACGCCGCCTGGCGCACGCCGCGCGGCGGCCACCGCTACGATCACCGTGGCGACCACCGCCGTCAGTACGCGCGCCAGGATCACGGCTACGGCCACGGCTACGGCCGTCAGGACCGCTGGCGCGGGCATGCTCCGACCTACGGCTATGGCCAGGCGCCCGCCGTGGCCTATCCGGCCGCCTATGGCCGACCCGATCTGGTCTATGGCGGCGGCGGCGGGCAGGGCTACGGCTACGGTCACGGCGCCCGCGATCCGCACCGCATCGCCTGGTGCCGCGCCAGCTACCGCTCCTACGATCCGAACAGCGGCTATTATCGCGCCTATTCCGGCCGTCTGGTCTGGTGCGGCTGACTCCGTAAAGGAGCGCGGACCTCCAGGTCCGCGACTTGGCGGCGTCGGGGTCTCGCGGACCTGGAGGTCCGCGCTCCGGAAGCCCATACCCCCGTTCGCCATCTTTCGGCCTCGACCGCCTCGTCAAACGATCGTCCATTGAGGTCGTGGGAGCGCGTTCATGTCCCAGCACAACATCGTCGGCTCCGAAGCCTTCGAAAAGCGGCCGCAGGTCTATCTGCGCTCGGTCAAATCCGGCGGCGCCCGCCGGCTGCGGGCCCGCACGGCGCTGGCCTTCGGCCTGGGCGTCGCGGTGACCGTCGTCGCCGGCATCGTCGCCGCCGCCGCGGTCTTCATGCCGGCGGTCGGCGCCTAGGCCAGCCACACCATCCGCCGCGTCCGGGTCCAGTCGCCGCGCGCCTTCGAGAATCCGCGCCGCACCTCGCCGGTGTACAGGAACCCCGCCTTTTCCAGCACGCGGCCGGACGCCGGGTTGTCGGTGAAGTGCCCGGCGGTCAGAGCCCGACGCTTCCACGCCTTCCTGGCCCACACCAGCGCGCCCTCCAGCGCCTCGGTCGCCAGGCCTCGTCCCCAGAAGGGCCGGCCGATCCAGTAACCGACCTCGGGCGCCGGATCGGCGTCCTCGAACAGGCCGATCACGCCGATCGGGCCGCCGTCCTCATGGTCGATGACGAAGGTCGCGGCCCGGCGAGGGTCCTGCGCCTGCACCGCCTCGACGAAGGCCAGACCGTCGGCGACCTGATAGGGGTGGGGCATGCGCAGCGTCATCTTCGCGACGTCATAGTCGGACGCCAGCTCCGACAGGCGCGCCGCGTCGCGCGGTTCCGGCGCCCTCAGGGCCAGCCGCCGCGTCTCGATGACGGGGGTTCTTTCGATCACGCACATGGTCGCCTCTCAGGGCGGGGAAACGAAAACGGGGAGCCCGGTGATCCGGACTCCCCGCGGAAATGTTTCCCTGGTCCGGATCGGGGCCTTTTCGGCCTGCGCGATCCGGAAACCTGTTTCGGATCGCTTATTCGGCGGCCAGCTTGTCGGCCTGTAGGGCCGGGGCGGCCACGGACACGTAACAGCGGCCGCCACGCTTGGTGGTGAACGTCACGGCGCCGTCGGTCAGGGCGAACAGGGTGTGGTCGCGGCCCATGCCGACGTTCGTGCCCGGGTGCCATTTGGTCCCGCGCTGACGAATGATGATGTTGCCCGGCACGACGCGCTCGCCGCCGAACTTCTTCACGCCGAGGCGCTTCGACTCGGAGTCGCGACCGTTGCGCGACGAACCGCCGGATTTCTTGTGAGCCATGGGTCTGTCCTACTTCCCTTTGCCCTACCGGCCGTTCGGCCTGCTTGAGGGCAAGTCTTCGTCTTACGCTTCGTCGGTCTTGGCGGCGGCCTTCTTGGCCGGAGCTTTTTTCGCCGGAGCCTTCTTGGCGGCCGGCTTCTCGTCGGCGGCGGCCTCGGTCTTCGGCGCGGCGGCCTTCTTGGCGGGCTTGGCGGTGGTCTCTTCCGAGACGCGCGGGGCCAGGCCGCGGGCGCGGGCGTTGATCTCGGCCTTGGTCAGCAGCGAGGTCTCGCCGTCCCACTTGGCCTTTTCGCCGGCGCCTTCGATGCCGGTGATGCGCAGCACCGATTCCATCTGGCGGTGGCCCTTGGTCCGGCGATAGCCCTGGCGGCGGATCTTCTTGAAGATCTTCACCTTCTCGCCCTTGCGGGTTTCCACCAGCGTGGCCAGCACCGAGGCGCCGTCGATCAGCGGGGCGCCCAGGGTCACGCCCTTGTCGCCGCCCAGCATCAGGACGTCGCCGAACTTGACGTCGGAACCCGCGTCGCCGTCGAGCTTCTCGACCACGATCACGTCGCCAGGTTGGACCCGGTACTGCTTGCCGCCGGTCTTGATCACCGCGTACATCTTGAAAGCCTCGGCTGAACGCAAAAGAGCAGCGCCCGCGAGGGAGACCCGCGGGCGAAGAGCGGCGACATATGCGGACCGCCCCTCTTGAGTCAAGGCGAAAGGCCCCGCAGACCGCGTTTCTTTGAGGGGAACCGCCCACGTGACCACGGACGTCGCCGCCCGCAAGGTGATCGCCCGCCTCGGCGCCGCTTTGGGCGCGGACCTGTCGGTCCGGCTGTGGACCGGGGAGGTCGTTCCCCTGACCCCCGACGCGCGCGACGACCTGCGGATCGTCGTCGCTGGGCCCGATGTGCTGAAGCGGTTCCTGCTGCGCCCGGGGGCGGAGACGGCCTTCCGCCTGATCGCCGAGGGGCGGCTGGCGGTCGAGGGCGGCTCTCCCCTCGACGCCCTGGACCGCATCGACCACGGCCGGCTGGTGCACGTCAGGAAGGCGCTCGACCTGACCGCCCTGGCCCGCGAGGCCTGGCCGCTGCTGTTCACAGCGTCGAGCCCGGCCGATTCGGCCCCCTCGGCCGATCCGGAGGCGGGCAGGGGGCGCGACCGCGCCGGCCGCGCCGACGCCGACTTCATCCGCTTCCACTACGACGTCGGCAACGACTTCTACGCCCTGTTCCTGGACCCGCTGCACGTCTATTCCAGCGCCGCCTTCGCGCCCGGGTCACAGGAGAATGGCGCCGACGATCTGGACGCCGCCCAGATCCGCAAGCTGGACCGCATCTGCCGCAAGCTGGACCTGAAGCCCGGCGACCGTCTTCTCGACGTCGGCTGCGGCTGGGGCGCCCTGGCCATCCATGCGGCGACGCATTTCGGCGCGACCGTCCACGGCGTCACCCTGTCGCCGGCGCAGCTCCAGTTCGCCCAGGCCCGCGTCGACGCGCTCGGCCTGACCGACCGGATCACGCTGGAACTGAAGGACTACCGCGACCTGACCGGCGCCTTCGACGCCGTCAGCCAGATCGAGATGTTCGAGCACCTCGGCTTCCGCAATCACGACCTGCATTTCCAGACCGTGCATCGCCTGCTGAAGCCCGGCGGCCTGTATCTGCATCAGGCCTCGATCCGCCGCGGCGGCGTGCGCCCCGGCCCGCCCGGCCGCCCGGCGCGCGCCATCACCCGCTTCATCTTCCCGGGCGGCGAGCTCGACACTCTCGCCATGACGATCGACGGCCTGGCGCGCTGGCGGTTCGAGGTGCTGGACGTCGAGACCCTGCGCCCATCGTTCGAGCGCACCCTGCGCGAATGGTCGTCTCGCCTCTACGCGCGCCGCGAAGAGGCCGAGCGCCTGATCGGCCCGGCCCGCACCCAGCTGTGGCTGGCCTATTTCGCCCTGTTCGCGCGCGGCTTCGAACGCGGCGTGGTCAGCGTGCATCAGACCTTGGCCCGTCGGCACAGGCCCGGACGCCACGGGCCGATCTTCCGCTGATCAGAAAAAGCGCCGGCGGCCCCTCGCGCGTTACAAGATAACAGTCTATATCGCCGCCATGCTCGACGGCTTCGGCGACATCTTCGGCCCGCTGCTCGCCGGCGGTTTCGGCGTGGCCTTCCTCCACGCCGTCCTGCCGACGCACTGGCTGCCCTTCGTCCTGGTGGGCCGGGCCCAGGGGTGGTCGGCCGGCATGACGATGGCCGCGGTCGCCGTCGCCGGTCTGGCCCACGTCGCGACCACGGCGGTCGTCGGCGGCCTGATCGCCCTGGCCGGTCTGGCGCTGGAGGGATGGGTGTCGGGCCTGCTGCCCTGGCTGTCGGCCGCCCTGCTGTTCGCCTTCGGCCTGTTCTATCTGGTGCGCGCCACGATCCGCCGCCCCGTCCTGGCGGGCGGCCCCGACGTCCAGACGCCCGAGCCGCGCGTGTCCGACCGCACCGCCTTCCTCGGCCTCGTCGCCCTGCTGGCCGTGTCGCCGGGCGAGGTGATGCTGCCCTTCTACCTGTCCTCGGCGGATCAGGGCGTGGCCGCGCTCGCGGCCCTGACCGTCGCCTTCGCCGTCGGCACCGTGCTCGGCATGGGCCTGTTCACGGCCGTCGCCCGCGCCGGCGCCTCCATCCTGCGGCTGGAGCGCTGGGCCCGCTTCGAGGGGGCGGTTCTGGGATTGGCCCTGATCGGCGTCGGCCTTCTCGTGGCGACCCGCGTCCACTAAGGCTTGGCGATGGCTCACGACGCCGCCCATTCCCACGAGCACGGGCACGACCACCACGGTCATGGGCATGCTCACGACCACGACCACGCCCACGGCCACGGCCATCACCACCATGGGCCCGTCGATGTGGGCGACTGGCGCTATGCGCTCGGCCTCGTCGTCAATCTGGCCTTCGTGATCGTCGAGTTCTCGGCCGGCGTCCTGGCTGACTCCACCGCCCTGATGGCCGACGCGGGCCACAACCTGTCCGACGTCCTGGGCCTCGCCATGGCCGGCGGCGCGGCCTGGCTGGCCCGACGCGCGGGCTCTCCGGACAAGACCTACGGCTACGGCAAGGCCACCGTGCTGGCCGCGCTGGGCAATGCCCTGCTGCTCATCTTCGCCTGCGGCGCCATCGCGTTCGAGGCCGCCCGCCGCTTCGCGGAGCCCGCCTCGGTGGAGTCCACCACCGTCATGATCGTGGCCGGCGTCGGCATCGTCATCAACTTCGGCACCGCCCTGTTGTTCATGAACCAGCAGCACGACCTGAACGCGCGCGGCGCCTATCTGCACATGATGGCCGACGCCGCCGTCTCCCTGGGCGTGGTGATCGCCGGGGGCCTGATCCTGCTGACGGGCTTCGCCGTCATCGATCCGATCGTCAGCCTGGTGATCGTCGCGGTCATCCTGTGGGGCACGTGGGGCCTGCTGAAGGACTCGGTCAACCTGGCGCTGGACGCCGCCCCGCGCGGCAAGGACGTCGCCGCCATTCGCGCCGCCCTGTGCGACCTGCCCGGCGTCTCCGCCGTCCACGACCTGCACGTCTGGGGGCTTTCCACCACGAAGACGGCCCTGACCGCCCACCTCGTCCACGACGCCGACCCCGCCGCGCTTCTGGTCAGCGCCCGCATGCTCGCCCGCGACCGCTTCGGCATCGACCACGTGACGATCCAGCTGGAGCCGACCGGCGCGCTGGACTGCGAAGGCTGCTGACGCCCTTTCGCGCCGCCGTCGCGCGCCCTAGATGACCGCCATGGAAAAGACCCCCGTCACCGTCCTCACCGGCTACCTCGGCGCCGGCAAGACCACGCTCCTGAACCGCATCCTCACGGAGGACCACGGCAAGCGCTACGCCGTCATCGTCAACGAGTTCGGCGAGATCGGCATCGACAACGACCTGGTCGTCGGCGCCGACGAGGACGTGTTCGAGATGAACAACGGCTGCGTCTGCTGCACCGTGCGCGGCGACCTGATCCGCGTCGTCTCGGGCCTGATGAAGCGCCAGCGTCCGGGCAAGCCCGCCTTCGACGCCATCATCGTGGAGACGACCGGCCTCGCCGACCCCGGCCCCGTCGCCCAGACCTTCTTCGTCGACGAGGACGTCAAGGCCAGGACCCAGCTGGACAGCGTCACCGCCCTGGTCGACGCCAAGCACGTCATGGCCCGGCTGGACGACTCGAAGGAGGCGCGCGAGCAGGTCGCCTTCGCCGACCAGATCATCCTCAACAAGACCGACCTCGTGTCCGCCGAGGAGCTGGCGACCGTCGAGGCCCGCCTGCGCGGCCTGAACCCCCTGGCCCCGATCGTCCACGCCGAGCGTGCCAACGTGCCGCTGGACCAGGTGCTGGGCCGCCATGGCTTCGATCTCGAGCGCATCAACGAGGTCCGCCCCGAGTTCCTGAACCCGCCCCACGGCGCCGACGGCCATGTCCACGACGAACACTGCGGGCACGACCATCACGACCATGGGCACGATCACTCGCACGACCATCACCACCACGGCCCGCGCGGCCATGCGCACGAGGACGACATCAGGGGCATCGCCTTGTCGCTGGACCGCCCCGTCGACGGCCAGCGCTTCACCCAGTGGCTGGACCGGCTGCTGGGCGAGCAGGGTCAGAACATCCTGCGCGCCAAGGGCATCATCGACGTGAAGGGCGAGGACCGCCGCCTGGTCTTCCAGGCCGTGCACATGATCCTGGAGGGCGACCTGCAGAAGCCGTGGGGCGAGACCGAGCGCCGCTGGTCCCGGGCCGTCTTCATCGGCCGCGACCTGGACGAGGCCCAGCTCAAGGCCGGGTTCGAGGCCTGCGCGGCTTGAAAGTAAGGCAGTTTTGCCTTACTCTTGCGTCATGGTCGCCTTGACCCTCACCGCCAAGAATCAACTCACCCTCCGCAAGGAGGTGGTGAAGCATCTCGGCCTCAAGCCCGGCGACAAGGTCGAGGCGGAACTGCGGCCGGACGGGCGGGTCGAGCTGGTCGCGCCCCGCGTTCGAACCGGCAAGATCTCGGACGCCTTCGGCCTCATCAAGGTCAAACCGGGCACGCCCCCCCTCACGATCGAGGAGATGAACGAGGTGATCGCCGAAGGCTGGGCCGAGATGGGCAAGCGCGGCCTTTGAGGATCACGCCGGACACCAACGTGCTCGTCCGCGTCGTGGTGAGCGACGACGGCGAGCAGTCTCGCGCGGCTCGAAATTGCCTCGCTGAGGCGGATGCGATCTTCCTCACCACACCGACGCTTTGTGAAACGGCCTGGGTGCTCCGGCGCTTCTATGGGGCGTCGCGAGACGACGTGTCGGCGGCCTTGCGGGCCTTCACGGGCGCCTCGAACGCGGTCTTCGACGAACGGGCCGTCTCGATGGGCCTTGAACTGCTTCGGGCCGGCGGCGATTTCGCCGACGGGGCCATCGCGGCGACGGGCATGGCCATGGGCGCGGAGACGTTCGTGTCCTTCGACAGGTCGGCGCTCAAAAGGCTCGCCGCGGCCGGCGTGGCGGCCCAGCAGCCTTCCTGACGCGTCGCGCCTCCGCCTGACGGCATCTGACGTCCGCCGCCCGGGCCACAATCGCGCCCGGTTTCGCCGCCCAGCTTCGCGCCTGGGAGGACTGAACCGCATGAAACGCCTTGCCCTGATCGCCCTGGCCGCCGGCCTGCTCGCCGCCTGCTCGACCTACACCACCCCCGCCGCCGGCGTGCCGCTGGGCGCCATCGTCGGCACGGACGTGGCCGAGGCCATGGCGCGTGAGCCCGCCGCCGTCTTCCCCGCGCGCATGGCGATCGTCCGCGTCGCCGCCCCCGGCTACGTCAGCCGGTCCGCCGTCGGGGTGGGAGAGGGGGCCTTCAGCGTCCTCACCACCCGCGACATCGAGACCGACCCCGACTTCGAACGTCTCGGCCGCATGCCGCAGATAACGGCCGTCGCCCCCGTCAGCCGCCTGCTGGTCCCGGCCCATCTGGGCAGCGTCGCAGACCTGCGCGCCTCGGCCGCCCAGCTGCGCGCCGACGTGGTGCTGATCTACACCCTCGACACCCGCTTCCGGACGGAGAGCGCGGAGTTGGGCCCGCTCCAGACGATCGCGCTCGGCTTCCTCCCGGCGAAGAAGGCCATCGTCACCGCCACCTGCGCCTTCATGATCGTCGACGTCCGCACGGGCTTCATCTACGGCACGGGCGAGACCACGGCGACGCAGGACCAGCGCACCAACTTCTGGGGAACCGACGACGCCATCGACGAAGCCCGCCTCCGCGCCGAGCGTGAGGCCTTCGTGAACGGCCTGGGCGAGATCGAGACGCTGTGGGCCTCGGTGGTCAGGGAGTACGGGTGAATACGTCCCTCTCCCGGCGGGAGAGGGACGTCTAAGTGCGACCGTTCCTGACGTAGGCGTGTGCCACCCTGCCGGCATGACCGACGCGCATCGCATCCGCTCCGCCGAGACCTGGGACAGGGCCCGCGACGACTACCTCGCCGGCGTCACGGGCCAGGAGGTCTGCCGCCGCCATGACCTCGCCCCCTCCACCTTCTGGGCCCGCGCCCAGGCCGAGGGCTGGCGCCGCTCGGACCAGCCCGATCCCGAGCCCGAGGCCGACGACCTCGAACCCTACGCCGGCGTCGACCTGACCGAACTGGTCGACCTCGCCTGGCGCCGCCTGGCCCGCGCCATCGATCGCGGGGCGTCCGTCGAAGCCGCCCGCTGGGCGCGCCTTCACGCCGACCTTCACGCCCGCGCCCAGGCCGCCGCGCTGGCGGAAAGCCAGGAAGCCGGCCAGGCCGAGCATCTGGCCCGCGTCTGCCCGGGAGAGGTCCACCGCCCGCGCCCGCGCCTCGGCCCCGACGGCCGCGACGTCCACGCTCTGGAGTCTCTGGAGTCGAATTTTTCCGGCGACGCGCCCCTGAACCGCGCCGAACGCCGTCGCCGCGAACGCGAGGCCCGCCGACGAAGTTGACGGCCCCCGCCGGCGCCCTAAACCGCCGCCATGCAGCTGACCTTCGACGCCCAGCCCACCGCCGCCCTGTTCGACCGCACGGGCGCGGTCTTCGCCCTGGGCGACGGCTCGATCCGGTTCGAGGGCGGCGAGCGGACCGACGCCCACGACGGCGCCGTGCTGTGCGCCGCCGTCCACCCGTCCGGCGACGGCGTGGTCACGGGCGGCGACGACGGCAAGGTGGTCTGGACCCGGCGCGACGAGGCGGTGGTTCTGGCCGACGCGCGCGGCAAGTGGATCGACGCGGTCGACGCCTCGGCCGAAAGCGGCCTGATCGCCTTCTCCCACGGCCGGACCCTGTCCGTGATCGACGCGAAGGATCCCGCCTTCCGCCGCGATTTCGAGCATGAGCGCACCGTTTCGGGCGTCGCCTTCGAGCCCAAGGGGCGCCGCATCGCCTGCTCGACCTATGGCGGGGCGGCCCTGTGGTTCGCCCGCATCGCCGACCAGAAGCCCACCTTCATGAAGTGGGCCGGCTCCCACACCGCCGTCGGCTGGTCCCCCGACGGCGCCTTCGTCGTCACGGCCATGCAGGACGCCCAGCTGCACGGCTGGCGGGTCAGGGACCAGAAGAACCTGCGCATGGGCGGCTATCCGTCCAAGGTCCGGTCCTTCGCCTTCCTGTCCAACGGCCGCCTGATGGCCACTGCGGGGGCGCAAGGCGCCGTGCTCTGGCCCTTCGTCGGCTCGGACGGTCCCATGGGCAAGGAGGCGACCGAGATCGGCTTCGACCAGAACGCGCTCGTCACCCTCGTCGCCGCCTGCCCGCCGAAGGGCCTGCTCGCCGCCGGCCTCAACGACGGCCGCGTCTGGACCGCCGACCCGGCCGCTCAAGGGCTCAACTTCATCCGCGCTGAAAAGGGCGCCCCCATCGCCGCCCTCGCGCTGTCGCCCGACGCCGCCCGCGTGGCCTGGGCCGACGAGGACGGCGCGGCGGGCGTGAGCGATCTCTAAGCCGCCGGGCGCTTGTCGGTAGCCAAGGTTCATCACGAAGGACACCAAGAAGGCAGGAAGGACACCAAGGGTCCGGAGCGCGTCGCCGCGCGAAGCGCATTTCCTTCAGGCCTGGCGCAAGAATGCCTGCGGCGCCTCGCTCCCGGTCCCTTGGTGTCCTTTGTGGCTTTCTTCTTCTTCGTGACCTTGGTGAAGAACCAACCGGCCGGTGACCAAGGCTCCGGCGCCTGACACCCTTGCCTCCGCCCCAAGCTTGACCATCATGTCCGCATGAGCGCGCCCCGTCGCCTCGGCTGCCTCGGCGCCGTCGGCCTCTTCATCCTGGTGCTGGTCCTGCTGCCGGTCGGCGGCGTGGCGATCCACGGCGTCGTGCCGCCCCTGACCACCTTCCTGATGGTCGAGCAGCGGCTGAAGGGGCAGGGGGCCGACTATCGCTGGCGCGGCCTGAACGACATCTCCCCCCGCCTGGTCGAGGCCGTCATCGCGGCCGAGGATTCGACCTTCTGCAGCCACCGCGGCTTCGACATGAAGGCCATCGAAAAGGCGATGCAGAACAACGCCCGCGGCCGGCGCGTCCGCGGCGGGTCCACCCTCAGCCAGCAGACCGCCAAGAACGTCTTCCTCTGGTCGGGACGCAACTGGATCCGCAAGGGGATGGAGGCGGGCTACACCGTCCTGATCGAGACCTTCTGGTCCAAGCGCCGCATCGTCGAGGTCTATCTGAACGTCGCCGAATGGGCCCCCGGCGTCTATGGCGCCGAGGCCGCCGCCCGGCACTGGTTCGGCAAGTCCGCCGCCGACCTGACGCCGCGCGAGGCCGCCCGCCTGGCCGCGATTCTGCCCAGCCCGCGCAGGTACAGGGCCGCCTCCCCCGGCCCCTACGTCCGCCGCCGCGCCTCCCGCATCCAGGCCGCCATGGGCACGGTTCGGAACGAGGGGCTGGCCGGGTGCGTGCTCAACTAGCCTTCCCCGCTTGCCGGGGAAGGTGGCCGACGAAGTCGGTCGGATGGGGTGGCTGCTTCAACATCCTGACCGCCGGACGATGAGCGAGGCCCCACGAGCCACCCCATCCGTCTCGCCCCGCGAGCCACCTTCCCCGGCGAGCGGGGAAGGGCGGCTTGACGATCTCGCCCCGCGGGCGTCCCTTGCGCCCCGAACGACGCGGGACAGCCGCGCACCTGTGGGAGAGGCCTGATGAAACGCACCCTTCTGACTTCCGCCGCCGTCCTCGCTTCGGGCGTGCTGATGTCGGGCTGTTCGTGGCTGGGGCTCGGCATGGATCCGGCCGCGACCTCGACCGCGCCGACGGCCTCCGCCGACGCCTCGACCCAATGGCCGATCACCGCCCAGGGCGCGGCCGACTTCGTCGCTTCCGCCGAGACCCGCCTGGCCGAGCTCAGCGAGTTCGTCGCCCGCACCCAGTGGACCCGCGCGACCTACATCACCTACGACACCATGTGGCTGGAGAGCCGCGCCAACGCCCAGTACACCGAGCTGCAGGTCGAGCTGGCCAACGAGGCGGCCAAGTTCAAGGACGTCGCCGGCCTGGCCCCCGACGTGTCGCGCAAGCTGGATCTGCTGCGCCTCGGCATCGTTCTCCCGGCGCCCAACCGTCCCGGCGCGGCCGGCCGGCTGTCGGACATCACCACCCGCCTGGATTCGACCTACGCCACCGGCAAGTTCCAGCATCAGGGCAAGCAGATCACGCTGGACGAGGCCACCGTCCTGATGGCCGCCAGCCGCGATCCGGCCGAGACCAAGGCCCTGTACGAGGGCTGGCGCACCGTCTCGCCGCAGATGAAGGACGACTATGCGAACATGGTCGCCATCGCCAACGAGGGCGCGCGCGACCTGGGCTATGCCGACGTCGGGGCCCTGTGGCGCTCGGGCTACGACATGGAGGCCGACGCCTTCGCCGCCGAGACGGACCGTCTCTGGAACCAGGTGAAGCCCTTCTACGAGAACCTGCACTGCTACGTCCGCTCGCGCCTGAACGAAAAATACGGCGACGCGGTCCAGCCCGAGACCGGCCCGATCCGCGCCGACCTGCTGGGCAACATGTGGTCCCAGCAGTGGGGCAACATCTACGACGTCGTCGCGCCGAAGACCGGCGGCGAGGCCGGCTACGACATGACGGCCCTCCTGGTCGCCAAGGGGTACGACGCCGAGAAGATGGTCCGAACCGGCGACGGCTTCTACACCTCGCTGGGTCTGGCCCCCATGCCCGACACCTTCTGGGAACGCAGCCAGATCACCCGGCCGGAGGGGCGCGAGGTGGTCTGCCACGCCTCGGCCTGGGACCTCGACAATCTGGAGGACGTGCGCATCAAGATGTGCACCCAGGTGAACGGCGACGACTTCTACACCGTCCACCACGAGCTGGGTCACAACGTCTATCAGCGCGCCTACAAGGACCAGCCGTTCCTGTTCAAGAACGGCGCGAACGACGGCTTCCACGAGGCGATCGGGGATTTCGTCGGCCTGTCGGCGCTGACCCCCACCTATCTGAACCAGATCGGCCTTCTGGACCGCGTGCCGGGGCCGGAGGGCGACATCCCCTTCCTGCTGCAGATGGCGCTGGACAAGATCGCCTTCCTGCCCTTCGGCCTGATGGTCGACCGCTGGCGCTGGGACGTCTTCTCCGGCGAGACCAGCCCGGCGGAATACAACGACGCCTGGACAGCCAACATGCTGAAGTACCAGGGGCTGACGCCTCCGGGACCGCGGCCGGCGAACGCCTTCGATCCCGGCGCCAAGTATCACATCCCCGGAAACACGCCGTACACGCGCTACTTCCTGGCCCACATCTACCAGTTCCAGTTCCACCGCGCGGCCTGCAAGCAGGCGGGCTGGACGGGCCCGCTGCACCGCTGCTCGATCTACGGGGACAAGGAGGTCGGCGCCCGCTTCAACGCGATGATGGAGATGGGCCAGAGCCGCCCCTGGCAGGAAGCCATGCACGCCTTCACCGGCGAGCGCGGAAACGACGCCTCGGCCGTCGCCGACTACTTCGCCCCGCTGAACGTCTGGCTGACCGAGCAGAACCGCGGCAAGTCCTGCGGCTGGTGAGACGTCTTCCCTCTCCCGCCGGGAGAGGGCTCGCGCATTAACCTTCGCCATGAGGCGATCCCTTAACCGCGACCGGCGATCTTCCAGCCCGATGACCGTGGGCGATCCGCGCCCCGCGTCAGCGGCGCGACGTGGAATGACACTCTGGACCCGGCTCTCGGCCTTCGCCCGGCGCATCGCCGACGACGCGCGCGGCAATGCGGCCATGCTGTTCGGCCTGGCCTTGCCGGGCCTGATCCTGATGACTCTGGGCGGGGTGGACATCCACCGCGTCTCGACCGTCCGCATCAACCTGCAGGATGCGCTGGACGCCGCCGCCCTGGCCGCCGCGCGCAGCACCTACACCGCCGACGTCGACATTCAGCGCGTCGGCATGGACGCGCTTCGGGCCAACCTCGCCGCCTATCCCCAGGTCACGCTGCTGACGGCCGGGACGACGTTCCGTTTGAACGACGAAAAGATCGTCATCGCCGACGCCCGCGCCAACGTGAAGACCCTGGTCGCCAACATCTTCCTGCCGCCGTACGGCCAGTTCATGGACGACTACCTGCCGGTCGGCGCACACTCGGAGGTCAACCGGTCGGCCCGCAACGTCGAGGTCGCCATGGTGCTCGACACGACCGGCTCAATGGCCGGTCAACGCATCATCGACCTCCGCGCGGCCGCGAAGCAGTTGGTCGACATCGTGGTCCAGCCGGAGCAGACGCCCTGGTATTCCAAGGTCGCCGTCGTCCCCTATTCCATGGCGGTGAACGTGGATTCCCATGCTGGCGCGGCGCGCGGCGACATCCGCACGTCCACGACCGTGACCAACGCCACCTGGACGACCGGGCCGGTCAAGGACATCACCGGCGCGACCAAGGCACGCCCGGTCGTCATCACCTCGAACGGTCACGGCTTCCAGAACGGCGACGTGGTCTGGATCACGGGCGTGAACGGAATGACGTCCCTCAACAAGAAGGCCTACGTCGTCACCAACCGCTCCGACAACACCTTCGAACTCTATCGCAACGGGTCGAGGGTGGATGGACGCGAATACAGTTCGTACTCGAGCGGCGGCAAGATCCAGAAGTGCCAGACCAGCGACTGCTCCGTGGTGATCACTTCCGCCAACCATGGTCTGTCCAACAACGACTATGTCTATTTCAGCGACGTCGGCGGAATGACGGAGCTGAACGGCGACACGTTCCTGGTCGGGAACGCGACGACCAACACCTTCACGATCGATCTGCAGGCGTCGTCGAGCCTGTCGGCGTACACGTCGGGCGGCAAGGCTTGGTGCGCTCAGGAAGGCTGCACCTACTTCGCTTTCGAGAACCGTTACGACGATCTCGTCACGCAGAAGATCTCGACATGCGTGACCGAGCGGACCGGACCTCAGGCCTGGACCGACGCGTCGCCCACGCTGCACAAGGTCGGGCGCAACTATCCGAGCGGCAGCAATCCCTGCCTGACGAACACCCTTCGGCCACTGACCAGCGACAAGGCCACGCTGAAGGACCAGATCGACGCGCTGACGGCGTCCGGGTCCACCGGCGGCCACATCGGCGTCGCCTGGGGCTGGTATGCCTTGTCGCCGAACTTCAGCGGCCTGTTCGGCTCGAACGCCGGCGGCGCCTATGATCCGACGCGCACGCTGAAGGCCGTCATCATCATGACCGACGGCGAATACAACAGCGGCTACTGCAAGGGCGTGATCGCCAAGAACTCGACCGCCGGGTCCGGCGACACGACCAAGCACATCAACTGCGACGCGCCCAACGGCCACCCCTTCGACCAAACTTTGGCGCTGTGCGCGGCGATGAAGTCAGCCGGGGTGGTCGTCTATACGGTGGGTTTCCAGGTGGTCGACGACGAGCGGGCGCGCACGATGGTGAACCAATGCGCCTCCTCCAGCAACCACGTGCATATGGCCAGCTCCGGCACGGCCTTGTCCGACGCCTTCGCCGCCATCGGCCGCGACATCATGCGCCTGCGCATCTCGAAGTGAGGCCTAAAGCAGCCGGATCTCGCGCAGGCGCTCGGCCAGATAGTCGTCGGCCGTGATCGCCTTGCCGGCATAGCGGTCGGGGGTCTCGGGCGTGACCGTGGACGGCAGGGTCTCGATCCGGAAGTCCGGGTTGAAGTGCAGGAAGAAGGGCGTGGAATAGCGCGCGAAGCCGCGCCGCGCCGGCGCCGGATTGACCACGCGGTGCGTCGTCGACGGAAGCACGTGGTTGGTCAGCCGCTGCAGCATGTCGCCGATGTTGACCACCAGGGCGCCCGGCGGCGGGGCCACGTCCAGCCAGCTGCCGTCCTTCTCCTTCAGCTGCAGCCCGGCCTCCTCGGCCCCCAGCAGCAGGGTGATGACGTTGATGTCCTCGTGCGCGCCCGCCCGCACGCCAGGCGCGTCGGCCGGCACCGGCGGATAGTGCAGCAGCCGCAGGACCGAGTTGCCCAGCTGAACCTTGTCGTCGAAATAATCGTCGGCCAGCCCCAGATGCCGCGCGATCGCCCGCAACAGCTTACGCCCCAGCGCGTCCAGCGCCTCGTACATGCCGTAGACGTGCTCGCGGAACCCCTCGACCTCCGTCGGCCACAGGTTTTGCGGCATGGTGGCCGTGTAGGCGTGGCCTTCCGGCAGCTCGCGCCCGGTGTGCCAGAACTCCTTCAGGTCCGCCGCCTTGGCGTCCTTGGCCGCCTCGACGCCGAACGGCGTCAGGCCGCGCGCGCCGCCGGTGCCCGGCCGGTGATACTGGCGCTTCACGTCTTCCGGCAGGGCGAAGAAGGCCTTGGCGTCCGTCACCGCCGCCTCGATCAGGTCGGCGTCCAGCCCATGATCCGACACCACGGCGAAGCCGTAGCGCTCGAACGAGGCGCCCAGATCGCGGGCGAAGGCGTCGAAGTCGGCGTCATGCCCGGTCATGGAGACGGGACGGATGCCGGGGGCGGGGCTGGCGGAGTCGGGCACGGGCACGGATCCTGGAAGTGAGCGTCGCGGACGTCCTACGCCCCTCGCCCCCGACCCGCAAACGTCCGCCTGTCGCATTCCCGCGACCGGCGTTCATTCTGGATACAGGGGAACCTTCACCATAAGGGGGCGTTCAGCGGCCATACCGGCTCAACCACGAAAGGCGTGCCCCATGCGCTCCAAGATCTTCCTCACCGGCGTCTGCATCCTGGCCCTGGGCGCCGGGGCCTGCACCACCATGGACCCCTACAGCTCGACCCCCGACCGCAACAACACCGGCACCGGCGCCATCGTCGGCGCGCTGGGCGGCGCCCTGGTCGGCTATCTGACCAACACCTCCAACAGCGAACAGGGCCGCAAGAACGCCCTGATCGGCGCGGGCGTCGGCGCCCTGGCCGGCGCGGCGGTCGGCCAGTACATGGACCGCCAGGAACAGGCCATGCGCGAGGAGCTCTCGGGCACCGGCGTCGGCGTGGTCCGTCAGGGCGACGTCCTGGTGCTGCGCATGCCGTCCGACGTGACCTTCGGCACGAACCAGGACGCGGTGAACCGCAACTTCTACGCGGTGCTCGACGACGTCGCCGGCGTGCTCCAGCAGTACGACCGCTCCACCATCGACATCGTCGGTCACGCCGATTCCGACGGCGCGGACGCCTACAACCTCGACCTGTCGCAGCGCCGCGCCTCGAACGTGGCCCGCTATCTGATCGACCGCGGCGTCCTGCCGGCCCGCATGTACGTCGAGGGCCGCGGCGAGAGCCAGCCGGTCGCCTCCAACGCCACGGCCGAGGGCAAGGCTCAGAACCGCCGCGTCGAGATCCTGATCCGCCCCTTCACGGGCTGATCCGACTGAAAATCCGACGAAACGACCGGTCGGGGCCCGCTCCGGCCGGTTTTTCGTCGATCGCCGTGATGCAAGGCTTGCGGCCCGCCGTCCCGCATGCTGTCTGCGCCTGACAGGCGTGGAATCGAGGCGGCATTCGCGTGAACGGGGACGACAAGGGGTGGATCGAAGGCGCGCGGCTGACCCTGGTCGCCGTGGTCAGCGCCGTCGTCGCCGCGACCCTGGTCATCCAGATCGGCTCCGCCGTCCGTGACGACCGCTCGGTCCAGGCCCAGCCGCAGGTCATCCTGACGTCCCACTGAGCGGGCCCCCTTGCCGCGCGACCCGGGGAATGCCACCCAGACCCCATGACGACGCCCGTGCGCGCCCCGTCGCCCCTGCTGCGGGCGCTGGAGGCCGAAAGCCTGCACATCCTGCGCGAGACGGCGGCCGAATGCGCGCGGCCGGTCCTGCTCTATTCGATCGGCAAGGACTCGGCCGTCCTGCTGCATCTGGCGAAGAAGGCCTTCGGTCCCGGCCCCCTGCCTTTCCCCTTGCTGCACGTCGACACGACGTGGAAGTTCCGGGACATGTATGCGCTGCGCGACCGGGTGGCGGCCGATCCGGACCTGAACCTGATCGTCCACCGCAATCCGGAGGCCGAGGCGAGGGGCGTCAACCCCTTCGATCACGGCTCGTCGGCGCACACCGACCTGTGGAAGACGCAGGGGCTGAAGCAGGCGCTGGACGCCGGCGGCTTCGACGCGGCCTTCGGCGGCGCCCGCAGGGATGAGGACGCCAGCCGCGCCAAGGAACGGGTCTTCTCCGTCCGCACCCCCGGCCACGGCTGGGACCCGCGCCGGCAGCGGCCGGAACTCTGGGATCTTTACAACGCCCGCCTGAAGCCGGGTGAGACCCTGCGGGTCTTCCCCCTGTCGAACTGGACCGAGGCCGACGTCTGGGACTACGTCGTGGCCGAATCCATCCCCGTCGTGCCGCTGTACCTCGCCGCCCCGCGGCCGACCGTCGTCCGCGACGGCAAGCTGCTGATGGTCGACGACGACCGCATGCGCTTCCTGCCCGGCGAGACGCCGGCGGTGCGCCGCGTGCGCTTCCGCACCCTGGGCTGCTGGCCTCTGACCGCCGCCGTCGAAAGCGACGCCGACACGCTTGAAGCCGTCGCCGCCGAGGCGCGCGGCGCCCGCACCTCCGAACGCGCCGGCCGCCTGATCGACAAGGATCGGCCCGGCTCCATGGAGCGCAAGAAGCAGGAGGGCTACTTCTGATGGCCCGCGCGCCCGGCGACCGCCTCCGCGTCCTGACCTGCGGCTCCGTCGACGACGGCAAGTCGACCCTGATGGGCCGGCTGATGCACGATCTCGGCGCCGTGCCCGACGACGTCGCGGCCACCGCCACAGGCCCCGACGGCGTGATCGACTTCGCGTCCCTGGTCGACGGCCTGATGGCGGAAAAGGAACAGGGCATCACCATCGACGTGGCCCACCGCTACCTGTCCACGCCGCGTCGCGACTTCCACCTGATCGACGCCCCGGGGCACGAGCAGTACACGCGCAACATGGTCACCGGCGCCAGCCAGGCCGACGTCGCCCTGGTCCTGATCGACGCCGTGCGGGGCATGACCGCCCAGACCCGCCGCCACGCCCTGATCGCCGCCCTGACCCGCGTGCCCACGGTCGTCTTCGTCGTCACCAAGATGGACGCCATGGCCTGGGACCGGGGCCGGTTCGACGAACTGGCGGAAGAGGCGCGGGCCTTCGCGGCGGCTCTGGACCTGGACGAGGTCCAGGTCGTGCCTGTGTCCGGCCTGACCGGCGAGAACGTGGCGCGTCCGGCGGATGCGGCCTGGGTCGAAGGGCTCCCGCTGATCGCACGTCTGGAGGCGGCGTCCGTCGAAACCGCGTCGGACCGCCCGTTCCGCATGCCCGTTCAGTGGGTGAGCCGCGACGGGCTGGACCGGGCCTATGCGGGCAAGGTCGCGTCCGGCCGCATCCGCACCGGCGACGCCGTGCGCATCCAGCCCTCGGGCCGACTTGCCACGGTCGCCGAAGTGCTGAGCGCCGACGGCCCGGCGGATGAGGTCGGCGCCGGCCTGACCGGCTCGATCCGCCTCGACCGCCCCGTCGACGTGGCGCGCGGCGATCTGATCGTCGCCGCCGACTCCCCTCTGGAGGTCGCCGACCAGTTCGAAATCGATCTGGTCTGGATGGGCGAAGAGCCCATGCTGCCCGGCCGCGTCTACGACCTGAAGATCGGGGCCCGCACGGTCTCGGCCCAGATCACCGAGATCAGACGCCGCGTCTCGGTCGAGGATCTCGCCCCTCTGGCGGCCAAGACGCTGGAGCTGAACGAGATCGGGGTCTGCAACCTGTCGCTGGGCGCCGAGATCGCCTTCGCCCCCTATGCCGAGGACCGGACGCTGGGCGGCTTCATCCTGACCGACCGGACCAGCCTGGACACCGTCGGCGCGGGCATGATCCGCTTCGCCCTGCGCCGCGCCCACAACGTCCATCGCCAGGCCCTGACCGTCGACGCCGCCGCCCGCGCCGCCGCCAAGGGGCAGAAGCCGACGGCGCTGTGGTTCACCGGCCTGTCCGGCGCCGGCAAGTCGACGATCGCCGACGCGGTCGAGCGCCGCCTGCACGCCCTGGGGCGGCACACCTATCTGATCGACGGCGACAATCTGCGGCACGGCCTGACGCGCGATCTGGGCTTCACCGACGCCGACCGGGTGGAGAACATCCGCCGCGCCGCCGAGGCCGCCCGCCTGATGGCCGACGCCGGCCTGATCGTGCTGGTGTCGCTGATCTCTCCCTTCGCCTCCGAGCGTCGCATGGCGCGCGACCTGATGGGGGAGGGGCGGTTCCTCGAGGTCTTCGTCGACGTGCCCTTGGACGTGGCCGAGGCGCGCGACGTGAAGGGGCTCTACCGAAAGGCGCGGGAGGGTCGGCTGGCCAACTTCACCGGCATCGACAGCCCCTACGAGCGTCCCGAGGCGCCCGAGATCCATGTCCGCGCCGACGTGGAGACGCCGGACCAGGCGGCCGAACGGATCGTGGCGGCCCTCCAGGACCGGGGCCGGCTCGAGGTCTGACCGACGCCCGCCGTGCCGCCCGGCCTCGCGCGACCCGCAATCCCCAAACCCGCAAGTCCCACAAAAGCGAAGGGCCCGCCGGAGTGATCCGGCGGGCCCCTGCTTGGTGTTTCGACCTGGCTTCTGAGCTTGGGCTTAGAAGTTGATGTCGATGGTGGCGCGGCGGTTCAGCGGCTCGCGCACGCCGTCGGCCGTGGCGCGGGCCAGGTCGCGCTCGCCGCGGGCGTCGACGCGCAGGACGCCGGAGTTGACGCCGCGGGCGACCAGGGCGTCGGCCACGGTGCGGGCGCGGCGC
>NZ_DASYGX010000015.1:0-6592 GCF_035999125.1 Brevundimonas sp. | reverse complement strand
TTCCACGTGCGCCGTGTTGATCGTGATGCCGCGCGCCTTCTCCTCCGGCGCCGCGTCGATGTCCTCGTACTTCTTCGCCGTCGCCCCGCCGGACTTCGCCAGCGTCATCGTGATCGCCGCCGTCAGCGTCGTCTTGCCGTGATCCACGTGACCGATCGTGCCGATGTTGCAGTGCGGCTTCGTGCGTTCGAACTTTTCCTTGGCCATGGCCAAAACTCCTGTGGCCCAAGGTGGGCTGTTGTCTCAGTCGAATGTTGGAGCGGGTAGACGGGATCGAACCGACATCCTCAGCTTGGAAGGCTGCTGCACTACCATTGTGCTATACCCGCGTTCGTTTCGGAGCGCCGCCAGATCAGGTTCTTCGACACGCGTGGTGGGGGAAGCAGGACTCGAACCTGCGAAGCTTACGCAGCGGATTTACAGTCCGCCCCCTTTGCCGCTCGGGACATTCCCCCAGCGCGCGTCGAGAAACCTCATCGGGCGTCCGGGACGTTTCCGGCGGACCGGAAACGACGTCGGACGAAAGGCCTCGGCATCCCGCGACGCCTGGTTTAGAGGGGCGCCGGACCCGGAAAACCCTAGGGGCCCCAAATCGGAGCGCGTCTTATAGTGTCGTCGAAACGCGAACGCAACGACCGGAACAGGGCCTTTTCGGGCCGTCCGAAAGACCCCGCGCGCACGGCGGAAAAGCCCGCCCGCAAAGGGCGCGACGGCGGCGCGCTCGCCCGCTCGGACGCGCCGCGGGCCACGCGGAACCGGGTCGATCCCGACCATCTGATCTGGGGGCGGCATCCGGTCCTGGCCGCTCTGGCGAATCCCGCGCGCAAGGGGATGGGCCGACTGATCGTGACCCCGGACCGCGCGGCGGAGATCGAGACCGGGGGGCTAGCCCCACACGGACATCGACCGGAAGTCATGGACGGCGCCGACCTGGCCCGCCTGCTGCCGCCCGGCGCCGTCCATCAGGGCTTCGTCTTCAAGGTGGCGCCGCTGGAGGGCGTTCCGTTGGCCGAACTGGCCGAGCCCGCCGAGGGCGTCATCGTCATGCTGGACCAGATCACCGACCCCCAGAACGTGGGCGCCGTCTTCCGCTCGGCGCTGGCGTTCGGCGCGCGGGGGATCGTGGTGCAGGACCGGCACTCGCCGGCGCTGGCGGGGGCCCTGGCCAAGGCTGCGGTCGGCGCGACCGAACGCCTGCCGCATGCGCGGGTGACCAATCTGAGCCGGGCGCTGGAGACCCTGGCCGAGGCCGGGTGGCGCGCCGTGGGTCTGGACGGGGCGACCGACGTCGATCTGGCCGACGCGCTGGACGGGTCGCCGACGGTGCTGGTGATGGGGTCGGAGGGAGACGGCATCCGCCGTCTCGTGGCCGAGCACTGCGACGTGTTGGCGCGCATTCCCATGCCGGGCGGGTTCGAGAGCCTGAACGTGTCGAACGCCGCGGCGGTGGCGCTGTACGAGGCGTCGCGGCGTCGCGGCGCCTGAGTTCGCCTCGGCGCTTGCGCACCCGCCCCGCCCTGCCCTAGAGCGCGCGCATGGATTTCGCAGAACTCGTCTCCGCCGAAGCGCTGACCGCCCTCGGTCAGGTCCTGATGATCGATCTGGTGCTGGCCGGCGACAACGCCGTGGCCGTGGGCCTGGCCGCTGCGGCGCTGGCGCCCGAGCAGCGGCGCAAGGCCATCATGATCGGCCTGATCGCGGCGGTCGTGCTGCGCATCGGCTTCGCCCTGATCACGGTGCAGCTGCTGGCCATCGTCGGCCTGCTGCTGGCCGGCGGGTTCCTGCTGCTGTGGGTGTGCTGGAAGATGTGGCGCGAACTGCGCGAGCAGGCGACGCACGATCAGGCCGAGGCCGAGGCCGAGCTGGAACTGGCCATGCAGATCGAGCACGGCAAGGGCCCCACTCCGGAGGAGCTGGGCCTGAAGCGCAAGAGCTTCGGCGCGGCCCTGCTGCAGATCATGATCGCCGACGTGACCATGAGCCTGGACAACGTCCTGGCCGTGGCCGGCGCGGCGCACGACCATCCGTGGATCATGGTCTTCGGCCTGGTGCTGTCGATCGCCCTGATGGGCGTGGCGGCCACCTACATCGCCAAGCTGCTGACCAAGTACCGCTGGATCGGCTACGTCGGTCTGGTCGTGGTGCTGTACGTCGCCCTGCACATGATCTGGGACGGATATCGCTCCGTCGTGGTCCGGACGGGCAATCTGGAAACCTATAATGCGTCGGTCCCGGGCTTCCTCGACATCGGCGAGGAAGAGGTGGCCAAGCACCTGAAGGGCGTGCGCAGCGAGGACAGCGTCCTGCCCGCCCCGCCGACGCCCACCCGACCTTCGGATGCGCCGGCGCCCGTCCCGGTTCCGGCGACATGACGAAAGGGCCCGGAGCGATCCGGGCCTTTTTCATTTGCGGGTCAGACGGCGCCGCCGAAGCGCTCGGACCACTCCGCCACCTGGGCGTCCTCGATCTTGGCGAACAGCACGCCCTGATGGGCCACGGGCCGGCCGGCGGGCACGGCGTCCAGCCACGCCTCGCCGGCGCCGGGCCACGACAGGTCGGTCGCGCCGACCGAGGCCGCGATCTTCTCCGCCGAGAACGGCAGGATCGGCGCGGCCAGACGGGCGAACAGGGCGACCAGGTTCAGGCCGGTGCGCACGCCCACCGCCGCCGCGTCGCGGTCGGTCTTCAGCGCGGTCCACGGCGCGGCGACCTGCAGATACTCGTTGCCGAGGACCCAGGCGGCGCGGATCGCCTGGGCGGCCTTGCGGAACTCCATGGCCTCGAACTGCTCGGTGGCCTCCGCGATCGCGGCGCGCAGGTCGGCCTCCAGCTTGGCCTCGACCGGACCGGGCTCGCCGCCCTCGGGCACGACGCCGTCGAACTTGCTCTCGGTGAACTTGACGATGCGGTTGACGAAGTTGCCCAGCACGTCGGCCAGGTCCTTGTTGATCGCGCCCTGGAACTGCTCCCAGGTGAAGGCGGTGTCCGAATGCTCGGGCCCATAGGCCGTCAGGTGCCAGCGCCAGTAGTCGGCGGGCAGCAGCTCCAGCGCCTGGTCCATGAAGACGCCGCGCTTCTGGCTGGTCGAGAACTTGCCGCCGTACCAGTTCAGCCAGTTGAAGGCCTTCAGTTGGTCCACCGTCTTCCAAGGCTCGCCCGATCCCAGGATCGTCGCGGGGAAGCTGACCGTGTGGAACGCGACGTTGTCCTTGCCCATGAACTGGACGTAGCGGACGTCGTCCGCGCCCTCGTCCAGCCGCCACCAGTCGCGCCACGTGCGGCCGGTCGCCTGCGCCCATTCCTCGGTGGCGCCGATGTATTCGATCGGCGCGTCGAACCAGACGTAGAAGACCTTGCCCTCCATGCCCGGGCGCGGCCCGCCGTCGGCGCCGACCACCGGCACGCCCCATTTCAGGTCGCGGGTGATGCCGCGGTCGATCAGGCCCTCGTCCAGGTGCTTCAGCGCGATGGACTTCGCCAGCGTCTGCCAGCCGGACTTCGAGCCGATCCAGTCGCGGATCGCGCCTTCCAGCTTCGTCTGCAGCAGATAGAGGTGGCGCGTGTCGCGGACCTCCAGGTTCCGGCTGCCGGACACCGCCGAGTACGGATCGATCAGGTCGGTCGGGTCCAGCAGGCGGCCGCAGTTGTCGCACTGGTCCCCCCGCGCGCCGACGTGGCCGCAGTGCGGACAGGTGCCCTCCACGTAGCGGTCCGGCAGGAAGCGGGCGTCGTCGACGGAGTAGATCATGCGATCGACCCGCTCCTCGATGAAGCCGTTCTTCTCAAGGACGTCGGCGAAGTGCTGCGTCAGGCGGCGGTTGGGGTCGTTGGAGCTGCGCCCGAACCAGTCATAGCTCAGACCGAAGGCCTCGCCCGCCCGCTTCTGGATCTCATGCTGCTCGTCGCAGTACGTCCGCACGTCCTGGCCGGCGGCGGCGGCGGCCAGTTCGGCCGGCGTGCCGTGCTCGTCGGTGGCGCAGATGTAGAGAACCTCATGGCCTTGGGCCCGCTTGAACCGGCTCCAGACGTCGGCGGGCAGCATCGAGCCCGCCAGGTTCCCCAGGTGCTTGATGCCGTTGATGTAGGGCAGCGCCGACGTGACGAGGATGCGGGCCATGACGTTCCGGAAGTGATGCGAGCGGTGGGATATAGAGGCGGCGGTCCGCGCCGTCACCCGGCCTGTGAGATGCGATAGGGCGAATGTAAGGTGGCTGGATGGCCATCATTCCCACCGTCAAGTGCGCCGACGTCGACCGCGCCGTCGACTTCTATACGGGCGTACTGGATTTCCGACTGGAGGGGCGCTGGCCCGACCACGGAGACCCGGGCTTCGCCACGCTGACCCGCGGAGCCGACGTGCTTTATCTGTCCAGCCATTCGGGCGACGGGGTCTTCGGGCAGGCGGTGGTCGTCGTCACGGAAGACTTGGACGGACTGTTCGAAAGCTTCCGGGCCAGGGGACTGGACCCGTCTCATAAGCCGGAATCCCCCGTTCATCAGGGGCCGCTCCGACAGACCTGGGGCACGCGGGAGTTCTACGTCGACGATCCGGACGGCAACACCCTTCGGTTCACATCGTGGGCGCCAGCCGCCTCGCCACCCTGACGAAGCGGCCGGTCAGCAGGGTCGCCGAGACCAGGCTGGCGACGATGACCGCCCAGACCAGACCGTCGACGCCCAGCGTCGGGGCCAGCCCCCAGCCCAGCGGCATCATGATCGCGCCATAGGCGGTGAAGTGCATGATGGTGGGCCACCAGACGTCGCCCGCGGCGCGGTTGGCCTGGGCCGCCACCACCTGGACGCCGTCGGCGACGAAGAACAGCGTCGACAGGACGAGGGCGGGCACGGCCAGCGCCATCAGACCGGGCTCGCGGCTGTAGGCGCCGACCAGAAGCTCGGCGGTCGGCCAGACCAGCAAGGACACCGCCAGCGTCAACACGGCCACCACGGCGATGCCGACCAGCCCGGCGCGCAGCACGCCGGCCCCGTCGTCCGCGCCGCGCGCCCGGCCGACCAGCACGGCGGTCGCCGACGAGATACCCATGGGGGCCATGAAGATGATCGCCGCGATGTTGAGAACCACCGCCCAGGCCCCGGTCTCGGCCGCGCCCAGACGGCCGGCGATCACGGTCATCAGGGCGAAGGCGCCGACCTCGATGAAATAGCTGGAGCCCGCGCCGTAGCCGATCTTGCGCTGCTCGCGGGCGGCCTGGGGGTCCGGCGCGGGACGCGTGAAGACGCCCAGCGCCCGCGCGTCGGGCAGACGCAGGATCCACCAGACCAGGAAGGCCGCCAGGGCGAAGCGCGCGCCGAAGGTGGCCCAGGCCGAGGCGATCGCTCCGTCGACGCCCAGGCCCAGCAGGTCGGGCACCAGCAGGAGGTTCAGGCCCAGGTTCACCGCATTGGCCGCCCACATGGCGATCATGCCGGGCTTGGGCCGGTTCAGCGCCTCCAGGAAGAACTGGCCCGCGACGCTGACCAGATAGAAGGGCATCGACAGGGCGAAGACGGTCAGGGCGGGCGCCGCGCCCTCGGCCAGGCCGTCCTCCAGTCCCAGCCGTGACAGGGCCCAGGGTCCGAGCGCGATCAGGGCGCCCATGGAGCCGACGCCGATCGTCAGGGCATAGACCGCGCCGCGACGCAGCACGGCGCCCGCCAGCTCGGGCCGGCCCTCGCCGATGCGCCGCGCGGTCATGACCTGCACGCCCAGAAGCAGGCCGACGGCGGTGGTGATCACGACCGCGGTCGGGGTCCAGGCCTGGGTGTGGAAGGCCAGTTCGCGGCTGGAGAAGTTTCCGACCACGATGGCGTCGGTCAGGCCCATCACCATGATGCCGATCCGCGCCAGCACGACGGGCCAGGCCAGCGTCAGCAGCTCGCGCGTCGTGGTCCGGGTCTGAGGGCTGAGGACGGGCATGGGCGGCGGCAATGGCCACGGTCGGCCGCGCCGGTCAATGGGCCCGCGTCACCAGGCCCCGATCTCGCGCAGCTCACGCACCAGATCTTCGGGCAGGTCGGTGTCCCCGACCCGCGACAGGTCCGGCGGCGCGTCCCTGGGATCCAGATAGCGCCAGCCCTGGAAGGGGCGGCGGGCCAGGGGCGCGGTGCGGATCACCTGCGGCTCCAGCAGGATTTCGCAGCGCGAGGCGCGGCCCTCGCCGAAGGTCGTGATCTCGCGGATCGGCTGGCGGCAGGCGACCGTGCCCTTGATGACCCAGTAGAGACTGCCGCCCTCCTCCACCTCGGCGGCGCGCTTGGGCGTCATGCGGGTGCTGACCACCAGAGGCCGGCCCTGGGCGGCGCGGCGCTCCAGCCATTCGACGTCCGACACGCCGACGCACAGCTTGATGAGATGAAGCGACATGCCACGGCTCTAGCACCGCCCGCGTCCGGCGCCATGGGCCCGGCGGTCGCAGGCGCGCGGAAACGCTCCGTCGCTTTCGCGCGGAGTTGGGAAGGGCGGGCGGAGCGCCGGGCGCGGAGCCCGGATGAGGATTGAGTTTACCGTTTCGGCTTCGCGACGACGCTCCGCGCGGTTCGTCTGATCAGGAGCTGTCCGAGGTGGCCGGAACCACCGCATAGGGCCGCTGCT
>NZ_DASYGX010000014.1:0-97056 GCF_035999125.1 Brevundimonas sp. | reverse complement strand
AGCAGCGGCCCTATGCGGTGGTTCCGGCCACCTCGGACAGCTCCTGATCAGACGAACCGCGCGGAGCGTCGTCGCGAAGCCGAAACGGTAAACTCAATCCTCATCCGGGCTCCGCGCCCGGCGCTCCGCCCGCCCTTCCCACCTTGCGTCACCCGCCGCAGGGCGCCTCCGCTTGCGCTTCGGCGAGAAAGGAGCGCGGACCTCCAGGTCCGCGAAGCCCCCACCGCACGCCGCGGACGGCGACGTCCGCGCTCCCTGAAGGGCGCTTCCGCTTGCCCGAAACGCGCCCTCGCCCTAGAGACGAAGCAAGCGCGCCGATATTCACCAGGCGATGAAAACACGAGGAACCGCATGCGGAAGATCTTCCCCGACGCGAAGAGCGCGCTTGAGGGCCTGACCTTCGACGGCATGACCGTCATGTCGGGCGGCTTCGGCCTGTGCGGCATCCCCGAGAACCTGATCGCGGCGCTCCGCGACACCGGCGTCAAGGGCATCACCGTCATCTCCAACAACGCCGGCGTCGACGGCTTCGGCCTCGGCCAGCTTCTGGAGACCCGCCAGATCGCCAAGATGATCTCGTCCTATGTCGGCGAGAACAAGGAGTTCGAGCGCCAGTATCTGGCCGGCGAGCTGCAGCTGGAATTCAATCCCCAGGGCACCCTGGCCGAGCGCATCCGCGCCGGCGGGGCGGGCATCCCGGCCTTCTTCACCGCCACCGGCGTCGGCACCCTGGTCGCCGAGGGCAAGGAGGTCCGGAACTTCGACGGCCGCGACTACGTCATGGAGACCGGCCTGGTCGCCGACCTGTCGATCGTCAAGGCGTGGAAGGCCGACGAGCGCGGCAACCTGATCTTCCGCAAAACGGCCCGCAACTTCAACCCGATGATGGCCACCTCCGGCAAGGTCACCGTGGTCGAGGTCGAGGAGATCGTGCCCGTCGGCTCGCTGGACCCGGACCAGATCCACACGCCCGGCATCTACGTCGACCGCCTGATCCAGGGCACGTTCGAAAAACGCATCGAACAGCGTACGATCCGCACGCGCGAAAGCGCCTGACGACATCCACGGGGGACAAGGGCATGAGCGAATCTTCGGACAACCAGCACCTCAAGAGCATCAGCGACAAGCTGACCTGGGGCGTCATCTTCCTCTTCATCATCATGCTGAACACCTGCTCGCTCAGCGACGACATCGAGGACGCCATCCGCGACCGCCGCGGCGACGCGCCGGCTGCCCCGGCTGCCAACTAAATGGAGCGCGGACCCCCAGGTCCGCGATGTCGAACAGGAGCTCATGTCCAAACATCGAGGCTGGCACGATCGACACCATCTCCCGCATCTCGACGCTGCGGGCTTGCTGCAACACGTCGTGTTCAGGCTGCATGGCTCGTTGCCGGCTTCCGTTATGTCGGATTGTGCGAAGGGCCAGAGCCCCGATCTTCGTAGAACGGCGATAGAAGAGGCGTTGGACCAGGGAGCGGGTCCGACTTGGCTGTCCGACCCGACGTGTGCCCAAGCAGCGGCTGATGCGCTGAATTCCTTCGACGGGTCGCGCTACGAGCTTATCGCTTGGTGCGTCATGCCCAACCACGTGCACGTCCTAATGCGGCAGGCTGAGGGGTGGCCGCTGGCGGCTGTCGTCAAATCCTGGAAGTCGTTCTCTGCTCGAGTGATCAATCGCGCGCTTGATCGATCGGGGCCGCTCTGGGCTGCGGACTATTTCGATCGTTACGTCCGCAGCGACGAGCAGGCTGTGACCACGATCGCTTACATTGAAAACAACCCGGTCAAGGCCGGCCTTTGCGTGTCTCCCGCCGACTGGCCATGGAGCAGCGCATCTCTGGAGCGCGGACGTCCACGTCCGCGTACCTCCTATGCTGTAGACGCGGACCTGGAGGTCCGCGCTCCTTTTTCGGAGTACTGACGATGCCCCGCACCCGCGATCAACTCGCCGCCCGCGCCGCCCAGGAGCTGCAGGACGGCTTCTACGTGAACCTCGGCATCGGCATTCCGACGCTGGTGGCCAACCACATCCCGGCGGGCATGGAGGTCACCCTCCAGTCCGAGAACGGCATGCTCGGCATGGGGCCCTTCCCCTATGACGACGAGGTCGATCCCGACCTCATCAACGCCGGCAAGCAGACGATCACCGAGATCCCGGAGAGCGCCTATTTCAGCTCGGCCGACAGCTTCGCCATGATCCGCGGCGGCCACATCAACCTGTCGATCCTCGGCGCCATGGAAGTCGCCCAGAACGGCGACATCGCCAACTGGATGATCCCCGGCAAGCTGGTGAAGGGCATGGGCGGCGCCATGGATTTGGTCGCGGGCGTCAAGCGCGTGGTCGTGGTCATGGAACACGCCAACAAGCACGGCCAGTCCAAGGTGCTGAAGTCCTGCACCCTGCCCCTGACCGGCACGGGCGTGGTCAGCCGCGTCATCACCGACCTGGCTGTCTTCGACGTCAAGCCCGACGGATCGGGCCTGGTCCTGATCGAATTGGCCGACGGGGTGACGCTGGACGAGGTCGCCCAGAAGACCGAAGCCGCCTATGAAATTGCCCCTCAGTTGAAATCCGTCGCATAGTCTCACTGGACCGCCCATCGTCGGCGGGAACGGAGAGGCTGGGCATGGCGGACGGGGCGAACCTGCGGGCGGGCGGACTTCCGGCGCCTGATGCCGCGCGCGTCGAGGCCCTGCGCGCCGCGCTGGACCCCGCCTCGCCCGAGAACCTCGCGGAGGCCGAGCGCAAGGCCGTGGTCGACTTGCTGGACCGCGTCGTCTCCGACGTCCGCACCGGCGACCTGACCGAGGCGCGGGCCCGCCTGACCCATCTCGACGCGGCCCTGGCCCGGCTCGACGTCGGCGCGCTGGAGCCGCGCCGGGGCCTGACCGGCCTGTTCGACGGCCGCGGCAAGCGCCTGCGCGCCTTCCGCGAGACCTTCGCCGAAGTCGGGCGCGGCCTGGCCGACACGGCGTCGGACCTGTCCGAACGCGCCGGCGCCGTCTCGCGCCGCGACGCCGCGCTGGAAACCCTTTGGGCCGAACTCCGCCAGGCGCTGGAGGCGCTGAACGCCCATCTCGCCGCCGCCCTGGCCGCACTCGCGCCGGCCCCGACGGGCGACGAGGCCGATCCGCACGCCGCGCTGCGGGCCCGGACCCGCGACCTGACCGCCTGCCGCGACGCCGCCCTCGCCGCCCTGCCCCGCCTCCGCGCCGCCCAGAACGCCGACGCCCCCGCCCTGTCGGCGCTGGAGCGCTGCACCGTGGCGGTCGAGGCGTGGAAGACCGAATGGACCGACGCCCTGGGCCTCGCCGGCCGTCGCCCGAAGAAGGTGCGCCCCGACCCGGTGCGTCTCGACAAGGCGCGTCAGGCCCTGACCGACGCCTCGACCCACGCCGCCGCCCGCATCGACGCCTCGCTGAAGCGCCGCACGGCCGTCACGACCGAGCTTCAGGACCTGCGGCGCGCGCTCTAGGGTCGCGCCGTGCTCTCGATCCAGCCGGCGATCTGCCCGGCCAGGTCGCGCGATCCGGCGTCATAGGCCTCGACGATGGCCGACACGCGGTTGTCGGTCGCGGGCGTCTGCACCGTGAAGGTCCGCTCCGCCTCGATCTCCCGATCCGGCAGGCCGACCAGACGGGCCCGTACCGTCATCACCACCACCGGCGCCGCGCCCGGCGCGGCATAGCGCGTCTCGAAGGTCGAGGCGTCGACGTCCAGCGCCACGTCGCCCTGGGCCAGGTCCCGCGCGCCGATCAGACGGATGCGCCCGCCCCGGCTCGCCACCGCGCCCTGCAGCGCCGAGGCGAACAGGGCGTCCGCCGGCTCGACCCAGCGCGCGCCCTTCAGATAGGCCGCTTCCGTGCCGGTGATGGTCAGGATGCGGTCGCCTTCGGCCGACTCCGGAAAGGTCACGCGGCGCACGGCCACGTCGACCGCGCCGGCGGCCTCACCGCCGCGCGGCGGCTCCATCGCGGCGCCGAAGCGGTACATCTGCACCGGATCGGGCGACGACAGCAAAGCGCACGCGGACAGGCTGGCGGCCACGGCCGCGATCGACAGCGAACGGATCACGGCTGCACCTCCAGCTCCTTGGTGGGCGGTCGCCCGATGAAGTCGCGCGGGCTGGACCGGACCTCGTCGATCAGGTCCTCCAGCGACTCCGTCGCCGCCTCCAGACCCGCGATCGCCCGCTCCAGCTGCGGCAGGCCGTTGTCGGCGAAGTCGCCCAGCGGCTGCTCCAGGTTCGACACCGTCCGGTTCACGGACGCCGCCGCCTCCTGCGCCTCCTTGGTGGCGGCGTTCAGGTTCTCGATGGCCTGACGTCCGTCGGTCTCCACCAGACGGCGCGCCTCGGCGCCCAGCGCCGTGTACTCCGCCAACGCCTCATTGGCCTTGACCAGGGCCTGCTCCAGCTGCTCCAGCATGCCCTTGCGCGCCTCCAGCTCGGCGGTCAGCGCTTCGACGTTGCGCAGCGAGGTCGAGAAGCTTCGGATGTTGTCGTCGCTCAGCACGCGGTTGATGCGGTTCAGCGCGTCCACCGTCTGCGCCAGCACCGTGCCCGACCCGCTCAGCAGCTCCGCGATCGGGCTGGGCTGGCTCTGGATCACCGGCACGACGTTGTCCGGATACTGGGTCTTCAGCAGTGGCCGTCCGTCGGTGCCGGCGGTGATCTGGATGTAGTTCAGCCCGGTGATGCCCTGCGGCTCCAGCTGCGCGCGGCTGTCGACACGGATCGGCGTGGTCGCGTCCACGCGGATGCGGGCCACGACCTGGTTGCCCTTGCGCGGATCCAGCCTCAGGTCCGTCACTTCGCCCACGCGGATGCCGTTGAAGTGCACCTCGCCGCCCTCGGACAGGCCGCGGACAGGGCCGTAGAAAACGATGTCGTACTGGTCGAACTCGTTGTTGAACGACAGGCGGGCCAGCCAGATCGAGAACACCGCCAGCGCCGCCAGCAGGGCGACGGTGGCGATGCCGACGGCGGCGTAGTGGGCGTCACGTTCCATCGTCTAACCTCAGGCGGCCTTCGCGGCGCGACCGCGCGGACCCAGGAAGTATTCCTTGATCCACGGATGGTCGGAACGCTCAAGCTCGGAAACGGTCGCCTTGGCGACCACGCGTTTGTCGGCCAGCACCGCCACCTTGTCGGTGATCGCGTACAGGCTGTCGAGATCGTGGGTGATCATGAAGACCGTCAGACCCAGGTCGTCGGACAGCTGGCGGATCAGGTCGTCGAAGGCCGCGGCCCCGATCGGGTCCAGACCGGCGGTGGGCTCGTCCAGGAACAGCAGCTCCGGATCCAGCGCCAGCGCCCGCGCCAGCCCGACCCGCTTCTTCATCCCGCCCGACAGTTCCGCCGGCTTCAGATGGTGCGCCTCGGGCTTCAGGCCGACCATGGCGATCTTCATCTCGGCGATCTCGTCGATCATCGCCATCGGCAGGCGGGTGTGCTCGACCAGCGGCGCGGCCACGTTCTGCAGAACCGTCAGCGACGAGAACAGCGCCCCGCTCTGGAACAGCACGCCCGTGCGGCGCTCCACGTCGGCGGCCTCCTGCTTCGACAGAGTCGCCATGTCGTGGCCGAAGATGGAGACGGAGCCGCCCTCAGGCTCCTTCAGGCCGATGATCGTGTTCAGCAGCACGGTCTTGCCGGTGCCCGACCCGCCGACGACGCCGATCACCTCGCCCCGCTCGACCGTCAGGTCCAGATCGTCGTGGATGACGTTGTCGCCGAACTGGCTGCACAGCCCGCGCACCTCGATCAGGGTCTCTTTCGACGCCGTCACAGGTTCAGCTCCAGATAGATCAGGGCGAACACGGCATCCAGGAAGATGATGGCGAAGATCGCCTGCACCACCGCCGCGGTCACCCGCCGACCCAGGCTTTCGACGTCGCCCGCCACGGCCATGCCCTGCCGACACCCGATGGCCGCGACCACCAGAGCGAACACCGGCGCCTTGGACAGGCCGATCATGGCGTGCTGGAACATCATCGGGTCGTCTTGCATCCGTTGCAGGAAGAAGGCCGGGCCCAGGTTCAGCGAGCTCCAGGTCACCAGCAGACCCCCGAACAGTCCGGCGATCATCGCTGCGAAGGTCAGCAGGGGCAGCATGATCAGCAACGCCGCCAGCCTGGGGATGACCAGGGCCTGAAACGCGTTGACGCCCATGACCTGCATGGCGTCGATCTCCTGGTTCATCCGCATCGACCCCACCTCGGCGGCGAAGGCCGAGGCGGAGCGGCCGGCCAGCAGAACGGCGGTGATGACGGCGGCGAACTCGCGCAGCACCGACACGCCGATCAGTTGCACGGCAAAGACGCCGGCGCCGAACTGGGTCAGCAGGTCGACGCCCAGAAAGGCCACGACCGCGCCGATGAAGAAATTGGTGACCATCACGATCGGCAGGGCGTCCAGACCCGCCCGTTCCGCCTGACTGACCCAGGCGGCCCAGCGGATGCGGCCGGGATGCTTCAGCGCGGTCCCCGTCGCGGCGATCAGTCGGCCCAGGAACGCCAGCGACAGCGTCGCCTCCGCGGCCACGTCGTGCACGCCGTGGCCGATCCTGGAGAGAGTGCGGGTCAGGGCGGGCTGCCTGCGGGGCGGCGGCGCGCTCTGGCGCTCCAGCCGTTCGACCAGGGCGTAGATCCGGCCCGCTTCGGGCCGCGTCGTCCAATCCGACTTGCCCAGCCGGCTCGCCCCGCCCTGGACCAGGGCCAGGGCGCCGGCCGTGTCGAACCGTCCCAGTTCGGCCAGATCGACCTTCGACACCGGCCGTCCGTCCAGCGCCTGAGCCAGGCGCGTGCCGGTCCGGCCCAGGGTGGTGGTCGTCCAGTCGCCGGACAGCGTGAGCACCGCGCCCCCGTCCGCCTCCTCGACCTGGAAGTCCGCTCTCGCCATGACCCCTGCTTAACCGGAGCCGTGGCGGCTGACCACGCCCTAAACTCGCCTCATCGCAACAGGTTCAACAGCGAGACCTGGCGCAGCTGGTTGATCACCTGGGCGGAAGCCTGCATGGCCACCTGGGACAACTCCAGGTCGGTCAGCGCCTTCGCCAGATCGGCGTCGGTCCGCTCGGAAACCAGCGCCTCCAGCGCGTCCCTCTGATCCTGCTGCGCCTTCAGCACGTCGTCGACCCGGTTCTGGATCGAACCGTTGCGGGCGCCCCGGTCCGTGATCGCCTCGCGGGCGTCGTCCAGGCGCGACAGCCTCGCCGTCAGGAAATCGCGCGTCGCGTCGTCCAGGGCGCCGGTGACCGGGGTCGTCTCATGCCGACGCTGGATCTCGTGGAAGATGCGGAACAGATCCGCGCCCAGATCGTCGGCCAGGAAGCCGGTTTCCAGCGTCGTGCCCTCGTCGAGCCGCGACACCTGGACCAGTCCGTCGTTGACGAAGGCTTCGTCCGGATCGACCAGCGCCGACAGTTCCGCCAGGGTGCGGGGCGTCACCGGCGCCTCGGAGGAAGCGCCGCCCGCGAACAGATATCGTCCCTGATGCTTCGTGTTCAGGCCGTCCAGCGACACCTGAAACTGGCCCTGCAGTTCCAGCATCAGGCCGTCCAGCCGTCCGGAGGCCAAGGCGCCCGCGATGGCCTCCCGCGCGCCCGCCGCGCCGTCGGCGACGCGGCCCAGGGCCAGGTTCTGACTGGTCAGCCGCCCAGCGGCCGCCTTGCCGGCGTCGATGAATCCACCGATCCGACTCTGCGCCGACTTGAGTGCGGTCAGGGATTCCGAAGACCGGCCGAAGCCGACCAGATCGGTGGCGTTCTTCTGGGTCGAGACCCTCTGCTGGGCCTCTTGAGAGCGCAGCTGGGATCCCATCAGGTCCAGCAGCGCCGACTGGTAGTTGCCGAAGGTCGAGACCCGCATCACACGATCCCCAGAAGGACGTCGTAAAGATCCTTGGCCGCCTGGATCAGGCGCGCCGAGGCGTTGAAGGCCTGCTGATAAGTGGTCATCAGAACCAGCTCCTCGTCCAGGTTCACGCCCTCATGGGCCCGCTGGCGGCCGTGCGCTTCGGCGCGGAGAGCCTCGGCGCTTTCGGCCCGGCTCTTGGCCACGGCCGCGCGTCCGCCCACGTCGCCGGCCAGTTCGGAGGCATAGCGCGAAACCGACGAGGCCCCGCCGACGGATTCTCCCGCCGCGTCGAACACGGTCGAGGCCTGACCCGCATCGGCCAAGGTCAGTCCGCCCCGTCCGTCGCCGGAAGCGAAGGCCCGAGAGCCGGCGGCGGCGGCGAAATCCGCTTGGGCCAGGCCCAGCAGAGCCGGGTTCCGACGGACGTCGGCCCGAAGGCTGAAGCCGTCGGCGCGCGACGCCCGCACGCCGGCTCCGATCCCGAACAGCTCGGTCATCGACAGGCCGGACGCGGAATGGCTGGTCCGGTCTTCCAGAACCGAAAGGCGCGGGGCCGGGCTGACGGAACTGACGAAGTTCAGCGAGCCGTCGGCGCGCAGCTGGAACGTGCCGTGCCCGCCCAGGCCCGTCCCCGTGCTGTTGAGCGCGGCCAGCAGGTCGGTCATCGTGCCGCCGGCGGGCACGGCGACGGTGACGTCGCGCAGGCGGGCCCCCGTTTCGCCGGTCAGCCTCAGCGTCAGCGTCTGACCCGCGGTGAAGCCGTGCGGCGACGTCGCTCCGAGGCCGGTCGCGTAAAGCGCCGGACGGTCCGTGGTCACCAGATCGTTCAGGCCGAAGAAGTGAGACAGGCCCATGCCCATCTTGCGTGCCGGCAGGGCCGGATCGTCCACGACGGCGGCGCCGCGCCCGGTCGCGGCCGTGACGCTGAGACGCCCGTCGACGAAGGCGGCCGTCCCCGACGCGCCCAGGCGGGCGTTCAACTCTGTGAGAAAGCCCGAAAGAGGGACGGTCGTGCCGCCGACGTTCACCGAGCCCGCCCCGTCGAAATCCAGATCGACCCGCGTCTGGACGACTCCCGCCGCATCGGTGATCAGGACGGCGGTGCGCCCGCTGAAACCGGCCAGGGCGACGTCGAGCGCGGAGCCCACGTTTCGACCGGTCAGGCTCTGCGGCGCCGGCACGGAGGTGTTGGCGTTGTGCGCGCGGTTCAGTTCGTCCGCGGCGCGCGTCAGCAGTTCGGCCAGACGTTCGGCCGCCTGCGGCGCATCGAGGTCACGCAGCTCGACCAGGCCCTTGATCTCACCGGACGTCACGCCGTCCAGCAGCGGGCGCTTCTGGCCTCGGGGCTCCGTGACCCAGATCTCGTTGAAGCTGCTCTCGGCGTTGATCACCCCGGCCCGCGCGTAGTCGAGCGTCGCATAGCCGTCGCCGGCCAGCAGGGCGCCGCCGTTGGTCCGGATGGAGACGCCGCCCACGTTCCTTTGCGACACGCGGACGTCCAGGATGCCGGCCAGTTCGTCGATCAGCTTCGACTGCGCCGCCTCGGCCCCCGACGCGTCCTCGTCGACCACGGTGGCCTTGGCGATCTGGACGTTCAGGGACTCGATCTGCTGCAACAGGCCGTTGGCGCGATCGACCGCGCTCTTGATCCGCCCGTCGGCGTCCTCCCGCACCGACTGGATCTGGCGCGATATCCGCGAGCCTTCGTCGAACAGCGACTGAATGCCGAAGATGGCGGCCTGACGCGCCGGCGACGACGCGGGATCCTCCGCCGTGGTGGCGAAGGCGGCGAACATTTCGTCGACCTGGGCGAAGAAGCCGCCCGTGCCCCCGGGATCGCCGAACAGCCCCTGGATGCGGTCGAACAGCTCGTGGCGCACGCCTTGACGCTGGGCGTCCGCCGACGCCGACATGCTGGCGGCCTGAAGGAAGCGGTCGGTGGCCAGGCGCACCCGCGTGACCTCCACGCCCACGCCGACGCCCTGACTGACCAGCGAGCTCTGCTCGGCGACCTTGCGGACGTAGCCGGGCGTGTTGACGTTGGCGACGTTGTCCGAAACCACGCGCAGCTGCATCTGCGCGGCGGTCAGGCCGGACTGGCCGGCACTGAAAATCTGGTTCAGCGACATGGGCGCACGCTCCCGGCGCTCGGCAAACCCTGCACGCGGGGGCGCGCAATTTGCCGCCCCCGGCAAGATGCCAAGCACCTGACTTCATTGAACTCTTGATCGAACAGGTCGGTCATGGGTGATCAGGCGCGCAAGGACCGGACCAAAGCCCTGGAGGCGACCGAGCCGGGCAAAAACCGGTCTGGGCACGGCAAATCTGGCCCGCCGCCGGATCGTCGCAGTCGGCAGACCGATCATCATTTTTCTTCGCTTGGCCCGTATCTTATGCCGCCACCATCGCTCTGGCCCGGAGCTTGCGCCGGGCTTCCGGAACCCTTGGGCGCAGCAGGCGCCGTCCGCCTTCCCTCCATTCCGGTGCCCGATGCTCGCCCAGAGCCTGTTCGCCCTCGCCGTTCCCGCCGCGCCTCAGGCCGGCGACGCGCCCGCCGCCCCGGCGGACGGCGAATTCGGCCGTCTGGTGGACGTCGCCACGCGCCCGGCCGAGGCGCAGGTGGAGGCTCAGACCGCCGCGCGCCTCGACAAGCCGTCGGCGGCCCCGGTCGATTGGACGGGCCCGCAGATTCTGCCGGGCGCCGAGACGACGCCCAAGGCCAGGGGCGACGCTCCCCCGCGCCCCGAAGTCCTGCCCGGCGAGCCCCGCCCCAAACTGGACGCCGACGCGCCGCCCGTGCCCGAAGTCCTGCCCGGCCCGCCGACCGTCCCGGTGGAGCCCCGGATCAAGGGGTCGTCGCTCGAGGAAGACCCCTCCCCTGAGATCCTGCCGACGTCGGTCGGTCCCGACGACGCGCCGCGCCCGGAAATCCTGCCCGTCACGGTGGGGCCGGACTTCAAGGCGTTCGAGAAGGGCGGCGGAGCCCAAACCTCTTCCCCCGACGCCGCGCCCGCCCAGTCGCCGGCGCCCCTGCCGGCTCTGCCGCAGCCCGACACGGCCGGCCGCCCGGCCGCTGCGGGCGCGGACGTGGACGTGACTCCCTCCGCCTCTTCCGAGGCGACCGCGACAGGGACGAAGCCCACGTCCGAGTCCCCGCCCGCACCGACGCCGGCGGACGCGGCGTCGTCCGCGCCGAAGGCCCCGACGCTTCAGCCGCAGGAACCGGCCCGCTTCGAGCCTCCGGTCCAGACCGCGTCGTCGCTCGAGCCCGCCCCGACGCCGTCTTCGGAGCCCGCCGCCACGACGGTCCAGACCTCCATGGTCGGCCTGTCGCGCGTGGCGCATGAGACCCTCGCCGACCTCACCGCCCAGATCGTCAGGCGGCTGGAGGGCAAGGTCACCCGCTTCGAGATGGCCCTGACGCCCGAGGATCTGGGGCGCGTCGACGTAAGCCTGGAGATGGGCGAGGACGGATCCCTGACCGCCCGCCTGGCCTTCGACACCCCCGCCGCCGCCGCCGAGATGCGCGCCCAGGTCGACCAGCTGCGCCGCCAGCTGGAACAGGCCGGCTTCCAGCTGGCGCGCGACGCCCTGGACTTCTCGCACCGCGACGGCTCCTCGCCCCAGCAGGACCGGTTCGAGCGCCGCCAGAACCGGGCCTTCGCGGCCGCCCGCGACCTGGCCGACCGCGTCGAGGCCGCCCCGCTGATGAACCTGTCCCTCTCGCTCGGTTCGGCGCGCGATCGCGTCGACGTGAAGGTCTGAACCCATGGTCGACGCCGTCACCACAGCCTCGGACGCCACCAGCCGGATCGGCTCCAGCTCGGCCCTGCTCAGCCAGAATTTCGAGACCTTCCTGGCCCTGTTGACCGCCCAGTTGAAGAACCAGGATCCCCTCTCCCCCGTCGATTCCAACGAGTTCACCGGCCAGCTGACCCAGATGGCCGGGGTCGAGCAGCAGCTTCTGACCAACGACCTGCTGACCGCCATCCTGCAGGGTCAGGGCGGTTCCGATCTGACCGGGGCGACGACCTACATCGGCCGCGACGCGACGGCGGTCTGGTCCGCGGTCCGGGCCGAGAACGGTTCGGCGACCTGGAGCTATGAGCTGGCAGGGACCGCCTCGACCGCCAAGGTCCAGGTGCTGGACGCCTCCGGCCGCGTGGTGCACGAGGCCGACGCGCCCGAGCGTGCAGAAGGCGTCCACGACTTCACGTGGGACGGCGCCCAGGACGGCCAGGTCTACACCCTGAAGGTCATGGCCCAGGACGCCGCCGGCGGCGTCGTGCAGTCCCAGGTTCTGGTCACCGGCCGCGTGACGGGCGTCGAGATGTACGACGGCCAGCCCTACCTGACGATCGGCACGTCGATCCTGCCGCTGTCGGCCGTGATCGCCGTCGAAGAAGCCCGGGCGGCGCCCGCGGAACCCGAAGCCGAGGCTTCGATCCTGTCCGCCCTCAATCCCATGAAACTGTTTTCGTAACGGAGCCGCGCCATGTCCATCAACAGCGCCCTTCTCGCCGGCGTGTCCGGCCTGACCGCCAACTCGGCGGCCTTGGCCGCCATCTCCCAGAACATCGCGAACGTGAACACCGTCGGCTACAAGCGCACGGCCGGTGAGTTCCAGACCGTGATCAACAGCCAGTCGCAGGGCGCGGGATACTCCGCCGGCGGCGTCTTGGCCTCGGCGCGGCACTACACCAGCCAGAACGGCCAGCTTCAGCGGACGACCTCGTCCACCGACCTGGGCATCTCCGGCCAGGGCTTCTTCGTCGTGACGGAGAAGGCCGAGAATCTGGAGGTCACCGACAGCCGTCTGTTCACCCGCGCCGGCGCCTTCCGCGTCGACAACATGGGATATTTGAAGAACACGGCGGGCCTCTATCTGCAGGGCTGGCCGGTGGACGCCGAAGGCGCCATCACCACCGATCCGTCGGACCTGAGCCGGCTGCGCACCATCAACGTGGGATCCGTCGGCGGCACGGCGGAGGCGACGACCCGAATCCAGCTGAACGCCAACATCAAGTCCAGCCAGACCGTCTCCGCCGAAGCCGCCGCAGCCGCCGCGACGCCCCCCGGAGCGGACGCCTACGATCCGGCGACCAATTCCATGGCCATGTGGAATCCGGAGACCGGCGACGGGGTCAAACCGGACTTCGAGCTGACCATTCCGGTGTCGGACTCCAAGGGCGGCCAGCGCACCGTCGCCATCGCCTTCCTGAAGAGCACCACGCCCAACCAGTGGCATTCCGAAATCCGCGCGGTGCCGGCCGGCGACGTCGTGACCGGGGCGGGTCTGGCCAACGGCCAGATCAAGACCGGGCTCGTGGCCTTCACCCAGGACGGCCGCCTGGACGTCGACGCCATGGCCGCCCTGGGCGCCCAGGCGCTGTTCGCCGACCCGTCCGTGGCGACCCTGACTTTCGGCGCATCGGACTCCGCCGCGCCCGCCGCCGGAGCCGTCAACTGGGCCGCCGGACTGGGCATCGACGACCAGACCCTCAGCTTCGATCTGACCGCCGCCGCCGGCGGTCTGACCCAGTACGACAGCGCCTCCGTCGTCCAGGCCGTGCTGACCAACGGCACCGCCTTCGGCAACCTGTCCGAGGTCAAGATCGACGAGACGGGCTTCGTCACCGCCATCTTCGACAACGGCGTGACGCGCAAGATCGCCCAAATCGCGATCGCCACCTTCCCCAGCCCGGACAACCTTCTGCAGACCGCCGGCAACGCCTATCGCGTCAGCCAGGGCTCCGGCACCTACAATCTGAAAACCGCCGGCTCCGGGGGCGCAGGCAAGGTCGGCTCCTCCCAACTCGAAGCCTCCACAGTCGATCTGTCGGCCGAGTTCACCGGCCTGATCACCACCCAGCGGGCCTATTCCGCCTCGTCCAAGATCATCACCACGGCCGACGAAATGCTGGCCGAGCTGATCAGCATCAAGCGCTGAGGCCGACGCGGGAGGGGCTGAATGACCAGGGTTCGCTTTCTGAATCGAAGATGGCCGGCCGCCTCGGCGGGTAAGGCCTCCTTCACCACGCCGCTTAAACGGCCCTTAGCGGCAGGCGGGCATAGTCCGTCCCGTGATGGTTGGTGAAGAGGCATAAGCCCATGCTGCAAGAGCGTAGACTGAACGGCAAAGGAGAGCAGTACGTGGTCGGCCCGACGGGCACGCCGCTGACGCTGCGCGACCTGCCGCCGCCGAACACGGACCGATGGGTCATCCGGCGCAAGGCCGAGGTCGTGGCCGCCGTGCGCGGCGGGCTGCTGTCGATCGACGACGCCCTGAACCGCTACGGCATCACCGCCGAAGAGTTCTCCGCCTGGCAGGTCGCCATCGACAAATGGGGCATGCAGGGCCTCCGCACGACCCGGATTCAGCACTACCGCTCGTAACCCCTCCCCCCCTCCTTCGAGCGTGTCGAGGGCCGCTTCCGGCGACGGAGGCGGCCCTCGGTGTTTCTGCGCCTTGCCGGATGCGTTATCGTCCCTCTATGGACAGTCAGCCGTTTCCCCTGTCACCCGCCCTCGACGAATACGTCGATCAGAAGGTTCGATCCGGAGAGTTCCGCGACCGCGCCGAGGTCGTCGCCGAGGCGCTCGACAGGATGCGTGAGGAAGATGTGCGGATGGATCGACTCCGCCAGGCCATCAACTCCGGACTGGACCAGCTGGACGCTGGAGAGGGCATCCGCGTGGACGACGTCGAAGCTTGGCTGGACGGTTTGGGCCACTGAGCCCGTCGATGCGCGAGCTTGTCGTCGCGCCTTTGGCGCAGGCGTAGATCGACGACCTGCTGCGGGAAAGCGAGCGCCGTTTCGGCCCTGAGGCGGCTCGGCGATACCGCGCGCTGCTGGCGGCCGCCATCGCCTGGCTGCTCAGGGAACCGGAAACGCCGACGGCACGCCCGGCGCCGGTGATGCGACCCTCGCGCATGGTGCATCTTCGTTCCGCACGACGGCTCATGCCCGTTGGAGAGCGCGTCGCGGCGCCCCGGCATGTCGTCGTTTATCGGTTCGACGACGCGAAGCTCGAGATCGTGCAGATTCTCGACGATCGCATGGACATTCCCCGCCGCTTGCGGTGACGCCTCGAAATCGCGCCCGTTTGCGCCTATGTGCCGCGCCATGAGCCTGTCCGAGGACATTTGCCCGATCCCGGCCATCGCCCCCATGAGCGCCGACGGCGACATGGACGCGGCGATCGCGTCCGCGCGCGCGGCGGTGGGCCTGCCGGTCGGAACCCGTGTCGTGGCCGCCATGTCGGGCGGCGTGGACTCCACCGTCGTCGCCGCCCTGCTGCACAAGGCGGGCTACGACGTCGTCGGCGTGACGCTGCAGCTCTACGACCATGGCGCGGCGCTGAAGAAGAAGGGCGCCTGCTGCGCGGGCCAGGACATCCACGACGCCCGCCTGGCCGCCGAGACGCTCGGCATCCCGCACTACGTCCTGGATTACGAGTCGAGGTTCCGCGACGCCGTCATCGACCAGTTCGCCGACAGCTATCTGCGCGGCCAGACGCCGGTGCCCTGCATCCGCTGCAATCAGACGGTCAAGTTCCGCGACCTGCTGGACGTCGCCCGCGACCTGGGCGCCGAGGCCATGGCCACCGGCCACTACGTCCGACGTTCGGTCGGCGCCGACGGCCGCCCGCAGATGCGCAAGGCGGTCGACCATTCACGCGACCAATCCTACTTCCTGTTCGCCACCACGCCGGAGCAGCTGGACTATCTGCGCTTCCCTTTGGCCGATCTGGAGAAGCCCCAGGTGCGCGGCGTCGCCGCCGAGCTGGGCCTGCGCATCGCCGCCAAGCCGGACAGCCAGGACATCTGCTTCGTCCCCTCGGGCGACTATCGCTCGCTGATCGACAAGCTGCGTCCCGAAGGCCGTCAGGCCGGCGAGATCGTGCACATGGACGGCCGCGTTTTGGGCGAGCACGCCGGCATCACCGACTACACCATTGGCCAGCGCCGCGGCCTGAACGTCGCCGTGGGCGAGCCTCTGTTCGTCACCAAGCTGGATCCCGCGAAACGGCACGTCATCGTCGGCCCGCGCGAGGCCCTGCTGACCGCCGGCCTGACGCTGGAAGAAACCAACTGGCTGGGCGACGCCCCGACGATGCTGGACGCCGCCCGCGACGGCGCGCCCGTGCTGGCCCGCGTCCGCTCCACCCGCCCGCCCGCGCCCGCCTGGCTGACCCTGACGGACGGCGCGATCGGCGTGGCCTTCGAGCGGGGCGAGGAAGGCGTGGCGCCCGGTCAGGCCTGCGCCCTGTACGACCCTGCCGATTCCGACCGGCTGATCGGCGGCGGCTTCATCCGCGCGACGACGGCGGCGATCTGACGGCTCATGCCCGCGTCGGCAGGATCCGGCGCCGCTGCCGCACCAAGGCCAGCGGGGCCCCGTCCGGCGCCTGGGCCGTGCCGTCCTCCACCGCCCAGCCGCCGCCCACGTCGCGGCTGACGAAGTGGAACCAGGCCCAGCCCTCCGGCGACGTCTCGGGCGTCAGCTCCGCCAGCAGGTCGGCGCGCAGATCGACGCTGGCCGAGATCGCGGGCGGCGCCGGGAACGCCGTGAAATAGGTCGGGTACAGCCCGTCCAGCAGGAACAGAAGCCGCGCCTCGTCCAGCGGCAGGCCGTCGACGCACCGCATCCAGCAGCCCAGCTCGACCGTGCCGCCCGCGTTCAGGCCGAACAGTCCCGGGCCGGTCGGAAAGCGATGCTCGATGTGCCGCGTGAAGCCCGGCGCGAAGTCGGGCGCAAGCGGCGCCCGCTCGGCGTCCCGCGGCCGGCCCGGCACGGGCGGCATCGGACGCAGCTCCGGCCCCGCCACGTCGCGGCCGAAGGTGACCAACGCCTGGACTGCCTGCCGGTCGCCCTGCCCGGCCGCCACCGACGCATAGGCCAGGTTGCGCCCGCCCCTCAGCAGGGTCGGGGTGAAGTCGATCTCCTCGAACCGCGCGGCCGCCAGATACTGGATCGTCAGGCTGCGGATCGGCGTCGCGATGCCCAGCCCCTTGCGCGCCGTCTCCCCCGCCAGCGCCGCCATCAGACCGCCGAACGGCGCGCCCTTCAGCGGGTCCACCGTCTGCGGCGCATTGGAGAAGGAGGTGTCCAGCCGCGCGCGCCAGGCGTCGCCGGCCGGCGTCAGGGTCAGGGCTTCGGAGAGGGTCGTCATCGCCCACCTTGTCGCACGAAACGAAGCGGCGGAGGCGTCTCCGCCTCCGCCCAGTTTGGGGATCGGGACCGTCGCCGGGACGACATGTCCGTCTCTAAAAGAGACTTACTTTGTCCGTTCCGAAACGCAACCCTCTTGTCAAACCGCTGACGCAGGGTCACTTTCCACCCATGGGACGCACCGCCGACTATTCGCGCCAGAGCTGCTCGATCGCCGCCACCCTGGAGGTGATCGGCGACCCGTGGACCCTGTTGGTCGTGCGCGACGCCTTCAACGGCGTGACCCGCTTCGAGCAGTGGCAGGACCGGCTGGGCGTGGCCCGCAACGTCCTGGCCGCCCGGCTCAAGAGCCTGGTCCAGCACGGCGTGCTGGAGCCGCGCCTCTATTCCGAACGCCCGCCGCGCAACGAATACGTCCTGACCGCCAAGGGCAAGGATCTGTACGGCGTGCTGGTCACCCTGCACGGCTGGGGCGCCCGCCACGTCTATGGAGACGCCGATTCAGGCATCTCCATGATCCACAAGAGCTGCGGCGGCGACCTTCAGCCCCGCATCGCCTGCGGCTGCTGCGGCGAGATCGTGAAGCCGCGCGACATTCAGCTGACCCTGACCGCCGACCGCCCCACCGTCGGCGACGTCATGCCGGACGACAAAGCGGCCTGACCGTCAGGTCCGGAAGGCTGGCGCGATCCCGGCGGTCGGCGTAGCGCTGGCGTCATGCGGTTCGGCCTCATCCTCGCCCTCCTCCTGCTGACGGCGGTGCCCGCCGTGGCCCAGGATCCCGCGCGCATCCAGTCCGACGTCCGCGAGGGCCAGCGGCTGATGGCCGAGGGACGCCCGGCGGAGGCCGAGCCCCTGTTCGCCCGCGCCGCCGCCGACGCCCTGACCCTGTGGGGCGACACGTCGCCCGACGCCGGCAGCCTGTCGCTGCTTCACGCCAATGCGGTCGAGGACCAGGGGCGGCTGGTGGAGGCCGAGGGGCTGTATCGCGACGCGCTGGCGTCGCTCGAGCGCGCGACCGAAGCCGGTCACCCCTGGCGGGGATGGGCGCTGAACGACCTTGGCCTGAACCTGCACAAACAGGGACGCCATGCCGAGGCGTTGGAGCTGACCACCCGCGCCGTGGACCTTCGCTCCGTGACCGAGGGCCCCGACGCGCCGCCTACCCTGACCTCGCTGAACAACCTCGCCTCCATCCTGCGGGCTCTGGGCCGGTTTCAGGAGTCGGCCGACGTCCAACGCCGCATCCTGGCGGTGCGGGAGGCGACCTTGCCGCCGGACCACCCGGACCTGGGGCTGACGCTGAACAACCTCGGCGCCGTGCTTCTGGACCTGGACCGGCCGGTCGAGGCCGAGGCGACCCTGCGCCGCGCCGCCGCCGTGCGTGACGTGGCCTTGGGGCCCGACCATGCCCTGACCGCCCAGACCCGCGTCCTGCTGGCCGAGGCCCTGGCGCGGAACGGACGCCTCGACGCCGCGTGGGAGATGCAGGGCCAGGCGATCGCGGCACTGGAGCGCGCCGGCGACGCGACCGACCTGGCCGCGGCCCTGTCCGCGCACGCGGACCTGGCACTGACGCTGGGCCGCCCGGACGAGGCGCTGGTCGTCGCCGAACGCGCCTTGGCTCTGAGGAAGGCCGCCTTGCCGCCGGATCATCCCGACGTCGCGGGCTCCCTGACCGTCCTGGCCGACGTCCACCTCGCCGCCGGACGTCCGGATCGGGCCCTGCCGCTGCTGGAGGAGGCGCTGGCCCTGACCCGTCGCGCGCTCGGCCCCGACCACGTCAACGCCCTGCGCATACTGTCCCTGCTCGGCCTGACCCAGGGCGAACTCGGCCGCGGCGATCGGGCTCTGGCGCATCTGGCGGACGCGGCGGCGCTGGCGGATCGGACCCTGCCGCCGGGCCACCTGGGGCGACTTGCGACGACGGCCGACCACGGCGCGGCCCTCGCCGCCGCCCGACGCCCGCTGGACGCCCTGCCCCTGTTGCGTCGCGCGGGCGCGGGGCTGATCGACCGACGTCAGAGTTCGTCCGCCGCGGCGACCGAAGCCGAGACCGACGCCCTGCGTCACCTCTGGCGCCTGACCGTCACCGCCTCCTGGGACGCCGCTCATTCCGACTGAGCACTTGCAACACGGCGCCGGAGCCGCGATCTAGTCGGCCTGAGTTTCGAAAGGCCACGTCATGTCCGATCCCGTCGTCATCTGCTCCTTCGCCCGCACGCCCATGGGCGGCTTCCAGGGCGCCCTGTCCGGCGTGAAGGCCACCGACCTGGGCGCCGCGGCGGTCAAGGCGGCCGTGGAGCGGGCCGGGGTCCCCGCCGAGAAGGTGGACCAGATCTACATGGGCTGCGTCCTGCCCGCCGGCCTGGGTCAGGCCCCGGCGCGCCAGGCGGCCATCGGCGCCGGTCTGGGCCTGCATGTCGAGGCCACCACCGTCAACAAGATGTGCGGCTCTGGCCTGCAGGCCGCCATGATGGCCCACGACGCGCTTAAGGCCGGGACCGCCGACGTCATCGTCGCGGGCGGCATGGAGTCGATGACCGGCGCCCCCTACGTCATGACCAAGCACCGCGGCGGCGCCCGCATCGGCCACGACGTCATCGTCGATTCCATGATGATGGACGGGCTGGAAGACGCCTACACACCCGGCAAGCCGATGGGCGCCTTCGCCGAAGACGCCGTGCGCCTGTATCAGTTCACCCGCGAACAGCAGGACGAGTTCGCCGTCGAAAGCCTGCGTCGCGCCACCGCCGCCATCGCCGACGGCGCCTTCAAGGCCGAGATCACGCCGGTCGAGGTCAAGACCCGCGCCGGCGTCGAGACCATCGACACCGACGAGCAGCCCGGCAAGGCCCGCCCCGACAAGATCCCGACGCTGAAGCCCGCCTTCGCCAAGGACGGCACGATCACCGCCGCCAACGCGTCGTCCATCTCGGACGGCGCCGCCGCCCTGGTCATGACGCGCGAGAGCGTGGCCAAGGCGCTGAACCTGCCCGTCGTGGCCCGCGTGGTCAGCCACGCCGCGCACGCCCATGAGCCGGGCCTGTTCACCACCGCCCCGGTCCCGGCCATGAAGAAGGCGCTGGAGCGCGCCGGCTGGACCGCCGCCGACGTCGATCTGTGGGAGGTCAACGAGGCCTTCGCCGTCGTCGCCATGATCGCCCAGAAGGAACTGGGCATCGACCGCGACAAGCTGAACGTCAACGGCGGCGCCACCGCTCTGGGGCACCCCATCGGCGCCTCGGGCGCGCGCATCCTGTCCACCCTGCTGGCGGCGCTTCAGGCGCGCGGCGGCAAGAAGGGCATGGCGTCGCTGTGCATCGGCGGCGGCGAGGGCGTGGCCATGGCGGTCGAGCTGGTCTGACGGATCAGGCCGGATCCAGCCGCGGGCGCAGCATCGACAGGTCGTAACCCGCCCCGGCGGCGATCGCCAGGATCTCGTCCGCCGGCCGCCTGCCCGCCTGCGAAAGAGCCCAGAGCGCCGTCGAGCGCGTGCCGGAGCGGCAATAGGCCAGAACGGGTCCCGGCAGGTCGTCCAGGGCGGCGGCGAAGGCGGCGGCGTCCTGCGCCGACAGGCTGGGCATGGTCACGGGCAGGCGGCGGAACGCCAGACCCGCGTCGCGCGCCGCCGCCTCTATGACGTCGGTGGACGGTTGCCCCGGTTCTTCCCCGTCCGGTCGGTTGACGATCACGGCGCGGAAGCCGGCCGCCGCGACCTGGGGCATGGCCTCGGGCGGGATCTGGGGCGCGACGGACAGCCCCTCGGTCAGCTTGCGGCCGATCATGGCGGCTCCCTCAGCGATCATTGCGATAGGTGACGCCGCCCCGCATGACGAAGACGACCCGCTCCAGCACGGTGACGTCCTCCAGCGGGTCGCCGCGCACGGCGATCAGGTCGGCCGGCATGCCCGGCAGCAGGCGGCCCGCCTGGTCCTGGATGCCCAGATGCTCGGCGGCGTTGACGGTGGCGGTCTGGACCGCCTCCAGCGGGGTCAGACCGGCGCGGACCAGAAGGGCGAACTCCCCGGCGTTGTCGCCGTGCGCCGAGACGCCGCTGTCGGTGCCGAAGGCGATGCGGACGCGGCCCCGGTGGGCGCGACCGGCCATGTCCAGCATGCGCGGCCCGGCCTCCAGCGCCTTGGCGGTCTGGGCCGGGGTGAAGAAGTTGTCGGGCCCCGACGCGACGCGGGCCACGTAGTCCCCCGCCATCAGGGTGGGCACCAGCCAGGCCCCCCGCTCGCGCATCAGGCGGATGCCCTCGTCGTCCAGATAGGTGCCGTGCTCGATCGAGTCGCCGCCGGCGCGCAGGAAGGCGTTGATGCCGTCGGCGCCGTGGGCGTGGGCGGTCACCTTGCGGCCCATGCGATGCCCGGCCTCGACGATGGCGGCCAGTTCGGCGTCGGTGAACTGCTGGCCCAGGCCGGCGGCGGTGTTCGACAACACGCCGCCGGTCGAGGTGATCTTGATGACGTCGGCGCCGGCCCGGACCTGCGTCCGCACCGCGCGCATGCAGTCCTCCGGCCCCGAGCAGATCGACTCCGAAGACAGCACGTGCAGCACATCCTCACGATAGCCGTTGGCGTCGCCGTGGCCGCCATGGATCGACACCGACGAGCCTGAGGCGAGGATGCGCGGGCCGATCACGTCGCCGCGGGCGACGCCGTCGCGCAGGGCGAAGATGGCGTCGTTCGGCGCGCCCAGATCGGCCACGGTGGTGAAGCCGGCCATCAGCGTCTTGCGCGCGTTGCCGGCGCCCACGATGGCGCGGTCGGCGGAGTCCAGCGTCACGGCCTGAAGCCGGGCGTTGGGGTTCTGCTCGCTGGTCAGATGGACGTGGGAATCGATGAGGCCGGGGAGGACGAAGGCGTCCCGCAGGTCGATCACCGTGCCCTCTCCGACGAAGCCGTCGCGGACTTCGACGATTCGGTTCCCGCTGATCACCAAAGTTTTATCGCGCTGCACAACGCCGTTCGACGGGTCGGCGAGCAGGCGCCCCGCGTGGACGAACACGGTTCCCCCGTCCGGCGAAACCGGCGGCGCGGCGGGGGTTTGCTGGGCGAGGGCGGCGCCCGCCAGACAGAGCCAGGCCGCCGCGGCCGCGATGATCGATCTCATGAAACCCCTCCCGGTACGTGACTTGCACCCTAGAGCAAGTTCGCCTGCGGCCAAGGCTCAGGTTGAAACGGGCCGACGGGTTTGAAACACTGCGTCACAATCGGTGTAACCGCTACGAGGGCGTCGCATGCGGGTTTCGAGACGGGGATTGATCCTGGGCGGTTCGGCCCTGCTGGCGGGCTGTTCGTCGGCGGCGCAGGGCGCGCGGCCCGTGACGCCGGTGGCGACCCTGATCGAAACCCCGCCGCCGGCCCCCGTCATTCAGGTCGCCGCCGACCCGGTGGTCGCGCCGCCGCTGGACCCGCGCGGGCTGATCCGCAAGGAGCTGATGGGCCGGGCGATGGCCGCGCTGGACATCCACCACGCCAAGATCCCGAACCGCGACCGCATGTACGTGGTCGACTTCAAGCGCCACTCCGGCGAGGAGCGGCTGTACGAGGTCGACCTGCACGGCGGGTCGGTCAAGGTGCTGCGGACCAGCCACGGCCGGGGTTCTGACCCGGACCACAGCGGCTTCGCGCGCAGCTTCTCCAACGTGCCGGAGAGCTATTGCTCCTCGGTCGGGTCCTACGTCACGGCCGGGCCGTCGTGGGGGCCGTTGCAGGGGCCGAACGTCCTGCTGGACGGGCTGGAGTACTCCAACGACAAGGCCCGCGAGCGCGCGATCATCGTGCACGGCGCGGACTATGCCGACCCCGACTTCCTGGCCCGCGAGGGCAAGCTGGGCCGCAGCTACGGCTGCTTCTCGGTGGCCCACGCCGACCTGCCGGACCTGCGCGAGCGGATGGGTCAGGGGCGGCTGCTGTTCGCCTTCGCCTGACCCCCAGGCTTCACTCGTACCCGTGAGCCGCCTCGTTGATGACCTGGCTGGGCATCCTGGAGAAGTCGACCGAGACCGGCTGGGCCGCCTTGGCGCGGAAGGTGCGGATGACGTGGTTCAGGCGCTTTCGCACCTCGGCCTCGGCCTCCGTCCCGGGCTGAAGGGCCAGAGGGGCGAGGCAGAAGTCGATGATGGCGTCGGGGTTGCTGATCGGCTGCATGGTCGTCTCCGGGGTCAGTGGGCGAACTGGGCGGCTTCGGTGGAGTCCTTGAGCGCGGTCGTGGAGGACCGGCCGGACGAGATGACGGTGGCCACCTGGTCGAAGTAGCCGGTGCCGACCTCGCGTTGGTGGCGGGTGGCGGTGTAGCCCAGGGCCTCGTTGGCGAACTCGCGCTGCTGCAGCTCGGAATAGGCGGCCATGCCGCGCTCGCGGTAGCCGTCGGCCAGCTCGAACATGCCGTTGTTCAGGCTGTGGAAGCCGGCCAGGGTCACGAACTGGAACTTGTAGCCCATGGCCCCCAGCTCGCGCTGGAACCTGGCGATGGTCGCGTCGTCCAGCTTGGCCTTCCAGTTGAAGGAGGGCGAGCAGTTGTAGGCCATCAGCTTGCCGGGATGCTCCTTCTGGACCGCCTCGGCGAAGCGGCGGGCGTCGTCCAGGTCGGGATGGCTTGTCTCCCACCACAGGACGTCGGCGACCTTCGCATAGGCCAGGCCGCGGGCGATGCAGTGGTCCAGGCCCGTGCCGGCCTTGAGCCGGTAGAAGCCCTCCACCGTGCGGTCGTCGCGGTCGATGAAGGGCCAGTCGCGCTCGTCGACGTCGGAGGTGATCAGCTGGGCGCTCTCCGCGTCGGTGCGGGCCACGGTCAGGGTCGCGGTGCCCATGACGTCGGCGGCCAGACGGGCGGCGATCAGGTTGCGCTCGTGCTGGGCGGTCGGGATCAGCACCTTGCCGCCCAGGTGGCCGCACTTCTTCTCCGAGGCCAGCTGATCCTCGAAGTGGACGCCCGCGGCGCCGGCCTCGATGAAGGCCTTCATGATCTCGAAGCTGTTCAGCGGGCCGCCGAAGCCGGCCTCTGCGTCGGCGACGATGGGCACGAACCAGTCGCGCTTGGCCCCGCCCTCGGCATGCTCGATCTGGTCGGCGCGCTGCAGGGTGCGGTTGATGCGGCGGCACAGCTCGGGCGCGGCGTTGGCCGGATACAGCGACTGGTCGGGGTACATGGCGCCGGCGGTGTTGGCGTCGGCCGCGACCTGCCAGCCCGACAGATAGATGGCCTTCAGGCCGGCGCGGACCATCTGCATGGCCTGGTTGCCGGTCACGGCGCCGAGCGCGTTCACATAGGGCTCGGTGTGCAGCAGCTCCCACAGCCGGTTCGCGCCGCGCTGGGCCAGGGTCTGGGCGATGGGGACCGAGCCGCGCAGGCGCAGGACGTCGGCCGCCGTGTAGGGGCGTTCGATGCCGTCGAAGCGGCCCTTGGGCGCGGGGACGAGGTCGGCGAAGTCGGTCATGGCGGCGGGTCCGTGCGGGTCGGCGGGGGCGACGACCGCCCCGGCCCGACGGAGAGAACACGCGGCTGTCGTGATTGATACAGCCGTAGCGGAATCCTTAGTGTCGCTTAGTCGCATTATGACTAGCTGCCCTTGTCACTTTATGACACTCTAAGGAGCGCGGACCTCCAGGTCCGCGACGTCGGGGAGGTGTGCGGTGGCGATCCCAAAAGACGCGGACCTGGAGGTCCGCGCTCCTTATGGCGCTTCTCTGGCCGCCGATCGCAAGCTGTTCCTGGGGGCGCGGGTCCGGCGGCTGAGGCGCGAGCGCGGGCTGACGCAGACGGCCATGGCGGGCGACCTGGGCGTCTCGCCCAGCTATCTGAACCACATCGAGCGCAACCAGCGGCCGGTGACGGCGCAGCTGCTGCTGCGGCTGGCCGAAGCCTATGACGTCGATCTGAGGGCGCTGAGCCAGGCCGGACCGGCGGGGCCGACGGAGCTGGCCGAGATCCTGGCCGATCCCCTGTTCGAGGGGCTGGAAACGCCGCGGCACGAGCTGCTGACCCTGTCGGAAGAGGCCCCGGCGGCGGCGGAAGCGCTGGTTCGGCTGTACCGGGCGCACGCGGCCCAGCGGGACCGCGCGCGGGCGGCGCTGGTCGAGGGGGCGGAGGCGCCGGATGCACCCAATCCCTCGGACTGGGTGCGCGACTGGATCCAAGAGCGCGGCAACTACTTCCCCGAGCTGGACGGACTGGGAGAGACCCTGCACGCGGCGCTGGACCCCAACATGACCGGCGAGGGGTGCGAGGCGCTGGCGCGGGTGCGGCTGGCGCAGCGGCACAATCTGACGGTCCGGGTCATGCCCGCCGAGGTGATGGTGGAGTGGACGCGGCGGTTCGATCCGCACCGGCGGCGGCTGCTGCTGTCGGAGACGCTGGACGCCTCGTCCCGGGCCTTCGCCATCGCCTATCAGCTGGCGCTGGTGGAGCACGGGGCGGAGCTGGAGGCGATGACCGAGGCGGCGCGGCCGCCGGACGAGGCGACGCGGGCCCTGCTGAAGGTCAGCCTGACCAACACCCTGGCCGCGGCCATCCTGATGCCCTACGCCGCCTTTCAGCGGCTGGCGGAGGCGAGCGGATACGACATCGGGCGGCTGCAGAACCGGTTCTCGGTGTCGTACGAGCAGGTGGCGCACCGGCTGACGACGCTGAGCCGGCCCACGGCGCGGGGCGTGCCCTTCTTCCTGATCCGGGTCGACCAGGCGGGGAATGTGTCCAAGCGGTACGCGTCCGGCGCCTTTCCCTTCGCCCGGTTCGGCGGGGCGTGCCCGCGATGGCGGCTGCACAGCGCGTTTCGCACACCGGGAAAGACGGTGACGCAGATCATCGAGACGCCGGACGGCCAGCGCTGGTTCACCCTGGCGCGGACGGTGGATCGTCAGGGGCATGACGGACATGGGGAGCGGCACGACCTGGCGATCGGACTGGGGTGCGAGCTGAAGGAGGCGCGGCGGCTGGCCCTGGCGCGCGGGCTGGACCTCAACGACCCGCCGGTGACTCCGATCGGCCCGGCCTGCCGCCTGTGCCCCCGCCACCCCTGCGCCGAACGCGCCGCCCCGCCCATCGATCGGCCGCTGGCGGTGGACGACTGGGCCAAGTCGGTGAGCCCGTATCCGTTCAAGGCGTGATGATGGAGTCAGAAAAAAATTTCCATCATTTCCATCACGGCCCCTCGCACCGCTCGACGTCGCGCAGCTTGAGCGCGGCCTTGGCCTGGGCCTCGATCAGGCGGGCGGTGGCGGACAGGCCGTCGATCTGCTCGCGCGCGGCCTTCTGGGCGCGGGAGGCGGCGTGGGCCTCTCCCACCGCCAAGCCCGCGTGCAGACGGCGCCAGCGCATGGCTTCCAGCACGTGGCCGGCCTCCAAGGCCTGGGTCATGCGCCGCCAGGCGATATCGGCGGCGTCGGCCGGGTCCTGGACCGGAGCGTCCATGTCGAGCGGCGGCGGGGGCGGGGCCGCCCGGCGCTGATCGCGGCGCAGCCAACCCTCCTCTCGCGCGCGGCGCCAGAAGGTGGCGGTGGCCAGTTCCAGGTCCTCGCAGATGATCCGCGCAGAATAACCGGCCTCGAACATCTGGCGCGCGACGTCCCAGATGTCGTTGCCGGTGATGTAGGTGGGGAGATCGTCGTCATGGTGGGTCATGCCGACAGGATGAAGGGGCGGTGCGTCAGAAACGGACGTAGTCAGCGCTCGTGCAGTTCGGCCATCAGCTCGCCGCTCGACGCGATTTCGCTCCCGCCACCAACGACTTGGCGACACGACCAATGGTTCCGGCTCGTCGAGATCCAAGCTGAACAGTCGGCACCGTCCACTCCACGGCCGTGCGGTCCAGCGCACCGGCAGCCAGAATAGCTTCGATCAACTTTCGCTTTTTTTCCCCCGACAGGTTTTGCGGGACCAGCACCGAGGACGTCCCCACCGGCTGGCCTTTATAGTTTACCAAGCCGACGGAGCCTACGCCGGCGAGGTCGAATGCCGCCCCGTCGAAATCGTCAAAGTCATCGCCCCCGGCATGGAACGCCCATCCGGCCTTTTGACTGAAACGGGCGAGCGGAGCCTTCAGCACGGCCACCGACTCCATATTCCGCTCTTCGATCTGATTGACGGGCAACGGCTTCAGCATTGTGTGTTCCGGGTGATCACTATCGGAATAATCACATAATCCACGCCGTTCACATCGCGAACCGCTGTGCCCGGGGTTCGATCATACCACATAGCTGCGAATGGATGACCATTCGGTTCAGGTGGAACCGGAGACGTGAATTCGATTCCAACGACGCCATCAGGCAATGGCCCACGGTACGCCTTTGCAGCGGGCAGACCGCTCGGGCGAGCCCCTTTCCCCCACAGTTCGTTCGACCTGACTTGAGCCGAGCAATCTTCCGACGTCTGGGAGGATGAACCTCGGCGATGAAACAACTGTTCGCTCAAGAGATCATCTCTCCAATGCCGCCTGCGCCGCCGCCAGCTCTTCCGCCATCACCTGCTTCAGGCGCTCGGGAGCCAGGATCGTCACCGAGCCCGACCAGGTGAAGAGGTGCCAGGCGAGTTCGCGCATGCCCGACGCGGTGAAGCGGACGACGACGCCGCCGTCGGGCGTGTCCTCCAGCGTCTGGGTGGGGTGCCAGCGCCAGGCGCGGGCTTCCTCGGCCTTTTCGCCGGGGGCGACCTTGAGCACGACGTCCTCGACCGCGTCCTGGTAGATGCCGAAGCTGCGGGCGGCGAAGGCGCCGAGGTCGAAGTCGGCGGGGGGCGGGGCGGTCCCCTCCTCCGCGCGGACGGCGGCCATGCGGTCGAGACGGAAGGTCTGGATCTTGTGCGTCGTCAGGTCGGCGGCGACCAGGTAGTTGGCGCGGCCGAACATGAGGCCGCAGGGAGCGACGGTGCGGCGGCGCGCCTCCGCCCCCGGGCGGCTGTAGGTGAAGCCCAGGGGGCGCTGGGCCAGGATCGCCTGATGGATTTCGGCCAGCACCAGCTCATCGGATGAGGGGCGAGGGCCGGCCTGGACGGCCAGGGTCTGGGCGCGCATCAGCGCCTCCTGATCCGGAGCGATGCGGGTCAGGACCGAGGCGCGCATGGCGGCTTTGATCTTGCGCTCCAGACTTTCGAGGGCCGCGGCGCGGGCGGGCTCTCCGGTCGCGCGCAGGCCTTGCGCGGCGCGGGACAGCTCGACCAGCTCGGGCGTGGCCGGGGCCTGTTCGAAGCCGGACAGGCCGCCGCGGATGCGCCAGCGCTTGGTCGGCGGGTCGGACACCTCTTCGGCGAGGGGATAAAGGGACAGGACGGCGTCGCGCATGCGCTCGACGGTGCGGCGGTGGACGCCCATCTCCTGCGCCATCTCGTCCAGCGTCAGGCCCTCGGCCGAGGCCGCCATGCGCCGCGCCAGCTCGATGACCAGACCCGCCTTTTCATGCCGCATGGACGCCCTCGATCTCTACGACCGTTTCTGTCGTAACGCTGCACCATAAGGGTCACATCGACAAGTCGCCCCGTGCAGGAGACCCCGCAGATGACCGCTTTTCAGCCCCACGCCGCCGTCGCCGCGAACCGCTATCTGATCGTGCCCTGCGAGGGGCGGTCGAAAGATCTGGCCGTGATCTGGGACCGGCTGGAGGAACAGGTGGTGGACGTGATCGACCGCCGCGCCGCCGCGCGCTGGACCGAGGAGGACGCGCTGTGGGACGAGGGCCGCGCCGCGCTGGACGACGAGCCCCTGCGGATGGCGGCGTGATGCCGTCCCTCTCCCGGCGGGAGAGGGATTCCGACCTTGCCCCTCGCGCGCCCGCCCGCTAGCCGGGGCAGATGACGGACGCGATCCAGACCCTCGACGGCGCCCAGGCCGTGAACGCCGCGGTGGAGGCCTTCAAGGCCCGGGAGAGGGACGCCTGCGCGGCCCTGCTGGGGCGGGCGATCCAGGCGGACCCGCCGCTGGGGCCCAAGTGGATGTCGGTGTCGCGCATGGCCGACACGATCGGCGAGGTGAACATCGCCCTGGCCGCCGCGCGGCGCGCCGTCGCCGCGGCGCCCACGGCCGAACACCGGCAGGCCCATGCCAACATGCTGAGCCAGAACGGGCGGACTGAAGAGGCGCAGCGCGAGGCGCTGGCCCTGGTGCGCGACCGGCCGAACGACCCGTCGGCCCTGCACTTCCTGGCGACCATCCACGTGCAGTTCGGCGAGGAGGAGGAAGCGACGGCGATCCTGCGGCGCATCCTGACCCTGCCGACGGTGGCCATGGGGGCGGAGAACGCCTGGTCGGTGCTGGCGGGCATCAAGACCTTCACGCCGGACGACCCGGACGTTCCGGCGATGGAGGCCCTGCTGGAGCGGATCGGCCACGCGCCGGACCGGCGGATGAGCCGGGTCGTGCTGCTGTTCGCGCTGGGCAAGGCCTATGACGACGCGGGCGACGCGGAGCGCGCCTTCGACGCCTTCGCCGAGGCCGGGCGCCTGCAGATGCCGGACAGCACCTATCGCCCCGACGAGGCCGACCGGTTCGTCGACGAGGTGGTCTCAGGCTGGGACCCGGCCTTCATGGAGAGCCTGCCCAGGTCGGACTGCGACAGCGACCGGCCGATCTTCGTGCTGGGCCTGCCGCGGTCGGGGACCACGCTGGTGGAGCAGATCTTGGTCAGCCATTCGCAGGTGCACGACGGGGCCGAGGTGCAGATGTTCCGGCACGCGGCGATGAAGCTGCGCACACACGACCCGCGCGCGGTGCGCGAGGCCTTCGACGGGCCGGGCGGCGCCGCCGTGCCGGGGCGCATCGGCCGGTCGTATCTGCACCTTCTGGACGAGCGGTTCGGCAAGGAGGGGCGGGTCGTCGACAAGACGCTGAACCACACGCGCATCCTGGGCCTGATCCACCAGTGCCTGCCGAACGCGAAGTTCATCTGGCTGAGGCGGCATCCCGCGGGGATCGCCTGGTCGTGCTTCCGCACGCGGTTCGCCAAGGGCGTGGACTGGGCCCGGTCGCTGGAGCACATCGGCCGGCACTTCCGGGGCGAGGACCGGCTGTGGGCGCACTGGTCGAAGGTGCTGCCGGAGGGCACGCTGCTGACCGTGCCGTATGAGGAGCTGGTGGCCGATCCGGACGTCTGGATGCGCCGCATCCTGGATCACGTCGGCCTGCCCTGGGAGGACCAGGTGCGGGACTTCCACAAGACCGACCGCGCCGTGACCACCGCCAGCTTCGCCCAGGTGAGGAAGCCGCTGTATTCCAAGTCGGCGACGGCGTGGAAACGCTATGAGGACCGGCTGAAGCCGTTCTTCGACGCGTATGAGGGGCGCTAGGCGGGATATCTGGCCCGCATGGTCTTGACCGACAGGTCGATCAGTTCGCCCAGCACGGCCATGTCCACGTCCGCGAACTTCTTGATGTAGAGGCACGAGACGCCCAGGCGGTGCGGACCCAGGCGGGCCAGCAGACCGGCCTTCTCCGGAAAGTCGGGCATCAGATAGACCACCATCTCGGCCTTGCGCGGCGAGAAGCCGGCGATGGGCCAGTCGCCGGTCGGGCCCTTGTAGCTGCCGAAGCCGACGATGGAGGGGCCCCACATGACGGCGGGTTCGCCCGACAGCGTCTCGTGCAGTTCCAACGCGGTCTCTGCGTCGGCGCGACGGCCGGCGTGAGCGACGCCGGCGATGAAGTCGCGCGGGGGGACGTCGGTGGGGCGCGTCTTGGGTTCTGTGGGCATGGTCGCCTCCTGTCGGAGGCTCAGTCTAACGCCGTTCCGGGCGGGGCCGCCACGCCCGCGTCTGGGTCGATGGGGCGCGGGGCCGGCGGGCCGGGCCTTAGGGGCACGCGGAAACAGCCGCCGTCCGCGACGGACCGACCGGGCGCGCACACGATGGCGTCTCGCGGCGGCGGCGGCGGGCCGAACAGGGACCGGACAAAGGCCCGATCCGCCTCCGGGAAGCGGGCGGCGACGCGATCGACGCATTCGCTGGATCGGCCTTCGATCCGGCGGGGCAGCGGCGCGAACCGGCGCATGGCCGTCAGCCAGTCGGCCTGGGACAGGTCGCCCATGCCCCCGCCGCGCACGCCGCCCAGACGGATGCGGCGGCCGTCCTTCAGCGCGAGGTGGAAGGTCGGGCGGTCGATCAGATCGCCGGCGCGGAGACTGCGGGGGCGACGGACCATGCGACAGTCGACGGCGAGGGCGGCGAGCCGGTCGTCAGGAAGCGTTTCCAGGGGGGCGAGCACCCCCTCGCGCACCACGACGCGATCCGGGAGCAGCGCCAGGCCGGGCCGCGACGCGAGGTAGCTGGAGGCCAGCGAGACGGCGGCGACCACCGCCAGGGCGGGGAAGCCCAGCCACCACCGGCGACGATCGCCCTTGCGTTGCTGATCCGCGACGAAGCCGGCGACCAGGGCCCACAGGGCGCAGGCGCCGAAGGTCCAGAAGATCAGGTTCGACGGCAACGCCCACCAGACCCGCGGCGCCTCAGGCAGCTCCAGCCGGAACCAGGCGGCGTCGCCCCACCACTGCAGGGCGCCGTGGGCGAAGCCGAGAATGGCGACGATCATGCCGCCGGCCTGCAGCAGGCGGGACCGGCGGGCGCGACGGGCGGCGGGAGGCGCCGTCCGTCGACGCATCATCGCCATGACTCATCAACCGCCGACGAGGCAGGACTGCCCTCGAATGCCGTTGAGCCGACGACGGGGACGCCCAAGAACCGAAAAATGTGGTCATAGCCGCCGTCGCGCGTGAGCGTGTTGTGGTCGGAGCCGATCATGCGGACGAACCGTTTCGGGGGACGGGCCAGATCGTAGAGCGCGCGGCCCTGCGCGAAGGGGACCGCCGTATCGCGGTCGCCGTGCAGGACGAGCAGGGGCATACGGATCCGGTCGATGCGGTCCCGCGAGAGGAACCGGTCCTGCATCAGCAGGTGGACGGGCGCCCACGGATAGGCCCGGGCCGCGACGTCAGACGCGGATGTGAATGGAGCCTCCAGCACCAGCGCCCGCGCCGGGCGTTCGCTCGCGAGGCGGGTCGCAACGCCGGTGCCCAGAGAGAAGCCGTGGATGACGAGGTCGGAAGGCGGCACGCGGGCGGTGATCCAAGCGTAGGCCGCGCGGGCGTCCTGATGCAGGCCCGCCTCGGTCGGCCGACCGGTCGAACCGTCGTAGCCGCGATAGGCGACGGCGAGGACACCGACGCCGGCGTCCGACAGACGGGTCCATCGGCCCCGCTGCATGGCCAGCCCGGCCGCGTTGCCGTTGAAAAACAGTATGGTCGGGCGCCCGTCCTGGGCCGGCAGCCACCAGCCGACGAGGGTCTCGCCGTCGGTGGTCCGGAAGCGGACGATCTGGATCGGAGGGCCGTCGCGATCCGGCCCGGCCCCCGCCGCGACCGGGTGGTAGAGCAGGCTGCGCTGGTTGACGTAGAGCAGGCCGATCACGGTCAAGTAGGCGACCGCCACGGCACCGGCGACGCCGAAAAGTGAACGCCAGCGACGATGGGATGGGGAAGCCACGACCCTAAAGCCCCTTCACGATCCCCTCGACCATCTTCTTGGCGTCGGCGAAGAGCATCATGGTGTTGTCGCGGAAGAAGAGTTCGTTCTCGACGCCGGCATAGCCCGCCGCCATGCCGCGTTTGACGAACAGGACGGTGCCGGCCTTTTCGACGTCGAGGATGGGCATGCCGTAGATGGCGCTGGTGGGGTCGGTCTTGGCGGCGGGGTTGGTGACGTCGTTGGCGCCGATGACGAAGGCGACGTCGCACGAGGCGAACTCGGCGTTGATGTCCTCCAGCTCGAAGACCTCGTCATAAGGGACGTTGGCCTCGGCCAGGAGCACGTTCATGTGGCCGGGCATGCGGCCGGCGACGGGGTGGATGGCGTATTTCACCTCGACCCCCTCCTCCTTCAGCTTGTCGGCCATTTCGCGGAGCGCATGCTGGGCCTGGGCCACGGCCATGCCGTAGCCGGGGACGATGATGACCTTGCTGGCGTTCTTCATGATGAAGGCGGCGTCGTCGGCCGAGCCCTGCTTGACCGGTCGGGTCTCGACGTGGCCGCCGCCGGCCGCCGCCGCGTCGCCGCCGAAGCCGCCCAGGATGACGCTGAAGAAGCTGCGGTTCATGCCCTTGCACATGATGTAGGACAGGATCGCGCCGGACGACCCGACCAGGGCCCCGGTGATGATCAGGGCGATGTTCTCCAGCGTGAAGCCCAGCGCCGCCGCCGCCCAGCCGGAGTAGGAGTTCAGCATCGACACAACGACGGGCATGTCGGCGCCGCCGATGGGGATGATCAGCGTCGCGCCGAGGATCAGGGCGATCAGGAACACGCCCCAGAAGGCCCAGGTGGCGGCCCCTTGCGTGCCGATCAGGACGCCGATCAGGAAGACCATGGCCAGCGCCAGGCCGACGTTGATCAGGTGGCGCGCGGGCAGGAGGATCGGCGCGCCGCTCATGTTGCCGTTCAGCTTGGCGAAGGCGATGACCGAGCCGGTGAAGGTGACGGCGCCGATGGCGACGCCTAGGCTGAGCTCGATCAGAGACAGGGTCTTGATGCCGCCGTCGGCCGTGGCGATGCCGAAGGCGTCCGGCGCATAGACGGCGCCGACGGCGACCAGACAGGCGGCCATGCCGACGAGGCTGTGGAAGGCCGCCACCAGCTGGGGCATCTGGGTCATCTGCACCCGCGCGGCGATCAGGGCCCCCGCCCCGCCGCCGACGATCACCCCGCCGGCGATCAGGCCCAGCGTCAGCGGATCCAGCGCGCCCGCGGCCCAGGTGGTGACGAGGGCGACCGAGGCGGCGATGGCCATGCCGACCATGCCGAGGGTGTTGCCGCGTCGGCTGGTCTCCGGACTGGAGAGGCCGCGCAGGCTGAGGATGAACAGGACGCCGGAGGCCAGATAGGCCAGGGCCGCGACGGAGGCGTTCATGGCGTTGGTTTCATCCCCTCAGAAGACGTCGATTGCGGCGGGCCGCGACGGATCGTTCGTGCCGTCGGAATGGTGGACCCCATCCTTGATCAGGGCCAGCCCGACGGGCCCCGAGCCGCCGGTCTTGGTCAGGGTGCAGCGACCATTGTCGCCCGGCAAGCGGCCCTGATCCGCACCGGACCCCTGCCGCGTCAGGGCGTTGGCCCAGTGTTCGCGGTCGTAACTGCTCATCTCCATGACGACCGGCCGGAACCGGCAGTCCAGACGCCAGGAGGCGCCCTGCGGCGCCGCCACGGCCCACTGGAGCCCGCCATGATGCTCACGACCGACGTTCTGTTGGGCGGCCGCGACGGTGGGGATGGGCAGGACTACAGATAAGGCCAAGGCCGCGACGGAGGCGTTCATTCGGCGTCGCCCTCCAGAAGACGTTCAATGGCAACGATCAGCGGCGGAAGATCTCGGCGGACGACGACCACGACCTGATCGAGATCGACGTTCGCGTAGCCATGGATGAGGGTGTTGCGCATGCCGACGATGGACTTCCACGGCACCTGCGGCAGGGCGGCGCGACCTGCCTCGGATACTTTAGCGGCCGCCTCACCGACGATCTCCACGGCGTGGCGCACGGCGAGTTGGGTTTTGATGTCGCATTGGAGCGTGGCGGCATCCGCATCGCCCAGAATGTCGATGGCATGGTTGCCGTAGACGACCATGTGCGCCAGCCGGTCGCGGTCGAGTTCCGAGATCACAGCGGCACCAGATCGCGCTCGACGGCGGCCCGAAAGCGGGGCGGCAGGGGGTCCAGCTCAACCAGGCTTATGTCGCGTCCCAAGGCTTCGTTGAGCTCGCTCCAGACCCAGCCCATGTCGAACAGACTGACCTCGGGCACGATGGCCTTGATCACGATGTCCACGTCGCTCTCGGGCCCCGCCTCCCCCCGCGCGACGGAGCCGAAGACGCCGACGATGTCGAACTTGTGGGCGCGGACGATCTCGCGCTTGCGGCGCAGGACGTCCAGCACCTCCTCCAGCACCGGCGCGTCCATCATCGCCCCATCCGCGTGCGGTTCAGCCGCCACAGGGCGGCGGCGATGAACAGGGGGCCGAGGAAGACCATGGCCCAGTCGAAGGCGGTCATCGGCTCGGACTTGACCAGCAGCCATGTCAGCACGGCCGAGAAGACCAGCACCACGCCGCAGTCGTACAGCCGCATCTTGGTGATGGCGCAGTCGCACCGCCACGCCATCCAGACCCACAGGCCCAGACCCGCCACGGCGGACAGCCAGGCGGCGCCGACGGCGAGGCGGACGGGGTCCAGCGTCATGCCTTCGGCCGTTCCTTCTTGCGGTACATGGCCAGCATGCGGCGGGTGACCATGAAGCCGCCGAAGATGTTGACGCTGGCCAGGGTCACGGCGGCGACGCCGGCGCCCTTGGCGATCCAGGCGTTGGGGCCCGTCGCGTCGCCGCTCATGGCCGCCGCGGCGATCAGGCCGCCGACGACGATGACGCTGGAGATGGCGTTGGTCACGGCCATCAGCGGCGTGTGCAGCGCCGGCGTCACCGACCAGACGACGTAGTAGCCGACGAAGATCGCCAGCACGAAGATGGCCAGGCGGAAGACGGTGGGATCGACGTGTTCCATGACTTAGGCGTCTTCGCGTCTCAGGTGACGCTCAATCCGCGACAGCAGGCAGACGATGGCTCCCAGACCAACCGTCGTAATGATCGTCGGTACGAACTGAGCCAACGACAGCAGCAGTTGCACGCCAAAGCCGGACTGGTCGATGCCGCCGATAAGTGCGGCCCACTGGATTAGATAAAGCAGCGGGACGACGACCATCAGCAGGAGGCCCACTTTCCACCCCAGCATCGCGATGTCGCGGATCATCCTTGTACTCCTTCATGCACCACCACCCCGCCATGCGTGACAACGGCGGCTTTCAGGATTTCGTCTTCCAGATCGACGGTCAGGGCGCCGTCCTTGACCAGCAGACCGAGGAAGGCGGTCAGGTTGCGGGCGTACAGGGCGCTGGCGTCCGAGGCGATGCGGCCCGGCAGGTTGGCCCAGCCGACGATCTGGACGCCGTTGGGGGTGGTGACGGTCTCGCCCAGCTTCGCGCCCTCGACGTTGCCGCCGTTCTCGACCGCCAGATCGACGATGACCGAGCCGGGCTTCATCGAGGCGACGTGGGCGGCGGTGACCAGACGCGGCGCGGGGCGGCCTGGGATCAGGGCGGTGGTGATGACCACGTCCTGTTTGACGATGTGGCTGGCGGTCAGTTCGGCCTGTTTCGCCTGATATTCCGCCGACATGGGCTTGGCGTAGCCGGCGGCGGTCTCGGCGGCCTTGAACTCCTCGTCCTCGACGGCGACGAACTTGGCGCCGAGCGACTCGACCTGCTCCTTGGCGGCGGGGCGGACGTCGGTGGCGGTGACGACGGCGCCCAGACGGCGCGCGGTGGCGATGGCCTGCAAGCCCGCCACGCCCGCGCCCATGACGAAGACCTTGGCGGCGGCGACGGTGCCGGCGGCGGTCATCATCATGGGGAAGCCGCGACCATAGCTGTGCGCCGCCTCGATCACGGCGCGGTAGCCGGCCAGGTTCGCCTGGGACGACAGGGCGTCCATGACCTGGGCGCGGGTGATGCGCGGCACGAACTCCATGGCGAAGGCGGTCGCGCCGGCCTTGGCGAGGGCGGCGACGGTGTCCTTTTCCCGGTAGGCGTCCAGCAGGGCGACGACGATCGCGCCGGGCTTGAGCGCGCTGATCTCCTGGGCCGTCGGGCCGCGCACCTTCAGCAGGACGTCGGCGCCGTTCAAGGCGGCGTGGGTGTCGGCGGCGACGGTCGCGCCGGCGGCGGCGAACTCGGCGTCGGGGATGGAGGAGCCCTGCCCCGCCCCGGCCTCGACCGTGACGGCGCAGCCCAACGCGGTCAGCTTCTTCACGGCGTCGGGGGTGACGGCGCAGCGGGTCTCGCCGTCGCGGCGTTCGCGGGTCACGGCAAGGGCGACGGCCAAGCGAATCCTCCCCGAATGGTCTTCGGAGACGGACGTTAGAGCATGATCGTTATTGACGGAACCGCTTCGCGGTTCCGACAGAAACGTGAATCATGCTCTCACTTCGAACCGAGAGCCTGATTCACCGCCTCGGCGGGATCGCGAAGCGATTCCACCTCAACGGATCAGGCTCTTGGCCGGATTGCGGAGAGCCGTCAAAGCAGCCGGGCGTCCAGAACGGCGGCGACCTCGGCGCGCCGGTCCTCGGGCACATAGTCGATCAGGCGCAGGTTCCGCGCGTCGCGCGCCTCGGGGTCGGCGCCCCGGGCGAGGAGCAGCCGCATGGGGGCCGCGTCGCCCGTGCGCAGGAAGTGACCCTTGGCGAACATCAGCGGCGTGGTGCCCTTGGCGTTGGCCCCATCCGGACTCGCCCCGGCGTCCAGCAACACGCGCATGGCCTCGATCCGGCCCTCGTAGGCGGCGACGATCAGGGGCGTCCAGCCGTTCGGACAGGGCGTCTCCCGCGCGACGGGATCGGCGGCGAGGGCGCGGACACGGTCGAGGTCGTCGTCCCGGACGGCGGACTGAAGGGCGGGCTGGGTCACGTCCGCCCCGCGCAGGTTCAGTGGGCCGGCTTGTCGCGCAGGGCGAAGACGCCGATGGCGACGAGGGCGCCGGCCGCGATCAGGCCGCCGAAGAGGTTGCCGTTCGGCATGAACCAGATCGTCAGGAGCAGAAGGACCGCGGCGATCGCCAGCGAGCCCCACTTGGTCAGGCCCATGACCAGGTGGAAGGTCGAGACCTGCTCGGAGATCTCCTGCGAACCGCGCTGGTAAGAGGTGTCGCCGGAAGCGTGCGGGTCGGCCATGTCGTCGTGTCCTGGGGCGGAATCCATCGTGTGGGCGCCCTTATAGCGAGCCGCGCCCAAGGCTCAAGCGTGGGCTCAAGTCGGCGCGCCGTCCACCAGCGCCTGAAGGGTCCGGCCCAGCCGGTCGCGCAGCTCACGACAGTGGTCGTCGGACAGGGCCCCCGCCGAGGTGATCTCGCGGCTGATCGACATGCCCATGATGAAGCCGGCCAGAAGGCGCGCGCGCACCGGGGCGTCGTCGCCGCCCAGCCATGCCGTCAGGGGCGCGATGAAGTCGCGCATGCAGCTGGTCTGGATCACGTCCATGGCCTTGGCCGAACCGAGCGAGCGCAGGATGATCAGCAGACCGTGAAGCTTTTCCGCATCCTGGCCCCGATCGACCAGCTGTTCGGCGATGCGGGCGCCGAAGGTGGCGCGGTCGCCCTCCCACAGGTCGTCGCCGTCGAAACAGGCGTCCAGCGCGGCCTCGAACAGCTGTTCCTTGGAACCGAAGTAGCGGACCACCAGGGCGGCGTCGATGCCGACGTCGCCGGCCACGTCGCGCATGCCGACGTCGTCGTAGCCGTCGCGGGTGAAGCGACGCACGGCCGCCTCCAGCAAGGCGGCGCGGGTGGCGAGCGAGTTGCGCATTCGGGGGCCGCACACGAAGGTCAAGGCCGGGGTCTCCGTCCGCCCGTCTTCACCATGACCCAGACGCCCCCGCCCAACAAGCGGACGGTCATGCCGTGGCCTTCGCCGGGACGGTCCATTCGCGGATGACGACGTCGCCTTCGGGGGCGCGGACGGCCTGGATGAAGCGCTCCTCCGACCCGTCGAGGCGCAGGGCGGTCAGGACGCCGGTCGCATAGGCGCCGGTGTCGACGCCGATCCGCCGGTGATCGACGTGCGGATCCTCCGTGGGCGTGTGCCCGTGGACCACGACCCGGTCGAAGGGCCGGTCGTCGTTCAGGAAGCGACCGCGGATCCACATCAGGTCGCGCGCGGACTGCTCGTCCAGCGGCACGCCAGGAAGGGCGCCCGCGTGGCAGAAGAAATAGCCGCCCAGGGCGACGCTGGGCACGAGCGCCTCAAGGAAACGCCGCTGGCGCGGCGTGACCTTGTGACGGAAGTCCTCGGCCAGGTTGGCCCAGCCCTCCTTGCGGTGGCGGATGGCCGGCGGGGACAGGCCCCACGACCGCAGGGCCGCGTCGCCGCCGTACTCGCACCAGGTCGGCCCAGCCATGGGGTCGTCCAGGAACTCCAGCAGCTTGTCCTCGTGATTGCCGCGGATGAAGTGCGCCTGGACGCCCGGCGTCTCGGCCACCTCGACCAGGCGGTCGATCACGCCGCGCGAGTCCGAACCGCGGTCCACATAGTCGCCCAGCATGACCAGAACACGAGGCCGGTCGTCGTCCGAAGCGTCGGCGGCGAGGGCCCGCAGCAGTCCGTCCAGCAGGTCGAGACAGCCGTGCACGTCGCCGATCGCCCAGACGACCTGTCCCTCAGGCCCCGCGCGCCGGATGCGGGCGGGTTCAGGAGACGGCGGGGGCACGGACGATTTGCGGAACAGACTGCCGAACATTTCGGCCCCTCGTCGCACATTCACGACGGGGGATTCAATGCTAGTCGCAGGGGATGCGCCTCATCGTCCGCCTCGCCGCCCTTTCCGTGATCCTGGGTCTGCTGGTCCTGATGCTGACGCCGCAGGTGCATCCGCCGGGACCGGCGGCTTGGGCCGACAAGGTCTGGCACGTGCTGGGATTTCTGGCGATCACCCTGTCGTTGCAGATCGCACCGGTGTGGCGCGACCGGCTTGGGGCGGCGCTGCTGGCGGTGCTGATCGGCGCCGGGGTGGAGGTCGTGCAGGACTGGGTGGGCCGCGACCGCAGCCTGATGGACCTGATGGCGGACGCCGTGGGCGCCGCGATCGGCTGGTGGGCGTCTCCGCGACTGGCGCCCCTGATGACCTGGCTGCACCGTCGCCCCTAGTCCGTCGCCGCCCGCCGAACCTTCTGCGCGGCGTCGCGGGCGCAGACGAGGACGGCGCCGTCCTGAACGACCACCACCACGTCCGACAGGCCGACGACCGCGACCTGCACGCCCTCCGGCGCCTGGACCCAGACCCGCTCCGCGTCGACGAGACGTGCGGGGCCGGACGGGACGCGGTCCGCCACGGCGTCCCAGGCGCCGAGGTCCGACCAGCCGAAGTCGACCGGCAGCACCCAGGCGCGGTCGGTCTTCTCCAGCACGGCATAGTCCATGGAGATGCGCGGCGCCTCGGCATAGGCGGACCCGGTGAGCCCAGGATCGGCGACCGAGGCCGCGACGGCGCGCGTCACCTCCGGCGCGTGGAGCTCGGCCTCGGCCCAAAGCACGTCGGCCCGGCCCACCAGGATGCCGGCGTTCCACAAGCAGCCCTCGGCGGTCAGGCGCTCGGCGGCCGGCAGGTCGGGCTTTTCGACGAAGGCCGCGACCGGAGCGGGGCCGGGCCGGGCGGGACGGATGTGGCCGTAGGCGGACGACGGCGCGGCCGGGATCACGCCCAGCAGGACCAGCCGCCCGTCCTGAGCCAGGTCGGCGGCGCGGCGCAGGGCGTCGCGGAAGGCGGCGTCGTCGGACACGTAGTGGTCGCAGGGGACCAGGGCGACGACCGTGCGCGGATCGCGCGCCGCAGCGACGCGGGCCCCGGCCAGCAGCGCCGGGGCCGTGTCGCGTGCGGCGGTCTCAAGAACCAGATCGACGGCGTCGGGACCTGCGTCGATCTGGGCGCGGACGGGCGCTTCATGCTCGGCCGAGGCGACGACCACGGCCCGGTCGCCGAGTCCCCGGCAGCGTTCCAGAGTGGCGGCCAGCAGGCTGCGTCCCGCCATCGACATCAGCCCCTTGGGGCGGTCGGGCGTGGAGGCGGGCCACAGGCGCGTCCCGCCGCCGCCGCACAGGACGATGGGGACGATGGTCACGCCGCGCGCTCCGTGCGCCGTCCGCTGCTTATCCACATGCGAGGTCTCTCCGTCCGCTGGAGGCTGGCCTTGCGCGTTCCGGCCCGCTAACGAGACGCCCGAACCTGAAGGGGGCGAGCGCATGCGCGTGGCGATGATCGGGACGGGATACGTCGGCCTGGTTTCCGGGGCCTGTTTCGCCGATTTCGGCCATGTGGTCACCTGCATCGACAAGGACGCATCCAAGATCGAGCGGCTGCATGCCGGCGAGATGCCGATCTATGAGCCGGGGCTGGAAGGCCTGGTCGAGGCGAACGTGCGCGACGGTCGCCTGTTCTTCACCACCGACGGCGCCGAGGCGATCCGCCAGGCCGACGCGGTGTTCATCGCCGTGGGCACGCCCTCGCGCCGCGGCGACGGCCATGCCGACCTGTCCTACGTCCATGCCGCCGCGGAGGAGATCGCGGGCCTGATCGAGGGCTTCACCGTCGTGGTGACCAAGTCGACAGTGCCGGTCGGCACCGGCGACGAGGTCGAGGCGATCATCCGGCGGGTCAACCCGCAAGCGGACGTCGTGGTGGTGTCGAACCCGGAGTTCCTGCGTGAAGGCGCGGCCATCGGCGACTTCAAGCGGCCCGACCGCGTGGTCATCGGCATCGACGACCTTGAGAGCGATCGGGGCGCGCGGGCCCGGGCGGTGATGGCCGAGCTGTACCGGCCGCTGAACCTGAACGAGAGCCCTTTGCTGTTCGTCGCACGACGTACTTCGGAGCTGATCAAGTATGCGGCCAACGCCTTCCTGGCGATGAAGATCACCTTCATCAACGAGATGGCGGACCTGTGCGAGAAGGTCGGGGCGGACGTGCAGCAGGTGGCGCGGGGCATCGGTCTGGACAACCGGATCGGGTCGAAATTCCTGCACGCGGGGCCCGGCTATGGCGGCAGCTGCTTTCCCAAGGACACCCTGGCCCTGGTGCACACGGCCAAGGAGGCCGGCGCGCCCGTGCGCCTGGTGGAGACCACGGTCGCGGTCAACGACGCGCGCAAGAAGTCGATGGTCGAGCGGGTGCGCGCGGCCGTCGGCGGCGACCTGACGGGCAAGACCATCGGGCTGTTGGGGCTGACCTTCAAGCCGAACACCGACGACATGCGGGATTCGCCCGCGCTGGATCTGGCGCCAGCCCTGACCGCGGCGGGCGCGACGGTTCAGGCCTTCGACCCCGAGGGCATGAAGGAAGCCGGCAAGCTGTTGCGCGACCTGACCTTCGTCGACGGCCCCTACGAAGCGCTGGCGGGCGCCGACGCGGCGGTCATCGTGACGGAGTGGGACCAATTCCGTGCGCTGGACCTGGACCGCGTCAAGCGGACCATGGCGCGGCCGGTGATGGTCGACCTGAGGAACGTCTATCGACCGGACGAAATGCGGGCGCGAGGTTTCGACTACTCTTCGATCGGGCGGCGCTGATCCCGGGAGGCCCACGCTTTCAGAGATGGGTGAGGGCCTGGGACAGATCGGCGAACAGATCGTCGACGTTCTCGATGCCGACGGACAGACGGACCAGATCATCGCCGATCCCGCACCTGGCCTTCGCCTCCGGCGAATAGTCCGAGTGAGTCGTGCTGGACGGGTGCGACGCAAGGCTTTCCGTACCACCCAGGCTGACCGCAAGCTTGAACAGGCGCAGAGCGTTCAGAAAGCGGAAGGCCTCGGCCTCGCCCCCCGCCAGACGGATCGAGAAGGTCGATCCCGGCCCGGCGCACTGACGGCGGAAGATGTCCTGCTGATCGGGTGCGCTCTCCGCGCCTCCCGCGTCGAGGACGGCGGCGATCCCTTTGAGGCCCCTGAGGCGGCGCACCAGTTCCACGGCGTTGGCCTGCGACCGCTCCATGCGGATGTGCAGGGTCTCCAGGCTGCGCGTCAGCAGCCATGCCGTGTGCGGATCGGTGATCGTGCCGCAGATCGTCCGCATCTCGGCGACCCGCGCCATGAGGTCGGCGCGCCCGAGACAGGCGCCGGCGATCAGGTCCGAGTGGCCGCCTACGTATTTGGTCAGGGAATAGACCACGAGGTCGGCGCCGTGCTGCAACGGCTTCTGCCAGAGCGGCCCGAGGAAGGTGTTGTCGACGACCAGGGGCGGCGGCTCGGCGACGCCCAGCGCCCGGATCGCGGCGGCGGCGGCCTGCAGATCGATGAGCTGGTTGGTGGGGTTGGCCGGCGTCTCGACGTAGACGGCGGCGAGGCGCCCTCCGGCACGCGAGGCCTCCGAGCTGGCGGTCGCGATGGCGGCGGCCAGGGCGGCTCCGCCGTCGCAGTCGGCCACGCTCACGGTGCGCACGCCCATGCGCGGGAGGATGCGGTCGAAGAGGTATTCGGTCCCGCCATAGGCCGGAGCGGTGTAGACGACCACGTCGCCGGGTCGGCTGAGAGCGAGGACGGTCGTCGAGATGGCGGCCATGCCGCTGGAGAAGACCAGGGCGCGCTCGGCCCGTTCCCACACGGCCAGACGGTCCTCCAGGATCTCCAGGTTCGGATTGTTGATGCGGGAGTAGATCAGGCCGAGAGCCTCCTCCGGTCCCCGCTCCCTCAGGCCGTAGGCGACCTCGAAGAAGCGCTTGCCGTCCTCGGCCGAGCGGAAGACGAAGGTCGAGGTCTGGAAGATGGGCGGCTTGATCGACCCCTCCGACAGCGAGGGATCGTAGCCGTGCCCCATCATCAGGGTTTCCGGGGCGAGTTGGACGGAATCTTTGATCGGGGACATGCCCCGCTATGGCACGCCGCCGAACGGCTTTCCAAGAAAACAGGCGCCGGATCAGGCGGGCCGTGCGATCGTCTCTTCGGCCCAGATCACGAACTGGTCGAACAGGGCGTCCCGGTCGAACTCGCGAAGGGCGAACGCCCGACCGCGGTCGCCCATGGCGCGCCGCTCCTGCGGCGACATGCCGACGAGGCGACGGACGGCCGCGCCCAGAGCGGCGCCGTCGCCGGCGGGGGCGGTCAGACCGCCGCCCGATTCGGAGATGACGCGCGCGCCCTCGCCGTCGATCATGCCCAGCACCGGGCGCCCCGTGACCATGTAGCTCTGGACTTTTCCGGGCACGGTCAGGGCGAAGATCGGCTCGGGCCGCAGGCTGACCAGAAGTGCGTCGGCGCCGGCGAAGAAGGCCGGCATGCGGTCGACCGGATGACGGCCGAGCAAGTGAACCCGATCGGCCAGATCCCGCCGCGCGATCTCGGCGCGCAACAAGTCCATGGCCCGCCCCTCGCCCACGATCAGCCAGCGGACGGCGTCCAGGTCACGCACCGCCTCGGCGGCGTCGAGGACGGCGGGCATGTCCTGCGCCTCGCCGACGTTGCCGGCGAACATGACGTTGAAGGTCCCGGCGAACGGCCGCGTCTCCGGGGCCGTCTCGACGTCTTCGAGACCCGCCTGAAAAACCGGCTCGACCCAGTTGGGGAAGTAGCGGATGCGCTCGGCGTCGCCGCCGTCGCGGACGACGCTGGGCCAGAAGGCGCGCGACTGGACCAGAATTCGGTCGCAGCGACGGTAGATGAACCGCACGATCCGGCCGACGGCGCCCAGCACGCGCGAAGACCTGACCGCGCCGACCGCCGACAGGCTCTCGGGCCAGAGGTCGAGGATCCACATCAGCACGGGCGCCCGCTTCGTCCGGCGGAACAGCAGGGCCGGCAGCGCCGAGGTGACGGGCGAGCCCTGGAAGACGAAGATGGCGTCGAACCGGCGGCCGCGCAGCTTCCACGCCCCCAGCAGCGTGCCCGTCAGGGCGAAGCTCAGATAGTTCAGCATCAGCCGAACGGCGCCGCGTCCCCGAGGGATCAGAGGGACGCGCAGCACCTCCACGTCGCCGAAGCGCGCGAAAGCGTCCGGGTCGGCCCGGAACGCCGGAAACACCTCTCCGTCGGGATAGTTGGGCAGGCCGGTCAGAACGGTGACCTCATGGCCCCGCTCGCGCATGCCGACGACGAAGTCGTTGACGCGGAAGTCCTCGGGCCAGAAGTACTGGCTGACGACCAGAAGGCGCATCAGTCGAAGCGGCGCCAGACGACGCGCTGAACGTAGTCGGTGTACGAATGGATGATGCGGACGACCTTGTCCGATACGTTCGGCATCGAATAGTCGGCCACTGGGCGGAAGGCGCGGTCGCCGCCGCGCGGCTGGTCGGCGATCAGGGCCAGTCCCTGCATCACGCGGTCGGGGTTCAGGCCGACCATCATCACCGACGCTTCCTCCATGCCCTCGGGCCGCTCGTGCGCCTCGCGGATGTTCAGGGCCGGGAAGTTCAGGATCGAGCTTTCCTCGGTGATGGTGCCGCTGTCCGACAGGACGGCGCGGGCCGACTTCTGCAGGCGAACGTAGTCGTGGAAGCCCAGGGGTTTGAGCAGGCGCACTTGGCCGTGGAAGGTGGCGCCGGCGGCGTCGATGCGCTTCTGCGTGCGCGGGTGGGTCGAGACGATGACGGGTCGGTCCCAGGTTTCGGCGACGCGGTTCAGAATCTCGACCAGGCGCGGGAAGGCGCGGTCGTCCTCGATGTTCTCTTCGCGGTGGGCGCTGACGACGAAGTAGTCGTGCTCCTTCAACTCCAGCCGATCCAGCACGTCCGAGCCGTCGATGCGGTCGCCATAATGGGTCAGCACTTCGAACATCGGGCTGCCGGTCTTGATGACCCGGTCGGGCGGCAGGTTCTCGGCCAGCAGGTATTCGCGGGCGATGTCGGAATAGGTCAGGTTCACGTCGGCGACGTGGTCCACGATGCGGCGGTTGGTCTCTTCCGGCACGCGCTGGTCGAAGCAGCGGTTGCCGGCCTCCATGTGGAAGATCGGCACGCGGCGGCGCTTGGCCGGGATCACCGACAGGCAGGAGTTGGTGTCACCCAGAACCAGAAGGGCGTCCGGCCGCTCGGCTTCCAGCACGCCGTCCATGGCGCCGATGATGGCGCCGATGGTCTGCGCCGCGCCGCCCTGGGCCGCGTTCAGGAAATGGTCGGGCTTGCGCAGGCCCAGGTCGTCGAAGAAGACCTGGTTCAGTTCGTAGTCGTAGTTCTGGCCGGTATGGACCAGGATGTGGTCCGTCGTCTCGTCCAGCCGCGCCAGGACGCGCGACAGGCGGATGATCTCGGGCCGGGTGCCGACCACGGTCATGACCTTGAGCTTCTTCATCGTCAGACCTTCATCGCGACGGTGTCGGGGCGGGCGCGGTCGAAGATCTCGTTGGCCCACAGCATGACGACCATCTCCTGATCGCCGACGTTGGTGATGTCGTGGGTCCAGCCGGGGATGGTCTCGACGATCCGTCCCTGCCCGCCCTCGGTTTCGAGGTGAAAGGTCTCGCCCGTGACGATGTGCCTGAAGCCGAAGCGGGCGCGGCCGGTCAAGACGAGGAATTTCTCGGTCTTGGTGTGGTGGTAGTGCTGGCCGCGCGTGACGCCCGGCCCGGCGGTGAAATAGCTGAACTGGCCGCAGTCGGGCGTCTTCAGCATCTCCACGAAAACGCCGCGGGGATCGCCGTGCCGGGGCACGTCGTAGGCGAACTGCTCGGGCTTCAGATAGCTGAGATAGGTCGAATAGAGGGCCCGGACCAGGCCCGTCCCCACGCGGTCCGTGACAAGGGTGGAGCGGCTTTCGGGGAAAGCGCGGATGGCGTCGGCGACGGCGCCGACCGTCGTGTCGTACTCAGGACCGGCATGCGCGAAGCCGGGACGGTCGCCATGGGCGCCCGTCGGATCCTCCAGCACCCGCAGGAAGGCGTCGCAGACGTCGTCGACGTAGACCAGCTTCAGAGGGGCCGCCGGGTCGTTGACCGTGATCGGCAGCCCGTTCGCCACGTTGTGGCAGAAGGTGGCGACCGCGGAGTTGTAGTTGGGCCGCGCCCACTTGCCGAAGACGTTCGTCAGGCGGAAGACGTGGACGGGCGCGCCGGTGGCCTCGCCGTGCGCCAGCACCGCCTGTTCGGCCGCCAGCTTGGACCGGCCGTAGGCGTTGTCGCGCTCCGCCTGGGTGGAGGAGGTGATGATCAGGGGCGCGCGGTTTCCGGCCTGGGCCAGGATCTGGCACACCTCACCCGTCAGCCCGGCATTGCCGGTCTCGAACTCGTCTTCCGTCTGAGGACGGTTCACGCCGGCGAGATGAAAGACGACGCCTGCGGCCGCGACGGCCGCTCGCATCGCCGCGGGGTCGTCGCCCAAGTCGAACCCCTGAGCCTCCACGCCGCGCTCCGCCAGGCGGATCATCAGGTTCTGGCCGATGAAGCCCCTGGCCCCCGTGACCACGACCGTCATCGTCAGTCCTCCAGAACGGCGGGCTCGCCCGCCACGATCCGCCGCATGAAATTCAGCTTGAGAAGGAGGGTCTTCATGCCCTCGACGTCCAGGCGTTCGGTGTTGTGGCTGTTGTACTCCTCCCCGCCCGCCGCGCCGGGATCGCCCTCGTCGACGAACTTGTCGTAGTTCAGGTCGCGGGCGTCGGGCGGGACGCGGAAATAGTCGCCCATGTCCTCGGCCTGGGTCCGCTCCTCGCGCCCGAGCAAGGATTCGAACAGCTTTTCGCCGTGGCGGGTGCCGATGGTCTTCACCGGGTGGTTTGGGCGGCCCATCAGCTCCAGAATCGCTTTGATCAGAACTTCGATGGTCGCGGCGGGCGACTTCTGCACGAACATGTCGCCGTTCTTGCCGTGGGCGAAGGCGAACAGGACCAGCTCGACCGCGTCGTCCAGCGTCATCATGAACCGCGTCATCTGCGGATCGGTGACGGTGATGGGCTTGCCGGCCAAGATCTGGCCGACGAACAGGGGGATGACCGAACCCCGGCTGGCCATGACGTTCCCGTAGCGCGTGCCGCAGGCGACCGTCCCCGTGCCCTCGAAGGTGCGCGAGGTGGCGACCATGACCTTCTCCATCATGGCCTTGGAAATGCCCATGGCGTTGATGGGATAAACGGCCTTGTCCGTAGACAGACAGATGACGCGCGACACCTGGGCCGCGCGCGCGGCGTTCAGCACGTTCTCGGTGCCCACCACGTTCGTCTGCACCGCCTGCATCGGATAGAATTCGCAGGACGGCACCTGTTTCAGGGCCGCGGCGTGGAAGACGTAGTCGACGCCGTGCATGGCGGCCTGAACGCTGGTGCGGTCGCGCACGTCGCCCAGGTGGAACTTCAGCTTCGGATGCGCATAGGCCTTGCGCATGTCGTCCTGCTTCTTCTCGTCGCGCGAGAAGATGCGGATCTCGGCCATGTCCGACTGCAGGAAGCGGCGGAGCACGGCGTTGCCGAACGACCCCGTGCCGCCCGTGATCAGAAGCGTCTTGTCCTTGAACATGGCCCCTCTTTCCCCTCCCCGACCCGTCCTCATCGGGCGGCGGCGAACAGGGGCTCCTTCTCGGCGGGTTTCGGATAGTTGATCAGCACGGCCCTGTACTGACCCTTGAAGACGAACAGGCTGCCGGCGGCGGCGCCCACCACCCCGCAGGCGGCGAACAGGTCGGACAGATGCTCCAGCTTGCCGGCGCCGCCCAGCATGGTCATCGGAATCCTGACCCGCTCGCGCAGCTTCCGGGCCAGATCGAGGTCGTAGCCCATCATCCGGCCGTCCTGATCGACCGAGTTCATCACGATCTCGCCGGCGCCCAGGTCGGCGACCTGGCCCGCGAACTCGACGGCGTCCAGCTTCGCGGAGCGCTTGGCGTTGTGCGTGACCACGTCCCAGCCGCGCCCCAGCATCTTCTTCTTCGCGTCGATGACGACGACCACGGACTGACGGCCGATCTCACCGGCGATTTCGGAGACCAGTTCGGGGCGCTCCACCGCGGCGGCGCTGATCGACACCTTCTCGACGCCCAGGCCGATGATGCGTTTGGCCTGATCGACCGTCCGGACGCCGCCGCCGTAGCAGAGGGGCATGCGGCATTCGAGGGCCATGTGTTCGATGGCCTTGTAGTCCGGCTCGACCCCGTTCACCGACGCGTCCATGTCGACGACGCAGAGTTCGTCGGCTTCCTTTTCGTTGAAGATCTTCACTGTGTTGATGGGGTCGCCGACGTACTTCGGATCCTTGAATCCGACGGTCTTCACGAGGCCTCCCTGGTGAACGAGCAGGAAAGGTATGATCCGGGGGCGGAGCATCTCAGACTTCCGCGAAATTCTTCAGCAGGTTGGAGCCGAAGTGATGGCTCTTTTCCGGATGGAACTGGACGCCGTGCACATGGCCGCGGCGCACGGCGCAGGCGAACTGAAGCCCGTAGGAGGTGTGGGCCACGGCGTCGGCGGGGTCAGCCGGCTCGAAATAGAAGGAATGCAGGAAATAGAAGCGGGCGTCGGTTTCCAGGCCCTTGAACAGGGTTTCGCCGGCGATCGGCTGGACGTCGTTCCATCCCATGTGCGGCATCGGCAGGTCGGCGTTGGCGGGCGCATGCGAGAAGTGCCGCACCCGGCCCGGAATCCAGCCCAGGCCCGAACGCAGACCTTCGTCCGACCCCTCGGCCAGCATCTGCATGCCGACGCAGACGCCCACGACCGGGATCTTCTTGTCGACGACCAGATCTTCCAGGGTGTCGCGCATGCCGGACGCGTCGAGCAGGTCCATGGCGGCGTCGAAGGCGCCCACGCCCGGCAGGACGATCCGCTCGGCGGAAGCCAGTTCGTCGGCGGTCCGGGCCGTGCGCACGGGCATGTCCATGCGCTTGTAGGTGTTGGCGAAGGCGCCGACGTTGCCCAGACCGTAGTCGACGATGGTGATCACCGGATGATCGCCCGCTGCATGCCGAGGGTCCGCATGCCCCAGGTGCCGACGTCGATGAAGGTCATCGCGTTCTTGTAGTCGCGGTAGGTCTTGCGGGGCATGTCGCGATAGCCCTCCAGCTCCTCGACCGTGATGCCCAGCTTGTTGGCGATGTACTCGAAGTCCTGCTTCATCTCCTCGACCGGATAGGCCGGCTGGGCGATCTTCTTGAGGGCGTCCTCGCGCGACAGCTGGCCGGTCAGGATCAGGCTGGAGAAGTGCGCCCGGCGCTTGTCGAAGCCGAACCGCGTGGGCAGCCAGTATCCCTCATAAAAGCGCGTGAAGCGGCTTTCGTGGTGCTTGTGGGCGTACTTCTGCCAGCCGAAGCGCTGGACCAGCTCCTCCATCGCCTCGTCCTTGATGTAGGGCACGTGGTTCAGGGGCTTCACCACCTGAACCCCCTTCACGTAGCGATAGTAGAGTTTGAAGGTGAAGATGTCCGACTGAGGGAAGGACTTCAGCGGGATCGTGCCGTGCTTGGCGTGGATGTCCTTCAGGTTCCGCAGGTCCGAGGCGTGGTAGTGCCACTCCAGCGGCTCGCGCACGCACTCGGTGGAATAGTTGGCGCCGGTCAGGATGTATTTTGAGCCCGTACGGGCCGCGTAGTTGTAGAGGCCGGCGAAGAAGGCGTGGTCCTGCGGCGTGTCCAGGTGCGGAACGCCGGACTTGAAATAGGCCAGCTGCAGGTCGCGCATCTCGGGCCAGTTGACGACCTCCGTGAAAAGGTCCAGCCCCAGGCCGTCGACCAGCTTCTCGATGTTGTTGACCGCCTGCTGCGAGTTCCAGCCCGCGTCGACGTGGTAGAGCAGAGGGCGCAGACCGAACTTTTCCTTGGCCAGATAGACGACGTAGGAGCTGTCGACGCCGCCGGACAGACCGATCAGGCAGTCGTGGTCCTTGCCCTTGCCGTCGGCCTTGATCTTGTCGATCTGGGCCATGATTTCGCGCTCGCCGCGCGCATCGGTGTGCCAGTTCGGCAGGATGGTCGAGTGGTAATTGTTGCAGTAGTCGCACCAGCCGCGCTCGTCGAACACGATCCCCGAGTCGGAGGTGTCCATGATGCAGTTGCTGCAGATCTGATACGGCCGATCGTTACGGGGCGCGGTCGACATGGTGTGCGGGCATCCAGATTGAGGCGACAGCCTGATAGCGGCGCTAACAGCTTCATCCAAGCGATGTTTTCACGACGGGCGGGGCGGCTTCGGCCCTGAGACGATCCTGTCCAGCAGGTCGACGTAGGCGCGTGACTGGGCTTCGCGGGACAGGGTCTGCACGAACGGCGTGGGCTCGACCGCGGCCGCGCCCCGGAATTCGGCGGAGTTCAGATGACGGTAGTGGGCGTCGGGATCGGTCGAGACGAAATGAGCCGGCGACGATCGCACGATGAAGGAGCCGGCGGTGGTGTCGGGAGCGATGTCGGCCAGGACAGGCCGCCCGGACGCCACGTATTCGAAGAGCTTTGTCGTCAGTATGCCCGAGGCGCTGGATTCCCGGCCCGGCAAGGGAGGAACCTGATTTTCGCAGAACAGGACATGATCGGCGGTGACGATCAGATTCAAGGCCTGGGCGTAGGGCACGAAGGGGTGGAAACTGAAGATGGGTTTCAGGTCCGGGTGGCGGGCGTCGAGATGCTCCACCATGCCCTGCCATTCGCCGTAGTATTCGAAGCGGAACCGCGTCGCGAGATCGACGCCCTCGTCATGCAGACGCTGCAGGGCCGCGAGCAGGGCGTTGGGGATACGTCCCGGCGTGATGATGCCGAGATAACGGATGACGAGCGGTCGGCTCTCGACGGGCTCGCGGGAAGCCGCGGCAGCCTTGGCCTGGTCCAGGCGCTCGGGGTCATAGCCGTTCATCACGGTGTGAACGGTCGGATAGAGCGTCCGGTAATAGTCGCTCATGGGCTCTGAGATCGCCACGACCGCGTCGGCTCGCTTCAACAGCCAGCGATCGAGGATCAGCTCCAGAGCCTTGGCGATCGGTCCGCCGCGCATTTCATGGCAATTGCTCAGCGGGTCGCGGTAGTCGAGCACCGCCGGCAGGCCGAAACGCCCGCGACAGATGACGGCGGCCAACAACGGCGGCCATGGGGGCGTGGTGCCGACGACCACGTCCGCCGACCGCAACGCCGTCTTCACCCGCTCGTCCAACCAAGGGCTGGCGAAGGCCAGGCCGAAAGGGAGGCGGGGATCGGGCACCTGGCCCAGGAGATCCTGCACGAAGGTCTTGATGCGGCCGGCGAGTCCGGGGGAAGTCGATCGGGCGTCCACGTCGACCTCAACAGGTCGTTCCGACGGACGCACGCGCCCCAGCGCATCGATCTCGATCAGGTCGACGCCGTCCGGGACGGATTCGGTGAAGACGCCGTCGGCCGAGGACTTGCGGGTGGCCACGACGGTGACGCGCCGCCCCCACCGCGCCGCATATTTCGACAGGGCCTCCATGCGCTTGGCGCCGGAGCTGTTGATCGGCGGATAGTAGTGGACCAGCAGCACGATGGACGCCGCGGCGGGAGAAGTCACGGTCGGGCCTCCGCCAAGGCGCGGGCGACCAGGTCGGAGGCATGGCCGTCGCCGTAGACGTCGGCAGGCACCTGACCCTGGGCAGGGTTGGCGATGGCGGCGGCGATCCGGTCGGCGTCGGCCCCCGCGAGGATGTTGTGACCGTGTTCGACCAGTTCCGGCCACTCCGTCTCGTCGCGCAGGACGATGCCCGGCACGCCGTGGAAGAAGGCTTCCTTCTGCACCCCGCCGCTGTCGGTGGCGATGGCCCGGGCCTGGCGTTGCAGGACCAGCATGTCGAAGTATCCCACCGGATCGATCACCCGCAGATTGGACGGCACGTCCATGCCGCTTTCGGCGATCCGCATTCGTGTGCGGGGGTGCAGCGGAAGAAGGACCGGAACGCCGGCCTGGCCGAAGCCGCGCAGGATGGCTTCGAGCCGAGCCGGAACGTCGACGTTCTCCTTGCGGTGCAGGGTGGCCAGCACATAGCCCTTCGCCGCCAGACCCAGCCCGGCCAGAACGTCGGACCGCTCCAGCGCGATGCCGCTGAAGATCCGCACGGCGTCGTACATCACGTCGCCGGTGAAGCGGACGCGGTCGGCCGGCGTGCCTTCCCGTTCCAGATGCGTCATCGCCAGCTGGGACGGCGCCAGAAGAAGCGAGGATATCCGGTCGGTCAGGATGCGGTTGATCTCTTCCGGCATGGCCATGTTGAACGACCGCAGGCCCGCCTCGACGTGCACGACGGGCACGAGTTCCTTGGCGGCGGCCAACGCGCCGGCCAGGGTGCTGTCGGTGTCGCCGTAGACCATCACCCAGTCGGGCTTCGTTTCGCGGATCAGGGACTCGATGCCCTCCATGGCGCGGCCGGTGTTCTGGGCGTGGGTGCCGCCGCCGACCGCGAGATTGTGCGCCGGGGCCGGAAGTCCGAGCTCTTCGAAGAACACGTCGGACATGTTGCGGTCGTAGTGCTGGCCGGTGTGGACCAGGATCTCCTCGAAGCCGCCGTGGCGCGCGAGCGCGGCGGAGACCACCGCCGCCTTGATGAACTGGGGGCGGGCGCCGATGACTGTGATGACGCGGATGGACACTCGACCTGCTCCAGTCTGTTGGGATCGGCGATGGCGGGAGGGGACGTCAGCGAAGGGATCGTCGACCGGGCACGTTGGCCGCCGCATCGGCGCCGCGGGCGCGCAGGGCGCCGGCGATCACCAGGAACAAGGCGACGGCCAGAACGCCGTTGTCGATCAGAGAGACCGGCGTGTCGATGAGATAGAGCGACATGTACAGGAACATGAAGCCGTAACTGAGCGACCGCAGGATCGAGCGAGGCCCTCGCAGATAGGCGCGATAGGCCATGGCGTAGAACAGCCCCAGCGCACCGAACAGGAACACCACGCCGAGAACGTGGGCGTTGTAGTAGGCGGAGCCGATGGACGACACCGGCGCCGTGCCCCGCGTCGTCCCGTACATGATGGCGTAGACGTCGTGGGCGATCATGCTGCCGTCGAACCCGGGGAGAACGCCCAAAAGCGCGCGGCCCCAGTCCGTGAACCAGACGGGATCCAGCGTGGCGATGTAGTCGAAGCCGATCAGTCCGCTTTCCTGCTGGATCGTGGTGAAGCGCATGACGGTGTCGCGCAGCAGAACCCAGGCGCCCGCGTCGGCGCGGCCGTAATAGACCGCCGTCATGGCCACGAAGGCGGCGGCGATCGGCGCGCCATAAAGCGCCACCCGGCCCATGTCGACGCCCCGGCGTCCCGTCGAATGCAGCACATAGGCGGTGAACAGGGCGGCGGACGTGTAGAATAGATAGCCGCGCTGACCCGTCCCGGCGAGGGCCAGGAACACGGCCGGAATGGCGAAGGCGGCATAGGCATAGAGCAAGGGGCGGTTCCGGGCGCGCCAGATCCAGATGCCGATGGCCGTGGCGGTCATCGGCAACAGGACGTTCTTGAACTGGTTGACGTAGCCGGGTGCGAAATACTCGTCCCCGGAATAGGCGTTCACGCGAGCGGTCGAGTAATCCTCAACTCCTCCACCGATCAGAAGTTGAAGGATTATGTTGTAGCCGACAGACTGATAATAAATGACCGTGATCAGAAGGCAAAATGCGAACATCATGCCGGTGAACAGCTTGATGTCCTGATGTTCTTCGATCTCCGGCTTCGCCCCGAACTCGGCCACATCATGCACGACGCCGAAATTATGAAGATAGAAAATCGCGGCCACGGAGAAGACGATGTGTGCGACGAAGAACAGGAACGAATAGAAGAGGTGGCCGCCATAATCGACGTCGATGAGGGAGAAGGTTCCCAGCGCCATCGCGCCCTGGGCGATGATGAACCAGAAGAACGGCGCGCCGTTGCGAAACGGGCGCAACATCCACAGCGTGCCGCCCGCGAGGAACAGGTAGGACAACGACAGGATCATCTTGGTCAGCATTGCGGGGTGACCTACGCGGTGAACCACGACAAGGCAATCGCCGCCGGCAGCGCCAGGAGGGCGCCTGCGACGGCCAGGACGGCCGCTTCGATCCCGACACGGAGCAACTTCGCCCGGTCGGCCCCCACGACGTGCAGAACGACCGCGAGATAGACGGCATAGAAGACCAGGCCGGACACGGCATAGGCCTCGACCGTCCAATTCCGTGCGGCGGCGGCGGTCGCGATCACCGCCCCGACGCGGATCGCCAGGCCCGCCGCCTGAAGCGCCAGCGCCGTCCGCTGCCGGCCGGCGACGTGCAGCGCCGTCGACACCGGCGAGGCCAGGAACTGGAAGAAGAACCACGGCGCCATCCAAGCGACCAGCACGCCGGACCGAGTCCAATCCTGACCGAACACCAGGCCGAAGGCGGCGGGAGACACCCCGGCCAAAAAGGCGATCGGCGCCGCCGAAAGGCGCGCCAGTCGTTGGAGCATGTCCCCGGTGAAGGCGCCCAACCGCCCCTCGCGGTGCGCTTCGGGCGCATCTGACAGATAGACCTGGCCGACGGCCTGACCGACGAGGGCCATCGGGGCCTGAAGCAGGAAGACGGCGAGCGTCAGATAGCCGGCCTCCGGTCCCGCGGCGAGCGCGGCGATCAACAGCACGGGCAGGTGGATGGAGGCCGCATTGGCCAGCGCCTCCCCCACGGAATAGCGGGGAAACCGGTGGTGAATCGCTGCGGCGCGGGCCATTCCGGCCAGACTGATCCGCCGAAGGAGGCCCCGCTCGCGCCATAGCAGGCCGGCGCCCAGGGTTGCGGCGCCGGCGCCGTAGTTGAGCATCTGGCCCACCAGCAACCCCAGCGGAGCGACGCCCGCGGCGCCGAGGCCCAGCTGGCCGGCGGCGGCCGACGCCGACTGCATGACGCGGCTGCGCGCGATGGGCCCGAAAGCCTTGCGCCTCACAAACCACATCTGGAGCGCAAGATAGAGCCCGCCGATCAGGAGCGCGGGCGACAGAAGCCACATGTGCGGGATCAGTCCGGGCTGGCCCAGCAGGGCCAGAACCGAGGTCGGCAGCAGAAAGATCGCCAGTCCCGCCGCCAGACTGATCGCCACCACCGCCGCGACGCTGAGGCCGAGAAGATTCGCCGCCTCCTCGTCGTCTTCGGGCAAGGGAATGGCCATTTCGAAGCGCAGGCACGAAGCGACGACGAGGATTCCGATCAGGCTGGAGAACGCCGCCGCCGCCGCGAAATCCGCCGGTGAATACAGGCGCGTGGCGATCGGCATGGCGGCGGCCGTGATGCCGTGGGCCAGGGCGGTGCCGCCGACCAGGACGCCGATGGAACGCACCACGCCCGCCTGGGTCACCCGGTCCAGCAGTCGGCGGAGCCGGCCGGATCGATCCGACGCCTCCGGCCCCGGAGTGGTCACGACGGGGCTCCGCCCCACGCGAAGCGGGCCTTGTAGGCCTCGAATGCGGTCTCAAGTTCCGCCTGCTTCTCCGCCGGCATGCGCATCCGAGCGGGACGGACCTCGTCGCCCAGGACCGGTCGGGGCGCCGCCAGCAGGGCCTCGAAATCGACCATCATGGCGATCTCGCTCTCGTAATGGCGGCGGGCGAACTGCTGCAGGGTGTCGGTGAGGAAGACGGGGGTCCGGCGGATGGCCAGAACCTCTCCGGCGTCCGCCTCCTCGTCGATCCAGTGCAGGGTGTTGGCGATCGGCATGCCGTCGAGGATGGCCCACTTGAACGCATCCAGCCCGCGGACGAGGGGGATGAGGCCGGGATGCGAGTTCAGCACGCGACCGCGGGTGGCCGCCACGAATCCGGCCGGCAACAGGCCGGCGCCCAGGATCAGGAACAGGTCCGCCGCGTCGGCGGGAATGTCGTCCGGTGAGGCGCAGGCGGTCCAGGGCGCGCCGAGCGCCGCCGCCACGTCGCGCGAGTGCGCGCCCTCCTCCATGTCGGGGCGATGGGCGAACAGGATGTTGCGGGCGGGCCGGGGCGTGAAGGGCAGCGCGTGGAACGACAGCTCCGCCGTTCCCTTCAGCGCCAGCCCCAGGGCGACCTGCTCGGTCTTGAGATGCCGCGCGTCATAGGTGATGAGCCCAAGCCGCATGCGTCAGAGCACCAGCGGCAGGCCGACGCGGGCGCCGTCCCGGGCCGAACGGTAGATGGCGATCAGCGTCTCCAGAGACCGCAAGCCGGAACGACCGTCCGTCTCCGGCTCCGCCTCGCCCTTCAGAGTGGCGATGACGTTCTCGTAGTAGAGCGGGTGACCGAAGCCATAGACCGACGTCGTGGCGTAGCTGGCCTCCGCCACCTTCGCGTCATCCTCGTGCGGCTCGGCGAATTCCCAGGTCTGGACTTCGTTCACGGCCACCCCGCCGATGCGGACGGTTCCCTTCTCGCCCAGGATGGTGATGCTGCCTTCCAGGTTCCGAGGATAGGTCAGCATGGTGACGTTCAGCGAGCCCAGCGCGCCCGAGCGCCAGCGCAGGGCGACCGCGGCGGTGTCCTCGGCCTGTATCCGCCGCTCCAGCGTGGCGGTGTAAGCCTGGACGCTGTCCAACGGCCCCACCAGCCAGTCCAGCAGATCGACGTAGTGGCTGGCCTGGTTCATGAGGGCCCCGCCGTCCCATTCCCAGGTGCCCCGCCACTTGGCGGCGTCGTAGTAATCCTGCGGTCGGGTCCAGAAGACGTTCAGCGTGACCATGTGGATGCGCCCGAACCGGCGTTGCTCCATCGCCCGCTTCAGCAGCTGGAGCGTGGCGTTTCGACGGTTCTGCTTGACCACGAACAGCCGCACGCCGGCCTCGTCGCAGGCGCGCACCATCTCAAGGCCGTCGGCGTAGCGCGTGGCCATCGGCTTTTCCGACACGACGTGGATGCCCGCCCGGGCCACCTGGATGGCCTGCGACGGATGCAACCCGCTGGGCGTGGTCAGGATCACCGCGTCCGCCGTGGTCGTCGCCAACATGTCGGTCAGCGAGGTGTGCGCGGCGGCGCCGGTCGCTTCGGCGGCGACGCGCGCGGCTTCAGGATCGATGTCGCAGACGTCGACCAGTTCGCAGGAGTCGGCGTGTTTGGTCAGGGCGTCGAGGTGGCTCTTGGAGATCCGTCCGCAGCCGACCAGGGCGAAGCGGACCTTGCGGTCCTTGACGTTGGGGCGTGGGGTCATCGGGTTCAGGCCTTCACCACGGCGTCGCCGGCGGCGAACTTGCCGCGGGAGTCCACGATCAAGGCCGAGTGCGCCCGGATCAAGTCATAGTCGAAACGGGCATGGTCGGTCGCCAGCAGGACGCAGTCGTAGGAGGCCAGGCTTTCCGGAGTCAGGTCCACGCTGCTGAGATCGAAGCTGTGTTCGCGCATCTTCGGGAAGACGGGAACGTGCGGGTCGCTGTAGTCGACATGGGCGCCGAGATCGCGCAGCTTTTCCATCAGGATGACCGACGGGCTTTCGCGCATGTCGTCGACGTTTTTCTTGTACGCGATGCCCAGAACCAGGATCCGGCTGCCGCGCACCGGCTTCAGACGCTCGTTCAGAGCGTTGGTCAGCTTGGCCACGACGTAGTCCGGCATGGCCGAGTTCACCTCCCCCGCCAGTTCGATGAAGCGGGTGTGCAGGCCATATTCGCGGGCCTTCCAGGTCAGGTAGAACGGATCGATCGGGATGCAGTGTCCACCCAGTCCCGGGCCGGGCCAGTAGGGCACGAAGCCGAACGGCTTGGTGGCGGCGGCGCCGATCACCTCGTGGATGTCGATGCCCATGCGGTCGGCGACGATCTTCATCTCGTTGACCAGACCGATGTTGACCGCCCGGTGGATGTTCTCGAGCAGCTTGGTCAGTTCGGCCGCCCGCGTGGAGCTGACCGGGACGACGCGGTCGATGACCTGGCCGTAGAGCGCAAGGCCGACCTCCAGACAGGCGGGCGTGACGCCGCCGCAGACCTTGGGAATGGTGTTGGTGGTGAAGTTCGGATTGCCCGGATCCTCGCGCTCCGGCGAATAGACCAGGAAGGTCGTCTCTCCGACCTTCAGGCCGACGGCCTCCAGGCGCGGCATCAGCTCCTCGTCGGTGGTGCCGGGATAGGTCGTGCTTTCGAGGGACATGACCTGGCCTTCGCGCATGTGCGGCGTCAGGCTGTCGACCGTGTCCAGAACGAAGCTGAGGTCCGGCTCGCGGTACTTGTTCAGCGGGGTCGGCACGCAAAGGATCAGAGCGTCCGCCTCAGGCGTTCGCGAGAAGTCGACCGTGGCCTCGAACCCCGTCGAGCGCATCGCCGCGACGTCGGCCGCGGCGATGTGCTCGATGTAGCTTTCACCCCGGTTCAGGGCGTCGACCTTGTCGGGCGCGATGTCCAGCCCCAGCACCCGATAGCCCATCTGCGAGAACCGGATGGCGAGCGGCAGTCCGACGTAGCCGAGTCCGACGATGCCGATCACGGCGGTGCGGTCGTTCAGGCGTCGAACGAGGGTTTCGCGAAGTGACATGGCGTCGAGCCCTTGAATTCATGGGGCGTCGCGTCCGCGGCCGACGGCGGCCGGACCTCCCCCGGGGGGCGCCTTTACGCAATTTCCGGGCTGTCACAAACCCCCAAAGCATTGCCGATTCATGACGCTTTGATCTCAGTCGAAGCTCTTGGACGATCGCCCGGCCTCCGGTAGGGAGGCCCGCGCCGCGCCGGGTGGCCGGGATGAGGGGGCCAGAATGAAATTTCAGTCCGCGTTGTTGCGCCTGATCGACGTCTGCGCGGGGCTGTTCGGCGGACTGGTGGCACTGCCCGTGGTGCTGATCCTGGGCCTGGCGGTGCGGGCGGGCTCGCCGGGGCCCGCGCTGTTCAAACAGGCGCGGCTGGGCCGGAACGAGCGGGTCTTCACCCTCTACAAGCTGCGGACCATGGCGGTGGGCACCCCCAATTCGGCCAGCCACGAGGTCTCGACCAGCTACGTGACCCCGCTTGGCGTGAAGCTGCGCCGATTCAAGCTGGACGAACTGCCCCAGCTCTGGAACGTGTTGATCGGCGACATGAGCCTGGTCGGCCCGCGACCAGGGCTGCCGCATCACGTGGAGCTGACGGAGGCCCGCCGGCGCGAGGGCGTGTTCGACGTCCGCCCGGGCATCACCGGACCCGCCCAGATCCGCGACATCGACATGTCGACGCCCGACCTGCTGGCGCAGACCGATCGGGAGTATGCAGCGAGCCCCAATCTGGTCGCCTATGTGCGCTGCGTTCTGCTGACGGTGGTCGGAAGGGGCCAGGGCGATGCGCTCGGCGGGCGCTGACTCTCTTGTCCTGATCGGGGGCGACGGATTCGTCGGGCCGGCGGTCGAGGCGGAAGCCGAGCGGCGTGGACTGAAGCTCCGATCGACCGGCGTCGACGACCCGCACGTCGAGGCCGGGGACCGGGTTCTGTTCCTGCACGGGCTCGCCGGTTCGCTCTTCTCCGAGGCGAACCTGCGCGCGGCCAACGTCGAGGCGGTGGCCCGCTGCGCCTCCGCGGCGCGCCGGGCGGGCGCGGAACGGTTCGTCCTTCTCGGTTCCATTTCCGTGCACGGGCGGTCGTCGCCCGACCCCATCGATCCCGACTCCGGACTGCGACCCAAGGGGCCCTATGCGCGATCACGCGCAGACGGAGAGACGGCTCTTGCGAAGGCTCTGACGGGCGGCGGCACCGGCTGGGCCGTGGTGCGGGCGCCCATGGTGTACGGCGAACCGGGCGCCGGTTTCGGACCTCTCAGCGCCGCCGTCGCGCGCGGCCTGCCCTTGCCGCTCGCCGGAGCCGTCGCGCCGCGCAGTTTCTGCGGCGTGGAAAACCTGGCGTCCGCCCTGGTCACGGCCGCCCTGTGCGACCGGTCGGGGACGCTGATCCCCGCCGATGCCGACGACCTGGACGCCCGGACCCTGTGCCGGCTCATCGGCGAAACCCTCGGGCGGCCGGCGCGGCTGCTGCCCGCGCCCGGGCCGCTGATGCGCCCGCTGCTGACCGTCCTCGGTCGCGGCGAACTGTACGACAGTCTGTTCGAACCGATGACGGTCGATCGCGCGCACTGGCGCGACTGGAATTGGGAACCGGCGACGTCCCCACGTGAAGCGATCGACGCCGCCCTGCCCCGGAAGGACGGCCCGAACGATGCCGCAAGACCGTCACAAGACTGAGCGCTGCATGTGCGAAGGGCGCTCGCGTCGGGGCTGAGACTTCTTGCCTGTGGTCCCCGCGCCACGTAGGACGGCCGGAGCTGGGAACCCAAGATGCTGTTGAGAACGGGAAAACTGGGAGTCCGGGCCCTGATGCGCGTCGCGGCGTTGACGCTGGCGTTCAGCCTGGCCTCCTTCGACGACATCGCGCCGATCGCTTTGCTGAGGTCGGTCGAGGCCATCTGGCCCTACCTGGGCGTGTTCGCCCTCACCGGCCTCGGCTACGACCTGGTGACCCGCAGCTGGAGGAAATCGTGGCGTTTCACCTCGCTGACCGACATGCTGGTGATGATCAGGGCGTCGACGGTGATCGCGCTGGTTCTGCTGCTGGCCGTCTTCGTGCTCGACCGCGGTCAGGCGCTTCCTCGATCGGCGCTGTTCCTGACATGGGTTCTGGACATCGGTCTGTTCGGAGCTTTCCTGATGGTCCGGCGCGCCGCGCACGAGAACACTCTGTCCGCGGTCCTCGCCCCCTTCACGGGCAGATCGGGGGCGACGGCCGTTCCTGTGCTGCTGGTCGGCGGCCTGGACTCCGCTGACTCCTTCCTGCGCGAACTGGCCAGGGATCCCGCGTCGCGATATCGGGCGACCGGTCTGCTGACCGCGTCCGAAGCCGACGTTCGTCATGAGGTTCGTGGCGTCAGGGTGCTGGGCGCACTGGGCGACGCCGACCGCATTCTGACGGAGTTCGCGGGCGACGGCGGCGAACGCGCCGTCGTCTTCCTGGACGACACCGTGGTTCCCGCCGACCTTGAGGGAGACCTGCTGGCCCGGCTGCGCGGCGCGGGCGTGACGCTGCTGCGAATGAACCGGCTGTCGTCGCTCGACACGCCGCTGGGCGGCCTCTCGCTGCGCGAGATCGACTTCAACGAATTGCTGGCGCGGCCGCCCGTGCACCTTGATCACGATCGTGTCCGGCGGCTGATCACAGGCAAGCGCGTGCTGGTCACCGGCGCCGGCGGCAGCATCGGGTCAGAGATCGCCCGACAGGTCGCATCCCTGTCGTGCGCGCATCTGGCGCTGGTGGACCATTCGGAGTTCTCGTTGTTCTCCATCGAGCAGGAGATCGGCGCCACCTACAGCACCCTGTCGCGCTCGGCGCGCCTCTGCGACGTCCGCGACGCGGCCCGCATCCGAGCCTTCATGGCGGAAGAGCGGCCCGAGATCGTGTTCCACGCCGCCGCCCTGAAGCATGTCCCGCTGATGGAGGCGCATCCGGCCGACAGCGTGCTGACCAACGTCATCGGCAGCGCCAACGTGGCCGACGCGGCCGTGGCGGCCGGCGTGCGGAATTTCGTCTTCATCTCCACGGACAAGGCCGTCGATCCGCCGAACGTCATGGGCGCGACCAAGCGCCTGGCGGAACGGACCGTCTGCCAGCGTCGGCGCGCCGACGGCCCGAGGTTCAACGTCGTGAGGTTCGGCAACGTCCTGGGCTCCGCCGGATCGGTCGTTCCGACCTTCCTGGACCAGATCGCGCGTGGGGGGCCGGTGACGCTGACCCATCCGGACATCGAACGCTTCTTCATGACCATTCCGGAGGCCGTGCAGCTGGTGCTCCACGCCACCGCCAAATCGGCGTTCGATCAGGTCGAGGGCGTGCTGGTCCTCGACATGGGCAAACCGGTCAAGATCATCGATCTGGCGCACCGCCTCATAGAGCTGAACGGCAAGATACCCGGCGTCGACGTCGAGATCCGTGTCACGGGTCTGCGTCCCGGCGAGAAGATGACCGAGGCCCTGTTCGACGTCACCGAGACGGCCCGGCAATGCGATCCCGGGGTGCTGGAGGTCGTGGACGACAACGCCGGCGTCGGTCTGTCGGAAGCCGAAATCCGGCGTCTGGAAACCGTCGCGCGCAACGGCGACGACGACGGCGCGCGGGATCTGCTGTTCAAGCTGCTCGACAAGCTGCGGACCCCCCGGACGGACAACGTCCGCACCCTGAGGGGCGCCTCTTGACGCCCCATGCGGCGCGCCCATCGAGATTTCGCCCCTGACGGGTCGCAGAGACGCGAACTATCGGCTATTCGCCGGAACGAATTGCAGGCGTCGGCCGACGCCTGGGCATCAGTGGACGACCTATGACTGACGAGATCTTGACCGGGAAACGGGACCTCGCCCTGCAGGGTGAGGCCGGTCAGCGCTTCGCCCCGGCCGCGTCGTTCGACGTCGCCGAGTACTGGCGCATGGCGGTCAAGCACCGCTGGGTGATCCTGGGCGCCTTCGTGGCCTGCATCTTGGCGAGCGTGGCGGTCACCCTGCTGATGACGCCGATCTACAGCGCCAAGGCGACGCTGCAGATCGATCGGGAGAGCGCCCGCGTGCTGAACGTCGATGACGTGCAGCCGCGAGAGTCGCAGGCCTTCGGCGAGGAGTTCTTCCAGACGCAATACGGCTTGCTGCGCAGCCGCTCGCTGGCCGAGCGTGTGGTCGACAGCCTGGGCTTGGCCGCGTCCGACGCCTTCATGGAGCAGATGGGCGCCACGCCGCCGGCGCGCGGAGACCGTACGGCCGCGGAATACAGCCGCGTCCGCCGCGAGATGGTGATCGGACTGGTTTTGGCGAACTTCTCGGTCGCGCCCGTCCGGGGATCACGGCTGGTGGAGATCAATTTCGACAGCCCCGTCCCCGCCCTGTCCGCGCGAGTGGCCAACGCCTATGCCGAGAACTTCATCCAGGCGAACCTCGACCGCCGGTTCGAATCCTCGTCATTCGCACGGGAATTCCTGGAAGAGCAGATCGCGCAGACCAAGGCGAAGCTGGAGGAAACGGAGCGCGCGCTGGTCGACTATGCCAGCGCTCAGGGCATCGTGAATCTGTCCGAACCGGGGCCCGACGGCGTCGGCCAGACGCAGTCGCTGGCCGGAACCAATCTGTCTGCGCTGAACGCTTCGCTGGCCAACGCCAGGGCGGCCCGGATCGCGGCTGAGCAGCGGTGGCGCCAGGCGCGCTCGGCGCCGCTGCTGAGCCAGCCGGAGGTGTTGCAGAACCCGGCCATCCAGCGCCTGACGGAGCAGCGCGCCCAGTTGGACGCTCAATATCAGCAGCAGGCCCGCATCTATCGCGAGGACTGGCCCGGCCAGATTCAGCTGCGCGGCCAGATCGAGGAACTGGATGCGCAGATCGCCGAGATCGGCCGCGGGATCCTGGCCTCGATCCAGGGACAGTATGTGGTCGCCGCCAACAACGAGCGCGCGCTTCAGGCGCAGGTCGACGCACTCAAGGGCGAGGTGCTGGACCTGCGCGACCGCAGCGTCGACTACAACATTCTCCAACGCGAACTGGACACGAGCCGCGCCAGCTACGACGCCCTTCTGGAGCGTTACAAGGAGGTGAGCATCACCGGCACCGTGGCGTCCAACAACATCTCGATCGTCGATCAGGCTCAGGTGCCCACGGCCCCGTCCAAGCCCAATCTCATGGTCAACCTGATGCTGGCGGCCCTGCTGGGTCTTGGCCTGGGCGCGCTCGCCGCCTTCGTCCTGGAGGCCCTGGACGAGACCCTGGCGACTCCGGACGACGCGGAGACCAAGCTGGCCGTGCCGGTGTTGGGCGTCGTCCCCTTGCTGGCGCGCGACCAGACTCCGCTGGAGGCGCTGGCCGACATCCGGTCGGCCTTCTCCGAGGCCTATTACTCGCTGCGGACGGCCCTTCAGTTCTCGACGCCCATGGGGGTGCCCCCCACCCTGCTGGTGACCAGCGCGCGACCGGCGGAAGGCAAGTCCACGACGGCCTATGCGACGGCGCTGACGCTGGCGCGGATCGGCAAGCGAGTGCTTCTGATCGACGGGGATCTGCGCAACCCGTCGATGCACCGCATCGTGGGCGTGGAGAACGCCGTGGGCATGAGCAACCTGCTGTCGGGCGCCGCGGTTCTTGGCGACGCGGTCCAATCGACGCGGGAGCCGAACCTGGGGATCGTCACCTCGGGCCCCCTGCCGCCCAACCCCGCCGAGCTGTGGGGCGGCGACAGGCTTCGGACCCTTCTGGGTCAGATGCAGGAGTCGTTCGATCACGTCGTGATCGACGGGCCGCCGGTTTTGGGCTTCGCCGACGCGCCCCTGCTGGCCTCGGCCTGTTCCGGCAGCGTCTTCGTGCTCGAGTCCCGCGGCACGCGCCGGGCCCAGGCGCGCGGCGCGCTGCGTCGCTTGACGATGGGCGGCGGAAGGCTCCTGGGCCTCGTCATGACCAAGTTCAACGTCAAGTCGACCCAGTACGGCGGCTATGACTACGCGTACGACTACTCGTACGGCGACGGTCCCGCGCGGCGGTCGAAGGGCGGGGCCGGCTGATGCAGCCTCGGGCGGTCGGCCGGACCGGCGGCGGGCTGCGGGCGTGGGCGCCTCATGTGCTGACGGTCCTGCTGATCTGGCTGGGCTGGCAGATGGTCGTCGGCCTGCTGGTCCAGAGGTCGCCGGTGGAGACCGCGATCCGGGTGGCGCCGTCATCCGGACAGGTGCTGAGCCGGGCGGCGGAGGCCGAGATGGTGGCGGGGCGCGTGGACGCGGCCCGCGACCTGGCGGGCATGGCGTTGCGCGCCGCCCCCTTCGACGTCCGGGCCCTCCGCGTGCTGGGCCTGGCGGTCGCGCGCACCGATCCCGACGCGGCCGACGAGCTGTTGACCTTGGCCGGCAACTGGAGTCTGCGGGACGACCCCTCTCACGCCTGGCTGATCCGGCGCCGACTTGAGCAGGGCGACTATGCCGGCGCCTTCGGACACGCCGACGCCCTGGCGCGCCGTCGTGAAGACGTCCATCCCCGCATTTTCCAACTGTTCACCGTCGCGGTCGCCGAGGATCCCCGCGCCGCGCCGCATCTGATCGCTCGGCTGGCGCCTTGGCCGAATTGGCGGCCGGCCTATCTGGAATCGCTGCGGACGGGACCGCAGGCCGCTCAGGTGCAGGCGACCCTCGCGCTGGGCCTGCAGCGGACGGACGGGCCGCTCAACGACGGCGAACTTCAGACCGTCTACGGCGAATGGCTGCGCCAGGGCCGCCTGCCCGGGCTGCGCGAACTCCGCCGCCGCCTGCGCCGCCCTCCCCCGGCGACGCTGCACGACGGCGGCTTCGAAGGGCGGGCCGGACCCACGCCGTTCAACTGGATCCTGGAGGCCGGCCCCGGCGTCCATGCGGAGATCTCGGCCGGTCCGGAATCCCAGGGCAAGGCCCTGTTCCTGGAGACGGACGGATTCTCGACGCGCACCGTGGTGAGCCAAGTTCTGCTGCTGGATCCCGGACCTTACCGGCTGGACGGGCGCTTCCGATTCGAGGCGGGGGGACGCGATCCGCGGTTTTCCTGGTCGATTCGCTGCCTGGAGACGAACGCGGTCATCGCGGCCTGGTCGCCCACCGCGGCGCAGGATCAGTCGGACTGGGCCGACGGACGAGCGGAATTCACCGTCCCCGCCGCGAACTGCTCCACCCAGTGGTTGGAGCTGAAGACCCGCAGGGGCGCGCGTCGCAGCGCCGTCGTAGCCTGGTTCGACACCTTCGCGCTTGTTCCGGTCACGGCAAAAACTACAGGAAACTGAGGCAGTTGCCGATGACGCAGTCGGCCCGTGCAGGCCGATTGTTCTTGCAATGCGGGAAAGAGAGGGTATGAGGCGGGCGAGCGTCGCGCATTCAGGCGGCGCCGGTTCAAACCTGAGGGGATACTCATGCGCAAGACCGTCGCCGCCGTCACTGTCGGCCTTCTGCTCGTCGCCGGCCAAGCCGCCGCCGCCGGCTCCAACACCGCCGTCGCCCGCGTGGGTGACCGCGTCGGCGCCTCGGCCGACGCCTCCAACGAGTTCGCCGGCATCCCGCTGGCCGTCCTGCTGATCGGCGGCGCCGTGCTGGCCACCGCCATCGTCGTCGCCACCGACGACGACTCGGACAGCAACTGACGCATTCCGGCGCCTGGAGGCACAGGGCTTCTTGCGCGCTTGGTTGAGACAGAATGGCCAGTGGGACAGGGTCGCGATCGCGGCTTTCGTCCTGCTGGCCATTTGCTTTTTGATCGGCGGAGCCAGCCAGAAGAACGCGCTGCGACTGACGCTGATCGAGCTGGCCGCCCTGCCCGTGCTGGGTCTCGCCCTGCTTCGCGCCTGGGACCGCACGGTCTGGACCACGAACGGGTTCGCGATCGGCATTCTCGCGGCCGCGGCGGCGATCCCTCTGATCCAACTGATTCCCCTGCCGCCCGGAATCTGGGGCGCCCTGCCCGGGCGTGAAGGCGGCGTTCTGGCGCTGGAGATCGCCGGCCTGTCGCCAGGATGGGCCCCGACGTCGGTGGCCCCCGACATGACCTGGCGGTCATTCCTCGCGTTGATTCCCGCGGCGGCCCTGTTCCTGGCCGTCCTGACGACGGGCCCGTCGACGCACCGCGGATATGTGCACCTGATCTTCGTGGCGCTGGCGACCAGTTTCCTGCTGGGTCTGGCCCAAGCCATGACCGGCGACCCCTTTCATCCCTGGCCGACCACCGACCGCGGATCGGTCAGCGGTCTTTTCGCCAACAGGAACCATCTTGCGACCCTGTGCCTGATCGCCCTGCCGCTGGCCGCCGCCATGGTCGGCACGGGCGCCCGTCGAGGGTCCGAGGGGCGAACGGCCTTCTGGATCGGCCTGGCCGTCGTCGCGGTGGCCGTCGTGACGGTGGCGGCGACTCGATCGCGCGCCGGCGTCGGCCTGCTGGGCCCCGCATTGGCGTTCTCGGCCATGATCATCTGGACGGCCGCCGGCAAGGCCCGCCTGGGACCCGCGGCCCTTGGCCTGGCGGGAGTCGCCGGGGCCGCCCTTTTGCTGGTCGCCACTCTGGGGCTGGGGCCGATCCTGGACCGGTTCGATTCCTCCGCCCCGCCGGAAGCGCGGTTCGAGCGCTGGCCCACCGTGGCCGAGGCCGCCCAGGCCTATCTGCCCACAGGGGCCGGCTTCGGATCGTTCGAACGGGTCTATCGCTCGGTCGAGACGCTGGAGGAACTGGACGCCACCTCCTTCAACCGGGCGCACAACGAATACCTCGAGACCTGGCTCGAGGGGGGATGGCTGAGCGTCGGCGTGCTGATCGCCTTCCTGATCTGGTTCGGACGGCGCGCCTGGGCGGCGTGGCGCGCGCCGGCAGGGTCGACGGCGGACATGGCGCGCGCGGCGTCCGTGGGCATACTGATGATTCTGATGCACAGCGCCGTCGAATTTCCGCTGAGAACCGTGACCGTGACGGCGGTCCTCGCCGTGCTGGCCGCGATGCTGGAATTGAGCGGCGGAGATCCGCCGGAGACCACGCGACGTCGGTCGAGAAGGCCGGCATGAGCGACGACCGACCTGTCCTGGTCACCGGCTCGGCCGGCTTCATCGGCTTCCACACGGCCCGCCGGCTGCTTTCGCAAGGCCGGCGCGTCATCGGGCTGGACGACCTGAATCCCTATTACGACCCCAGACTGAAGGAGGCCCGGCGTGCGCTTCTGATGGAGCACGGGGGCTACGTCGATCACGTCATGGACCTGGCCGACCGCGAGGCCGTGGCGGGGCTATTCGAGCGCCATCGCCCGGTTCGGGTCGTCCACGTCGGAGCGCAGGCCGGCATCCGCTACAGCGTCGAAAGCCCCGAGACCTACGTGGACTCCAACGTGGTGGGCTTCCTAAGCGTCCTTCAGGGCTGCCGGGCCGTGGGGGTGGAGCATCTGGTCTATGCCTCGACCAGTTCCGTGTTCGGCGCGAACGGAGCCCTGCCCTATTCGGTCGAACAACCCGTCTCGCACCCGTTGAACCTCTATTCGGCGACCAAGCTGGCGAACGAGGCCATGGCGCACGCCTTCGCCTATGTGCACGGCCTGCCGTGCACGGGGTTGCGGTTCTTCACGGTCTACGGGCCCTGGGGCCGGCCCGACATGGCCCTGTTCAAGTTCACCCGGGCCATCCTGGAGGGGACGCCGATCGACCTGTACGGCGACGGGGCGATGGAGCGGGACTTCACCTACGTCGACGACGTCGTCGACGGCGTCCTGGCCGCTCTGAATCTGCCTCCCGCGCCCGATCCCGACTGGGATCCGGCCAATCCGGATCCCGCGACCAGCGGCGTGGCGCCCTGGCGCATCCTGAATCTGGGGGCCGGCCGGCGCGAGCCCCTGGCGCGATATCTGGAAGTTCTGGAGCGCAAGCTGGGACGCAAGGCCGCGATCAACGCCCTGCCCGTGCAGCCCGGCGAGATGGTTCGAACCGAGGCGGACGTCGCCCGCACGCGGGCTCTGCTGGGCTATGATCCGAAAACCTCGATCGACGACGGGGTCGGACGCTTCGTCGATTGGTATAGACAATTCTATGGTGTCTGAGGCCACGCTGGACGGCCGTCGGCGGCCCTGTTAGGGCCAGACGCGGCATCGTCGGCATGCATAAGGCGGCTGATGCCCGCAACGTGGAAGGTAACCTGGACATGCGCGCTTTTTTGATCGCCTGCGCCGCTTTTCTGGTCGCCGCGTGCGGCGGCGGCGCGACGCGGGACGCCAGCCTGGTCACGGCCGCCGCGCCGATAGATCCCGTGATGCTGATGCAGTCGGCGCGGGGCGAGGCCAGCGGCGACTATCGCATCGGCGCGACCGATCTTCTGACCGTGTCCGTCTTCCAGGTGCCGGACCTGTCTTTCGACGAGATCCGCGTCGACGCCTCGGGCAATCTTCAGCTGCCCATGATCGGATCGGTCCAGGCCGCGGGCCTGACGCCGAACGAGCTGTCGAACGACATCGCCCGCCGTCTGGGCGAGCGCTACCTGCGCAATCCGCAGGTCACCGTCACGGTCAAGGAGGCCGCAAGCCAGAAGGTCACCATCGACGGCGCCGTGACCCAGCCGGGCGTCTATGAGATGCGCGGCCGCACCACTCTGATGCAGGCCGTGGCCATGGCCAAGGGCCCCACCCGCGACGCAAACGTGCGCAGCGTGGCGGTTTTCCGGGAGGTCGGGGGCCAGCGCATGGTCGCCGTGTTCGATCTGGCCGACATCCGCAACGGTCAGGCCGAGGATCCCGTCATCCTGGGCGACGACGTCGTCGTGGTGGACATCAGCCGCACGAACGCCCTGGTGCGGGATGCGGTCCAGGCTCTGCCTGCGCTGGCCATCTTCCAGGTGTTCTGACGCCTTGGCGCGTCGACACGCCCTGACCGTCTGCCTCGCAGCGGCGCTGGTCGCCGGGTGCGGCGGCGGCGGGGATGGGCTGAACGTCCCCCACGCCGCCTCTGCCGAAGCCCAGGGCCCCGCCGCCCGTTATGCCGCGCTCCAAGCCCTGGACGCGCGCGTGGCGACGGTTTTCCACCGACTGGTCACCGCCAACGTCGACCTGTGCGGGGCGCCGGGCCGCAGTTCGGGATGGAGCCTGCACGCCGCAAACCAGTACGGAGCCGAGATGCGGCCGGTCGTGGCCGCGACGGGCGATCTGAAGGGTGACTTGCCGGCCGTTCTGGCCGTCGTCCCCGGCGGTCCCGCGGCGCGCGCCGGACTGGAAGTCGGCGACGTGATCCTGTCCGTGGACGGAACGGCGCTTTCCATCGGCGCGATCGACGCCGCCGAGAGCTGGGACGGCGTGGCGCGCAACCTGGCCGCGATGGACGCCGCCCTGGCCGACGACGGTCCCGCGATGCTGGAAATCAGTCGCGGCGGCGCCGTACGGACCGTGCGGCTGACCGCCGATCCCGCCTGTCCCCATTCGGTCCAGCTCGACGTGTCGGACGAGTTGAACGCCCGGGCGAACGGGACCGGCGTCTTCATTTCCACGGCGCTGGCCGGCTTCGCCGCCAACGACGACGAGCTGGCGCTGATCCTTGCGCACGAGCTGGCCCACAACATCCTGAAGCATCGGGAGCGGTTCGATCGCGAGGCGCCGGCCCGCCGGGTCTTCGGCAATCTGGCCGTCGCGCCGTCCAGTCTGGCGGCCGCCGAGCGCGACGCGGACCGCTGGGGCTTGTATCTGATGGCGCGCGCAGGCTTCGACGTGGACGTCGCGGCCCCGTTCTGGAGACGGTTCGGCGCGGCCAATTGGCGCGTGCGTTGGGCCCAGTGGGGACATCCCTCAGCCGAAGTCCGCGCGCGTCAGCTGGAGGCGGTTTCGGCCGAAATCGCCGACGCCCGTGCGCGTACCGGGCGCATCGATCCGCGCTGACGCAACCTTCCGTTCACGGTGAAACCGCGTCCACCGGGCCACAGGTTCGCGCGACGGGCTGGCGACGTGCGGCTTTTTCGCTTGCAATCGGCAACGGGGTTGGCCTAGAAGCATTTCGGGAAAGCGCGGGGAAAACCGCGTCAACCTCATAACATGAAGGGGATTCTGATGCGTAAGACGATCGCCGCCGTTTCGGTCGGTCTGCTGCTGGTCGCCGGCCAAGCCGCCGCCGCCGGTTCCAACACCGCCGTCGCCCGCGTGGGTGACCGCGTCGGCGCCTCGGCCGATGCCTCCAACGAGTTCGCCGGCATCCCGCTGGCCGTCCTGCTGATCGGCGGCGCCGTGCTGGCCACCGCCATCGTCGTCGCCACCGACGACGACTCGGACAGCAACTAACTCGGGTCGCCGCGCGGCTTCGGCCGCGACGTGGCGAGAGTTTGAGCCGGCGGATTTTGGTCCGCCGGCTTTTGCTCGTCTGGAGTTCGGGCGCGTCCGGTGACGGTCAACCGCCCTCGAACACGGCGCCGTAGTCCTCGTTGGCCCGGGCGAAGTCCGCCATTCTTCCGACATCGACCCAATAGCCCTCCGCGCGGTGAGCCCGCACCGATCGCCCCTCATCGATCAGGGATTGAAGGAGCTGAGGCATGTCGAAAGATCCCTCGGACGGAACCAACTCCCGCGCGGACGGAGACAGAACATAGACCCCGGCGTTGATGCGGTAGACCTGACTGGGCTTCTCCTCGATGCCCAGAACCCGACCCTGGTCGGCGTTGATCACGCCGAACGGCACCTGCATCTCATAGTCGCGCACCACCACCGTGGCGGCCGCCCCGGCCACGGCGTGATCGTCGGCCACCCGGCCGTAGTCCATCTTGGTCAGGACGTCGCCGTTGGTGACCAGCACGTCGCCCGTCACGTCCGTGGGCAGGAGGCTCAGCGCGCCGCAGGTGCCGCGCGGGCCGTCCTCGCGCAGGTAACGGATGTGCAGACCTCGCTCTGACCCGTCGCCGAAATGCGCCTCGATCTGCTCGCCGCGATAGTTGATCGACAGGAAGATGCGACGGAAACCCTGGGCGGCGAAAGCGTCGACGACCGTGTCCAGCATGGGCCGAGGCCCGACCTTCAGCATCGGTTTGGGCGTGTTTGCGGTCAGTTCGGCCAGACGGGTTCCGCGGCCCCCGGCCATGATGACAACCGCCTCGGTGCGCTCCGGCATCTCGAGGAAGTCGGAGACGGTCGAGAGGCCCACCACGCGTCCCTGATCGTCGATCAACGGCAGTTGACGCAGCTTGCGTGAACGCAGAAGGCCCAGGCGCGAGGCCGGGTCCATCTCGGCCGAAGCCGTCGCGGGCGCGACGTTGGCGAAGGCGCCGCACGGGCCGTCCAGATTCTCGCCCCGGATCAGGGCTCGACGGATGTCGCCGTCCGACAGGGTGCCGACCAAGCGCCGATCGGGGTCGACCACAAGGGCGATGCCGGCGCCCGTGGCGTCGATGTTGCGCAAGGCGTCGCGCAGGGTGGCGTCCGGCGCGATCAGGGCGCGTTCCCAGTGCTTCATGACGCTTCCTCCGCATCCAGGGCGTCGTCGATCCCATAGGCCCGGCGCGCGGCGGCGCCCTTCACGTCCCACCACCGCATGGGCGACAGTCCGTCGGCGGGGCGCTTGGCCGTGACCGCGGCGTCCGACCAGATCTCGCCGGCCGCCATGGGCCGGGCCGCGACCAGAGACCGACGCGCGATCGGGCGATTGGGCAGTTCGGCCGCCGACGGCGTCTTGATGCCGTCGCCCATCGCCGTCTCGACCTCGCGGATCGCCCTGACCAGAGCCGCCAGTTCGTCCGGCTCCAGAGAAGCCGCATGGTCGGGTCCGGGCCGACTGCGGCTCAGCGTGAAGTGCTTCTCGATCACGCGCGCACCCAATGCCGCGGCGGCGGTGGCCACGGCGATCCCCAGCGTGTGGTCCGAATAGCCGACGGGCACGCCGAACTCGGCCGCCATACTGGTCATGGCCCGTAGGTTCGCCGCCGAGGCGGGCGCCGGATACTGGGTCGTGCACTGAAGAACCGTGACGCGTTCGGCCACCGCCGAACTGCCCTCGGCCGAAGCGAAGGCGGCCTCGCAGTCGGTCAGGCCCGACGGCTCGCCCGGGCGGGTGAGGGCGAAGGCGATCACCCCCAGCGCCCGGCGCACCTCTTCGAGGTCGGCCATGCCGGTGGACACGAACAGAGGCCGTCCGGTGCGCGCCGCGGCCAGCAGCATGGGCCCCCAGGTCAGATCCCCGGACGGAATTTTCAGAGCCGGAACGCCCAGACGGTCCAATAGGGCCAGGCCCTCCATGTCGAAGGCGGTGGACATGAAGGCGACGCCGCGGGCCCGGCAGCGGTCGGCGATGAGATGATGCGCCTCCTCCGACAGCTCGAGCCGGCGCAGCATGTCGGCCTGGCCGCCGTCATGACCGGTGTTGGCGACCTGGTAGGCGGCCTTGCCGGCGCGGCGAGTGACCAGGGCCTCGGCGCGGAAGGTCTGGAACTTGACCGCATCCGCCCCGGCCTCGGCGGCGACGTCGACCATCGTCAGGGCGTCGTCGACGGAGCCGTCGTGGTTCACGCCCGCTTCGGCGACGATGAAGATGCGGTCAGCCATGCCCGGCCTCCAGATCGACGAACGGCTTGCGCAGGAGAGCGTCTCGCGGCCGCGCGGATTTCAGGATCGAAATGATGCGGGGCACGGACCGCCCGTCGCCATAGGGATTGGACGCCCCGTCCGGACGGAACGTGAAGGCGCGATCGAGTGCGGCGAGGATGGCGTCGGCTGAGGCGGCCGCATGAAAGACGCTGGGACCCGCGAGCCTCCCGCCCTGTCGGTCTCCGACGTCGATCGTGGGCACGCCCAGGGTCGGAACCTCGGCCAGACCGGAGGAAGAGTTGCCGATCACCGCCGCACAGCGGGCCGCGAGCGGGGCATAGGCCCGGCCCAGAGCCTCGCGGAAATGTGCGCGGGGCCGGAGGGCGGACCAGGCGCGCAGGCGGGCGTCGAAGTCCGGACCGCCCGGGTCGGCGTTCGGGGCGGTGATCCAGAGGGTCCAGCTGTCGTCGAGCCGACCCAGCGCCCCCAACAACGCCTCCAGTTCCGCTCGGCCGCGATCGGGCTGAAGGGTGACGGGATGGAAGGTGAGGAGCAGGTTCCGCTCGCCCAGCGGGGCGTCCAAGCGGCGCTCAAGCTCCGCGTCCGGCATACGGGCCGACTCCACCAGATCGTCCAACGCCGGATTGCCGACGACGTGCACGCGGTCGAACGCCTCGCCCATCTGGCGCAGGCGACGCGCGGCGGGCTCATGGAAGGCCAGGTGCAGATGAGACAGCTTGCTGACGGCGTGACGGAAGGCGTCGTCCATGGCCCCTTCGGTGACGTCGCCGCCGGACAGGTGGACGATCGGCACGCCGACGAGGCTCGCCCCCTGCGCCGCGGCCAGAGTCTCGAACCGGTCGCCGAGCAAGATCAGCATGTCCGGCGGATCGCTGGTCAGGACAGCCGCCACCCCGTCGAGAACGCGGGCGGCGCGGCTGGCGGGCGTCCCCTCGCCCCAGGACAAGCGTGCCGCGATGGGCTGGCCCGTTGCCTCTACGGCCCGCACGGTCATTCCCTGATCCACGTCCAGATGGCCGCCCGTGACGATCAGGCCAAGGTCGAAGTCCAGATCGGCGTGCAGAGCGCGCGCCAGCGGCGCCAGGATGTTCCAGTCGGCGCGGCCGGTGGTCAGCAGGCGGAGACGGCGCGCGGTCACCCCAATCCCTCCTCGACGCGTCGGGCGTCGTGGGCCAGCGTAGCCGAGGCGGCCGATTCGCCCCACGGCCGCCGGGAGAGCCGGACATGCGCATCGCCATTGTTGGAACCGGCGGACTGGGCCGAGAAGTGGCGGCGCTGGCCGTCGAGCAGGTCCGCGACCAGCTCGGCGACGTGAGCGACGCCGTCGTCTTCGTGCCGAAGAATCCTGCGGACGACGCACCCGTGGCGGGCTTCCCCACGCGCGCCCTGGCCGACATCGAGGACGATCAGGCCCTGGTGGTCGCCGTCGGCGATCCCGAGGTGCGGCGGCGCATCGTGGAGGAAGAGGCGGCGGGCCGCCGCTTCGGCAGCGTCATGGCCGACACCGCTCGCCGTCGAGGCCGCAGCGAGATCGGCGAGGGCGCCGTTCTGTGCGACGGGGTGGTGATCACCGACGACGTCCGCATCGGTCGGCATTTCCTGGCCAATCCGCATGCCTGCGTCATGCACGACTGCACGATCGGCGACTTCGTCACCCTGGCGCCGGGAGCGACCGTGAACGGAAACGTCGAGATCGGCGACGGCGCCTATGTGGGCGCGGGCGCGGTGATCAAACAGGGCGCGCCGGGGCGGCCGCGTCGCATCGGGGCCGGCGCGGTGATCGGCATGGGGGCAGTGGTGACGCGCGACGTCGCCCCCGGCGAGACCGTCGTCGGCAATCCGGCGCGTCCTCTGAAGCGCTGAGGTCAATCGGCCAGCGCCGCGCTGGAAGGCAGGTTGATCACCGAAGCTTCTAGCCTTTCCGCGACGGGCAGCGGCGCGCGGGGGCAGCCGGCGTACATCGGCAAGCGGTGCATCAAGGTCCAGATAGGCCGAGCCTGAATGCCTGCGGCGTTGAGCGCGGCAAGAAGGTCGTCGCGGACAGCGCGGTCGGGGCGGTCGAGGATCAGGCCGTTCAGCCAGTTGTTGGGTCGCGTCCCGGTCGGCGACGAGAGCGGCCGCACGCCTTCGACCGCCGCAAGGGCTTCGGCGTAGCGATCGGCCAACGTCCGCTTGCGGGCCAGCATGTCGCCCAGCCGTTCCAGCTGAGCGACGCCGAGCGCGGCGTTGAGGTTCGGCAGGCGGTAGTTCCACCCGACCTCGTCATGGTCATAGACCCAGCCGGAACCACGTCGCGCCGTGGTGGTGAGATGTTTCGCGCGGGCGGCACGTTCAGGATCGCAGGTCAGGATGGCCCCGCCGCCGCCCGTGGTGACGATCTTGTTGCCGTTGAAGCTGAGCGTGCCGACCAGCCCCTCGCCGCCGACGTGGACGCCGTCGCGGAACGACCCCAGCGCCTCGGCCGCGTCTTCGACGACCGTCAGGTTCCAGCGCCGGGCGACGGCCAGGAGACCCGTCATGTCGGCCGGGAAGCCGAACACATGGGTCACGGCCAAGGCGCGGATCACGGCGTCGGTCGCGCGGTTGACGCAGACGCCGTCGCGCAGCTCCGCGACCTCGGTCAAATGGGCTTCGAGCGACGCTGGGTCGACCGCAAGGGTGACGGGATCCGCATCGACGAAGTGCGGCGTCGCGCCGGCATGGCTGACCGCGTTGGCGGTGGCGACGAAGGTCAGGGCGGGACACAGCACTTCGTCGCCCGGACGGACGTCCGCCAGCAGATACGCCATGTGGAGGGCCGAGGTGCCGTTGCTGACGACCACGGCGTGGGGGATGCCGGTGACGTCCTCCAGCATACGCTCGAACCTGTCCACGTAGGCGCCCACCGACGAGACCCAACCGGAGGTGACGCAGTCGCGGACATAGGTCTCCTCGTTCCCGCGGAACTCAGGCGCATGCAGCGGCAGGTCGCCGGGCCCGGCGACGTCTCGGACGACGGCGATCAGCCGGTCGACCAGATCGGTCACAGGACGTACTCCCCGGGCCGATAGGCCGCGAGGTTGGCCGGGTCACGGAACCAGGCGACAGTCTTCTCCAGCCCACGTGCGAAGCCGTCTCGTCCGGCGTGTGCCGGGCGCCAGCCGGTCAGGGCGCGCATCTTCGAGGAATCGCTGAACAGGCGTTCCACCTCCGAGAGGGCGGGGCGCAGGCGGGCGTCGTCGGCCTCGATCCCCACGTTCCGTCCCATCACCTCGGCGATCAGGGCGGCGAGGTCGCCGATGGAGATTTCGAACTCGGAGCCGACGTTGACCACCTGCCCGATCGCCGCATCGCAGGCGGCAAGGGCCGGGAAGGCGGCGGCGGTGTCGTGCACGAAGGTGAAGTCGCGCGTGGGGTGCAGGGCGCCCAGCCGCACGCGGTCGGCGCCGGCGGCGATCTGGGTGATGACCGTCGGGATCACGGCGCGGGCGGACTGGCGCGGGCCATAGACGTTGAAGGGCCGGATCACCGTCACCGGCGTGCCGAAGGCGGCGTGGAAGCTGAGCGCGATCTGGTCCGCGCCGATCTTGGTCGCCGAATAGGGCGACTGGCCTTGAAGCGGATGATCCTCGGTCATCGGCACGAAGCGGGCGGTGCCGTAGACCTCGCTGGTGGAGGTGACGAGCACGCGCTCGGTTCCCAGTTCGCGCGCCGCCTGCACCACGTTCAGCGTGCCGCGCACGTTGGCGTCCACATAGGCGTCGGGCGAGGAATAGCTGTAGGGAATGGCGATCAGGGCTGCCAGGTGCAGCACGACCTCGCAGTCGCGCATGGCGTCGCGCGTGCCGTGCGGATCACGGACGTCGCCGGCGACGAATTCCACACCGTCCAGCGCACCCGGCGCCGACCGGTCCAGCCAGCCGCGCGTGCCGAAGCTGTTGTATTGCGTCATCGCCCGCACGCGATGGCCGTCGGCCACCAGCCGCTCGACCAGATGCGAGCCGATGAAGCCGTCTGCGCCGGTGACGAGGATGCGCTTGTCGTTGAGGTCCATGGGCGTTCCGCGGGCCTGACTGTCGACCCCGGCCCAATGGTGACCCGACATGGTAAACGACCCGCGAAGACGGCCGCGTTGCGCGGCCTGATGCGCGCTGCTTCAATGGTCGTCCGGTTTGCGTCCCGAGAGGCCCGCTTGAGCTCCGAACACTCGCTTCCGTCGGAGCGCCTTCACGACTGGCTGCTGCGTTTCGCCTATCCGCTTTGGGCCGGCGTCGGGATCGACGTCGACGGCGGATTCTTCGAGCGGATCGATGCGGAGACGAGGCCCGTTCGAGGTCCGCGTCGGGCGCGGGTTCTGGGCCGTCAGATCTACAGTTTCGCCCGGGCGCCGCTGCTGGGTTGGAAGGGCGACGCAAGGGCGCTGGTTCGGCATGGTCTCGCGACCCTTCCCCGGTTCCTTCGTGACGACGGCCTGGCGCATGCGCGCATCGACGACATGGGACGTCCGATCGACGAGCCCATCGACCTGTATGACCAGGCCTTCGTCCTGTTCGGTCTGGCTCACGCCCTGCCCTTCGCCGACGATCCGGCGGAGATCGCGGCGACGGCGCGTCGGATGCGCGAAGGACTTCTGGCCCACGCCCACCCGAACGGCGGGTTCGAGGAGGCCGTCCCGCGGACCCTGCCGCTGAAAGCCAATCCACACATGCACCTGTTCGAGGCCGGGCTGGCCTGGGGCGAGGTCGAGGGCCGGCCGGACGGCGCGGCCTGGGACGCTTTCGCGGACGGGCTGGCGGAGCTGGCGCTGCGTCGGTTCGTCGATCCGGACACGGGCGCGGTGCACGAGTTCTACGACGGCGACTGGAAAAGATTGGCGGGCGAACGCGAGATCATCGAGCCGGGCCACCAGTTCGAATGGGGCTGGCTGCTGGTGCGATGGGGCGCCGCGCGTGGACGGCTGGACGCGGTGCGGGTCGGCGAGCGCCTGATCGCGCTGGGTGAAGCGCACGGGCTTGATGCCGCCACGGGCGTGACCGTCGGCGAACTGGACGGCGCGCTTCGCCCTCGCCCCTTCCATGCTCGGCTGTGGGCCCAGGGCGAGCGGGTCAAGGCGTGGGCGCAGGCCGCTATGCGGGCGACGGACCCCTCGCGTCGCGCCATGGCGCTGGACCGGATGGAAGGGGCGGCGGAGGCTCTGGAACTGTTCCTGAAAGGCCCGCCGCCGGGGGCCTGGCGCGACCGGATGGGGCCGGACCGGGCGATCATCGAAGAGGCCGCCCCGGCCAGCAGCCTGTACCACATCGTCGGCGCGGTGGAGGAAGCGGCGCGCGCCCGAGGACGGCTCTAGGCTGCGGGAACAGGCGGCGGCGTGGGCGCCGGCAGCAGCCCAGGGACGCTGCCCGGCGGGTTCATGCCCACCATGTCCTTGAGGAACCCGTTCGGACTGAGCGTTTCGTGCGACGGCGTGCGTAGGCCCAGGCGCTGGGCCACGTCGGCGACGAAGGCGATGCAGTTGCGCTTGTTGAGATTGTAGCGCGAGCCCTCGGGCGTGCCCCACCAGTCGATGCGGCCCGTGATCTGGTGGAACGCCTCGTCCGAGATCTCGACGCTGAGATAGGGGACGCCCTCGGCCAGATAGGCGGGCTCGGGCTCCTTCAGGATGCCGGGGCCGGAAAACAGCAGCAGCTGCGGGCCGGGACTGCGGGCGGTGAAGCCGACGGCGCGATCGACGGTCTCGCCCGTGTCCAGCGTGCCGTGCAGGCGCAGATAGGCGTGCGGGAAATAAAGCCAGCCGCCACGGACCTGGGCTCCTTCGTGGCCGTAGAAGGTCACGGTGACGGCGGCCGCGACGGGGCCGGCGATCAGCCACAAGGCGAGGCCGGCGAAGAGGACGGCGAAGCCCCGTCGGGTCAGGTCTATGCGCATGGCCCCACCCTGCCCCGATCGCCGGAAGCGGGGAAGCCCCCGGCTCAGTGGCCGGCCGGGGTTCCCGCGCCGGCCAGTCCGTGAGTTCGGGCCCGCGAGGCGGCGAAGGCGAAGATCACCAGCAGCAGGTATCCGACCAGGGGCACGAAGAAGACCGGGTTCAACGTCGCGGAATTGTCTGCGATCTGGCCCGCGATCAGCGGCAGAATCGCCCCGCCGATGATGCCGAAGACCAGCAGGCCCGACGTGGCGGGCACCGGAGCGGTCGATCGCTCCAGCGTCAGGGTGAAGATGGTCGGGAACATGATCGAGTTGAAGAAGCCGATGGCGATGGCGGCATAGGCGGCCGTGACGCCGCTGGTCTGGGTCACAACCAGGCACAGCGCGGCGGCGACCGCGGTGTTCACGACCAGGATGGTCGCGGCGGGAATCCTGGTCAGCATCAGCAGGCCGCCGACCAGACGCCCGACCATGGCCCCGCCCCAATAATAGGCCACCATGCTTCCGGCCGCGGCCAGGGGAATGTTCAGGATTTCCGGGCTGTGCAGGAAGTTGGTCAGAAGGTCGCCGATCGTGACCTCCGATCCGACGTAGACGAAGATGGCCAGGGCGCCGAACACCGCCCAGGGCGACTTCAGGGCGACCAGCGGCGACATCCGGTCCTCGGAGGTCGGCACAGGGGCGGCCGCGGTGATCGTCTTGCGCGCCGAGAAGATGAAGCCGGCCACGACCGCGAAGAACAGACCCACGGCCAGGAAGGCAAAATCGATGCTGCGCAGGCTCTCGGCACGGCTGGCCGCATCGGCGATGACGGCGTCGGCGGCGAAGACGCCCCCGGTCAACAGGATCGGCGCGGCGATCAACGGCCCCAGGGTGGTGCCCAGCGAGTTGAAGAACTGCGAGAAGTTCAGCCGCGCGTGCGAGCTCTTGGCCGAGCCCAACGCCGCGACCAGTGGGTTGGCGCCGACCTGCAGCAAGGTGACGCCCGAAGCGATCACGAAAAGCGCGATCAGCACGCCGGGATAGAAGTCCGCCAAGGTGGCGATGGGCACGATCAGACAGCCGGCGACCATGGTCACCAGGGCCACGATGATGGCCCGACTGTAGCCCAGACGGCCCAGGATGGCCGCCGCCGGGATCGAGGCGATGCCATAGGCGATGAACCAGGCGAAGGTCGTCAGGGTCGCCTCGGTGTAGCTGAGCTCGAACACGCGCCGAACGGCCGCGATCAGCGGGCCGATCAGGGAGGTCACGAAACCCCAGGCGAAGAAGAGCGTCGTCACATAGGCGAAGGCCAGGCCCGTGCCCTTGGTCACGGGCGGCGTCTGGCTGGGCGTGTCTGTCATGTCGGCGTTTCCCCCTTGCAGGTCCGGCGCCCCCGCGCGCGATCCGCTTCCCGCCCTTGGTTCCACGACGGCGCGGCGGGGTCCAGCGCGTTTCGGCCGTCGGTAACGAAATGTGGCCGCACGCGCCCGAGGCCTGTCCGGCGGTGGGCGTGACGCGGCGGCCACAGGGCGCGACGACGCGACTTCATGGCCGGAGCCCTGCGTTCGAGAATTCGCCTTCCTAAACGGCGGACAGCGGCCGCGCGGAGCGAGGAGAGCACAGAAAACCTTGATTTCGCGAACGCTTCCGGCGGAGGCCGCGCCGCGCGCACATCGCCGGATCGTGACGATTAATCCGAGTACGATATAATCTCCACATCTTATTCATAAAGTATTTGACCCAGACCTTATGACCAATCATCAGCACTCGGATCAGTCTTCGCAGAAGATCACATAAGCGTCACGCCAACATCGCAATGCGTGACTAAGCGACCCTCCCGGGGTTGCTGGGCCGAACCGGTGCGCGGGTGACCCGTCCATTCATTCCGAGGGGTTACCCAAGATGCGTTTCACCAAGATCCTGATGGCCGGCGCGGCCACCCTGGCCCTGGCCGCCTGCGGCTCCGCGGAAGTCGCGTCCCCGGGCGAAGGCGACTTCGGCGGCGGCACCGGCGGCGGCACGGGCGGCGGCGGCGGCACGGGCGGCGGCACGACCCCGGCCACCTGCCCGACCGGCACCACCAACGTCGGCACCATCACCGCCGCGGGCGGCGCTGTGCTGCGCAACTGCCAGCTGCCGAACCTGATCGTCGGCGGCCTGTCGCTGGATAACCTGACGGGCGTCATCTACTCGGTCTCGGGCCGCGTCGACGTCGGCTCCGACCGCGGCGCCAACCCGGCCGCGCCGATCGCCGGCTCCCAACAGGGCATCCTGACCGTCGCGCCGGGCGTGCGCGTCTTCGGCTCGGGCGGCCTGGACTACATCGTGGTCAATCGCGGCTCGCAGATCTTCGCCGAGGGCACCGCGACCAACCCGGTGATCTTCACCAGCCGCCAGTCGATCGAAGGCACCACAAACGCCGATTCGATCGGTCAGTGGGGCGGCCTGGTTCTGCTGGGCCGCGCGCCGATCGCGGCCTGCCCGGCCGGCGTCACCGCGCCGAACGTCGCCTGTGAGGCCCAAGTCGAGGGCACGAACGCCTTCTACGGCGGCAACACCGCGGCCGACAACACCGGCCGCCTGCGCTACTTCCGCCTGATGCACTCCGGCTTCCAGATCCTGCCGGGCAATGAGTTGAACGGCATCACCGTGGCGGGCGTCGGCAACGGCACGGTCATGGAATACATCCAGGTCCACAACTCGTCGGACGACGGCATCGAGCCCTTCGGCGGCACCGTGAACTTCAAGTACGTGGTTCTGACCGGCAACGACGACGACAGCTTCGACACCGACACCGGCTATCGCGGCAACGCCCAGTTCATGATCATCCGTCAGGCCGCCGCGCGCGGCGACCGCGGCTTCGAGTTCTCGGCCGCCGGCAGCTCCAGCGCCACGCTGTTCACCCGTCCGACCATCTCGAACCTGACCCTGATCGGCCGGACGGACAACGGCGGCGGCGACGCCATCGTGCTGAACACGGGCAATGCCCTGCGCCTCTACAACTCGGTGGTGACCAAGGCCGGCACGGGCACCTGCTTCGACATCGACGACGCGGCGACCGTGACAAACGCGCCGACGTTCAACTCGGTGTTCCTGACCTGCGGCACGCTGTATCGCGTCGACACCAACCAGGACGCGGCCACCGCGGGCATCTTCACCACGGGCGCCAACAACGCTTCGGGCACGTCGACGCTGAACGGCGTGGTCAACGGCGCGAACGAGACGGCCCGTCCTGCCACCGCCGTCGCCGGCCTCGACCCGTTCTTCGTCAACACCACCTACATCGGCGCCGTCCGCGACGCCGCCGACACCTGGTACAACGGCTGGACCTGCGGCATCGCCACCGGCTCCACCTGCTGATGATGCGCCCTGGGGGGCGACCGCGACCGCGGCCGTCCCCCACGTCGTTCCGTGTCGAAACCATAGGACCAAGGCGCCGATCATGAAGACGCTTACCAAGACTCTCAGCGGGCTCCTGCTCGCCGGCACCGCCCTGACGGCGCCTGGCCTGGCGCTCGCCCAAACCCCGCCTCAGGATCCGGTACCGGCGGAAGCCCAGGACCCCGAATCCCAGGAGCCCGAAGAAACCCAGGTCGACGAGATCGTCGTTCTGGGCCGCTTCATTCCCGAGCCGCTGCGCGAAACCTCCGAGGTCGCGGCCTTCCTGACCGAGGAAGACCTGGAGCGCACCGGCGACGACAACGCCGCCCAGGCCCTGACCCGCGTGACCGGCCTGTCGATCGTCGAGGGCCGCTTCGTCTATGTGCGCGGCCTCGGCGAGCGCTATTCCTCGGCCCTGCTGAACGGCTCGCCCCTGCCCTCGCCCGAGCCGCTGCAGCGGGTCGTGCCGCTGGACCTGTTCCCGGCCTCGGTGCTGGAAGGCGTGACCGTCCAGAAGACCTATTCGGCCAACTATCCGGGCGAGTTCGGCGGCGGGGTCATCGACCTGCGCACCGTCGGCGCCCCGCGCGAACCGTTCCTGAACTTCCAGGTTTCGGTCGGCGGCAATCTGGAGACGACCGGTCAAGAGGGCTTGATCTATTACGGATCGCGCACCGACTTCACCGGCTTCGACGACGGCACGCGCGACGTGCCGGGCCTGCTGGGCGACGCCATCGCCACCGGCAACCGCGTCGCTGCGGGCCCGAACTTCACCCAGGCCCAGCTTCAGGCGATCGGCCGCGACTTCGTCAACGCCCCGCTGAACCTGCTGCAGACGCAGGACTACATCCAGCCGAACTTCGGCGTCGAACTGTCGGGCGGCCGGTCGTGGCTGGTCGGCGGCGGCGACTTGGGCGCGGTGTTCGTGGCCAGCTACGACAACGACTGGCGCACGCGCCAGGGCATCCAGCAGGAAGGTCGCCTGGACGTGAACCAACTGGTCGTCCAGACCGATTACGACGTGCGCTCGACCGAGAACGACGTCGGTCTGAACTTCCTCGGCGGCCTGAGCTGGCAAAACGAGTTCCACGAACTGAAGTGGACGAACCTCTACGTCCGCCGGACGACCAAGGAGGCACGCTCGCGGGAAGGCGTCGACTTCGCCGCCCCCGGCACGGGCGAAGTGCGCGACGACTACACCGAGTGGTTCGAGCGCACCCTGTTCTCGACCCAGCTGGCCGGCGAGCACGACCTGATGGACGGCGCTCTGGAGCTGTCGTGGCGCGGGGCCTACGCCCAGACCACCCGCGATTCTCCCTACGAGAAGGTCATCCGCTACGGCCTGGGCGCCGACGGCGTCTACCGTCACGACGGTGAGCAGTATCGCAACTCCACCAGCTTCTCGGAGCTGGAGGACGAGATCCTGAGCGCCGGCGCGGACTTCGCCTGGACCACCGCCCTGTCCGACGCCCGGGATCTGACCGTGCGCGGCGGCGTGGCCTGGATGGACAACACCCGCGACGCCGAACGCCGCGATTTCCGCTTCTACGCAGCCGGCGGCTCCATTCCGCTGGACGTTCAGGACAGCCGCGTCGACTATCTGTTCTCGGACTTCAACATCGGCCCGCTGCTGTGGGAGCTTCAGGAAATCACCCCCTCGGGCGGCGCCGCCGCCTATGAGGCGGGACTCGAGACCCGCGCGGCCTATCTGCAGGTCGAGGCCGAGGTGGTGCCTCTGGTCAGCGTCTCGGGCGGCGTCCGCTACGAGGACGCCGAGCAGTTCGTCAGCCCGCGCGACCTGTTCGGCGGCGCCCTGGTGTTCCAGCCGACCGCTCTGGAGAACAGCTACTGGCTGCCGTCGGCGACCCTGACCTGGAACTTCGCGGAGGACAGCCAACTGCGCCTCGGCGCGTCCAAGACCATCGGCCGGCCACAGTTCCGCGAACTGGCTCCGCAGCAGTACCTGGATCCCGACAACGACCGTCTGTTCTTCGGCAACCCCTATCTGGTGGATACCGAAATCCTGAACCTGGACGCCCGCATCGAATACTACTTCGCGCGCGGCCAGTATCTGACGGGCGGATTCTTCTACAAGGATCTGGAGAACCCGATCGAGTCGTCGATCAACGATCTCGGCTCGGTGACCCAGCAGACCTACCTCAACGCTCCGCAGGCCATCCTGTACGGCGCCGAGTTCGACGTGAAGAAATACTTCGAGTTCCCGGACTCGGAGTGGAGCTTCATCGCCGACAAGCGCTGGCTGGTTCAGGCCAACTACACCTACACCGAATCCGAGGTGCAGGTGGACGCGGGCGACGTGGTGTTCCCGCTGTCGGCCCAAGGCGTCGCCCGGCCGGCGTCGGACTACATCATCGACGGCAGCCGCCTGCAGGGTCAGTCCGAACACCTGGCCAACGTGCAGTTCGGTTGGGAAGACGACGTGGCCCGGTCGCAGGCGACCCTGCTGGTCACCTATGTGTCGGAGCGCTCCTCGGCCCGCGGCCGTCCGGGCGAGCCGGACCTGATCCAGGAGCCCGGCGTGATCCTGGACTTCGTCTACCGCAAGGACTTCGAGTACGCGGGCCGCGACATGGGCCTGGCGATCGAGCTGCGGAACCTGCTGGACGAGGACTATCTGGAATACCAGGAGCTCGGCAACCGGATCACGGCCAACGGCTATGACCTGGGCCAGAGCGGCTCGATCAGTCTGACCACCCGCTTCTGATCCCGATCAGAACGACCTGAGACGCGGCCGGTCCCTCGGGACCGGCCGTTTTCTTTGGTCAGGCGAAGACGTAGGCGGTCTGGGTCCAGGTGTAGAAGTCGGCGGCGGCGTAGCCCTGCTCGCGCGGGCCGAAGCTGGACTTCTTCGTGCCGCCGAAGGGCACGTGATAGTCGACCCCGGCGGTGGGCAGGTTGACCATGGTCATGCCGGCGCGGATGCGGCGCTGGAAATCCGTCGCAAGCTTCAACGACGTGGTCACGATGCCCGACGACAGGCCGAACTCGCCCGCGTCGGCGACGGCGAAGGCTTCCTCATAGTCCTTCACGCGCACGACCGAAACGACGGGCCCAAAGACCTCGTTCGTGTTGATCCCCATGTCCGGGACGGTGTCGACGATCAGGGTCGGCGGCACGTGCCAGCCGCGGGGCGAGAGGCTGAGGCGCTCGCCGCCGGCGACGATGCGGCCGCCCTCGTCGCGGGCGGTCTCGATCCAGCGGTGGACGGTCTCCATCTGGTCGTCGGTGGCGGCGGGGCCGACCTGGGTCTGGGGGTCCAAGGCGTGGCCGACGCGAAGGGCCGTGGCCTTTTCCGCCAGCGCCGCGACGAAGCGGTCGTGAATGCCGTCCTGCACGATCAGGCGCGAGGAGGCGGTGCAGCGCTGGCCGGTGGAGAAGAAGCCCCCGTCCAGCGCCACGGTCACGGCGCGATCGAGGTCGGCGTCGTCCAGCACCACCAGCGGGTTCTTGCCGCCCATCTCCAGCTGGCAGCGGGCCTGGCGCGCGGCGCAGCCCGCGGCGACCCCCGCGCCGACGCTCTGAGAGCCGGTGAAGCTGACTCCGTCGACGTCCGGATGGTCGACCAGCGCCTGTCCCACCCGGCCGCGACCGATGACCAGGTTGAAGACGCCGTCGGGGAGACCGGCCTCGTGCAGGATGGCGGCCAGAGCCTCGGCCGTCGCGGGCGTGGGACCGGCGGGCTTCATCACCACGGTGTTGCCGAAGGCCAGCGCCGGCGCCGCCTTCCATGCAGGGATGGCGATGGGGAAGTTCCAGGGCGTGATCAGGCCGAACACGCCCACGGCCCGACGCCGCGTGCGCACGGAGACCCCCGGACGCACGGAGTCCAGCGCCTGACCGTGCAGGCGCACCGCTTCGCCGGCGAAGTATCTCAGGATGCGCGCGGCCCGCCCAGTCTCGCCGATCCCCTCGGCCAGGGTCTTGCCCTCCTCGCGCGACAGCAGGCGGCCGACGGTCTCGCGACGGTCCCACAGGATCTGGCCGGCGCGATCCAGCACGTCCGCCCGCGCCTCGGGCGACGCCTCGCTCCAGGCCGGGAAGGCGGCGCGGGCGGCGGCTACGGCGGCGTCGACCTCGGCCTGGCCGGCGTCCGGGAGACGGGCGACGACCTGGTCGAGATCGGAGGGATTTCGCCGTTCCGACGGGCGGTCGACCGCGACCCGCTTGCCCCCGATCCAGTGATGGAGGTCCAGCGGGGCGTCGGTCATGGCGAGGGTCCGTAAGGGCGGGCGACCCGGCCGGCGCGAACCGACCGGGTCTGGATGCGCCTTACTGGACCGGACGGCCGTAGACGTCCACCACGCGGACCTCGCCGATGTTGAGCGCGCGCAGGCGCGGCTCCAGCACAGCGCGGTCGCCGACGACCACCCACACCGTCGGCCCATCGCCCACGATGGTCCGGGCGGCCTCGGTCACCGTCGCGGGCGTGGTGGCGGCGATGCCGGCGGTGGTGCGGTCGAAGTAGTCCTCCGGCAGGCCGTACACCACCATTTGGGTGAGATCGCCCGAGACGGCGGCGTTGGTTTCCCACTGACCGGCGGCGCCCAGGATCAGGTTCGACTTGTGCGCGGCCAGTTCCTCGTCGGTGATCGGACGCCCGGTCAGGACCTCGGTCAGCTCGCGGTCGATTTCCAGAACGCTCTCGGCCGTCTTGTCGGACTGCACCCCGGTCGAGACCAGGAACAGACGCTCGCCGCGGGTTCCGCGGACGCCGGAACCGGCCCCATAGGACCAGCCCTTGTCCTCGCGCAGGTTCATGTTGATGCGGCTGGTGAAGGCGCCGCCGAGGGCGGTGTTCATGGTCGTGATCGCCGGTTCGGTGGCCGGATCCAGAGCCGGCACCAAGCGGCCCGCGGTGATGGTGGACTGGGGACCGGCGCGGTCGACCAGATAGATCACCGGGCCCGTCGATGCGGCGGCCGGGGCGGCGGTCTGGCGCTGCGGCACAGGCGCGGCCGGCGCGGTCCAACCGCGGAACCGCGCTTCCAACAGCGGCGTCAGTTCGGCGCGGGTGACGTCGCCGACCACGACCAGGGTCGCGTTGTCCGGACGGAACCAGGCCGTGTGATAGGCCTCGGCGTCGGCCGGCGTCAGGGCCGCGACCGTCTGTTCCGTGCCGGCGCTGGGCCGACCGTAAGGGTTTTCGAACCCGTACAGCGAGCCGGCCAGGACGCGGTTGGCCACCGCGCCGGGGTTGCGGTCGGCCTGCTGGATGCCGGCCACCTGCTGCACGCGCGCCCGGTCGAAGTCTTCCTGACGGAAGGCCGGGTTCAGGATGACGTCGGCGTAGAGGTCGAGCGACTCCTCCAGTCGCGAGTCGATGGCGGTCATGGAAATGCTGGTGGCATCGACGCCCGAGCTGCCGCCCAGGGTGGCGCCCAGCAACTGCAGCCGGTCGCTGATTTCCAGGGCGTCGAGGTCGTCCGTGCCGCTGGTCATGACCTGGGGCGTCAGGACGGCCAGGCCGGCCTTCTCCGCGCCCTCGCCGGCCGTGCCCGAGTCGACGATCAGATTCATCGAAACGGTCGGCACCCCGGTGCGCGTGGCCAGAACGACGTCCAGGCCGTTCGACAGTTCGAACCGCTCGAACGCGGGGAAGTTGGCGGTCGGCGTCGCGCCCGGGGTCGGCATCGCCGAACGATCCGCGCCCGTCGCGGCGGCGGCGTAGTTCGGGAAGGGACGCACTTCCAGGGTGTAGGACCCGTCGGTCAGCCACTCGCGGCCGGCGGCGACCAGATCCTGCGGACGGGTGGCCAGCAGGCGCGCATAGCTTTCGCGCCAGTGGTCGGGATTGCCGTGGAACACCTCGCCCTGGGCCAGACGATCGGACTTGCCGCCGAAGCCGCCGATGCGCTCCAACCCGCGCACAAGGCCGGCGCCGGTCGAGGTGCGGGCCCGCTCCAGTTCATTGGCCGTCGGGCCGTCGCGCAGCAGGCGGCCCAGTTCCTCGTCGACCACGGCCTCCAGCTCGGCCAGGTCCTGGCCGGGCTTGCCGGTGATGGTGATGATGAACTGGCTGCCGACCTCGCCCTCGTTGACGAAGGCGCCGACGCCGGTCGCGGTCTGGTCGTCGAACACCATCCGTTTGAACAGGCGCGAGTTGCGGCCCGACGTCAGGACCTGGGCGATCAGGCCCAGGTGCTCGGTTTCCGGGTCGCCCGCCGGCGGCACGTTCCAGACCTTGTACAGGCGCGGCTGACCGACGCGGTCGTACATGACCTCGCGCTGCTCGCCGCTCATGCGCGAGATCATGCGCTCCGGCTGGGTGACGGGCGGGCCGGGAGGGATGTCGCCGAAGTAGTAGGTGACCTTCTGCAGGGCCTCTTCCGGCGAGATGTCGCCCGCCAGCACGATCACGGCGTTGGCCGGGCCGTAGTAGTCGCGGAACCACTGCTGCACGGTCGGCAGGTCGGCGGCGTTCAGGTCGTCCATCGAGCCGATGACGGTGTGACCGTACGGATGGTCGTCCGGATAGGTGGCGTCGGTGATCTCGTTGAAGACGCGGCCATAGGGCTGGTTCTCGCCCTGACGCTTCTCGTTCTGGACGACGCCGCGCTGCTCATCCAGGCGCTCCTGCGAGACGGCGCCCAGCAGGTGGCCCATGCGGTCGCTTTCCAGCCACAGGAGCGAGTCCAGCGCCGAGGTCGGCACGTTCTGGAAATAGTTGGTGCGGTCGCGGTTGGTGGTGCCGTTCTGGTCGGTGGCGCCCAGCAGTTCGGTGGCCTTGAAGAAGTCCGAGTTGAAGTTCTCCGACCCGTTGAACATCAGGTGTTCGAACAGGTGGGCGAAGCCCGAGCGGCCGGTCGGCTCGTTCTTGGACCCGACGTGGTACCAGATGTTGACCGCCACGATCGGGGCCTTGCGGTCCTCGTGCACGATCAGCGTCAGACCGTTGGGGAGCACGTACCGGGTGTAGGGGATCTGCACGTCCGGCAGGGGCGGCAGCTCCTGCAACGCCGGCTCGGCCTCTTCGACCGTGGCGACCGGCACGATGGAAGTGGAGTTCGGATCGACCTCCTGGGCCACGGCGGCTCCGGACAGAAGGGCGGTGGCGCAGACGCCGCCGATCAGCAGGCGGCGAAGGGTGGGCAGGCTCATGATGATCCCCCTGGACAAAGGCACGGCGTGAAGGGCGCAGGACGCGCGCGGTTCCGCATTCATGCCGCCGCGTCGCGCCCGCGCAAGGCCTCGAACATTGCGATTTCGTAACCAAGACGATTGCGGAGGTGCGACCGCGAATGGCCGAGGTGCGCTCTTGCCGAGGAGCGACCGAACGACCGGCCAAGCTGCAACGGTGCGGACGATTGTGCGCCGCACACGAAATGATTTGCCTGTTGCGCCGCGATAGGCTCCATTCCGGTTCCGCGGCCCGCATCGACGGCGCGGCCGACCTTTCCGCCCTCGCCTTCGGAGACGTCGCCGCCCATGACCCCCGCCGCCCTGCTGCCGCATCAGGCCGTGCTCGAGATCGACCCCGCCGCGACGGGCTGGATCCTGACCTCCACCGCCTTGGTGCTGATGATGACCCTGCCGGGGCTGGCGCTGTTCTACGGCGGCATGGTGCGGCGCAAGAACGTGATCGGCGCCGTCGCTCACTCCACTGCGGCCTTCATGGTCGTGACGGTGCTTTGGTTCTTTATCGGCTATTCGCTGTCGTTCGGCAGCGGCAACGCCCTGATCGGCGGGCTGGACGTGGCCCTGCTCAACGGGGTCCGGATCGACACCGCCCACTCGCTGGCTCCGGCCCTGCCGGAGTTCCTTTGGGTGGCCTATCAGCTGACCTTCGCCATCATCACGCCGGCCCTGATCGCCGGGGCCTTCGCCGAGCGCATGAAGTTCTCGGCCTCGCTGCTGTTCTTCGCCCTATGGCATCTGATCGTCTATGCGCCGATCGCGCACCAGGTCTGGGGCGGCGGCTGGATGGGCGCGGCGGGCGTGCTGGACTTCGCCGGCGGGGCGGTGGTGCACGTCAACGCGGGCGTGGCAGGCCTGGTCTGCGCCCTGGTGCTGGGGCCGCGGCACGGCTTCGGGCGGGACAATCTGGCGCCCCACAATCTGGCCTTCACGGCGATCGGCGCCGGACTGCTGCTGGTCGGCTGGATGGGGTTCAACGCCGGCTCGGCCTGGGCGGCGGACGGGATCGCGGCGGTGGCGGCGCTGAACACCATCCTGGCGGCCGCAGCGGCGGCGCTGGGCTGGCTGGTCGTGGAGTGGATCGATCACAAGCGCCCCACCCTGCTGGGCATGCTGTCGGGACTGGTCGGCGGCTTGGTGGGGATCACGCCGGCCGCCGGCTTCGTCGATCCAAAGGGGGCCATGGTGATCGGCGTGCTCTCCGGGGCCGCCTGCTGGTTCGGGGCGGTGAAGCTGAAAAACTGGCTCAAGTACGACGACAGCCTGGATGCGTTCGGCGTGCACGGCATGGGGGGCATCGTCGGCGCCCTGCTGACCGGCGTCTTCGCCACGGCGTCGATCAACGGCCTGGCGGACGGCGCCACGATCGCCAAACAGGCGTTGGGACTGGCGGCCGTGATCGCCTGGAGCGCGGTGGGCACGGGGCTGATCCTGCTCATCTGCCGCTTCACCACCGGACTGCGGGTGGACAAGGAGCAGGAGATCGAGGGCCTCGACTCCGCCCTGCACGGCGAAAGCCTGCACTGATCTGCCGCTGTTCCGCCGACTTCGGCGGGTCTATGGTGGAGCGTAAGGCCCGGACGTCGGGCGGCTGACGGATGCGTGCGTGTTCAAGCTGTTGCCGGACCGACCGGGCGTCGAGCCCCTGGCCGAGGCGCTGAAGGCCTGTCGGACCCACCTGATCTGGGCGGCGGCGTTCAGCGCCCTGGTCAACCTGCTGTACCTGACGCCCACCATCTACATGCTGCAGGTCTACGACCGCGTGGTGCCGACGGGCGGGATCACGACGCTGCTGCTGGTCACGGCGGTGGCGGTGTTCGCACTGGCGACGCTGGCGACGCTGGACTGGCTGAGGACGCGCATTCTGGTGCGCGCCGGCTTGCGGCTGGATCGGCAGCTGGCCGACCGCATCCTGGCGCGGATGATCGACCTGCCGGGCAAGGCGGGCGGCAATCAGGCCCTGCGAGAGTTCGACGCCGTGCGCACCGCCGTGTCGGGTCAGGGCGTGCTGGCGCTGTTCGACGCGCCGTGGACGCCGATCTATCTGGCGGCATGCTTCCTGCTGCATCCGCTCATCGGCGTGCTGACGCTGGTCGGGGCGATCGTGCTGATCGTTCTGGCGGTGATGAACGAGCGCGACGCGCGGCCGCGGCTTAAGCACGCCCACGACGCCCAGGTCGAAGCCTATTCCGCCCAGCAGGCCGTGGCGGAGCAGGCGGAGGTAGTGCGGGCGCTCGGCATGCGCCGCGCCGGCATCGCGCGGCAGGTTCGTCAGCGTCAGGCCGCCGCCGATCGCCAGGCCGACGCCCAGTTCACCGGCGGGCGCTACACCGGGGCGATCAAGTTCCTGCGCCTGCTGCTGCAGTCGCTGTCGCTGGGCGCTGCGGCGTGGCTGGCGGTCGAGGGGCAGCTGTCGCCGGGGGCCATCATCGCCGCCTCGGTGCTGTTGACCCGCGCCGTCGCGCCGATCGAGCTGCTGGTCGGGGCTTGGCCCTCGCTGGTGGCCGCGCGGACGGGGTGGAACACGCTGACCGACCTGTTCGAGGGCACGGCCGACGTCGACCGCCCGGTGACCGCTTTGCCCGCCCCGGCCGGTCGGCTGGCGCTGGAGAACGTCGCGGTGCGCCTGCCCGGCACGGAGCAGCCGCAGGTGCGCGGCGTCTCGCTGAAGCTGGAGCCGGGCCAGACGCTGGGCGTGGTCGGACCGTCGGGGTCGGGCAAGACGTCGCTGGCGCGCGCCATGGCGGGGGCGTTGAAGCCCACGGTCGGCACGGTGCGCCTGGACGGGGCCGAGTTCGACGCCCGCGAGGGCGACGAGCTGGCGCGCTACATCGGCTATCTGCCGCAGGTGCCCAGCCTGTTCGCCGGCACGATCAAGGACAACGTCAGCCGCTTCGCCGCGGCTGTGGGGGCCCCGCCCGCCGAGGTCGACCGGCTGGCGGTGGCGGCGGCGCAGGCGGCGGGGGCGCATGAGATGATCCTGCGCCTGCCCGAAGGCTACGACACCGTCCTGGGCCCCTACGGCGCCGGGCTGTCGGCGGGTCAGGCGCAGCGCGTCGCGCTGGCGCGGGCGCTGTACGGCGATCCGGTCCTGCTGGTGCTGGACGAGCCCAACTCCAACCTGGATCAGGAGGGCGAGGCGGCGCTGATGGCGGCGGTCAAGGACGCCGCGGCGCGCGGCGCGGCCGTCGTGATCGTGGCGCACCGGGCGGGCGTGCTGGCGCGCGTCGACCGCCTGCTGATGCTGAACGGAGGCCTGGTGGTGGCCGAGGGGCCGCGCGAGGAGGTGCTGGCCCGCATGCGCGGCCCGACGACGCAAGAGACCGCGGGCCGATGAGCGACCTGTCCTTTCCCCCGCTGAAGCCCGGCCCCACCACGCCCCCGGCCCCGACCGCCGACGCCCCCCTGCCGGACGCGCCGCGCCTGGAGATGCGTATCGGGCTGGCGGTGATCGTGGCCTTCTTCGTGCTGTTCCTGGGCTGGGCGGCCTTCTTCCCGCTGGACGCCGGCGCCTATGCCACCGGCCAGGTGGCGGTGTCGGGCAACCGGCAGGCCGTGCAGCACCGCGACGGCGGCGTGGTCAGCGCCCTGCGCGTGGCCGAGGGCGACACGGTCAAGGCCGGGCAAATTCTGATGGAAGTCGCCGGCGGCGAACTGCAGGCCACGGAGCGCGGTCTGGCGGGACAGGTGCTGGCGCTCCTGGCCCAGCGGTCGCGGCTGATCGCCGAGCGCGACGGTCTGGGCTCGGTGCCGACGCCGCCGGAGTTCGCGACCCTGCCGCCCGAGGACGTGCCCCTGGCCGAGGAGGCGCTGAGCCTGCAACGCCGCCAGTTCGGCGCGCGCAGCAGCGGTCGCTCGACCGAGCGCGGGGTTCTGGCGCAGAGGGTCAGCCAGTTGGAGCAGCAGCAGGCGGGCTTTCAGCGCCAGCTGACCGCCAATGCCGAGCAGCGCCGCCTGATCGAGGACGAACTGGCCGACGTGCGCCGACTGGCGGAGCAGGGCTATGCCCCGCTCAGCCGCGTGCGGGCGCTGGAGCGGCAGGCGGCCCAGCTGGACGGCGAGGACGGCAGTCTGCGCGCCCAGATCGCGCGGGTCGGCGAACAGATCGGCGAGACGCGATTGCAGATGACTTCGGTCGGCACGACGATGAACGAGGACGTCGCCGACCAGCTGAAGACCGTCGAGGTGCAGTTGAACGAGCTTCAGCCGCGCCTTGTCTCGGTCCGCGCCCAGATCGCGCGGAACCAGGTGCGCGCCCCGGTCGGGGGGCAGGTCGTGGGCCTGACCATCTTCACGCCCGGCGGGGTGATCCAGGCCGGTCAGACGCTGATGGAGATCGTGCCGGAGGACGCCAGCCCGGTGGTCGTGGCCGAGGTCGATCCGACCTTCATCGACAATCTGGAAGTCGGCCAGTCGACGCAGGTCATGTTCCCCGGCTTGCGCGAGGGCAATCCGCCGAGACTGGTCGGACGGGTGACCCGCATCTCGGCGGACGTGCTGACCGACGAACAGAGCGGGCGGCGCTGGTTCCGCACCGAGATCGTGGTGCCCGAGGCCGAGGTGGCCAAGCTGGGCCGGGCCGCCAGCGCCGTGCGGCCCGGCGCCCCGGTCGAGGTCGTGGTCCTGACCCGCAAGCGGACGGCGCTGCAGTATCTGTTCGAACCGCTGATGCGCGGCCTGTGGCGTTCGGGCAGCGAGCAGTAGGGTGAGGGACTAGGGATGAACGGTTCCGCTGATAGCCCGCCTTGTGATCCGCCCCCTCCCTGTTCCCTAATCCCTAGTCCCCGGTCCCTCCCTTCGCCTCCCGTCTGAACCGGTGCAGCAACGGCTCGGTGTAGCCGTTCGGCTGGACGGCGCCTTGGAACACCAGGGCGCGGGCGGCCTGGAAGGCCAGACTGGCGTCAGGGTCCGGGGCCATGGGGCGGTAGAGCGGGTCGGCCGTGTTCTGGGCGTCGACCTTGGCCGCCATCTTGAGCAAGGCCGCCTCCACCTGATCGCGCGTGCACACCCCGTGCGTCAGCCAGTTGGCCAGATGCTGGGACGAGATGCGCAGGGTGGCGCGGTCCTCCATCAGGCCGACGTCGTGGATGTCGGGCACCTTGGAGCAGCCCACGCCCTGATCGATCCAGCGCACGACGTAGCCCAGCAGGCCCTGGCAGTTGTTCTCGATCTCCTCGATGACCTCGGCCTGCGCCCAGTTGCGGCCGATCGCGAGCGGCGGGGTCAGCAGGTCGTCGAGCGACGGCACGGGGCGGGCCGCGATCTGGTCGCGCAGGGCGAAGACGTCGGTCCGGTGGTAGTGCAGGGCGTGCAGGGTCGCCGCGGTGGGCGAAGGCACCCAGGCGGTGTTGGCGCCGGTCTTCGGGTGCGCCGCCTTCTGATCCAGCATTTCGGCCATACGGTCCGGTGCGGCCCACATGCCCTTGCCGATCTGGGCCCGACCCCCGAGCCCGCAGGCCAGGCCGATCGCCACGTTGCGCGCCTCATAGGCGGCGATCCAGGCCGAGGTCTTGATGTCTGCTTTGCGCACCACCGGGCCGCCGCGCATGCAGGTGTGGATCTCGTCGCCCGTGCGGTCGAGGAAGCCGGTGTTGATGAAGACGATGCGGTCCTTCACCGCGTGGATGCAGGCCGCGAGATTGGCCGAGGTGCGACGCTCCTCGTCCATGACGCCGACCTTGATCACATGGCGGGCGAGGGCCAGCAGATCCTCGACCCGGTCGAACAGATCGTCGGTGAAGGCGCACTCGTCCGGCCCGTGCATCTTGGGCTTCACGACGTAGATCGAGCCGGCTCGGCTGTTTCGGAACCGGCCGAGACCGCGCAGGTCGTGTAGGGCGCACAGGGCGGTGACGATCGCGTCCAGCGCCCCCTCCGGCGCCTCGGACCCATCCGGAAGCAGAATTGCCGGCGTCGTCATCAGGTGCCCGACGTTGCGCACGAACAGCAGGCTGCGGCCGGGCAGGGTCAGGATCGAGCCGTCGGGGCGGGTGACGGCGCGGTCTGCCGCCAGCTCGCGCGTCAGGGCCTTGCCGCCCTTGTCGAAGGTCTCGACCAGATCGCCGCGCATCAGGCCCAGCCAGTTGCGATAGGCGGCCGTCTTGTCGGCCGCGTCGACGGCGGCGACGGAGTCCTCCAGATCGACGATGGTCGACAGGGCCGCTTCCAGCACCACGTCGGCGATCCCGGCCGGATCCGTCGCGCCGATGGGGTGCGAAGCGTCGAAGATCACCTCGACGTGCAGGCCATGGTGGCGGAACATCCGGCCCCGGTCCGTCTGGCCCACATACTGAGACGGGTCGGCGAGAGCGATCCCGTTCAGGTGCGGGTCGCGCAGCTCGGCCCAGGATCCGCTTTCCAGCGGCACGGCCTCGTCCAGAAACGCCTTGGCGCGGGCCACGACGCGGGCGCCGCGCGCCGCGTCGTAGGGCCCGGACGGCGGCAGATCGCCCAGCGCGTCCGTGCCGTAGAGCGCGTCGTACAGACTGCCCCACCGCGCATTGGCGGCGTTCAGCACGAAGCGGGCGTTCAGCGACGGCACGACCAGCTGCGGCCCGGCCAGGGTGGCCACTTCGGGATCGACGTCGGTCGTGGCCACGGTGAAGGGCGCCGGCTCGGGGACCAGATAGCCGATCTGCGTCAGGAACCGCCGCGTCTCCGCCGGATCGTGCGGCGCGCCCTTTCGCGCCTCATGCCAGGCGTCGATGCGCGCCTGCAGGTCGTCGCGCATCCCCAGCAGTTCGCTCCCGCGCGCCGTGGCCCACCCGAGGATGTCGGCCACGCCGCGCCAGAAGGCGTCGGGATCGAGTCCCAGCCCGACCATCGCCTCCTGCTCGACGAAGGCGGCCAGTTCGGCGTCGACCTGAAGTCCGGCGCGGTCGGGGGTCGGCATGAAGGCTCCATGGCTGGCTCGGCTGAAACATTCCGTGATGACGTGGGGGAAGTCGAGGGGTTCTGCGCCGCGGAGGCGCGCGGACGTCGCCGTCCGCGGCGTGCGGTGGGGGGCTTCGCGGACCTGGAGGTCCGCGCTCCTTTCTCGCCGACGCGCAAGCGGAGGTGCCCTCGGCCGAATGGCGGAAGGTGGGGCGGGCGGGCGGAGCGCCGGGCGCGGAGCCCGGATGAGGATTGAGTTTACCGTTTCGGCTTCGCGACGACGCTCCGCGCGGCTCGTCTGATCAGGAGCTGTCCGAGGTGGCCGGAACCACCGCATAGGGCCGCTGCT
>NZ_DASYGX010000012.1:0-95705 GCF_035999125.1 Brevundimonas sp. | reverse complement strand
GAGGGCCGCGAGGTCCGAGGTCGAACGATGGAGCCGGCACCGGGCTCTGCGGGCGCATGCGCCCGTCGAGCCCCCCGCTCGAACCGCTCCCGCCGCGACAAGCTCGCAAGGCCTTGCGCCCTCCCCCGCGACGGAACCCCCAAATGCTGCCGCAGCCCCCAACCGACGTCGGAAAGTCGCGGATGGAAAAACGCACCGCGTTGAAAGGGCAAAGAAAGACGGGAGAAGTCGTCACGACTTCCCGACCCAAGGCGCCGCACCCTCTCCCGGCGGGAGAGGGCTTGAGCGTCCAAGAGCGAAGCGATTGGAAACGCGAAAGGGTGAGGGGTCACGGCCAGACAGTAGCCCCTCTCCCTTTCGGCTGGCGCATCGCTGACGCTCTGCGAGCCTCAAGCCCTCTCCCGCAGGGAGAGGGAGCGCGGGGGCGGGATCGGAGGTCCGCGCTCCGGGGGTCAGCGGAGATCCTTCAGGACCACCTTCGCCGCGTTGTGGCCGGGCGCGCCCGTGACTCCGCCGCCGGGGTGGGCGCCGGAGCCGCAGAGGTAGAGGCCGGGCACAGGCATGCGATGGTCGGCGTGGCCCAGAACCGGGCGGGCGCTGAACAGCTGGTCCAGCGTCAGGCGGCCATGGAAGATGTCGCCGCCGACCAGGCCGAACCGGCGTTCCAGATCACGGGGGCCCAGCGCCAGCCGACCCAAGACCGAGGCCTTGAACCCGGGCGCCCAGCGATCGACGGTCTCGATCATCAGGTCGGCGACGGTCTCGCGGTCGTCGTCCGACAGGTCCGGCGAGACATGTTGGCAAAACAGGCTGGCGACGTGCCGCCCAGGCGGCGCCAGGGTGTCGTCCAGGGTGGACGGGATCAACATCTCGATGATGGGGTCGCGCGACCAGCCGTCCAGCCGGGCCGAGGCGTGGGCGCGCTCCATGTAGTCCAGGCTGGGCGCGATGATGATGCCGGCGGTCAGATGGGCGCCGGGCTCCGGCATGGCGACGAAGCGCGGCAGTTCGCCGAGCGCCACGTTCATGCGGAAGGTGCCGGAGCCCGACGCGTAGCGCGTCATCCGCTCGCGGAAATCATGCGGCACGGCGGCCGGATCGACCAGCCGGTCGAACAGCAGGCGCGGGTGGAGATTGGACACGACGGCGCGGGCGCGCACGACGTCGCCGGCTTCCGTCACCGCGCCGACCGCCCTGCCCTGCTTCGTCAGCACTTCCGCCACCGGAGCGTCGAGGCGCACGTCCACGCCGCGTTCGGCGCAGGCGGCGGCCATGGCCTGGGTGATGGCGCCCATGCCGCCGATCGCGTGGCCCCAGGCCCCGCGCTTGCCGTTCACCTCGCCGAACACGTGGTGCAGAAGGACATAGGCGCTGCCCGGCGTGTAGGGACCGGCGTAGTTGCCGACCACGCCGTCGAAACCAAACAGGGCCTTGATCGGGTCGCTGTCGAACCAGCCGTCCAGCCAGTCGCCCGCGGATTTGGTGAACAGGTCCAGCAGATCGCGACGGCCCTGAACGTCCAGCGCGGCCGCCTGACGGCCCAGCGCGCCGGCGCTGAGCAGATCCGGCAGGGCGTGGAGCCATCCACCGGAGCTCATGTTGGGCGGCGGGCGCAGGATCCAGTCGCGCAGGACGTCGGCCACGACCTCGAGCCGACGCTCGTATTCGGGCAGGCGGTCGGCGTCCCTTTGCGAAAAGCGGGCGACTTCGGCCTGAGTGATCCCCTCCCCGGCCAGCAGCCGGTCGCCTCCGGGCAGGGGCAGGAAGTTGGCCACCTTGCGCAGCACGACCCGCAGCCCGTGGCGCGCCAGGTCCATGTCGGCGATCACCGTGGGGTTAAGCAGGCTGACGGTGTAGCTGGCCGTGGAGTTGCGGAAACCCGGATGAAACTCTTCCGTCACCGCCGCGCCGCCCACGACGTGGCGGCGTTCCAGCACGGTCACCTTCAGCCCGGCACGGGCCAGATAGAAGGCGCAGACGAGGCCGTTGTGGCCCCCGCCCAGAACGACGACGTCGGTTTCGGTTTGAGCCACGGGCGCTTCCTTTCGGAAGCGGCTCTAGCACGCCCGGATCAGGCCGCCAGCAGACCGTGGATCATCAGGGCCAGCTGAACCGCCGTGCAGGCGATCAGAGCCGCGATCATGAGGGTTTCGCTCAGGGGCAGGCGACGGTGCATGGGGACTGTATGGCCCGATTCCCTGAAGCGGGGCTTAAGTTCGGCCGCCGAGCCAGCGACGATGAAGCAACGGACGACCCAGCCAGTAGCAGAGCTCGGCGGGGCGCTCGACGTTCCAGACGGCGAGGTCGGCGGTCTTGCCGGGCTCAAGGGCGCCGATCTCGTGCGACAGGCCGAGGGCCGCCGCAGCGTGTCGGGTGGCCCCCGTCAGGGCCTCTTCCGGCGTCAGGCGGAACTGGACGCAGGCGAGGTTCAAGGCCGACGTCACGCTGACGACGGGAGAGGTGCCCGGGTTGCAGTCGGTGGCCACCGCCATGCGGACGCCGTGGCGCCGGAACAGGTCGATGGGCGGCGGCACGGTCTCTCTCAGCATGAGGTAGGCGCCCGGCAGCAGGACCGCGACCGTGCCGGCGGCCGCCATGGCGACGACGCCCGCTTCGTCGACATGCTCGACGTGGTCGGCGGACAGGGCGCCATGGGCGGCGGCCAAGGCGCCGCCTCCCCCGTTGGAAAGCTGGTCCGCGTGCAGTTTGACCGGCAGGCCCAGCGAGCGGGCCTTGGCGAACAAGCGGTCGACCTCCACCGCCGTGAAGGCGATGGGCTCGCAGTAGGCGTCGACGGCGTCGACGAGGCCCTCCGCATGGGCGGCGGGCAGAATCTGGTCGATCATCAGGTCGAGATAGGCGGCGCGGTCGGCCCGATGTTCCGGCGGGAGGGCGTGCAGGCCGAGGAAGCTGGTCGAGACGCGCACCCCGCCTTCACGACCCACGCGGCGGGCGGCGCGGAGCATCTTCAGCTCGTTGGCGGCGTCCAGGCCATAGCCCGACTTGATCTCGACCGTGGTGACGCCGGTGGCGGTCAGACCGCGAAGGCGGTCGAGCGCGGAGGCGACCAGCGCGTCCTCGCTCGCGGCGCGCGTGGCGGTCATGGTCGAGACGATGCCGCCGCCCTCGCGCGCGATCTGCTCATAAGGCACGCCGGTCAGGCGGCGTTCGAACTCGTGCGAGCGGTTCCCGCCGAAGACCAGATGGGTGTGACAGTCGATCAGCCCCGGCGTGACCCAGCGGCCGTCGAGGCGCTCGACGGCGACGGCGTCGTGGGCGGGCAGATCCGCGCGCGCGCCGACCCAGGCGATGCGGCCGTCGCGGACGAGCATCGCCCCGTCGTCGACGGGGCCGTAGGGCGCGGCGTCTTCGACCATCGTCGCCAAGCGGCAGTCGGTGACAAGAAGGTCGAAGCGGTCAGGCACGCGACTGGAACCCCGCCAGAAGCTCGCAGAACCAGCGCCCGGCGGTGAGCGCGCCCAGATCGCCGACCTCCAGCGAGGGGTCGTACTCCGTCAGATCGATCGCGCGGACCTTCGGGTGGGAGCCGACGACGCGCGTGGCTTCCAAGACGTCCTGCAGCGAAACGCCGCCGGGGCGGGCGCCGGGGCTGGCGGGCCACTGGGACCGGTCGATCACGTCGATGTCGACGTCGACGTAGATGGCGTCGCAGAACGCCGCCAGGCGATCCAGCTCCCGCGCCACGATCGCCGCCGTGCCCTCGCGACGGCAGTCGGCGGCCGTGAAGACCGAGATGCCGGCGGCCCGCGCCTTCTCATGCGCGCGGCGGGTGTTGGCGAAGGGGGCGAGGCCGATCTGGGAGATGCGGCGGCCGTCCAGCCCGTCGTCCAGAAGGGCCCGGATCGGATTTCCGTTGGTCAGGCCCTGATCCACGTCGCGCAGGTCGAAATGGGCGTCGAGGGTCAGGAGGCCGACGCGCTCGAGCCCGAGGGCGTGGACGCCCGGGCGGGTGACCGCGTTGTTGCCGCCGATCAGGACCGTCAGGGCGCGGTTCGCTTGCGCGGCGACGGCCTCGCGGATGGGCGTGAGGGCGTCGGCGGGCGAGACGGCCTTCAGCGGGACGTCGCCGGCGTCGTGGACGCGTGTGGACAGGTCCAGTCCGGTCTCGACGTCGTAGGTCGAGAAACGCGGCAGGACGGCGCGGAAGGTCTTGGGCGCGAGGTCGCAACGGCCTGGGGTGAGGGACCGCTCGTTGAGCGGCGCGCCGACGAGGGCGACGCGCGCGTCGGGGTGATCGCCGAGCAGGTCGGCGATTGAGCGCCACCCCAAAGCTTCCGAGGCTTCCATGGTCATGGTTCCGCAGCGTAGAGACGCCGCCATGACTCAACAACCGACCCCGAACGCCCGGATCGTGCGCGCCCCGCGCGGACCGGAGAAGACCTGCCGCACCTGGGCCGCCGAGGGCGCGCTGCGGATGCTGATGAACAACCTGGATCCCGAGGTGGCCGAGCGGCCGCAGGACCTGGTCGTCTATGGCGGGATCGGCAAGGCGGCGCGCGACTGGGCCAGTTTCGACCGGATCGTGGAGAGCCTGCGCGAGCTGGGGGAGGACGAGACGCTGCTGGTGCAGTCGGGCAAGCCGGTGGGGGTGTTCCGAACGCACGCCGACGCGCCGCGGGTGCTGATCGCCAACAGCAACCTGGTGCCGAAATGGGCGACCTGGGAACACTTCCACGAACTGGATCGCAAGGGGCTGGCCATGTACGGCCAGATGACCGCCGGGTCGTGGATTTACATCGGCACCCAGGGGATCGTTCAAGGCACCTATGAGACCTTCATGGAGGCCGGCCGCCAGCACTACGGCGGCGACTGGTCCGGCAAGTGGATCCTGACCGCCGGGCTGGGCGGCATGGGCGGGGCCCAGCCGCTGGCGGCGACCATGGCGGGCGCGTCGTGCATCGCGGTGGAGTGCCAGCGCAGCCGCATCGAGTTCCGCATCCGCACGCGATACCTCGACGTCATGGCCGAGAGCGTGGATGAGGCGCTGGCGCTGTTGAACACGTCATTGGCCGACAAGAATCCCATTTCGATCGGGCTGTTGGGCAATGCGGCGGAGGTTCTGCCTGAACTGGTCAAGCGCGGAGTGCGGCCCGATCTGGTGACCGACCAGACCAGCGCGCACGACCTGGTCAACGGCTATCTGCCCGTCGGCTGGAGCGTGGCGGAGTGGGAGGCGAAGCGCGAGAGCGATCCGCAGGCGGTCGAGGCGGCGGCCCGGAGATCATGCGCGGTGCATGTGCAGGCCCTGCTGGACTTCCAGGCGGCGGGCATTCCCGTCACCGATTACGGCAACAACATCCGCCAGGTCGCCTTGGACGAGGGCGTGGCGAACGCCTTCGACTTCCCGGGCTTCGTTCCGGCCTATATCCGCCCGCTGTTCTGCCGGGGGATCGGGCCATTCCGCTGGGCCAGCCTGACGGGCGATCCGGAGGACATCCGCAAGACCGACGCGGCGATGAAGCGGCTGTTCCCGGACGACGCCGGCCTGCACCGCTGGCTGGACATGGCGGGCGAGCGGATCGCCTTCCAGGGCCTGCCGGCGCGCATCTGCTGGATCGGCCTGGGCGACCGTCACCGGGCGGGGCTCATGTTCAACGAGATGGTGGCATCGGGCGAGCTGTCGGGACCGATCGTGATCGGGCGGGACCATCTGGATTCGGGCTCCGTCGCCAGTCCGAACCGGGAGACCGAGGCCATGATGGACGGCTCGGACGCCGTGTCGGACTGGCCGCTGCTGAATGCGCTCTTGAACACGGCGTCGGGGGCCAGCTGGGTGTCGCTGCACCACGGCGGCGGGGTGGGGATGGGCTATTCCCAGCACTCCGGCGTCGTGATCGTGGCCGACGGCACGCCGGAAGCGGCGCGGCGGCTGGAGCGCGTGCTGTGGAACGACCCGGCGACGGGGGTGATGCGCCACGCCGACGCGGGCTATGAGATCGCGAAGGATGCCGCGCGGGCGAACGGGCTGAAGCTGCCGGGGCTTGGATGACCCTTGTCTTGCTTCCTTCTCCCCTTGGGGGAGAAGGTGGCTCGCGAAGCGAGACGGTTGAGGGGGACTGTCGAACCATGCACCAGACCGAGGATCGAACGAGCAGGGCCAGGCGCCTGCGGGCTGACGCAACCAGAGTCGAAGAGGTGTTCTGGTCGATGGTTCGGGGCCGTCGGTTCGAGAACCTGAAGTTCCGGCGGCAGGCGCCGGTCGCGGGATTCATAGTCGATTTCTTCTGCGCCGAACTGAAGCTGGTGATTGAGCTGGACGGTGGGGTGCATGACCTGCGGGAGGCCGAGGATGCGGCGCGGGATGAGCGGATCAAATCCGCCGAATTTGGAGTACTTCGGTTCAGAAACTCCTCATTCGAGCGCAACCCCGCAGTAGTTTTTGACGCGATCCGGCGGCATAGAGCGGCGATGTCGAAACCTACCCCTCATCCGTCTCGCTTCGCGAGCCACCTTCTCCCCCAGGGGGAGAAGGAAGAGTGATGCGGCTATTGATCGGGGGCTCCCCCCTCACCCTGCCCCAGCTCCGCGCCGCGCTCGAAGGCCCCGTGACCGTGGCGCTGACCGACGCGGCGTGGGCCGACGTCGAGGCGGGGGCGGCGACGGTGGCGGATATCCTGGCGAAGGGCCGGACTGTGTATGGGATCAACACCGGCTTCGGCCTGCTGGCCAACACCAGCATCGCGGCGGAAGACCTTGAGACGCTGCAGAAAAACCTGGTGTTGAGCCACGCCTGCGGGGTCGGGGCGCCTTTGTCTGCGGGGGTGACGCGACTGCTGATGGTGCTGAAGATCGCCAGCCTGTCGAAGGGGGCGTCGGGGGTGCGGCGCGACACGTTGCAGGCGCTGATCGACTTGGTGAACGGCGAGGTGCTGCCGGTGATTCCGTCCAAGGGATCGGTGGGGGCGTCGGGCGACCTGGCGCCGCTGGCGCATATGAGCTGCGTGCTGATCGGCGTCGGCGACGCGCTGGTCGGCGAGCGGGTCGTGCCGGCGGTCGAGGCGCTGGCGAGCGTCGGGCGCGAACCGGTGGTGCTGGGCCCCAAGGAGGGGCTGGCGCTGCTGAACGGGACGCAATGTTCGACGGCGCTGGCGCTGGCGGGGCTGTTCGCGGCGGAGGACGCCTTCGCGGCCGGACTGGTGGCGGGGGCCCTGTCGGTCGACGCGCTGAAGGGGTCGGACGCGCCGTTCGACCCCCGCATCCACTTCCTGCGCGGCCAACCGGGGCAGATCGAGACGGCCCGGGTGCTGCGCGAGCTGCTGGCCGGCTCGGCGATCCGCGACAGCCATCGCGAAGGCGACGACAAGGTGCAGGATCCCTATTCCCTGCGGTGCCAGCCGCAGGTGATGGGCGCGGGGCTGGACGTGCTGCGCGCGGCGGCCGCGACCCTGGTGCGCGAGGCCAATGCGGTGACGGACAATCCTTTGGTCTTCTTCGCCGAAGGGGACGTCATCTCGGGCGGCAATTTCCACGCCGAGCCGGTGGCCTTCGCGGCGGATCAGATCGCGCTGGTGCTGTGCGAGATCGGCAACATCTCGGAGCGGCGGACGTCGATCCTGGTCGATCCGAAGATGAGCGGCCTGCCGGCGTTCCTGGTGCGCGAGAGCGGGCTGAACTCCGGCTTCATGATCGCCCAGGTGACGGCCGCGGCCCTGGTGGCCGAGAACCGGATGATGAGCCATCCGGCCAGCGTGGACACCGTGCCGACCAGCGCCAATCAGGAAGACCACGTCAGCATGGCCACGCACGGCGCGCGCCGCCTGCTGGACATGGCCGAGAACACGGCGACGGTGGTCGGGATCGAACTGCTGGCGGCGGCGCAGGGGATCGACTTCCAACGCCCGCTGAAGTCGTCGGAACCGCTTGAGCGGGCCTGGGCGATCGTGCGCGAAGCCGCGCCCGAGTACGCGTCGGACCACTATTTCGCGCCGGACATCGCCCGGGCAACCACCACCGTCCGCGAGGGACGGTGGCGGCCGTTCGTCGGCGACCTGCTGGGCTGAGCTCGGCCGGTCAGCCCATCATGCCGAGGCATTCCTGACGCGCGCCGGAGAAGTCGCCGGAGCTTTCGGGGTCCATCAGCAGCATGGCGCCGAACTCGGCGATCTGGGTTTCCACGGCGTCCGTGCCGTAGCCCAAGGCCGAACCCGTGCGGTTGGCGGCGTCGGTGAAACGGCCGCCCTCCATGATGCGGGCCTCCAGCTGCTCCTCCGTCATGTTCTCCATCGTGAGGATGAGGTCGAGCGTGTCCACGGCGGCGCAGATCACGTTGAGCAGATGCTCCTCGCCGCCTTCCCGGCCCTCCAGCTCTTCCACCCAGGCCATGTCGAAGTCTTCGTCTGACGACATGTCGGAGTCGTCGGGGCCGAAGCCGTCGTTCTCCATGTTGGCCGGATCGCCGCCGGCGACCAGCGTGAGCGTGTAGGCGCCGGTCTCGCCGCCCTCCAGGGTGTTGGCCTTGATGAACCAGGGTCCGCCGTCGGTGACGAACTCAGCATGAGCGTCCAGGCCGTCGCCCCAATCGTCGTTGGCGACGGTGCTCTCGCCCGAACAGTTGCGACCCTTGCCGATCGCCAGGAAGGCGTCGAAGTCGTCGGAGCGATAGTCCACCGTGTAGGCGCCGGCGGGCGCCGTGAACACCCAGCAGTCATAGTGGCTGTCGTCCACCTCGACCTTGGGGTCGGTCGTGGAGATGGTTCCGGACACCGTCTGGCCGACCGAGATCGACTGGGCCGAGGCGGCGCCGGCGATGAGAACGGCCGTCAGCGAGACGGCGGCGAAGAGAGCGAAGCGACGCATGGCTTGAGATTCCCCCGGCCGGAAGCGGCCATGAGAGAACGCTACATCTTCCGCATGACGGCGTCATCTGACGCGGGCTGACGGCGTCAGGGCTTGGGCGCCGGGTCCACCGTGAGCACGTAGGTTCCGGCCTCCTGCGGGCTGAAGCTGCCGGCGCGGACGACGTAGGTCCCGTCGGAGGGCGGCTCCCAGTCCAGGCGGGCGTGGGTGTCGGACAGGGAGTCGTCGTCGCTGCCCAGCACCTCGAAGCCGCCGTCGTCCTTCTGACGCCCCACGACCACGAAGGCGTCGAAGGCGTTGGAGGCCATGACGATGCGCAGGGGCTCGTCGGCCTTGGCCTCGATCTCATAGGCGTCGAACCAGCTGCCGTCGGCCGCGGCCTCGTCGGCCTCCGTCAAGGTTCCGCGGACTCGGGCCCCGACCATGAGGCTGCCGGGCGCGGGCTTGGGGCCCCGATCGATCAGTTCGAGCGCGTAGAGGCCGTCGGTGTCGGGCGCGAGCGGGGAGACGCGCAGAACATAGTCGCCGTCCGCGGGCAGGGTGAAGTTCAGGCGCGAATCCGTGCCTTCGCCGAGGCCGTCGTCGTCCGACGCCAGATCGGAGAACTCGCCCTCGGCCGCGCCGACGCGCAGGAAGGCGTCGAAGTCGCCCGAGCGCAGGACGGCCTGGACGCGCTGGCCCTCGACCCCGGAAAAGACGAAGGAGTCGTAGCCGCGCCCCTCGTCGTCGGTCGGGTCGGCGTCGTCGATCACCCCTTCTACGCGGACGCCGAAGGCGAGCGATTCGGCGGCCCGCTCCGGCGCGGCCTCGGACAGGTCCAGCGCATAGACCCCCTGCCCGCCCGGCGCGAAGGCGCGGGCACGGATCTGGTGCACGCCGTCGGCTTCGAGAGTGAAGGTGATGCGGGAATTGGTGCCCTCGCCCTGGCCGTCGTCGTCTTCTGCCAGGACGCCGCCCGCCGGGTCGAGCAGTTCGAGGTAGGTGTCGAAGGCGTCGGACGACATGTCGATGCGGACCCGCTGGCCCGCCGCGCCGGAGAAGCGCCACAGATCGGCGGAGCGGCCCGCCTCGTCCAGGCCGTCGGCGGCGGACAGCTCGCCCTGATGGGACTGGCCGATCACGGCGTCGGCGGCCGGCGCCTGGGGCGGGGCGGCGGCAAGGGTCAGGACGTAGTCGCCCTGACCCTGGTTCAGCGACTGGGCGCGGACGACGTATTCGGCGTCGCGCGGGGCCTCGAAGACGAGACGCGAGTTGAGGCCCGTGCCGTCGTCGTCGTTGACGGCCAGCTCGACGAAGGCCTCGCCCTGTCCCTCGCCCACGCGCAGGACGGGGTCGAAGGCGTCGGACGTGAGGGTGGCCAGCATGCGGTCGCCTTGGCGCAGGCGCAGGCGCCAGGCGTCGTAAGGCGTGCCGTCTTCCGCCTCCGGATCGCGGTCGCCCAGTTGGCCCCCGACGCTCTGGCCCAGGCGGATCGCGGACGGACGCGGAGCGCGGGGCGCGGGCGGACGCTCGGTCAGGGTCAGGGCATAGGGGCCGAGAGCGTCTGAACCGAAACCGCGGACCCGGACGACCCAGTCGCCCGCCGGAGCGGTGAAACGCAGGCGGGCGTCGGTCTCGCCCAACGAATCGTCGTCCGACCATTGGGGGCCCGCCTCCGTGCCGGAGTCGGCGGCCCAGACCTCGAGATAGGCGTCGAAATCGGTGGAGGTCAGGCTCAGATCGACGCGTTGTCCCTCGCGCGTGGAAAAGCGCCATTCGTCGTGGCGGTGGCCGCCTTCGCCGTCGACCGCGTCGCCTTCGGACAGGTCTCCCCGCACGGTCTGGCCGAAGCGCAGGCTTTCCTGGGCCAGGACGGGCGTGGCGAGCACGGCCAGGGCGGCGGCGGAGCAGACGGTCAGGCGGCGGTTCATGCGAAGTCTCCCCGAGGGCGCCATCATAGACGCGGTCGCGGTCGCCCTGTAAATCGCGCGGCGCTTCCCACACGAACTTGTTCGAAGGCCAGGCCCCATGTCCGACCTCTCCGCCCCCGCGCGCCTGATCGACGGCAAGACCTTCGCGGCCGGGCTGGTGGAGCGGACGGCGGCCGCCGCGGAGCGGCTGCGGCAAGCCACCGGCGTGCGGCCGGGGCTGGCGGCGGTGATCGTCGGCGACGACCCGGCCAGCCGCATCTATGTGAAGTCCAAGGGCGAGCGGGCCGAGGCGGCGGGCTTTCACTCCGAGACCGTGCGGCTGGCGACGGAGACGACGCAGGCCGAGCTGCTGGCGGTGGTCGATCGGCTGAACCGGGACGAGATGGTCCACGGCATTCTGGTGCAGTTGCCCCTGCCGCCGCAGATATCGAGCGACGCCGTGCTGGCGGCGATCGATCCTGACAAGGACGTGGACGGGTTCCACGTGATCAACGCCGGGCGGCTGGCGACGGGCGGGCGCGGGCTCGTGCCGTGCACGCCTCTGGGGTGCCTGATGCTGCTGAAGGCGGAGTTGGGCGACCTGTCGGGGCTGGAGGCCGTGGTCGTGGGCCGGTCCAACATCGTCGGCAAGCCGATGGCGCAGCTGCTGCTGGGCGAGAGCTGCACGGTGACGGTGGCGCATTCGCGCACGCGCGACCTGCCGGCGGTGTGCCGCCGAGCGGACGTCCTGGTGGCCGCCGTCGGCCGGCCGGAGATGATCCGCGGCGACTGGATCAAGCCCGGCGCGACGGTGGTCGACGTGGGCATCAACCGCGTGCCGTCCAGGGATCCGGCCAAGGCCGCCGAGGGAAGGACCCGCGTGGTCGGCGACGTCGCCTTCGACGAGGCGGCGGCGGTCGCGGGCGCGATCACCCCGGTGCCGGGCGGGGTGGGCCCGATGACGATCGCCGTGCTTCTGGCCAACACCTATGCCGCGGCCTGCGCGAAGGCGGGCGTCGAGGCGGAACCGCTGGACGCTTGAAGCGCCGTCATGAACGGCTGATATGTAGGGAGAAGCGGCGATCCGGCCGCGCTCGGGAAGGGCTGTCTCGATGATGCGTGTGAACCCCCGTCTGGCCGCGGTCGCCGCGGTCGTGGTCGTGGCGCCGGCGATGTCCGGCTGCGGCGTCAACGCCATTCCGACCAATGAGGAACGCGCCAAGGCGGCATGGGCCGACGTGCAGGCGGCCTATCAGCGGCGTGCGGACCTGATCCCCAACCTGGTGGCGACGGTCGAGGCGGCGGCGGCGTCCGAGCGCGCGACCCTGACCCAGGTGATCGAGGCGCGGTCGCGGGCCACCTCGGTCCAGCTGACGCCGGAGATGCTGAACGATCCGGCGGCCATGCAGCGGTTCCAGGCCGCCCAGGGTGAGCTGACCCAGGCGTTGAGCCGGCTGATGCTGGTGGTGGAGCAGTATCCGCAGATCCAGTCGAACCAGAACTTCATCGCCCTGCAGAGCCAGCTGGAGGGGACCGAGAACCGCATCAACGTGGCGCGGCGCGACTACAACGAGGCGGTGCGGGTGCACAACACGGCGCTGCGGACCTTCCCGACGGTGCTGTGGGCCAACACGATCCACTCCGGTTCCGGTCCGATGCAGCCGTTCCAGGCCAATGAGGCGGCCCAGAGCGCGCCGACGGTGACGTTCAACGCGCCCGCCGGGGCGGCGCCGGGTTCGGCCCCGCCGGCCAAGTGATCCGGGGCCTGAGATCAGCCACGGCGGCGCTGGTCGTCGCCGTCTTCTGGCTGGGCGCGGCGGCGACGCCCGCCTTGGCGCAGGAGCTGCGGTTTCCGGCGCTGACCGGGCGCGTGGTCGATCAGGCCGATCTTCTGTCCGCCGAGAAGGAAGCCGAGCTGACGCAGCGGCTGGAGGCGCTTGAGCGGGACACCACCGACCAGCTGGTGGTGGTGACGATCGACAGCCTGCAGGACCGGGACATCGCCGACTATGGCTATCAGCTCGGGCGGGCCTGGGGCATCGGACAGTCGGAAGAGGACAACGGCGTCCTGCTGATCGTCGCGCCCAACGAGCGCAAGGTCCGGATCGAGGTCGGCTATGGGCTGGAGCCCATCCTGACCGACGCCCTGTCGGCCCTGATCATCCACGAGCGGATCCTGCCCGCCTTTCGAGAGAACGGGTTCGAGCGCGGCATCACCGACGGCGTCGCGGCGATCGACGAGCAACTGAGGCTGGACCCGGAGGAAGCGCAGGCGCGCGCCGCCGCCGCCGAGGCGCCGGACGCGGAGGTGCCCGTCGCGATCATCCTGTTCATCCTGTTCGTCGTCTTCATGGTCTTCGTCAGCTTCGTCAGCGCCCTGTCGCGTGCCGGTCGGCGCTTCAAGGGCAAGGGGGGCGACGATCTGACTCCGATCCTGATATGGGCCGCGGCCGAGGCGCTGAAGGGCACGATGGGAGGCCGCGGAGGCGGCGGAGGCTGGAGCGGCGGCGGCGGATTCGGCGGCGGCGGCGGCGGCTTCGGCGGCGGCGGCGCCTCGGGGGGCTGGTGATGAAGATGTCTCCTCAGGACCACGCGCGCGTGGCCGAAGCCATCGTTGAGGCCGAAAAAGCCACCAGCGGCGAAATCTTCTGCGTCTTCGCCCGGCGGGTGTCCGGCTATTGGGACGTGATGCTGGGGTGGGCGGCGGCGGCGGCGCTGATCCTGCCGCTGCTGGCCATTCCGCTGGGCCTTGACCCCATGGCCGTGCGCAGCGTGTCGCACGGCTGGAGCGTCGGCCATGCGGCTGCGGCCGGGTCCGAGGCGGGCATGGCGATCGCAGTGCATGCGGTGCTGCAGTTGGCGACCTTTCTGGCCGTGCTGCTGGTGGGCCTGATCCCTCCGGCCCGGCGGCTGCTGACCCCGCCGTCGATCCGGCGCGACCGGGTGCGGCGGGCGGCGCTGAACCAGTTCCTGGCGCACGGGCTGCACGTGACGGAGGCACGCACGGGCGTGCTGATCTTCGCCGCCGACGCCGACCATCGGGTCGAGGTGATCGCCGACAAGGGCATCCACGAAAAGGTGGACGAGGCCGTCTGGGCCGAGGCGGCGGCGGCGCTGGTCGCGGGCATGAAGCGCAAGGCGCCGGGAGACGGCTTCGTGCGGGCGGTCGAGCTGTGCGGCGGCGTGCTGGCGCAGCATTTCCCGCCGCGGGCAGACAATCCGAACGAGGTCGCGGACAAGCTAGTGGAGATCTGAGCGCCGCTTGAGGGCCACGATCGGCCGCTAGCCCGCCCATAGTCATGCCCCGCCTCGTCACCTACAACGTCCATCGCTGCGTCGGCGTCGATCGCCGACTGGACGTCGACCGCATCGTCGCCGTGATCGCCGAGCTGGAGCCGGACGTCGTCTGCCTGCAGGAATTGGACGTCGGGCGGGCGCGCACGGGTTGGGTCGACCAGGCGGCCTCGATCGCGGAGAAGCTGTCGATGGCCGTCCGGTTCCACGCGGCGATGCGGGTCGAGGCCGAGCTTTATGGCGACGCGATCCTGACGCCCCATCCCGAGACGCTGGTGAAGGTCGGCGCCCTGCCCACCCTGCCGAACGTGCCGGGGTTGGAGCCTCGCGGCGCCCTGTGGGCCCGTATCGAGATGGGCGGCGCCGCGGTGAACGTGATCAACACCCACCTGGGCCTGGTGCCGCGCGAGCAGCGGTTGCAGGCCGAGGCGCTGATGGGCGCGGAGTGGATCGGGAGCGCGGCGTGCGAGGGGCCGACCATCCTGTGCGGCGACTTCAACGCCACCTCGGTGACCCGGCCCTATCGCCTGCTGTGCGGATCGCGGTTGGGAGACGCCCAGCGGCGGCTGGGGCTGAAGCCGACCGTGAAGACGTTCCCGTCGGCCTATCCGGCGATCCGGATCGACCACGCCTTCGTCAGCCCGGAGATTCGGGTGACGGGAGCGAAAGCGCCGTTCTCGCCCCTGGCGCGGATGGCGTCGGACCACCTGCCGCTGGCGATCGATTTCGAGGTGGGGGCCTAGCCGACGTCGAGCGCCGCCTCGCCGCGCAGGATCGCGTCGGCATGGGCCGTGTGCTTGGCGCCCTCTTCATGCAGGACGAGCGGCGGCAGGAGCACGAGGGGCGCCTTGCCGAGGCGCACGGCCTTGATCAGCACCCGCTTCGCCGGTCGATCCGTGTACGGATGGACGGGCAGAACTCGGAAGGAGCCCGCCTTTCGCCCCAACAGCGCCAGCAGGTCGGCCAGGCGGTCCGCGCGGTGGATCATGAGGATCGACCCGCCGTCGCGCACGCCCGTGAGCAGGAAGTCGGTCCAGGCGGCGAGGCCGTCGTCGGCCATCCAGGCCGCCCGCTTGCCCGGGCCCGGGGCGCGCAGGGCCGCTGGATTGTCGAAGAAGGGCGGGTTCGACACGGCCCAGTCGGCGCGGGGACGGTCCAGAGCCGCGAAACCGTCGGCGACGTCGGCGGTCAGGACCTCGCCGTCCAAGGCGTTCAGCCTGATGTTCGCGGCGGCGAGCGCGGCCATGTCCGGATCTCGCTCCACGCCCAGCATGCGGACGCCGGGGCGGCGCACGCCCGTCTGGCACAGGACGGCCCCCGCGCCGCAGCCCGCCTCCAGCACCGTTTCGCCCGACCGGGCGGAGACGGCGGCGGCCAGAAGCGCCGCGTCCATACCGGCGCGGTAGCCGTCCACAGGCTGAAGCAGCCGCACGCGGCCGCCCATCAGGGGGGTTTCTTCGACCTCTGCTGCGACCGTCACGCGCTTGACCCGTTCATGGGGCGTCACCATTGTGCGGCGCGTCGTCATCAGGCAAGGCGACGTCGCAACCGATCTCCCCTTCGCCGCGAAAGATCCCGTCTTGGAAGCCGTTTCCGCGCCCCTCAGCCGCCCCGCCGGACAGGTCGACGACCTGGTGCGGCTGGCCGGGCCGGACATGGCGGCGGTCGACGCGCTGATCCTGGACCGGATGCAATCCGACGTGCCGGTGATCCCGCTGCTGGCCGAGCACCTGGTCGGGGCCGGCGGCAAGCGGCTGCGTCCCCTGCTGACGGTCGCGGCCGCGCGCGCCGCGGGGGTCGAGGGTCCGCTGGACGCGCCGCTGAAGCTGGCGGCGGCGGTGGAGTTCATCCACACCGCCACCCTGCTGCACGACGACGTGGTCGATGCGTCCCAGCTGCGACGCGGCAAGGTGGCGGCGCACCTGATCTGGGGCGCGCCGTCCAGCGTTCTGGTCGGCGACTTCCTGTTCGCGCGAGCCTTCGAACTGATGGTCGAGACCGGCGACATGCGGGCGCTGGGCATCCTGGCGCGGGCGTCGGCCGTGATCAGCGAGGGCGAGGTGCTGCAGCTGACGCGCGCCCACGACCTGAACCTGGACCGCGAAACCTATCTGAAGATCATCGGCGCCAAGACCGCCGAACTGTTCGCCGCCGCCGCCGAATCGGGTGCGGTGGGCGCCGGGGCGGACCGCGCGGCCTCGGACGCGCTGAGGGCCTATGGGATGAACCTGGGCCTGGCCTTCCAGCTGGCCGACGACGCCCTGGATTACGGCGGCAAGGCCGAGACCCTGGGCAAGAACGCCGGCGACGACTTCCGCGAGGGCAAGGCCACCCTGCCCCTGATCCTGGCCTTCGCTCGGACCCGAGGGCGCGAGGACGCCTTCTGGGACCGCACGATCACCAAGGGCCACCGCACCGAGGACGACTTCCGCCGCGCGCGCGAACTGGTTATCGGCACCGGCGCCCTGGGCGCGACGCTGGACGAAGCCGGCGCCTGCGCCGATCGCGCAAAGACGGCGCTGACGGCCCTGCCCCGCTCGGCCTGGCGCTCGGCGTTGGCGGAGTTGGCCGACTTCGCGGTCAGCCGGGCGGCGTGACGATCAGCACGGGATGGCCGACATCTGACCCGTGGCGGCGAAGTCCAGCAACGGGCGATCACGGGTCATCAGGCGAAGGTTGAGGGCCCGCGCCGTCGCGGCGACGATCCGGTCGGCCGGATCACGCAGATCGGGGGCGTTGAGCTCGGTGGCGGCGACGAGGATCGCCGGAGAAAGCTCGGCGCGGGTGACGTCTGAATCGATCAGGGTCTCGAACCAGATCAGGGTTGGCATGGTGAGGACCACACGGCGCTTGGCGATCAGATTGCCGACTTCCCAGGCGGTGATCGGCGAAACCAAAACGGAGACGTCGGCGGAGCGCGCCGCCTTGAGTTCGTCCACGGCCTTCGTCTTCAAGCCGCCGCCAGTCAGCCAGAGCGCCGCGCAGGTGTCCAGGAGGATCGGCCGGTCACTGACCAACGTCGTCCCCTTCGTCCCAGGTTGGGTCCGTCAGATCGACGCCCGGCATTATCGTCACCGTGCCCGCGAACCGCATCTGAATGCGGTCTAGGAACGCCTGGCCGAGATCCGCCGGCACGGGGGCGCCATGACGAAACGACGCGGAAGTTTCAGCCATGCCCGAGGTCGCACCCGAATGAAGCCACCCCTCGTCCACCGCCAGGGCTTTGGCCAGTATTTTCACTTTTTTAGGGCGTGGGAACACTTCGCCCGCGAGCCATTTGCGCACGCCTTCGACCGTGACCTGATCACCGGACTCGACCACCTTTTCACGCAGCCAGCCGAGACGGCCGTGATGCAAGGGCGGAACCCCGGCCTTGTCACAAGCCTGGGTGAGGCGCCCTGCGAAGGCGCGGGCGAGCGGGTTCGGTTGGGGATTCATGTCCGGTCCCTGCGGCATCGTGCAGAGACCAACCTAACCAAAGTGAGAGATGCAAGCAAGAAGTGATTTCACTTCAGGCTTGCGCAGAAGCGCTGGATGCGGCGGCAGCCCTCCTCCAGCACGTCCTCGGACGTCGCATAGCTGATGCGGAAATAGGGGCTGAGGCCGAAGGCCGAGCCCTGGACCACCGCCACCCCCTCGGCGTCCAGCAGGGCCGAGACGAAAGCGTCGTCGGAATCGATCACCGTTCCGTCCGGCGCGGTCTTGCCCAGCAGCCCCTCCACGGACGGATAGACGTAGAAGGCGCCCTCTGGGTTCGGGCACCGGACGCCGGTCGCCTGATTGAGCATGGACACCACCAGGTCTCGGCGGCGCTCGAACGCCTGCGCCCGCTCGGCGATGAAGTCCTGTGGGCCGTTGAGGGCCTCGACCGCCGCCCACTGGCTGATAGACGAGGGGTTGGACGTCGTCTGGCCCGCCACCTTGCGCATCAGGTCGATCAGCGGCTTGGGTCCGCCCGCATAGCCGATGCGCCAGCCGGTCATGGCGTAGGCCTTGGACACGCCGTTCACCGTCAGGGTGCGGTGGATCAGGTCCGGCGCGATCTGGGCGAAGGTCAGGTACTCGAAGTCGCCGTAGATCAGGTGCTCGTACATGTCGTCGGTCATGACCCAGACGTGCGGGTGACGGCGGACGACGTCGGCCAGGGCTTCCAGCTCGGCCCCGGTGAAGGCGGCGCCGGTCGGGTTGGACGGACTGTTGAGGATCAGCCACTTCGTGCGCGGCGTGATCGCGGCCTCCAGCGCCTCGGGGCGCAGCTTGAAACCGTCGGCCTCGTGGCCGACCACGGTCACGGGCTCCCCGCCGGCCAGCAGGACCATGTCGGGATAGCTGACCCAGTAGGGCGCGGGCACGATGACCTCGTCGCCCGGCGACAGCGTGGCGACCAGGGCGTTGTAGAGCACCGCCTTGCCGCCGGGGGCGACGTGGATCTGGGTCGTCTCGTAGGAAAGCCCGTTCTCGCGGGCGAACTTGGCGACGATGGCGGCCTTCAGCTCGGGCAGGCCGTCGACGTCGGTGTATTTGGTCTCGCCGCGCATGATGGCGGCGATGGCGGCCTGCTTCACGTTCTCAGGCGTGTCGAAGTCCGGCTCGCCGGCGCCCAGGCCGATCACGTCGCGCCCTGCCCGCTTCAGCTCGCGCGCCCGCGCCGTCACGGCCAGCGTGGCCGACGGCTTCACGCGTGCGAGGGCTGAGGACTGAAGCTGGCTCATGTCGGGCGGTCTCATGCGTGCGGGGGAGGCCCGGGCTGTTTACGGGCGGGGGGGCGTGAGGGCAAATGGGGGCATGATCCGGCGCGTCCTCGACTTCGTCCTGAACATGGAGGCGGCGCGGTGGCGCGCCGTGCTGGCGACGGCCTTGCTGCTGCTGGCGGTGGTCGGGCTGTTCCTGCTGGGCAAGCAGGCGCTGGGGCTGCATGCGGAAGAGAAGCTGCGGCACTGGCTGGAGGGATATGCGGGCAGCCCGTGGGCGTTCGCGGCGACGGTGGCGCTGTTCGTGGGCGCGGCCTTCGTGGGGGCGCCGCAGTTCATCCTGATCGCGGCGTGCGTGGTGGCGTTCGGGCCGTCGCTGGGGTTCTGGTACAGCTGGGCGGCGACGGTCGTGTCGGCCGGGGTGACCTATTGGCTGGGGCGCGGGCCGACGGCGCGGACGCTGGAGCGGTACGGCGGTGCGACGGTCGAGCGGCTGAAGCGGTTCGTGGGGCGGAACGCTTTCTATGCCAGCTTCATGATCCGCAACGTGCCGTCGGCGCCCTTCATCGTGGTCAACATGGCGTTCGGGGCGACGCGGGCGTCGTTCGCCGCCTTTCTGCTGGGGTGCGCGCTGGGCGTGCTGCCCAAGACGGCGCTGGTGGCCTTCTTCGGCGGGGCGGTGGCGGCGGCGGTCAGCGGGGACGGCGTCTGGACCAGCCTGATCCTGGCGGCGGTCGCGGCGGTATGGTTGGGCCTGATGCTGGCGGTGCGCGAGTGGGTGAAGCGGCGCGAGGCGCGTCGCGACTGAGCGTTTTGTGATCGGGGACAGTCGCGCCATATGGGCGGCATCCCTCTTCCAAGGAGCCCGCCGCCATGTCCGTGACCCTGTTCATCTCGCCCGGCGCCTGCGCCATGGCCTCGCACGTCGCCCTGCTGGAGGCGGGCATCGATCACGAAACCCAGGTGGTCGACCTGAGGACCGGCCAGCAGCGCACGCCCGAGTATCTGGCGGTGAACCCGGCCGGTTCGACGCCGGCCCTGAAGACGGACCAGGGCGTGATCACCCAGAACGCCGCCATCCTGGCCTGGGCCGCCCAGACCCGGCCGGACAAGTCCCTGGCGCCGGTGGACGACGCGTTCGCCTTCGCCCGGTTCAACGCCTTCAACGGCTGGCTCGCCTCTTCCCTGCACCCGGCGCTGGGCAAGGTGCTGTTCAGCCGGCCGCCGCTGGAGGGAGAGGCGAAGACGCAGGCGATCGAGTTCGCCCTGTCGAAGCTGGACCTGGCCGAATCGCATCTGGTCGAGGGGCCTTGGGCATTCGGCGAAACGTGGACGCTTACGGACGGGTATCTGATGGTCTTCGAGCGCTGGGCGCGTCAGGCGAAGCTTCTGGATACGGCGCGTTTTCCAAAACTGAACGCCCATCTGGACAAGGTGCAATCACGCGACGCCGTGAAGCGGATGCTGGCGGACGAAGGCTTGGAAGCCGTCTGATCCCGGTCCTTCAAGCGTGGAGGGGACGGGGGTTGTAATCCCCCGTCCATACGGGCAAACGGGCCGTCGGTCGGCTGGACGAAATCGATCAGGACGGATCGCGCGTGGGGATGCGTGCGGAACGGGGCGTCGTCGCAGCGGACCGAGAAACGCTGACCGCCCCTCAAAGGCCCCAATCCGAACGGTATCCCACGCCCATGCACCTTTTCGGCATGATTTCGAACGACATCGCCATCGACCTCGGCACGGCGAACACCCTGATCTACATGAAGGGCAAGGGCATCGTCCTGAACGAGCCCTCGGTCGTGGCGCTGAGAAACGTCGGTGGACGGAAGATCGTCCACGCCGTGGGCATCGAGGCCAAGCAGATGCTGGGCCGGACGCCGGGCCACATGGAGGCGATCCGCCCCATGCGCGACGGCGTCATCGCCGACTTCGAAGTCGCCGAGGAGATGATCAAGCACTTCATCCGCAAGGTTCACAACCGCAAGGGCTTCGTGAACCCGAAGGTGATCGTGTGCGTGCCGTCGGGCGCCACCGCCGTGGAGCGTCGCGCGATCAACGACAGCTGCCTGAACGCCTCGGCGCGTCGCGTCGGCCTGATCGACGAGCCGATGGCCGCCGCGATCGGCGCCGGCCTGCCGATCCACGAGCCGACCGGATCGATGGTGGTCGACATCGGCGGCGGCACCACCGAGGTGGCCGTGCTGTCGCTGTCGGGCATCGTTTATTCACGCAGCGTCCGCGTCGGCGGCGACAAGATGGACGAGGCGATCATCAGCTATATGCGCCGCAACCATAACCTTCTGATCGGCGAGACCACGGCCGAGCGGATCAAGAAGGACATCGGCACCGCCCGCATCCCGTCCGACGGCGAGGGCCTGTCGATCGAGGTCAAGGGCCGCGACCTGATGCAGGGCGTGCCGCGCGAAGTGCGCATGTCGGAACGCCAGGCGGCCGAGGCTCTGGCCGAACCCGTCAGCCAGATCATCGACGCGGTGAAGGTCGCTCTGGAAGCCACGCCGCCGGAACTGGCCGCCGACATCGCCGACAAGGGCATCATGCTGACCGGCGGCGGCGCCCTGCTGCGCGGCCTGGATGCCGAAATCCGCGACCATACCGGCCTGCCGGTGTCGGTGGCCGACGATCCGCTGAGCTGCGTGGCCATCGGCTGCGGCCGGGTGCTGGAGCATCCGCGCTGGATGAAGGGTGTGCTGGAATCCTCGCTGTAGGACCGCTCGCGGATTATTCATGCCGAGCCCCGTTCCGGCCCGTTCCCAAGGGGCACGGATTTTGCGATAGCCCTCGGAAATCGGCTTGACCGGCCGATTCCCGACACTCCCTGCGGAAGGCGCGCCGTGGCGTATCGCGACGGACCGTTCGAAAATCTGAAGGTGCCGGCGCTGCTCGGCGCCGCGGCGGTCGCCGTGGTGGCCGTCGTCGCCGCCGTCTTGCTGCTGATCGCCGACCGCCGTGCCGAGGCCAGCCCGCTGGCTCCGGTGCGGGCGGGCGCCGAGGCGACGCTGGGGCCGGTCAACGGCGTCTTCGCCTATCCGGTCAGATGGGTCGGCGCGGTCAGCGACTGGATCGGGGGCTATTTCTTCGCCGTGTCGGAGAACCGGCGGCTGAAGCGGGAGATCGCGGAGCTTCAGGCCGTGCGCGACGCCAACATCGCCCTGGCCAACGTCAACCGCCGCTACGAGATCCTGCTGGGCGTGCGGACCCAGCCGCCGGTGCCGATGGTCACGGCGCGCTCCATCTCCGACGCGCGCGGCCCGTTCGCCAACGCGCGCCTGGTCGACGTCGGGACGGGCCAGGGCGTCAAGATCGGCAACCCCGTGATCAACGAACATGGCCTGGTGGGACGCGTCAGCGGGACGGCGCCGAACGTCAGCCGGGTGGTCCTGCTGACCGACGTGTCCAGTCAGGTGCCGGTGCTGATCGACCGGTCCGACGCCCGCGCCATCCTGAGCGGCGACGGCAGCGGCAACCCGCGGCTGGAATATGTGCGAGGCGAGGACGCGCTGAAGGTCGGCGACCGGGTGCTGAGCTCCGGCGACGGGGGCGGCATGCCACGCGGCCTGCCGGTCGGCGTCGTGGCGCGGGGCGTGGACGGATCCTGGCGGGTCAAGCTGTTCAGCGACCGCGGCGCCATCGATTTCGTCCGGGTTTTGAGATTCGAGGATTTCGGTCAGCTGGTCACGCCGGAAGCGTTGAACGCCCCACCGCTGGCCGCGCTGGACTCCACGCCGGCGGCTCGTCCACCGGAGCCCGTGGCCCAGCCGACGCCGCCGGAGCCCGCCACTCCGGGAGCGACGGAGTGAGACGCGCGTCGGTCGCCGTGCGTTCGGGCGGGACCATGGACTGGATCGGCTGGCCCGCGCTGATGGCGGCGGGGGGCACATTGCTGCTGGCCACGCCGGTCGAAGTGTTCGGGCTCCAGTTGCCGGAGCCGATCCTGCCGCTGCTGCTGGCCTTCGCCTGGCCGCTGATCCGGCCGTCGATCGTCGCACCGACGGTGCTGTTCGGGCTGGGGCTGGTGCTGGACGTGCTGCTGTATCAGCCGCTCGGCCTGTGGCCGCTGTGCCTGCTGGCGCCCTATGGCGTCGTGCTGGCGGCGCGGTCGTTTCTGGCGGGACAGGAGACGCGGGTGCTGTTCTTCTGGTTCTGCCTGACCAGCGGTTTCGCCTTCTTGCTGGCCTATCTGATCGTCATGCTGACCGGCGGTCGGGCCCCGAGCCTGCTGGCGCTTCTGGGCCAGGTGATCCCGACCCTGTTGCTGTTTCCCCTGTCGAACGCGCTGATTCAGCGGTTCGACGACGTCGATGCGCGGTTCAGATAGTCGGATGAGCTCGGAACCCTCCATCTTCTTCAGCGACCCGAACGAGCGGCAGGGCTCGTTCCTGAGGCGCACCCTGGTTATGGGCGGCCTGACCACGCTGGGCATCGTCGGACTGAGCCTGCGGCTGGGCCAGCTGCAGGTGGTCCAGGCCCAGGAGTTCGCCACCCTGGCGGCCGAGAACCAGTTCAACTATCGCCTCGTCCCGCCGCCGCGCGGCCTGATCAAGGATCGAAACGGCGTGGTGATCGCCGGCAACCGGCCCAGCTTCCGCGTGCTGGTGGTTCGCGACGAGACCAAGGATCTGGACCAGACGCTGGACCTGCTGGGCCGGCTGCTGCCCGACACGGTCGAACGGCGGCGCGGGATCATCCGCGACGTCAACGCCGCGCCGCGCTTCACGCCCGTGCCGGTCAAGAGCGACCTGACGTGGGAGGAGTTCGCGCGGGTCAACCTGTACGCCAACGAGCTGCCCGGCGTGATGGCCGACATGCACGAGGCGCGCTTCTATCCCCACGGCGGGGCCTTCGCCCACGTGGTCGGTTACGTCGCCAAGGCGAACGCGCGGGACGTGGAGGCCTATCGCGAGAAAGACGAGGAGGTTCCTCCCCTGCTGTTCAACCCCAGCTTCCGCATCGGACGGCAGGGGGTCGAGCGGTCACTGGAGGAGACGCTGCGGGGCGAGCCGGGCGGAAATCGGGTGGAGGTCGACGCGCGCGGGCGCGTGGTCGGCGAGGACTCGGCCAACTCCCGCCCCGCCGTGCCGGGCAAGGAGGTGGTGCTGACGCTGGACGCCGACGTCCAGAGCAAGGCGCTGGAGGTGTTCGGCGAGGAGTCGGGCGGCGCCGTGGTGATGGACGTGCGCAACGGCGACGTCCTGTGCATGGTGTCGGCGCCGTCGTTCGATCCAAACCTGTTCGTCTCGGGCGTGCCCAGCCCGATCTATCGCGCCTGGGCCGACTATGAGCGGCGGCCGCTGACCGACAAGTCGATCAACGGCGTGTTCGCGCCCGGATCGACCTTCAAGCCGGTCACGGGTCTGGCCGCCCTGGTCAGAGGGGCGAATCCGGATCGCCGCATCACCTGCACAGGCGGCTTCTACCTGGGTCGTCGCTTCGCCTGTCACGCCACGCACGGCTCGCAGGACATGCGGGACGCCATCAAGAACTCCTGCAACGTCTACTTCATGCAGCTGGCGGTCGAGATGGGGCCCGACGCCATCGCCGACGTCGCGCGCACCATGGGGTTCGGCCAGACCTTCGACCTGGGCATCGGCAACCAGAACGCGGGGCTGGTGCCCGACACCGAATGGCGCCGGCGCAATCCGGTGCGCGGAGACGGCAAGTGGTATCCGGGCGAAACGCCCAGCTATGCGATCGGTCAGGGCGCGCTGACGGTCAACGCCCTGCAGCTGGCCGTCTACACCGCGCGGCTGGCCAACGGGCGCAAGGCGGTGCAGCCGCGCCTGATCAAGTCGATCGCCGGCGTGGAGCAGCCGCCGCCCGGCCAGGTGCGCGACCTGCCCTATGATCCCGCGCTGCTGGCCATCCTGCGCGAGGGAATGAACCGGGTGACCGACGTCGGCGGCACAGGCTTCCGCAACAGCCAGCTGGGTCTGGGCGCCGTTCGGATGGCGGGCAAGACCGGGACGGCGCAGGTGCGCAACTACGGCACCGGATCCCGCAAGTCGAACGTCTGGTCCCAGAAGGACCACAACCTGTTCATCGCCTATGCCCCGATCGACAATCCGCGCTACGCCGTGTCGGTCATCGTGCAGCACGGCGGCATGGGCGGCGGCACCGCCGGCGCCCCACGCGCGCGGGAGATCATGAAGGTGGCCCTGCTGAAGGACCCGGAGATCCGCGCCAGGATCGAACAGGAAGGCTTCGCCGAGACCGAGGATCCGGGCTCGCACGAGGCCAACGCCCTGGGCGCCGCCCAGCCGACGACGACGGCCCCTGCCGAAGCGCCCGCCGCCCCCGCGACGGAGGCGCCGGAATGACCGCCTCGGCCCTGACCCGCCCCGGCGAGCGCGACCGCCTTTCGGTCAAGATCGGTGAGATCGACTGGACCTTCGTCATCCTGACCTGCGTCGTCGCCGGCGCCAGCGTGGCGATGCTGTACTCCATCGCCGGCGGCCACTGGCAGCCGTGGGCCGCCGACCAGCTGACCCGCTTCGTCTTCATGCTGGTCGTCATGCTGGGGCTGGCGCTCGTGCACCCAAAATGGTGGTTCCGCGCGGCCTATCCGATGTACGGCGTGCTGCTGATCCTGGTGCTGATGATCGAGCTGACGCCGCTGGGATACGTGGCCGGGGGCGCGCGCAACTGGCTGAACCTGGGCTTCATCCGCATCCAGCCGGCCGAGTTCGTGAAGATCGGCCTCGTTCTGGCGCTGGCCCGCTGGTACCACAACCACACGGCGCAGGAGGCGCGGTTCAGCTGGAAGCTGATTTTCCCTGCGGCCATGATCGGCATTCCTTTCCTGCTTGTCGCAAAACAGCCGGACCTGGGCTCGGCGATGATCATCGGCCTGACCGGGGCGGTGGTCATGTTCCTGGCCGGGCTGAGCTGGAAGGTGGTGGCGACCGGCGCGGCCGCGGCGATCGCGGTGATCCCGCCCTTCGTCATGTTCGGCATGAAGGAGTACCAGCGAAATCGCGTGCTGACCTTCCTGGACCCGGCGTCGGACCCGTCGGGCACGGGCTACAACATCATTCAGTCCAAGATCGCCCTGGGCTCGGGCGGCTTTCTGGGGCGCGGCTATGGCCTCGGCAGCCAGAGCCAGCTGGAGTTCCTGCCGGAGCGGCAGACCGACTTCATCTTCTCCACCGTGGCGGAAGAATTCGGCTTCATCGGCTCGTTCTCGCTGCTGGTCTGCTATGCGGCGATCATCCTGATCGGATTCCGAATCGCGTCGCTGTCGCACAGCCATTTCGGGCGGATCGCGGCCAGCGGCATGATGGCCTTCTTCGCTCTGTTCGTGCTGATCAATGGGGCGATGGTGATGGGCTTGGCGCCGGTCGTCGGCGTGCCGATGCCGCTGCTGTCCTATGGCGGCTCGTCGATGATGACGATCATGATCGGCTTCGGCCTGGTGCTGTCGACGCGGGTGCACCGCTATTCGGAACTGCCCAAGGGCCACGGGCTTTTCTGAGCATGAGCCAGGCCAAGACCGTCGTCGCCCCGCCCGAGATGTTCGCCGACTGCGGCGAGGCCCCCTGCCCCGAACCCGTCCTGCCCGGCGCCCCGCCCGAGCGCATCCGCGCCATGACCGACGGCGTCCGGATGCGGGACAACCCGGCCGAATGGGCCTTCGTGCGCCTGTCCAAGCTGATCGACGACTTCGAAAAGGGACTGAACCCGGACGAGGAGGTCGGCGCGACCGTGGTCGGCCTGCCGGGCGACGCGACTCTGAAGTTCGACGAAGTCGGCTTCTGGGGCCCGGACCTGCTGCTGTTCAGCGGCAAGAACGCGGACGGCAAGGCCGTGCGGGTGATCCAGCACTATGAAGCGCTGAACGTGACGCTGAGCGCGACCAAGAAGCCCGAGGAGCGGGAGGCGCGGCGTATCGGCTTCCAGCTGTCGGAACTGGTCGAGAAGACCAATCCTGGGCCTAAGACGAAAGCCTAGACCGGAAGGTCAGCCGCCCAGTCAGTGGCACGGACCAGACTGTCGACGATGCCCGGCTCGGTCGAGGCATGACCGGCGTCGGGAATGACGTCCAGCTTCGCCTCCGGCCAGGCGCGGTGCAGGGCCCAGGCGCCGGAGATCGGCGTGACGACGTCGAAGCGGCCCTGGGCGATCCAGGCCGGGACATGGCGGATGCGGCCGACGTTCTTGAGCAGCCAGCCTTCTTCCGGGAAGAAGCCGCCGTTCATGAAGTACCAGCACTCGATGCGGGCGAAGGCGACGGCGAACTCGGGGTCGGCGAACTTGTCGGGCCGGGCGGCCGGACCCTCGACGCTGACGGTCTCGCCCTCCCAGCTGGACCAGGCGACGGCGCAGCGCTCGCGCTCCGCCTTGTCCGGCCCCGTCAGGCGCTTGTAGTAGGCGCCCATCAGATCGTGCCGCTCGTCCTCGGGGATCGGCTCCACGAACCGCTCCCAGGCGTCCGGGAAGATGTTCGACGCGCCCTCCTGATAGAACCAGCGCAGCTCCGGCTTGGTCAGCAGGAAGATGCCGCGCAGCAGCAGCGACTGCACCCGCTCCGGATGGGTGATGGCGTAGGCCATGGCCAGGGTCGAGCCCCAGCTGCCGCCGAAGACGGCCCACCGCTCGATCCCCAGCAGCTCGCGCAGGCGCTCGATGTCCTCGATCAGGGTCCAGGTGGTGTTGTCCTCGAGCGAGGCGTTGGGCTTGGACTTGCCGCAGCCGCGCTGGTCGAACAGGACGATCCGCCATTTCTTCGGATCGAAAAAGCGGCGCATGCCGGGGTTCACCGCGCCGCCGGGGCCGCCGTGCAGCACGACCACGGGACGGCCCTGGGGGTTGCCGCACTCCTCATACCAGACCTCGTGCGGACCGTCGGTCGACATCCAGCCGGAAGCGAAGGGCTCGATCTCGGGAAACAGATCGCGACGGGGAGATGAGGGTGTCGGGAAGGCCATGGAAATCCTGATTTTTCGAACCAATGGCCGATCGACCGTTACCAGAATGTGACCGCATTGCGGCGCGGCGGCCAAGCTTGGCCTTTACGGGAAAGGCGCCGATCGGCCAAGGCGCGAGACGCCGGGTCACCCGCACGCTAGACCGCCGTCATGGCCGAGTCTGCCGTCGTTCCGCACCGAGCAGCCGCCCTGCGGCTTTCGATCGGCTATGTGTTGCTGTTCGGCGTCACCGGGGTCAGCCTGCCCTATGCCGGGCTATGGATGACGGACCGCGGCCTGACGGGTGCGGAGATCGGCGTCATCTTGGCCGCGCCGATGCTGGCGCGGCTGATCACCGGGCCGGTGCTGGCGGTGTGGGCCGATGGGTTCGCGCGACGGCGGTCGCCGATGGCGCTCTTGGCCGCGGCGGCTGCGGCCGGATATGGCGGAGCCCTGATCTTCGATGGGTTCGTCGCCTGGATGGTCTGCTGGTTCTTGGGCGCCACGGCGGCGGCGGCCCTGCTCCCGCTCAGCGACGTGCTGACGCTGCGGATCGGGCGGCGCGAGGGCTTCGCCTTCGCCGTCCCGCGCGGTTTCGGTTCGGCGGCCTTCGTCGCCGCCAACGTGATCATGGGCGCGATCCTGCTGCAGGCGTCTAGCCAGGCCGTCGGCATTTGGATCACGGCCGGCGCGGCGGCCCTGGCTTCGTTCGCCGCCGTCGGCCTGCCGCAGGAGCGGGTCACCGATGGACCGCGGACACGGGCGCGCGACCGCTTCCGGGGCTTGGGCGCCCTAGTCGGGTCGGGGCCGTTCCTGGCCGCCGTGGCCGCGACGGCGGCGCTGCACGCGTCGCACGCTTTCTACTACGCCTTCTCTGCCGTGCTCTGGACGGGCCAAGGGTTGGGCGCGGGCGTGACGGGGGCGCTGTGGGGCTTCGCCGTCGTGATGGAGATCGCCTTCATGTGGCTGATCGAGCCGTTGCGGCGACGGCGCGGGATCGGACCGTGGGCGCTGATCGTCGTCGCGGCGATCGCGGGCGTCGTCCGCTGGGCGGCGATGACGCTGGAGCCGGGTCTGGGCTGGCTGATCGCGCTGCAGGCGCTGCACGCGCTCAGCTTCGCGGCGGCCTATCTGGCCGGGCTGGAGCTGGTCGACCGCTTCAGCCCGCCTGAGGCGCACACGGCGGCGCAGACCCTGTCGTCGGCCCTGTCGTCGGGCGTGGTGATCGGTCTGGCGACGCTGATCTCAGGCCCGCTGTACGACGCCCACGGCGCGGGCGGTTATTGGGCCATGGTCGGACTGGCGGCGGCGGGCGGACTGATCGCAGTCGGGATGGCCCGACGTTCGCCCTAGTGCCCGGCGACGGCCCGAGGAGCGGGCGACAGATGGCGCGCGATCGCCGTCATCGCCGCTTCAATCCCCACTCCGACGCGCGCGGGATCGTCGGCTGGAACACGCAACAGAGCCACGGCCGGGGCGTCGAAGCCGTCCGGCAGATCGCACAGGGCGCGGAACAGCAAGTGGCTGGCGGCGTCGCCGTCGGATTCGGACGAAACGGCGGCGTCCTGTCCCGCGTCGGTCAGCGCCCTCATCAGCTCCTGGGCCGAGGCGGTGGCGCGCACCACGCCGGGGCCCGTCGGCAGGAAGCGCCCCTTGCCGCCCAAGGTGCGGTTCTCAGCGCGGGTCTGGATGCGGAACCCCCCTTCACGGGCGCGGCCGAGGATCAGGAGGGCCCGGCAGGACCGGTCGCGCACCTGACGCTCCAGATCGCGGGCCAGGGCCTCGGCGTCGGCGCCTTCGACCTTGCGCGCCCGGGCCGAGGCAAGCCCGAGCGTCAGGGCCGAGGCCCCGCTCAGCGCGGCGTCCACGGCGGGGTCGCAAACGCAGACGACGATCTCCGGTCGGGCGTCGGATCCGGCGGGCGAAGGCTCTGGCACGGGTCGGAGACCATGACGGTTGTATGACGGCGAGCGGACCCTCATCCGCCGCCACCCCCCGCGTCAAGCCGGAAACGTCGACTCGTCGACAAAGGTGATCAGGAATCACCCATCAGGCGAGATCGCCGACCGCCGCATCCAGGAGCATGAAGGTACGGCCCGCGTCGGACGCCAGACGGTTCAGCACGACGGCGGGGTCGCCGGTGCGGGCGTGATCCTGCAGCAGGCGGCCCGTCTCGCGAACATAGGCCTCCGCGTCGATGCGTAGGGTCGGGTCGCTCATCACTCGGCGCGAGACGCTGCGCACGGCGGCGGGGGCGACGCGGCGCACCACGGCCCGGGCGGCGGAGGCGTCGCCGCGGGTCAGGGCCTGGGCCGCCTCCTCGATGCGCGGGCGCGGCAGAAGCGCGTTCGGATCGACGCCCATTCGGCGCACCGAATCGATCATCCGAACGGACAGCGTCTCGGCCTCCGCCGCGGGCATCACCGGGGTGTCGAGATCCAGCGGCGCGTCATCGGCCAGATCGTCCCAGTCCATGGGGCCCGTCGGCGCCGGCGCGGGCTTGCCGGCGTTCAGCTGAAGCCGGCGCAAACCGAAGGTGCGCCCGGCGGGCGGCGCCGATTCAGGGGGCGTGGGAGCGGGCGTGACGGGCGGTGGCGCTTCGGGCCGCAGAACGGCCTCGGCCTCGCGGCGACGGCCGGAGGCGTCGCCTGAGACGACGCCCATCAGGCGCACGGCCTCGGTCAGCATCTCGTAGTTGCGGCGGACGCGTTCTTGGAAGGCCGCTTCCAGCGCCTCGGTGTCCTCCGCCGCCTTGCGGGAAGCTTCGGACAGGGCCTTCAGCCCGTCCTCGACGACGGCACGGACCGATTCGGCGCGGACGCGGGCGGCTTCCGGCAGTTCGGCCGCCTTGCCGTCCAGGTCGTTCAGGCCCCCCGCGACTTGATCGAGCATGACGCTCAGGCGATCGGCCAAGGCTTCCAGACGCTGCTGGGCCCGCTGACCCGCCTCGTCGACCAGCCCCGCGCTTTCGGCGACCAGACGGCGGGCGCCCTCGATGCGGGCGTCGGCCGCTTCGTCGGCCTGCTGGGCCGCGGCGAACAAAGCTTCTCCAAGACGATCGGCACGATGTTGCGCCTCTTCCGCGGACTGCTGGGCGGTGGTGCGCGCGGCTTCTGCCGTGGCCTGCAGGGCCTCCAGCGCGCGCCGGGTCTCTTCGATCTGGACGTCGCGGGCCTCTGCGGCCAAGGCTTCGAACCGGTCCAGCGCCACCTTGGTGGCGGCGTCGAACCCGTCGGCCTCGCGCTGGGACATGTCGATCAGGGCGCGGAACTGGTCGGTCGCGGCCTCGATCAGGTCGCGAACCGTCTCCACCGCGCCGGCGGAGGTCTCGGCCAAGTCGCCGCCGGCCGTGCGGGCGGCCGACAACTGTTCGACCAGCTGGGCGCGCTGGCTCTCGACCTGGGCGGAGAAGTCCTCCTGATCGGTGCGCAGGGCATAGGCGGCGGTGACCAGGGCCGCGCGCTGCTGGCCCAAGCCCTCCTCCACCGACTGAATCTGTTCGGCGACGCCGGAGCCGGCGTTCTCCAGCCGCAGGGTCTGACGGGCCAGGTCGTCGGCGGCGGCGCGGGCGGCGTCCTGGGCCTCGCCGGCGGCGGCCGCCAGGTCGGCCGCGCGCGCGGCCAGCGCCGCCTCGGCCTCGCGCAGCTGGGCCTGGGCCAGGTCGGAGGCGTCCATGACCATGCGGGACTGGCGCTCGACCGCCTCGACGACGACCAGGGCCTGACCGTCCAGCTTCTGGTTCAGTTGCTCCATGGCCTGCCGCTCCTGCGACAGGGCCTCGGACAGGCGGCGGGCGGTGGCGGCGGCGGTCTCGGCGGCCTGGTTCAGGCGCTGGGTCTCTTCGGAGAGCGCTTCGCGCAGCAAGGTCATGTCGAGCCGTGCGCGCTCGGCCGCCAGTGCCGCGTGATCGACGTCCTGCCGCAACAGGGTCAGTGCACCACCGGCTTCCCTGGCGGCCAGCGCCGTGGGCGCCAGAAGCGCGTCGGACATATCCCGAGCCCGCCGCGTTTCGGCCGCCAGTCTGGCGGAGTCGGCCATGGTACGCGCGAGGAGGAGCGCGAGCCCCGCCGGAGCCACGGCGATCAGTGCATAGGCGGCCAGACGCAGAGGCTCCAGGTCCACAGACCCGAATCCCGTCTCATAGGCAACCAGTGCGGCCACGCCCGCAGCCCACAAGGCGGAGGCGACCGCGGCGATCCAGTAGGGCGCGGGACTGGGCTGGGCCGGCGTCGCCGTCAGAGCCACGGCAGTCTGCGGGGCCGTCTCCGGCTGAGACGCTTGCTCCAGCGGGGCCGGCGGTGAGCCGGTGGGAACCGCCATCTCCGTCACGACGCGATCGCGTGCGGCCGCCTCCGCTTCGTGCCGGGCCGCCTCCTCAGCCAGACGTCGACGGCGGCGTTCGGACATGGGGCGTTCGGGCGAGGCCGGCATAGGTTCCATGACGACCCTGACCTCGTGTTCGCCCGCGGTCGCATCGACGTCCGGCCCAAGGCTCGCCTCCGCCGTCTCCGCTTCAGGAGCGGTCAGGTTCAGCGGCGGCCGTTGGCGGTTCTTCATCGGGTGCGGACTTCGGGTCAGGGACGCGGACGGGCGACCCTAAACATTCGCCCGCTCGCCGCAAAGGCGAACGGAGGCGAAACCGCGATTCAGCAGTCTCGGGCAGGCGCCGAGATCAGGACGGTGCGCGAAGCCTTGGGCGGACAGTCGTCCTTGACGCGACGAACCTCGGGCTCGTCGGCGCGGCGGTCGCGCATTTCCATGCCGAACTGCGACAGGGCGGCCATCGCCAGCGCAGCCACGATTCCGGCGATGAATTCGATCAGCGCATGCATTTCGCCGACCTTCCCTCCTGTCTGCGAGCGCAGTTATGCGCCGTTTCGCGTCGCCCGACAACGGCCGCGCGCATGAACGAAGCGTCACGATTGACGATCACCGGTCCATCGTGTGACGCAGGACACGGCACGAAATCCCTCGCGAGCCGTTAGGCGCTGCCATGACCCCTGCCCCCGTGCCCGGCGACGACGCCCCCCTGCTCTCCTGTCGTGGCCTGTGCTGGCGGACGGAACGCGCGGCGCGGGCGGCGACGCTGATCGACGGCCAGGCCTGGTTCGACGCGCTGGCCTCCTCCCTGGCCAAGGCGCGGCGATCGGTGGTGATACTGGGCTGGCAGTTCGATCCGCGCACGCGGCTGGACCCCGACAGCCGCCACGGAGACCGACATGCGGAGATCGGCCACCAGCTGCGGATGATGGTCAAGTCTCGGCCGGACCTCGACGTGCGCCTGCTGATCTGGAACTCGCCGATACTGATCGCGGCGTCGCAGGGCTTCTTCCCGCATAGGGCTCAGCGCTGGTTCCGCAAGCGTTTCGTGGAGTTCCGGCTGGACAGTCCGGGACCGATCGGCGCCTGCCATCATCAGAAGATGGTCGTGATCGACGACGCCGTGGCCTTCTGCGGCAGCGGAGACCTGGGGCCGGATCGCTGGGACACGCTGGACCACCGGGACGCCGATCCCCGCCGTGTCCAGCCGAACGGCACTCTGGCACCCGCGCGGCACGAGACGATGTGCGTGGTGGACGGACCGGCCGCGCGCGCGCTGGGCGATCTGGCGCGCGAACGCTGGTTCCGCGCGACGTGGGAGCGGACCCTGCCCGACCCCGAGGGCGTCTCCGATCCCTGGCCTGACGGCGTGGAGCCGGAGTTCATCGACGTGCCGATCGGCATCTCGCGGACCGAGCCAGCCTATGGCGGGCGCGGCGCGGCGCGCGAGGTCGAGGCCCTGCACCTGGCGGCGATCCGGTCGGCCCGACGGCGCATCTATTTCGAGAACCAGTATTTCACCTCCCCCGCCATCGCGGCGGCGCTGGCCGAGCGGCTGAAAGAGCCGGACGGACCGGAGATCGTGGTGGTGTCCACGGGCTCCAGTCCCAGCTGGTTCGACGGCATCACCATGGACACGGCGCGCTCGGAGGTTCTGTACCGGCTGGAGCAGGCCGACGCGCACGACCGGTTCTACGCCTTCAGCCCCAACACGCGCCGGGGCGAGCGGATCATCGTGCACGCCAAGGTGACGGTGATCGACGACACGCTGCTGCGCGTCGGCTCGGCCAATCTGAACAACCGGTCGATGGGGTTCGACACCGAGTGCGATCTGACGCTGGAGCCGGACACGGCCGAGGGGCGGGCGGCGGTCGAGGCGTTCCGGCGCCGGTCCATCGGCCACTTCCTGGGAGTCGATGACGCGGCCTTCGCCGCGGCCGAGGCGCTGTTCGGTTCGACGGGCAAGGCCATCGAGAAGCTGAACGAGGGGCGCATGTCGCCTCTGGGCGCCGAGCCGCCGAACGCCATGGAGCGGCTGATCGCCGAGTGGCAGCTGGGCGACCCCGTCTCCACCGCCGACGCCTGGCGGCCGTGGAAGCGGCGCAACGTCTCGCAGCGGCCCTATGAGGAACGGCGGCGCACCCTGTCGCGCCGATGACGGGGGCGGGCTATGGGGACCGGATGACCCTGCGCCCCCTGTTCGTGACCCAGATCTATGAGGCCAGCCTGGCGACCGCGCCGGGCTTCGCCGACTTCAATGCGGAGCTGGCGGCGGCATGCCGCATGCTGGCGGTGGAGGACGGCGCGGGGCGGGCCTGGTGCCGGGCGCATGGCTATCGCGGCTACACCTCGTACGGCTCGCTGACGGACCTGCCGCAGCGCCTGCCGGAATTCGCAGAGCTGAAGCGACGTCTGGACAGACACGCGCAACTGTATGCCCAGGCTCTGAATTTCGATCTGGCGCGCAGGCCGCGGCTGGACAATCTGTGGGTCAACGTCCTGAAGCCCGGCGGTGGGCACAGCGGCCACATCCACCCGCACGCCTTCCTGAGCGGCACAGTCTACGTCGAGGTTCCCGACGGAGCCTCGGCGCTGAAGCTGGAGGATCCCCGCCTGCCGATGATGATGGCGCGGCCCGGCGTGCGGCCCGACGCGCCGGAGGCGGAGCGGCCGTTCGTCTACCTGGCCCCCCGCCCCGGCACGGTCCTGATGTGGGAAAGCTGGCTGCGCCACGAGGTGCCGCCCAATGCGGCAAAGGCCGAGCGCATCTCGATCAGCTTCAACTACGCGTGAGCCCGGACGCCGCGACGCGGCGCCCGGAACGGCAAACTCAGCCCTCGTAGGCGTCGCGGACCATGCGGTCGAGGGTGCGGACGCCCCAGCCGACGGCGCCGTCCGGCACGGTGGGGTTCTTCGAGTCCTTCACCCAGGCCGTCGGGGCGATGTCGATGTGGGCCCACGGCACGCCGTTGGTGAAGCGCTGCAGGAACAGGGCGGCGGTGATCGAGCCGCCGGCGCGGCCGTTGCCCATGTTCTTCACGTCGGCGATCGGGCTGTCGATGTGGCGCTCGTAGATGGTCGGGATCGGCATGCGCCAGACGTTCTCGCCGACCTTGGGCGCGGCGTTGCCGATGTTCTCGGCAAGTTCGTCGGAGTTGGTGAAGACGCCGGCGTATTCCAGGCCCAGCGAGACGATCATGGCCCCCGTCAGCGTGGCCAGATCGACCATGAACTTCGGTTTGAACCGCTCCTGCGTGTACCAAAGGCAGTCGGCCAGCACGAGGCGGCCCTCGGCGTCGGTGTTCAGGATTTCGACGGTCTGGCCCGACAGGGTCTCGACCACGTCTCCGGGGCGGATGGCGTTTCCATCGGGCATGTTCTCGACCAGGCCGATGACGCCGACGGCGTTCACCCTGGCCTTGCGGCCGGCCAGGGCGTGCATGAGGCCGACCACGGCGGCGGATCCGCCCATGTCCCACTTCATCTCCTCCATGCCCTCGGCGGGCTTGATGGAGATGCCGCCGGTGTCGAAGCAGACGCCCTTGCCGACGAAGGCGATGGGCTGATCGCCCTTCTTGCCGCCGTTCCACGTCATGATGGCGACCTGGCTGTCGCGCACGCTGCCCTGCCCCACGGCCAGGAGCGTGCGGAAGCCGAGCTTTTCCAGCTCCTTTTCGCCCAGAACCTCGACCTCGAGGCCCAGCTTCTCCAGCCCCTTCACGCGGCGGGCATACTCTTCCGGATAGAGGATGTTGGCGGGTTCGGAGACCAGATCGCGACTGAACTCGATCGCCTCGGCGACGGGGGCGAAGTCGGCGTCGTAGGCGGCCCTCGCCGCCTTGGGGTCCGCGGCGACGACACGGATCGTGGCGATCGACGGCGTCTTCTCCGGCTTCAGCGTCGTGCGGTATTTCAGGAAGCGATAGGCGGCCAGGCGCGCGGCGAAGGCGGTGCGCGCGGCCTGTTCGGCCGACAGGTGGGAGACGTCGATGGCCAGCACGTCGGCGCCCGACATCTTGACCGCGTGGTAGGCGGCGCCGGCGGCGGCCTCCAGCGCCAGGTCGTCGACCTGACCGGCCTCGCCCGCGCCGGTGATCACGACCGTGGCGGCGTCGCAGCCCGAGACGCCGGCGACGACCTGGGTCGAGGTCTTCGCGCCGGTGAACCGGCCGGCGTTCATCGCGCGCGACAGCGCCCCGCCGGTCGCCGCATCCAGTTGCACCCCCGCACCGGCCAGATTGCGGCCCTCATGGGCCAGGACGGCAAGAACCGGGGCGGCGCCCGCGGACGCGGCGAACTCGATCTTCATCGGCGACTCCTGCCGGAAACACGCCCGGCGTCTTAAGCGATCCGCGGACTGTCGCGGGCAACGAGGGCCATGTATTAGGGCGTTCCCCGCGCCCCCCGCAACGGGGCGACCTCCTTTCCCGCATGACGCTGATTCAAGGCTATCTTTTCCGGCAGATCGCCCGTCCCGTCGTCGGGGCGTGCGCCGCCTTGGCCGGAATCGGCATCCTCAGCCAGACGCTGGAACAGCTGGAATTCGTCGTCGAGCGCGGGGCCAGTCTTTGGGTGATGGTCAAGCTGACGACGCTGGCCGTGCCGCAGCTGCTGTCGGTCATCCTGCCCATCGGCCTGTTCGTGGGCGCCCTGATCGCTCTGACCCGGCTGCAGCGGGAGCAAGAGCTGATCGCGGCCTTCGCGGGAGGCATGACGCGGTGGGCCGCCATCCGTCCGGCCGCGCTGCTGGCGGTGATCGTCGCGGCGCTGACCCTGTCGATCAACGTGGCGGTTCAGCCCTGGGCCCAGCGCGCGGCCCGGGACGAGGCCTTCGCCGTGCGCTCCGACCTGGCGGCCCTGCTGGTCGAGGAAGGCCGGTTCGTGAAGGGGCCCAACGGTCTGACGGTCTATGTGCAGGAGATCGAGCAGAACGGCCTGCTGACGAATCTTTTCGTCCACATCGACGACGGCAAATCGGTGTCGACCTGGAACGCGACCGAGGCGCGGTTCAGCCGCATCGCCGGGGAGCCTTACCTCCTGCTGGGACAGGGCTCGTGGCAGCGATATTCGTCGGACGGCGTGCTGAACCATCTGCAGTTCGACAACCACGCCTTCCCCTTGGCGGCCTTCATGGACGAGGCGGATCAGGCGGTGCGGTACAAACCGTCGGACCTGTATCTGCCGCAGCTTTTCGCCCCATCTCCGCAGATGATGGCGACGGCCGGCACGCGCGGTGAGTTGACGGCCGAGGGACACGCACGCCTGTCGGCGCCGCTTTACGCGCTGACGGCCATGGCCATGGCGCTGACAGCCATTCTGGGCGGGGCGTTCAGCCGGACGGGATACGGCCTGCGCGTGGCCAAGGCGGCAGGCGCTTTCCTGACCGTGCGGATCGTCGGTTACGGCCTGGTCGCGGCCGGCGCGTGGAACCCGTGGGTGAACGTCCTGCAGTACATCGTGCCGATCGCGGCGGCGGCGGCGGCGCTGCGGCTGCTGTTCCGGGCGCTGAGGCCGCGACGGCGGAAGGTCGGCCGTCGGACGGCGGTTCTGGAAGCCAGCGCATGACCGCCCCCTCCCGCCTGCGCATCGGCCGCATCGAGCGCTATGTGCTGAAGCAGCAGGCGAAGTCCCTGCTGGTGGCGCTGGGCGTGATCGCGGCCCTGATCATGCTGATCGACTTCGTCGAGATCTCTCGCGGCGTGGGGTCGGACGTCGACCTGTCGGGCGCGCGCATTTTCGGCCTGATGCTGCTGAAGTCGCCGGCAGTGATCCTGCAGCTGACGCCCTTCATCTTCCTGTTCGGGACGCTGGGGGCCTATGTCGCGCTGAACCGGCGCAGCGAGCTGATCGCCATGCGGGCGGCGGGCGTGTCGGCGTGGCGGTTCGTGATGCCGGCGGCGCTGATGGCGTTGATCTGCGGGGTGGTGATCGTCGCGGCGCTGAGCCCGCTGGCGTCCTTCGCCGACGGGGTGTTCCAGCGCGAGCGGGCGCGGCTGTCGGGCCAGGCGGCCACAGGGGCCGCGGCTGAGGCGGTCTGGCTGCGCGAGGGCGACGACCAACGCCAGATCATAATCCGCGCCGACCGTCAGGACCGCGCGGGCGGTCGCCTGCTGGGGGTCAGCTTCTTCATCTACACCAATGCGCCCGACGGCGGACGGCGGTTCGCCGAGCGGATCGACGCGACTTCGGCCAGTCTGAGCGCCGGCAGTTGGCGGCTGGTGGATGCGGTGGGCGCGCGCATCGGTGAGCGCGGGGTGCGGTACGCCACGCTCGACCTGCGCTCCAGCTTGGCGGACGACGAGGCGTTCGACCGCTTCGCCCGGCCCCAGTCGACGCCCATTTGGTCCCTGCCCGCCCAGATCGCGCGGGTGGAGGCGGCCGGCTTTTCGACGACCGCCTATCGGCTGAGACTGCATCAGCTGGTGGCGACGCCGCTGGTGCTGGCGGCGATGTCGATCCTGGCGGCGGCGTTTTCGCTGCGTCTGATGCGGCTGGGCGATCTGGCGCGGATGAGCGCGGCGGCCGTGGTGCTGGGCTTCGCCTTCTTCTTCATAAACCAGACCTCGGCGGCGTTCGGCTCGGCGGAGGTGATCGCACCTTGGCTGGCGGCGTGGCTGCCGCCGCTTCTGGCCCTGCTCGCCGCGCTGACCCTGCTGGTCTACACAGAGGACGGCTAGCCTTCGGACGCGACGTCGCTTAGAGGCGACGACGGGGCGGCGCTGTCAGGAACATGGATCACACGAGCCAAGATGCGCGCCGGCGACCAATCCTCCAGAACCTTCCGGTCGCTGCTGCTGATGGGCGTGGGCGCCTGCCTGATGTCTGCGGGCGTGGCGCGGGCGCAGGAAGCGGCTCCGCCGCAGCCTGACGACGGGCTGGACGATCGTGCGCTTTATCTGGACGCGGCCGAGGTGGCGCGGGTCGGCGATCGGCTGGAGGCGTCGCGCGACGCCGGCGACCGGCTGTACGCCCGCTTTCAGAACCACGCCCTGCGCACCAGGCGGCTGACCTACGATCTCGCCAGCGGGATCGCGACGGCGCGCGGCGAGGTGGAGCTGACCGCGCCCGACGGCACGACCGTATTCGCCGACTATCTGGAGCTGACCGAGGGGGCCCAGACCGGCCTGGCCGTCAACTTCGCCACGCGGCTCCAGGACGGATCCAGCCTGATGGCCGCCACGGCCGTGCGGCGGTCCGAGACGATCAACGAGCTGAACTACGCCATCTTCACCCCCTGCCCCATCTGCGACGAGGAAGGCCGGCCGAAGGAGCCGACGATCTCGATCCAGGCCCAGCGCGTGGTGCAGGACGAGGGACTGCGCGCGGTGCTGTACCGGAACGCGGTCTTCAAGGTGAAGGGCGTGCCGGTGCTGTTCCTGCCGGTGTTCGCGCATCCCGACCCGACGGTGGAGCGGGCGTCCGGCTTTCTGGTGCCGGAGATCGGCTTCGACCGCGAGCGCGGGCTGAGCTGGGAGCAGCCCTATCTGATCGTCGTGTCGCCCTCCGAGGACTGGCTGATCAGCCCGCAGTTCAACACTGAGGTGGAGCCGCTGCTGAACCTGCAATGGCGGCGGCGTTTCGCGGACGGCACGGTGATGGCGCGCGGCGGCTACACCTATGCGCGGAACTTCGGCGACTTCGACCTGGACGACGACGGCGTGGACGACCCGCCGCAGTCGGCGGAGCGCAAGCACCGGAGCTATCTGCTGGCGTCCGGCGCCTTCGACCCGGCCGGGCCGTGGCGGTGGGGCTTCACCGCCGAGCGGACCTCCGACAAGACCCTGTTCGACCGCTATGACGTGCGCGATCCGTACGCAGACAACGGCCTGTACCACGGCGACGAGCGCCGGCTGATCAGCCAAGTCTATGCCGAGCGGCAGACGGGGCGGTCCTATCTGTCGTTCGCCGCCTTCGACATCCAGAGCCTGCGAGTCACGCGGTTCGAGGAGACTGCGCCCGGTCTGAACGAGTTCGAACGTGACGGCGCCCTGCCGGTCGCGGCGCCGATCGTCGAGGGGCGCTGGGAACCGGGCCGGCTGGTGTTCGGCGGACGGCTGAGGTTCACGGGATCTGCGGCGGCGCTCTATCGCGACGAGTTCGTGGGGGCGCCGGTGCTCCGGCCTGAGGCCCTGCCGGTGGGCCCTGCGCCCTCGGAAGGCGTGGACAGCCGCCGGGCGACCGGGCGGGTCGAGTGGCGACGGAGCCTGATCACGCCGGCCGGCGTTCGGTGGGAGCCGTTCCTCGACGGGCGGGTGGACGTCTATTCCATCGCCCAGCTTCCGGCCCCAGGACTTGAGGGAGAAGAAACGGTCGCCCGCGGGCGCGCCACGGCCGGGATAGACGTGAGCTGGCCCCTGATCCGGCCGCTGGCGGGCGGCGCCGATCTGGTTCTGGAACCGATGGCCCAGATCTCCGCCTCGACCGACGCCGATCTGGATTCCCGCATACCGAATGAGGACAGCCAGGGCCTCGACCTGGACGAGTCCAGCCTTTTCCGAGTCGACCGCTTTCCGGGCGAGGATCTTTACGAGGGCGGGATCAGGGTGACTGGCGGCGCGCGGGCCACGCTGCGGTGGGACGACGACCGGCGAGCTTCGCTGTTCGTCGGGCGGAGCTGGCGTTCCGAAGCCGAGCCGGGACTGCTGACCGCCTCGGCCGACGATCCGACGGTTCTGTACGACGCGACCGGCCTGGCCGATCGGACCTCGGACTGGGTGGTGCAGGGCACTTTCGAGCCGCATGACGGCGTTCGAGCCTGGGGACGAGCCACGATCGACGACTCCGGCGACGTCCGGCGGGCGGAGGCGGCGGTCGAGGGGCGTTGGGGCCGCCGCAACGCGGGCTCGGTGATCTACGTCATGGACGACAGCAACCCCCTCGCCGGACCTCTGAACCGCAACTACGCCTTCGTGGAGGGCTCGGCGCAGCAGTTCGTCGTCGGGAACTGGGGCATCTCGGGCGCCGGAGTCTATGACTTGGACCGCGACCTGTTCGTGCGGTCGGAGGTCGGCCTGCTGTTCGACGACGATTGCGTGCGGTTCGAGATCGGCTGGCGGCGGGACAACACGCGCGTGCGGCCCAGCGGCGCGTCCGAGGGCGCTTACGTGCGCCTAACGCTCGCCACTTTCGGCGGTACACGTTAAGACGGGCGCGACCGGCGCTCATGAGGGGCGCGACCGGCCGATTCTTCGCGGATCGGCGCGAGCGGCGAGGCCGCGATGAGGGTTCAGGACGAACGATGCGAGTGATGCGTTTTGCAACGGCCGCGGCCATGTCCGCGCTGATGGCCGGGAACGCCCTGGCCCAGGCGGCCCCCGTCCGCCAGGATCCTCCCCCAGGGGCGACGGCGGCCGGCACGTTGCGGCCTACGCCGGTCCGTCGCGAACCGCGCATGCTGGACCGCGCCGACTTCCAGATCGCCGACGGCGTCGTGGCGGTGGTCAATGACCAGATCATCACCGGCTACGACCTGCGCCAGAGGATGCTGCTGATCATCGCCATGTCCGAGGTCCAGCCGACCGCGGAGGATCTGGCGCAGATTCAACGCCAGGCCCTGGACGGCCTGATCGACGACCGTCTGAAAGCGCAGGAGATAGCTCGCTACGAGGACCTGAAAGTCACTGAGGAAGAGATCGATCAAGAGATCGGGGCCATGGCCGCCGAGCTGCGGACCTCTGCCGATGCCTATCTGAACCTCCTCGCCCAGGTCGGCATCCAGCCGCGCACCGTCCGCGAGCAGGTTCGCGTCTCGATCGGCTGGCGCCGGCTCGTCGGCGGTCGCTTCTCCAGCCGAGCCCGCGTCTCCAAGGCCCAAATCGACCAAGCCATGCGTCAGGTAGAGGAGGCGGCCACCAAACGCCAATATCTGATCGGTGAAATCTATCTGGAAGCGGCCCAGACCCAAGGCGGAATGCAGGGAGCTGTGAACGGCGCGCAGCAGCTTATCCGCCAGATGATCCAAGGCGCGCCCTTCCAGGCGGTGGCCCAGCAGTTTTCGGACGCGCCGTCCGCGGTCCGCGGCGGCGACGCGGGATGGGTGGTGGAAGGTTCTGTCGCCCCTGCCCTGCAACAGGCGATGGACAACCTTGAAGTCGGCCAGTTGTCGAACCCGATTGTCGTAGAAGGCGGCGTCTATGTAATTTACATGCGTGACAAGCGGCAGGGGTCGGCGACGCAGTTGGTGACGCTGCGGCAGATCATGATCGAATTGCCCGAGACGGCGTCGGCCGAGGCCGTGCAGGCCGCGGCGGATCGCTTGACGGCGTTGCAGCCGCAGCTGACGTGCGACGACATGCTGGCGAGGGCGGCGTCGGAGACCGGGCTGCTGGGCACGGACCTGGGCGAGAGCGACGTGCAGAGCATCATTCCCCAGTTCCAGCAGATCGCCACAGAAGCGCCCGACGGGGCCATCGCCGGGCCGGTGAGGTCGCCGCTGGGGCTGCACCTGGTCGGCGTCTGCGGCCGCCGGGTGGGGTCGGCGGCCCTGCCCAGCCGCGACGAGGTCGAGAGCCGCCTGCAACGGTCGCAGCTGTCGATGCTGGAGCGGCGTTATATTCGGGATCTGCGCGCGGACGCCCTGATCGAGACCAAATGATCCCGCCGCTGGCCCTCTCACTGGGAGAGCCGGCGGGCATCGGCCCTGAGATCGTCGCCCGCGCCTGGACCGCGGCGCGGGACGGCGGCCCGTCGTTCGTCGTCGTCGGCGACGCGGCCGTGCTGGAGGCGGCCGGCGCCCCGGTCACGGTCGTTTACGAACCTGCGGAAGCGAAGTCCGTCTTCGCCCACGCCGTGCCGGTGATCCATCTTCCGACCGCGACGGCCGTGACGCCCGGCCGACCCGACCCCGCCAACGCCGCCTGCGTCGCCGACTGGATCGCCCGCGCGGTCGATCTGGCCATGGACGGCCGCGCCGCCGGTGTGGTGACCGCCCCCATCGCCAAGGCCCCCCTGTATGCGGCTGGTTTTCCCTTTCCGGGCCACACCGAGTTCATCGCCGACCTGACCGGCGACCTGCCGTACGACGGCACGCGGGGGCCGGTGATGATGCTGACGGCGCGGAACCTCCGGGTCGCGCTGGTGACCATCCACTCGCCCCTCAGCGACGTGCCGGAACTGGTGACCCGCGAGCGGGTGATCCGCACCGCGCGGGTGACCCACGAGGCGCTGCGGCGGGATTTCGGAATCGCCCGGCCACGACTGGCGCTGGCCGGCCTCAACCCCCATGCGGGCGAGGGCGGGGCGATCGGACTTGAGGAAATCGAGGTTCTGCGCCCCGCCGCCGCGGCCCTTCGTGCGGAGGGAATCGAGATCACCGACCCCCTGCCCGCCGACACGATGTTCCATGAGGAGGCGCGCACAGGCTACGACGCCGCAGTCTGCCTGTATCACGACCAGGCGCTGATCCCGGTCAAGACGATCGACTTCTGGAGCGGAGTGAACGTGACCCTGGGCCTGCCGATCATACGGACGTCCCCGGACCACGGCACGGGGTTCGAAATCGCCGGCAGGGGCGTGGCGCGGGCCGACAGCCTGATCGCGGCGATCACGCTGGCGGCGGAGATGGCGACGCGGCGGCGGGGACTGGCGTGACCGCCCTGCCCACTCTGCGCGAACAGCTGGACGCCCATGGGCTGGCGGCGAAGAAGAGCTTCGGCCAGCATTTTCTGCTGGACCTGAACGTGACGCGAAAGATCGTGCGGCTGGCCGGGCCGTTCGAGGGTCGGGCTGTGATCGAGGTCGGTCCCGGTCCCGGTGGACTGACGCGGGCGCTGCTGGAAAGCGACGCGGGACGGGTGGTGCTGGTCGAGAAGGATCCGCGCTTCGTGCCCCTGCTGGCCGAGTTGGACGACGGGTCAGGACGGCTGACGATCGTCGAAGGGGACGCCCTGAACGTGCGCGAGGACCGGCTGGTCGAGGGGCCGGCGCACCTGGTTTCCAACCTGCCCTACAACGTCGGCACGGCGCTGTTGATCAAATGGCTGACCGGGCCGTGGCTGCCGCACGCCCTGACGCTGATGTTCCAGAAGGAGGTCGCCGAGCGCATCGTGGCCGCGCCCGGCGACGACGCCTACGGCCGGCTGGCGGTGATCAGCCAGGCGGTGTGCGAGGCGCGGCTGGTGATGCACCTGCCCGCCGCCGCCTTCACGCCTCCGCCCAAGGTGGCCAGCGCCGTCGTGCACCTGATCCCGCGCGCCGACCGGCCGGAGCGGACGCTGCTGAAGGCGCTGGAACGGGTGACCGCCGCCGCCTTCGGGCAACGACGCAAGATGCTGAGATCCAGCCTGAAACAACTTGGCGGAGCGGACCTTTGCGAGTCGGCGGGGATCAGCCCCGAGGACCGGGCCGAGGTGATCGACCTGGACGGTTTCCTGAGGCTGGCACGGGCGTCGATCGGGGCCGAGGCGCCGACGAAGCCGGCCGAAGTCGGCGCGGCTTTGACGCGGCGTAAACGAAGCTGAAACGCGTCCGGCCAAGGTCACGAAAATCCCGCCGGGGACGACCACATCGGGCGGGACAAAAGCGGGACATTCGACGCCACACCGCCGGAACATCCGCCACAAGCGCCACAAATGCGTCGGCTCACCCCAAGAAGTCGTGACGGCTTGATCCCGAACGTCGCGGGATTTCAGTGACCTGAGAAAAAGCTCGCGCATGATGCCGTGCAGGGTTCGCGGCACGGCGAGACTGTTCGCATGACGAAAACCCTGATCCGACGCCTTCCGCCCGCATCGACCCGCGCGCCTTACAAGATCCGCGGCCCACGCACCTGGGCCTTGATTCAGGACGCCTATCTGAGAGGCGTCTCGGCGCCGGCTCTGGCCGCCAGGTACGACGTGACGGAGCACGCCATCCGACGGCGAATGGGACGCGAGGGCTGGACGCGGAAACACGCGGTTGCGCTTGAAGACGCCGCGATGGCCGAAGCGGCGGCAGAGGCGGCGGCGACCCAGCAAGATCCGATGGCGCCCGAGGCCGCCGCAAGATGGGCGCTGACGGAAGCCACGCGGCTCATGCGGGGCGGGCAGACGGCGGCTGCCGTCGATCTGATCCGGACGGCCGAAACGCTGTTGGACGCAGCGCGGCGGCTGGCCGACGGCGGAGACGTCGTCGACGACGAGCAGATCCTGTCGGATCTGAGAGCTCGCATCGTCCGACTGGGCGAGACCTCGGAACGATGACCAAGGCCGGAGCCGCACGCGAGACCTTGAGGCGGAACCCCGAGTTGCTGGGGCAGCTGAGGCGTCGAGATCGGGCCTTGCTGGCGACGGACTGGGAGGTGTGGGCGCATGCGGGGCAGACGCCGCCCGAGGGCGACTGGAACACCTGGGTCGTGCTGGGCGGACGCGGTGGGGGCAAGACCCGTGCGGGAGCGCAATGGCTGGAGACGCAGGTGCGAAGCAGGGGGCGGACCGCGCTGGTCGGACAGAGCCTGCACGACGTGCGCGAAGTGATGGTGGAAGGACCGTCCGGCCTGCTGGCTCTGCCTCGCCGGGGAAAGCCGCCCCGGTGGGAGGCGAGCCGGCGTCGACTGGTCTGGCCCAACGGCGCGACGGCGCAAGCGTTCTCCGCGGAGGATGCCGACGCGCTGAGGGGACCGCAGTTCGGCGCAGCCTGGGCCGACGAATGGTGCGCCTGGAGACGACCGGCGGAGACGCTGGCGCTGTTGCGGATGGGCCTGAGGATCGGTGAAAGGCCGCGACTGGCGGTGACGACGACGCCCCGTCCCACGGCGGCGTTGAGGCGTTTGCTGGCGGAGCCCGGCACAGCGCGAACGGATCTGCCCACGCGGGCCAACGCCGCGAATCTGTCGCTCGGGTTCCTGCATGATCTGGAGGCCGTGTATGGCGGGACGCGCCTGGCCGCCCAGGAACTCGAGGGCCGACTTTTGGACGGCGACGGAGCCCTGTTTTCCTGGGAGATGATGCGTACGGCACAGGCGGCAGGCGCCCCACCCGCCCGTTTTGAGCGTGTGGTGGTCGCCGTCGATCCGCCGGCGACGTCGGGCGGCGCGGCGTGCGGAATCGTCGCGGCAGGGCGGTGCGAGGGGGTCTGCTGGATCCTGGGCGATCGGACGGTGGCCGGTCTGTCTCCGCTGGGCTGGGCCGGAGCGGTGAAGCGGGCGGCGGAGACGTTCGGCGCCGGCTGCGTGGTGGCCGAGGTCAACCAGGGCGGCGAGATGGTGGAGACGGTGCTGCGAACGGCCGGGGTGACGGCTCCCGTGCGGCGGGTTCACGCCCGACACGGCAAACGGACGCGGGCAGAGCCGGTCGCCGCCCTGTATGAACAGGGGCGAGTGAGGCATGCCGCGCCCCTGCCCGAACTTGAAGACGCGCTGATGGCGCTGGGAGCCGAAGACGGATCGGTCGGGCTGGATCGAGCCGACGCCCTGGTGTGGGCCGTTTCGGACCTGATGCTGGGGTCGGTCAGGGAGGGGCCGAGGATGCGCGCTCTGTGACGGCGCGGATCCGGCGATGCCCCGTCTGAAGGGATGTCAGGCCGATCCGGCCGGGAGCGGGGTACGAGCGGCGGCGAGGTCGGGCAGCGGCCCGATGAAGGCGTCGCTTCTGCATATCTTGCCCTGCGCCAGATCCACGGCCGCAGCGTCGAATCTCGATTCTGCCGAAGACCGGGCCGACGGCGTTGGGGATCGCCAGGTCGCGCGCCATGGAAGACCAGATCACCCTGGCCCCGTGCGCAATCGGATCGCTCGCGCGATCGCGGACGGCGAGGTGATGCAGATCGACGCCCTGGTCCCAAGAAGGCGGGACACACCCGAAACAGGACCGGCGTCGGGGCTCTAGAGCGCATTCGGCTGAGCTGGACGCAGTCCAGCCCAGCGCGGAATGCGCTCCAGGATCATGCTGGAGCCTGATTCACGGCATCGGCGGAATCGCGAAGCGATTCCACCTCAGCCGATCAGGCTCTAGACCCCCTCGTCCAGCAAGGCCTTCTGATAGTCGGCGACCCAAAGATTGCGGCGCAGGCGGCTGCGTTCGGCGTGGTAGATGTGCGCCAGCTCTGCGTAGCTCCGGTCGAAGTCGTCGTTGACGAAGACGTAGTCGAACTGGTCGCAGCGCTCGATCTCGCCCTTGGCGTTCTGGATGCGGCGCTCGATCACGTCGTCGGCGTCCTGGCTGCGCGTGACGAGACGACGGCGCAGTTCGGCCAGGCTGGGCGGCAGGATGAAGACGCGCACGGCGTCCTCCGGGCATTTGCGGGCCACCTCGGCTGCGCCCTGCCAGTCGATGTCGAACAGCACGTCGCGACCCTCCGACAGCGCCTGATCCACCGGCGCGCGCAGGGAGCCGTAGCGGTTGCCGTGCACGTCAGCCCATTCCAGGAATGCGTCCTCGTCGATCAGACGCTGGAATTCGGCATGGTCGACGAAGTGATAGTCGCGGTCGGCGACCTCTCCCGGCCGAATCGGACGCGTGGTCACGGAGACGGACAGCTCCAGCGCCCCGTGGTCGGCCATCAGGCGGCGGCACAGCGACGTCTTGCCGGCCCCGGACGGGCTGGCGACGATCAGCAGGACGCCCCGGCGCGGGGTGCGGTCATTCGACATTCTGAACCTGTTCTCTCAGCTGTTCGACGGCGGCCTTCAGGTCCAGGCCGACGGAGGTGAGCGGGACGGTGGCGGACTTGGAACACAGGGTGTTCGCCTCGCGCATGAACTCCTGCATCAGGAAGTCCAGCTTGCGGCCGGCGGGCGGCGCGGTCAGCAAGGCGCGGGCGGAGGCGACGTGGGCGGTCAGGCGATCCAGCTCCTCGCGCACGTCGGCCTTGGCGGCCAGGGCGGCGGCTTCGAGGAAGACGCGCTCCTCGAGGCCCGGCGCGTCGGGGGCGATCTCGGCCATGCGGCGGGCGAAGCGGTCTCGCACGGCGTCGACCTGAGCCGCGGCCTCGCGCTCGGCGGCGGTGACCAAGGCTTCGATGCGGTCGATCAGGCCGGTCAGCACCGGCAGCAGTTGCGCGCCCTCGTGCCGCCGCGAGACCTGGAGCGCGTCGAGCGCCCGCTCGACCGTGGCCGCGACCGCCGCCTGCACGGCGGCGAGGGCGTCCGGATCGGCCGCGGTCTCGTCGGCGGAGACGACGCCACGAAGGGCCAGCAGGCCGTCGGCGGTCGGCGGGGCGGCGCCGGCTTCGACCAGCTGGCGAGCGAGGGTCAGGTAGCGGGACAGAACCTCGGAATCGACGCCGACCGCCGCCGAACCCGCCTCCGGCCTGGCCTGCACGGTCAGCGACGCCTGACCGCGCGCGAACCGCGACTGGGCTGCGGCCTTGGTCAGGCGTTCCAGATCGTCGAAGCCCGAGGGCGCGCGCAGGCGGACCTCCAGATTGCGGCCGTTGACCGAACGGGCCTCGACCGACCAGGTCCAGCCGTGGCCGGCGCCGTCGGCCCGGCCGAAGCCGGTCATGCCGGAAATCTGGCCGTCCGCGCTCATCGCGGCGCCTGGCCTGGCGGCAGGATGGTCACCTCAGCGCCGGCGTCGGGCGAGATTTCGCCGGTCGGCGCGGGCGCGGCGTCGCCGGTCGGCGCCTGGGGCACGGATTCAGGCGGCAGGCCGGCGCGGCGACGCTCGATGGCGCGCCAGCGGGCGACGTTTTCCAGATGCTGCTCGTAGGTCGGCGCGAACACATGGCCGCCCGTGCCGTCGGCGACGAAGAACAGGTCCTGGGTCACCCGCGGGTTCAGCACGGCCTTGATCGCCTCTCCGCCCGGATTGGCGATGGGCGTCGGAGGCAGGCCGTCGATCTGATAGGTGTTCCAGCGGGTCGGGGCGTCGATCTCCGACCGGCGCAGGCCGCGGCCCAGCGGTCGACCCTGGGTGATGCCGTAGACGATGGTCGGATCGCTCTCCAGCCGCATGCCGATGCGCAGCCGGTTGGAGAAGACGGCGGCGACGCGCGGGCGCTCTGCGGCGACGCCCGTCTCCTTCTCGACGATGGAGGCCAGGACGACGGCCTCCTCAGGCGTCGAGACGACGCTGTTGGGCCCGCGCTGGGCCCAGAGTTCGGCAAGGTTGCGGTCGTGAGCCAGCCGCATGCGGCGGACGACGGAGGCCCGCGTCTCGCCACGGCTGATCTCATAGGTGTCGGGCCACAGACTGCCCTCGGGCGGCGTCTCGACCTCTCCCGTCAGAAGCGGATTGCGCATCAGGACGTCGACGGCCTGGGCCGAGGACCAGCCTTCCGGCAGGGTCACGTAGTGGCGGACGACCCGGCCGGAGACCAGCAGGCTGAGCACGGACCGCAGGGACGCCCGGCTGGGCACCTCGTACTCGCCGGCGCGCAGCTTGCGGTCCGCGCCGGTCAGGGTGGCGGCGGCCTTGAACATGTCGGTGGAGCGGATCACGCCGGCCTGCTTCAGCTGCTGGGCGATGGCCGAGACGCCCGCGCCGCTGGGCAGGGTCACGATGGTGGCGTCGCCGGTGCGGGCGCCGGGTCCGGGGGCGTAGAAGACGCTCCAGACGACCGCCAACAGGCCGATCAGGAAGACGCTGAACGTCGCCGTGGCCGCCAGCAGGGCGATGGCGAAGGGTTTGCGGTCGCCGCCGCCGAACCGGGGAAGCCGCACCTCAGTCGACCTTGCGGAAGACGACGGTGGCGTTGGTGCCGCCGAAACCGAAGCTGTTGGACATGGCGACGTCGATCTTCCTCGGCTCGCCCTTGTCCCTGACCATGTGCAGGGCGGTGTCTTGCTCCGGATTCTCCAGATTGATCGTCGGCGGGGCGATCTGGTCGCGGATGGCCAGGACGCAGAAGACGCACTCCACCGCCCCGGCGGCGCCGAGCAGGTGGCCGATCATCGACTTGGTGGAGGACAGGGCGACGTTCGGCGCGTGGTCGCCCATCAGGCGCTCGACGGCCTTGGCCTCGATCCAGTCGGCCATTGTGGAGGTGCCGTGGGCGTTCACGTAGTCGACGTCGGACGGCTGCATCCCGGCGCGCTTGAGCGCCGCCTGCATGGCGCGCAAGCCCCCCTCCCCGTCCTCGCTGGGCGCGGTGATGTGATAGGCGTCGCCCGACATGCCGTAACCGACGACCTCGGCATAGATCTTCGCGCCCCGAGCCTTCGCGTGCTCGTATTCCTCCAGCACCATGATCCCGGCGCCCTCGCCCATGACGAAGCCGGCGTGGTCCTTGTCGTAGGGGCGGCTGGCGCGTTCCGGCTGGTCCTGGAAGTCCGTGCACAGGGCGCGGCAGGCCAGGAAGCCGGCGATGCCGATGGGGACGATGGAGCTCTCGGCCCCGCCCGCCACCATCACGTCGGCGTCGCCCAGGGCGATCATGCGGGCCGCGTCGCCGATGGCGTGGGCGCCGGTGGCGCAGGCGGTGACGACGGAGTGGTTCGGTCCCTTCAGCCCGTGACGGATCGACACCTGGCCCGACGCCAGATTGATCAGCGACATCGGGATGAAGAAGGGGCTGACGCGGCGCGGTCCCTTCTCCTGCATCTCCAGGGCCGTCGCGGCGATGGGGCCCAGGCCGCCGATGCCGGAGCCGATCATGACGCCGGTGGCGCACTTGTCGTCTTCGCTCTCGGGCTTCCAGCCGGCGTCGGCCAGCGCCTCGTCGGCGGCGGCGATGGCGTAGACGATGAAGTCGTCGACCCGCTTGCGGTCCTTGGCCGACATGACCGTCTCGGGGTCGAAGACGCCCGGCTGGTCCGGAGCGCCGTGCCCCCGGCCGTCGACCTGGGGCACCTCTCCGGCGATGGAGCAGGCGAAGCCTTCGGTGTCGAAGGCCGTGATCTTGCGGATGCCCGAGCGGCCTTCGACGACGCCCTTCCAGGCGTGTTCCACGCCCGTGCCGAGCGGGGTGACCAGACCCAGGCCGGTGACGACGACGCGGCGCATGAGGAACCTCCTGTCGAAAACGCGACGGCCTAAACGCCGATGGCCGCCGGACCCGCCCGACAGGGACGCGCCGCGGCGGCCATCAAGCCGTCAAGGACGGACGGAAATCAGCCCGCCAGCTTCTCGTCGATGAACTTGACCGCGTCTCCGACCGTCTGGATGTGCTCGGCGGCGTCGTCGGGGATTTCGATGTCGAAGGCTTCTTCGAAAGCCATGACCAGCTCGACGTTGTCGAGCGAGTCGGCGCCCAGGTCGTCGATGAAGGAGGCCTTTTCGGTGACCTTGTCGGGGTCGGCGTCCAGGTGGTCGATCACGATCTTGCGGACGCGTTCCAGGGTGTCGGACATGGGTGTCTCTGTTCTCTAAGCCGCGAGCGGCGGGGTCTTCGATCAGGCCTGCCGTCTCACGACGGCGACGACGGCGCAAGTCCGGACAGGGACTCGACCGCCGACGGTCACTGGCGGTTTAGCACAGCCTGCGACGGGGGAAACACCCTGTCGCACGTCGTGATCGCCGTCGGATCATCGCCATGCCGCCGCGCCATGATCTTCAGATCATGGCCATGCCGCCATTGACGTGCAGGGTTTGCCCCGTGACGTAGGCGGCCTCGTCGGACGCGAGATAGACGGCGGCGGCGGCGATCTCGTCGCCCGTGCCCAGCCGGCCGGTCGGGATGTTCCTCAGAATGGTCTCACGCTGCTGGTCGTTCAGCACGTCGGTCATGGGCGAGGCGATGAAGCCCGGCGCGATGCAGTTCACCGTGATGCCGCGCGAACCGACCTCCTGCGCAAGCGACTTGGAGAAGCCGATCATGCCGGCCTTTGAGGCCGCATAGTTGGTCTGGCCGGGGTTGCCGGTCACGCCGACCACCGAGGTGACGCCGATTATGCGGCCGGCCCGGCGCTTCATCATGCCCTTCATGGCGGCGCGGGCGAGTCGGAAATAGCTTTCGAGGTTGACCTTCAGGACGTCGGTGAAGTCTTCGTCCTTCATGCGCATCAGAAGACCGTCCTTGGTGATGCCGGCGTTGGCGACCAGGACGTCCAGCGGCGCGCCCGCCGCCTCTTCCGCCCGGGCGACCAGGCCATCGACCGATTCGGCGTCCGAGAGGTTGGCGGAGGCGACGAAGGCGCGCTCGCCGAGGTCTTTCGCCAAATCCGCCAGAACGGTTTCACGCGTGCCGGACAGAACCACGGCCGCCCCTTGAGCGTGCAGGGCGCGAGCGATCGCGCCGCCGATGCCGCCGGTGGCGCCCGTGACGAGGGCGGTCTTGCCGGAAAGGTCGAACATGGAAGTCTCCGCGAAATGTCGCCCGGTGCTTACCGCCCGAAGGCGGTCCGGGGCAAACCGGAGATCACTCCTTCTTCGCGCGCGGATCTCCCGGACCATACCGCGTCAGGTCCAGATTGCACTTGCCGCAGCGCTGCCGCGGCCGCAGCAGCCTGCGCGAGCCGTCGTCGTTACGGCCGAAGAGGTGGTGGTTGCAGCGGGGACAGCGCGGGACGGCGAAGGCGACCGAGCCGGCGAGGACCAGACCCATCCCCCCCGCCGCCAGATGGCCGATCAGATCGCCGTCGTGAAGATGCGCGCCGGCCCAGACGGCGGCGGCGATCAGGGCCAGATAAACGGGCCAACGCAGCCAGCCCCAGGTGACGGCGGCGGAATGGGCGGTGACGCGGACGCTCAATTTACGAACTCACTCCTGACACTGAACAGATACGCGACTGCGGCGGCTTCAGACGCCGGCGAAAGCCTCCAGGTCGGTCGGCGCGTTGAGCGACAGGCTCTCGGCGTCCGGCGCGATGCGCTTGGCCATGCCGGCCAGAACCTTGCCCGAGCCGACCTCGACGAAACGGGTCACGCCGCCTTCGCCCGACATCCACTCCATCGACTCGCGCCAGCGGACGCGGCCGGTCACCTGCTCGACCAACAGGCGGCGGATGGTTTCCGGATCGGTTTCGGGGCGGGCGGTGACGTTGGCGACCACCGGCACGACCGGCGCCTTCAGTGCGGCGTCGGCCAGGGCGGCGGCCATCTCTTCGGCGGCGGGCGCCATCAGCGGGCAGTGGAACGGCGCCGAAACGTTCAACGGAATGGCGCGCGCGCCCAGTTCCTTGGCCTTTTCGATCGCGCGGTCGACGGCGGCCTTCTCTCCCGAGATCACCACGTTGCCGGCGTTGTTGTCGTTGGCGACCACGCAGACGCCCATCCCGGAGCCCGCGGCTGCGGCCGCCTCTGCCAGGGCCAGGTCGGTCTTGGGCCCGATCAGCGACGCCATGGCGCCGCGGCCCACAGGAACGGCGCGCTGCATGGCCTGACCGCGCAGCTTGAGCAGGCGAGCGGCGTCGGCCAGCGACAAGGTTCCGGCGGCGCACAGCGCGGAGTATTCGCCGAGCGAATGGCCGGCGACGAAGGCGGCGGAGGCGACGTCGACGTCGAACTCGGCCTTGAGCGCCCGCATCACCGCGACCGAAACGGCCATCAGCGCAGGCTGGGCGTTCTCGGTCAGGGTCAGTTGATCCTCGGGGCCCTCGCGCATCAGCAGCGACAGGTGCTGGCCCAGGGCGTCGTCGACCTCGGCGAAGACCTCGCGCGCCACCAGGAAGGCGTCGGCGAGCGCCGCGCCCATGCCCACCGCCTGGCTGCCCTGGCCGGGGAAAAGGAAGGCCGTGGTCATGACTGCACTTGTAACCGGTTCATGTCGGCCGCTCCCTAGGCGGATCGTCGCGGCGGAGCAATACCCACAGAAATCGTCAATTCAGACCACCGATTTCCCTGGCCGCGAGCACGGCGAAAAGGATCGCGGAGACGACCAGCAAGCCGTTGGAAATCCAGCCGGATCGCCATTCCGCAGGAGTGCGGGTCGAGTTCAGCAGCCAGAGCAGCGTCCCGGCGAGGAACGGCATGAACAAGCTGCCGAGCACGCCGTAGGCCACGATGAGGGCGAAGGGACGGTCGATGAACAGCAGAGCCATCGGCGGGAAAGTCAGCCAGAGCGCATAGGCGCGGAACGGCAGACTCCGGGCTCCCTTCAGCGTGGCGTCGTCGGAATGCCCGGCGAGGTGAGCCACGAAATCCGCGAACATCAGGCTGACGCCCTGCCAGACGCCGATCAGGCTGGAAAAGGCGGTGGCCCAGAAGCCGACCAGAAATGCGACGGCGACCGGGCGGCCGAAACGATCTTCCAGCACGCCGCCCAGATCCAGCAGACCGCGGTCGCCGCTCTGCAGGGCGGTGCCTGAGGCATGAAGCAGTTCGGCGCCCACGACCAGCATGGCCACGACGAACAGGCCGGTCATCGCATAGGCGACGCGATTGTCGATCCGCATGACGCGGACGAACTCCGGCCCTCGCCAACCCTTGACCGCCAGCCAGTAGCCGTAGGCCGCCATGGTGATGGTCCCGCCGACGCCGCCGATCAGGCCGAGGACGTAGAACCCCGAACCGCCGGGCAAGGTGGGCCATAGGCCCGTGAGGAGACGGGGCACGTCCGGCGAGACGACCACCGCCAGACCCACCACCGTCACGAACATGATCCCGACCAGGGTCGCCATGATCTTCTCGAACAGGCCGTAGCCTCCGATCGTCACCAGGCCGAGCCCCGTCAGGCCCATCAGCATGCCCCAGGTCTTCAGATCCAGCGCCGGAAACAGCGCCGTCAGAGGCAGGGCCGAAGCCGTCATGGCAGCCGCGCCATAGACGAAGCCCCAGATCACGGCGTAGGCGCCGAAATAGCCGCCGGCCCAGTTCAAACGGCCGAGGCGCGGCCCCGGCAAGGCGGACCATCCCTCGAACATCGTCATGCCCGACGTCAGGGTGTAGCGGCCCACGCCCTCGGCCAGAGCGATCTTCAGGACCGTTCCGATCACGGCCGCCCAAAGCAGGGCCTCGCCGTATCGGGCGCCCGCCACCAGCGTCGCCACCAGATCGCCCGCGCCGACGCCGGTCGCCGCCACGACGATGCCGGGGCCGATGAAGCGACCGGCCGAGGGCGGCGTCGCCGTCACAGCATCTCGGCCAGAAGATCGTCCGGGTCACACTTCAGCCGGCTGCACATGGCGTTGGCCATGCGCCGCAGCACCTCGGGCATCAAACGCTCGTTGACGATGGCCAGATCGACCCCGAGGCGCAGACTTTTCTCATTGATCCGTCGGCCCAGCGGCGTGTCGTAGAAGGCGAGCATGTGATCCAGCTCTTCGACCGTGAAGGTCGTGGCATAGATCTCGACGGTCTCTTCCATGAAGGTTTCGAGATACCAGGGCAGGATATCGGCCATGACGTCCTTCATGAAGGCGTTGAACTCGGCACGCTCGGCCGCCGGCATGTCCGCGGCATAGACTTCCATCAACTCCGGCATGCTCGCGAGAAGGGTCTGAACGCCCTTCTGGATGTCGAGAGACTCGACCAGTCGGCGCGCCCGCGCCTCGCGCGCGGCATAGTCGGCCGGCCGCGCCCTGTCCTGAAAGCCGGTCGGCGCCCCCATATCCAAAGTGACCGCAGGTCCCGCCCCCAGCATCAGTGCGACCCCGCACGCCCACGGCGCGATCTTGTTCAGCATCTACAGGCTCCCTCCGGCAGATGAGCACAATGGCCCGTGCCAGGAAGGGATGACAAGTCAGTCCCGTTTGACTCCGTCAGGGCTCAGAAGAGCAGCGATCCAGCTGACGGCGCCCGTCACGATCGCCGCGCCGACGCCGGCCCACAGGCCGATCACCTCGAAACCGCCCAGGAACATGGCGGTCAGGCCGATCATCGCCGCGTTCACGACCAGCAGAAAAAGACCCAGGGTGACCACGGTGATCGGGAAGGTGACCACCACCAGGATCGGCCGCACGACCGCGTTGACCAGGCCCAGGATGATCGCCGCGGCGATCAGGCTTCCAGTCGAGGTGAAGTCGACTCCAGGCACGATCTGGGCCGACAGCCACAAGCCGAGCATGGTCACCAGGGCCTGGACGAGGAAGCGGATCATGCGGGGCTCTCCGAAACGGTCACGCTTGGCATAGCGCATGGAGGGGGCTTCGGCTCCCCTCACCCATCAGCTTTTGCTAGGCAGGCGGACGGAGGAGACGCTCATGAGCCTGACCGGCGCCTATGATCCCGACAACGTCTTCGCCAGGATTCTGCGCGGCGACCTGCCCTGCGTGAAAGTATGGGAGGACGACCGCGTCCTGGCGTTCATGGACGTGTTCCCTCAGTCAGAGGGGCACGTCCTGATCATCTCGAAGGCGTCGAAGGCGCGCAACCTGCTCGAGGTCGAGCCCGAGGTCATGGCGGAGCTGGCCGAGGGCGTGCGGCGCATGGCCCGCGCCGTGACGCAGGCCCTGACCCCCGACGGCGTTTCGGTCATGCAGTTCAACGGCGAGGCGGGGGGGCAGACCGTCTTCCACCTGCATTTCCATGTCATCCCGCGTTGGGCGGATCGGCCGATGAAAGGCCACGGGCACGCGCCGATGGCCGAGACCCACGCTCTCAAGGCATTGGCGGCGCGCATCGCCGCGGCCATGGACTGACGCGGCTTGGCTGGGCATAAGCCCGGTCAGCCTCTTTTCGGGCCGGTTTAGCTCAGTTGGTAGAGCGCCAGTTTTGTAAACTGGATGTCGCGGGTTCGATCCCTGCAACCGGCACCACCCTTCCCTGGACGCCATGTCCGAGCCGCTGACCAACAAGCTGGGACACCGGATCCGCACGCGAGGCGCCCGCACGCGCGAGGCCCTGCTGGAGGCGGTGCGCGAGCTGCTGCAAGAGCGCGGGCCGGGGGCGGTCCGCCTGACCGACGTGGCCCAGCGGGCGGGCGTCTCGGCGCCCAGCGTCTACACCTACTTCAAGACCGTTGACGAGGCGGCGCTGGCGCTGTGCGAGGCGGCCGCGCCGGACACCGAGGCGCTGGCCGGCCTGCTGGAGGGCGACTGGTCCGGCGACGAGGCGTTCCGCGCCTGTCGTGCCTTCGTCGAGGCCATGGCCGGCGTCTGGCGTCGGCACGGGGCCGCGCTGAGCGTCGAGCGGTTGATGGCCGACCGGGGCGACCCCGCCTTCGCCGAAAGCCGCATCCGCCGCTTGCGCCGGCTGCATCTGGCGCTTGAGCGGCGAATCGCCCGCGCGCGCGCGGCGGGCTTTCATCCCGAGGGGCTGGATCCCCGGCTGGCCAGCTATGAGGTCGTCAGCCTGGTGGAGTCGGTCGGAGCGGGATTCGGCCTGCTGCGCCGGGCCGACGACGACGCCGCCATTCTGGACACCACGGCGCACATGGTCGTGCGGCTGACGACCGGCCGCTAGACGCCCACCGGCCCGTACAGCCAGACCAGCCAAGTCCCGATCGCCAGAAAGACGCCGAACGGCAGGCGGTCGTCGCCGCGCACGCCCCTTCGCAGGATCAGCCGGGCGGCGACCACGCTGAGGCCCGCCAGCGCGGCCCACAGGAGCACAGAGGGCAGGGCCGCCGCGCCGACCCAGGCTCCGGCGCCCGCGAACAGTATGGGATCGCCGTCGCCCAGCCCGGTGCGGCCCCGCACCCGCGCGTAGAGGAAGCCGACGCCCCACAGGAGGGCGAACCCCAGAGCCGCGCCCAGCAGGCGGAAGGCGGCGACGTCCCAACCCTGCAGAGCGCCTTGCAAAAGGCCCGTCAGGATCAGGGGGACCAGCAGCGCGTCGAACATCTGGAACCGCTCGGCGTCGATCGCCGCGATCAGCAGCAGCTGCCAGGCGAGGGCGGCGCCGGCGACGGCTGTGAGGAGATCCGGAGCCGAGAGGCCCGCCCAGACGCCGAGCCCGGCCGCCAGAAGCTCGATCACCGGATGTCGCGGAGAGATGGCGGCGCCGCAGTCGGCGCACCTTCCACGCAGTGCCAACCACGAGAAGACGGGGATCAGGTGCTGCGGTCGGATGGGCGTCGCGCAGGACCGGCAGCGAGAGCGGCCCGCCACCACGCCCTCCCCCTCGGGCAGGCGCACGGAGACGAGCGCCAGAAAGCTGCCGACGATCAGTCCCAATCCGCCGAGCGCGGCGGCCAGGATCACCGGATCAGGGGCGGAGACCGCATCCATGGTCCGGGCCTATCAGCCCCGCCGACGTCGCGTCCAGTGCACCTATTCCGCCGCTTGAGGGACGGCGTCGTTGGCGGTGGCCTCCTTGGCCTCCCACTCCTCGATCTTGCGGGCCGTGTATTCCGGTGAGCGGGTGAAGCGGGCCAGCAGGCCATAGATCACCGGCACCACGAACAAGGTCAGGATCGTCGCGAAGATGGCTCCAGCGAAGATGACCACGCCGATCGTCTGGCGGCTGCCCGCGCCCGCGCCCTGCCACAGCACCAGCGGCAGGGCGCCGAAGGCGGTGGCTATGGAGGTCATGATGATGGGGCGAAGACGCAGCGCAGAGGCCTCGATGATCGCCTCGCGCACCGAGCGACCCTGGTCACGCAGTTGGTTGGCGAACTCAACGATCAGGATGCCGTTCTTGGCCGCCACGCCGATCAGGATGATCAGGCCGATCTGGGAATAGATGTTCAGGCTGGACCCCGCCATGACCAGGCCGAACAGGCCCCCGGCGGCGGCCAGCGGCACGGTGAGCATGATCACGGCAGGCGTGATCCAGCTTTCGAACTGGGCGGCCAGCACAAGGAAGACCAGCAACAGGGCCAGGCCGAAGGCGGCGGCCACGGCGCCGCCCGCCTCGTTCTGATCCCGCGCCGCGCCGCCCCACTGGACCGCGCCCACACCGGTCGGCTGTTTGGCGGCCTCAGCCTCCAGAAAGGCCATGGCGTCGGCCAAGGTCGTACCCGGATTCAGGTCGGCGGACAGGGTGATGGCGCGCTGGCGGTCAAGGCGGCGGCGATCGGGCGTGTCGCCCGACGTCTGGGTCCGCACCACCGCCGACAGCGGCACCAGCGAGCCCGACCCGGTCTCGACGTAGAGCGACTCCAGATCCGTCACCGTGCGGCGCTCGTCCCGCTCGGTCTGCAGGATGACGTCGTACTCCTGACCGCCCTTGATGTAGGTGGTCGAGCGGCGAGAGCCGAGGATGGTCTCCAGCGTGCGGCCGATCTGTTGGGCGGAAACGCCGAGCGCCGCCGCCTTTTCCGGATCGACGTCGACCAGCAGTCGTGGAGCGTTCGGCTCATAGTTCAGTCGGGGACGAGAGAAGCCCGGGTTCTCCTGCGCCGCGGCCAGGATGGGCTGCAGCCAAGCGTAGACGTCGCCGTAGTCCGCGCCGGTGACGATCATTTCGATGGAGTTGGAGTTGCCCTGCCCCCGTTGGAATCCACCGGGCACCGAGGCATTGACCTGGGCGCCGGTCTGGGACCGCAGCTTGCCGTTAAGTTCCTGCGATATCTCGTCGGCGGAGCGGTCGCGCTCCGACCAATCCTTGAGAATCAGCGAGGCGTTGCCCGAATTGAAGCTGCCGCCGCCGAAGCCGGGGGCGGAGACGAGATAGGACTCCACCTCCCCGTTGCGGGCGTATTCCGCCAGCAGCGGTTCGAGACCCAGCACGATCCGGCGCGTGTAGTCGAAGCCGGCGCCCTCGGGGCCTTGCACACGGACCTGCACGCGGCCGCGGTCCTCGTCGGGCACCAGTTCGCTGGGCAGGGCCTTGAACATCAGAAAGGCGCCCAGGCCGACGGCGACGACCAGCGCCCCCACTCCGACCACGGCGACACGACGGCCCAGCATCATGTTCAGCGACCGCTCGTACGACCGGCGCAGGGCGTCCATCGCCCCATCCACGCGCCGCACCAGCCAACCCGAAGAGGTGGCCGGACGCAGGATCTTCGACGCCAGCATGGGCGACAGGCTTAGCGCCAGAAAGGCCGAGAACGCGACCGCCGCGGCGATGGCCACCGCCAGCTCGACGAACAGACGGCCGACGTAGCCCGGCAGGAACATCAGGGGGGCGAAGACCGACAGGAGGACGACCGTCGTCGCGACGACGGCGAAGAACACCTGGCGCGTACCCCGCTCGGCGGCCACCAGCGGCGGCTCCCCGTGATCCAGGCGGCGCTGGATGTTCTCCGTCACGACGATGGCGTCGTCGACCACCAGGCCGATCGCCAGAACCAGCGCCAGAAGGGTCAGCAGGTTCAGCGAAAAGCCCAAGGGCGCCAAGACGATGAAGGTCGCCAGAAGACAGATCGGCGCGACGATCGACGGGATCAGGGCGGCGCGAAAGCTGCCTAGGAAGATGAAGTTGACCAGGGCGACCAGGGCCATGGAGATGCCGATGGTGATCCAGACCTCCTCAATGGCGTGCTTGGTGAAGACGGAGTTGTCGGATCCGACGACCAGTTCGGCGCCCTCCGGCAGGGTCGGCCGAACCTCCTCGATCATGGCCTCGACGCCCTTGGAGATTTCCAGGTCGTTCGACTGGGCCTGACGTGTCACTGCAAGACCGATCTGGTCCAGGCCGTTGCCGCGGAACAGGCGGCGGTCGTCGACCGGCCCCTCTTCGATGCGGGCGACGTCGCCCAGGCGCGTGACGTAGGTCGCCGGACCCTGCACGGCGTTCGTGGACCCGGGTTGCGACGCCGACCCGGCATTGCCGATCGGCATCTGGGCGAAGTCTTCCGGCGTCGCATAGTTGCGGGCGACGCGGACGGTGTAATCCTTCTCGCCGGACTCCAGTGCGCCGGCGGGCAGCTCTACGTTCTGGCTGGTGAGCGCCGATTCGACGTCGGTGACCGTCAGCCCCCGCGCACTGAGCGCCGCGGGGTCCAGCCAGATGCGCATGGCATAGCGCTGCTCCCCGTAGATCTGCACCTGGGCCACGCCCGGCACGGTGGCCAGTCGATCCAGCAGATAGCGGTCGGCGTAGTCCGTCAGCTCCAGCCTGTTCATCGTCGACGACCGCAGAAACAGGATCATCACCGGCTGACTGTCGCTGTCGGCCTTGGACACTTCCGGCGGATTGGCCTGGTCCGGCAGGCGGCCCAGCACGCGCGAGACGCGGTCGCGCACGTCGTTGGCTGCGTCGTCGATGTTGCGGTCGAGGCTGAACTCCATCGACACGTTGGAGCGGCCGTCGCGGCTGGTGGAGGTGATGCGTTCGATGCCGGGGATGCCGGCGACCTGCTGCTCGATCGGCTCGGTGATCCGGCTTTCGATCACCTCGGCCGAGGCGCCGGCGTAGCTGGTGGAGACGGAGACGATGGGCGGATCGACGTCCGGCAGTTCCCGCACGGGCAGGAAGAAGAAGGCCGCGGCGCCGACGACGCACAGCACGATCGCCGCCACGGCGGCGAAGACGGGGCGACGGACCGAGACGTCGGAGAGCATCATCAGCGGGCGGCCTTGGCTGCGGGCGCGGCGGCGCCGGAGCGGCCGCGCCCCTGTCCCGCGGGCGTGACCGGGGCGCCCGGCTGGATGCGGTTCAGGCCCGAGCCGACCAGACGATCGCCCGCATCAAGGCCGGACAGAATTTCGACGAAGCCGCCTTCGACGGCGCCCGCCTCGACCTGGACCCGCTGGGCGGTCGAACCGCGCTCGCCGCCGACGATGCGGAAGACGTAGGCGGCGTCACCTTCGTACTGAACCGCCGCCTCGGGCACCGCCAGGCTGGTGCGCAGACCGCGGGAGACCGACACGTTCATGGCCATCCCGGGCCGGATGCGGCCGCCGGGGTTCGGGATTTCGGCCCGGGCGATCACCGCGCGAGTGCTCTCGTCCACCCGCGTGTCCAGAAGAGCGACGCGGCCGCCGAAAGTCTGGGCGCCGTAAGCGTCGGTGCTGGCGGTGATCGGCGTGCCGGGTTGCAGCGAACCGAGAAACCGCTCCGGAATCGGGAAGTCGACCCGCACCGTCGACACGTCGTCCAGCGTCGTGATGACGGTGTTGGGGCCCACCAAGGTTCCGGGCGTGACGGTGGTCAGGCCCAGCACGCCGCCGAACGGCGCGCGGATGACGCGATCGCCCAATCGGGCCTGCGCCGCCTGCAGCGACGCGCGGGCGACGTCCAGATCGGCCAGGGCCTGCTCCGCCAGAACGCGCGGTGCGATCCCGCGATCGGCCAACGTCCTGGTCCGTTCGTAGTCGCGTTCGGCCTGAGCCACGCGGGCGCGCGCTTCGATTATGGCGGCGTCTTCCTCGCGCGCCTGAAGTTCGACCAAGGCCTGGCCGGCGCGCACATATTGTCCGTCGCGGAACATGACGCGTGTGATCAGTTCACTGGCCGGCGCGGTGATGTTCACGGACCGCAGACCGCGCGCGACGCCCAGCACCCGAATCTGGTCGGAAAACTCCCGCTGACCGACGACGGCCACGGCCACGGCTTGGCCCCGGCCGCCGCCCGGTCCGCCCCGCCCGCCGGGACCACCCTGCCCGCCCTCCTCTTCGGCGAAGGCGATCCGCATCACGGCGGCGACGGCCATCAGGCCCACCAGCACGGCGGCGGCGACAAGAAAGAAATGGCGTTTGATCACGCGGCGGGCCTCTGGGAGAGCTGGAGTCGTGCCGAACGGCGCGGCCGATTTACGCAGGGTCCGCGTCGCTGGCTACCTAACGTGCCAATCGACGCGATCCGTCGCGCCATTTCGTCACAGGATTTGTATCAGAATCTCCGCCAGATCGCGAACACCGGGCCGGAGGCCGCCGGGGTCTCTCGCCCCGCCAAGGCCGAGCGCCACCCCAGTTGCAGGCTCCAGTCGCCGAGGTCGCGCACCAGAGAGGTCTCGACGTTGAGCCAGCGCGCCCCGTCATCGTCGGTGACGCCGCCGAAGACCTGGGCCAGCACGGTCCAGTCCGCGCTGGTGCGGACGCCCACGGTCGCGTCGGCCCGCACTTCATCGGGCAGGCCATCGCGCATGCGCCGCGCGGCCTGCAGATCGACGAACACGGGGCGTCCCTCGACGGCGAAGTTGCGGCCTAGGGCGCCCCGGACTTCCCAGTCGCTGTCGCCCTGCCCCGGCGGAGCATAGCCCGCGTTGCGGCCCTCTCCCCCGTCGGCATAGGAGACTTGCAGCGACGCCGCGCCGCGGTCGTCGCGCCACGCCTGCCACCGCACGCCGATCTCGAGCGGTCCGCGGCCGTCATAGTCGACGAACGCGTCCTCGCCCCTCTGCCATTCGCCCTTGAACAGCACGGCCAAGCGGCCGGCGACGCCATACTCGACGAACAGGCCGGCGACGTCGTCCCGACGCGCGGCCAGCAGGGCGACGCGATCGCCGTCAGGGTCGAAGCCGTCGTCGGCGCGCATCGATTCGAACTTCAGGATCGCCTGCCCCGTCCCGGGCCGGGCGACCCAGGCCTGGGCTAAGGCCACGCCGGGCGCCGCCGCGAGCAGAAACGCCCCGACGACGGCCGATCTCAAGCGTCGTAGCCCGGCGATTTGCGGTCCAGCAGGCGCAGAGCCCCCGGCCAGGCGAGGCCGGACACGAAACCGATGCCCTTGCCCTGCTCCCGCGTCTCGGCCTGGGCGGCGTCGGGCGCGAGCAGCACGTGGTCTCGCCCGCCGGACAGGGCCGCCACCTGCTGGGCGCAGGCGCGTTCGAGAAAGAACATCCCGACCCAGGCGGCGGCGGCGGTCTGACCCACCGCCAAGGTTCCGTGGTTGCGCAGCAGCATCAGCGACTTGTCGCCGAGGTCCGCGACCAGGCGCTCACGCTCATCGTGGTTCAGAGCCAGCCCCTCATAGCCGTGATAAGCGACCTGTTCCTGCAGCAGGCAGGCGTTCTGGCTGAGCGGCAGCAGGCCGTGCTGCTGCGACGCCACGCCGACCCCGGCGACGGTGTGCAGGTGAATGACGAAGTGAGCGTCTTCGCGCGCCGCATGCACCGCGGAGTGGATTGTGAAGCCCGCCGGATTGATGAAGCTGGTCGTCTCCTGAACCACGTTTCCGTCCAGATCGACCTTCACCAGAGAACTTGCGGTGATCTCTTCGAAGTAGAAGCCGTAAGGATTGATCAGGAAGTGTTTTTCCGGTCCAGGTACCCGGGCGGAGATGTGGGTGAAGATCATGTCGTCCCAGCCGTGCAGGGCGACGAGGCGATAAAGGGCGGCCAGATCGACGCGCGCCTGCCACTCCTCCGCCGAGACACGTGATTTCAACGACTGGGCATGACCGTCGGCCATGTCGACCTCCTCGGATTGAGCACTGACCGTCGCCCCGCGCGTCCGAGCCGTCAAGCGGCGGCAGCGACTGGTTAACCCGGCTTTCACCATGAATCCGGCAAGTGGATTCACATCGGCCAAGCTTTGGCCAGCTGCGGAGTTCGCCGTGACCGCCGTCGCCCGGATCGCCCCCTCCCCACCGCCCGTCGCGGAACTGATGGCGCTGGCCCACAGCCGCGCTCCGGACGACCGAGAGCGTCTGTTGCTGGGCGTGCTTTCGCTGTGCGAGGCGGCGCCTGTGGGCGCCGGGCTGACGCCGGTTCTGGAGGACATCTTCCTGACTCTGGCGCGGCAGGCCGAGCGCGACATGCGCCAGATCCTGTCCAATCGCCTGGCAGACGTCGATTGGGCGCCGCGCGCTCTGGTCAACATGCTGGCCCTGGACGAGATCGAGATCGCGCGGCCGGTCATCGCCGCAAGTCCCCTGCTGAAGGACGAGGCCCTGATCCGCCTGCTGCTGGAGGCCAGCCTCGACCATCAGGTGGAGGTGGCGCGCCGTCCTCGCCTGAGCGGACGGGTGACGGACGTCATCATCGACCGCGGCGAGCCCGCGACCTTGACGGCCCTGGCCGGCAACTCCACGGCGGACGTGAGCGTCGAGGGCATGCGGCGGCTGGTCGAGCATTCGAGACGCGTGGCCGCCCTGCGCCTGCCGCTGACCCGGCATCCCCGGATGACCGAGGCGTTGGCCACCCAGATGTATCTGTGGGTCGGCGCCGCCCTGCGCCAGGCCATCGGCGACCGCTTCGAGATCGACGAGGCGCGACTGGCGCGCGCCGTGGAAGAGGCGGTGCACGAGGTGATCCCGGGGAATCCGCGCGTTCCCGGCGAAGCGACGCCCGTCTCGGCGGAGCGCGACGAGATGGAACGGCGCCTGGTCGACAAGCTGCACGCTTCGGGCCAGCTGCGGGCCGGGTTCCTGGTGCGCGCCGCGCGGGAGAAGCGCCTCGCGCTGTTCCGACACAGCCTGGCCACGCTCGGAGGGTTCACGGTCGACGAGGTCGACGCGGCGATGGCTCACGAGACGGCCGAGCCGCTGTACTACGCCTGCGCCGCCGTGGGCATCGACCGCGCGGTCTTCCCCGCCCTGCTTCACGAACTGCGCCAGATGAACGGCGGGCGCCCCGGCCAGTCGGGCGGCGACGTCTGGAACCGCGGCGTGCTTTCTCCGGCGTCTGCCTTGAGGGCTTTCCGCGCGCTGATCACGGGCCCGCGCATCCAAGCGGTTTGACAAGCGGCGCCGCCTGCGGCTTGCCTGAGGGGTGACCCTTGGCTCGCTTCCAACACTCGCCTTCGTCGCCGGCGACCGACCCGAGGCCCTGGCGGCGCTGGCGCGGTTGACGGCCCGCTATGGTCAAGTCCCGGAAGCGAAAGCCGACGTGATCGTGGCCCTGGGCGGCGACGGGTCGATGCTGGAGACCCTGCACCGCAATCTGGAGCGTCGAACCCCCGTCTATGGGATGAACAGGGGCTCGGTCGGCTTTCTCCTGAACGACTATGACGAGAACGATCTGCCGCGGCGCGTGGCGGAATCCGTCCCTACGGTCATCCATCCGCTGCAGATGGACGCATGGACGGAGGACGGCCGGGTCCATTCCGGCTTGGCCATCAACGAGGTCTCGCTGCTGCGCCAGACGCGGCAGAGCGCCAAGCTGCGCATCCACGTCGACGACCGCGTGCGGATGGAGGAACTGGCCTGCGACGGTTGCCTCGTGGCGACGCCGGCGGGCTCGACGGCCTACAATCTGTCCGCCCACGGGCCTATCGTGCCGCTGGATGCGAGAGTGCTGGCGCTGACGCCTATCAGCGCTTTCCGTCCCCGCCGCTGGCGCGGCGCCCTTCTGCCTCACCAGTCACGGGTCACGTTTGAAATCCTGGAGGCCGACAAGCGGCCGGTCAGTTCCACGGCCGACGGCTTCGAGGTGCGGCGCGTGACGCGGGTCGAAGTTCGGGAGCGGCGCGACGTCGCCCTGACCATGTTGTTCGACGCGGGACGGTCTTTCGACGAGCGGGTTCTGGCCGAACAGTTCGCCGCCTGACGCGCCGCATACGTGTTCTTAACGCCGACGCGGCACGCTTATGGGAAGCGTTTCAGGAGCGTCCCCGTGAGCAACCCGGCCCAAGTCATCAATCCGCCGAACACCTTGCGTCTGAAGGTGGGCGGCGGCTTCGGGGCGATCGACGCGAGGGCGATCGCGAAGGCTGAAGAAGCCCTCGCGGCAATGGCCGGCCAGTTCAGCCAGTGGCTTCAGGACGAGTTGGACAAGCTGGAGGCGGCGCGTGCCGCCATCAAGGCGCAGGGGCTGACGGCGGAGACGGCGGAGCAACTCTATTTCCGCGCCCATGACCTGAAGGGCCTGGGCGGCACCTATCAGTATCCGCTGGTGACCCGGATCGCCGGATCGTTGTGCAAATTGCTGGATGACGCGAACAAGCGGCTGAGCGCGCCGATGATCTTGGTCGACGCTCACATCGACGCGATCAAGGCGGTGGTCCGCGACCGCATCCAGACCGACGAGCATCCGGTCGGCAAAGCTCTGGTCGAGGCTCTCGAAGTCCGCACGGCCGAACACCTGGCCTGAGGCTTCTGGAGGGCGGATCTTCAGGCCCGCTCTTGCGATCATCAAGTGGATGCGGACCTGGAGGTCCGCGCTCATTTCGCGTCAGGCCGCCTGCGCCCGCATCGGCTCCGGCGCCTTGTCGAGTCGCTCCATCAGCCAGGCCAAATCCTCGCGGGGCGCGCCGGGACGCTGGGTGAGAAACCGCTCCAGCATGCGCTGGCGGAAATCTTCACCCGTGGTGTCGTGCCCTTCGGCCTGCATCCCCTTGAAAGTGTCGACGCCGGCGCGGAAAGCCGCGAACAGCCTGGGCGGCAGTCCGGCGCGGTCATAAATGGCCTTCAGGCCCAATGGACCGGCGTCATGGACCATAAGCGCGGCGCGGGAATGCGGCGTCCCAGCCAGCTCGGCGAGGCCGTGTTCAAGAAAGGCGAGCTGCCCCCTCGCCAGCCCCCTCAGCAGAACCGACGCGGTCAACGCCTTACGGGCGTTCAGACGCGCGCAGAAGACGCCCAGATCGGGCTCTCCTTCCGCCTGATCGATCAGATCGACCGTCGCGCGCTCGCGCGCATGCGCGGCGAGCCTGATGGCGGTCTCCGGTGCGACGGCATGACGTGAGATCAAATGTTCGCGCACGGCGTCCGACGCGAGTTCGACCAGGCGTTCGGTCACGGACAGCGGGAGCGCTTGACGATAGGCGACGGCGGCGACCATTTCGGGCCCGTCGCCGAAGCGATCGACGAGGCGGTTCAACGCCCTTTCCGACACGTCGGCGTTGTCGTTGGCCGCGAGAGTGTGCGCGGCCTCAGGACAGGCCACCTCGGCCACAGCGTCGGACACGTCGCGGGACACGAAGGGACGCGCGGCGACGGCGACCTGCCGCACGGCCGAGCCTGCCCTGACGATCTCGATCAGATCCTCGTCGGTGAAGGCGGGCGAGAAGCCGATGATCGGCAGTGCGACGCTGTCGACGTCGGCGGCGAGACGGCGCGCGACGTCGTGCGGAATCAGGTCGGACGCCTTCAGAGTCACGGCCATTGCGCGCCGCACCAGTTCCGCGGCGTCTTGGGCCATCAGGCGCAGTATCTTGTGGGCGGCGGCGCGATCTTCATCCGACAACTCGGCCTGATCCATGCTGCGGCACAGCTTGTGGGCGGCTGCGGCGCGCTCGTCCTCATCGGTGGACTTCACCAAGCGGCGGACGTCGGCTTCGGTGAGGCGGGAGCGAAGGGCGGTCATGTGCAGAAGGTGCGCCGACAGGCTTAACGTCCGGTTTACCTCGATCGTCAGGCGGCGCGGCCCGGGTCGCCGAACGCTGCGCGGAAGGCGCCGGCCCCGTCGTCATCCCCCTGCCCCAGCAGCAAGGCCAGAAGCGCTCGGTTCTGCTCGAGCCGCCCTTGAGCTAGAGCGTCCAGATCGACTCGCCCGTCGCGGATGTAGCCGCCGGACGGCGCCGTGCTCGCGCCTGAAGCCGGAGCGCCGCCCCCCGCATGGCGGCCAAGATTGGCGTACAGCTCTTCCACGGTCGCCGCGCGCCCGTCGCGATAAAAGATCGAGCGGTTGGCCCCCGCCGCCTGAGGAAACAGGGCCGCCGCGCTGGACCCCGGCCGCCGGTCCAGCGCCTGCATCAGGGACGCGGCGCCCGCAGGCCCCAGGAAGTGGGCGGCGTACAGATCGGTCGCCGTCGGCTCACGGCCCGTGCGGCCGCGCAGATAGGCGGCGTTCGACGCCGTCAGCTCGGCCGCCATGGCCGAGGCCGCGACGGGGTCGAACCGCAGGTCCAGCACAACGTTCCGGGCCGAGCCGCTGACGTGCCACCGCCCGTCGTTCCCGCGGAAGATCAGGTCGGCGTACTGGCCATAGCCATGCTTGCGGCCGTGCTCCTTCAGCGTGCCCAGCCAGGTCTGTTCGATGAACTGGAACAGGCCGGACGCCGAGGACGTCGGGGCCTTCGCCGAGGGATTCATCCCGCTTTCGCGCCGCGCCGTCCGCATCAGAAAGTCGAAGTCGACCCCCGTCGAATCCGAAGCGCGGCGGATAGCCGCCTCCACGCCTCCGGATGCTCGAATCGCGGACAGGGTCACGAGTTGACGGTCGAAGAACGCGGTTAACGAGACCTTAATCGCTCGGTCGCGCCTTTGGACGAAATTCATACTTGGGCGCCGGCCGTCGAACCCGGCCCGTTGCGCGGTCGCCACAAGCGTCTGACGTCACATGACGAATCCGGTCGGCGCGATGCTTCCCGCCGCAAACTTGCCGCAAGGTGAGCGCGCACTGATTTCTGGGGAAAGGCCGGGGGCGCTTCTGACAGGGAGTGACGGCCATGATGATGATGCGGACGGCGGGAGGCCCATCGGCCCCCGTGTGGACCCGAGAGGCGCGCAAGACGCGTCTGCCGGCCTGGATGTGGGCGGGGGCGGCGCTTTCGGTGGCTGCGCACGTCGGCGCCGGGGTCTGGCTGCTGAACCAGCGGTGGACGCCACCCGAGCCGACGATTCTTGAGGAAGGTCCGATCATCGATCTGTTGCCGCCGCCCCGACCGAAGCCGCCGGAGCCGAAACCGATCGAGCGCACACAGGCCAAGCCCGCCCAGACGACGCCGCTCAACGTGACGCCGATCCCACAGACGCCCACTGAGACCATCCCCTACACGCCCAGCGACGCGACTGACGCGCCGTCGGGTCCGATCGATCTGACGCCGGAGCCGACGGCGACGACCGACGGCACGGCCACGACGACGGTCGCCGAGCCGGCCCCTCTGGGCTTGGTCACGAATCCGGACTGGGTCAGAAGGCCCACCGGTCAGGCCCTGATGGAGGCCTATCCGGATCGGGCGCTGAACGCCGGCATCACCGGTTCGGCGCGATTGACCTGCACGGTGCGGGTGGACGGAACCCTGACCGGCTGCGTCGTGGCCGACGAGACGCCGGCCAGCCAGGGCTTCGGGCGGGCGGCGCTAAGGCTGTCGCGCGACTTCCGCATGTCGCCGCGAACCGTCGACGGGCGCGCGGTCGAGGGGGCCCGGGTGAACGTAACCCTGCGGTTCACCCTGCCGGAGCGCTAGGGTCTGATCCGCCTGAGTTGACGCGCTTCGCGCGTCGACGATGCGGTGAATCAAGGTCCAGCCCCGGCCGATCCGGCGCGAGGGCGGCCGCCCAGGGTTCGGACGGTCGCCCTTCCAGCGCGTCGGCGACGACCCTGGCCACCAGAGGCGCAAGCAGCCACCCGTTGCGACGGGGCGCCAGCGCCACCGCCACGCCCTCCAGCCTCCCGGCGGCGGGCAGGCGGTCCGGCAGGGCGCCGCGAACGCCCACACGGGGACGGATCGAGCCTTCGGCCAAGTCCGCCTCTTCGCACACGGCACGCACCTGACGAGCGGCAGCTTCCGGATCGGGCTCCAGATCGCGCACGCCCGGTTCCATGCTGGCCCCGACGACCATGCCTCCTGCAGACGGCACGGCATAGCCGGCGGCCGTGCGGACGGTGAGGGCGGGGCCCGCCCCGTCCACCTCGGCCAGCTGTCCTCGAATGGGCTGAATCCGGGCGATCAAAGCCGCCACCTTGGGAGGGAGGCCCTTCAGCGCCGGCCCTGCGCCCGTGGCGACCACCAGACGATCGGCCGAGAGCTTCCGCCCATCATCCAGCACGACCGACCAGCCGCGCTCGGCCCGCTGCGCCTCCATCGCGCGCCCAGTCACGACCCCCACGCGCGACGCGAGGTGCGAGAGCGCTTCGGCCGGCTCGATCCGGGCGTCATGGGGAGTGGCGACGCGGTCTTCGGTGATCTCTGATTCCCAAGCCAAAGCGTGCAGACGACGGGCCACCTCCTCGCCCCCCTGCCCCCGCCATTCCGCGCCGTCTTCGATCAGCCGCAGACCGTGGCGACGCGCGAAGTCCGGCCACAGCCTGCGCGCGGCCGTCAGCACGGCGACGACGTCGAGGGACAGGTCGTCCAGCGCCGATTCCATCGCGGGCGCGATCATGCCGGCGGCCACCGTCGAGGCGTTCTCTTCGCCAGGGTCGATGACGGACACGACGTGACCTCGCGCGGCGAGTTCAGCCGCCGACGCCAGGCCCAGCACGCCCGCGCCGATCACGATCACGTCGAGGGAGGAAGTCACGGACGGTCAGATCGACCGCCCGTGCCCGTTTTGCAAGCGAGAGGCGGCTCTATTCCGCCGCGACGGCGGCGGCGCGCTCGTCGGTCAGGCGCGCGGTCAGGGCCGCGTGCTGAGCCCACAACGCCTTCGGCAGGCGGTCGCCGAACTGCGCGAAGAACTCCGGGATCAGCGACGCCTCCTCGGCCCAGACGTCGGCGTCGACGTCCAGCAGGGTCGAGAGCTGCTCGTCGGTCAGGGACAAACCGGTCAGGTCCAGCGCGGCGGCGGTCGGCACGCGCCCGACCGGCGTCTCCACCGCCTCGGCCTGACCTTGCAGACGCTCGACGATCCACTTCAGGACGCGGGCGTTGTCGCCGAAGCCCGGCCAGATGAACTTGCCGTCGCGGTCCTTGCGGAACCAGTTGACGAAGTACAGGCGCGGCAGCTTCGCCGCCTCACGGCCTTCGCCCATCCGCAGCCAGTGGGCGAAGTAATCGCCCATGTTGTAGCCGCAGAAGGGCAGCATGGCGAACGGGTCGCGGCGCAGTTCGCCGACCTTGTTCTCGGCCGCGGCGGTGCCCTCCGAGGCCACCGTGGAGCCCATGAAGACGCCGTGTTCCCAGTCGAACGCTTCCGTCACCAACGGCACGGCCGAGGCGCGGCGCCCGCCGAACAGGATGGCGTCGATCGGCACGCCCTTCGGATCTTCCCACTCCGGCGCGATGGTCGGGCACTGGTGCGCCGGCGCGGCGAAGCGGGCGTTGGGATGGGCCGCGGGCTTGCCCGACGAGGGGTCGTGGCGTTCGCCGGTCCAGTTCGTCAGGTTCGCGGGCGCTTCCTTCGTCAGGCCTTCCCACCAGACGTCGCCGTCGGCGGTCAGGGCCACGTTGGTGAAGACGGTGTCCTTCGCCAGCGTTTCCAGTGCGTTCTGGTTGGTGTTTCGGCTGGTGCCCGGCGCCACGCCGAAGAAGCCGGCCTCCGGGTTCACGGCGTACAGGCGGCCGTCGTCGCCGAAGCGCATCCAGGCGATGTCGTCGCCGACCGTCTCGGCCTTCCAGCCCGGTAGGGTGGGCTGGAGCATGGCCAGGTTGGTCTTGCCGCAGGCCGAGGGGAAGGCGGCGGCGACGTACTTGGGCGAACCCTGCGGCGGCGTCAGCTTCAGGATCAGCATGTGCTCGGCCAGCCAGCCCTCGTCGCGGGCCATGACCGAGGCGATGCGCAGGGCGTAGCATTTCTTGCCCAAGAGCGCGTTGCCGCCGTAGCCCGAGCCGTAGGACCAGATCTCGCGCGTCTCGGGATAGTGGACGATCCACTTCTCCTCGTTGCACGGCCACGGCACGTCGGCCTCGCCCTCGGCCAGCGGCGCGCCCAGGGTGTGGACGCAGGGCACGAACTCGCCGTCGGCGCCCAGCACGTCCAGCGCCGCCTTGCCCATGCGGGTCATGATGCCCATCGACACGGCGACGTAGCCGCTGTCGGTGATCTCGACGCCCAGGGCGCTGATCTTCGAGCCCAGCGGACCCATCGAGAACGGCACGACATACATCGTCCGGCCGGCCATGCAGCCGTCGAACAGGCCATTCATGCGGGCGCGCATCTCGACCGGGTCGGCCCAGTTGTTGGTCGGGCCGGCGTCGATCTCATTCGCCGAGCAGATGAAGGTGCGGCTTTCGACGCGCGCCACGTCCTTGGGGTCCGAAACGGCGTAGAAGCTGCCGGGGCGCTTGACCGGATCCAGGGCGCGCAGCGTGCCCTTGCCGATCAGGTCGGCGACGACGGCCTTCTTCTCGGCCTCGGAGCCGTCGCACCAGTGGACGCGGGCGGGCTTGGTCAGGGCCGCGATCTGCTCGACCCAGGCGATCAGGCCGGCGTGCGCGGTCGGGGCCGGGCGGAGGCCGGGAACAGTCGACGTCATGCTTACTCTCTCCTGAACGGCCCGGGCGGTCTTGGAGCCCCCTCGAGCGTCTTCCTCTTTGCGCGGTCACGCATTGTTTCAGCGGGAAAGACACCCAAGCCGACGCCGCGTCAACCGCAGCACGTTTCAACCCTGCGCGAGGCGGGTCGCGGATCGGACGTGCATTTCGCCCGTCGCCGCGCGTCGTCGGGCGCGCTATCTCACCCCCGTGCAGACCCTCGACCCCGCCCCGCCGAGTCCCGACGGCGCCCGCGTCTCACCGGCCGCGAGCCGGAACGTGGAGCCGATCCTTCGCGTCTTGCGCGCCCACCTGCCCGCTTCGGGGCCGGTGCTGGAAATCGCCTCGGGCACCGGCCAGCACGCCGCCGCCTTCGCCGCCGCCCTGCCCGACATCGACTGGACGCCCAGCGATCCTTCGGCCGAAGCCCGTGCCAGCGTCGAGGCCTGGCGCGGGGACGGCCCGCCGAATCTCGGGCCCAGCCTGCCGATCGACGTGCTGGACGAGGCGACCTGGCCGGACATGACGGTCAAGGCGGTCTTCTGCGCCAACATGATCCACATCGCCCCTAGGGCAGCGACCGAGTCCCTGATGCGGCTGGCCGCCCGCGTCCTGACCCGCCCCGGCGGGCTGCTTGTCCTCTATGGACCGTTCCTGGAAGCCGACGTGGAAACGGCGCCCAGCAATCTGGCCTTCGACGACAGCCTGAAGGCGCGCGATCCGGACTGGGGTCTGCGCGACCGCGACGCGGTCGTGGCCGCCGCATCGGCGCACGGACTCGCCTTCACCCTGCGCAAGCCCATGCCCGCGAACAATCTGATGCTGCTGTTCAGGGCCTGGCCGTGAGCGTCTCGCGCATCCACGACGGCCCCGATCCCGTCCGCCTGAACAAGTTCATGGGCCAGTCCGGCCTCTGCTCGCGGCGCGAGGCGGACGCTCTGATCGCCGAAGGCCTGGTGTCGATCGACGGCGAGACCGTCACCGACGCCGGACGCAAGATCCAACCCGGCCAGACGCTGACGCTGAGCGGCAAGGCGCAGGCGGTTCTCTCGGAAGGCCTGACGATCGTCATGAACAAGCCGGTCGGCTACGTCTCGGGCCAGCCGGAGCCGGGCAAGACGCCTGCGGTTCGCCTGCTCACGGCGGCCAACCGCGTCGGCGAGGACGAGGCGCCGGCCCGCGACGCCTCCCTGCCCCCCATAGGGCGACTGGACGAGGATTCACGCGGCCTTCTGCTGCTGTCTTCGGACGGCGTGGTGGCCAAGGCGGTGATCGGTCCCGAGTCGGAACTGGACAAGGAATATCTGGTGCGGGTCGAGGGCCGGGTCACCGAGACCGCCCTGACCCGGCTGCGCCACGGGCTGGAGCTGGACGGCCGCAAGCTGAAGCCCGCCCGAGTCACCCAGATCGAGCCCCAGCGGCTGCGCTTCGTCCTGAAGGAAGGCCGCAAGCGCCAGATCCGGCGCATGTGCGACCTGGTCGGGCTGGAGGTCACGGACCTGTTGCGCGTGCGCATCGGCCCGCTGCACCTGGACGATCTGCCGGAGGGCCGTTGGCGCGCGCTGACGCCGGACGAGCGCGCCGCGCTGATCGCGGGATCGAAGGCCTAGCCGTTCTCGGCGGCGTCGGCGAACAGACGCGCGATCTCCGCATCGACGTCGCCGGCTCCGGACAGCTCGACCACGGAGACCAGCCGCTCGGACCAGCTCTCGCGCCGCACCGGCGGCGACAGGCGTGGCGAAGCCTCCGGATCGAGCTTCAGTCCAAGCAGCGCCTTCCCGCCCTTCAGCGGTCGCATCGCCGCGAACTGCACGGCGCGGGAAAAGGCCGTGTAGCCCTTGCGCTGGGTCGGCACCACGTCGGCGATGCCCGCCGTGGCCTGCTCGACGGCCTCCAGAATGGACCGCGACCCTGCGTCCCTCCACAGGACGTCGCGCAGGGCCTCAGGCTCGTCCCAGCTGGGCTCACCCTCCGGCGCGCAGGCGGCCAGGATGGTCGAGCCATAGTTCACGCCGACGCCATGCTCGGCTTTCAACCAAGCCAGGCGGGCGCGATGTCCCGTCTGCGGACAGGTCTTCATCACCTCGCGCCACTGGTCCAGCGATCGGCCGGTGCTGGCCGCCAGGCTGGCCTGGACGGAGGCGAACCACTTTCTCTGGCGTTCGGTCAGGACGGGTGAAGTCATGACCCCAGTCTATTTCCTGGCGATCGCGACGGCGAGAGGGAACCTTGACTGGCGCGCGTGCGCTTCACGGTCTCCTCCCCCATTCCCCTCGCATCAGGAGATTTCCTCATGACCGATCAACGCATCCAGGGCGCGGCCGAGCAGTTCGGCGGCAAGGCCAAGACCGGCCTCGGCAAACTGACCGGCGACGCCAAGCTGCAGTTCGACGGCCGCTTCGACGAAGTTAAGGGCAAGGCGCGCGACGCCTATGGCCGGGTCGTCGACGGCCTGGACGGTCTGGTCGCCAAAGCCCCGGTCGAATACCGCGAATATGGCCGCAAGGGCATCGACTTCGCCCGCCGTAAGCCCCTGCTGACCACCGGCATCGTCGCCGGCTTGGCGATCGTGCTGGGCGGCCTGGGCCGCCGCCGCTAAGCGGACACATCTCCGCCGCCGGAAGGCGGTGTGGAGGACAGGCGACGCCAGTCGCCAGAAGGGGGCGTCTCCGTCGGAGCCGCCCCCTTCTCGTACCAGACGCCCCCTTCCTGGCCACTGCGCGGTCGGTCCTCCCCACCCGCCTTCGCGGGCGGAGGAGAGGTGACGTCATGGATCAGTCAGCCCCTTCGTCGGCTTTCTCCGCCGCCCTGGCCGCCGCGCCGGTCAGGGGCGTGACGTCGAAGGCGATCTTGCCGTCCTTCAGCTCGACCTTCACATGGCCGCCCTTGGTCAGGCGTCCGAACAGGATGTCGTCGGCCAGGGGCTTCTTGATGTTTTCCTGGATGACGCGGGCCAGGGGGCGCGCACCGTACAGTTCGTCGAAGCCGTTCTTGGCCAGCCAGTCGTTGGCCTCGTCCGTCAGTTCGATGGTGATGTTGCGATCCGCCAACTGGGCTTCCAGCTGCAGGATGAACTTGGTCACCACCGACTTGATAGTCTCGGAATCCAGCGCCTTGAAGGCCACGATGGCGTCCAGGCGGTTGCGGAACTCCGGCGCGAACAGGCGCTGGATGGCCTTGTCGTCCTCGCCCTCCACCTTGCCGCGGCCGAAGCCGATGGCGGCGCGGGCGTTGTCGGCGGCACCCGCGTTCGTGGTCATGATCAGGACGACGTTTCGGAAATCTACCTTCTTGCCGACCGCGTCGGTCAGCTGGCCGTTATCCATCACCTGCAGCAGGATGTTGTAGACGTCCGGGTGCGCCTTCTCGATCTCGTCCAGCAGGACCACGGCGTGCGGATGCTGGTCCACCGCGTCGGTCAGCAGGCCGCCCTGGTCATGCCCGACGTAGCCCGGAGGCGCGCCGATCAGGCGGCTGACGGTGTGCCGCTCCATGTACTCCGACATGTCGAAGCGCAGCATCTCGATGCCCAGCGTCGCCGCCAGCTGCTTGGCCACCTCGGTCTTGCCGACGCCCGTGGGGCCGGAGAACAGGAAGCAGCCGATCGGCTTGGTCGCGTCGCGCAGGCCGGCACGGGCTAGCTTCATCGCCGCGGACACCTGTTCGATCGCCGCGGACTGGCCGAAGACGACGCGATTCAGGTCGGCCTGCAGTTCCTTCAGGCTCTCGACGTCGGACTTGGAGACCGACTTCGGCGGGATGCGCGCCATCTTGGCGATGACGGCCTCGACCTCCTTCTGGCCGATGACCTTCTTCCGCTTGGATTCGGGCAGAAGCATCTGACTAGCGCCCGCCTCGTCGATCACGTCGATGGCTTTGTCGGGCAACTTGCGGTCGGTCATGTAGCGGGCCGACAGCTCGACCGCCGTGCGGATTGCGGCGTCGGTGTAGCGCAGCTTGTGGTGCCCTTCGTAGCTGGTCTTCAGCCCCTTCAGGATCTTCACCGTGTCCTCGACCGTCGGCTCGTTGACGTCGATCTTCTGGAAGCGGCGGACCAGGGCGCGGTCCTTTTCGAAGTGCTGGCGGTACTCCTTGTAGGTCGTGGAGCCCATGCAGCGCAGCGTGCCCGACGCCAGGGCCGGCTTCAGCAGATTGGACGCGTCCATGGCCCCGCCGGAGGTCGCGCCCGCGCCGATCACGGTGTGGATCTCGTCGATGAACAGGATGGCGTCGTCGTGCGTCTCCAGCTCCTTGACGACCTGTTTCAGCCGCTCCTCGAAGTCGCCGCGATAGCGGGTTCCGGCCAGCAGGGCGCCCATGTCGAGGCTGTAGATGGTCGCGCCCTTCAGCACGTCCGGCACCTCGCCCTTGACGATCTTGCGCGCCAGGCCTTCGGCGATGGCCGTCTTGCCGACGCCCGGGTCGCCGACCAGCAGCGGGTTGTTCTTGGTGCGGCGGCACAGGATCTGGATCGAGCGCTCGACCTCGCCATGACGACCGATCAGGGGATCGATCTTGCCCTTGGACGCCTTGGCGTTCAGATCCACGCAATAGGCCTCCAGCGCCTCTCCGCCCGTCTTGGCGGCGGCGGCGTCCTCAGCGTCCTCCGGCGACTGGCCGGCGGCGCGTGCCGGGCGCGTCTCCCCCGAGCCCGCCTTCTTGGCGATGCCGTGGGCGATGAAGTTGACCGCGTCGTACCGCGTCATGTCCTGCTCCTGCAGGAAATAGGCGGCGTGGCTTTCGCGCTCGCTGAAGATGGCGACCAGGACGTTGGCGCCGGTCACCTCCTCGCGGCCCGAGGACTGGACGTGGATCACCGCGCGCTGGATCACGCGCTGGAAGCCGGCGGTCGGCTTCGCGTCGTCGCCGTCTGCCGTGGCCAGGGCGGCCAGGTCGTTGTCGACGTACAGCGTCAACGCCGCCTTCAGCGCCTGAAGATCGACGTTGCAGGCCGTCATCACGTTCGTGGCGTCCGGGTCGTCGATCAGCGCCAGCAGCAGGTGCTCCAGCGTGGCGTACTCGTGCCGGCGGGCGTTCGCATAGTGAACCGCGCGGTGCAGGGTCTCTTCGAGAGGACGGGAAAACGAGGGCATGGGGAGGTTCCTCTCAATCCTTTTCCATCGTGCATTGCAGGGGGTGCTGGTGACGTCGCGCCGTCTCGATCACCTGGGCGACCTTGGTTTCGGCCACCTCATAGGTGAAGACGCCGCACACGCCGACGCCATGCTGGTGCACATGCAGCATGATGCGGGTGGCCGCCTCACGGTCCTTCTGGAAGAACCGCTCCAGCACGTAGACGACGAATTCCATGGGCGTGTAGTCGTCGTTCAGGATCAGCACCCGGTACAGCGAGGGCTTCTGAAGCTTCGGCTTCGTCTCGGTGACGGTGGCGACCCCCTGGCCGCCTCCCGTCTCTCCTGAACGTCTGGTGGGCATTCGTCGTCCGGTGGGGAGTCGATGGACTAGATGGGGAATGATGGCCTGATTTGAAGACGCGGCAAGTCACAGGTTTTTGCGCGCAAACGAAAAGGCCCCGGCGTCTCCGCCGGGGCCTTCGTGTCTTTCAGGTGCTATCCGCGATCAGCGGGCGGCCTGGAACTTCTCGACCGAGGCGGTGACGCGCTCGTTGATCGGCTTGAAGCTGTCCTTCACCGAGGCGGTGAAGACGTCGGTCATCTTGGTGACTTCCGACAGATAGGCTTCGGTGGCCGACTTGGCCCAGGTCGTCTGCAGCTCGATCAACTCCTGCACCGAGCGGGCCTGCGACATCGACTGAGCGGCGGCGACGTTGCCTTCCCAGGTCTTCTTCGAATAGGCCAGGGCATGCTGCGACAGGGTTTCGACGCCCTTCTGGGCGGCCGTGGCCGACTCGACCAGGGCTTCCAGGTTCTTCTTGCCGTGGGCGTTCAGCTCGGTCATCGAAGCGACGGACTTGTCGACGCCTTCGCGGAAGGCCTGGGCGCCGGCGGCCTGGAACTTCTCGGCCTGGGCTTGAGCCTGCTGGGTCGAGGCCTTCACCTGGGCGGTGGCGGTCTCGACGTTCTTCTTGGCGGCGGCGGTGATGGTTTCGGCGGCGTCGGCCATGTGGGTCTCTCCTGAACTTCGTTGCGGCGTTGGGTCGCCGATCAAGGTCTTCGGCGGGGCGGACCCGCTCGCGAGGCTCATATGGTGCAAGTGCGAACGCGGGTCAAGGGATTTTTGTGCACCGCAACATCGCGCGTATGGCGAAGCCGTTCAAATCTCCGTTGACGTGCCGTTAAGGACCACGAAACTGAAGCGCGTCATGTTAGCCCTCGCGTGGCCGGGGGGCGTCCGGGCGACCGGAAGCAGCGGAAGTGAGTGAGCGATGGCCTTGATCCTGCGTCGAACGCTGGCGGTCTTTTCCATCCTGTTGACCCTGTCGCTGACCGCGGCGCCCGCGGCGACGCCGGTCGTGGCTCAGGAGAATCTGCGATACGCCGCCATCGTGATCGACGCCGAGTCGGGCGAGGTCATGTTCGCGCGCCACGCCGACGCGCGCCGCTATCCCGCCTCCATCACCAAGGTGATGACCCTCTATCTGGTCTTCGAGGCGCTGGAGCAGGGCAAGATCAAGCTGGACGACGTGATCCGAGTCTCGCCCCATGCCGCTGGCCAGCCGCCGTCGAAACTGGGGTTGGCCGCCGGCCAGACGATCACGGTCGAGGACGCCATCCTGGCCACCGCCATCCGGTCGGCCAACGACATGGCCGTGGCGCTGGCCGAGCACGTCGCGGGGTCGCACACCCGCTTCGCCGCCATGATGACGCTGAAGGCCGAGGAGCTGGGCATGACCCAGACCCGGTACGCCAACGCCAACGGCCTGCCCGACAGCCGCCAGCTGACCAGCGCGCGCGACCTGGCCCTCCTGTGCCGGGCCCTGCTGCGGGACTTCCCCCAACATTACCGCTTCTTCGGGGTGAACAGCTGGTTCTACGGCGGGCGCGAGTACCGCAACACCAACGGCCTGCTGAATTCCGGGCAGGGTTATGACGGGATCAAGACCGGCTTCACCAACGCCTCGGGCTACAATCTGGCCGCCTCGGCGGTCCGCGACGGGCGGCGGATCATCACCGTCGTGCTGGGCGGTCGATCGACCGCCTCGCGCAATGAGCACGTGGCGGAACTGATGACGACCGGCTTCGAAGTCGCGTCGCGGCGTCGCGGCGGCGAGCGGATCGAGGTGGCCCAGACCTTCTTCGAGCAGCGCGGATTCGGCATAGGGCCGGAACCTGCCGAGGGCGGCGTGCTCTACGCCTCGCTCCCCGGCGACTCCACGGCCGGCAGCCGGGCCGAGCCTGAGGACTCCGATGTCCGCCTGGTCTCCGCGCCGGCGCCCCGGTCGGACCGCACGGCGGAGCTGAACCGCCAGCCCACCCCGCCGCCCGCCGCCCAGCGACGCCCGCCCGCCCGCCCCGCCGCGCCTGAGGGCCGCTGGTCGGTCCAGGTCGGCGCCTTCCGCGACGAGACGGTGGCACGCGACTGGCTGGACGAGGTCAACCGCCGCTTCCGCAGCCAGTTCTCCGGCGCCGAGCGTCGGGTCATGAGCGCCTCGGGCTGGTGGCGCTCGCGCTTCACCGGCATGACCGAGGAGGCCGCCCGCGCCGCGTGCGAGGCCCTGTCGGCGCGCAACGTCACCTGCCAAGTCGTGCGCCCGGACTGATCTTCCGGCCAAGCTTGACGCTCCGGACGGGCATGGCGAAGGTCGCCGCCCTTGCCCCTTCCGCTGTCGAGAGAGTGACCCGATGACGCGCGCCCGCCCCACCCTGCTCGTGGCCGCCTGCGTCGCGGCGCTGATGACGGCCGGCGCCGCCGGCTCGGCCTCCGCCCAGGCCCAGGCCGGCCTGCAGAGCCTGCCTCGCGACATCCCGGCCATCCCGACCCCGACCGCCGAGCGCTTCCCGGGCGTGATCCGGCACGAGGTCGACGCCACCGATCTGGACCGCAAGGTCGTCCGCGTGCGCCAGACCATTCCCGTGCCCGCCGCCGGCCCGATGACGCTGCTCTATCCCAAGTTCCTGCCCGGCAACCACGCGCCGACCGGACCGATCCAGCTGATCGCCGGCCTGACGGTGACCGGGAACGGCCAGAGGATCGAGTGGCTGCGCGACACCATCGACCCCTATGCCTTCCATCTCGACGTGCCGGCGGGCATCCGCGAAATCGAGGTGTCGTTCCAGTGGCTGACCCAGCCGGAGAACAGCACCTGGCGCGTCGTGATGACGCCCGACGTGTCGAACCTGCAATTCGAGAAGGCCATTCTCTATCCCGCGGGCTATCGCCACTCGGGCATCATGGTGCAGACCTCGGTGCAGTTGCCGGAAGGCTGGAACTACGGCGTCGCCCTGGACACTCGCTCGTTCGAGGACGGTCTGGCCGTTTTCGAGCCGATCGATCTGGAAATGCTGGCCGACAGCCCGATGTTCGCCGGCCGCAACCATCGCGTCGTCGATCTGGATCCGGGCGGCCGCTCGCCGGTGCGTCTGCACATTCTGGGCGACACGCCGGCGTCGATCGCGATCACCGACGAGCAACTGGCGGGCTTCCGCAACATGGTGGTCCAGGCCGACCGCCTGTTCGGCACGCGGCCCTTCGACCGATATGAGTTCCTGCTGGCCAACTCCAACCAGCTGGGCGGGATCGGGCTGGAGCATCACCGCTCCAGCGAGAACGCGGTGCCGGCCAACTTCTTCCAGGAATGGACCATCTATCACGGGGCCCGCACCCTGCTGCCGCACGAGTACGTCCATACCTGGAACGGCAAGTTCCGCCGCCCCGCCGACCAGATCACGCCGAACCTGAACACCCCGGTGCAGAACACCCTGCTGTGGGTCTATGAGGGCCTGACCGAATACTGGGGCGAGGTCCTGGCCACGCGCGCCGGCCTGACCACGCCGGAAGAGGCGATCGTCAACATCGCCGGCCAGGCCGCCTTCTACGAAAACCAGCCCGGGCGCGAGTGGCGCGCGCTCCAGGACACCACCAACCACAACCTTCTGGGATACCGCACCGTCACGCCTTGGTCGTCGTGGATGCGCGGCACGGGCGACTATTACCGCGAGGCTCTGCTCGTCTGGCTGGACGTGGACTCCAAGATCCGCGAGCTGACCGGCGACCGGCGCTCGCTGGACGACTTCGCCCGCGGCTTCCACGGCATCCAGGACGGGGTGTGGGAGGCGACGCCCTACACCTACAACGGCGTGATCGAGGCGCTGACCGCGGTGGCGCCCTACGATTGGGACGGCTTCCTGCGCGCGCGGCTCGACGCCGTCGGGCCCGAGGCCAAGGCGCCGCTGGAGGGTCTGCAGCGTTCGGGCTGGCGGCTGATCTACGTCGATCAGCCGACGGAGGTGGAGCAGTACGTCAACGGCTCGGGCGGCGGCGACTTCCAGTACTCGCTGGGCTTCAACCTGTCGGGCACGCGCATCACCAACGTCCTCTGGGGCGGCCCGGCGTATGAGGCCGGCATCGGCACGGGCTGGTCTCTGGCCAGCGTCGACGGACAGCCCGGCAACGCCGCGAACCTGGCCGCCGCGATCACCGCCTCAAAGGGGAACGACCGGCCCATCAGCGTGGTCATCCGCAACGGATCACGCGAGCGGACGATCCAGTTCGACTACCACGACGGCCTGCGCTACCCGCGCCTTGAACGCATCCCCGGCACGCGCGATCGCCTCAGCGAGATCTTGGCGCCGAGAACCGACTAGGCGGCGTCAGCCGCCCAGCGCGTCGATGACCAGGGCTGCGGTCTCTCCGCCGGAAAAGTTCTGCTGGCCGGTGATCAGATTGCCGTCCCGCACGGCGAAGCCGCGCCACAGGCCGCCCTGGACATAGTTGGCGCCCTGGGCCTTCAGCCGGTCCTCGATGCGCCAGGCCATCAGGTGCGTGCCGCGGGGCAGCAGGCCATAGTCCCAGACGGCACGGTCGGCGAAATCCTCCTCGACGTTGGCGAAGCCGGTCACCGTGCGCCCCTCGACCAGCGGCCGACCCCCGGGCGTGCGGCAGAAGGCCAGGACTGCCGTGCCGTGACACAGGGCACAGGCGACCTTGCCCGCCTCGTGAAAGGCTTGAAACACGGCATGCAGGCCGGTGGCAGCCTCGAAGCTGACCATGGGCGACTGGCCGCCCGCCACAACGATGGCGTCGAACCGATCCAGCGTGATCTCCGCGACGGGCCGCGTGGTCTCGACCAAGGCGACCAAGGCTGGAGTGGCGATGAAGCCCATAGAGATCAAATCGCCGGCGGAATAGCCGCCGGGATCGCGCGGGTCGCTCATGGCGTCGGCCTCGCACCGGCCGCCGTCCGGCGAGAACAGCTCCACCTCATAGCCGCGCTCGGCGAAGGCATGCCACGGGTGGGTCAGCTCGCTCCACCAGAAGCCCACGGGCCAGCCCGTGACGGGCGACGTCGAGGGATTGGCGATCACCAGGGCGATGCGCCTTCGGCGCGCGGGATCGACGGGATTGACGTCCTTCAGGCTCATGTCGTCGCTCCTTGCGGGGAGACGGATTTCAGATCATCCCTGTCATGCACGCCAGTGCAATCATCGGGACTCTGACATGCATGAAACTGCAGTCCGACGCTTGGATCCCAGCCTTCTGCTGCTGTTCCAGGAGGTTTATCGCGGCGGCAAGCTGGCCGGAGCGGCGAAGCGGCTGAACCTGTCGCCTTCGGCCGCCAGTCACGGGCTGACGCGGTTGCGACTGGCGCTGGGCGACGATCTGTTCGAGCGGCTTCCGCATGGAATGCGGCCGACGCAGCGCGCCCATGCCCTTGCGCCACGGATCACCGCCGTCCTCGAGGCCCTTGGTGACCTCTGCGTGCCCCAACCCGCTTTCGATCCGGCCAACAGTGATCGCCGGTTCCGCCTGTCGGCCCTGGACTCGACAGCCTCCCTGCTGCTGCCCGACCTGATCGGTCACATCCGCCGTCTCGCCCCCGACGTCGTGCTGACCACCCAGGCCCTGCCGAGAGACGCCATGGCGGCGGCGGTGCTGGACGGGCGGATCGACCTGGGTCTTGGTCACCTGTGGAAGGCGACGCCGGGACTGCGCATCACGCCTCTGGGCGAGGAGACCTATGCCGTCGTGCGCCGGACGGCGTTCGACGCGGCGCCCACGCTGGAGGATTATCTGGCCGAGCGGCACCTGCTGGTGTCGCAGGACGGCGAGCCCTCGGGGATCGTCGACTTCACGTTGCGACGCCTGGGCGCGCGACGGACCGTGGCCGCGACGGCCCCGAACTTCTTCGTGGCCCTGGCCGTGGCCGCCCGGACCGACCTTATGCTGACGCTTCCGCGACGCTTCGCCGAGAAGTGGGCGGACGCGTTCGGCCTGGCCGTCGCCGCTCCGCCGATCGCGGTGCGAAGCTTTTCACCGTCACTCATTTCGGCCGACCGGATCGACCGCGATCCCGGGGCGATGTGGCTGCATGAGGCCCTTCTGGAGTGCGCCGCCGGCCTTTACCAGCACTCCCGCGGCTTCGGCGTGGATTCCAGTTCGGCATAGCGCGTGGAGCATGTCGTCTCGACCACGTCCGGGTCCAGCGCTTCCAGTTCCGCCCGGAGGGCGACGAGGTCGGCCAGCAGTTTGTCGTCGTCCGGCAGCCCCTCGGGCGTCTTGTGCAGGCAGCGGCTCATGTCGAACATGACCACCGCCATCGACTTGCACTGCAGCGGCATGCCGTCGAGCACCTGGATCGCCTTGGCCGAGGTCATGGGCGGCTCGGGCAGCGGCGCCCGCTTGGGCGGCACGACCGTGGCGGGGTCGGGAATCTCCACCCCCTGATCGCAGGCGGCGAGGGACGCCAGCACGGCGGCCGCCAGAAGCGTACGGATCATGAGCCGGCCCCTCCTCCGGCCCAGCCTAACCCGGCGACGTCGGGGCGCAACCCGGGCTGCGCCCGCACGGCAGCCGACGCGCTCAGGTCAGCAGCTTGACCAGCTCTTCCGCCACGCTTTCCGACGACGCCGGGTTCTGGCCCGTCACCAGCTTGCCGTCGGCCACGACATGCGAGACCCAGTCCGGCCCACGGGTGTAGTCGCCGCCGTTGGTCTTCAGCATGTCTTCCACCAGGAAGGGCACGACGTCGGTCAGGCCCACGGCCTCTTCCTCGCTGTTGGTGAAGCCCGCGACGCGGCGACCCTTGACCAGCAACTCGCCGTCGGGGCCTCGTACGCTCTTCAGCACGCCCGGCGCATGGCAAACGGCTCCGATCGGCTTGTCGGCGCGGGCGAAGGCTTCGATCAGGGCGATCGAGGTCGCGTCTTCGGCAAGGTCCCAGAGCGGGCCGTGGCCGCCGGGATAGAAGACGGCGTCGAAGTCCGACGCGTCGACGTCCGCCAGCGGTGTGGTCGAGGCCAGGGCTTGCTGAGCCGCCTCGTCCTGCTTGAACCGCTCGGTCGCCGCTGTCTGGGCGTCCGGCTCGTCGCTCTTGGGGTCCAGCGGCGGCTGGCCGCCCCTGGGCGAGGCCAGCACGATCTGCGCGCCGGCGTCCTTCAGCGCGTAGTAGGGCGCCGCGAACTCCTCCAGCCAGAAGCCGGTCTTCTTGCCGGTGTCGCCCAGCAGGTCATGCGAGGTGAGCACCATCAGGATCTTCATGGGGAGGGCCTTTCGTTCGGGAGCCCACAGGTGGGGCGCGACGGGTCGACCCGCCAGCGGGGCCGAACGAAAGAAGGGCCCGATGGTTTCCCATCGGGCCCGTCGTTCCGCTTTCCGCGCGAGGCGGAAAGACCGGCAGACCTTACTTGATCTGGACCTTGGCGCCGGCCTCGGTCAGCTTCTTGGCGACTTCGTCGGCCTGCTGCTTCGAGACGTTCTCGACGACGTTCTGCGGAGCGCCTTCGACCAGGTCCTTGGCTTCCTTCAGGCCCAGGTCCGAACGGACGCCGCGGACTTCCTTGATCACGTTGATCTTCTTGTCGCCGCCGTCGATCAGGACGACGGTGAACTCGGTCTGCTCTTCAGCAGCTTCGGCCGGAGCGCCGCCGCCGGCGCCGCCGGTCGGCATGGCCATGGCCACCGGAGCGGCGGCGCTGACGCCCCACTTTTCTTCCAGCAGCTTGGACAGTTCGGCGGCTTCCAGCACGGTCAGCTTGGACAGGTCTTCGACGATTTTGGCGAGATCGGCCATGTTTTCAGTTCCTTCGGAGGATGTTGGTTTGAGGAGATGCGGAGATGGAGAAGCGGCTTACGCCGCGTCCTTGGTGGCGTAGGCGTTGAACACCCGGGCCAGCTGGCCGGCCGGGGCCTGGACGACGCCGGCGATCTTGGTCGCGGGGGCGTTCAGCAGACCCAGCAGCGAGGCGCGGATCTGGTCCAGCGACGGCAGCTTGGAGAGGGTTTCGACACCCTTGGCGTCCAGCACCTTGTCGCCCATGAATCCGCCCTGGACGACGAACTTGTCGTTGGCCTTGGCGAATTCGGCGGTCACCTTGGCGGCCGTCACCGCGTCGGGGGCGAAGGCGATGCCCACCGGACCCTTGAACAGGGGGTGGTAGTCGCTGCCCTCTTCGGCTTCGAGCGCCTTCAGCGCCAGGCGGTTCTTGACCACCTTGAACGCGCCGCCGGCGGTACGCAGCCGGCCGCGCAGGTCTTCCATTTCCGCAACGGTCAGACCCAGGTTGTGGGTCACGACCACGGCGCCGGCGTCGGCGAAGACGCCCTTCAGCGTCTCGATCGACTCGGCCTTTTGTGCGCGGTCCATTGCGGTCTCCAGTCTTGGTTTCACCGCCGGGGTCATTCCCGACGGCAAGATGGCCAAAGCGCCGCGCGTCGCCGCGAGACGTTCAGGCCGGTAGCGATGTCCGAAGGAAGCGCACGCCCGCTTCGCACGAAGCGAAGGGGATCGTCTGCGACCCATCTCCCCACGGCGCCGGGGGGGCTCCCCGACATTTATGGCGTGGGTGGCCCCCACGCCCCGAAGTTCTCGGACAGGACCGTCACGGGCGGACCCGTCACGGCAAGGCGCGCTCCATACACAGGCGCACGCGGAAACTCAAGGGCGGGGCTTCATTTGCCGGAGGACGAGATGATCGGGGGCGCATCGCACGCGAAGGCGGCGCAGTATTTCGCCTCGATCTCGGCGCTCATGGTCTCCGCCGCCTCATAAAAATGCTCGTCCATGTCGACCTGAAGCGCCACCTGCTTGCGCGCCAGGGATCGGCCCAGGGGCGAGCTGTAGAAGGCGATCCCGGCGTTGAGTTCCTCATCCGTCATGCTGGCGGCATAGCGGGGCGCCAGAAGGTCGATCAGCCGGTTCATGAAAGCGTCGAAGAACACCGGGACGTTGGCGCGGTACCAGGCGCGCTGCTCCGGCGTCATGCCGTCGTCCGCCGCAAGCTGCTCCTCGATCACGCCCTCGATCATCGGGCGAAGGTCATCGCCCATAGACAGACGGATGTAGCGCTCGGCCAGTGCGGTGCGATCGGCCAGGTCGCGGTCCTGAGCCGAAACCGGCTGGGCGGACAGCAAGGCCACGACGACGGCGAACAGGATCAGAACAATTCGCATGGCCGGCCCCTCCACCTCGCATCTTGTCGCGCGCATCGGCCAAGGACAAGTTCATGCGGGACGCGCCACACGCGAAAACGGCGGGGATGGCTCCCCGCCGTTTCCCTTGACGTCGCTGGTCGACCGCGATCAGGCGCCCAGCGAGGCCGGGTCCACCTTCACGCCCGGGCCCATCGTGGACGACAGGCTGATGCGTTTCACATAGGTGCCCTTGGCGCCCGACGGCTTGGCCTTGACCAGGGCGTCGACGATCGCCTTGACGTTGGCTTCCAGGGCGTCCTGGGCGAACGAGGCCTTGCCGATGCCGGCGTGGACGATGCCCGCCTTCTCGACGCGGAACTCGACGGCGCCGCCCTTGGCGTCCTTGACCGCCTGGCCGACGTTCGGGGTCACGGTGCCGACCTTGGGGTTCGGCATCAGGCCGCGCGGGCCCAGCACCTTGCCCAGACGCCCGACCAGACCCATCAGGTCCGGCGTGGCGATGACGCGGTCGAAGTCCATGAAGCCGCCGTTGATCTTCTCAAACAGGTCGTCGGCGCCGACGACGTCGGCCCCGGCCGCGCGGGCCTCGTCGGCCTTGGCGTCCTTGGCGAAGACGGCGACGCGGACGTCGCGGCCCGTGCCCGACGGCAGGTTGACCACGCCGCGGACCTGCTGGTCGGCGTGACGCGGGTCGACGCCCAGGTTGACGGCGATCTCGATCGACTCGTCGAACTTGGCCTTGGCGTTGTCCTTCACCGCCTTGATGGCGTCGGCGTACGGCAGGAGGGCGTCGCGGTCGCCGGTCCAGGCCTGGATGCGCTTGGCTTGCTTGGCCATGACTTACTTCTCCACCACGTTCAGGCCCATGGCGCGCGCCGAGCCTTCGATGATCTTGGCGGCCTGCTCCAGGTCGTTGGCGTTCAGGTCCTTCATCTTCTTCTCGGCGATCTCGCGCAGCTGGGCGCGGGTGATCTTGCCGACGGTTTCGCGGCCGGTCAGCTTGGCGCCCGACTTCAGGCCGGTGGCCTGCTTCAGATACCAGGTCGCCGGCGGCGTCTTGGTGATGAAGGTGAACGACTTGTCCTGATAGACGGTGATGACGGTCGGAAGCGGGGTGCCCTTGGCTTCCTTCTCGGTGCGCGCGTTGAACTCCTTGCAGAAGCCCATGATGTTCACGCCGCGCTGACCCAAGGCCGGGCCGATGGGCGGCGAGGGCGTCGCGGAGCCCGCGGGCACCTGCAGCTTGATGTAGCCGAGAATCTTCTTGGCCATCGGTCTCTCCTATGAAGCGGCGAACTCAATCGCCACGGATGAGCCGTGGTGCGGCATGGCGGCCTCCCACGGATTTGCCCTCATCGCTGAGGGAGGCGGGCCAGTATCAGAGGCGCCGCCCAAAAGCAAACGGCGGCCCGCAGGCCGCCGTTCAGAGCCCTGTACGCTCGGGGCTCAGCCCGAGACCTTCTCCACCTGGCCGTATTCCAGATCGACCGGGGTGGGACGCCCGAAGATCGACACGGCGACGCGCAGGCGGGCGGCGTCCTCGTCCACGCTCTCCACCTGGCCGTCGAAGCTGGCGAAGGGGCCGTCGACCACCTTGACCGTCTCGCCGATGTCGAAGCGGATGGTGGGCTTGGGACGCTCCACGCCCTCCTCCACCGCGCCGATGATGTTCTGAACCTCACGCTCGGAGACCGGCAGGGGCTTGGTGCCGCCCGCCGCGCCCAGGAAGCCGGTGACCTTCGGCGTGTTCTTGACCAGGTGATAGGCGTCGTCGGTCATCTCCATCTTCACCAGCACGTAGCCGGGGAAGAATTTCCGCTCGGAGTTCACCTTGCGGCCGCGACGGACCTCCACGACGTCCTCAGTCGGGACCAGGATTTCGGAGAAGTTTTCGGCCAGCCCCTGGCGGGCCGCCTGCTCGCGCAGCTGCTCGGCGACCTTCTTCTCGAAGTTCGAATAGGCGTGGACGATGTACCACTTGTGCCGCGGATTGGCGGCGGCTTCGGGCGCTGCGTCGGTCATGGCGCTCTTTTTCTTATGAGCCGATGGAGATGATGCGTTCGATGCTCCAGCCCAGGGCCAGATCGACGAGCCAGAAGAAGACGGCGGCGATCAGCACCATGATGAAGACCATCACCGAGGTGATCCAGGTCTCCTTGCGGCTGGGCCACACGATCTTGCGCCCTTCGGCGCGGACCTGGCTGAGGAACTGCATGGGCGAGGTGCGGACCTTGGGCTCGGTCGGCTCCACCGTCACCGTGCCGCCGGACGCGGAAGCGCCCTGGGCCTTGGCGCCGGTGCGGCGGCCGGGGAACTTGGACTTGGCCATCTGTGCTCAGGGTCTCTTTCGAACGCTTGATCCTGTCCCCGCAGATGGGGAGGCCCAGGCTGCGGGAACAGGGGGAGAAATGGCAGGAGTTGGGGGACTCGAACCCACGACCCCCGGTTTTGGAGACCGGTGCTCTACCAGCTGAGCTAAACTCCTAGACAAATCACGCCGCCTCCGGACACGCCGGAGAGGTGGTCTTCGCCAGACGCGGGGCTATGCCCCACCCCGCCCGTGATTTCAAGGGCGAAGGCCGCGTCGCGGCGGCCTCACTCCTGATGCTCCGCCACCGCCCGCGCCTCGTCCTCCGCCTTCACCACCTGGCGGAACAGCAGCTTGTCGATGCGGCGGTCGTCCATGTCGATGACCTCGACCTCGAACCGCCCCAACTGCAGCATCTCGCCCTCGCCGGGCACGCGCGACAGTTCGTGCAGCACCAGACCGGCCACGGTGTGGAAGCCCTCGGCCTCGCCGAAATCCTCGCCCAGCTCGTCCGACAGCTCCTCAAGATCGGTCTGGCCGTCGACCAGCCATGTGCCGTCCTCGCGCTTGCGGATCATGGCCTCGGCCTCATCGTGACCCTCGTCGAAGTCGCCGGCGATCATCTCCAGCAGGTCCGTCGCCGTCACCACGCCCTCGAAGGCGCCGAACTCGTCCACCAGAAAGGCCATGTGGACCTTGGACGACTTCATGATCTCCAGCGCCTTCAGGACGCTGGTCGACTGGGGGATGAAGGCCGGGGTCTGAACCAGGGTCTCGACGTTGAACTCGCCGTTGTCCAGAAGGCTGTCCAGAAGATCCTTCTTGTGGACGACGCCCAGGGGGTTGTCGACGTCGTTCTCCCGCGCCACCACGATCCGCGAATAGGGACAGGTGCGGATTTCCTCGCGCAGCTGCTCCTCGGTGTCGTCCAGGGCGATCCAGAACACTTCGTGCCGCGGCGTCATGGCCACGCGGATGGGGCGGTCGCCCAGGGTCAGGATCTCCTCGATCATCTCCTGCTCCTCCGGCTCGATCAGGCCGGCGGAGGTGCCCTCGGCGATCATCGTCTCCACCTCCTCCTGCGTCACGTCGGACCCGTCGCGGTCCTTGACGCCCATGATCTTGAGGATGCCGGAGGTGGAAGCGGTCAGCAGCACAACGAAGGGATGCAGCACGATGGCCAAGGTGGAGATCGGCGCCGCCATCTTGGCCGCGATGGATTCCGGAAAGATCAGCGCCAGCCGCTTGGGCACCAGTTCACCGACGATCAGCGACACATAGGTGATGAAGACCACGACGACAGCGGTGGAGGCGATCTCCGACCACGCCGCGGCGCTCGGGAACGCCGCCTCGATCATGCGGTTCAGCTCGCCCGCGATCGCCGCCTGGCCATAGGCGCCGGCCAGAATGCCGATCAGCGTGATCCCGACCTGCACGGCCGACAGGAAGTGCGTGGGTTCCTCCGCCAGCTTCAGCGCCGCGCGGGCCCCCCGGTCGCCCTTCTCGGCCCGGCTCTGCAGCTTCGACTTGCGCGAGGAGACGACCGCCAGCTCGGTCATGGCGAACAGGCCGTTGAGCACCACGAGGAGCAGAACGACGACGATGGCGACGGCTAACATCTAGGGGGAGAGACCCGGCGCGGCGCGACGGTCGGCGTCCGCAATTCGCATCTATATGACGACGGCGCGTCGCACGCCATGGATTCGTCAGTCGCGGTCGGAACCGCCCACGTCGCCGGATCCATACCAGCCGCCCTGCCCGTTCGCGGACGGCGCCATGGCGCACGCGCTGGCCCCGATCAGGGTGCCGATGAACAGACCGAGGCGAAGCGCCTTCATCATGGTTGCCGAAATCCTAACGAACCGGAAGCGAACGCTAGGCGCGCCGGCGGGGTTCCTGGCAAGCGCGCACGCCGGGCGGGGGGCCGGTTAACCGCGTCCTTCGCGCGGCCGGGGAACGTGACGGCGGATCGGCGGGTTAGGGGCGGCATGTTCCGTTTCGCCTGCGCCGCCTCCGCCCTCGCCCTGACCCTCGCCGCTTGCGGCGCTCCCGAATCCGAACCGGCCGAGCCCACCCCCGCCCCGGCGCCGGCCCCAAGCCCTGCGCCCGCGACCCTGGACGTCGCCGCCATCGAAGCCGCCGCGCCGCCCGCGACGTGGGCTCCGGCGACCGCGTCCGCCGAGGCCCCCGCGCGACCGGACCCCGGGCTGATCCGCCTTCAGATCCTGCTTGATCGCTCCGCCTTCTCGCCGGGCGTCGTCGACGGCCTGCCGGGCGACAACACACGTCGCGCCGTCGCCGCTTGGCGCGAGGCCGCCGGCCTGCCCGGCGACGCGCCCGACGCCGCCATGCTCGAGGCGCTGGTGCAGGCCCACGGCGGGCCGGTGCTGCGGCGCGTCGTCCTGACCCAGGCCGACGTCGCCGGCCCGTTCGACCCGCCCGCCGGCGAGGATCTGTCGGAAACCGCGCGCAACGGCGTCGGCTTCACCAGCGCGCTGGAGCGCATCGCCGAGCGCTTCCACGTCACGGAGGCTCTGCTTCGGGCCCTGAACCCCGGCGTCGACTTCCGCCGCGCGGGCGTGGAGATCGTCGTTCCCGCCGTCTCCGACGCCGCCCTGCCGGCCGTCGCGCGCATCGTCGTGGACAAGTCGGAGACGTCGCTGCGCGCCTTCGACGCCGACGGGAGACTGATCGCCTTCTATCCCGCCACCATCGGATCGGCCCGGCGGCCGGCCCCGTCCGGGACCCTCCGCGTCCTCGGCGTCGCGCCCGAGCCGGACTACACCTACGATCCCGCCAAACTCAGCTACGACCGGGGCGACCGGAAGGTCGTCGTGCCGCCGGGGCCGAACAATCCGGTCGGAACCGTCTGGATCGACCTGTCCGCCGACAGCTACGGCATCCACGGCACCCCCGACCCGTCCAAGGTGGCCAAGACGGCGTCGAACGGCTGCGTCCGCCTGACCAATTGGGACGCCGAACAGCTGGCGACCGCGGTGAAGCCCGGCGTGACGGCGGAATTCCGTTAAGGCGGTCTTGCCTGTAGCCGTGCCGCCCCGTCTTCTACGCCGAGAGGACGACATGACGGATTACAGCAGACAGCTCGCCTACATCGCCAAGACCGAAGACGCCAAGGAACTGCGTCAGTTGGTTGATCGCGCGCGAGCGCTCGGCGCGAAGCCGGTCGAAGAAGCCGCCTTCCGAAAAATGGTCACGCTTGGCATCGACCACGAGGCTGGGTCGGTCGAGCACGACTTTTGGGTCACCGTGAACGCTTTCGAAGCCGACCTGAAGCAGGAGCGCGGCAAGACGGTCCGCCTCGGCCGTACCAGGCAGAAGGTCGCGCGTGACGGCGTGGTCAAGACGCTGGCGGACTGGGCCATCAAGCCGCCGACGGACGGCTTTCACATGCTGCTGGAACGCGACCTTCCGGAGTTGCTCGGCGAGGCGATCGTGATGCGACACGCCGACCGGTTCGAACCCGATGTGGTCGAGGCGGCACGCGCTCGACTGATCGACGCGGGAGTCGACATGGAACGGGTCATGCGGGGCTGACGCCGCGCATTCTGCCGCCTCAATACCCGTATCCGTAGTCGCCCCGACGCGGCACGCGCTCATAGCCGTAGCGGCCGTCGCGGTTGTAGCCGCCGAAGCCGTAGCCGCAGGGATCGTCCCGCTCCGACAGCTGGTTGCCGATCAGGCCGCCGGCGATGGCCCCGATGGCCGCGCCCTCCTCCCGGTTGCCCTCGCCCGCGATCGCCGCCCCGGCGAGGGCGCCCAGCGCCGCCCCCGACGCCGTGGCGTACTGCCGGTTCTCCCAGTAATCCCGCTCGCACTGCGAGGCGTAGTCGTCGCCGGTGGAGGCGCACGCCGCCAGCAGCAGGGGTGAACACAGGGCCAGTCCGGTCAATAGGCTGCGCATCGTCGATCCTCCAGAGCTTCGTCTGGACGTCAACGTGACGTCACGCGCGCATGTTCCCTTGGGCCGGTCACCCCGTCGTGAGCCAACGCAACAGGGCGAGGCCGCCGACGATGGCGAACCAGACGAACCAGTTGAGGTTCGCCGTGCCGTTCCGGCTGGACTTGACCATCTTCCCGTTCCGGAAGTGGACGGCGAAGCTGACGCCGTTCAGGCCCATCGCCCGGGTCTCGAAGTCGCGATAGTCCTCGGTTCGGGTCGCCGGCAGCACGCTTTCCGGGGCCTCGACCGAAAGCACGTGGCGCCCTTGCGTCCGCGTCGGCCAGGCCAAGCTGGACTGGACGCGAAGGCCGGCGGGCCCCTCGACGGTCTTGCGCCATGCGACGCTCTTCATCGGGACGGGAAAGTTCAGAACCCGCACGGTTTCCACCCGGCGCGGCGTTCCCAGCGCCAGAGGTTCACGGCGACGGTCCGGACCGATCGGCGGGAGCGTCGGTCCGACGACGTCGTCCCGCGATTGAAAGAACAGGCCTGGCGCCCCTTCCTGGCGGGCGTAGGGGCGCTCCACCTCATACCGTTCCGTCAGCGTCAGCACGTTGGCGCGCGGATCATCTCGCCGCTCGAACGGACTGAGTTCCCGCAGCGGCGAGCGCAGCTCGCCTTCCAGACCTTCCCGCAGCTTCCGGCGGACGCCCTCCTCGCCCTCGTTGGCGATCCAGCGGCGCATGCCGTCCGCGCGCCAGCCGCGATAGGTGGTCGTCAGAACCAGATCCGCCGGAAGGGTCTCCCGACGCGCAAAGGTCCAGACCTCCTCGGTCTCGCACACGGTTTCCATCCGCGGGCGCGGCATGGCCTCCAACCCGGCGCCTCGCACGAGCGGCAGCGCATGATGGAAGTCGGCCTGGGTCAAATGCGCCAGATCGCCCGCCTGGGGCGACGACGTCGGGTCCAGCCAGAAAGCCCGATCGCCGATCCGGACCCGCACGATGCAATGGTCGAACGCGGTCACATTGGGCGGCGCATGGAGAAGGTCGTCCCCAATGACCGTGTTGACCAAGGCGCAGTCGGCCTGCAGGCCCAGCGCGCGCAAGACCGCCGTCAGCGTCAACGAGGCGTCCTTGCAGTCCCCGTAGCGCGCGCGCCAGATGGTCTCCACAGGGCGGGGGCGATATCCGCCGTCCCCCACGCTGACCGAATGATAGCGCAGCGAATCCTGCACCAGCCGAAGCCCCTGAACCGCTCGAACCGCCGGGTCGGCGTGCGACGCCGAAATCCGGGCCACCGCTTCGGCCAGGTCGGCGGGCATTTCCGCCGCGGGTTGGTAAAGGTCGTGAAAGACGTCGGCCACCTGGCCCCACGTCAGCCTGTCCGCCACCTGGATGCTGGCGTAGCCGACGTAGGAGGGCGGCGACCTCGGTTCCGGCACATATGGCGGCAGGTCCACGGCGCGCCAGTCCAGCACGCGCACGTCTCCATCGCGCGTTTCCACCGGATCCTTCGCGCCGCCGAACTTGCGGATGGTCAGCGGACGATCCGGCGCCACCCGCAGCGTGCAGCGCGTCTCCACCACCGGGTCCGACCACTGAAGCACGAACCACCACGAAAAAAGGCCGCGCAGAACCGGATTGGCGCCCACGATGGAATAGGCCGTCTCGACCACGTCCCCTTCACGGACGTCCGGTATCGCCATGTGGGCGGTCATCCGGCCGTCGTAGACGGCCCGCTCCAGGTTGAGCTCGCGCTGGATCAACTGGAAGGCCTCGGGCGCGCAGGCGTCCCGAATGTTGCCATCTCGATGGACACGAACCGCATGCACGACCAGGCGCTCATGGTGGGGATCGAAGACCACGTCGATCCGCGCCGCGGTTTGCAGTCCGTCGCTTCCGGTCACCTGAACGACCGACCGATGCGTGTGCACCGGCTGTGGCCCCGTCTGATCCGACTGAGCATAACTCAGCCAGTGACACACGCCGCGGGCACTGAGCGCTCGTGGATCGCGGCCGCCCTGCACGAAAGGCGACATGTCGAACGTCGTTGGCGGGGGGCCGAACTCCACCCCTCCGCGCCGCGGCTCTTCCGTCCCATTCACCACGCGACGCACTCCCCCGTTCGATCCTTCATAAGCCGGACCCGTCGGAGTTGAGAAGTGCGCGCGCGCCCAAAGCGAAACCCCCGCCGGATCGCTCCGACGGGGGTTCCTCATGCTTGGCCTATGCTCGCCTCGCGGAGGCTTGCGTCCCCGCTTTCGCGGGGATGACGGCCATGGCTCTTACGCGATGATCTTCGACACGACGCCGGCGCCGACGGTGCGGCCGCCTTCGCGGATGGCGAAGCGGAGCTTCTCTTCCATGGCGATCGGGGTGATCAGTTCGACGGTCAGCTCGGCGTTGTCGCCGGGCATGATCATCTCCACGCCTTCCTTCAGGTGCACGATGCCGGTCACGTCGGTCGTGCGGAAGTAGAACTGCGGGCGGTAGTTGGTGAAGAACGGGGTGTGACGCCCGCCCTCC
>NZ_DASYGX010000011.1:0-186642 GCF_035999125.1 Brevundimonas sp. | reverse complement strand
GAGGGCCGCGAGGTCCGAGGTCGAACGATGGAGCCGGCACCGGGCTCTGCGGGCGCATGCGCCCGTCGAGCCCCCCGCTCGAACCGCTCCCGCCGCGACAAGCTCGCAAGGCCTTGCGCCCTCCCCCGCGACGGAACCCCCGGATGCTGCAGCAGCCCCCAACCGACGTCGGAAAGTCGACGCTGAAAAAACGCACCGCATTGAAAGGGAAAGGAAAGACGGGAGAAGTCGTCACGACTTCGCGCATCAAGCCGACGCATCGTCCTTCTCCCCTTGCGGGAGAAGGCGGCAGGCGAAGCCTGACGGATGAGGGGTCTCTCAGGCCTGAGAGGTCATCCGCCTCCTGATCGGCGCCGTCGGTGCGACCCCTCATCCGACCTCGCTCCGCGAGGCCACCTTCTCGCGCAAGGGGAGAAGGAAGACTACTCCACGGGTCGGCGCGATGCGCCTCGCCTCCACCTGCAAGGGGAGAAGGAAACGAACTTGATCACACCCGTTCGCTGAGCCGAATCGCGGTGCGGCAGCCGGCCTTGATGACTTCGGACAGCAGACGGTGGGCCGGGGCGTCGCGGCTGCCGTGGGCGACGGCGTGGTCGTGGTGGGCCAGTTCGTCGTCGCGGAATTGCGTCAGCTCGGCCGCCAGATCGGGGTCGCGCTCCGACAGTTCGGCGATCTGGGCGCCGTAGTGTTTCTCGATCACGCTCTCGACCGCCTCGGTGCAGGCGTGGGCGGCCTTCTCGCCCAAGAGGGCGGTGCCGGCGCCCAGCGCGCCCGCGGCCAGCCGCCACAGCGGCAGAAGCGCGGTGGGCGCGACGTTCTTCTCGGTCAGCAGGGCCTCGAACCGCGACAGGTGGACCTGTTCGTGCGCTTCCATCTCCGTCAGGTCGGCGGCGACGGCGGCCTTGCCGGCGCGGGCCTCGAACACGGCGCGCTGGGCGCGATAGATGTGGACGGCGGCGTATTCCCCGGCGTGGTCGACGCGCAGGATCTCGGCCAGGCGACGATGCGGCTCGCCCGGGCCGGGCCGGGGAAGCGGAATGGAGGGATCAGCCTCTGGGGGCACGGGCGTCCTTGGGGCGTTTGGCGGCCAGCAGGCTGAAGATCGCCAGCGCCGCCGAAATGAAGGTGTTCCACCCTGCCATCGAAAGCCCGGCGAAGCGCCACGTCACGGCGTCGCACAGCACCGGCCGCGAAGGCTCGCCCGTGCCCATGGCCAGCGCCGCCAGCGCCTCCAGATCGATGTCGCCGCCCCCGCCGGAGCAGGTGGCCGGCAGCTCCCACCACTTCATCTCGCCGCCCGCGTGATAGGCGGCGGTGACGGCGCCCGTGGTGAAGACGGCGAACAGCAGGAAGGAGGCCACCCGCGGCGTGCCGCGGCTGGCGCGGCTGATCACCGCCCACAGCGTGGCGAGAAGGGCGATGGCGACGGCGCCCCAGTAGACCTCCCGCTGCTTGAGACAGAGGTTGCAGGGGGCCAGGCCGCCGAACCGCTCGAAGGCGTGGGCGGCGCCCAAGAGGGCCAGCGAGGCCGCCAGCGCGAAGGCGGTCCACCAGCGGGTCAGGAGGCGATAGAGGCCGATCATCTGAGGGTTCTAGCGCCGCCTTCGGGCCGCGTCGATGCGATCAGGCGCCGATGCCGACGCGCGCCGCCAGGCCCACGGCCCAGCCCGCGCCCAGCCAGAAGCCGGCGGCCACGGTCAGCAGGGCCACGACCCATCCCGTCGCCACCGTCGCCCCGCCCAGCACGAACAGGCCGTCGCGCTGGATCAGGCCGACCGACAGCAGGGTCAGGGCCACGGACGGCACGGTGTTGGTCATCGGCAGGACGATGGTCACGGTGGCCAGGATCATGAAGGCGGCGGCCGCCCGCTCGGCCCAGCCTTCGGCGAACAGGCGCAGGCGCGGGCGGGACAGGCGCTCGGTCCAGCCCATGCTCTTCGTGGCGAAGTCGGCCATGCGGTCCAGCCAGGGCTTGGACACCGACCGCTTCAGGATGGCCTCGGGCAGCCAGGGCTCATGTCTTCCCACCAGCATCTGGCCGGCCAGAAGCAGGATGGGGATGCCGACGATCTGGGGCACGCCGTAAAGCGCCGGCACCAGACAGGGCACGGCCAGGATCAGGATCATCAGACCGAAGGCGCGCTCGTCCAGCCGGTCGCGGATTTCGCGCAGCGTCATGCCGTCGGGCCCGGCGTTCTCCGACAGGCTGCGGATCAGGGCGATGAAGCCCTGGCCGGCGTCGTCCTGGTGGCGGTCGGGGTCGGTCATGGGCGCTCCGTTTCGGCGCCCGCGGTTAGCCGATGCCGCGGCGCAAGGCCAGCCGTCGATCACATGGCCGTGGCGCGGCTTGGCTTGGGGCGTCCCTGACACTAGGTTCCGCCGCGAAACCGGCCCGCAGAGCCGAACCTTCAGGAGACGCGACCATGGACGATGCCGTGCACCCCACCGCCGAGACCATCGATCGGGAGAACCCGCTGGGCGTCGACGGCTTCGAGTTCGTCGAGTTCACCGGCCCGGAGCCCGAGGCCATGGCGGCGCGGCTGGAGCTGATGGGCTTCACCCGCACGCATGTGAACCCGGCCAACGGCGTGGTCCGGCTGAAGCAGGGGGACATCACCCTGCTGGTCAACATGACGCCCAAGGGTCAGGCCAAGGCCTTCGCCGACGACCACGGCCCGTCCGCCAACGGCATGGCCTTCCGGGTCGCCGACGCCAAGGCCGCGTTCGAGGGCGCCGTCGCGCGGGGCGCCCGCCCGGCCGAGGGCCATGACGGCGGCGCCCTGGGCGGAGGCTATCCCCATGTGCTGCAGGGGATCGGCGGCTCGCTGCTGTACATCGTCGACCAGTACGGCGAGGGCGGCTCGCTGTACGACGGCTGGGACGAGGTCGAGGGCTGGGAGGAGGCCGAGCGCAAGAACGCCGTCGGCCTGCATACCCTGGATCACCTGACGCACAACGTGCGCCGCGGCCAGATGCGCAACTGGTCGGGCTTCTACGGCCAGGTCTTCGGCTTCGAAGAGCAGAAGTATTTCGACATCAAGGGCAAGGCGACGGGCCTGTTCAGCCAGGCCATGATCGCGCCGGACCGCGCCATCCGCATCCCGCTGAACGAGAGCCAGGACGAGAACAGCCAGATCGAGGAATTCCTGCGCCGCTACAACGGCGAGGGCATCCAGCACATCGCCCTGGCCACCGACGACATCTTCGAGACCGTCGAGGAGATGAAGCGGCGCGGCATCCCGTTCCAGGACACGATCGAGACCTATTTCGAGCTGATCGACAAGCGCCTGCCCGGCCACGGCGAAGACGTGGCGCGGATGCGCAAGAACCGCATCCTGATCGACGGGTCCGACCAGGACGGCCTGCTGCTGCAGATCTTCACCCAGGACACCTTCGGCCCGATCTTCTTCGAGATCATCCAGCGCAAGGGCAACCAGGCGTTCGGCGAGGGCAATTTCCAGGCCCTGTTCGACTCCATCGAGCTGGACCAGATCCGGCGCGGCGTGATCAAGGTGGATGCCTAAGCCGCCGGCCTGGCTGCCGTTTCTGGGGCCGATCCTGGCGGGCGTGACGGCGGGGTTGGCCGCGCCGCACGTGCCGAACCTGTGGCTGCTGGTCGCCCTGGCGACGGCGGTGGGCCTGACGCCCGTCGTGGGCTATCAGATATGGAAACGCCTGCACCACCGGGGGTGACGGGCCTTGGGGACGCCCTCATGAAGTCGTTCGTCGCCGCCATCGCGCTCGCATTGTTCGCCCTGCCCGCCGCCGCGCAGGAGCGCGTCCAGTGGTCCCTCGCCATCCACGGCGGAGCCGGGGTGATCGAGCGGGGGCAGCTGACGCCGGAGCAGGACGCGGCCTATCGCGCGTCGTTGGCCCATGCGCTGGAGGTCGGCTCTCAGGTTCTGGCCGGCGGCGGCAGCTCGCTGGACGCCGTGGAAGCCGTGATCCAGGTGATGGAGGACGATCCCCTGTTCAACGCGGGGCGCGGCGCGGTCTTCACCGCCGACGGCCGGATCGAGCACGACGCGGCGATCATGGACGGGACCACGCTGGACGCGGGCGCTGTCGCCGGCCTGACCCGCACGCGCCATCCGATCAGCGCGGCGCGGGCGGTGATGGAAAAGTCGCCGCACGTCTTCCTGATCGGCGCGGGGGCCGAGACCTTCGCCCGCGATCAGGGGCTGGAGGAGGTGGACCCCGGCTATTTCTTCACCGAGCGCCGCTGGCAGGGGCTGGTGCGCCAGCTGGAGCGTGAGGGCCGGCCCGTGCCGCCGCGCCCGGAAGGCGCGCCGCCGCCGCCCGAGGCTTCCGCCGCAGTGGTCGCCCCGCCCCTTGATGAGCGCAAGTTCGGCACCGTCGGCGTGGTGGCGCTGGACCGGGAGGGGCGGCTGGCGGCCGGCACCTCCACCGGCGGCATGTCCGGCAAGCGCTGGGGCCGGGTCGGCGACGTGCCGGTGATCGGGGCGGGCACCTATGCCTCCAACGCCGAGGGCTGCGCCGTGTCGGCGACGGGCTCGGGCGAGTATTTCATCCGCGCGACGGCGGCGCGGGACATCTGCGCGCGGAAGGCGGCGTTCGACGCCTATCCCGAGGTCCGCGCCGCGGAGTTGGCGCGCCGTACCGAGATCTGCGAACGCGACGCTCCACCGGACGCCATCTGCATGGTCCATCTGCAGTTGCCCGCGCACATGGCGGCGCAGGCGGAGATCGCCGAGGTGGGCGCCCTGGGCGGCGAGGGCGGCGTCATCGTCATGACGCAGACCGGGCAGCCTCATTTCGCCATGAACACGTCCGGCATGTACCGCGGGGCCGTGTCGGCGGGCGCCCCGGCCTGGGTCGCCATCTATGCGGACGACCGCCAGGACGCGGACGACGGCCAATGACCGCCGTCGACCTGGCCGAGAAATTCGCCGCCTTCGACGATCACTGGCGGCCGCGCGTGGCCGCCCGGCTGAACGGGCAGGACGTGCGTCTGGTGAAGGTGCAGGGCGTCTTTCCCTGGCACAGCCACGCCGACGCCGACGAGATGTTCCTGGTCTGGAAGGGCCGGTTCCGCGTCGAGTACCGCGACCGGATCGTCGATCTGGGGCCGGGCCAGTTCACTGTGGTGCGGCGCGGCGTCGAACACCGCACGGCGGCGGACGAGGAGGCCGAGGTGGTGATCTTCGAGCCGTCGGAGGTGATCAACACCGGCGACGCGCCGACGTCGGCCTTCACGGCGCCGCAGGGGGTGGAGGTGTGACGTCGCCCGAAGACGAACTGTCCGTGATGGCCATGGAGGAACTGGACGCGGCCCTGGACCTGTCTTTCGCCGAGATGAAGCGGATCACCCCGTGGGGCGACGTGTTCCCCGGTTTCGCGCCGTCGGGCCGCGAGGTCGAGGTGGAGCGGCGCTATCTGTGGGCGCACGAGCCGGCGGGCGGCATACAGATCGAGGTCGAGGTGCGTGATCCGACGCTGAAGGTGGGCGCCGAAGCCAAGGCGGTGCTGGCGCCGGAAGGCTGACTTCCCGCCTCCCGGAACGGGAATCGCCTTGATCGGCGAGCGGCCTCGGGCAACATGCGCCCCAGCCGGAGGGGACGGGCATGACGGACTTCACGCCGGATTTCGGGGGCGCGCCCAGCGGCTACGAAGACGTGGCCGGACCGCTGTTCCTGGGGCTGGACCCTCTGATGGCGGCGCTGCTGGCCGGGCTGATCGCATTGGCCGGCGTCATCGGCTTTCTGATGGGCCGGGGCGGCGGAGGTTCGGACGGCGACGAGGAGGCCGTCGCCAAGGCGATTCACAAGCGCGTGCTGAAGTCCGCCAAGGAGGCCCTGTCCGCCGAGAGCGACCGCCTGGTCGAGAAGGCGCGGGCGCTGAAGGATCTCGTCGAGGACCAGCTGGGCCAGGTGAAGAGCCTGGGCGGGGGGCTGTCGGGCCCGATGACGGCGATCACCAACGCCCTGGAGGGCAAGCGTCCGGCCGCCAAGCCGGCGGCGGCCGCCGCCGCGACCGCGTCGCCCGCCGCCTCGACGACGCAGAACCAGACGATCAACGTGACGGTCAACGCCGTGCCGCCGCCCGCGCCGCCGCCGCCGCCCTCAGGCGACCTGACGGGCAAGGAGCAGATCGACGAACTGGCCAAGGCCGTGCGCGCCTTCCACGACTGGTGGTCGCGCAAGGACGATCGGGTGAAGGAATTGGTCGGCGCGCGCCGCCAGCTCAGCCGGATGCCGAAGGATGCGGCGCACGAGGACGACCACGGTCACGGCCATGACGACGCGCACAAGCACGGGCATGGCGACGGAGACGGTGACGCAGAGACCCACGGCGACGAGCCGGCGGCTCCACGCCGCCCGATCTGGGAGCGAAAGAAGTAGACCTCGACGGCGCGAAGGACGGTTCCACCCGCGCGGATCCCGCTCTAAGACTCAGGGATGAAACTCGCTTCGCTCAAGCACGGCCGCGACGGCCGCCTCGTGGTCGTCTCCCGGGATCTGGCCTGGTACACCGACGCCTTCCTGATCGCGCCCACGCTTCAAGCCGCGCTGGACGGCTGGGACCGATGCGAGCCGGAACTGCGCAATCTGGCGGAGATGCTGGAGCACGGCTCGGTCCCCCGCGGGCGGTTCCACGAGCGGGAGGCCGCGGCGCCCCTGCCCCGCGCCTATCAGTGGGCGGACGGTTCGGCCTACGTCAATCACGTCGAACTGGTGCGCAAGGCCCGTGGCGCCGAGATGCCGGCCAGTTTCTGGACCGATCCGCTGATGTACCAGGGCGGGTCCGACGGCTTTCTGGGCCCGCGCGATCCGATCCCGCTGAAAGACGAGGCCTGGGGCTGCGATCTGGAGGCCGAGGTGGCGGTGGTGACCGGCGACGTGCCGCTGGGCGCCGACCGCGACGCCGCGCTGGCGTCGATCCGTCTGGTCGGCCTGGTGAACGACGTGTCGCTGCGCAACCTGATCCCGGCCGAACTGGCCAAGGGGTTCGGCTTCGTCCAGTCCAAGCCGGCCAGCGCCCTGTCGCCCGTCTTCGTGACGCCCGACGACCTGGGCGACCGCTGGAAGGACGGCAAGCTGCACGGCACGCTGACGGTCGAGCTGAACGGCAAGCCGTTCGGCCAGGCGGACGCCGGCGTCGACATGACGTTCGATTTCGGCACGCTGATCGCCCATCTGGCCAAGACCCGGTCGCTGGGCGCGGGGTCGATCATCGGCTCGGGCACGGTGTCGAACCGCGACGCCGACGGCGGACCCGGCAAGCCGGTGGCCGAGGGCGGCCTGGGCTATTCCTGCATCGCCGAGGTGCGCACGGTCGAAACCCTTCTGCACGGCAAGGCGGAGACGCCCTTCCTGCGGGCGGGCGACACAGTGCGCATCGAAATGCTGGACGAGAAGCACCACTCGATCTTCGGGGCCATCGAACAGACGGTGGCGACGGCGTGAAGCGCGGCGCGCTCGATCCTGCCGGTTGACCCGTCACGCCCCTGTCGTGTGACTCGGCGATCAGGAACTCCACCCCAAGTCGTCAGTGTCCCGAGTTCCCGTCATGCCGCGTTTCCGCGCCCTCGTCTGTCTGCCCCTGCTGATCGCCCAGCCGGCGTCGGCCCAGGAAGCCGTCGCCGACTGGGATCTGATCCGGGACGACCGGCAGAAGATGGTCATGGCCTACACGGTGTTCGACGTCGGTCTGGGCATCACGTTCCGGTGCCTGGACGGCGGGTTCGACGCGGTGATCGGTGGCCTGCCGGAGGCCGGAAATCGTGACCAGAGGCCGCTCAGCCTGGCCTTCGGCGACGACCCGATCCCGCACGCCCATCTGTGGAACGTCGCCGTGGATGAAACCATGGCGGTCAGCCCCCTGCCCGCGCCGCTGGCGCGCAAGATGCGCGAGGGCGGCCGTCTCCAGCTTCGGGTGCCCGACGGGGCCGGAGAGGGGCGCACGCTGCGATATGATCTGGAACTGCCCGCTTCGTCGTCGGCCATCGACGCCACGCTGACGGCCTGCGGCCGGCCGCTGGTCGATCCGCGCGACGCCGAACTGGAGGGACTGGACGAGCAGGGGCTGCCCGGCGGCATTCTGTGGGTTCGGCGTCCGCAGCCGGAGTGGCCCTCGGCGCGTCGGCAGTACGCCAAGGGCTTCGCCAACGTGACCTGCCTGACGTCCCCCGACGGAGTTTTGCGCGACTGCGTGATCGAGACGGAGCATCCCCGCGACGGGGGGTTCGGCGACGAAGTGCTGAGCTCAGTGCGCCGCGCCCGGGTCGGACCGGCGGAGGGGGAGGGACCGCTGCCCATCCGACGCATGTATTTCCAGGTCAGCTTCGTGATGGACGGCTACAGCAACGCCGAAGACCGCGAGCGTCGGCGTCGCAGCCGGGAGGCCGAGCGGCGCGAGCGCGAGGCGGCGCGCCAGGGGGATTGACGGGCGCCTGGAGCGGGCGCCCGTCAGACATTCGGAGCGGGACGTTCAGCCGCGACGCGCGGCCCTTGGGACCAGCAGGAGGACGTAGGCCAGCGCCGCGACCAGAAGGCCGGTCGAGATGGCGAACCCCGTCCAGCCGAACACGGCCAGGTAGGTCGAGGTGGCGAGATGGAAGCCGAAATAGCCCAGATGCAGGCCCGCACGCGCGGCGATGGCGGCCCGGCCCCACGAAGCCCAGGCCATGACCGCGACGCCCGTGACGACGGCGAGCAGGCAGTAGACGACGCCGACCGCATGCTCCCAGGGCGCCAGAGCGGCGTAATAGTCCAGCGCGCCGGGCGGCAGCCCTTCCGGGATCGGCGTCTCCGCGGTCCCGCCGAGCACCAGCGCGGCCGCGACGTTGGCGCCTTCCAGCAACCCCTGGATGACGAGGATCGGCCCCACGACCCAGCGGTGCCAGGGGCGTTTGGCGGGCTTGACGTTCGTATGGCTCATGACGAGCTCCCTCCTGTGGTCAGGCGGGAGATGCGCGCATGCGACCTGGCCCGCCGATGCGGGCCAATGTCAAATATGCTTTCCACATAGTCAAGTTACCTTGACTTAATGATTCCGATCGCCATCGGTGAAGCCGGGTTCAGTTCGGCTGCATCACCTGCGCCGAGAACCGCTCCATCTCCTCTTCCTGAGGCGACATCTGGAGCAGAAGCAGGTCCAGGCCCGCCGCCTCGAACGCCTCGATCCGTTCCCGGACGGTCTCGGGCGTGCCGACGAAGCCGGGGCGCAGGCCGCGGTTCGACACGCTGTATTCGCGGATCTTCAGCTCCCGCTCCAGTTCGGTGCCCGACAGCCACTGGTCGAAGTTGGCGAATCCGGCGGGCGGCGTCCCTTCGGCCAAACCCGGGATGGTCGTGATCCGCTCCAGTTCGCGTTCGGCCTCCGCCTGGCTGTCCCGCACGATGGCATAGCCGGCCATGCCGTACTGCATCGGCGGCAGGCCGAAGCTTTCGCGCCGCGCCCGCATGTCGGCGACCTTCTCGGCGATGAACTCAGGCTCGTCGCCGTGCATGACGTAGGCGTCGCAGAACCGGGCGATCAGGGTCTTCGCCGCCTCGCTCTCGCCCCCCGCGTAGATCACCGGACGCGGCCGATCCGGGCTCGAGGTCGGCTTGGGCTGCACGATGGCGTCCTTGAGCGTGTAGTAGCGGCCCTTGAAATCGACCCGCTTCTCCGTCCACAGACGGTTCAGCACCTCCAGCCATTCGCCAGTCCGGGCATAGCGGTCGTCGTGCTGGTCGAACTGCAGGCCATAGCTCTCGGCCTCCTTGGCCCACCAGGACGAAACGACGTTCAGGGCCAGCCGCCCGTTCGAAATCCGGTCGATGTTGGCCGCCTGCTTGGCGAACAGGGCCGGCTGGTGAAAGTTCGGCCTGACCGCCACCATCAACTCGATCGTCTCGGTGATCGCCGCCAGCGCCGCCGCCGAGGACCAGGCGTCCAGCGCCGGCGCCTCTATGCCCTTGATGTCGTTCAGGTTCAGTTCGGCGATCAGGGTCAGGTCATAGCCCAGGGCCTCCGACCGCTTCACAAGGCGAGACAGGTTCTCCCAGCTCGCCTCGCGCTCGTCGTCGACGTTTCTCAACCAGCCGCCGAAGACCGGGGCCCAGTAACCGTATCTCATGCCGCCAGGTCTCCGCCGCGCTTGGCCATCTCGTCCGCGATGATCGTCTTCAGCCACTCCACCAGATCGTCGTGCGGGTCGAAGCCCAGCACCTGGACCGGATTGGCCACGAAGTTCGACAGACCGTTGATGTCGTAAAACAGGACGTCCCCGTTACGCGCGTCGATCAGATATTCGACGCCGCCGACCTCGATCCCACCCTCGACCGCGATCCGCTCCACAGCCGCGATGATTTCGGCCGACGGCTCGGCCTTCGTCATGGTGAGGGTCGGCGCGCCGGGCCGCACCAGACAGGCGTCGGCGGGACACAGGTCGAAGGCGTCGCCCGGGCTCTCGATGTCGATGGCGTAGAGATACTTGCCGTTCAGCGTCTCGACGCGGGTCACCTTGCCGCCGCGGCGCGGCGCGTACTCCTGGATCAGCGAGATGCCGTTGACCCCCACCGGGCACCATTTCTCGCCCGCCGCCTCGGCCAGCTTTTCGGGTGTCTCATAGCGGGTGATGCCCGCGCCAGCCCCGCCGATGTCGGCCTTGACCAGGACGGGGAACCGCAGGCCCTCGGCCGCCGTCGGGATGTCCGCCTGCCGGTGCGCCACGCGCGTGGCCGGCCCTTTCAGCCCCAGTCGCGCGATCAGGCTCATCTGTCGCGCCTTGGAGGTGTCGATGTTCAGCGCGGACGCATTGATCACCCGCGTCCCCAGTCCTTGCCAATGCTCGAACAGGCTCTGGGCGTAGAAGATCGGATGTTCCGGTTCGCGCAGGAAGCTCGACATGGCCACCCGGCTGAACACCACCGTCGCCGGAGCGGGCGAGTCGCCCGGGTCGAACGTGCTGCCCGCCAGCGGAACCTTCACATAGCTGACCCCATGCCGCTCCAACGCCCGGAACAAGGGCTCGAACCACTCGGGATGCTCATAGACGACGGCGAGGTCGGGCAGGTCGGTCATGGATCGCCAGATGCGTTACATCATGATGAAACGCAAGGGGCTGAGATCGTCGTTCATCGGGCGCGGCCACTGGACGCGGGTCCGGCGGCATGGCATCGGCACGCCTGCGCCCCGGTGGTGGAATTGGTAGACGCGCCGGACTCAAAATCCGGTTCCGAGAGGAGTGTCGGTTCGAGCCCGACCCGGGGCACCATCTCTTTATCTGCGCCCTACCGCTCGCGACACGGCGCTCGCTGCTTGAGGGCGGGTTCGCGCCCTGCCGCTCGCGACGCGGTCGCTCGCCGCTTGAGGGGACTCAGGCCTGGAAGCCGGCGCCGGCGAAGGCTTCGTACAGGGCGGCGGTCACGGCGCGCAGGCGGGGCGAGGCGAGGCGGCGGCTGGGGTGGACCAGGCGGATCGGCATCCGCCCGCTGCGCCATTCCGGCAGGATGCGGACCAGGTCGCCGGCGTCCAGATGCGGCCGGGCGATGAAGGCGGGCACGCTGGCCACTCCGGCTCCGGCCAAGGCCGCGTCGAGGCAGAGTTTGAGCGACGACGCCGTCAGTCGGCCTCCCACCTCCACCGTCGCCGTCTGCGCTTCATGCGCCAGCGTCCAGACCTTGCGGGGGCCCGCCTCACCGAGGAGCACGCAGGGCGTCGTCGCCAAGTCCGCGGGCGCGCGCACCGGGCCGTGAGCGGCGACGAAATCCGGTGTGGCGACAAGGATCACATCCGCCTCGGTCAGTTTGCGGGCGATGACGCCGGGGCTGACGTCGTGCCCGACGCGAATGGCGGCGTCGAAGCCCTCCTCCACCAGATCGACCTGGCGGTCGGCCATGACGATCTCCAGCCTGAGGCCGGGATGACGGGCCAGCATCTCCGCGGCGATTCGTCCCAGTATGGTCTGGCCCATCAGGATCGGCGCAGAGAGTCGGAGAGGTCCCTCCACGGTTTCAGATCGTTCGGACAAGGTGCGCCTCAGCTCGTCGAGGTCGCCCAGAATCCGGCCCGCCCGCTCATGAAGAAGCCGGCCCTCCGGCGTGAGGCGCACGGCTCGCGCGCCCCGATCCAGAAGGCGAACGCCGAGCTGCGCCTCCAGCGCCAACACACGACGCGAGACCGTCTGCTTGGGTCGCCCCAGCCGGCGCGATGCGGCCGAGACGCCGCCCTCGTCGGCGACCGCCAAGAAGTCGGTGAGGGCCTCGACGTCCATGTTCGTCCCACTTTTCGAGACGAACTATCCCACGACGGCCATCTGGTCCAGCTTGACGGGTCGGTCATCTGTTCCCTCGGCACGGGAGCGAGACATGGCCTTCAGATCGATCGACCGCATCGTCGCCGTCACGCCGGAGCGTCACGGCCCCCGGCTGACCACCCGCGACCTGGTGGGCCAGGAGGTGGGCGCCGGCATGGACCCCTTCCTGGTCGTGTCCCTCTACGACATGACGGGGCCGACGTTTCCTCCGCATCCGCACGCAGGCTTCTCCGTCGCCACCTACATCCTGCCCGAAAGCCCGGTCGGCTTCGTCAACCAGGACACCCTGGGCCACCTGAACCGGATCGCGCCGGGCGCCCTGCACGTGACGGTGGCGGGATCCGGCGTGCTGCATGAGGAGCAGCCGGAGTCGTCGGGCGCGGCGGCGCGCGGCTATCAGATCTGGATGGATCACGCCGCCGCCGACCGCGAGATCGCGCCCTTCGCCCTGCATCTGAAGGCGGCCGAGGTGCCGGTGGCGGCGAGCGACGGCGTCGTCGCGCGCGTCGTGCTCGGCGTGGCCGGGGATAAGGCGTCACCGCTGAAGACGCCCACGCCGGTGCGGCTGATCGACCTGACGCTGGCGCCCGGCGCGCGGCATGTGCAGAAGCTGACGGCCGACGAGAACGCCTTCCTCGTGGTGCTTGAAGGCTCGGTGCGCGTCGGGGATCGGGACGCCTCGGCCGACCACGCCGCGATCCTGGCCCGCGCCGGCGAGGCGGCGGAGATCGTCGCCGGGCCGCAGGGCGCGCGGCTGACCCTGTTCGCAGGGCGTCCGCTGGGCGGGCCGCGGGTCCACGCCGGTCCGTTCGTGGCGTCGGACGCGGCGCAGGCCCGGCGGTTCCGCGACGCGTTTCAGGCCGGGCGGTTCGGCCGCCTGACCCCCTTCGCCGACCAGACGCGCGACGGCGGCGCCCTGCAGACCCGGGAGGTGGCATGACCGCGTTCAGATCCGGAAAGGTCCCCGTCAACGGGGTCACCCTGCACTACGTCGAGGCCGGCGAGGGTCCGCCGATCCTGCTGGTCCACGGCTGGCTGGGGACGTCTTATCACTGGCGTCGCGTCATGCCGCTGCTGGCGGCGCGGCGCCGCGTGGTGGCGCTGGACATGCGCGGCTATGGCGACAGCGACAAGCCGTACGCCGGCTATGACGGGCTGACCCTGGCGGAGGACCTGCGGCAGGCGTCGGCCGCGCTGGGGCTGGACCGTCCGGTGGTCGTCGGCCACGACATGGGGGCCCTGCCGGCGCTTCTGTTCGCGGCCGGATCGCCGGACGCGGTGCGCGGACTGGTCTACGTCGATGAACCCCTGCCGGGCTACAACCTGGACCGGTTCACCGCCTTCACGCGCGAGAACCCCTTCGTCTACTGGTGGTTCGCCTTCAACGCCCAGCCGCGCGTTCCCGCCCTGATGTGGCAGGGCAAGGAGGTGGAACTGGTGGACTGGTTCCTGACCTCGATGGTGGCCGACCCGTCGTCGATCACGGCCGAGGACAAGGCGGAATACGTGCGCGGCCTTCGAAAGCCCGGCGGGCTGGACGCCTCGTTCGGCTGGTACCGCGAGGCCCTGACCACCGCCGACCAGATCCGCGCCGCGACCTCCGAAAAGCTGCGCGTGCCCGTGCTGGCCATCAACGGTCAGTACGGCCACCCCGGCGTCGAGGAGCAGATGCGCCTGGTGGCCGAAACGGTCACCGGCGTGACGCTGGAGACCTGCGGCCACCTGTGCGCCGAGGAACGGCCCGACGCCTTCGCCGAGGCCGTGCTGGCGTTCACCCAAACCCTGTGAGGACCCGATGCACACGATCAACGACCTGAGGATCGAAGACAGCCTGCTGTGCCTGATCGACCACCAGCCGTGGGTCGCCTTTCCCATCCGGTCCATCGCTCCGGACAGTCTGACCAACAACGTGCTGGGGCTGGCGAAGGCCGCGACCGCCCTGGGCGTGCCGACCCTGCTGACGACGATCAACGCCGAGGGCGGACCTCTGCAGGACCCGCTGTTCGGTGGGCTGTCGCGCGTGTTTCCCGATCAGACGCCCATCGACCGGACCAACACCAACGCCTGGTCGGACCCGCGCTTCGTCGACGCGGTCAAGGCGACGGGCCGGCGCAAGCTGGTCATGGCCGGTCTGTGGACGGAGGTGTGCCTGACCCAGACCGCGCTGTCGGCCATGCGGGACGGCTATGAGGTCCACTTCGTGGCGGACGCGTCCGGCGGCCTGAGTCCGGAAGCTCACGAACGGGCATGTCAGAGGTTGATCCAGGCCGGCGCCACGCCGACCACCTGGTTCGCCGTGGTGGCCGAGTGGGCCCCGGACAATCAGTCTTCCGAGTATCAGCGGCTTTACCCCGTCATCCTGGAGCACGGCATGGGCGTGCAGTGGGGGGTCGAGTACGTCATGGCCAACCTCGGGAGGCAGGCATGACCGACGGACGCCTGCGACACCACCGCGTCGTCCGCGACGGCGTCGGCCTGCATGCCGTTTCTCAGGGCGAGGGGCCGGCGGTTCTGCTGATCCACGGCTTTCCGCAGCACGGGTGGATGTGGCGGCGGACGATGGCGGATCTGGCGGGAGCCGGATTCCGCGCCGTGGCGATCGACCAGAGGGGCATGGGCGGCTCGGACATTCCGGCCGCGGGCTATGCCAAGGCCGAGCTGGCGCGCGACGCGGCGGCCGTGCTGGACGCGCTGGAGGTCGAGCGGGCGGCGGTCGTCGGCTACGACCACGGCGGCGGGACGGCGCTGGCCCTGGCCCTCACCGAGCCGGCGCGCGTCTCGCGGCTGGCCGTGCTGGAATATGCCCCGCCGGGTTTCGGTTATGAGGCGGGGCTGACCGCCGCGCCCGACAACGTCAACTGGCAGCTGGCCTTCTTCACCCATCCGGACGTCGCCGTGACCTTCATCGCCGGCAAGGAGCGCGAGCTGCTGTCCTGGTACTTCCAGCACTGGTCGATCGATCCCGAGGCCGTGCCCATGGCGGACTTCGAGGTCTATGTCCGGGCCCTGCAGCGGCCGGGCGCCCTGCGCGGCGGCTTCATGCAGTTCGCCGCGGTGTTCGAAGACATGGACTGGTTCAGGGCGCGGGCGGCGGAGACGCGGCTGCGCATGCCCTGTCTCGGCGTCGGTGGGGCGGGGGCGGCCGGCGCCTGGCCGGAAATGGCGCTGCGGGCGCTGGCCGACGACGTGCGCGGCGTGGTCATCGACGGCGCCGGCCACTGGCTGGCGGAAGAGACGCCGGACGCCCTGTCGGAGACCCTGCTGGAGTTTCTGGCGCCGGACCGGGGCTGACCGTCGTCAGTCCTCGGCGCGCCAGACCACGACGCCGTCCACGATGGTGTACAGCGCCTTCGCCTTCGGGATGTCGGCGATCGGCACGGTCATCAGGTCCAGATCGAAGACGGTGAAGTCCGCGCGCTTGCCGACCTCGATGGTGCCCAGCTCGTCTTCGCGGAAGCTGGCCACCGCCGGCCAGATGGTGAACATCTTCAGCGCCGTGGCGCGGTCCACCGCCTCGTTCGGACGCCAGTCGGGCCCCTGGAAGCCCTGTAGGTCGCGGCGGCCGACGGCGGCGTAGAACTCGATGGCCGGGTCGCCGCGCTCGACCGGCGCGTCCGAGCCGCCGACCACGATCACGCCCATGTCCGAGAGGCTTTTCCACGCATAAGCCCCGTCCAGCCGGGCGTCACCCAGCCGCGCGGGCGCGAAATGCAGATCTCCGATGGCGTGGCTGGGCTGCATCGAAGCGATGATCGGCAGGTAGCCGAAGTACCCATAGTCGGACGGCCTCAGGATCTGAGCGTGCTCGATGCGCCAGCGCACGTCGTCGCCCTGCGGCCGCTCGGACGCCGGCACTCTCTCCATCGCCTGGGCGTACCAGCCCGCCACCTCGGCGTTGCCGCGGTCGCCGATGGCGTGGGTCGCCGCCTGGATGCCGCTGCGCAGGGCGCGCTCATAGACCGGAACGATCTGGTCGCCGGTCATCTGCATCAGGCCGGTGGTGTCGGGCCGGTCGGCATAGGGTTCGAACAGGGCCGCCCCGCGCGAGCCCAGCGCCCCGTCGGCATAGAATTTCACCGCCCGGGTGATGATCCGCCCGTCGGCGACGGAGCGCGGGCCGGACGCGAACAGGGCCTCGGCCCCGTCGGGCGTCACGCTGTTGTAGACCCGCAGCGGCGCCTGGCCCTCCTCGGCCATCCGCTCCAGCAAGGGCACGTCGGCCCACGGCACGCTCATGTAGTGCACGCCGGTCCAGCCATAGCGGGCATAGACCCGGAAACCCGCCTCATAGGCGCGGCGGATCGAGGCCTCGTCCTCGCGCGGGATCAGGCCGGCGACCAGGGTCTCGGCCGCGTCGACCAGCAGGCCGGTGGGCGCGCCCGATGCGTCCTTCAGTATCTCGCCGCCGTCGGGCGCGGCGGTGGAGCCGTCGATGCCGGCCGCTTCCAGCGCGGCGGTCGAGGCGACCACCGCATGGCCGTCGGCCCGGCCCAGCAGCACGATCCGGCCCGGCGCGGCGGCGTCCAGATCCTGACGCGTCAGAAAGCGGCCCTCGGGCCAGTGGGTCTCGATCCAGCCGCGACCGATGATCGGCCCCTCCGGATTGGCCTCGGCCCAGGCCGACAGACGCGACATGGCGTCGGCGACGGAGGCGGAGCCTTCCAGGTTCAGCGTCAGCTCGCGCTGGCCGATGCCGTTGAGGTGCGCGTGGCCGTCGGTGAAGCCGGGGAACAGGGTCGCGCCCTTGAGGTCGATCTCGACCGTGCCGTCGTCCAGCGCCAGATCGGGCCGCTCGTCGCCGACGTGGACGATGATCCCGTCGTCGACGACCACCACCCGCGCGGTCGGCGCACGGTCCACGCCCGTGTGGATGGTCCCGCCCCGGATGATCATGTCCTGGGCCAGGGCGGCGGGCGCGAGCGCCGACAGGGCGACGGCGGCGGTCAGGGCGAGGCGGAAACGCATGGGACGGACCTTGGCGATGAGTGTCCGCCCGTTCTAGCGAAACATCACGCGAAGACGAGTCGCTCGCCTTGGAGCGCGGACCTCCGGGTCCGCGACTCCGTCGAAAAGCCCCGTCGCGGACGTGGACGTCCGCGCTCCTTTAAGGGGGGCCGGCTTGATCCCGCGCCCTGCGCCGCGCTACGACGCCCCCGGCGCCGCGGGCATGATGTAGTGGTAGCCTGGCAGCTTCCCAAGCTGCTCGTGCGGGTTCGATTCCCGCTGCCCGCTCCAGCCGCTCCCGTCGAAATCAGTCGAACAGGCCGCCGGTTTCCGGGCGCTTCGGCGGCTCGGTCAGGCCGAGGTGGGCATAGGCGCGGGCGCAGGCCATGCGGCCACGCGGGGTGCGCTGGATGAAGCCCTGCTGAAGCAAGTAGGGCTCGATCACGTCCTCGACCGCGTCGCGCGCCTCGGCGATCGCCGCCGCCAGCGTGTCCATGCCGACCGGCCCGCCGCCGTAGTTCTCGATCAGCGCCTTCAGGAAGCGCCGGTCCAGCGAGTCCAGCCCGGCCTCGTCGACCTCCAGCCGGGCCAGCGCCCGCGCCGCCTCCAGCCTGCCGACAGATTTCGAGCCCTCGGCGTCGGCGAAGTCGCGCACGCGGCGCAGCAGGCGACCGGCCACGCGCGGCGTCCCGCGCGAGCGGGCGGCGATCTCCAGCGCGCCGTCCTCGGTGACGGTCGCCCCCATCTTGCGCGCCGTGCCCATGACCACGCGCGTCAGTTCCTCGGGCGTGTAGAACTCCAGCCTCAGCGGAATGCCGAACCGGTCGCGCAGCGGCGTGGCCAGCAGTCCCGCCCGCGTCGTCGCCCCCACCAGGGTGAAGGGCGCCAGGTCGATGCGCACCGACCGCGCCGAGGGGCCCTCGCCGATGATCAGGTCCAGCACATGGTCTTCCATGGCCGGATACAGGATCTCCTCCACCGCCGGGTTCAGGCGGTGAATCTCGTCGATGAACAGGACGTCGCGCGGCTCCAGATTGGTCAGGATCGCCGCCAGATCGCCCGCCTTGGCCAGGATGGGTCCGCTGGTGGCGCGGAAGCCCACGCCCAGCTCGCGCGCCACGATCTGCGCCAGCGTGGTCTTGCCCAAGCCGGGCGGGCCGAACAGCAGGACGTGATCCAGCGCCTCGGCCCGGCCGCGCGCGGCGTCGATGAAGACCTTCAGATTGCCCTTGGCCTGCTCCTGCCCGACGAACTCCGACAGCGTCTGCGGCCGCAGGGCCCGGTCGTAGGCCTCGCCGGGGCCGGGGGCGGCGGAGATGATGCGGTCGTCGCTCACCGGCCCAGCTCCTGCAGGGCCGCGCGGATGACGGCGGACAGGTCCGCCTCCTCACCCAGCCGGATCAGGGCCTGATCGACGGCGCGGCGGGCGTTGACCTCGGCGACGCCGAGGCCCAGCAGGGCGGAGACGGCTTCTCCGGCCAGGCTGGGCTGCGGCGCGGCGGCCTCCACATGCACGCCGGGCGCGGACGGCGTGAAGCTGGCGTCGCCCAGCGGCTTGCCCTTCAGCTCGGTGACGATGCGCAGGGCCAGCTTCGGTCCCACGCCGTTGGCCCGCGCCACCGCCGCCTTGTCCTCGCGCGCCACGGCTGCCGCCAGGTCGCCCGGCGGCAGGACGTCGAGCACGCTGAGCGCCGCCTTGGGCCCCACGCCCTGGATGCCGGTCAGGGTCGTGAACGCCCGCCGCTCGGCCCGGTCGAGGAAGCCGTACAGGCGGGGCCCGTTCTCCGCCGACCAGCTGGTCTCGACGTGCAGGGTCGCCTCGTCGCCCGGCGCGGGCAGGCGCTGCAGCGTGCGCGATCCGCAGGCGACGACGTAGCCTACGCCGCCGCAGTCGACGACGCAGTGGTCCGCCTCGACCTCCGCCAGTATGCCCCGCAGCCGCCCGATCATGCCGCCAGCCCCGGGGCCCGCCGCAGCTGCGCGTGGGTGATCGCCACCGCCAGCGCGTCGGCGGCGTCGGCCGTCACGTCGCCGGCGGCGGGCAGCAGCCGCTTCACCATGAAGGCGATCTGGCTCTTGTCGGCATGGCCGGCGCCGACCACGGCCTTCTTGATCAGGTTCGGCGCATACTCCGCCACAGACAGGCCGGCGCGGGCGGGGGCCAGCATGACGGCGGCGCGCGCGTGGCTCAGCTTCAGCGTCGAGCTGGGGTTCATGTTGACGAAGATTTCCTCGATCGCCGCCTCGGCGCATCCGTGGGCGGCGCAGACTCCGGCCACCGCCTCCATCAGGGCCAGAAGCCGCGTCGACAGCGCGCCCGCCTCCGGCGCCTTCACCACGCCGTGCGCGATCCAGCGCAGGCGCGAGCCGTGCGCCTCCACCACCCCCCAGCCGGTACGGCGCAGGCCGGGGTCAAGTCCCAGAATGCGAGTCGCTTCGTTCGCCATCCGTTCCAGTCATGCCCGAAGGATGACTAACGGACAATGACCGGCGTCAGCCGCCGTATTTTTCCCAGTCCTCGTCCGAGACGTCCTCGTTGGAGTGGACCTGCTGCACGTCGTCTTCGGCGTCCAGCGCGTCCATCAGCTTGACCAGAGTGCCCACGGCCTCGCCCGACAGCGGCACGGTCGATTGCGGCTTCCAGACGATGGAGGTCGACTTGGGGTCGCCCAGCACCTTCGACATGGCCTCGGCCACGTCGTTCAGGTCCTCGAAGGCGGTCCAGATCACGTGCCCCGGCGCGTCCTCGTAGACGTCCGGCTTGACCAGATCGCTCTCGACGTCCTGGGCGCCCGCCTCGATGGCGGCCTCCATGACCGCGTCCTCGGCGCCCGCCTCGGCCGGATAGTGGATCTTGCCGACCCGGTCCCACATGAAGGTGACGCTGCCGGTCTCGCCCAGCGCCCCGCCATGCTTGGCGAAGGCGGCGCGGACGTTCGACGCCGCGCGGTTTCGGTTGTCGGTCAGCACCTCGACCACGAACTGCACCCCGCCGGGGCCGCGGCCCTCGTAGCGGATCTCCTCCATGGCGTCGATTTCGCCGCCCGAGGCCTTCTTGATCGCCCGTTCGATGTTGTCCTTGGGCATGGACTCGGCCTTGGCGTTGTTCACCGCCAGGCGCAGGCGCGGGTTCATGGCCGGGTCGGGCATGCCCGACTTGGCCGCCACGGTGATCTCGCGCGACAGGCGGCTGAACAGCTTGGACCGCACCGCGTCGGCGCGCCCCTTGCGGTGCATGATGTTCTTGAATTTCGAATGGCCGGCCATGGAAGGGTCTTTTCTGGCCCTAACGCTCGCCGCGCGGCGGCTCGCTGCTTGAGGGCGGGTGGAGTTCTGGCGCACGCGCGTGTCGGGCGTGGCGACGGCATCTAGCCGAGGGCGCGGCGGCTGTCACGGCGCCGGAACCGCGACGGTGCGCCGGGCATTTCAGCCGCGCACCCTGCAGGAGAGCGCCATGACCGCCCACGACGAGACCTGGATCGAGGACGACGAGGGTCAGGCCGACATCGTCGAATGGTACGAGGCGCGCCCCGTCACCGTCTCGACGGCCGCCGCCACCGGTTCGCTGGTCGGCGCCTTCGCCCTCGGCGCCCTGGTGGCCGTCGGCGCCCTGGTCGTCATGGGCCGGCTGGACCTCGACTAGACCTTCAGGCTCTCGAGGAAGCCGCGCATCTTTTCGTCGACCGGCACGGGCCGCTTGGTCTCGCGGTCGACGTAGACGTGCACGAAGTGGCCCACCGCCGCCGCTTCGTCCTCGTTGTTGCGGAACAGGCCGATCTCGTAGCGCACCGAGCTGGTGCCCACATGCGCCACCCGCACGCCCGCCTGGATCTCGTCCGGAAAGGCCGTCGGCGCGAAGTAGCGGCAGCCCGTCTCGGCCACCAGACCGATGGTCTTGCCGTGCTGGATGTCCAGCAGGCCATTGACCACCAGCAGCCGGTTCACCGCCGTGTCGAACCACGAATAATAGACCACGTTGTTCACGTGGCCGTAGACGTCGTTGTCCATCCACCGCGTGGAGATGGCCTGGAAGCGGCGATAGTCGCTGCGTTTCGTCCGTTCGATCGTGCCGCTCATGAGTCTCCCTTTTGCCCTACCGCTCGACGCGCGGCGTCTCGCTGCTTGAGGGCGGGTGCGTTTCCGTTTGCGCGTCTTCGCGCGCTGATAGGCAGCCTTGGGCTTGACGGACGCGGCGTCAAGCGGGCCGCATGCCGACATGAACATCCGCGCCGCCGTGCTGCGCGCCGCCGGCGCCGCCAGACCCTATGCCGACAGCGGTCCGCTCTCGATCGAGACGGTGCGGCTGGACCCGGCCGGCCCGGACGAGGTGCTGGTGGCGATCAGGGCCGCCGGCCTGTGCCACTCCGACCTCAGCGTCATCGACGGAAACCGGCCGCGCCCCCTGCCCATGGCGCTGGGGCACGAGGCGGCGGGCGTGGTGGAGGCCGTGGGGGCGGGCGTCGCGGACCTGAAGCCGGGCGACCGCGTCGTCATGGTCTTCATGCCGTCCTGCCGGCACTGCGCGCCCTGCGACGCCGGGCGGCCCGCGCTGTGCGAACCCGGCGCCGCCGCCAACGGGAAGGGCGAGCTGCTGGCCGGCGGACGGCGCCTGCACGACGAGGGCGGCGACCTGCATCACCACCTCGGCTGCTCGGCCTTCGCGGAGAAGGCCGTCGTCTCGCGCCGCTCGCTGGTGCGCGTGCCGGACGACCTGCCGTTCGAGCACGCCGCCCTGTTCGGCTGTGCGGTCCTGACCGGCGTCGGCGCGGTGATGAACACCGCAGCCGTGCGAGCGGGCCAGTCGGTGGCCGTGGTGGGCCTCGGCGGGGTCGGCCTGGCCTCGGTCATGGGCGCGCTGGCGGCGGGAGCGACGCCCGTCGTGGCCGTCGACCTGTCCGACAAGAAGCTCGCGCTGGCGCGGTCGTTCGGCGCGGTGGAGACGGTGAACGCCGCCGATCCGGAGGCGGTGGAGCGGGTCCACGCCCTGACCGGCGGCGGAGCCGACGTGGTGCTGGAGATGGCCGGATCGGCCCGCGCGCTGGACGCTGCCTGGCGCATGACGCGGCGCGGGGGGACCACCGTCACCGCAGGCCTGCCGCCGCCCGATGCGGTCCTGCCCGTCAACATCGTGCAACTGGTGGCCGAGGCGCGGACGCTGAAGGGTTCCTACATCGGCGACGCCGATCCGGAGCGCGACGTGCCACATTACGTCGACCTGTTCCGCGCGGGCCGCCTGCCGGTCGACCGCCTGCTGACGAAGACGATCGGACTGGATCAGATCAACGCCGCCTTCGACGATCTGGCCGACGGCCGGACGGTCCGGACGGTGGTGACGTTCTAGGCGTTCAGCCGGCCCTTCGCCTTGTTCCCCGCCACGCAGACCTTCGGGTCCGGTTTCGCCTCGCGATCGCCCAGCGCCCTCAGCACCAGCCGGATCACGTTCAGCCGGGCCGTCTTCTTGTCGTCGGTGACGACGCAGGTCCACGGCGCGGCGTCGGTGTGGGTTTCGGCCAGCATCCGGTCGCGCGCGGCGGAATAGGCGTCCCACCGCTTCTGCGCCTCGGCGTCCAGCGGCGAGACCTTGAACCGCTTCAGCGGGTTCTCCACCCGCTCCGCCAGCCGGCCGGCCTGCTCGCCTTGAGAGATGTCCAGCCACAGCTTGATCAGGCAGACCCCGTCCTCGACCAGCGCCCGCTCGAACCGCGGCGCGTGCTTCAGAAAGGCGTCCGTCTGGGCCGGGGTGCAGAACCCCATCACCGGCTCGACGCCCGCGCGGTTGTACCAGGACCGGTTGAAGATCACCGTCTCGCCCCCCGCCGGCAGGTGCGGGACGTAGCGCTGGAAATACCACTGGGTGGTCTCCCGCTCCGTCGGTTTGGGCAGGGCCACGACCCGCGTCTGGCGCGGCGCCATGTATTCGGCCAGGCGCTTGATGGCCCCGTCCTTGCCCGCCGCGTCGCGGCCCTCGAACAGGATCAGGGCGCGCCGCCCCTCCTCGATCAGCCGGTGCTGCAGGTCCACCACCCGCTCCTGCAGGCGTTCCAGCTCGCGGTCGTAGTCGTCCTTCTTGCCCATGCACCCACCGTGCGCCGTCCCGCGCGAAATGTCATGCGCGCGACGCCGGGACCGGGCTAGATGGGGGCATGACGCGCCTGATCCCTGCTCCCCACCGTCGCGGCCTGATGCTGGGCGCCGGCGCCCTGGCGGCGTCCTCCGCCATGGCAGGCCCCGCCTTCGCCGACCCCCGCGCCTATGACGCGGCGCTGGACCTCGCGGCCTCGCGCGGCGGGGCGCCCGCCCTGGCCGGCATGGTCGTGGGCCGCTCGGGCGCGACCTGGATCGGCGTGCACGGCGTCCGGCGACAGGGGGCGGCGGACAAGGCGACGCGCGACGATCGCTGGCATCTGGGGTCGAACACCAAGGCGATGACGGCAGCGCTCTGGGCCCGCACGGTCCAGGCGGGCCTGGCGCGATGGGACCTGCCGCTGACCGAGGCCTTCCCCGACGTGGCGATGCACGAACGGTTCGCGGGCCTGACGATCGACGAGTTGATGCGCCATCGCGTCGGCCTGACCGATCCCGGGCTGCTGTCTCCTGCCTGGCTCGGAACCGCCCGCGTCGATCCCCGTCCGCTGACCCTGCAACGGGCCGATCTGGCGGCCCAGGCCCTGTCGGCCGCGCCGACGGGCCGTGCGGGAACCTTCGCCTACGGCAACCTGAACTACATCGTCCTGGGCGCCGCGCTGGAGCGGCTGCACGGCGTCTCGTGGGAAGATCTGATGGCGCGCGACCTGTTCGGCCCGCTGGGCATCACAAGCGGCGGCTTCGGCGCGCCGGCCGATCCGGCGCCCTGGGGTCACCGCTCGGCGGCGGGCGTCGCCACGGCGATCCCGCCCGGAGCGGCGGCCGACAATCCCGCCGCGCTGGGGCCGGCGGGCACGGTTCACATGACGCTGGCGGATTACGGCCGGTTCCTCTCGGTGTTTCTGGACGGCGGCAAGGGCTGGCTGACGGGCGCGTCTCTGGGGCGCCTGACGACGCCGTTCGAAGGGCCGGCCCCGGCCTATGCCGCCGGTTGGGGCGTCATCCGCTCGGGCTGGGCGGGGCGGGACAGAGGCCCGGGCCCGCTGCTGACGCACGACGGGTCCAACACCTTCTGGTACCTCAGCGCCGCCTTGGCGCCCGAGCGCGGGATCGGCTTCGTGGCCGCGTCCAACGACGCCGGGCGCGGCGCCGACGCCGTGGGCGACCTGATCGGCCGCCTGATCCGGACGGCTGCGGCCTGACCCCGCCATGAAGCGCGACCTGGCCGATTTCTGGAACCTGCTGTGGGAGGCCGCGCTGGGCCTGGCCGCCGCCTTCGCCCTGGCCAACCTGTTCGCGCCGCCGCAGGATCTGCCGTGGAAGCCGCTGGACCTCAGCCGCCCGATCGGCACGGCCACCGCCGCCCAGGTCGCGGACTTCGAGGTCCGCCGCGCCGCCGCCCCGGAGGAATCCAAGGCCGTCACCGACGCCTGCATCCAATTGCTGCGTGAGGCGGGGGTGCAGGTCGAGCGCGCCGAGGATCGCGACGACGGCGGCTTCTGCGTCGTCCAAGGGGCCGTGCGCCTGACCGGCGGCGCCATCACCCCGCTGGCCCCCGGCGGCCTTGTCATGCAGTGCCCCATGGCCGTCCGCTACGTGATCTGGGATCGCCAGGTGTTGCAACCGGCCGCACGCGAGGTGTTCGGCCAGTCGGTCGCCCGCGTCGACAACATGGGCGCCTACGCCTGCCGCCGCATCTACGGGCAGGAGGATGTGAACGCCCGGCCCAGCGAGCACGCCCGCGCCAATGCGCTGGACGTCGCCGGGGTGACGCTGCAGGACGGCCGCAAGGTCTCGGTTCTGGCCGACTGGAACGGCGACGGACCGGCCGGAGCCGAGGGCGGGGACTTCCTGAAGCGCATCCGCCAGGGCGCCTGCCGCGTGTTCTCGACCGTCCTCAGTCCTGAGTACAACGAGGCTCACCGCGACCATCTGCACTTGGACGGGGCCGAGCGAGGTCTTTGTTCGTGAACCATACTCGCGGGGCAGGCGAATCGGAATCCGGTTGACCGCGCGGAAAACGCGGGAGACAACGTCGGCGCAGTCCGGATTTTCGCGGTGTCCAAAGCCGCGTGCAGCTCCTCCTCGTGAACGAGCCTGTCCAGATGGGCTGACGGGCGCCCCGCCGGGGCGTCTGCCTGGAAAGCGCGTTTACGGAGACGCACGATGGCGACCGGCACGGTCAAATGGTTCAACCCGACGAAGGGTTACGGCTTCATCCAGCCCGATGGCGGCGGCAGCGATGTGTTCGTTCACATCACCGCGGTTCAGAAGGCCGGCCTGATGGGCCTGGATGAGAACGCCAAGGTCGAATACGAGCTGGAATCCCAGCGCGGCAAGACCTCGGCGGTGGACCTCAAGGTCCTCTGATCCGAAGCTGATCTACGAACCGGCGGGCGCGGGACTTTCGGGTTCCGCGCCCGCTTTCTTTTGGGCGGCGGATCGTTGCGCCAGCACGACCGCGCCCAGCACCAGGGCGCCGCCCAGCGCCTGCACCGGCGTCAGCGCCTCGGCAAAAAGGATCCAGCCCAGGATCGCCGCCACCACCGGCTGCACCAGAATGGTCACCGCCGTGACCGACGCCGGCAGCCGGCCCAGCGCCCACGCCACCCCGCCCTGACCGACCACGTGCATGACGCCGAGGCCCGCCAGCGCCGCCCAGCCCCCGGCCGTCTCCGGCGTCAGGTCCTCGCGCAGCGCCAGGGCGGCGATCAGCAGCAGGGGCAGGCCGATCCCGGTTGACCACAGCGTGACCCTCAGTGCGCCGGCGGTCCGCCGCGCCGCCTGCACCGCCAGGAAGTACCCCGCGTACCAGAGCGCCACCGACAGGCTGAAGACGTCGCCGAGCAGAGGGTTGGTCCCCTGCCCCCCGTCGGCCCCCGCCGCCATGGCCAGCGCGCCCGCCATCGCCAGCCCCAGCGCGACCAGGAACATCCGGCTGGGCCTTTGCCCCCAGACGATCCAGGCGAAGGCTGTCACCACCACGGGCGTCAGGTTGCACAGGGTCGTGGCGTTCGCCACCGACGTCATGACGATGCCGTAGTGCCAGAACCCCAGGTCCAGCACGAAGAACAGCCCCGCCAGTGCCATCCACTTCGACGGCCGCCCGACGCCGTCGCCTCCCGGCCGCGCCGTCAGGATCAGGAGCAGCGGGATCGAAAAGGCGAACCTCCACATCCCCGCCGCCGCCGGGCCCACCTCGCCCAGCCGCACCAGAATGGGCGCCAGCCCCAGCACCACGGCCGCGCCCAGGAGCACGATCAGGGCGATGCGGCGGTCGGCGGGAGAGACGTCCATGTCCCGCCTTAGACCGGAGATTACAGGTTCACCACCTCGAACCCGTCCTCGCGCGCCAGCCGGTCGGACAGGATGCCCCGGTGGCATTTCCGGTGGTCGCCGCAGAAGCACAGGATCGCCGTCGGCCGATCCTTCGCCGTCTCGCGCAGCCGTTCGAAATCCAGCCGGAAGGCGGGCTCCTGCATGTGGGCGCCGTAGATGGCGTGCAGTTCGTCGCGCCGCCCGGCCCGAGCCGCCTCCCGCCCCGCCTTCGGCGTGCCCACGCCGCGCAGGTGCACGTAGTCTATGCCGGCCTCGGCCGCCGACCCGGCCAGCACGGTCTTGGAGAACCCCGCGCGCCGCGACGCCGCCACCGCCCGCACGTCGGCCAGCACCTGAACCCCCGCCGCCGTCAGCCGCCCGATCACCTCGGCTTGCGGCTGGCCCTCATATCCGATGGTGTACAGCTTCATGCCCCGCACATGGGGCCGGAGCCGCCGATGATCCAGAGAGACGTCCCGACCGACGGCCTGACCCAGCGGGTGCTCGAGGCCGGGCCCGACGACGGCCCCCTGGTCCTGCTGATCCACGGCTTCCCGGAGCTGGGCGTCAGCTGGCGCGCCCAGGTCGCGGCGCTGGCCCAGGCCGGCTTCCGCGCCGTCGCACCCGACATGCGCGGCTATGGCGGCACGGGCGGCCCGGAGGAGACCGAGGCGCACACCATCCTGCACCTCGTCGACGACATGGTCGATCTGGTCCGGGCGCTGGGACGTGAGACCTGCGTCGTCGTGGGCCACGACTGGGGCGCGCCCGTCGCCTGGCACTGCGCCCTGATCCGGCCCGACATGTTCACCGCCGTCGCCGGCCTGTCCGTGCCGTTCCAGCCCCGACGCCCCAAGGGCCCGCCGACGCCGGCAATGGCCGCCATCTCGAAGCGCGCCGGGCTGGGCGACCTCTACATCAGCCGCTTCCAGGCGCCCGACGCCCACGCCGCCTTCGACGTCGATCCCGCCACGGCCCTGCGCAAGATGTTCCACGCCTACGACGGCGCCACCCCCGACGCGCGCCAGTCGACCGGATTCCTCGCCCCGGGCGTCGACCTGCTGCGGAGCATCGCCGACGACGCCGCCCTGCCGCCGTGGCTGTCGCCGGAGCATTTCCAGGAGTACGTCGACGCCTTCACGAAAACGGGCTTCAAGGGCCCCGTAGACTGGTACCGCTGCCTCGACCGCAACTGGGAGCTGACCGCCTGGCTGCAGGACCGGCGGATCACCGTGCCCTCACTCTTCATCGTCGGCGAGCGCGACCCCGTCCGCCATTACGCCGGCGCCCAAGAGGCGGGCCTGCCGGACTGGCTGACCGATCTGCGCGGGCGACACGTCCTTTCCGGAGCCGGCCACTGGCTGCAGCAGGAGCGGGCGGACGAGGTGAACGCACTGCTGCTGGGCTTCCTGTCGGAAATCGGCGCCGCCGATTGAACCTGATCGGTGTGCGCGCGCACCTATCCACCGAGATGACAGAAACCGCCGACATCGCCGCCGAACGGGCCATGGATGAGTTGCTCGTGCTGTCGGCGCAGCTGGGCGACCGGGCGTCCTTCGAGCGGCTGGCCACGCGCTGGAACCCGAGACTGACGGCGCATGCCCGTCGGCTTCTCGGAGAGGCCGAACCCGCGCGCGATGCGGTCCAGGCCGCATGGGTGGAGATGGTCCGGGGGCTGAAAGGCCTGCGCGACCCGGCCGCCTTTCCGGCTTGGGCCTATCGCATCGTCACGCGGCGTTGCGCGGCCGTGATCGGCGGGCGTCGCCGCGACCGGGCCCTGGCCGTGGACGCCGCGCGGGAGGCGGCGATCGTCGTGGAGGACGCGCCGGCGCGGGACGCGGCCGACGACCACGCCCGCCTGCGCGCCGCCGTGCGCGCCCTGCCGCCGGATCAGCGGGCGACCGTCGCCCTGCACCATTTCGAGGGGCTGTCCGTGGCCGAAACGGCCGTGGCGCTCGACGTTCCCGCGGGCACGGTGAAGACCCGCCTGATGCATGCGCGGCGCAAACTGCGCACCACGTTGGAAGGAGATATCCATGACTGACTTCGACCGCCAAATGGACGCCGCCGTCTCTGCCGAGGAGCGCGAGCTTCTGGCCCGTATCGGGGAAGGGCCGGGCGTCTTCGCCCAGATTTTCGGCCTGTTCCGCGGCTCCACGGCCTGGATCAACCTGCTGATGATGGTCGTTCAGAGCGTGCTCTTCGTGCTGGGCGTCTGGGCCGCATGGCGCTTTTTCCAGGCTACCGACGCGCTTGTGGCGCTGCGCTGGGGCCTGCCGTCGGCGACGGCGCTGTTGATGGCCTTGATCGTCAAGACGTCGATGTGGCCCGTCGCACAGATCGGACAACTGCGCCTGGAACTAAAGCGTCTGAAGCTGGAGCTGGCGCGCCGCTGAAGCGCCTCAGACGGGGTGCGTCTGGTCCGGCTTCGTCGGCGCCGGCTCCGGCGTGGAGGGCACGTCGGGCAAGGGGATGAACTCCTGATCGTCCTCGGACGGCAGGGCCATGCGACCGGCCTTCCAGTCGGCCTTTGCCTGATCGATCCGCTCCTGCTTCGAATGGACGAAGTTCCACCAGATGTGGCGCGGCCCCACGCTTTCGCCGCCCAGCACCATGACGGTCGAGGGCCGGACAGCGCGCACGGTCGGCTCGGCGTGCGGCTCCAGAACGACCATCTGCCCCTCGCCGAAGGTGCGGTCGCCGACCTCGATCTCCCCCTTGGCCACGTACAGCGCGCGCTCGGCCATGCCGCCGGCGCCCTTGCCGGGCGGCGGCGCCGTGCGGACCTCGGCGTCCATTTCCCAGTGCACGTAGAACAGCGGCGACGAGACCGGCACGGCGGCCTTGGCGCCGTAGGCCTCGCCCGCCACCAGGCGCGCGAACAGGCCCTGGTTGGAATAGCTGGGCTGGTCGCCCTCGCCGTGATGATGGAAAGCCGGCGCGGTTTCCTCCAGTTCCTCCGGCAGGGCGATCCAGGCCTGCATGCCGTGCATGGGGCCGCCCCCGCTCTTCTTCAGCGGGTCGGTGCGCTCGGAGTGGACGATGCCGCTGCCGGCCGTCATCCAGTTCACCTCGCCGGGGCGGATGGCCTGGGTCGCGCCGGTGTTGTCCCGGTGCATGATCTCGCCCTCGAACAGATAGGTCAGGGTCGACAGGCCGATGTGCGGATGGGGCCGCACGTTGATGGCCTCGGATCCCGGGGCGAATTCCGCCGGCCCCATCTGGTCCAGGAAGATGAAGGGCCCGACCATGCGCCGCGCGTGGAAGGGCAGGATGCGCCCCACCTCGAACCCGCCCAAGTCCTTCTTCCGGGCCTGGATCACCATCTCGATCATGCGGTCGTCCCTTCAGTCGAGCGCCAGCCTCATGACCCGGGCGGGCGCCATGTCCGGCGATTTCGGCCGGCCCTCGCCGTCGAAGTCGCTCCACTGGGATCGGGCCACGAACACCAGAGCGCCGTCAAGAAGGACGCCGTTGGTCGGCTCGTCTATCGCCGGAAGGTTCGCGACCAACACCTCTATCCGCTCAATGACCGTCCAGTCCGCGTTCAGGTCGATGCGCAAAACGCGCTGGGGCGCCGTGCCGTTCTGCAGGGCGAGGATCGCGCCGTCGTGAGCGACTAGGCCGTCGATTCCGATCAGGGAGGCGTCGTCGGGCGCCGACGCGCGGATGGCGGCCCCCGTCACCACGTCGATCCGCCACAGGCCGGAAGGATAGTCCGCCACGACGAGCGCCCGCCCATCGGGTGAGAGCACGATCCCCTGCGGCGAGCCCAGCGTGCCCGGCGCCAACAGGGTCTCGACCTCGCCGTTCCCGCGGCGCAAGACCAGCACGGCGCCGCGCGCGGAGTCCGACACGAACACCGTGCCGTCCGACGCCACGGCCAGATCGCCGGGCGAGGCCTCCGCGCCGCCCGGAAGGTCGAACCGCGCCAGAACGCGGCCCGTCGCCGGATCGATGCGCAGCAGGGCGGGCGCGGGCGGCGCGGCGCCGGCCGGAAGGTCCGCCACTGCAGGCGGCACGGGCGCCGTGGCGGCCCACAGCCGGGTCCGCCCCGGGGCCCAGGCCATACCCAAGACGCCGCCGAGGTTCAGGGCGTCGCCGAGGAAAGGCATCGTGGCTCCCGATCCGTCCACGGACAGGATGGTGCGCCCGGCGATCTGTGAAACCAGCCATCGGTTGCGCGCGGCGTCCCACACGACGGCCTCGGTCAGGCCCGATCCTGCGACCTCGAACAGCGGCGTCAGTCGGTCCGCCCCGACCGGCTCGCGGTTTCGCGCCAGCCGTGCCTCCGCCCCGGCCAGCGCGGGCGTGCCGGCCAGCGGCGCGAGGGTCCGGTCCGCGGCCGGATCGAAACTCAGGCCGTGCCCGGCATAGCGTTCCACCAGCACGACGGCGTCCGCCGTACGACCCTCGCCCATAGCCAGCCTGGCCCGCATCAGGGTCAGGCCGGGATGTCCGGGATTGCGCGCGTCCGCCTCGTCCAGCCGGGCGCGGGCGGCGGCCATGTCGCCGGCCTGAGCCGCCGCGGCGCCCTCGGACCTCAGGCGGAAGAAGGCGGCGACGTCGCCTTCCGCATCCTGTGCCAAGGCGGCAGGCGCGGTCAGACAGGCGACGGCGCAGATCAGGGTGGTCAGGCGCATCCGGCGGTCTCCCCTCGAGTTCGGGAAAGCTGCGCCATTCATCGCGTCGCGGCTACTGAACGATCGGCAATGTGTCGGAGTCAGGCCACGTGCGGCGTGACGAGGCCAAGCGGCAACGTCGTCACGTTCTTCACGCCGCGGGTGACGATGTGGCTCTCGCAGTCGGAGACGATGCCCAGGGCGAGCAGCTTCTCCCGCAGGAACTTGTCGAAGGCGTGCATGTCCGAGGTGACGATGCGCAGCACATAGTCCTCGCGCCCGGTGATGGTGGCGCACTGCACCACCTCCGGCCAGGCGGCCACGGCCGACTCGAACCGCTCCAGGTTTTCGGTCGAGGGCAGGTTCAGCTTGACGATGGCGTAGACCTCGAAATCCAGGCCAAGCTGCGCCGCGTCCAGCAAGGTCACGCGCTTGAGGATCAGCCCTTGGTCCTCCAGCCGCTTGATCCGGCGCCAGCAGGGCGAAGCGGACAGCCCGACGCGATCCGCCACCTCCGCGACCGACAGACCCGCGTCGTGCTGCAGGATGTCCAGGATGCGGGCGTCGATGGCGTCCAGCTCTTCGGCCAAGGCGTTTCTCCGAACGATGATTCAGCGCAATGAAATAGCGTCAAATGGCGATATGCAAGTCAGATTTGAGCGAGCCTTCCCGCGCACCCTCGTGCTAATGCACCATCGAGGAAACGCGGTCGGATCAACCGAACGGGATCGATGATGAAGAAGCCAAATGCCCCGGCGCTCAGCCTGCGCGTGCCCGAGCCCTCGGGCCGGCCCGGCGACGCCCCGGACTTCAGCCACATCAAGCTGGACGCGCCCGGCGCAGTCGATCGCCCGGCGGTGTCGACCGCCCCGTTCGACATGCGCGACCACGCCTTCAAGCTGGTGCGCGTGCTGGACGATCAGGGGAATGCCGTCGGCCCCTGGGACCCGAAGCTGGACCCGGAGACCCTGCGCAAGGGTTTGAAGGCCATGATCCTGACCCGCGCTTTCGACGACCGGATGCACCGCGCCCACCGTCAGGGCAAGACCAGCTTCTACATGAAGTGCACCGGCGAGGAGGCCATCGCCGTCGCCCAGGGCATGATCCTGAACCGCGAGGACATGGGCTTCCCCACCTATCGCCAGCAGGGGCTTCTGATCGCGCGCGGCTATCCGCTAGTGGACATGATGAACCAGATCTACTCGAACGCGGCGGACCCGATCAAAGGCCGCCAGCTGCCGATCATGTACTCGTCCAGGGAGTACGGCTTCTTCACGATCTCGGGGAACCTCGGCACCCAGGTGCCCCAAGCCGTCGGCTGGGCCATGGCCAGCGCCTACAAGGGCGACGACAAGATCGCCATCGCCTGGATCGGCGACGGCGCCACGGCGGAGGGCGACTTCCACAACGCCCTGACCTTCGCGGCCGTCTATCGCGCGCCGGTGATCCTGAACGTCGTCAACAACCAGTGGGCCATTTCGTCCTTCATGGGCATCGCCGGCGGGCTGGAGACGACCTTCGCGTCCAAGGCCATCGGCTATGGCCTTCCGGCGCTGCGGGTGGACGGCAACGACTTCCTGGCCGTCTGGGCCGCGACCCAGTGGGCCGAGGAACGGGCACGGACGAACCAGGGCGCGACGGTGATCGAGCTGTTCACCTATCGCGGCGCGCCGCACTCCACCTCCGACGACCCCAGCCGCTACCGCCCGGGCGACGAGCACGAGAAGTGGCCACTGGGCGATCCGGTCGAGCGCCTGAAGCAGCACCTGATCGCGCTCGGCGAATGGTCCGACGAGCAACAGACCGCCGCCGAGGCCGACGCCGTCGAACAGGTCCGCGCCGCCGGCAAGGAGTCCGAGGCCATCGGCACCCTCGGCCAGTCGCGCCCCAGCGTTAAGACGATGTTCGAGGAGGTCTACGCCACCGAGGACTGGCGCATCACGGAGCAACGGCGCCAGGTGGGGGTCTGATCATGAGCGACAACGCCGTCTTCACCGAAGCGGACCGCACCGACGGGGTCGAACCCGACATGGTCGACGCCAAGAACGCCCCGAAGTCGATCGCGCCGCAGTCGGGCACGCAGGCCATGAACATGATCCAGGCGCTGAACTCGGCCCTGGACGTGAAGATGTCCGAAGACCCCGACGTTCTCTCGTTCGGCGAGGACGCGGGCTATTTCGGCGGCGTCTTCCGCGTCACCGACCACCTGCAGAAGAAGCACGGCCTGACCCGCAGCTTCGACGCCCCGATCAGCGAATGCGGCATCGTCGCCGCCGCCATCGGCATGGGCGCCTACGGCCTGCGCCCGGTCGTCGAGATCCAGTTCGCCGACTACATCTATCCGGCCTACGACCAGATCGTGTCGGAGGCGGCCAAGATGCGCTACCGCTCCGGCGGTCAGTTCACCTCGCCGATCACGATCCGCAGTCCCTATGGCGGCGGCATCTTCGGCGGCCAGACCCATAGCCAGAGCCCCGAGAGCCTGTTCACCCACATCGCGGGTCTGAAGGTCGTCATCCCGTCCAACCCCTATGACGCCAAAGGCCTGCTGACCGCCGCCATCGAGGACGACGATCCGGTCGTCTTCTTCGAGCCCAAACGCCTCTACAACGGCCCGTTCGACGGCTGGCACCAGAAGCCGGTCTCGCCGTGGAAGGCGCAGGAACTGGCCCAGGTCCCGACCGGCAAACACGTCGAGCCGATCGGCAAGGCCCGGGTGATGCGTGAGGGCAACGACGTCACCATCCTGGCCTATGGCACCATGGTCTGGGTCAGCCTGGCGGGCGCCGAGCACGCGGGCGTCGACGCCGAGGTCATCGACCTGCGCACCCTCGTGCCGCTTGACGTCGAGACCATCGAGGCCTCGGTGAAGAAGACCGGCCGCTGCGTCATCGTGCACGAGGCGCCGAAAACGTCCGGGTTCGGCGCCGAGCTGTCCGCCCTGGTTCAGGAGCGCTGCTTCCATTGGCTGGAGGCCCCGATCGCGCGCGTCACCGGCTGGGACACGCCCTATCCCCACGCCTTTGAGTGGGAATACTTCCCCGGCCCGCAACGCGTGGCCGACGCCCTGAAAGTCACGATGAGCGGGGGCCGCTGATGGGTCGCTTCGTCTTCAAGCTGCCCGACGTGGGCGAAGGCACCGCCGAGGCCGAACTGGTCGGCTGGCACGTCAAGGTCGGCGACGTGGTCGCCGAGGACCAGATCGTCGCCGACGTCATGACCGACAAGGCGACGGTGGAGATCACCGCCCCGGTTTCCGGCAAGGTCACCGCCGTCCACGGCGAACCCGGCCAGATGATCCCCGTGCGCGGGCCGCTGGTGGAGTTCGAGGTCGAGGGCGCGGGGAATGCGTCGGCCGACGAACCGGCTCCGGCACCTGCGTCGAAGGGCGAGCCTGCGCCCGCTCCGGCCGAAGCGCCGAAGCCCGCAGCGGCATCGGCCGCCCCCGCCGCGGCCGACGGCGCCAACTACGTCTTCAAGCTGCCGGACGTCGGCGAAGGCACGGCCGAGGCCGAGCTGGTCGGCTGGCACGTCAAGGTCGGCGACGCCGTGTCCGAGGACCAGATCCTGGCCGACGTGATGACCGACAAGGCGACGGTGGAGATCACCTCGCCCGTCTCCGGCGTCGTCGTCGCCACCCACGGCGAAGCGGGCCAGCAGGTCGCCGTCGGCGGGCCGCTGGTGTCGTTCAAGGTCGAGGGCAAGGGGAATGTGGCGTCCGCGCCTGTGACTCAGAGCCCCTCCACCGCTTCGCGGTCCCCCTCCCCATCCGCAAGCGCGGACGGGGAGGAGACGGCGGCCAAGTCTCCTCCCCGCGCTGAAAGCGGGGTGAGGGGGGCCGCCAGAGGCGGTGGAGGGGCTCTTGCCGCCCGCTCCTTCTCCGAACGCGGCCAGCGCCCGCTGGCCTCGCCCGCCGTGCGTGCCCGCGCCCGCGACCTGGGCATCGAGCTGCAGTACGTCCCCGGCTCCGGCCCCGCCGGCCGCATCGAGCACGGCGATCTGGATGCCTACGTCGCCTCCGGTGGGCGCGGGTCGTCCGTATCCGGAGGATCGGCCGGCTCCACCTACGCCAGGGCCGAGGGCACGACCGAGACCCGCATCATCGGCCTGCGCCGCAAGATCGCGGAGAAGATGGCCGAGAGCGTCCGCCGCATCCCGCACATCACCTATGTGGAAGAGATCGACGTCACGGCGCTGGAGGAGCTCCGCGCCCATCTGAACGCCGAGGCGAAGAAGACGGGCAAAGGAAAGCTGAACGTCCTGCCCTTCATCGCCCGCGCCATCGTCGTGGCCTTGCGCGACCAGCCGACCATCAACAGCTGGTACGACGACGAGGCCGGCGTGCTGACGACGCACAATGCGGTCCACCTGGGCATCGCCGCCCAGACGCCGAACGGCCTGATGGTGCCGGTCGTGCGCCACGCCGAGGCGCGCGATCCGTACGACACGGCCGAGGAGATCGCCCGCGTCTCCGGCGCCGCCAAGTCGGGCAAGGCCAGCCGCGAGGAGCTGTCGGGCTCGACCATCACCATCACCTCGCTGGGCACCCTGGGCGGCGTCGCCCACACGCCCATCATCAACCACCCTGAGGTCGCCATCGTCGGCCCCAACAAGATTCAGGAACGGGTCGTGGTCCGCGACGGCCAGATGGTCGTTCGTAAGATGATGAACCTGTCCTCCAGCTTCGATCACCGCATCGTCGACGGCCACGACGCGGCGGTGTTCGTGCAGCGCATCAAGGGCCTGCTGGAGCACCCTGCGACGCTGTGGATGGGGTGAGGACGTGAACGGCTGGATCATCGCAATCCTGCCGCTGATCGGCGTCCTGATCGGCGCTGGCTTGCAGTACCTGTCCAGCACGTCTCTTGAGCGGCGGAAGCATCTCAGCAGCCTGCGGGCCACGGCCTATGCTGATTACTTCCGAGCAGTGTCGACCCTGGCAACTGCCGGCCGATCTAGCACCGCCGTCGCAGCACTGGCGGACGCCAAGAGCCGTATCGGTCTGTATGGGTCCCCGCGAGTTCTCAGTCGGCTCGCCGAGCTTGAGCGCTACGGCGCAAACCTCTCTTCTCCTGACGCCCGATCCGCCATTCTCGATGTCGTTCTAGAGGCGCGGAAAGACACGACATCCAACGACGCCTCTGTCGACGAAGCGGATTTAGCCCTGATCCTGTTCGGACAGGATCCGCTTTCGCCTCGAAAAGTGAAATGACCTGATGACCCAGACCCTCACCCCCAAAGTCCTCATCATCGGCGCCGGCACCGGCGGCTATGTCGCGGGGATCCGCTGCGGCCAGCTGGGGCTGGACACCGTGCTGGTCGACGGCGGCGACGGGCTGGGCGGGACCTGCCTGAACGTCGGCTGCATTCCGTCGAAGGCGGTGATCCATGCGGCGAACAAGTTCGAGACCGTCAGCAAGGCGGCCGACGGCGGGACGCTGGGCATCACGGCGTCCAAGCCGGCGATCGACCTGAAGGCCACGGTCGCGTGGAAGGACGGCATCGTCAAAAAGCTGAACGGCGGCGTCGCGGCCCTGCTGAAGAAGGCCAAGGTCAAGGTGGTGAAGGGCTGGGCTGAGTTCAGCGACGCCAAGACCTGCACGGTCAGGACCGCCGAGGGCGACGTCACGATCACCGCCGAACACGTCATCCTGGCCACGGGGTCGGAGCCGGTCGAACTGCCCTTCCTGCCCTTCGGCGGCGACGTGATTTCGTCGACGGATGCGCTGTCGCTGGACAAGGTGCCGGGCAGGCTGGTGGTCGTCGGCGGCGGGTACATCGGGCTGGAGCTGGGCATCGCCTACCGCAAGCTGGGCGCCGAGGTGACGGTGGTCGAAATGGCCGACCGCATCCTGCCGCTCTACGACAAGGCCCTGACCGATCCCGTCGCCAAGTGGATGGAGAAGCACGGCGTCACCCTGATGCTGGGCGCCAAGGCGGGCGGCTTCGAGAAAGGCGCGCTGAACGTCACCGACAAGGACGGCAATGCGGTCAAGCTGAAGGCCGACAAGGTGCTGGTCACCGTCGGCCGCCGCCCCCGCACCAAGGGGTGGGGTCTGGAAAACATGGGCGTGGCCATGGACGGGCCGTTCGTGAAGATCGACGACCGCTGCGCCACTTCGATGAAGAACGTCTGGGCCGTCGGCGACCTGACCGGCGAACCCATGCTGGCGCACAAGGGCTCGGCCCAGGGCGAGGTGGTGGCCGAGATCATTGCCGGCCACGACAAGCGCTTCGACCCCGTGACCATCGCCGCCGTCTGCTTCACCGAGCCGGAGATCGTCTCCGCCGGCCTCGGCCCGCAGGACGTCGAGGGCCGCGACGACGTGATCCAGGCGGTCTTCCCCCTAATGGCCATCGGCCGCGCCCTGGCCATCGAGGCGGGCGAGGACGGCGGCTTCGTGCGGGTGCTTGCGTCGAAGTCGGACCATCGCCTGCTCGGCGTTCAGGCCGTCGGCCAGCACGTGTCGGAAATGTCCAACAGCTTCGCCCAGATGCTGGAGATGGGCGCGGTGCTGGAAGACGTCGCCGGCGTGATCCACGTCCACCCGACGCTGGGCGAGGCCTTCCACGAGGCGTCCCTGCGCGCGCTGGGCCACGCGATCCATATTTAAGCGGCCCCTACCACTCGCGACGCGGTCGCTCGCTGCTTGAGGGCGGGCGCCGCGTCATTACGCAGGTTTCACCTACCTGACGGGGCTTTAACTTGAGCGCCGTCGGGGCCGGGCGCAGGGTGAAGCCACATCCACGGAACCTTCTCCCATGCGCCTGACCCTTTCCTTCGCGGCCTTCGCCGCGGCCGCCGCTCTCGCCGGCGCCGCTTCCGCCCAAGACCCCGCCACCGACGGCGAATATCGCGCCGATCTGATCAAGATCATCGAGGTCGCGGCCGACAGCCGCTGCGACGCCGACCTGATGGGCGAAACGGTTCTGTCGCGCTGCGAGGAGCAGGTCGACCAGATCGGGCCGGCGCTGGCGTCGTTGGGCTCGATCGAGATGATCACCCTGCAGGACTCCTCCGGCGAGGGCGCGACCAAGGTCGAAACCTACGACGTCACCTTCCAGAGCGGACAGACCCTGGTGTGGACCATCGGCGACAAGGTCGACGGCAAATACGAGTCCGTCGGGGTCGGCGGCTGAGCCCATGCGCCTGACCGCCGCTCTCTGCGTCTTCGCCGGCGCCTTGTTCTTCGCGGCCGCAGCGTCGGCGCAGGACCCGGCGAAGGACGGGCAGTTTCGCGCACCTCTGGGACAGATCATCGTCGCGCTGGCCGACGGCGAGTGCGACGCCGACCTGCTGGCCGCGAACTTCGTGCCGTTGTGCGAAGAGCAGCTGTGGGAAGTCGGCCAGGTGCTGCAGACCTTCGGCAGCATCACCGAGATGCGGCTGATCGACGTCGAGGGCGAAGGCGACGCTCGGCGGGAAATCTACGACGTCGATTTCTCCGCCGGGCGCACCGTCAAGGTCGGCATCGGCGCGCGAGACGCCGAGGGCAAGTTCACCAGCCTGTCGTTCGACGGGTGATCAGGCCGCCTGGGCCTGCAGGGCCTCGGCGTTGATGGAGGCGTCGGCGATGGCGGTCAGATCCTCGTCGGTCTGCGACTCTTCCTGCATGGTCTCGTCCAGCAGGGCGGCGGCATCCTTCAGGCCCATCACGAGAGCCCAGCGCTTCAGCGTGCCGTAGCGCGTGATCTCATAATGCTCGACGGCCTGGGCCGCGGCCAGCAGGCCGGCGTCCAGAGCGGCCGTGCCCTTGTACTCCTCGGCGATCTCGTCGCCCTCGGCCAGTATGCCCTCGATCGCGTCGCAGGTCTTGCCGCGGGCCGGCTTGCCGATGATGTCGAACACTTGCTGAAGACGCTCCACCTGGCCTTCGGTCTGGCCGATGTGCTTTTCGAACGCGGCCTTCAGCTCGGGCGAGTGCGCCGCGCGAACCATCTTGGGCAGGGACTTCAATATCTTTCGCTCGGCGTAGTAGATGTCGCGCAGGGTGTCGTGGAACAGGGTGTCCAGGGTCTTCTCGGCCATGGCTCTTCTCCGGTTGGCGATGCATCCGAAAGCCCCGGGGCCGAAGGGGGTTCCTATGTCGGGGAGCCGACTCCGGGCGTGTGGACGGCGTCCAGGCGGGGTTTGAGCATGCGCCAGCACTCGCAGGCAGCGGATTCGAGACCTGGCCGATCGGCGATGCGGATCACGCCGCGGCTGTAGGCGATGACCTTGCGGCGACGGAGTTGGGCCGCCGCCTCGCTGACGGTCGACCGCCGGGCCCCGATCAAGCGCGCCAGTTCTTCCTGGCGGAAATACAGCGTTTCGTTCGGCGACAGGTCGCGCGCCGTCAGGATCCAACGCGCCAGCCTGTCCGGCACCGGATGCAGCGCGTTGCACGCCGCCGTCTGCGCCGCCTGCGCCTGGTAGAGATCCGTCAGCGCCAGCAGTCGCGCCATCAGGCCCGGCCGCCGAATGGCGAGGGCGCGCAGCGGGCCGACGCCGACGACCCAGGCCTCGCCGCCGGCGCGGCACAGGATTTCCCAGGCGCACGGCCGGTCGGCCATGAAGGGGGCCAGACCCGTCAGTCCCTCGTGGCCGATGACGGCCGTTTCCACCGCCGTGCCGTCGGCGAAGCGCACTACGTTGGCGAACTGGGCGTCGATCGGGAAATGCACCTCGGTCAGGGTCGCGCCCTGCGGGACCACGGTCTGCTCCGAGGTGACCGCGACCCGCCGCAGCAGTGGGCGCAGGGCGGCGGCCTCTTCAGGTTCGAGCGCGGCGATGAACAGGTTTTCCGGCGGTTGGGGCATCCTGCCCCAACGCGCCGCGACTGCGGTCGGCTCCCCTGTGTCGCGCGGCGGGCACAAACCCGGAAGGTCGGATGCTAGACCCCTGTTCGACAGGGACACAGCGCATGCCGACCTACTTCTGCTTCATCGAGCGCGACCTCATGGGCGTCCCGCACATGGAAGCGTTGGACGCCGAGACGCCCGAGCAGGCCATGGCTCAGGCCGAGGCCCTGCTGAAAACCCACGCCAGCGGCATCGCGGCGCACGTCATCCTGGACGAGCGACGGATCGGCAGCATTCGGGCCGACCTGTCACGCGACTCCTGATCAGCCTCGCCTCAGGTCCGGCGGCGTCGCCTCTTCGGTCAGGATGCGGATGGCCTCCTCGACCGTGACCACCTCCTGCGCCTGGCTGCCCAGACGACGGATGGCGACCTCGCCCCGCTCGGCCTCCTGGCGGCCGACCACGGTGATCACCGGCACCTTGGCGACGGAGTGTTCTCGCACCTTATAGCCGACCTTTTCGTTCCTCAGGTCGGTCTCGACCCGCAGGCCGGCGGCGCGGAACCGGGCCACGACGTCCTCCGCATACGGATCCGCCTCCGACACGATGGTCGCCACCACGGCCTGCACCGGCGCCAGCCACAGGGGGAAGGCCCCGGCGTAGTTCTCGATCATGATGCCGATGAACCGCTCGAACGACCCCAGGATCGCGCGGTGCAGCATCACGGGGCGATGCTTCTGCCCGTCCTCGCCGACATATTCCGCGCCCAGCCGCTCCGGCAGGACGTAGTCCAGCTGGATCGTGCCGCAGGTCCACTCCCGGCCGATGGCGTCCTTGACGATGAAGTCCAGCTTGGGCGCGTAGAAGGCGCCGTCACCGGGCGTGATCACCGGCTCGGTCCCGGCGGCGCGGGCCGCCTCGGCCATCAGCGCCTCGGCCTTGTCCCAGAACGCGTCCGAGCCCGCCCGGGTCTCCGGCCGGGTGCCCAGGCTGATGTAGGCCGTCTCCATGCCCAGGTCCGCATGGACCGAACGGGCCAGCTCGATGAACCGCGCGGTCTCCTCGACGATCTGGTCCTCGCGGCAAAAGATGTGGGCGTCGTCCTGCACGAAGCCGCGCACCCGCATCAGCCCGTGCAGCGAGCCGGAAGGCTCGTAGCGGTGGCAGGCGCCGAATTCGGCCATGCGCAAGGGCAGCTCGCGATACGACCGCTGGCCCTGATCGAAGATCTGCACGTGGCCCGGGCAGTTCATCGGCTTCAGCGACAGCTCCTCGCCCTCGACCGTCTCGCAGACGAACATGTTGGGCCGGTACTTCTCCCAGTGGCCCGAGGCCTCCCAGAACTTGCGATCCAGCACCTGGGGCGTCTTGACCTCTACGTAGCCGGCGGCGTCCAGGCGGCGCCGCATATAGGCCTCGATGACCCGCCACAGCACCCAGCCCTTGGGGTGCCAGAAGACCATGCCGCGGCCTTCCTCCTGCATGTGGAACAGGTTCATGGCCCGGCCCAGCCGGCGGTGGTCGCGCTTCTCGGCCTCTTCCAGGCGTTGCAGATGGGCGTCCAGATCCTCTTTCGTCGCCCAAGCGGTCCCGTAGATGCGCTGCAGCTGCTCGCGCTTCGAGTCCCCCCGCCAATAGGCGCCGGCCAGCTTGGTCAGCTTGAACGCCTTGCCGACGTGCCGCGTCGAGGGGAAGTGCGGCCCCCGGCACAGGTCGATCCAGTCGCCCTGCTTGTAGAGCGTGATCGTCTGGTCCTCGGGCAGGTCGCGGATCAGCTCGGCCTTGAACTTCTCCCCCTTGGCCTCGAAGAACGCGATGGCGTCATTCCGGTCCCAGACCTCGCGCTCGAACCTGGCGTCGCGGTCGACGATGCGCGCCATCTCCTTCTCGATGGCGGCGAAGTCGTCGGTCGAGAAAGGCTCCTCGCGGAAGAAGTCGTAGTAGAATCCGTCCTCGATCGCCGGGCCGATGGTCACTTGCGTGCCGGGAAACAGGGTCTGCACGGCCTCAGCCAGCACGTGCGCCGTGTCGTGGCGGATGGTGTACAGCGCCTCCGGGTCGTCGCGCATGATCAGGCGGAAGTCGCCGCCGGTCTCCAGTTCGCGGCCCATGTCGCGCTGCTCGCCGTTCAGCTCGGCCAATAGCGCCTTCTTGGCCAACGACGGGGAGATGGACTGGGCCACGTCGCGGGCCGTCGTGCCGGGGGGAAACTGGCGCACGGCGCCGTCGGGAAATTTCAGGTCGATCATGCTTCTGGCTTCTTCGGCGGCACCGGATCGTAGCCCGATCCGCCCCATGGATGGCACTTACACAGGCGGCGCACCGTCAGCCATCCCCCGCGCGCCGGTCCATGCAGGATCAGGGCGTCGCGGGCGTAGTCGGAACAGGTCGGCAGGAACCGGCACTGCTGTCCGAAGATCAGGCTGAAGGTCAGCTTGTAGGCGCGATGCGCCAAACGAACGCCGCCCTCGTACAGGTTTCGGCCGGACACGGGTTCAGGCCGCGCCGGCGCCGCGAGTTCGCTCGGCTTCCTGCTCTTCCCAGCTCGGCTCCGCGTAATAGGGCGGACTCCAGGTCAGGCGCCGGGTGATCGCGTCCTCGATCGCGTCGCAAAGGGCCTCGATCGCCACCATGGTCGAGGCGTGACGCGCCGGATAATCTGCGACGGGCTTCAAGATTCGCAGACCCTCGAACCGGCCCGTCGGCCCTTCGCCCCCGGACTTCAGCATGGCGCGCATGGCGTCGCGCGCGGCCCTCGCCTCGGTCAGGTCCGTGCCGACGGCGTTCGCGCCCACGATCGACGCCGCCGCCTGACCCAGCGCGCACGCCTTCACGTCCTGGGCGAAATGCTCCACCTCGCCGCGCCGCCCGATCTTCACGTCCACGACGGCGCGCGAACCGCACAGCTTCGCCGTGCGCTCGCCGCTGCCCTGCGGCAGCTCCAGCCGTCCCGCGTGCGGCAGGTCCGCAGCCAGGCGCAGGATGTCCTTGGAATAGATCTCGTCGATCATGGGCGAGATATAGGACGCGCCGTCTCTGACGGCGAGCCTATTGCAGCGAGCTCCAGGTCCGCGCGCCGGCGGAGCCGGTTTCCACCCGCTGTCGGATCCAGGCCAGGTTGGCGTCGGCGACCTCGGGCGGCAGGTCGCGGCGCAGCATCCGTTCGGCCTCGGCCAGGTCGCCCTTGAGCCCCAGCACCAGAGCCAGGTTCTGGCGCACCTGCAGGCCCGCGTCCGGATGGGCGGCGGCGCGGCGCAGCAGGTCTTCGGCTGTGACCAAGTCGCCGGACGTCAGCGGGCCCATGGCCATGTTGGCCAGGATGGCGGGATTGTCGGGCGACAGCGCCAGGCCCCGGGCCCAGGCGTCGGCGGCGTCGTCCGGCCGCTTGACCTGCTCGTAGGCCACGCCCAGCAGCGACAGCGGCCGCCAATCGCGCGGGGCCAGCCGGGCCGCCCGTTCCAGATGCGCCACGCCATAGAAGGCCTGACCCCTCGCGATGTGGGCGCGTCCCGCCTCCAGCAGGGCGTCGACGTTGTCCGGCTGTACCACCAGAGCGCGCTCGGCGGCCTCGGCGGCCTCTTGATGACGGCCCAGTTCGCGCAAGGCGCGGGGCAGGGCGGCGGCGGCCTCGGGGTCGGACGGGTTCTTCTCGAACTCCTGCGACCAGAACAGCGAGCGGCTGAGCGGGTCCATCCGCTCATAGGCGGCGCGGTCGGTCGACGAAGCGCCCGCCGCCTGCTGCGCCACGGCCGGGGTCGTCAGTAGGCAGAGGGCTGTTGCGGCGAGCAGAAGGGTGCGCGACATGGGATCGGTCCGTCCGGCGTTCGGGAGAGAAGAGTCGCCCCCGCGCGTCAAGGGACCGTTAACGCTCGTGTATCCGGAGCCTCCGCATGATCGCCGCCGCCGACGTCCTGATCCCCGCCTCCGACGCCGCCCTGCCGGTGCGGCCCGCGCGCGGCGTGGACGGGCTGGGCGGGATGGCCGCGGCCTGGGCGGCGGCGAACGACTTCGGCGGCAAGCCGAGTCAGGTGCTGATCGTGCCGGGGACGGACGGAAAGCCGGACCATGCTCTGATGGGCGTCGGCGAAAAGGGCCTGGACCCCATGGCCGGGCGGTGTCTCGCCGCGAAGCTGCCCGCCGCGGACTGGCGGCTGGAAGGGTGGTCGGACGAGGAGGCGCACGCCCTGACTCTGGCTTTCTTGCTGGGGGCGTACCAGTTCGACCGCTACAAGGCGAAGTCCGGACCCCGCCCGCGCCTGGTCGCGCCCGCCGCTCTGGATCTGGACGCGACCCGCGCCATCGCCGACGCCTGCTTCCGCGTCCGCCGCATGGTCGACACCCCCGCCGCCGACATGGGCCCGGCCGAGATCGAGGCCGAGGCCCGTGAGGTGGCCAAGGTCCACGGCGCTTCCGTCGAGGTCACCACCGGCGACGCCCTGCTGAAGGCGAACTATCCCGCCGTCCACGCCGTCGGCCGCGCAGCCGCCCCGCATCGCGCGCCGCGCCTGATCGAGATCGGCTGGAATCTGGACGCCGCCGACCGCCCCTTGGTCGCCCTCGTCGGCAAGGGCGTGGCCTTCGATTCCGGCGGCCTGGACATCAAGCCCGCCGCCGGCATGCGCAACATGAAGAAGGACATGGGCGGCGCCGCCCACGTTCTCGGCCTGGCGCAACTGATCATGGGCGCGGACCTGCCGGTGCGGCTGGTGGTGCTGGTCGCCGCGGTCGAGAACGCCATCTCCGCCGACGCCTTCCGCCCCGGCGACGTGCTGCAGACGCGCAAGGGCCTGACCGTCGAGGTGGGCAACACCGATGCGGAGGGGCGGCTGATCCTGTCCGACGCCCTCGCCCGCGCGGGCGAGCATCGGCCCGACCTGACCCTCGATTTCGCCACCCTGACCGGCGCGGCGCGGGTCGCCCTGGGGCCGGAACTGCCGCCGCTCTACACCGACGACGAGACGCTGGCCGCGGACCTTCTGGCCGCCTCGGCCCGCGTCGGCGACCCGCTGTGGCGCATGCCGCTGTGGCCCGGCTACCGCACCTCGGTCGAGGCCGAGATCGCCGACCTGCGCAACGATTCCGCCGCTTGGGCCCAGGCCGGTTCGGTCACCGCCGCCCTGTTCCTGCAACGCTTCGCGCCCGATACCGGCGCCTGGGCGCACCTCGACGTCTTCGCCTGGAATCCCCGCGCTCGCCCTGGCTGGCCGGAGGGCGGAGAGGCGCAGGGAATCCGCGCCGCCTTCGACATGATGCGGTGTAGATTTCCACAGGGCTGACCGCCCGCGTTAACGGCCCTTTCGGCCTTCCGCGTCAGGATCGGCGACGAACCGGACCCGACGTTTGCCGCACGATCTCCACAGCCCGGACCCGCGCTTCCTGCCCGCGCGCCCCGACTTCGCCGCCCAGGCGCTGGAGGGGGTTTTTCGCGCGCCGGAATACCGCACTGCGGAGTCCATGCAGGCGACCGCTCCGGCGACCGACGTGTTCGACGATCAGGGAAACTGCGTCTCCCAGCTTCTCTTCGGCGAGGCGTTCGACGTCCTGACGCGAGAAGGAAATCGGGCTTGGGGCCAGTGTCGCCGCGACGGCGTGGTGGGCTGGGTCGACGCTTCCCGCCTGTCGGCGGACGTCCATGCCCCGACGCATCGTGTCGCTTCGATCGGCGGGACGCTGCCGTTGAACGCCATGGTCGATCCGACGCGCGATGCGGTCGGCGACGTGAGCCTGGCGCCGATCGGGGAGTTCGAACCGGATCCGGTCGTGGTCGCCGAGCGTCTGGTCGGCGCGCCGCATGTGCTGGGCGGTCGGTCGGACCGTGGGATCGACTGCGCCGGGCTGGTCCAGGTCTGTCTGATCGCCGGCGGCCGATCCGCACCGCGCTATGCCGACGGTCAGGCGGAAATCGGGTCGGCGGTCAGTCTTTCAGACCTGCGTCGCGGCGACTTGGTGATCTGGCCCCATCCGGTCGGCGGGGCGGGATGGAGCGGCCATGCGGCCCTGATGGTCGGGCCCGGCTCCCTGATCCACGCTTCAGGTCGTGTGGGCGCCGTCGTGATCGAGGCCATGGCGGACGCCGACGCCCGCCAGAGATCCGACGGCTTCGGCGCGCCGATTTTCAGGCGGATCTGATCGGCGTCAGCCGGCCGCGGCCGGAGAGGCCTCGGCGGTGGGCTGGGCGGCGGCGCCTTCGACCGGAGCGCCCGTCGTCGCGCCGGCTTCCGCCGCACCTTCCGCGGGAGCCGCGCCCTCGACCGGAGCGGCCGCGCCCGGCTGGCGGGCGGGGTCGGGCGCCGGGATCGGGAAACCGGTCGAGCCCTGGGCCCTCAGATAGGCGATCAGGTTGATGCGGGTCTGCTCGTCGCGCAGGCCGGCGAACGACATCTTGGTGCCCGGCACGGCGCGTTGCGGCGACGTGATGAAGGCGTCCAGCGCGTCCAGATCCCAGACTGGGGCTTCGCCGCGATGGGCGACCATGGCCTCGGAATAGGCGAACCCGCCGACTGAACCCACGCCGCGTCCCACGACGCCGTACAGATGCGGACCGATGCCGTCGGCGCCGCCGGCCGTGATGGTGTGACAGGCCTGGCAGCGGGCGAAGGCGGCCTCGCCGGCGGCCAGGTCGGCGACCGGCAGAACCGTGCCCCAGTCAATCGGCAGGGCGGCGGGGGCGGCGCCCTCGGCGGCCTCTTCCGGCACGTCGACGAAATAGCCCATCTTTTCGGGCGGCTCGGCGTGATAGAGTTCGTTGGTGACGTTCTGGACGCCGATGATCACCAAGGCGGTCGCCAGACCGGCGCCCATGATCTTGTTCCACTTCAGATCGCCGCTCATCGCGTCGTCGCATCCCACTTGTTGTCATGACCCGCGGACCGCGCGCGCCGGGGCGCGTGAAGGCGGCCTCGCCTTGCGTGGGCGTCTCTGACACGCTAGCGCCCGGTTCGCAACCGGCCCCGGCCGCGGCATGAAGGGACCGACCGCCGCATGAACCCCCTCGTGCTCATTCCCGCCCGGATGGCGGCAACCCGCCTGCCAGGAAAGCCGCTGGCGGACATCGGCGGCACGCCCATGATCGTCCGGGCCTGGGAACGCGCCATGGCGTCCGGCTTGCCCGTGGCCGTGGCGGCAGGCGACCCGGAGATCGTCGAAGCGATCCTCGACGCCGGCGGCTTGGCGGTGCTGACCGATCCGGACCTGCCGTCGGGCTCGGACCGCATTCGGGCGGCGCTGGACGCGCTGGATCCCGACCACCGCCACGACGCGGTGATCAACTTGCAGGGCGACATGCCGTTCGCCGATCCCGGCCTGTCCACCGCATGCGCAGCCCTGCTTCACGGCCAGCCGGGCTGCGACGTCGCCACACTGGTGGCGCCGGAGACCGATCTTTCGGACCGGTCGAACCCCGACGTGGTCAAGGCCGTTCTGGCCATGGAACCGGGCGAGCGGCATGGTCGTGCCCTCTATTTCACGCGATCGAGCCTTTACGGCGACGGGCCCGTGTGGCGTCACGTCGGCATTTACGGCTACCGCCGCGAGGCGCTGGAGCGGTTCTGCGCCGCCCCGCCCTCGCCGCTGGAACGCCGCGAGAAACTGGAACAGTTACGCGCTCTTGAGATGGGCCTGTCGATCTGGGCCGCGGTGATCGACGCACCACCGCTTTCGATCGACAATCCCGCCGATCTGGAGGCCGCACGGGCGCTGGTCTGACGACGGCCGCGTCAGGAGACGTCATTTGCGTCCTCTGGGGGAGAAGCGCATCAATGTGGCCTCACTTCGGGAGGGAACCATGAAACGCCTCATCGCCGCTTCCGTGGCCGCCGTCGCCTTGATGGGCGCCGCAGGCACGGCCTCCGCCCAGGACGCCACCGGCGCCGCCCTGGTCGACTACATCTTCGGCCAGCTGGAAGCCGAGTTCGGAATTTCCGCCGCCAGCCGCGCGACCGGCCGCCTGTCGCAGGGCGGCTCGACCACCGGCACCTTCAACGTGGCTTCCGGGGCCAACTACATCGTCATCGGCGCATGCGACGAAGGCTGTTCGGACCTCGATCTCGTCGTCAGAGACTCCTCGGGCAATGAGGTGGGCTCGGATTTTGAGCCGGATGACGCGCCGATGGTGGTCATCCCGGCCGGTCAGGGCGGCCGCTACACTTTCGAGGTGCAGATGGCGACCTGCGCGTCGAACTGCCACTTCGGCGTCCGCTCCTACAACGCCGGCAACTGAGCCGCCTCAGGGTTCGAACCCGTCGACCCAGGCCTGGATCAGGGTGCGGGCGATGGCGACGGGGGGCGGGGCGATCACCGTCGGATGGCGGCCGGCCAGGGCGTCGGCCGCCTCCTGACGCGTCAGCCAGGCGCTCTCGGCCAGCTCGTTCGGGTCCAGCGTCACCGCGTCGCTGTCGACGGCGCAGACCAGGCCGATCATCAGCTGCGACGGGAACGGCCAGGGCTGGCTGGAGTGGTGGCGCACGCGCGTGACGCTCAGCCCCGCCTCCTCGAACAGTTCGCGGGCGCAGGCCTCCTCGATCGTCTCGCCGGGCTCGATGAAGCCGGCCGGGGCGGACATCCGGCCGGAAGGCCACGCCGGGCCGCGTGCGACGAAGCACCGGTCCTGAAACACCGGCAGCATGATGCAGACCGGATCGACGCGCGGGAAATGCTCGGCGCCGCAGCCGGGGCAGGCGCGCCGCCAGCCCCCGCCGGTCGCCGCTGTCTCGGACCCGCAGTTGGGGCAGAACCGGTTCCGCCGCCGCCAGTCGAACAGGCTCTTCGCAGTCCCCGCCATAGCCGCGTCCGCGACGCCCAGCGCCATCGCCGCCTCGCGCAAGGGCATGCCGCCGTCCGCCACTTCGACGGCGAAGACGGGCGCGTCCTTCCACAACCCCAGAAAGACCTCGCCTCCCACCGCGCCGGCCCGCGCGTTCGCCAGGGGAGCCCAGGCCAGTCGCGGCCCGTCCGGACCAGGCTCGGTCACGGGGCCGGCGGCGTCGCAGCGCAGGGCCAGCGCCTCGGGATGGGCGGTCATCTCCGCGATGAAGGTCGGGTCGTTGCGGCGGTCGCCCGCCCGGTCCAGCGGATTGCCGGCGAAGATGTTGGGCGGCGCGTCGCTCATGCCGCCTGAATAGCGCGGCCCCGCTTGCGTCCGCGACCGCGAAATCGCATATGTGCGCCCGGAGATCGCGGGCGAAGGCTTCGCCAACCTGGTCAGGGCCGGAAGGCAGCAGCCACAACGAATTCCCCTTCGGGTCGCGGTCTCCACCTTTCCCGCATTTTTGGTTGCCCTACCGCTCGCGCCGCGCCTGCTCGCTGCTTGAGGGCGGCGTCACACCACCGCGCGTCTCAGCGCCACCAGCGCCTGATCCGTCAGGCTCGCGTCGCCGACGGCCAGGATGCGGCCGTCGGTTCCGGGCGGCTGGCCCAGCCAGTCGGTGATGCGGCCGCCGGCGGCCTCGATCAACGGAACCAGCGCGGTCCAATCCCACACCTTCAGTCCGGTTTCCGCCACCAGGTCCATGTGGCCGGCCGCCACCATGGCATAGGCGTAGGCGTCGCATCCGAGGCGGGCCAGCTTGGCCGCCGCGCGCACCTGACGCCAGGCGCCCAGTTCGGCGCCGGTGAAGATGTCGGGGTCGGTCGTGGCGATCACCGCGTCGTTCAGGCTGGGGCAGGCGCGTACCGCCAGCGGCGTCTCTGCGTCGGCCCGCAGCAGGCGCGCGCCCGAAGGGCCGCCCACGAAGATCTCGTCCAGATAGGGCTGGGCCACCACGCCCACTGTCGGCCGTCCCGCGATCCGCAGGCCGATCAGACAGGTCCACAGCGGAAGGCCGGCGACGAAGGCGCGCGTGCCGTCCACGGGGTCCAGCACCCAGACGTGCTCGGCGTCCGGCCGGTCCTCGCCATATTCCTCGCCCACCACGCCGTGATCGGGAAAGCGCTCGGCGATCAGGCGCCGCATCGCCGCTTCCGCGTCGCGGTCGGCGCGGGTCACGGGATCGCAGTCGCCGCCCGCGTTCTTGTCGTCGAACCCCACGCCGGTGCGGAACAGCGGCAGGCTGGCGGCGCCGGCGGCGCGGGCCAGATCGACGGCGAAGGCTTCGAGCTCGGTCATGGGCGGGGGCATACAGACGCCGCCCCGCGCCGTCACGACCTCAAATCAGGCGGCGTCGCCCTCGACGTGCAGCGACTTGGCCAGATCCAGCAGGCGCCGGCGCGGCTTTTCGTCGAGCTGGTAATAGGCCTGGATCAGGTCCAGCGTCTCCTTGCGGCTGTACATCTCGCCGCCGTGGTTGGTCTGAGCGGCCTCGCGGCGCTCCAAGGCCTCGGTCAGGCCGTCGTAGAAATAGCTGACGGGCGCCTCCAGGGCTTCCGACAGCTGCCACAGGCGCGCGGCCGAGATGCGGTTGGCGCCGCACTCGTACTTCTGGATCTGCTGAAAGCGGATGCCGACCTGGGCGGCCAGCTGCTGCTGGGTCAGGCCCAGCAGGCGGCGGCGGCGACGCAGGCGGCGGCCGAGGTGAAGGTCGATGTCGGTGGCCATGGCCCCAGTTCCCCTGATTGCGGACCGTCCCGAAACGGCACGGCTCGCCCCTCACGCGGCAAGGGACATGCCGGGATCGCGTGACGGGGGAGTGACGGCGTTCGGCGAACGCGCGGCGCGACGATGTTCAGTCGCGACGCAACCGCCCAGCCGCGGGCGCATTACTCAGGGCAGCTTGGCAATCGAAGGGAGCACCTAGCGTCATGAGCATCATTTTCTGGATCATCGTCGGCATCATCGCCGGCTGGTTGGCCGAACAGATCATGGGCCGCAATCACGGCCTTCTGACCAATCTGATCGTCGGCATCGTTGGCGCCGTGATCGGCGGTTTTCTGGCGAACGCCCTGGGCTTCAACTGGGGCGGCTGGATCGGCTCGACCATCGTCGCCACCATCGGCGCGATCATCCTGCTGTTCCTGCTGGGTCTGGTGAAGCGCCGGGCCTGATCTCCAGACCAGCCGAACGGAAAAGGGCGGCCCCCGCAAGGAGGCCGCCCTTCTTCATTGTGAAGAATGCAGGGGATGGGCCGGGAAACCCATGCCCCAAGCCCTTGTTCAGGGCTGCACTTCCCTCTGACGATCGCCCATGGACGAATCGTCGACCGGACGCTGGCGCTCAACACGACGACGGTCCCAGCGGCTGACCATGACGGAGCCGCCGACGTCCGCCTGGACGTCGGCCGACGCCGCCGGCACCGAGCGGACCACGCCGTCGGCGGTGCGGATCAGGACGGTCTGGACATAGCCGCGGGCGTTTCGGGTCGTGCCCACGACCGAGCCGATCACGTCGCCGTCACGCGCCCGGACTTCGGTGCCGACGGCCAGATCGGTCTGGGTCGAGACGCGGCTGGGGCGGGCCGAGATCGACGTGCCGCCGCGGGCGTCGACGCCGACTTCCGCCCCGGGCAGGGCGTCACGGGTGGACCGGACCGTGTCGCGGCCGAACTGTCGGCCTTCGCGGACCGTTTGGCCGACGCCCAGATCAGGGCGCGACACGCCGACGCCGACGTTGCCGGACACATTGCCGCCGACGCCGCCCAATACCTGGGCCGCCGCCGGGGCCGCCGACACGGCCAGGGCCGCGCCGGTCAGAAGCAGAAGTTTACGCATGGGACATCTCCCCATTGACGCCGGTCAGGGAGGCGACCGGCGCAGCGTTAACGTCCGAGGGAACAAGAGCGTTTCAGCTTGGCCGCAAACCGCTCAGTCCTCGCGGACGCGCTTCTTGCGGAACGAGGGGTTCAGCACCTGCTTGCGCAGGCGGATCGACTTCGGCGTCACCTCCACCAGCTCGTCGCTCTCGATGTAGGCGATGGCCTGCTCCAGGGACGGCCGCCGCGGCGGGGTCAGGCGCACGGCCTCGTCCTTGCCCGAGGCGCGCACGTTGGTCAGCTGCTTGCCCTTGATCGGGTTGACGTCCAGGTCGTCCGACCGGCTGTTCTCGCCGATGATCATGCCCTGATAGGTCTTCTCGCCGGCGCCCACGAACATGACGCCGCGATCCTCGAGGTTCCACAGGGCGAAGGCCGCCGTGTCGCCGTCGGAGTTCGAGACCAGCACGCCCTTCTGCCGACCCTCGATGGCCCCTTTGTGCGGTTCGTAGTGGCTGAACACGCGGTTCAGCACGCCGGACCCGCGGGTGTCGGTCAGGAACTCGCCCTGATAGCCGATCAGCGAGCGGGACGGGCTCATCAGCTGGATGCGGGTCTTGCCCGCGCCCGACGGACCCATGTCCTTCAGCTCGGCCTTGCGCTGGCTCAGCTTCTCGATGACGACGCCGGTGAACTCGTCGTCGACGTCGATCATGACGTCCTCGATCGGCTCCAGCCGTTCGCCGTTCTCGCCGGTCTGATAGACCACGCGCGGGCGGCTGATCGACAGCTCGAAGCCTTCGCGGCGCATGTTCTCGACCAGAACGCCCAGCTGCAGCTCGCCGCGGCCGGCGACTTCGTAGGCGTCGGCGCCGGCCGTCTGGGTCACGCGGATGGCGACGTTGGCCTCGGCTTCCTTCAGCAGGCGGTCGCGGATGACGCGCGACTGCACCTTGTCGCCCTCGCGCCCGGCCAGCGGGCTGTCGTTGACCGAGACCGTCATGGAGATGGTCGGCGGATCGATCGGCTGGGCGGGCAGGGCCTCGGTGACCTCAAGCGCGCAGAGGGTGTCGGCGACGGTGGCCTTCGACATCCCGGCGATGGCGACGATGTCGCCCGCCTCGGCGCCCTCGTCGACCGGCTGGCGCTTCAGGCCGCGGAAGGCCAGCACCTTGGTGATGCGGCCCTGTTCGATCTGCTTTCCGTCACGGTCCAGCGCCTTGATGGCCATGCCCGGAACTGCCTTGCCGCTCTCGATGCGGCCGGTCAGCAGACGACCCAGGAACGGGTCGCTCTCGATCAGCACGTTCAGGATCTGGAACGGCTTGTCCTTGTTCTGGGCGACCGGGGGCGGCGGCACGTGATCGACGATCAGGTCGAACAGCGGCGCGAGGGTCTCGGACTTCTCGTTCAGGTCCAGCGTCGCCCAGCCGTTGCGGCCCGAGGCGTAGATGTGGGGGAAGTCCAGCTGTTCCGGCGAGGCGCCGATGGCCTCGAACAACTCGATCGTCTCAAGATGCACCCGGTCCGGATCGGCGTGGGCGCGGTCGACCTTGTTGATGCACAGGATCGGACGCAGGCCCATCTTCAGCGCCTTGGTCAGCACGAACTTGGTCTGGGGCATGACGCCCTCTTCCGCGTCCACCAGGATGACGCAGCCGTCCACCATCCCCAGGATCCGCTCCACCTCGCCGCCGAAGTCGGCGTGGCCCGGCGTGTCGATGATGTTGATGCGCGTCTCGCCGGCCTTGCCGTTCCACAGCACCGACGTGGCCTTGGCCAGGATGGTGATGCCGCGCTCGCGCTCCTGGTCGTTGGAGTCCATGGCGCGCTCGGTGGTCGCCTCGTTGGCGCGGAACACGCCGGACTGGGCCAGCAGCTGGTCCACCAGCGTGGTCTTGCCGTGGTCGACGTGGGCGATGATGGCGACGTTGCGCAGGTTCATTCAGATAACGGGGAGGAGCGGCCGGAAACGGTCGGGCCGCGAGGTTTCGTGCGACGGTGCGGGGAGGCGCGCGCCTCTTACAGAACAACCCGCCGAAACGCCAGCGTGACGCCGCGGGGGGAATCGGCTTGAACGGCGGCATGGACGCGGACCGGACCCTTGAAGAACGGCTGATCGCGACGGTGCGGAACGATCCGGACCTGATGACGGTGCTGCGCACGGCCGCGACCCTGGATCTGAACGACTGGCTGATCTTCTCCGGCAGCGTCTACCAGTGCGTCTGGAACGCGATCACGGGGCGACCGGCCGGGCACGGGATCAAGGACTTCGACCTCGGCTATTTCGATGAGGACGTCAGCTGGGACGCCGAGGATGCGGTGATCCGGCGGGTCGCCGCGGCCTTCGACGAGCCTCTGCGCAGCCGGGTGGAGGTGCGCAACCAGCGCCGCGTGTCGGAGTGGTTTCCGGCCAAGTTCGGGGAGACCTATCCGCCCGTCGCCCGCACCGCCGAGGCGTTGGATCGGTTCGTCGCGCCGGCCTTCGCGGTCGGGGTGCGGATGGAGGCGGACGGCGACATCGCCTTAGCGGCGCCGTTCGGACTTGATGATGTGTTCTCCATGACCGTCCGCCCCAATCCAAACCGACCGCTGGCCAAGGACTGGGAGCGCGTGATCGCGGGCTTGAAGGCCCGGTGGCCTGAGGTGAGAGTGATGAAATGCTGACGATCGCGGGGCTTGCCCTCGGCCTGCTGATCTGCCCCGAGCCCTCGGCGGAAATGATGGCGCTGGGCCTTCACGAGTTCGATCAGACGGAGGTCGGTTGGCGTTCCCTGGATGAGGAAGGCTGCGAAGCAATCGTCGCCGACGTCATCGCCCGCTATCGGACCCTGAACGCGCAGGCTCTGGTCGGTCAGGACATCGGCACGCTGGACTGGCATGAGGGTCAACTTCGTGCCGCCGCCAGTCAGACCGATAGGGCCATCGACATCATGACCCGGTCGCGCGAGGTCGAGGGCGATCCGGCGATCCAGCTTTACATCGACGCGACGCTCGCTTTTTTGCGCCAAGACCGCCCGGCGTTGATCGAGGCCCGCGCGCGGCTCGTCGCCTTACCCATGCCAGACGGCTACGCGCAGGCGATCGAACGGTTCAAGCGGACCTATCCAGACCTGCCGCCGCCCGTCTGGCCGCTCAATCTGGATGTGGTCGACGGTCTGATCGCCTGTTTCGACAAGCCCTATGCCGAAGCTTACGCGTGCAGGCCGGAGACCCTCTGATGCGCCAGTGGACCGTTGACGCCTTCGCCGCCGGGCCTTTTCTCGGCAACCCCGCCTGCGTGGTCGAGCCGTTCGAGCGGTGGCCCGACGACGGCTGGATGCAGGCGCTGGCGCGCGAGAACAATCAGGCGGAGACCGCCTTTCTCCGGCGCACGGACGATCCCGCCCGCTTCGACCTGCGCTGGTTCACCCCGGGACAGGAGGTCGACCTGTGCGGCCACGCCACCCTGGGCGCGGCGCATGCCCTGTGGGCCGAGATGGCGTCGGCCGCGCCCGACCTTGCGTTCGACACGCGGTCGGGACCGCTGTTCGTGCGGCGGACGGGCGACCTGTACGAGATGGATTTCCCAGCCCACGTTCCCCGCCCGTATGAAGTTCCGGCCGGGCTGGCGGAGGCGCTGGGCGCGACGCCCGTGGAGGTTCTGGCCGGCCGCTACCTGCTGGTCGTCCTGCCCGACGCGGCCGCGGTCCACGCCGTGTCCCCCGACCTGAAGGCCTTGGCGACCATCCGCGGAGAGGCTGGGGAGGTGGGGCACGTCATCGTCTGCGCCCCGGCCGAAGCGGGCGACGACGTCGACGTGGTGGATCGCTTTTTCGCCCCGGGGTGCGGCGTGGACGAGGACCCGGCCACGGGCTCGGCCCATTGCATCTTGGCGCCCTTCTGGGCGGAGCGGCTGGGTCGATCGACGGTGCGCTTCCGGCAGGTCTTCCCCACGCGAGGCGGTGAGATCGAGACCGAGGCGCGCGGCGACCGCGTATTGTTGCGTGGCCGGGCGGTCACAACGATCGAGAGCCGTCTCAGGGTCTGACGAAAGGAAAGGGCGCGGACCCTTTCGGATCCGCGCCCTCTTACCTCCGGATTGGGGTCGGAGGTCTTCGCGATCGCTTACCAGCGGCCGCGGTTGCGGTCACGGTCGCGGCGTTCCCAACGCACCTGCTGCGCCAGACGGTCGAAGCGGTAGTCCAGATCACGGACTTCCTGGCGCGACAGGCCGTTGCGCGAATACTGGCGCTCCAGACGGACGAGGGCGTTCAGCTCGGCCCGCAGGCCGGAAGCCTCGCGACGGGTCAGGGCGCCGTTGCGCAGGCCCTGGTCGATACGGCGATCCAGGTTGGCGACGCGGCGGTGGATCGGCTGCCAATTGCGGTCGTAGTCATGACCGTAGCCGTAGCCGTAGCCGTTGCCGTACCCGTAGGACGGCTGGGCGCCGACGTAGACGTCGGCCCGGATCTGGGCGGCGGCCGGGACCGCGACCGAAGCCGCGGCCAGGGCGAGGGCGGGGATCAGGAACTTCTTCATGTGCGGTCTCCTTCGAAACGCTCGACGATCCGGGAGGGATCGACGTTGACCACAGAAAAGCGCGCCGCGCCTGAGCCGGGCCTGAACGAGGGGGTTAAGGCGCGGTTCATGAACCTGACGCCTCCGCAATCCGCCCGCGCCGCTTCGCACGACGCGTCACGCGCGCGGGGAGAGCGGGCTTGGGAAACCGGTGAAATGACTCTAGACGGCCCGTTCAGACGCCGTTCAGAGCCCCGGAGTCAAAAGGCCGACATGATCCGTTCTCTGTTCCTGACCGTCGCCTCCGTCGCCGCCTTGACCGGCGCGGCACAGGCGCGCGCGCTGCCCGTCGCGGGCGACGCCGAGGCAATGCAGGAACGGCCCCGCTTCCTGTCCGTTCAGGATCCCCAGGCGGCCATCCGCAACGTCGAGCGCGGTCGACCCGGCCGCCGCGTCGGCATCCGAAGCGAAGGGCCCAACATCGTGGTCGTCTGGGAGTATCCCGGCGGCCGGATCGCCGAGATCGTGGTCGACGCCCGCAGCGGGCGCATCCTGGGAGAGCGTTGATGCGGGTTCTGCTGGTCGAGGACGACGTCGATCTGTCGCGCCAATTGAAGGGCGCCCTGTCCGACGCCGGCTATGCCGTCGATCACGCGCCGGACGGCGAGGAGGCGCACTTCCTGGGCGACACCGAGCCCTATGACGTCATCGTGCTGGACCTGGGACTGCCCAAGATCGACGGGGTCTCCGTGCTGGAACGCTGGCGGCGCGAGGGCAAGACCACGCCGGTGCTGATCCTGACGGCGCGCGGCGCCTGGTCGGACAAGGTGTCGGGCTTCGACGCCGGCGCCGACGACTATCTGACCAAACCGTTCCACACCGAGGAGCTGCTGGCGCGGCTGCGTGCCTTGCTGCGCCGCTCGGCGGGCGTGGCGACGGCGGTGCTGACCTGCGGCGCTCTGAGGTTGGATCCGCGCGCGGCGCGCGCCAGCGTGGACGGCGAGCCCCTGCGCCTGACCAGTCTCGAATACCGGCTGCTGCACTATCTGATGATGCATCAGGGCCGGGTGATCAGCCGGACCGAACTGGTCGAGCACCTCTACGACCAAGATTTCGACAGAGATTCCAACACCATCGAGGTGTTCGTCGGCCGTCTGCGCAAGAAGATCGGTTCGGATCGCATCGAGACGGTGCGCGGGTTGGGATACCGACTGACGCCCCTGCCCGGCGAGGCGGACGCCGCGTGATCGAGGCCCGGGGGGGCGGACCGAGAGACTGGGGCCGCTGGTTCGGGCGGCCCGGACGGTCGTTGACCCGACGGCTGATCTGGCTGGCCTCGGCCTGGATCGTGGCCGCCCTGGTGGCGACCGGTCTGGTTCTGACCTCCACGTTCAAGGAATCCGCCCTGCGGCGCGTCGGGGCCGACCTGTCGGACATGCTGGACCAAGTTCTTCTGGCCACCGAGGTGACCCCTCAGGGCGTCACCAGCCGCCAGCTGGGCGACCAGGCCACGCTGAACCTTTTCGGCGGCGCCTACTGGCAGGTGGCCGAGCCGATCGAGGAGGGGCGGCGGCTGAGGCTGCTGACGCGCTCCGGGTCGCTGTGGACCGAAAGTCTGGCCGTTCCTCCGGAACTGCCGGGCATGCTGGCCGAGGCTTCGGGCGAGGTGATCAGCTTCAACGCCACGGGGCCGGACGGGCGGCCCTTGCGGGTCGCGGCGACGCTGAAACGCGTCTCGGACCGTGACGTCGTCTTCATGGCGGCGGTCGATCGAACGGCCTTCGAGGCCGACGTGCGGCAGTTCTCGACGGTGACGTGGATCTCGCTGGTTCTGCTGGGCCTCGGTCTGGTGGCGGCGGTGTTCCTGCAGGTCCGGATCGGACTGCGCCCCCTGTTCGCGCTCCGGGACGAGATTTCGGACGTGCGCAAGGGGAAGGCGGCCCGGATCGCCGGCGACTATCCGCTGGAGATCGCGCCGCTGGCTCAGCAGGTGAACCGGCTGCTGGATCACAATCAGGAGGTCGTCGAGCGCCAGCGCACCCACGTCGGCAATCTGGCCCATGCGCTGAAGACCCCGCTGTCGGTCATGCTGGCCGAAGCCGAGGGACGCGGCGACCAGCTGGCCGACGTGGTGCGCCGACAAAGCGAGGCCATGCGCGGACAGGTCGAGCATCATCTGCGCCGCGCCCGCGCCGCCGCCCGCGCGCAGGGCCTGGGCGACCGCACGCCGGTGGCGGAGGTGATCGACGAGATGGCCGTGATGCTGGAGCGCGTGTTCCAGTCCAAGGGCGTCGAGATCGACTGGCGTGCGCCGGACGAACTGCACTTTCTCGGAGAGCGACAGGATCTGCAGGAGATTCTGGGCAATCTGATGGAGAACGCCTGCAAATGGTCGACCCGCCGGGTCCGCGTCTCCGCGGGAGGGACGGGACTGGGCTGGATGGTGGCTGTGATCGAGGACGACGGGCCCGGCTTGCCTGCGGACCGGCTCGAGACGGTGTTGAAACGGGGCGAGCGTCTGGACGAAACGGCGCCGGGGTCGGGTCTGGGTTTGGCGATCGTGGACGACCTGGCGCGGGCCTATGGCGGACGGCTGGTGCTCGGCGCCAGCGATCTGGGCGGGCTGAAGGCCACGCTGGACCTGCCCGCCGCCGAAGCATGACCGTTTCAAATCGTTAACCAGAATTGGTCAGTGTCCGGATGCCGGGCGCGCGTCCGGTCTCTGGAGTCACGCGATGGCGGCGCTCACGCCCGCGCATGTGGCCGCGCTGGCGGCCCTGATCGACCGGTGCCCGGACGCCGTGTTGCTGCGCCTTATGCGCTTGGTGCCGCAGATCGGCGGCGCCAAGGCGGTCGAGCTGACGCGCATGATGGAAGGCGAAGCCCGCAACCGTCGTCGTCGCGCCACGGCGTTCTCCCCCTTTCTGCCGTTGTTCCTGCCGCGGGTCGACGGGGTCGAGGGGTTGACGTTTCCCCGCCCGGTCCTGCCCCGCCTGTGGGCCGCGGCCGTCGTCGGGTCGGAGTCGCTGCTGCCGCTTCTGGATGAGGAGGATGCAGAGACCGACCAGATGGCGGATCGACTGTGCCGGGCGGCGGCGGGCACGGTTCGGGACGCGCCCGAGACGATCTGGCCGGCCGACCTGGTTCCCGAGCGACGCGAGCGCGGGCTCATGGAACTGGCGGGATGCCTGGATCTCGCGCCGCTGGCGCGGACGGGGGCAAGACAGTTGCCGGGCTGGCTGCAATCGCAGGGCGGCGACGAAACGGCGCTGCGGCTGTTGCTGAAGGACGCGGCCGCGGTCGCGCCCGACGGCGCGGCGCGGATGATCGAAATCCTGTTCGCACACCTGGCTGACGCCCCGGAGATCCTGAGGATCGTCACCCGCACCTCCAGCGCGGCCGCGCGCGAGGATTTCCTGGAGGGGTCGGAGCTGGCCGACTTCGTCGCCCGCATCGTGCGGGCGGTGCGCTTGCGGGCCGAGGCCGCCGCCGCCTTCGATCCCGCAGGCGGCATGAAGGCGGTCGAGGCGACCCTGGCCGACCTGCGCTGGTCGACCGAGGCCCTGACCCAGCTGGACATCTGTCTGGAGCGCGACGCCGAAGGCGAGTGGAGCCGCGAGATCAAGACCGCGCGCAAGGGGCTGGCGGACCGCATCGGACGCTGGATCAAGACCGCCGACAAGGCGATCCGCGCCGCCGCCCCCCGCGCCCGGACGAAACTCGGCGCCCGATCCAGCCGGCAGGCGGCCGACGTCGATGCGGTGGTCGAGGTCGCCGAGGTGGAGAACGCCCAGGCCTGGGCCGGCCTGCTGGCGGCCTTGCGCGGCCCGGCGGCCACTTTCGGCTGCGAGGGCGACCGCAAGTCGTGCGTCGAGGCGCTCGGGACCGAGCTGATCGATTGGGCCGACGAGGCGATCCATGCCGTCAACGGCGGCGATGCCGCGGACGAGGAGGCGGCTCTGGCGCGCATCGGTCAGGTCGCCGACATCCTGGCCGCGCTGGATGCCGGGGACGCCGCCCGAACGGTGCGACGCCGTCTGGCGGTGGCCGGCGCCGAGCCCCAGACGCCACGCGTCGCCTGAGGCGCGGCGTCGCGTTTCCGTCCAACCGCGCGATGGGCTAGAGCATCCGACATGATCGCCTTCTGGGGCCTGTCGGGCCTGGCGGCCGCGGGGGCCGCCCTCCTGATCCTGAGTTTCGCCCGGCGCGCCGAACTGGCGCGGGGCGACGCCGTGGCCGACGACGGCCCGGCGCGCGAGCTGGCCGAGCTGGATCGGCTCAAGGCGCGCGGGCTGATGGACGACGACGCCCACGCCCAGGCCCGGGCGGAAGCGGCGCGCCGGCTGATCGCCCGCCCGACGGACGCGGCGCCGCCGCGGGCGCGGCCGGGCGACCGGCGCTGGGTCCTGGCCGGAGCCGGGGCGGCGGTGCTGGCGGCGGCCGGGCTCTACGCCGTGATCGGCAATCCCGGGATGGAGAACCAGCCCTTCGCCGCGCGCGTCGCCGACTGGTCGGCACGCCCGGAGAGCCTGGACGCCGTGCAGATGGCGGCGGTCATGGGCGAGGAGGCGCGCAAGAATCCCGAAAACCTGGAGGTTCTGCGCCTGCTGGGCGCGGCCCGGTTCGAGGCGGGCGACGCGATCGGCGCCGCTTCGGCCTTTCGCCGCGTGCTGGACCGCGAGCCACAGGACGCGCAGAGCTGGGCCCGGCTGGGCGAAAGCCTGGTGCGCGCCGCCGAAGGGCGCATCGACGGGGACGCCGAGGCCGCCTTCCGCGAGGCCGTGCGGCTGGATCCCCAGCAGTTCGGGGCCCGCTATTTCCTCGGCGAGGCCGCGCTGGAACGCGGCGACGCGGCCGTGGTGCGCGAGATGTGGGGCCCTCTGATCGCCATGCTGCCGCCGTCCGACCCGCGCCGCGCCGACCTGATCGCCCGCCTGCCCGGAGCGCCGTCGTGAGCTGGCTGCCCAAATCGCCCAAGGCGCGACGCCGCTTGTGGGTCGTTCTGGCCGTGGGGCCGATTATGGCGCTGGCCGTCGGGCTGACGCTGTGGGCCATGAGCGACGGCGTGACCTTCTTCGTGACGCCGTCCGAAGCGACCGTCGAGGCGGCGCCGGCGGGCCGGCACGTGCGGCTGGGCGGTCTGGTCGAGGCCGGCAGCGTGGCGCGCGACGCCGACGGGGTGGTCCGGTTCCGCGTCGGCGACGGCGCGGCGACCACTCTGGTGACCTTCAAGGGCGACCTGCCCGACCTGTTCCGCGAGGGACAGGGCATCGTCGCCGAGGGGACGTTCCGGGCCGACCGCAGCTTCGAGGCGACCCAGGTGCTGGCCAAGCACGATGAGACCTACATGCCGCGCGAGGTCGCCGAGAAGCTGAAGGCCCGCGGCGAGTGGCGGCCCGAGGACGGGAGCCCCGACCTGTGACGGCCGAGTTCGGGGCGTTCTGCCTGATCCTGGCCCTGACGCTCAGCCTGGCCCAGACCGGCTTCGGCGCGGTGGGCCGCCTGCGCCGGTCCGCGCTTCTGGCCGGCGCGGCGCAGGGGGCGGCGATCGGCGCGACGCTGGGCCTGCTGCTGGGGTTCGGCGCCCTGATCCTGGCCTTCTGGACCTCGGACTTCTCGCTGGCGGTGGTCGCCGCCAACAGTCACGTCGACAAGCCGGCGCTCTACAAGGTCGCCGGCGCCTGGGGGAACCACGAGGGGTCGCTGCTGCTGTGGTGCCTGGTCATGGCCGGGTTCGGCGCGATCCTGGCGGGCGCGCGGGGTCTGAACTTCCGGCTGAAGATCTCGGCCGTGGCGGTTCAGGGCGCCCTGACGACCCTGTTCCTGGGCTTCACCGTCCTGACCTCCAATCCGTTCGAGCGTCTTGTGGAGGCGCCCGTGTCGGGTGCGGGGCTGAACCCCCTGCTGCAGGATCCGGCCCTGGCCATACATCCGCCGCTGCTCTACGGCGGCTACGTCGGCCTGTCGGTCTGCTTCTCCCTGGCCGTGGCGGCGCTGATCGAGGGCCGGACCGGATCGGGGCTGTGGCCCGCCTGGGGACGCTGGATCCGGCCGTGGGCGCTGGCGTCCTGGGCCCTGCTGACCGCCGGCATCGCGCTGGGCAGCTTCTGGGCCTACTACGAGCTGGGCTGGGGCGGCTGGTGGTTCTGGGACCCGGTCGAGAACGCCAGCTTCATGCCGTGGCTGGCGGCCGCGGCCCTGCTGCACTCCGCCGTGGTCACCGAGCGGCGCGGGGCGCTGGCGGGCTGGACCACCTTCCTGGCGATCCTGGCTTTCAGCTTCTCGATGCTGGGCGCGTTTCTGGTGCGCTCGGGCGTGCTGACCAGCGTGCACGCCTTCGCCGTGGACCCGGAGCGGGGCATGGCCCTGCTGGGGATCATGGGGCTGGCGTCGGGCGCGGCCTTCGCCCTGTTCGCCTGGCGCGCGCCGAAGCTGACGCCCGGCGGCGCCTTCGCCCCCGTCAGCCGCGAGGCGGCGCTGGTGCTGAACAACCTGTTCCTGACGGTGGCCGCCGCGACCGTGCTTCTGGGCACCCTCTATCCCCTGATCCTGGAGGCGGCGACCGGCCAGACCATCTCGGTCGGCCCACCCTATTTCGCCCTGACCTTCACGCCCCTGATGACGGCCATGGCGCTGATCCTGCCGGCCGGGCCGCTGCTGGCGTGGAAGCGCGGCGACCTGCGCGGGGTCGGTCAGCGGCTGGCGCTGGCGGCGGGCCTGTCGATCGCCGTGGGCCTCGCGGCCCTCGCATTTTGGAGCCCGCGCGAGGCGCTGACGGCGCTGGGCGCGGCGATCGCCGCCTGGCTGGTGCTGGGCGCGATCAGCGAGACGGCCGACCGCGTGCGCCTGTTCCGCGCGCCGGCGGCCGAGGTCGGGCGGCGGGCCAGGGCCTTGCCGCTGTCGGCGTGGGGCGCCACGCTGGCGCATCTGGGGCTGGGCGTCTTCATCCTGGGCGCGGCGGTCGAGACCGGCCTGAAGACCGAGACCCAGGCGATCCTGCCGGTCGGCGGAGAGATCGTGGCCGGGCCCTACATGGCCAAGGTGGAGCAGGTCGGCGTGATCGAAGGGCCGAACTTCCTGGCCGAACGCGCCACCTTCACCGTCCGCACCACCGACGGCGCCGCGGCCCGCACCCTGACGGCCGAACGCCGCTTCTTCCCCGTCGGCGGCCAGACGACGACCGAGGTCGGGCTGGATTTCCGGGGGCTGGACGACGTCTATCTGACGGTCGGCGAGCGCGCGACGACGCCGGACGGGCAGCGGGGCTGGAGCGTCCGCATGGCGCACAATCCGCTGGCGCGCCTGATCTTCCTGGGACCGGCCATCATGGCGCTGGGGGGGCTGATGTCGCTGATGGACCGTCGATTGCGAATCGCCCTGCCCGGCCGCCGGCGCAAGGCGGCCACGGCATGAGAGCGTGGGGCCTCAGAGCGCTGGCCGGACTGGCGGCCCTGTCGCTGATCGCGGCCGAGCCCGCCGCCGCGCCCGACGCGCCCCTGCCTGATCCGGCGCAGGAGGCGCGGGCCCAGGCCCTGTTCGAGGAGATCCGCTGCGTCGTCTGCCAGCACGAATCGATCGCCGATTCGCCCGCCGGCCTGGCCGCCGACGTCCGGCGCGAGGTGCGCGGCCGCATCGCCGCCGGGGCGACCGACGACCAGATCCGCGCCGGACTGGTCGATCGCTGGGGCGACTTCGTCCTGTTCAAGCCGCCGTTCGACGCCGGCACCCTGATGCTGTGGCTGGGGCCGCTGATCCTGCTTCTGGCCGGCGCGGCCTGGGCCGTGGCGCGGACCCGCAAGGGCGCGGTCGAGACGCCGCCGCTGACGCCCGCCGAAGAGAGGGCGCTGGCCAAAGCTCTCAAGGCCGACAGACTTCGCCATGATGCGGCCTCAGGCACGCCCGACGACGGTCGTTGAACGCGGCCATTCAGGTTCGGCGTTTGGGGGGCGGCGCGTCAGCCGCTATATCCCGATCTTGACGAAGCCTCGCACAGGGACGGCCGACGCCGGATGATGAAGCGCAAGGAATTCATTCTGGGGGCCGCCGCCGGCCTGCTGGTGGCCGCCGCCGCGACGGCCGGCGGCTTCATGCGCTGGGTGCCCGCGGGCGACGGCCTGCGGATCACGCCGTCTTCGGGCGTCGTGGGCCAGCCCTTCGCCCCGCCGCCGGGCGCGCCCGCCAGCTTCGCTTCCATCTTCGACCAGGTCGCCCCGGCCGTGGTCCAGATCGACGTGCGCACCCGCATCCCCGGCGGTCGCCGTTTCCAGATCCCCGGCGTGCCCTTCGACTTCCAGACGCCCGACGGCCGCCCGGTCCAGCCGGGCCAGCCCGGCCAGTCGGATGACGAGGAGGGCCGTCTGGCCGCCGGCGCGGGATCGGGCTTTTTCATTTCGCCCGACGGCTACATCGTCACCAACAACCATGTGGTCGAGAACGCCGAGGAGATCGTCGTCCGGCTGGCCGACAACCGCACCCTGAACGCCCGCCTGGTCGGCCGCGACGAGAGCACCGACCTGGCCGTCATCAAGGTGGAGGGCGAGCGCTTCGCCTACGTCAGCTTCGAAGACGCGGCCGAGCCGCGCGTGGGCGACTGGGTCATCGCCGTCGGCAACCCCTTCGGTCTGGGCGGGACCGCCACGGCTGGCATCGTCTCGGCCAAGTCGCGCGACCTGCGCGAGCAGCAGTCCAGCGCCTACGTCGACTACATCCAGATCGACGCGGCCATCAACACGGGCAATTCCGGCGGCCCGACCTTCGACACGCGCGGCCGCGTGATCGGGGTCAACACCGCCATCTATTCGCCGACGGGCGGCTCGGTCGGCATCGGCTTCGCAATCCCCGCCGACGTGGCCAAGACCATCACCGAACGCCTGATGCGCGGCGAGACGATCCAGCGCGGCTATATGGGCGTCGAGATCGGCGACCTGGAGCCCTTCCGCGAGGCGCTCGGCCTGCCCGCCAACATGCAGGGCGCCCTGGTGGCCGGCGTCACGCCCGGCGGGCCTGCCCAGCGCGGCGGCCTGCAGGCGGGGGACATCGTCCTGTCCATCGACGGCGAGCCGGTGGCCGACTCCACCGAGCTGACGCGCCGCGTCGGCGCCGCCCGCGTGGGCCAGTCGCTGAGACTTGAAGTGATGCGCGGCAACGGCCGCGTGACGGCGACCGTCCGCACCACGCGCCGCCCGCCGGAATCTGAGCTGAACGCGGACCGTGAGCCTCAGGGGGCCGGACGGGATGCTCCCGCCTCACCAGGGACTGAAGCGGCGGGCCTGCTGCTGTCGCCCATGACGGCCCAGCAACGCGCCCGCTATTCCATTCCCGCCAGCGTGAACGGCGTGGTGGTGACCGGCGTCGCGCCGGGCGGCAACGACCAGTTCTGGCCAGGTCTGGTGATCGTCAGGGTCGGGATGTCGGAAGCGCGCACCGTCGAACAGATTCAGGCCGAGGTCCGCCGCGCGCGGGCCGCCGGACGCGACTCCATCTTCCTGCTCGTCTGGACCGGGCGCGGGAACGAGGCGGTCGCTCTGGACCTGCCGCGGGAACGGTAGAACGATCACGGACGAACGAGGGCCGACGATTCGGGCCGGGCGGAGGGGCTGACGATGCGGATTCTGGTGGTCGAGGACGACGCGGAGGCGGCGACCGCGATGGTGCGGGGCCTGACCGAGGCCGGGCACGACGTCGTTCATGCGGTGGACGGCGCCTTCGGTCTGCTGGAGGCGCAGAAGGGCGGCTATGACGTCTACGTCGTGGATCGGATGATGCCGCGTCTGGACGGCATCGGCATGGTCGAGACCGTCCGCAAGGACGGCGACCAGACGCCGGTCCTGTTCCTGTCGGCGCTGGGCGAGGTCGAGGACCGGGTCACGGGCCTGAAGGCCGGGGCCGACGACTATCTGGTCAAGCCCTACGCCTTCTCCGAGCTGATCGCGCGGGTCGAGGCCCTGGCGCGTCGCCGCGAGACGGGCTCGGTCGCCACCGTCCTGAAGGTCGGCGAGCTGGAGATGAACCTGATCGCCCGCACCGTGCACCGCGCCGGTCAGGAGATCGACCTGCAGCCGCGCGAGTTCCAGCTGCTGGAGTTCCTGATGCGCCACGCCAACCAGTCGGTGACGCGCACCATGCTGCTGGAGAAGGTGTGGGAGTACCACTTCGACCCCCAGACCAACGTCATCGACGTCCACATCAGCCGCCTGCGCGCCAAGATCGACAAGGGCTTCGACAAGGCGATGCTGCAGACGGTGCGCGGGGCGGGATATCGGCTGGAGGCCTGAGGCCTCCGCATGAAGCTCCCCTCCCTCTTCCGCCGCACGCCGTTCCGGCTGACGCTGCTGTTCCTGGCGCTGTTCGCGGCGGTGGCGGCGGCGGTGCTGGCCTACGTCTACGTCGCCTCGGCGCAGGAGGCGCGGACGCGGGCGGAACGCAGCGTGCGCGGCGAGATGGAGATCCTGACCGGCATCCACCGGGAACGCGGTTTCGACGCCCTGAACCGCGCCCTGATCGACCGCACGCTGTCGAACGGCGACTATCTGTACCTGCTGATGACCGACGACGGTCAGAAGATCACGGGCAACCTGACCACCTCGCCCATCACCGACTTTCAGGGCCCGCGTCAGTGGGAGACGTTCCGCTTCACCGACGTCGATCCGGACGGGCGGGTGGTGCGGCGCCAGTCCATGGGCGTGCAGGTCCGCCTGCCCACCGGCGAGATGCTGTTCGTCGGCGAGGACATCGGCGAGATCGAGCAGTATCTGGCCCGCCTGACCCAGGCCCTGTGGGGCGCCATGGCCATGGTGGTGCTGCTGGGCGTCGGCGGGGGCCTGCTGGTCAGCCGCAACGTCGAGCGCGCCATGGGCCGGCTGAACACCGTGGTCGGCGCGGTCCAGGACGGCGACCTGAAGGCGCGGGTGGCGGTCAAGGGCACGGGCGACGAGCTGGACGAGCTGGGCCAGGGGCTGAACGCCATGCTGGACCGGATGGAGGCGTCCATGGCCTCGATCCGCCACGCCGGCGACGCCATCGCCCACGACCTGCGCAGCCCCCTGACCCGCATGCGCGCCAAGCTGGAGGTCGCCCTGATCGACGCCGAGGCGGGCAAGATCGACGGCGTCGAGGCCCTGGACATGGCGCTGAACGAGGCCGACGACCTGCTGAAGACCTTCAACGCCGTGCTGGCCATCGCCCGACTGCAGGCCGCGGCCGGCGCCGGCCGCACGCCCGATCCCAGCCGCTTCGACGCCGCCGACTTGGCCGCCGACATGGCCGAGCTCTATGAGCCCGCCAGCGAGGACAAGGGGCTGGAGTTCTCCGCCGAGATCGAGCGCGGGCTGATGGTCGACGCCAACCGGTCCTTTCTGTCCCAGGCGCTGGCGAACGTGCTGGACAACGCGGTCAAGTACACGCCGTCGGGCGGGGCGGTGGTGCTGCGGGCGCGACGGCGCAGTTCGGGCGACGTCGAGTTCTCGGTCACCGACACCGGCCCCGGTGTGCCCGAGGAAGACCGCGAGCGCGTGCTGCAGCGCTTCGTCCGGCTGGACAACAGCCGCACCGAGCCCGGCTCGGGCCTGGGCCTGTCGCTGGTCGGCGCGGTGATGGAGGCGCACGGCGGCCGCATCCAGCTGGACGAGGGGCCGGGCGAATACGGCGGCCAGGGCCCGGGCCTGCGCGTGGCCCTGATCCTGCCGGCGGCAACGGCGTGATCAGGCTTTCGCCCTGCGGTCCCATGGTCGATCCGGAGGCCGCCGACCGCGCGCGCGAACGGCTGGCCGAGACGGCGGCGGATCAGGGGTGGGCCGCCACCCTCGACGCGGCCTGGCCCGCGCTGGCGCCCGTCTTCTCCGCTTCGCCCTATCTGTTCGGCCTGGCCCGGCGCTGGCCGGACATGCTGCGCGGCGTGCTGGAGCAGGGGCCGGACGCGCGTCTGGCGCAGGTGCTCGCCACCACCGAGGCTCTGGCCGGCGGGGCGGACGAGATCAGGGCCCCGCTGCGGCGGCTGAAGGCCGAGTTGCATCTGCTGACCGCGCTGGCAGACCTCGGCGGCGCCTGGTCGCTGGATCACGTCACCGACGCCCTGACCCGCTTCGCCGACGCCTCCTGCGTCGCCGCCCTGGCCGCCGTGGCCCACGACCAGCGCGAGCGCGGCAAGCTGGTCTCGGCCCCCGACGACCCGCGTGGTCCCGTGCCCGGCCTGTTCGGCTTGGCCATGGGCAAGCACGGCGCGGGCGAGCTGAACTATTCCTCCGACGTCGACGTCAGCCTGTTCTGGGATCCCGATCGTGTCGAGGGCGCCCTCGCCAGTGGCGTGGAGCCGCAACGGTTCCTGGACCGCCTGACCCACGCCTTCGCCCAGCTGATGCAGGAGCGGACCGGCGACGGCTACGTCTTCCGCGTCGACCTGCGGCTACGGCCCGACCCCTCGTCGACGCCGCCCTGCGTCGCGGCGCCGTTCGCGCTCAGCTATTATGAGAGCGTCGGCCAGAACTGGGAACGGGCGGCCTTCATCAAGGCGCGACCAGTGGTCGGCGATCTGCAGGCGGGGCAAGACTTCCTGAAGGCGCTGACGCCCTTCGTCTGGCGCCGCAGCCTGGACTATCAGGCCATCCTCGACGTCCACTCGATCAAGCGCCAGATCCACGTCCACAAGACCGGCGAGGGGCTGGAGGCGGCGGGCGCGAACCTGAAGCTGGGCCGCGGCGGCATCCGCGAGATCGAGTTCTTCGCCCAGACCCAGCAGCTGATCCTGGGCGGCCGCGACGCCCGCCTGCGCAGCCCCCGCACGCTCGACGCGCTGCAGGCGCTGACCGCCGCCGGCCACGTGACGGAGGAGGTCCGGCTGGAGCTGTCGCAGGCCTACGTCGAGCTGCGCGGTCTGGAGCACCGCGCCCAGATGCTGGAGGACGAGCAGACCCATCGCCTGCCGGTCGAGCCCGAGCGCCGTCGCGCGGTCGCGGCCCTTGCGGGCGAGGGAGACCTGGCCCTGTTCGACGCGGGGGTGGAAGGCCTGCTGGCCGGCGTCAACGCCCGCTATGGCCAACTGTTCGAGGGCGAGGAGGATCTGTCGTCGCCCTACGGCAGCCTGGTGTTCACCGGGGTGGAGAACGACCCCGGCACGCTGGAGACGCTGGGCCGCATGGGGTTCTCGGAGCCCGCGACCGTGGCCGACGCCATCCGCTCCTGGCACCACGGCCGGATTCCGGCGACCCGGACCGCACGGGGACGCGAGCTGTTCACCCGGCTGGCCCCGCGACTGCTGACCGCCATGGCCGAGACGGGCGCGCCCGACGCCGCCTTCCGCCGCTTCGGGACCTTCTTCGCCGGGCTGACCGCCGGGGTGCAGGTCCAGGCCCTGTTCCTGAACCAGCCGGCCCTGTTCCAGACCATCGTCGGAGTCATGGCTCATGCGCCCCGTCTGGCGCGCACCCTGGGCCGTCGCCCGGCCATTCTGGACAGCGTGCTGGACGCCCGGCTGTATCTGGATCTGGATGAGGACTCCGGCGTCGTGGGTCAGATGCTGGCCGACGCCCGCGCGACCGACTTCGAGGGCGCCATGAACGTGACCCGGCGCGTGCATCGCGAACAAGCGTTCCGCATCGGGCTGCAGGTGCTGACGGGCCGCGCGGGCGCCGACGCGGCGGGGCGCGGCTACACCGCCCTGGCCGACGGCATCCTGGAGGCGCTGTCGGAGGCCGCGCTGCGTGAGGTGACGCGTCAGGCGGGCACGATGGACGGGGCCGTGGCCGTGGTCGCGCTGGGCAAGGCCGGGTCGCGCGAGATGACGGCCGGGTCGGACCTGGACCTGATGACGCTGTATCGCGCCGCGCCGGACGCGGCGTCGTCGGTCAAGGGCTGCTCGGCCGACGTCTTCTACGTCCGCTTCACCCAGCGGCTGATCGCGGCCCTGTCTGCGCACACGGCCGAGGGCGAGCTGTACGAGGTCGACATGCGCCTGCGGCCCACCGGGTCGAAGGGGCCGGTGGCGCTCAGCCTGTCGGCGTTCGAGGCGCACCACCGGGATCAGGCCGACACCTGGGAGCGGATGGCCCTGACGCGGGCGCGGCGGGTCTGGGCCAGCGATCCCGACTTCGGCCGCGCAGTGGAGGCGACCATAGAGGCCGTGCTGCGTGCGCCCCGGCCCGAGGTCGATCTGGCCGGCGACGTCCGCGCCATGCGCGACCTGATGGACCGCGAGCGGGCGCCGTCCGGCTTCTGGGACCTCAAACTGACCCCCGGCGGACAGGTGGACGCGGAGTTCATCGCCCAGTTCCGCCAGCTGGAAGCCGCGCGCGACGGCGGACCCCTGACGGTCTCGACCGTCGCCGCGCTCGCGGACGATCCCGTGCCGGCGCGGTCGTGGGCCCTGCATCAGGCGGTGGGCCAGGTGCTGGCCTGCGCCTTCGACGACCGGCCCGATCCCGAAGGCGAGCCGCAGGGGCTGCGCGACCTGATGGCCCGGACCGCCGGCGTCGCCGACTTCGAGACCCTGAAGGCCGAGATGTCGGCCCTGCGCGCCGCCACGCGGGCGGAACTGGAACGCCTTCTGCCGCGCCGCGACGGAGAGTCCGCCCGGGCGCGTTGAAGCCTTCGACAGGGAAGACCGGGCCACGGGAAAAGGGCCCCATCGGAGACATCGAAGACATGAAGCGCACCCTCATCGTCGGCGGCCTGACCGCCCTGACGCTCGTCGCCGGCGGCGCCGCCCTGGCGCAGCAAGCCCCGCAGGACCCGCCCCGCGCCGCCCGCGGCGACAAGGACGGCGACGGCCGGATCTCCAAGGCGGAGTTCGTCGACGGCCGCGTCGGCCGCCTGTCCGCGCTGGACGCCGACCGCGACGGCACCGTCACGCCGGAAGAGATGCAGGAGGGCCGCGAGGCGCGCCGGACCCAAGGCGCCGACCGGGCCTTCGCCCGCATGGACGCCGACAGCGACGGCGCGATCACGCGCGCCGAGTTCGACGCCTCGCGCGCAGAGCGGGGCGAGCGCCGGGCCGAACGCGGTGAGCGTCGCGGCGGTCGCGGCATGCACCGCGGCGGCCGTCGTGGTCCGGGCATGGAGCGCGGGCCGGTGGTGATCGCCGAGGCCCAGTCACGCGCCGAGCAGGGCTTCGCCCGTCTGGACGCTGACGGAGACGGCTACGTCACCTCCGAAGAGCGCCAGGCCCAGCGCGCCGAGCGCCGCGAACGCCGGTCGCGCCCGGCGCCCGCTTCGGAGTAAGCTTGATGCCGGGATCGACGATCGCGATCGGCGGCCCTTTCCTCAAGCGCGAGGCGGAGCGGCCGCGAGACGTGATCGTCGATCCCGATCAGGACCTGATCCGGCGCGTGGGCCGTGGCGACCCCGCCGCGGTCCAGGCGCTGGTCTCGCGCAAGCTGCCGCGTGTGCTGGCGCTGGCGCAGCGCATGCTGAACGACCCGGCGGAGGCCGAGGACGTGGCGCAGGAGGCGATGCTGCGCGCCTGGAAACAGGCCCCGCGCTGGACGCCCGGCAAGGCCCGGTTCGACACCTGGCTGCACCGGGTGGCGCTGAACCTGTGCTATGACCGGCTGAGACGGCGGCGCGAGCGGCCGACGGAGGCGCCGCCGGAGCAGATTTACGACGGTCCCGCGCCGGACCGGGGCCTGCTGGCCCTGGACGTCGGCCGGCGGGTGGACGCGGCCCTGGCCGCCCTGCCCGACCGCCAGCGCGAGGCGGTGGTCCTGTGCCACCATCAGGGGCTGACCAACATCGAGGCCGCGTCCGCGATGGAGATCAGCGTCGAGGCTCTGGAGAGCCTGTTGTCGCGCGGACGCCGCGCCTTGAGGACCGCCCTGGCCGATCTCCGGCCCGGGGCGGAAGGAGCATGACGATGAAGCGCGAGCGCTTCGAGGATCTGGCCGGGATGCACGGCGGCGACCTGCGCCGCTGGCCCGAGGGCGAACGGACGGCCGCCGAACGGCTGCTGGCCGAAACGCCCGCCCTGCGCTCCGTGCTGGACGAGGCGGCGTCACTGGACGCCATGCTGGACGCCTCGCCGACGCCGTGGCCTTCGCAGGCCCTGCGCGACCGGGTGATCGCGGCCGCGCCCAAGCCCGCGCGCGTGCCGGCTCTGGCCGGCGTCGCGGGATGGATCGGCGTGCTGTCGCCGGCGGGATGGAGCCGCTCGGGCGTGGCTTTCGGCGCCGGCTGGGCCGCCGCCGCCTGCGCCGGCGTGGTCGCGGGGTTGATGCTGACCCAGGTGCTGACCGCCGATCTTCAGGCCGACGCGGTGCTGTATCAGGCGTCGCTCAGCACAGTGGACGATGTGGATCTGCTGGGATGAGCGCGCGCGGATTGAAGATCGCCCTGGTGGCGCTGGTGCTGGTCAACGTCTTCGCCCTGGCGGCGCTGGGGACCACGCTCGTGCAGCTCAACCGGGTCGAGACCCGGCTGGAGGCCGAGGTGGAGGCCCGCCCGAACGGCGAGCGCCGCTCACCCCGCCGCATGATGCGTGACCTCGACCCCGAGGTGCGGGATCTCGTCGGCGAGGCCCTGCGCGCCTCGGCCCTGGCGGCGCGACCGGACTTCGAGGAGGCGCGGCGACTGCGCCGCGAAGCCGTGGAGGCCGTGGCCGCCGAGCGGTTCGACGCCGCAGCCGTGGCGGACCTTCTGGAGCGGTCGCGCGCGGCCGAGCTGCGCGGTCGCAAGCGGCTCGAGGACGATTCCCTGGCTCTGATGGCCACGCTGGAACCGGCGGATCGGGCGCGTCTGGCGCCGATGCTGGCGCGGTCCGGTCGCGGTCGCGGCGGTCGCGACAGAGGCCCGCCGGACGCGCCGCAGGCCGACTGAACCCGATCAGGCGGCGCGGGCCTGAGCCTGCGCGTCGGCGTTCGCCGACTGCCGTTGCGTCGGCATGACGAACGACACGGTCGTGCCGCGCCCGGGCTCGCTCTCCAGCGCCAGTCGGCCGCCGTGCATCTCGATCAGCGACTTGGTCAGCGCCAGGCCCAGGCCGGTGCCCTGGGTGGTCTTGGAGTGCTGTCCTTCGACCTGTTCGAATGGTCGGGCCAGGCGGTCGATGTCTTCCGGCGCGATGCCGATGCCGGTGTCGGTGACGGCGACCCGCACCTGGCCGTGCCCCGGCTGCGACAGGGCCACGACGATGGACCCGCCCTCGGGCGTGAACTTCACCGCGTTTGAGACGAGGTTCAGCAGGACTTGCTTGAGCCCGCGATGATCCGCCTCCACGTCCGGCAGGTCCGGGGCGTCCAGCGTGGCGGTCAGGCCGGCCTCCTGGATCTTGCCGCGCATCAGCCGCAGGGCGTCGTCGCAGATCTCCTTCAGCGACACCGTCTCATAATGCAGCGTCAGCTTGCCGGCCTCGATCTTGGCCATGTCCAGGATGTCGTTGATCAGGCTCAGCAGATGCTGGCCCGACTTCAGGATGTCGGCGGCGTAGCCTTTGTAGCGCGCGTCGCCCAGAGGGCCGAACATCTCGGCCGACATGATCTCCGAGAAGCCGTTGATGGCGTTCAGCGGCGTGCGCAACTCATGGGACATGTTGGCCAGGAACTCGGACTTGGCCTGGTTGGCGGCCTCGGCCCGGGTCATGGCGACCTCGTACTTGCGCGCCAGAAGGGCCAGCTTCTCCTGGCTGGCCTCAAGCTGGTTCACCATGACGCGCAGGCGCTCCGTGGATTTCCGGCGCTCCTCCTCCTGGCGCTTGATGGCGGTGACGTCGGCGGCCGTGACCACCGTGCCGCCGTCGCCGGTGAAGCGTTCCGACACCTGCAGCCAGCGACCGTCGTGCAGCTCCAGCTCGCGCGCGCCGGCGCGGCCGCCCGGCGCCGGCTGGTCGGATTTCACGGCCAGCGCCGCGATGCGGTTCAGATCGTCCTTGCGCGCGCCGCGCTTCACCGCGCCGGGCTCGAAGCCGAAGGCGTCCTCGAACGCCTCGTTCCACAGGATCAGCCGGCCGTGGCGGTCGAACAGGACGAAGGCGTCCGTCACGCTCTCGATTCCGTCGCGCAGGCGGCCCTCGGCGGCCTGGGCCTTGGCCTTGGCGCGCCGCTCCTCGGTGATGTCCAGCGCCATGCCGGTGATCAGGGTGAAGCCGACGTCGTCGCGTCGTCCCTGAGCCTGACCGCGCGCGTCGATCCAGCGGGGGCGGCCGTGCGGATCGGGCACAGGAAAGGTGGCCTCGAAGGCCCCGAACGCCTGGGCCTGGCGCAGGGCGTGGGTCAACTCCTCCCGGTACTCGGGGTGGATGCGCGCGAGCACGGTCTCGGCCGGATGCACTCCGCCCGGCAAGCCGATCAGGGCGCCCATGTAGTCCGACAGATCGACCTGATCGGTGCGCAGATCCCATTCCCAGATGCCGCAGCGCGCGCCTTCGACCGCGATGCGGAACCGGTGCTCGGTCTCCGCCCATTCCCTACGGATGGCGTCCTGCCGGGCGTTCAGCACCAGCAGCAGGCAGATCATCATGATCCCCACCGCGGCCGGGATCATCAGGATCCAGCCGTCCGTGGTCAGGGCGCGGGGGTCGAGCGCCGCCCCTTGCGAGCGAACCGTCCAAAGGGCGTAAAGGCCCAGCGCCAGGGCGGACACAAGACCGAGAATGCGCGCCCACGTCGGCGGGCCGCGACGACGGTCGGTCGCGCGTCGCCCCTGCCCGGTGATGCGGCGCTCCTGGCCCCGCACGTGCGCGCCTCCCGACCGATGTGATCCGATCCGGCGAATCTAGGCTGCGTCGCGGATTCCTGTCGAGGGCGTTAAGCCGCCCGCGCGGCCGTCTCCGGCGGCGCGAGGACCTCGTCGACGCCGCGCAGCAGGTCGCGCGCCTGCCGCGCAAGACCCTGCATGACCGGCGGGGCGTCCTCGGGGGTTTCGGAGACCGCCTCCAGCAGGGTGCGGGCCAGCGTTTCGAGGCCCGGCGCGGCGGCGATCAGACGGGCCTGACGCTCGATGCGTTCGGGGTCGCGGTCGTATTCGGCGCCCGGCACGCGCCAGCCGCCCCAGTCGGTCGGGTCGGTGACGACCACCGGATAGGTGCCGGGGAAAGGATGGTGCGGACAGTCCTCGGCCGTCTGCCACTTGTTACGGGCCCGCAGCAGGCGCCAGTGCTCGCCGCCGTGGCCGGCCTGGTCCTCGACCGGCAGCAGCAGTTCGTGGGCCAGGAACTCGCGGCCCAGACCGACGTCGTAGGTGACGCGCACGGGCTCCTCGAAGCCCTTGGCCCAGACGGGCTGGACCTTCTCGATCTGGGCCCAGGCGCCGACGCACTCGACCCAGACCCGCTGGCCTTTCTGGAATTGCGCGCGCGCCATCGACCGCTCCGGGAGATCAGGAGCTCGGATCATGACGCGCGCGGATGAACGGGCCGTGTGCCCGCAGGGTGACCGGGGGGTTAACGCGAGATCTCTTCCAGCGCCTCGCCGGCATAGCGTTCCTTCACGCGGGTGGACAGGTCGCCGAGCGAGACGACGCCGACCAGGCGCTCGTCCTTGTCCAACACCGGAAGGCGGCGGATCTGGGAGCCGCCCATGGCGTCCAGCACGGTCTTCAGGTCGTCCGCCTCATGCGCGGACTTCACGTCGCGGCTCATGCAGCCGTCGATCGTGGCGTCGGGGCCCGAGCCCTCGGCCAGGCCGCGCACGACGATGTCGCGGTCGGTGACCGTCCCCAGCAGGCGGTCGCCGTCGGCCACGGGCATGAATCCGAAGTCGCCGGCCTTCATCCGGGCCGCCACCTCACGCAGGCTGTCGGTCGGGCGGGCCACCTGGACGTCCCGGCTCATCACGTCGCGCACCTTCATGGTCTGTGTCCTCTCCAGCAGGTTGGGGTCTGAGGCGGAAACCCCAGGAGCCGCGCGGGGTTCCGCCGGGCCTCTTGCCCCGCTATGCGGGCGGCGAACGGAGAGCGGACGATGACGGCGATCGACGAGGCGTGGGGCATACTGAACGAACTGGGCGTGGCTCCCGCCCGCACCGACGCCGGCTGGGCCACTCGCTCGCCCGTCGACGGATCGACGGGACCGTCGCTGGCGGAGACCGGCGACCTGGACGGCGTCGTCGCCCGCTCGGTCGAGGCGTTCCGCGCCTGGCGTCGCGTGCCGGCGCCGCGGCGGGGCGAGCTGGTGCGGCTGTTCGGCGAGGAACTGCGCGCGGCCAAGGCCGAGCTGGCGCGGCTGGTGACGCTGGAGGCCGGCAAGATCACCTCCGAAGGCCTGGGCGAGGTGCAGGAGATGATCGACGTCTGCGATTTCGCCGTCGGCCTGTCGCGCCAGTTGTACGGCCTGACCCTGCCCAGCGAGCGGCCCGGCCACCACATGCGCGAGACCTGGCAGCCGCTGGGGCCGGTGCTGGTCATCTCGGCCTTCAACTTCCCGGTGGCGGTGTGGGCCTGGAACGCGGCGCTGGCGCTGGTCTGCGGCGACCCGGTGATTTGGAAGCCGTCGGAGAAGACGCCGCTGACGGCCCTGGCGACGCAGGCGGTGTTCGAGCGGGCGCTGGCCCGGTTCGGCGCCGATGCGCCCGAGGGCCTGTCGCAGGTGGTGATCGGCGGGCGCGAAGCGGGCGAGGCGCTGGCCGCGGACCGGCGCATCCCGCTGGTGTCGGCGACTGGATCGACCCGCATGGGCCGGGCGGTGGCGCAAGTCGTGGCGGCCCGTCTGGGGCGCAGCCTGCTGGAGCTGGGCGGCAACAACGCCATGATCGTGACGCCCTCGGCCGACCTGGACATGGCGGTTCGCGCCGTCGCCTTCTCGGCCGTCGGCACCTGCGGCCAGAGATGCACGACCCTGCGCCGCCTGCTGGTGCACGAGGACGTGGCCGAGGCCCTGATCGGGCGGCTGAAGGCGGCCTATCGCACCCTGCCCGTCGGCGACCCGCGCGCGGACGGCACGCTGGTCGGCCCCCTGATCGACGCCGACGCGGCCGAGGCCTTCGACCGGGCGCTGGCGCAGGCGGTGGAGCAGGGCGGCGAGGTGATCGTCGGCGGCGAGCGCGTCGCGCGCGACGGCGCCCCCCAAGGCGCTTACGTCCGCCCCGCCATCGTGCGCATGCCGGCGCAGACGGCGGTGGTCGCGCACGAGACCTTCGCGCCGATCCTGTACGTCCTGACGTGGCGCGACTTCGACGAGGCGGTGGAGATGCAGAACGCCGTGCCCCAGGGCCTCAGCAGCTGCGTGTTCACCGACAGCGTGCGCGAGGCCGAAGCCTTCCTGTCGGCCTGGGGCAGCGACTGCGGCATCTCCAACGTCAACATCGGCCCCTCGGGCGCCGAGATCGGCGGGGCCTTCGGCGGGGAGAAGGACACCGGCGGCGGGCGCGAGAGCGGCTCGGACGCCTGGAAGGCCTACATGCGCCGCCAGACCCAGACGGTGAACTTCAGCCGCGCCCTGCCGCTGGCGCAGGGGGTGCGGTTCGAGGTGTGACTGATGGAAATGAGAGTCCGACAAAAAAAGACTCTCATTTCCATCACCAGGGAACGATCCCAGGCGCATATCCTGGCCGTCGCCTGCGACTGAAACGGTCGCAGGGCTCAGAGGGCGTCGGTCAGCGCCTCGGCCAAATCGCCTTTGGCGGCGACGGTCACCCGTTCCAGCCCCAGCCAGCCGGCCATGCGCGCCAGCTCCGCCGCCAGACGGGCGGGCGTGTCGGGCGTCGCGTCCGGTTCCCGCCAGGCGGCCTGGACCCGCAGCGCGCCCGCTTTGCGATCCGACTTCAGGTCCACCCGCGCGGTGATCGCCTCGTCCTGCAGGAACGGCAGGACGTAGTAGCCGTGGGCGCGCTTGTGCGCCGGGGTGTAGATCTCCAGCCGCACGCGCACGCCGAACAGGCGCTCGGTGCGGTCGCGGGTCCAGATCAGGTTGTCGAAGGGCGACAGCAGGGCGTCGCCGGTCACCTTCCGCGGCGCGCGGGCGTCGGGCGCCAGATACGCCGTGTGCCGCCAGCCCTTGACCGCGACCGGGGTCAGTTCGCCCGCCTCGACCAGTTCGGCGACGCGCGCGCGGGTCTCGGCCAGCGGCAGGCGGAAGACGTCGCGCAGGTCGGCCCCGGTCGCCACGCCCATGGTCCGCGCGGCGATGCGGACCAGCTCGCGCTGGGCGTCGGCCTCCGTCGGGGTCGGCAGGTCCAGGATGCGCGCCGGAAGCGCCCGCTCGGTCAGGTCATAGACGCGCTCGAACCCGCGGCGGGTCTTCGTGGTGATCAGCCCGGCCCAGAACAGCCATTCCAGCGCCCGCTTGCCGTCGGACCATTCCCACCAGCCCGGCGCGCCGCGCGGGCCTGTGGCGAAGTCCCCACCGGTGACAGGACCGCGCCGTTCGATCTCGGCCAGCACGCCGTCGATATAGTCGCGCCGCTCCCGCCCGAAGCGGGCCAGGCCGGTCCACATGGCGCCGGCGCGGGCCCGGTCCATGCGCCAGCGCAGCAGGGGCTGGGTCTCCAGCGGCAGCAGCGACGCCTCATGCCCCCAGTATTCGAACAGCGACCGGCGCGGGCCCCAGGCCTCGGCCTCCAGCGCCTCGCACGGATAAGCGCCCAGCCGGGCGAACTTGGGCAGATAATGGGTGCGCGTCAGCACGTTGACGCCGTCCATCTGGACAACGCCCAGACGCCGGACGAGGTCGCGCACGTGCCGCCGGTCGGGCGCCGCGGGGCGCGCGCGGCCGAAGCCCTGGGCGGCCAGGGCGATGCGGCGGGCGGTCTTCAGGCTGATCTGGTCCACGTCTCCGCTTAGCATGACCCTGCTGACCGAAACTGGCGTCAGCGCGACGGGCGCCCTAACTGTCGGCGAAGCTTGGGGATCGACGATGGCGGACGCGGCGGGCGGCGGGCTGGAACTGGGGCATGCGGTGGCGCTGCTGGCCACGGCGGTGGTGGCCGTGCCGCTGTTCCGGCGGCTGGGCCTGGGGTCCGTGCTGGGATACCTCGCGGCCGGCCTGCTGGTGGGGCCATGGGGCATCGGCCTGGTGCGCGAGCCGGAGGCCGTGCTGCACGTCGCCGAGCTGGGCGTGGTGATGTTCCTGTTCATCATCGGCCTGGAGATGCGGCCCGCGCGGCTGTGGAGCCTGCGAAAAGAGATCTTCGGCCTGGGCGCATTGCAGGTCGGAATCTGTCTGGCCCTGCTGGCCGGGGCCGCCCTGCTGGCGGGGCTGCCGTGGCCCGCCGCCGTGATCGCGGGCGCCGGGTTCGCCCTGTCGTCCACCGCCATCGTCATGCAGTTGCTGGAGGAGCGCAACGAGAACGCCGACCCGGCCGGGCAGCGCGTGGTGTCGATCCTGCTGTTCGAGGACCTGGCCATCGTGCCTTTGCTGGCCCTTGTGGCGGCCCTGGGCGCCGCCTTCGGGACTCAGGTCGCGGATGCCCGGCCCATCTGGATGACCGTGGGCACGGCCGTGGGGGCGGTGGCCCTGGTCTACGTCGCCGGGCGGTGGGCGTTGAACCCGCTGTTCCGCCTTCTGGCGCGGTTCGGCGGGCGCGAGGTCATGACGGCGGCGGCGCTGCTGGTGGTGCTGGGTGCGGCCTGGGCCATGTCGCAGGGTGGATTGTCCATGGCCATGGGCGCCTTCCTGGCCGGGGTCCTACTGTCGGAGTCGACCTTCCGCCATCAGCTGGAAGCCGACGTGGAGCCGTTCCGCGGCATCCTTCTGGGCCTGTTCTTCCTCAGCGTCGGCATGTCGCTGGACCTGGGCGTGGTCGCGCGCGACTGGGCTCTGGTCCTGGCGGGGCTGGGCGTGTTCATGACGATCAAGGCCGGCGTCGTCTATGCCATCGCGCGTGCCCGGCATTCGCATGGCGAGGCCCTGACCCGCGCCGCCCTGATGGGCGAGGGCGGCGAGTTCGCCTTCGTGCTGTATGCCGCGGCTTTGGCCGTCGGCCTGTTCGATCCCCGCACGGCGGCGGTGCTGTCGGCCATCGTGGTCCTGTCCATGGCGATGACGCCGCTGCGCCTGATGATCGCCGACCGGATCAGGCCGAAGGAGACGCCGTCCCTCGACGGCGTGGACAAGGCCGAGGGCCTGGGCGGGCGCGTGCTGATCGTCGGCTTCGGCCGCTTCGCCCAGGTGGTGTCGCAGTCGCTGCTGGCGCGCGACGTGGACGTGTCGATCATCGACCACGACGTCGAGATGATCCAGGCGGCGGGGAATTTCGGCTTCAAGGTCTATTATGGCGACGGTACGCGGCTGGACGTGCTGCGGGCGTCCGGCGTGGAGCAGGCCGAAGCCGTGCTGGTGTGCGTGGACAAGCCCGAGAGCGCCGACCGGATCGTGGAGCTGGTGAAGGCTGAGTTTCCCTTGACCAAGCTGTTCGTGCGCGCCTTCGACCGCGGCCATTCGTTGCGCCTGATCCAGGCGGGCGTGGATTATCACATCCGCGAGACCTTCGAGAGCGCCCTGGTCTTCGGGCACGAGGTGTTGATCGGCCTGGGGGTCGATCCGGAACAGGCGGACGAGACCGTCGAGGACGTTCGTCGCCGCGACGAAGAGCGGCTGGCCCTGCAGCTGGCCGGGGGAATCACGGCCGGTCGGTCGCTGATGCGCGGCAATGCGGTGACGCCGCAGCCGGCCCCCTACGTCAAGCCGCGCCGCGAGGGCGTGGTGCTGAACGAGGAGGAAGTGGAGAAGGCCGAGGCCTGACGCGCACGAAAAAGGGGCCGCCGAGGCGACCCCTTCGTCTCATCGATCCCGTGGGAGGATCAGCGGCCGGCGCGGACGTCCGCGACGGCCAGACGGGCGCGCAGATGGACGTCGGAGCCGACGACCCCCGAGATCTCGTTGAACCGCTCGCGGGTCAGACCGGCGTCGGTGATCGCCGCCTCCATCTGGGCCTGCTGCTCCGGCGACGGGGCGGCGCCGTTCAGGCCCTCGGCGATGGGCCGCAGCACCGACATGGCCTTGGCAAAGCCCTCGACCTCGGCGTCGGTGATCGACGTCGCGGTGGCCGAGGCCGGGGTCTGGGCCAGTTCGACCCGGGCGCGCACCAGGTCGTTCGACGAGGCGGCTTGCGAGATGGCGTTGAAGCGCTCCAGCGTCAGGCCTTCGCCCGTGATGGCCGCAGCCATTTCGGCCTGCTGTTCGGCCGACGGCGTCGCGCCGTTCAGGGCCTGGGCCAGCGGGGTGACCTTGGCCAGGGCGGCGGCGTAGGCGGTCAGTTCGGCGTCGGTGATCTCGGCGGTGGCGGAGGCCGAGGCGCCGGCGGGATCGGCCGGGGTCGTGGCGTCCTGGGCCAGGGCTGGGGCGGCCGACAGAGCCAGGGTGGAGACGGCGGCGAGGATGGCGATGCGCATGCGTACTGTCCTTCAAGCTTGGGGAGGAATGCGGCCCCTGAAACGTCGAGGCCGGGCGGAAGGCTCCGCGGCTCCCGATCCGGCGTGTGGCCGGGAGTTGCCACAAGCCTAGTCGAAGGTGCGAGCGACTTGCAACTTGGGCGGGACGGCGCCGGGAATGGGGCGCGTCGCGCCGGCCGGGGATTTGGTGTAGGAGGCCGCCGTCATGACGGCCCCCGCGCACAGACTGTCCGTCGCGCCGATGATGGACTGGACCGACCGGCACTGCCGCGCGTTTCACCGCGCGCTGACGAAACGCGCCCTGCTGTACACCGAGATGGTGACGGCCGAGGCGGTGCTGCACGGCGACCGCGAGCGGCTGCTGGGCTTCGATGCGATGGAGCATCCCGTCGCCCTGCAGCTCGGCGGATCTGAGCCTACGAAGCTGGCCCGGGCGGCGCGGATCGGCGCTGACCTGGGCTATGACGAGATCAATCTGAACGTCGGCTGCCCCTCCGACCGGGTCCAGTCCGGCCGGTTCGGCGCCTGCCTGATGCGCGAGCCGGCTCTGGTCGCGGACTGCATGGCGGCGATGGGCGCGGCCGTGAACGTGCCGGTCACGGTGAAGTGCCGCATCGGCGTGGACGAGCAGGAGCCGGAGGGCGCCCTGTTCGCTCTGGTCGACGCCTGCGCCGCGGCCGGGGTGACGACCTTCGTGGTGCACGCCCGCAAGGCCTGGCTGCAGGGCCTGTCGCCCAAGGAGAACCGCGACGTGCCGCCGCTGGATTACGGGCTGGTGCGACGGCTGAAGGCGGAACGGCCGGAGCTGACGATCTGCCTGAACGGCGGGGTGCCGTCGCTGGAGGCCGCACTGGACCACCTGGCCCCCGGCGCCGACGGAGTGCCGCTGGACGGCGTCATGCTGGGCCGCGCCGCCTATCATGAGCCGGCCTTGCTGGGATCGGCGGACCGCGAGGTGTTCGGTCAGGATGTGGCGGACGTCGACGCCTTCGAGGCGGTGGAGGCGCACAAGTCCTATCTGGCCGCGCGGCTGGCCGAGGGCGTGCCGCTGGCGGCGATGACCCGGCACATGTTGGGCGTGATGCACGGCCGGCCTGGCGCACGCGCCTTCCGCCGCATCCTGACGGTCGAGGCGATCAGGTCCGGCGCGGGGCTGGAGGTCGTTGACCGGGCGCTGGACGCGGTGCGCGAGGCGGAGGCGCGTCGGGCCGCATGACGGCAACGCTTCCTTAAGCACGACCGCGTCCCCTGCGTCCGAAACGAGGGGCGCCCAGATGATCCGATCCTGCCTTGTCGCCCTTGCGACATGCGTGCTGGCCACCCCCGCCGCGGCGCAGATCGCGGTGGCCGGCAACGTCGGCACGCCGGGTCTGGGCGCCGAGGTCCAGGTCGGGCTGGGTCCGGTCTTCACGGTGCGCGCGACGATCGACCGACTGGATCACGACTTCGACGAGACCTTCAGCGACGTCGACTGGTCCGGCGACTTCGCCTTCGACACCGTGGGCGGCTTCGTCGACCTGCACCCCTTCGCCAATGCCTTCCTCATCTCGGGCGGCGCCTATCTGGGCACGCGGGACGTCCGGCTCGACGCGCGTCCGACCGTCCCGGTGGAGATCGGCGGCGCGACGTTCACACCGGCTCAGGTCGGGCGGCTGGAAGGAACGATCAAGCTGTCGGACCTGTCGCCGTTCGTCGGCATCGGCTTCGACGACGCCATGACGCGAAGCGGTCCGTTGGGTGTGCGCGCCCTGTTCGGCGTGGCGTTCAGCGAGGATCCTGAGGTCGGGTTGAGCTCGAGCGGCGGGACGCTGTCGGACGATCCCGCCTTCCGCGCGCGTCTCGAGGCGGAAGCCCGCGAAATAGGAGAAGAGGCCGACTACGGCCTGTTTCCCGTCGCCCAGTTGGGCCTGACCTATCGTTTCTGAGGACGCGGCGCTAACCGGGACGCATGCTCCCCCTTTCGGCGACCGATCTGGCGACCCTGATCGTGGCCCTGCTCGCGGCCGGCGTCTTCGCCGGGATGATCGCCGGCCTGTTCGGCGTCGGCGGGGGCACGGTGATCGTGCCGGTGCTGTTCTGGGCCTTCGAAATCCTGGGGGTGGGCGGTGAGAGCAATCTGCACGTCGCGGTGGGATCCAGCCTGCTGAGCATCGTCATCACCAGCTGGCGCTCGCTGGCGGCGCACCGGCGACACGGGGCGGTGGACGAGGCGGTGCTGAAGGCGTGGACGCCCTGGGTCGGGATCGGGGCCCTGATCGGCGCTGGCGTGGCCGGGTTGGCGTCGATGCAAGGGCTGGCGATCGTCTATGGCCTGGGGCTGGGCGCCGTGGCGGTGCAGATGGCCCTGACGCCCGAGGGGTTCCGGCTGGCGCCCGACCTGCCGACGGGGTGGGGCCGGCGCGGCGTGGGGGCCGGGATCGGCGGCCTGTCGGCTTTGATGGGGATCGGCGGCGGCAGTTTCGGCGGGCTGATGATGACGCTGTGCGGGCGCCCGATCCATCAGGCCGTGGCCACGGCATCGGGCTTCGGCATGGCCATCGGCGCGGCGGCGACGCTGGGGTTCGTCGTGTTCGGCTGGTGCGCGGAAGGGCGGCCGCCGCTGTCGCTGGGTTGGGTCAATCTGCCCGCCGCCCTGATCATGGGCACGGTCACGGGACTGGTCGCGCCCTGGGGAGCGAAGCTGGCGCACCGCCTGCCGAAGCGGACCCTGCGACTGTCGTTCGCGATCTATTTGCTGATCGCCGCCGGAGCGGTGGTCGTGAAGGCGCTTTAGGGCCTCAGCGTCAGGGCGTCGGCGGAGGCTTCGAAGCCGGACAGGCGGCCCAGCCAGCTCATGCCCAGCAAGGAGTGCGGCAGGCCGCGTTCGACGACCACGGCGTCCACGTCGGACACGCGCACGGCGCCGACGGACAGGGAGGCCAGACGCACGCGCGCGGCGCGGGCGGGCCCAGCGGCGGTCGTGATCTGATCGGAGAAGTCGCCGGGCGCCAGCTCCAGCCCCAGCCGGCGGGCGTCCTGCGGCGTCAGGGCCACCACGGTGGCGCCTGTGTCGACCATCAGGCGCACGGCGCGGCCGTCCACCACGGCGTCGGCCCACCAGTGCCCGTCGGGCGCGCGCAGCACCTGGGCGGCCGAGGCCTGCGACCGTTCGGGCCACTCCTGCTGCACCACCACCGGCACGGCGGCGTGGGCCGGCGCGGGGCCGTCCAGCTGGTTCAGCCACCAGGCCGCCGTGAAGGCCGACCCCACGGCCATCGCCGCCGCCGCCAGATTGGACAGGCCCAGTCGCATCCACGCCCTCGTTCACCGCGCCCGCTTCTGCGGACGACCCCGTTCTATCGGGCACGCGTGAGAACGCGGTGAAGAGACAGGGCTGACGAAAGGTTGACGCTCAGAACGGCGTGGCGCGCCCGGCCAGTTCGCCCATGATCCGGGCCCGTTCGTCGTCGCTGAACCGTGACCACTGGGCGATTTCGGGCAGGGTGCGCTTGCAGCCGAAACACAGTCCCGACGCCCCGTCGACCACGCAAACCTGCACGCACGGAGTGGCCACGGCCTTGGGCGGCGGTGCGTTCGGCATGTCGCCTTTCAGATACGGTTTCACGAAAATTACTCCGAAACCGGATTAAAAAACTGGACAAGCGAGGGGCTGCGACCCCATATGGGATCGTGACGCGAAACGACTGAGAGGGTGAGAAACCCTGAGAGCACGCCGCGTCTCTTTTCCTCGTTTGCGCGAAAGGAGACGCCAAGAATGAACGAAGAACGCAAAAACCTGCAACACGCCATGACCTCGTTCGCCTATTGGGGCGGACTGCTGGTCGATCCCAACCCCCAGCCGCGGCGCGCGCCGCTGATCTCGCTGAAGGGCCTGTTCGGTTCCCGGCGACGCTGACGCCCAATCCACGCTTGCGTGACCGCGCCCCGGCCCTGAAAAGGCCGGGGCGTTTCTTTTGGGGGCATCGATGGGCGGGTTGATCGAGCGGCGGCGCGAGGGCGCGATCGAGGTCTGGACCTTGGCCCGGCCCGACCGGTTGAACGCCATGCCGGATCTGGAGGACGGCGAGGCCTTCGCCGCCGCGTGCGAGGCCGTGAACGCCGACCTGTCCGTGCGCTGCGTCGTGCTGACGGGGGAAGGCCGCGCCTTCTCGGCCGGGGGCGACCTCAAGGCCATGAAGGACCGGCGAGACCTGTTCGCCGGCTCGGGCGCCGAGATCCGCGAGCGCTATCGCCGCGTGGTGCACCGGATCGTGCGGTCGCTGTACGGGCTGGAGGTTCCGCTGGTCACCGCCGTCAACGGCCCGGCCATGGGGCTGGGCTGCGACGTGGCCGGGCTGGGCGACGTGAAGATCGCCAGCGACCGCGCGGTGTTCGGCATCCCCTTCCTGAAGCTGGGCATCGTGCCGGGCGACGGCGGGGCTTGGCTGATGCCCCGGCATGTCGGCTACGCCCGCGCCGCCGAGATGCTGTTCACCGGCCGCTCCATCGACGCGGAGACGGCCGAGCGCTGGGGTCTGGTCAACCGCGTCGTGCCGCACGACCTCCTGATGGACGAGGCAATGGAGACCGCGGGCCAGATCGCCGCCCAGCCGCCGCACGCGCTCCGCATGGCCAAGGCCCTGCTGCGTCAGGGCCGCGACGTCACCTTCGACCAGATGCTGGAAATGACCGCCGCCATGCAGGCGCTGGCCCACCTGACCGACGACCACGCCGAGGGGGTGAGCGCGGCGCTGGAGAAGCGGGAGGCGCGGTTCGAGGGGCGGTGAGCCCCTATCCCGCCGCCTTCATCGCCCGATCCGGCCCAACGCCCGTGACGGTCGCTCGCGCGGCGCCGGCGGTTTGGCCCGGCTTCATGAACTTGACCAGCACGCGCTGGCCGATCAGCAGCGGCGCCTCGTCGTAGGCGACGACGACTTCCACGACGCGTTCGTCCGAGCGTTGCGACGGGTCGTCGGAGGCCAGCTTGCGGGCGCCGAACACCGCCGCGCGGCGCAGGACGGTGCCGACGTAGACCTTGGACGGATCGCCTTCGGGGCTGATCTCGACCTGCTGGCCGATGGTGATGTTGGGGATGTCGCTCTCGACGATCTCGGCACGGACGATGCGCGGAGCGTCGGGCTCCAGGTCGAACATGGTCGAGACGTTCAGGGTCGAGGCGCCGGCGCCAGGGTTGGCGTAGCGGCGCACGATGCGGCCGCTCATGGGCGCGCGGATGACCGTCAGTTCCAGATTGTAGGCGGCCTCGGCCAGGCGGGCGCGGGCGGTCTGGACCACGGCCTGCTGGCTTTGCAGGCGGGCCTCGGCGGCGGCGACGGCGTCGCGGGCCTGGTCGATGCGCTGGGCGGCGACGAAGTTGGAATCCACCAGGGCCGACAGCCGCTCCAGCTCGCGGCGCGAGGACGAGATGTCGACGCGGATCTGGGCCAGCTGGGCCTCGGCCTGGGCCACCTCGGCCTGGGCGCGCTGGTAGGCAAGGCGGGCCTCGTCGTCCTCCTGCCGGGCCAGGATCTGGCCGGCGACGACGCGGTCGCCCTCCTGGACCAGGACTTCGCGCACGATGCCGCCGCGGCGCGCCGCCACCTGGATGATGCCGCCCTCGACGTCGGCCTTGCCGTTGGCCACGGCGGCATAGGGGCTGGCCGGCGCATTGGCCGCGGCCTTCTCGTCGGCGGCCTTCTTGGCGGCCCCCTGCGACTGCATGAAGAAGAAGCCGGCGATCAGGATCAGGATCAGGGGGATGCCGATCCAGACTCGCTTCTTTTTCAGGAAACCGGGCATGGGCGTGGTCTTTCAGGTCAGTGGTGCGACGCCAGGACGGCGTTCGGGTCGGGGACGTGACGACGGTCGTCGATGATGACGCCGTCCTCGATCTTGATGATGCGGTCGGCCCAGGCCTCCAGGCGCGGGTCGTGGGTCACGCAGATGACGGCCGCGCCGTGCTCGCTGGCCGCGCGGCGCAGCAGTCGGATGACGATCTGGCCGTTCTCGCCGTCCAGGGCCGAAGTCGGTTCGTCGGCGAACAGGATCTTGGGGTCTTTCGCCAGAGCCCGCGCGATGGCCACGCGCTGCTTCTCGCCGCCGGACAGGGACGAGGGCCGCTGGTGCAGGCGCGGGCCCAGGCCCACCTCCTCCAACGCGGCCGTGGCGCGCTTCTTCGCGTCGCCGTCGGACAGGCCCTGGAACTTCAGCACCGTCTCGACCTGCTGCAGCGCGGTCAGCGCCGGAAACAGGTTGAAGCCCTGAAAGATGAAGCCGCAGTGATCCAGGCGGAACTTGTCGATGCGGCCGCCGGACAGCTTCCACAGGTCGTCGACGTCCAGGGCGTCGACCCGGCCTTCCTCGGGCTTCAGCAGGCCCGACAGGGCGGCGATCAGGGTCGATTTTCCCGACCCGGACGGGCCCATGACCATGGTCAGGTCGCCGTGGCGGGCGTCGAAGTCCACGCCCTTCAGCACCTCGATGAAGGTGCGGCCGGTCTTGAACCGCTTGCGCAGTCCCTTGGCCTCGATGGCGAAGTCGCCGTGCTTTCCGTGGACCTTGGTCGTCATCATCGCAGCAGGTCCGCCGGCTGGCTGTTCTTGAGGACGCCCATCGACAGCATGCCCGACAGCATGGCGATGGCGATCAGGCCGCCGCCGACGACGATCAGCAGGACCGGCGGCAGGGCGATGATCACGGCGTTGGACATGGCCAGCATCTGCACCAGCCAGGTCAGGAAGATCGCCGCCGCCACGCCGACCAGGCCGACCCAGAAGCTCAGCTCCATGACGATGCGGCGCAGCGATCCCATGCCGACGCCCAGCGCGCGCAGGGACGCGAACTCCTTGATGTTGGCCATGATGGCGCCGCGCAGGGTCTGCCAGGTGATGGCGACGCCGATGATGGTGCCCAGCACCACGCAGCCGCCGATGATGATCACCAGGATGCCTTCTTCGAACATGGCGCCGGCGTTGGCGTCGGCCAGATCCTGACGGGTCCAGGCCTTCCATTGCCCGTTGCCGCTGGCGTTCAGCTGGGTCGCGACGATCTCGGCGCGGGCCGGATCGCGGATCTTGATCATCAGGGGGCCGACGCGGGGGCCGGTGTCGGCCTGGCCCACCATGCGCAGGGTGTCGCGCGACATGACGATGTTGGCCTGCATCATGTTGGGATAGCCGCGGGTCACGCCCACCACCGTCACTGTCTGACCGTTGTAGAGCGCCTTGTCCCCCAGTTTGACGCCCAGCTTGGTCTGGGCCGTCTCGTCGATGGCGACGGTGTAGGGCTGGCGCAGGGCGTCGACCAGTTCCTGGGAATAGTCCTGCGGGATGGTGACCGAGCCGGGCGTGGTGTCGATGATGGAGGTCTGCACGAACTCCTGCCGTGGGGCTCCGCGCTTGGCGCGCTCGGCCTGGGACAAGGTCGGATCGTAGTTCTTGACGCTCTGGAAGGTGCCGCCCGCGCCGTCCAGCGGCTTGACCTCGACCACCTCGGGGTGGGCGTAGGCCAGGGGGATGAACCGGCGCGGCACGCCCGACGGCCCGCCCATCAGGCTCTTGGCGCCCGGCTGCATGATCATGATGTCGGCGCCGGAGCGCTCGATCGTGGCGGTGAAGCCCTTGCCGATGCCGATGAAGACGCCGGTCATGGCCAGCACCAGCAGGCCCGACAGCGCCAGCGCCATCACGGCGGCCATGTAACGGCGCCACTCATAGAGCAGCGTTGCGAGCGCGAGCGACATACGACGCGAGTTCCCCTGACAGAGCTCCGGTATACGCCGGTCAGGGTCGGGGGGGCCAAGTTAAATCGGGGTAAGGGATCGGCGTGCAAGGGTCCAGGCACATACGGCCACGCTTGCGACGCGGGCGGGTCGGTGGATGATGCGGACATCGCCGCGGATGCCCCGCGGCCTTCGGAGCCTTCGAGCATGAAATTCCGATCCCTGCGCCTGTCGATGGCGCTGTCGGCGGTGATCGCCGCCTCCCCCATGGTCGCCGTGCCCAGCGTCTCGATCGCGCGCGACGAGGGCATGTGGACCTTCGACAACTTCCCGCTTCGGACGGTGAACGAGAAGTACGACCTGAACCTGGACCAGGCGTGGCTGGACCGCGTGCGGCTGGCCGCGGTGCGGATCCAGGGCTGCTCGGCCAGCTTCGTTTCGCCTGAGGGGCTGATCCTGACGAACCACCACTGCGTCGTCGGCTGCCTGCAGGAACTGTCGTCGCCCGAGACCGACTACGTCAAGAACGGCTTCGTCGTCGGCTCGCGTGAGGAAGAGAAGAAGTGCCCGGGCCAGACGGCCGAGGTGCTGACCGACATCGTCGACGTCACCGACCGCATGCTGACGGCCGGCATGGGCATGGAAGGCCAGGCCTTCGCCCAGGCGCGCCAGGCCGAGGTCGCCCGCATCGCCCAGGAAAACTGCGCCGGCGACCCCAAGTTCAACTGCCAGGTCGTGGACTTCTACCGCGGCGGCCGGTTCGCCCTGTACAAGTACCGCCGCTATGAGGACGTGCGCATCGCCTTCGCGCCGGAGTTCCAGGCGGCCTTCTTCGGCGGCGACCCGGACAACTTCAACTTTCCCCGCTACGCGCTCGACGCGTCGTTCCTGCGCGCCTACGAGGACGGCCGGCCGGTCGCGACGCCCAATCACTTGAAGTGGAACGCGAACGCCCCGGCCGAGGGCGATCCGACCTTCGTGGTGGGCAATCCGGGATCGACTTCGCGGCTGATGACGATCAGCCAGCTGGAACGGGTGCGCGACCAGCAGCTGCCGGTGACCCTGATCCAGGCGTCCGAGCTGCGCGGTCGGATGCTGGCCTATGCCGCGACGGGCGAGGAGGCCAAGCGGGTGTCGGTCGATCCCATCTTCGGCATCGAGAACAGCTTCAAGGCCCAGTACGGCCAGCATCAGGCGCTGATGGACCCGGCGTTCATGGCGGTGAAGCGCCGCGAAGAGGCCGAGCTGCGCGCCGCCGTCGAGGCCGATCCGGCCCTGAAGCAGCGCATCGGCGATCCGTGGACGGAGCTTGAGGCCATCCAGGGCGTCGCGCGCGACCTGTATCTGCCGTGGCGCCAACTGTCGGCTTCCGCCGGCGGCGGATCGCAGCTGTTCGGCTATGCCCGCGCGATCGGCCGCGCGGCGGCCCAGAACGCCGCCGGCACGCTGACCGCCGAGCGCAAGGCGCAGCTGGAAGGCGCCTTGGGCGCCGAGACGCCGATTTATCTGGAGATGGAGGAGATCCGGCTGGGATACTGGCTGTCCAAGACGCGCGAATACCTGACGGTCGACCATCCGCAGGTGAAGGCGCTGCTGGGCAAGGAGAGCCCGGAGGGGCTGGCCGACCGCCTGGTCGCGGGGACCAAGCTGGCCGATCCGGCCTTCCGCGTCGCCGCCCTGTCGATGACGCCGGAAGAGCTGGCCGCCGCCGACCCCCTGGTCGCCTGGGTCATGGCCAATGACGCCGCCGCCCAGGCCGTGGCCGGCGAGTGGAACCAGAAGGTCGTCATCCCCACCGCCCAGGCCGCCGAGCGCGTGGCCCAGGCCCGCTTCGCCGTCTATGGCTCCAACATCTATCCCGACGCGACCTTCACCCTGCGCATCAGCTACGGCGAGGTGAAGGGCTGGACCCATCGCGGGGTCGAGGTGCCGGCCTTCACCCGTATCGGCGGCCTGTACGAGCGCCACACCGGGGCCGAGCCGTTCAACGCCGCCGCCGGCTTCCTGGCGGCCGAGGGGCGGATCGACAAGAACCTGGTGTTCGACTTCTCGTCCACCAACGACATCATCGGCGGCAACTCCGGCTCGCCCGTGATCAACGCGCGCGGTGAGGTGATCGGCGCGGCCTTCGACGGCAACATCCACTCGCTGGGCGGAAACTTCGGCTACGACGCCGCCCTGAACCGGACGGTGTCGGTGTCGACGGCGGCGATCACGGAATCGCTGCGGGTCGTCTATCCCCAACCGCGGCTGCTGCGCGAACTGGGCGTGCGCGGCTGACGCTTCGCCGGCCTGAATGACGAAGGCCCCCTCCGTCGCCGGAGGGGGCCTTTTTCATGCCCGGTGAGCGCCGGCTCAGAACCGGGCGGACAGGGTCAGTCGCGCGTTGCGGGGCGCGCCCGGGGTCAGGTTGTTGTTGTTGTGGGCGTCGGCCCAGTACCCCTCGTCCAGCAGGTTCTCGACGTTCAGCTGCACGTCCACCGTCGGCGTCAGCGCCCAGAACACCGCCGCGTCCACGCGAGTGAAGCCGGGCAGGCGGGTGGTGGTCGGCGCGGTGCGGATCGCCGCCCACTGATCGGACTGGTGGACGACGCCCAGGCCCAGACCCAGTCGGTCGGTCGCCTCATACCGGTTCCACAGCGACAGGCTGTGCTCCGGAACCTGGGCAAGCTCGACCGCGTCGTTGCCCTGCAGAACGGCGTCCTGCCAGGTGTAGCCCCCGGCCACGGTCCAGCGGTCGGTGACGCGGCCGGCGACGCCGAGTTCCAGCCCGCGCGTGCGGGTCTCGCCCACGTTGATGGTGGTCGCGGGGTTGGCGGGGTCGGGCGTGGTGGCGTTGGTGCGGCGCAGCTCGAACAGGGCGGCGGTCAGCGAAAGGCCCGGCCGCGCGTCCCACTTGGCCCCGACCTCCAGGTTCTCGAACTCCTCCGGCTCAAGGTTCTGGGTCGTGGGCGTCAGCGAGGCGAACTGCTCGCCCGAGCGCGGCAGGAAGGACCGGCTGTAGCTGGCGTAGACCGAGGCGTTCTCAGCGGGCTTCCACACCAGCCCCAGACGCGGCGACACCATCTCGTCGGTGCGGCCGAAGGCGCGGTCGGGCGTCGGCAGGAAGTCGGTCCCCTCGATCTCGAACCGGTCCCAGCGCAGGCCCAGGATGACGTCGAAGAACCGCCCCAGACCGATCTGGTCCTGGGCGTAGACCGAGGTGGTGGTCACCCGGCTGAAGGTGTCGCGCGCGGGCGTGCCGAACGTCACCGTCGGATAGGTGGGCGCGGTAAGGCTGAAGCTGGGGTTGGACAGGGTTCCGTTCAGGCGGGCGTTGTCCGTTTCCTGATCGCCGTATTCCACGCCGACCATGACGCGATGCTCGATCGGGCCGCCCAGAACCTCCCAGATCAGGTTCGACTGGAACAGGGCATTGGTCCGGTCCGTCGTGTCGACGTAGGCGGCCAGCGGCACGGTCCCGGTCGGCGAGCTGGCCGGGCCGTTCGGATAGACGTTGGCGTACAGCTTGTCGTAGTCGGCGAAGACGACGGTGGTGTTCAGGCTGAGCCCCGGCGCGATCCGGCCGTCGAGGCGCAGCTTGGCGACGTCGGCGTCCAGCGTGGTGCGGTTCACGCCCGGCACGCCGAAGAACAGCTCGTCGTACCCCTCCAGCGGGCGGCCCTGATACGACGGCACGCCGCGGTCCGGCACGCGGTCGTCGTCGACGTGCTCGTACGACAGACCCAGGTTCCAGCCCGGCGCGACCTCGGCGGCGAGGTAGGGGTTGATCGCCCAGCGTGACCCGTCGACGAAGTCGCGGAAGCTCTCGCTTTCCTCGATCATGGCGTTGAGGCGGAAGGCCACGCGGTCGCCCAGCGGGCGGTTGACGTCGATCCAGGCGCCGTGGCCGCCGAAGCTGTCGGCGAAGACCCGCCCCTCGCCGAAGGCCGCGTCCGCGCTGGGCGCCTTCTGCACGCGGTTGACGATGCCGCCGCCGCCGCCGCGCCCGAAGATCAGGGCGTAGGGACCGCGCAGCACCTCGATGCGCTCGAGGTTGTAGAGGGGGCGGTAGTACTGGACGTCGTCGCGCACGCCGTCGACGAAGAAGTCGGCCGTGGTGTTCTGGCCGCGCAGGGTGATCTGGTCGCGGTTGCCCTCGCCCTGTCCCACGGTGACGCCGGGCACGTAGCGCAGGACGTCGCCGACGGCGCGCAGGCCCTGATCCTCGATCTGCTGGGCCGTGACGACGGACACGCTCTGCGGCACGTCGATCAGCGGCGTGTCGGTCTTGGTCGCCGTCACCGTGTCCAACGCCAGATAGCCGTTCGCGCGACCCGTGACGACGATGGGCTCCACCTCCGTGGAGACGGGATCCGAGGGGCCCTGCTGGGCCTTGGCGGCGCCGGCGACGGCGAGGAAGGAGACGGTGGCGGAGAGGAGAAGGCGCATGGGACTCGGCGTGACTGGCGTTCGGGTGCGCACCTCTATTGAGAGGCATTGTCAATTGCAACACCCGTGGTCCAGCCAAAAGTAAAGGGGCCCGGCGAGGGTGGCCGGGCCCCTTGGGCGGCGCGGGGGAGAGAAGAGTGCGGGGGTCAGTCCACGCCCGTCCCTGCCCGCTTCGGGCGGACCGCGAAGTCCACGCCGCCGAGACAGATCGTGGCGAAGGCGGCGAAGAAGGCCGCCTCCTTCCACGCGTCGCCGCGCCAGGCCAGGAAGGCGACGGCCAGCCAGGTGAACAGGGCGATGCCGATCACCACGGGACGAAGCCAGTCCGGAGACGCGGGCGCCGGGGCGGGGGAGGTCACAGCGACTCTCCCGTCTTCGCATCGCGGCACACGGTGGCCCGGCGGCCGCGATCCGTCGTCGAAGCCGTCGCCGTCGTGACGACGGGGATCGTGGTGGCGATCCCCACCCCGGCCCACATGACGGCTGAGGGAAAGTCGCCCAGCGCGAAGTTGACCAGGACGATGCCCGTCCAGATCAGGCCCATCACCACGACGGCGCCGCGGACGCCAGGGTCCATGCCCTTCTTCGGGGCGGGTTTGGGCTCGCGCGGCATCACTGCACCCGTTCGCTGGTCACGCCGCGCCGGGCCAGGATGGCCTGGACGGAGTCGTCGCCGGCCAGATGGGCGGCGCCCACGGCGATGAAGACGGTCCCTTCGCCTTCCAGCATGGTTTCGATCTGGTTGGCCCAGTTGGTGTTCCGCTTGGTCAGCATGGCGTCGTAGATGACGGGCTCTGACGCCATCTCGGCCACGCCCAGGCGCTCGATGCCCTCGACGTCGCCGGCGGCCCAGGCGGCGACCAGACCGTCCAGCTGGGTGGTGGCCTCTTCATAGCTTTCCAGAGTCTGGCGCAGGAAGGCGAGCTGGGCCTCTTCCGGGAAGCCGGCCAGGATCCGGATCTGCTCCTCCAGCGTCTCCAGCCCCTTCAGCGGCTTGCCGGCCGCCTGGGCGCGGGCGCGCAGCACCAGCTCGACGCCCGACATGGGGTCATAGCCGGCCTTGACCACCGGGCTGATGGACAGCGTCAGCGCGACCAGCCATGGCCGCATCTGGTTGAGCAATTCCACGGGGACGCCGACCACTCCGGCGGCCTCGCCCAGTTTGGCGTATTCGGCTTCGGTCAACAGCGTGTTCAGCGGTCGCTGGGGCGACATGCCGTACTGCAGCATCAGCGGCTGCGCCGCGGCCACGTCGTCGGGATTGGTGATCTCGAAATAGATCACGTCGGCGCTGTCGAAGGCGGCGTCCACGGCGGGGCTGCCCCAGGCGGTGGTCGGGCGCAGGACGTGGACGGTGCCGAACAGATAGATGGTCGAATCGGCGTCCTTGATCACCCACAGGGCGGGCCCGGTTCCGGCGGCGGCCTGGGGCACGGCGCGGGCGGCGGGGGCTTCCTGGGCCCAGGCGGCGGGCGCGCCGACCAGGGCGGCGGCCAGGCCGAGGCCCAGCGCGGTCCCGGCGACGGTGCGGCCGGCGGCGGCGACGGAGGTCTTGAGGCGGGAAACGAAGGTCATGGCAGGGTTTCCTTTCGGGGAGGGGATGAGGGAGGCGAAGGCGGAGGGGAGGGCGGGGGCGGTCACTTGATCCCCCGGCGGGCGGAGATGACGATCGAGGCCAGGAGGTAGACCCCCATCATCACCCCGATCATGCCCCAGGCGGTGACGCCCGAGATCAGGCCGAGGCGCTCGGCTGTGGCATACAGGAACAGCGCCAGCTGCAGGCTCCAGAAGGCCAGCGAGCCGGTCTCGACCATGATGTTGCGCAGCATCTCGTCGGCGCGGCGCCACAGCATCACGTTGGCGACGGTCTGGATCGCCAGCACGACCACCAGGGCCAGGAAGGCCACGTCGGCCGACACCCAACGCGTGGCGTACAGCGGGATCAGCAGCATGACCCCGGCCAGGGCCGTGACGGCGATCTGCAGCACGCCGCAGCCCTTGGGCACGCTTGCGGGGCGGCTGGCCATGACGAAGACCATGGCTCCCGACATGCCCAGCAGCATGGCGGCGATCAGCAGGTTCAGCGCGTCGTCCCACGGCAGGTTCTGGGCCTCGGTCGCCCGGCCGATCAGCGCGCCGATCGCGGCGCCGGCCAAAGCCAGCAGAACGCCGCCGCCGATGCGGAGAGGCAGAGGAAGACGGGTCTCCTCAGCGGTCATGATCAGTCCTCCAGGAAGATGGCTTCGATCGGCTGTCCGAAGACGCGCGCGATCTTGAAGGCGAGCGGCAGGGACGGGTCGTAGCGGCCGGTCTCCAGCGCGTTGACGGTCTGGCGCGACACGCCCAGCCGGTCGGCCAGATCGGCCTGCGACCAGTCGCGCTCGGCGCGCAGGATCTTGAGGCGGTTGTTCATCGCGCCCTCACCGATGCCGCAGCCACCAGGCCGCCCAGGCGATCAGATAGCCGACCAGCTGGGCGCCCAGGGTGACGGCGATGCCCGACAGCAGCAGGCCGTTCGGCCCGTCGCCATAGGGCGGGACGTTCACCTCGATCAGGTTCCAGCTGGACAAGGCGAACAGGATCATGACCAGACCGATCCCGGCCGAGCCGCCCCAGTACCAGGCCCATTTGTGCGCCTCGCGCACCGCCTCGTCGGCGTTGCGCCACCAGATCAGGCAGATGGCCATGCCGAGGGAGACGCCCACACCGAGCGCGATCGCCTGCAGCGGGCGGGACGCTTCCCCGCCGACGGCCTCGATGAGCGCCACCGAACCGCCGAGACCCAGCCCGACCAGGACGCTGAGGCCCAGAAGGCTCATGTAGCTCAGCGGGCGTCGCCGTTTGGGCGGCAGGTCGGACATGGCGGGCTTCCTCGTCGTTGTGACAAGGGTGTTTTACATCATACGCCGGTGATGTCAAGCAGCCTTGTCAAAAAGTCCGCAAGCCTTGTCCTGTGTCGTGAACGCGCTCTAGCCGTTCGCCGCGTCGGACGGCGGGGCGAGGAGCTCGGGCCGCGACAAGGCGCGCGGGGTCGGCTCGACCGGGGCCAGTTCCGGCAGGTCCTTGCCCTCGTGATCGACGTGGAGGTCCTCGAAGCGCCGGGCGGAGACCATCACCTGACTTTCGAGCGAGCCGACGAAGGCGTTGTACTTGCCGACCGCGGTGTCCAGCGCGCGGCCGACGGCGGCGGCGTGGCCACCCATGACCGACAGGCGCTTGTAGAGCTCGCGTCCCAGTTTCGCGACCTCCTCGGCGTTCTTCGCCTGCTCCTCGGCGCGCCAGCCGTAGGCGACGGCCTTGCACAGGGCGAACAGCGTCGAGGGGGTGACGATGACCACGCGGTTGGCCATGGCGTCCGACAGCAGGTCGGGCTCGTGATCCAGCGCCGCCGACAGGAAGGCGTCGGACGGCACGAACAGGGCGACGAAGTCCGGGCTGGGCTTGAACTGGTCCTGATAGGCCTTGGACGCCAGCTGGCGCATATGGGTCTTCAGGCTGGCGGCGGTGCGGATCGCGGCGGCGCGCGCGCGGGCCTCGTCGTCGCCCTCCCCCTCGTCGGCGAAGGCCAGCGGCACCTTGGCGTCGATGACGAACTGGCCGCCCCCGGCCATGCGCACCAGGAAGTCCGGCCGCTTCTGGCGCCCTTCGTCGTCTGCGGCCGAGGTCTGCTCCACGAAGTCGAAGCGCCCGGCCATCCCGGCGGCCTCCAGCACGTTGCGGCAGGTCTGCTCGCCCCAGCGGCCGCGCCGGCCGGTGTTGCCGCGCAGCGCCTCGGTCAGCTTGCGCGCCTCGTCGCGGGTGGCGGCCGAGGCGGACATCAGATGGGCCAGCTGTTCCTTCAGGCCGCCCGTCTCGTCGGCGCGGGTCTTCTCCAGGGCGGCGACGTGCTGCTGGAACTGGGCCAGGGTCTCGGCCACGGGCTTCAGCTGGGCCTCCAGCCGCTGCTGGGCCATCAGCTCGCGATTGCGGAAGGTCTCGTCGGTGCGCTTCAGCAGGGCCTCGGCTGCCGCCTGGGCCTGCTCCCCCGCCTGGGCCCGCAGGAACTCAGCCTGCGCCGCGGCCTGATCCTCGGCCAGGCGCAGGCGGGCCTCGGTGTCGGCGAACCGCTCGCGCAGCTCCCACGCCCGCGTCTCGGCCGCGGCGGCGCGGCGGCGCTCCATCAGGGCCCAGATCAGGGCGACGACGGCGACCACTCCGGCGGCCAGGGCGAGGGCGAATTCAGCGTTCATGGTCCGTTCCTTAGCGGGAGTCGCGGCTTCGGACCATCGTCGCCGCCCACGTCAGAGTCGGTCATGGAGCAAGACTCGCTTGTCGCGGGTGTCCCCGTCGATGTCCTCGCCGCCGTCCTGCTTTTGTGTCGGCCGATGTCCCTGTCGCCCACGCCCCTGCTCAAGCTGGCCGGCGGGCCCTCAAGGCCTGCACGATGGTGCCGTCGTCCAGCCAGTCCAGCTCGCCGCCGACCGGCACGCCGCGCGCCAGGGTGGTGACCTCGGCCCCCGCGCCGGCCAGGCGTTCGACCAGGTAGTGGGCGGTGGTCTGGCCGTCGACGGTGGCGGGCAGGGCCAGCACGACCTCGGTCGCCTCGCCCCCCTTCACCCGCCCGACCAGTTCGGCGACCCGCAGGGCGTCGGGACCGACGCCGTCCAGCGCCGACAGCAGGCCGCCCAGCACGTGATACCGGCCGCGAAAGGCGCCCGACCGCTCCATGGCCCACAGGGCGCCGGCCTCCTCGACCACGCAGATCAGGCGGCCGTCGCGCGCGGGATCGGAACAGATGGCGCAGGGATCGCGGGTGTCGGGCGTGCCGCAGACCGAGCACGACTTGATCTTGGCCCCCACGTCAGCCAGCGCCTCGCCCAGCGGCAGCAACAGCTGGTCGCGCCGCTTCAGCAGCGCCAGCGTCGCCCGCCGCGCCGAGCGCGGCCCCATGCCCGGCAGCTTGGCCAGCAGGCCGATCAGCCGCTCGATCTCGGGTCCGGCGGAGGCGGCCATCCTAGCCCCGCCTTTCCATTCCGCTCATCCCCGCGAAAGCGGGGACCCAGTGCTTTGGGCGACGGCTGGCCGAACTCTCATCGCTGACCCTGATCCCTCGCATCGTGCCTCTTTCAAGAACTGGGTCCCCGCTTTCGCGGGGATGAGCGGAAACTGTGGGAGCGAGGCTCCTAGAACAATTTCGGCATGCCGGGGATGTTCATCCCGGCCATCGGCCCGGCGGCCTGACGCATCAGCTCGCCGTTGACCTCGTCCAGCTTGCGCTTGGCGTCGGCGTGGGCGGCGACGATCAGATCGGCCAGGATCTCGCCCTCGCCGGGCTGCATCAGGCTGTCGTCGATGGCGACGCGGGTGATCTCCCCGGGTCCCTTCAGCGCAATGGTCACCAGCCCCCCGCCCGACGTGCCCTCGGCGGTGGATTCGGCCATGCGCGCCTGGGCCTCCTGCAGCTTCTGCTGCATGGCCTGGGCCTGTTTCATCAGATCGGTGAGGTCCTTCATGGCAGGTAAATAGGCGCGGCCTGGCGGGAGGAGCAAGGCGCGAGAGCGCGCCGTCACACGATCTCAGGCTTGTCGACGGGGATCGGACAGTCTGTGCAGACCCGATCGTCGCACAGGCGGCAAAGCGTGCAGCGATCTAGATCGGTCGTCTCCATCGACGCGAGCATCCTATGGAGCAGGATTGCCAATCCTGTCTGGTCGGCCTCGCTCAGAACCGTCACCAGCGGCTTGATGGCGGCGAGACGTCCGATGAGCAGCGTTTCTCTGAGAGCCCGACCTTGATCGGTGAGATGAAGCGCGATCGCCCGTCTGTCGCGACCCTGCCGTCGCTCGACAAGACCATCGCCGACCAGACGATCGACAAGCCGCACCGCCCCTGGGTGGGACAGCCCGAGAATGCGACGAAGCTGGTCATTCGAGGGCCCTTGGCCGTATCCGATGACGACGAGCGCCGCCGGCGTCTCTCCCGCGCGGTCGAGAATCTCGCGCGCCGCTTCTTCGATGCGATCCGCCACGGCGAGACCCACGACGCCGAGCAAGTTGGCCACACGATCCGTCATCTTTGCGAGGATAGGTGCGCAACGCACCAATTCCAACTTGACGATATGTGCGCGGCGCACATAATTGACTCAGCAGTCCGAGGTCACTCATTCGAAGGAGCGGTCATGACCACCTCTGAAGCTACGGCTCTCACGCCCGAACACAGGGATTTCTATGAACGCTTTAAGTCGTTCTGGGCCGACCCCAGCGGTCAGCGGGTTCTGGAAATCATCCGCCCCGACGCGAGGATTCACTTCACCGGTGCTGGGACCATCTCGGGCGCTGACTACGTCGGCTACATGGACGGCATGCTCGCCGCCTATCCCGGGATGACGGTCAAAGCCGTCGATTGTGCGGGCGACGGCGAGCGGCTGTACATCTTCTGGGAGACGACCAGCGTCATCAACGGCACGCAGCGCACTTTCGTCGGCGTAGACCGCTTCCGCCTGGCTGAGGGCATGGCGATCGAAGAGCACGTCATCTTCGATTCAGCCGTTCTGCAGCCGGAAAACTGAGGCGCGTCGTGCCGGTGTTCCGCGCCAGCGGCGGGTCATGAACCTCTATGCCGTGAGGCCTCTGGGTCAGGACACCTGGCCGGACTTCGCCCGCCTGGTCGAGGAGAACAACGGCGTCTGGGGCGGATGCTGGTGCATGTGGTACCACGGCCAGGGGGATTGCGAGGACACGCCGGCGGCGCGTCGTGAGGCGAAAGCTCACCGCGTAAGGGAGGGGCGAGCTCATGCGGCCCTCGTTTATGACGGAGACCTGTGCGTGGGCTGGTGTCAGTTCGGGTCACCGAGCGAATTGCCCCGGATTCACAACAGCCGCGCCTACCTGGCCGGAGCCGGGGCACCTGCGGATTGGCGCATCACCTGCTTCTTCTCCAGGAAGGGACATCGCGGCAGGGGCGTGGCGGATGCCGCACTTAGGGGGGTGTTGGAGCAGATCGCCGCGATGGGGGGCGGACGCGTCGAGGGATTCCCCGAGGACACCAAGGGTCGGAAGGCTTCAGCCGCCTTTCTGTTCAACGGAAGCCTGTCCACCTTCGAGCGTCTGGGCTTCGAGCGTTCGCGCCGGATCGGGAAACACAAATGGGTGGTCGTCCGGACGGTGCCGTAGCGGCTTGCTGAACGGTCGGCTCCTCACTCCTCGTCCTCGACCTCGTCGGGGATCACGGGCAGGTCGGGGGCGGGGGGCGGGACGCGGATTTCGCCCAGTTTGGCGCCGGGGAACGTCGCCAGGACCGAGGCGACGAAGGGATCGGCCTCGACCGCGGCGCGCTCGGCGGCGCGGGCCTTCTTCTCGATCTCGATCAGGGTCTCGCCGCCGCCCTGGCCGTTGGCGGCGATCAGCCAGACCTTGCCGGTCCATTCCTTCAGCCGGCCGGCCAGCCGCGTGGCCAGGTTGGCGGGCGCGCCCTGCACCGGCTCATAGGTGATGCGGCCGGGCTGGAAGCTGACGGGGCGGACGTAGCGCTGGACGTCCATCTGCAGCGCCACGTCGCGTTTGGCCCCGATCAGGCCGACGACCTGTTCGAACGTCTGGGGGTCGGGCAGGGCGGGCGCGGGCTGGGCGCGGGGCGCCAGCGCGGCCGAGGCGCCGCCGCCCCCTCCGCCGCCGCCGCGCGACGGACCGGCTCCGCCGGTGACGTCGCCGTCGCGCAGAGCCTTCAACGCCTCCTCCGGCCCCGGCAGGTCGGCGGCGTAGGCCAGGCGGACGATGACCATCTCGACCGCGTCGGCCGGATTGGGCGCGCGGCGCACCTCGTCGAGGCCCTTCAGCAGCATCTGCCAGACCCGCGACAGGGCGCCGGCCGAGATCGCCGCGCCCAGCGCCGCCAGCGCCTGGGCCTGGTCGTTGGGCAGGCGCGTCGCCTGCGGTCCCAGCATCTTGGACACCGACGCGGCGTGGCAGTGTTCCAGCAGGTCGCCCATGACCTGCACCGGATCGGCGCCGTAGCCGTACAGGGTGCGGAAGGTCTCCAGAGCCTCAGGGGTGCGACCGCCCATGACCTGTTCGAACAGGGCGATGGTGCGGGTGCGGTCGGCCAGACCCAGCATGTCGCGCACGGTCTCGGCCTCGACCACCGCGCCGCGCTCGCCCTGGACCAGGGCCTGGTCCAGCAGGGACAGGCCGTCGCGCACCGAGCCCTCGGCCGCGCGCGCGATCAGGGCCAGGGCGTCGGCCTCGATCGCCATGCCCTCCTTCTCCGCCACCTTGTTCAGGTGACCCACCAGCACCTCCGGCTCGACGCGGCGCAGGTCGAACCGCTGGCAACGGCTGAGGATGGTCACCGGCACCTTGCGGATCTCGGTGGTGGCGAAGATGAACTTGGCGTGGGGCGGCGGCTCCTCCAGCGTCTTCAGCAGGGCGTTGAACGCCTGCGTCGACAGCATGTGGACCTCGTCCAGCACATAGACCTTGTAGCGCGCCTCGACGGGGGCGTAGCGGACGCTGTCCAAAATCTCGCGGATGTCGCCCACGCCTGTGTGGCTGGCGGCGTCCATCTCCATGACGTCGATGTGCTGGCCGGCCATGATGGCCGCGTCGTGCCGGCCGGTGGGCGACAGCTCCAGCGACGGGCGGTCGATGGTTTCGGTCTCGTTGTTCAGGGCGCGGGCCAGCAGGCGGGCGGTGGTCGTCTTGCCCACCCCCCGGACGCCGGTCAGCATGAAGGCGTGGGCGATGCGGCCGGTGGCGAAGGCGTTGGTCAGGGTGCGGACCATCGCCTCCTGCCCGATCAGATCCTCGAAGGTGCGGGGCCGGTATTTACGGGCCAGCACGGTGTACTCGGACGCGGCCTCGGCCGGTTCGGACGCTGGCAAAGGCGGCTTGGCCTTGGGCAGGGCCGGGGCATCGGCGGGAACCAGCTCGGGCGTCTCGTCAGGAGTGGCGAGAGCCTCGGCCACGCGCATGCCCTCCGGCTCGGGCGCGCCGAACATGTCCTCGGTGTTGGGATCGCGCTCGGGCGCCGCGTCCGAGGGCTCGTCCTCGTCCCACGGCGGCCCGTCGGGATTCGCTCCGGCGTCGCTCATGGGAACGTCTTACGACGAGGGGCGGCTGGATTGGAACTGATGTTTCGCCGCCGCGAAGCGGCCTTCAACAGCCCTGGTTCATCACCAAGGACACCAAGGAACAACAAAGGACACGAAGAGATCGGCGCTCTTGGTGTCCTTCGTGCCTTCTTGGTGGTCTTTGTGATGAACCAGCGATCTCGAACATGATGGCTCGCTTGCGCGAGCGGTCGGGCGTCAGTCCGTCAGGTCGCGGATCTGGCCGCCGTCGGCGCGGATGCGCTCCAGCACCTTCTGGTGCAGCCAGATGTTCATGGCGGCGGTGTCGGACTTGTCGCCGGCGTATCCCAGTTCGTCGGCCAGCTCGCGGCGCTCGTCGAGGGTGGAGTCCATGCCGGTCAGCTTCATCAGGTCGACGATGGAGGTGCGCCAGTTCAGCTTCTGCTCGCGCTGGTTGTTCATGAAGTCGAGGATGCCGTCGACGTCGACGACCTGCGGGGCGGCGGGGGTCGGCGCGGCCGGAGCCGGCGCGGCGGCCGTCGGAGTGGGCGCGGGCTTCGGCGCCGGCGCCGCTTTCGCGCGGTCGCGTCCGCCGCGGATTCCGTCCCAGATCCTGCCGAGAATGCTCATCACGTCGCTCCTGTTGGGGTCTGCGGATAAAGGTGAGGGGCCGCTGCCGGTTCCAACGCGCCGCGCGACGCTCTAGGGTCGCCGCGATCCTCCACCCCGCCCGAGTCCCATGCCCGACCAGACCGACAAGCAGACCTTCTCCGACGACGAAGCGCTGGAGTTTCACCGCCTGCCGACGCCCGGCAAGATTTCCATGGCGCCGACCAAGCCGATGGCGACGCAGCGGGACCTGTCGCTGGCCTATTCTCCCGGCGTCGCCGTGCCGGTGCTGGCCATCGCCGAGGACGTGGATCGGGCCTACGACTACACGGCCAAGGGCAACATGGTGGCCGTCATCTCCAACGGCACGGCCATCCTGGGCCTGGGCAACCTGGGTCACATGGCGTCCAAGCCGGTGATGGAGGGCAAGTCCGTCCTGTTCAAGCGGTTCGCCGACGTCGACAGCTTCGACGTGGAGGTGAAGACCACCGACCCGGACGAGTTCGTCACCGTGGTCAAGAACATCGGCGACACCTGGGGCGGCATCAATCTGGAGGACATCAAGTCCCCGGAATGCTTCGAGATCGAGACCCAGCTTCAGGACCTGCTGGACATCCCGGTATTCCACGACGACCAGCACGGCACGGCCATCATCTCCACGGCCGGCCTGATCAACGCCTGCCACATAGCCGGCAAGCGGCTGGACGAGGTGAAGGTGGTTCTGGTGGGCGCGGGCGCCGCCGGCCTGTCGTCCATCGGCCTGATGAAGGCCGCCGGGGTGAAGGCCGAGAACACGGTCATCCTCGACCGTGACGGGGTCGTGTACAAAGGCCGCCCCAACGTCGACCAGTGGAAGGCGGCGCACGCCACCGACACGCCGCACCGCACGCTGGAAGAGGCCATGGTCGGCGCCGACGTGGTGCTGGGCCTGGCGGCCAAGGGCGCGATCACCAAGGAGATGGTGGCGTCGATGGCGCCCAATCCGATCATCTTCGCCATGGCCAATCCGGACCCGGAGATCACGCCGGAAGACGTGCACTCGGTGCGGTCCGACGCGATCGTGGCCACCGGCCGGTCGGACTATCCGAACCAGGTCAACAACGTGCTGGGCTTCCCCTACATCTTCCGCGGCGCGCTGGACGTGCGGGCGCGGCAGGTGAACCACGAGATGAAGGTCGCCTGCGCCCACGCCCTGGCGGCGCTGGCGCGCGAGGACGTGCCGGACGAGGTCGCCGCCGCCTATCGCGGGCGCAAGCTGAAGTTCGGGCCGGACTACATCATTCCCTCGCCGTTCGACCCGCGCCTGATCTGGTACATCCCGCCGTTCGTGGCCCAGGCGGCCATGGACACCGGCGTGGCGCGCAAGCCCATCGCCGACATGGACGCCTATCGCGCCCAGCTGCGCGAGCGGGTCGATCCGTCCGCGGCCCTGATGCAGAAGATCAGCTCGGCCGTGCGCGGCGCGCCGAACAAGCGCGTGGTCTTCGCCGAGGGCGAGGAGCCGTCGGTCATCCGCGCCGCCTGGCAGTTCAAACAGGCCGAGCTGGGCACGCCGATCCTGATCGGGCGCGAGGATCTGGTGCGCCAGAACGCGGCCGAGGCGGGGCTGAACTTCGACGAGCTGGGCATCGAGATCCACAACGCCCGCGTCTCGCACAAGAACGCGCAGTACGTGGACTTCCTGTTCGGCAAGCTGCAGCGGCGCGGCTGGCTGAAGCGCGACGTGCAGCGCATGGTCAATCAGGACCGCAATTACTTCGCTGCCGCCATGCTGGCCCACGGCGACGCGGACTGCATGGTCACGGGCGTCACGCGCAACTTCAACATGGCCATGCGCGAGGTCGGCCGGGTGCTGGACGTGCGCGGCACCCTGATCGGGATGTCGATCGTCCTGGCCAAGGGCCGCACCCTGTTCGTCGCCGACACCACGGTGCACGAGCTGCCGGACGCCGAGGAACTGGCCGACATCGCGGTGCAGGCGGCCGACACCGTGCGCCGGCTGGGCCGGTCGCCCCGCGTGGCCTTCATGAGCTATTCGACCTTCGGCAATCCGCCGGGCGACCGGGGCGAGAAGGTGCGCGAGGCGATCCGCATCCTGGACCGGCGCGGCGTCGACTTCGAGTACGAGGGCGAGATGCCGCCCGAGCTGGCGCTGGATCCCGAACAGCGCGCCAACTACCCCTTCATGCGCCTGACGAAGGACGCCAACGTGCTGATCATGCCGGCGGTGCATTCGGCCTCGATCTCGACCAAACTGGTCCAGGCCCTGGGCGGCGCCACCGTGATCGGGCCGCTGCTGGTGGGGCTGGAGAAGTCGGTGCAGATCGTTTCGCTAGGGGCCTCGGTCAGCGAGATCATCACGGCGGCGACGTTCGCGGCCTATGAGGAAGGCGTGATCGAGGAGGGGTGACCCTCGTCTCTCCCTCCCCTGTCGGGGAGGGAGAGGCTCAGCCCGCGGCTTCGCGCGCCTGCTTCTTCGTCCTGTACTGCAGCATCCAGCACAGGATCAGCGCGGGAATGCCGACGGCCGCCGTTCCGGCGAAGAAAAGGGCGAAGCCCTCCATCTCGGTGCGCCCGGCCTGCAGGGTCTCGACCGCCAGGCCGGAGAAGCCCTTCAGGAACTTGCCGAGCAGGGCGTAGAAGGAGCTGAGCAGGGCATACTGCGTGGCTGTGTAGCCGATGCTGGTCAACGAGCCCATGTAGGCGACGAGGGCGCCGCCGGCGAACCCTTCCGAAAAGTTCTCCACGAACAGCACCGTCGCGAAGCCCGGCGTGGACAGACCGACGACGGCCAGGATGGTGTATCCGAGGTTGGACATCGGTCCGACGAAGGCGCCGACCAGCAGGGTGGCGCCGAAGCCGAACCGGAGGGCGAACAGGCCGGCGGAAACGATGCCGAGGATCGTTCCGGCCAGACCCGCGCTGAGGCGCATGGCGGCGATGTCCGGCAGGGTCAGCCCCAACTCCAGATAAAACGGCCCCGTCATCGGCCCCATGACGAAGTCGGGCAGACGATAGAGGCTGATCGCCGCCAGCATCAGCAAGGCCACCGCGCCGTGCGTCTTGAAGAAGGCGAAGAACGGTCCGACGACGGCGTCGAAAACGCCCATCAGGGTCCAGGGCTTCTTGTCGCCGATGGCCTGGCTCAGATCGCGCCGATCCACGGGTTCGCGCGAGAACAGGGTCGCGGCGATCGCCAGCCCCATGCCCACGCCCCACATCATGTACGACGCCGACCACCCGACCTGGGCCGCGACCAGAAGGATCAGCGCGTTGCCGGCAAGGATGGCGAAGCGGTAGCCGAGCTGGAAGGCGGAGGTCAGCAACGCCTGGTCTTCGTCGTCGTCGCCCGCGGTTTCGATCCGGAAGGCGTCCGCGACGATGTCCTGGGTGGCCGCCGAGAACGCCGTCACCAGAGCCGCGACGCCCAGCATGGTCAGGCCGCCCTGCGGACCGATCAGCGCCATGGCGATGATCGACAGGCCGACCATCGCCTGCGACAGCAGCAGCCAGCCGCGCCGCCGGCCCAGAAGCTTGCCCAGAACAGGCACGTCGAACCTGTCGATGATCGGGGCCCACAGGAATTTGAACGAATAGGCGAGGCCTACCCAGGATATGAAGCCGATGGCGGCGAGCTCCACGCCGTCTTCGGCCAGCCAAAGTCCCAAGGTGTTGCCGACGAGGAAGAAGGGAAGGCCCGAACCGAACCCGATCAGCAGCATGACAAGGACGCGCCGGCGCCCGAGCGCGCGGATCACGTCCATGGTCGAGGCCGCTTTCGCCGTTCGGGGGCCTTCGGGGCCGCCGACCGTGGAAGCGGAATCGGCCCGGCGTTCCTCGCGCCCGACCTCGCGGCCCTTCTCGTCGCTCATTGCAGGCGTCCCTCTTCGAACGCCCCCCAAGGCGTGTCGATCAGGCGACCTTGGCGCGGACTTCGCGGTTCGTCCAGCGGGCCAGGGCGGCGCGCAGGGCGTCGGGCTCCAGCGGCTTGGGCATCCAGTCGTCCATGCCGGCCTCCAGACAGGCGCGCCGGTCCTCCTCGAAGGCGTTGGCGGTCAGGGCGACGATCGGCGTGCGGTCGCCGCCGGCGCGGATGGCCCGCGTCGCCGTGGGTCCGTCCATGCCCGGCATGCGCATGTCCATGAACACCAGGTCGTAGCGCGCGCGCTTGAGCGCCTGCAGCGCCTCGTCGCCGCTGGCGGCCGTCTCGACCGTGCAGCCCTCGCGCTTCAGCAGGGTTCTGGCCAGCAGGGCGCCGACCGGATTGTCCTCGACCAGCAGCACCCGCGCGGCGAAGGCGCGAGGCGGGGCCACGCGGTCGTCGTCGGGGACCACGGCGGCGGCCTGGGGCCCGCGCTTGACGGCGGCCGTCACGCGCTCGGCCAGCGAGGCGCCGCGCAGCGGCTTGATCAGGTATCCGGCCCACCCGGCGCCGCGATACCGCGCGATCAGGTCGCGGTCGGCCGGGCGCAGCAGGATCAGCGCGGGGCGGTCCGGCCGCTCGGCCAGGGCGCGGCCGGCGGCGGCGGCCTCGGCATGATCGACCAGCAGCACGTCGGCCTGGTTTCCGATCAGGGCGCCGCAGGCGCGGGCCTGGGCCTCGGCGGCGCGGCGCACGAAGGGATCGGGGCTGCGCACCGCGACCGTCAGTCCGGCCAGCGGCGGGGCGGCGGCGATCTTCACCGGCGTCGCGTCGAACTCGGCGGCGAAGACGAAGCGGGCGCCCGGCCCGTCCGGCCGGTCCTGCACGGCGACCGAGCCGCTCATGGCCTCGGCCAGCTTGCGCACCACCGCCAGGCCCAGACCGGCGCCGTCGACGCGCACGGCGTCGCCGGCCTCGGCATGGCCGAACTCCTCGAAGATGCGCCCGCGCGCCGCCTTGGGCACGCCCGGCCCGGTGTCGTCGACCGTCAGCGTCAGCCGCGCGCGGCCGCCCGGCAGGGTCTTCGTCGTCGCCTTCACGGCCACGGCGCCGGCCCCGGTGAACTTGACCGCATTGCCCGCCAGATTGAACAGCACCTGCCTCAGCCGGCCCTCGTCGGCCGACAGGCGCAGGCTCGGCCCCTCGGACCAGCCGACGATCTCCAGCCCCTTGTCGTGGGCGCGCGGCGCCAAGAGCTCGACCACCTGGCGCACCAGCGCCTCCGGATCGACCGGGGCCAGGTCGAACTCCAGCTTGCCGGCCTCAAGCCGGGCATAGTCCAACAGGTCGTTCACAAGGCCCAACAGATGCTCGGCCGACGCCCGCGCGGCCTCGGCATAGGCGCGCTGGGCGCCGTCCAGCCGGGTGCGTTGCAACAGGCCCAGCATGCCGATCGCCCCGTTCAGGGGCGTGCGCATCTCATGGCTCATCAGCCTGAGGAACTGCCGTTCCGGAGACGTCTCGGCGGGCGGGGCGGAGGATTTCGGAGCACGCGACATGCCCCGATCCTGCCCGCGAAGGTTTAAGATCAGGCGGATCGAACACGGTTTACGAAAGGTGTGGAGTGCGCCGTCCTGAGGAGCGCGGACCTCCAGGTCCGCGTGTGTGGTGGCCGGCAGTCGCGGACCTGGAGGTCCGCGCTCCCATCGCTGCCGTCAGTCGTCCGTGCGGGTCCAGCCCTTTTCGGACATGCAGGTGATGAAGGCGGTGGTGCCCTCCTTGTCGCCGGCACGGTCGCGGCACTGCTCGCGCGCGCCGTCGAAGGGCTGGGCGCCGTTTCCGGTCCAGGCGTAGTCGCCGCCGTCGCCGGCGTCGATCACGGTGACGCAGGCGCCGGTGGCCAGGGCCGCGGCGGCCAGGGCGAGGACGGTCAGTTTCTTGTGCATGTCGATCAGCTCCGTGTTCGGGGATGACGCTCCCTCTCACGGCGACGCTTTCGGCGCCCGTTACAAGTCTGAAAGCTGGATGAAACCTTGGTAAGGCTCAATCCCGCACGCCGACCATGAAGTAGTTCACGTCCGCGTCGTCGCCCTGGCTCCAGCGGTCGTTCAGCGGGTCGTAGGCGACGCCGAACGGCCCGGACACGGTCAGACCCGTCCCGTCCAGCATGCGGGCGATCTCGTCGGGCTTCAGGAACTGGCGCCAGTCGTGCGTGCCGGCGGGCACCCAGCGCAGGACGTACTCGGCCATGACCTTGCCCAGCGCCAGCGACTTCAGCGTGCGGTTCAGCGTCGCCACGACCATCATCCCGCCGGGCGCGACCATGGAGGCGCAGGTCTTCAGGAAGGCCTCGGGATCGACCACGTGCTCGACGATCTCCAGCGCCAGGACGACGTCGAAGGTCCGGCCCTCGGCCGCGACCTGCTCGGCCGTGGCGGCGCGATAGGCGATCTCCAGCCCCATCGTCTCCGCATGGGCGCGCGCGGTGCCGACGTTCTCGGTCGAGGCGTCGACGCCCGTCACCGCAAAGCCCAGCCGCCGCATCGGCTCGGCGATCAGCCCGCCGCCGCAGCCGACGTCGATCAAGCTCAACCCCTGAAACGCGCCGCGCCCTCGCCGGTCGAACCGCGCCTCGAACCGCTCGCGCAGGAAGGCCAGGCGCGCGGGGTTGAACCGGTGCAGCGGCGCGAACGGCCCCCTGGGGTCCCACCACTCCGCCGCCTGGGCCGAGAAGCGCGCCACGTCGGCGGGATCGATCGACGGCCCCGCCGCGCCGGGCACGGCTTCGGTTTGGGGATTGCGCGCCCCGGACCCATCGCTAGAACCGATCATGACCGGAGGCATGGACCGCCGGGCCCTTCCCCGCAAGACGGAGCCCCCCGTTTCACGATGACGCGCCTGGTGATGAAGTTCGGCGGCACGTCGATGGGCGATCTGGAACGCATCCGTCGCGCCGCCCGCATCGTCGCCGCCGAGGTGGCGCAGGGGAACAAGGTCGCCGTCGTCGTCTCGGCCATGGCGGGCAAGACCAATGAGCTGGTCGCCTGGACCGACGGCGCCGGGCGTCCGGCGCAGGGGATCGAGATGTCCGACGACGAGTACGACGTGGTCGTGGCGTCGGGCGAACAGGTGACCAGCGGCCTTTTGGCCCTGACCCTGCGCAACATGGGCGTCGACGCCCGCAGCTGGATGGGCTGGCAGATCCCCATCCTGACCGACGACGCCCACGGCCGCGCGCGCATCGAGGACGTGCCGGGCGAGGTGCTGGGCCGGGCGATGGACGCCGGACAGGTGGCGGTGGTGCCGGGCTTCCAGGGCGTGACGCGCGACGGCCGCATCACGACGCTGGGCCGCGGCGGCTCGGACACCTCGGCGGTGGCGGTGGCCGCGGCGCTGGAGTGTCCGTGCGACATCTACACCGACGTGGACGGCGTCTACACGACCGACCCGCGCATCGAGAGCCGGGCCCGGCGGATCGAGAAGATTTCCTATGAGGAGATGCTGGAAATGGCGTCGCTGGGCGCCAAGGTCCTGCAGACCCGCTCGGTCGAGCTGGCCATGGCGAAGCGCGTGCCCGTGCGCGTCCTGTCCAGCTTCATCGAACCCGGCGAAACCGGCCGCCTGCCCGACAAGGGCGGCACCCTGATCTGCGACGAGGAGGAGATCGTGGAAAAACGCATCGTGTCCGGCGTGACGATGAGCCGGGACGAGGCCCGCATCACCCTGCTCGGCCTTTCCGACCGCACCGAGACCCCGGCGGAGGTGTTCACCCGCCTGGCCGAGGCCGGGGTGAACGTGGACATGATCGTCCAGAGCCAGTCGCGGAAGGAGGGGGCGGTCAACCTGACCTTCACCACCGGCCGTCGCGACGCCCAGCGCGCGGCCGAGCTGATGCGCGGCGCCCAGGACGCCCTGGGCTTCGAGGAGATCCGCGTCGACGAGGACGTGGCCAAGGTCTCGGTCGTCGGCGTCGGCATGCGCAGCCACGCGGGCGTGGCCCAGACCATGTTCCGGGCGCTGGCCGACAAGGGGATCAAGTTCCAGGCCATCTCGACGTCCGAGATCAAGATCAGCGTCCTGATCGACGCCGCCTATGCCGAACTGGCCGTACGCGCCCTGCATTCGGCCTATGGGCTGGAAGCGGTATAGGGAACTGACCGCGCCCGACGGGCGCCTTCCGGAGCGGCCATGCCGACAGGGTCAGCCATGCCGACGAGGGGGCCGAGGAACCTCCTGCGTCAGATCCGCGAGGCCATGGCCGGCGCGGCCCCGGCCCAGGAACGGCTGGACGGCGTCGTGCGCATCATCGCCCGCTCCATGGTGGCGGAGGTCTGCTCCATCTATCTGCGGCGCGCCTCGGGCGAGCTGGAGCTGTTCGCCACCGAAGGCCTGAACCGCGAGGCCGTGCACAACACCCGCCTGCGTCCCGGAGAGGGTCTGGTGGGCGAGGTGGCGCGGCTGGCCCAGCCGATCAGCCTGTCGGACGCGCCGTCGCATCCCAGCTTCTCGTACCGCCCGGAAACGGGCGAGGATCCCTATCACGCCTTCCTCGGCGCCCCCCTGCTGCGCGGAGGCCGGGCCATCGGCGTGCTGGTCGTCCAGAACCGGGCCGAGCGCCGCTATGACGAGGACGAAGTCGAGGACATCCAGACCATCGCCATGGTGCTGGCCGAGACCGTCGCCTCGGGCGAGCTGCTGGCGCAGGAGGAGCTGCGCGACATCGAGGTGGCGCCCCATCGGCCGGAGCGGATCAAGGGCCAGAAGTTCGGCGACGGCCTGGCCTATGGCCACGTCGTCCTGCACGAGGCGCCCCTGCCGCCCGAACGCCTGCTGGCGGAAAACCAGCAGGTCGAGGAGATCCGCCTGCGCGAGGCGCTGAACCGGCTCAAGGCCGACGTCGATCACATGCTGGAAGGCGGCCTGGGCAACCTGGCCGGGCCCTCGTTCGAGGTGCTGGAGACCTATCGCATGTTCGCCGACGACCGGGGCTGGAACCGGTCGCTGGAGGAGGCGGTGCGCAACGGCCTGACGGCCGAGGCGGCGGTCGACCGCGTCCGCAACGAGCATCGCGCCCGCTTCGCCCAGGCCCGCGACCCCTACATCAAGGAGCGGCTGCACGACTTCGAGGATCTGGCCAACCGGCTGCTGCGCGTGCTGGCGGGAGGGGCGACGGGCGGCCGGCGAGACCTGCCCGACGACGCCATCCTGGTGGCGCGCAACCTGGGCCCGGCGGACCTGCTGGAGTATCCGCGCGACAAGCTGAAGGGCCTGCTGCTGGAGGAGGGGTCCGCCGCCAGTCACGCCGCCATCGTGGCCCGCGCGCTGCAGATCCCGTGCGTCGGCCGCCTGCAGGGCCTGCGCGACCGGCTGAGCGAGGGCGATCTGGTCATCGCCGACGGAGAGACCGGCGAGGCGCATCTGCGGCCGCGCCCCGACATGCTGCAGGCGGTGCAGTCGCGCATGGAGGTCCGCGACCAGCGGCGGGCCGAGTTCACCCGCCTGCGCGACGTGCCGGCCGTGACGCTGGACGGCACGCGCGTGACCCTGCTGACCAACGCCGGTCTGGCGGTCGATCTGGAAAACCTGAACGAGACGGGCGCCGAGGGGATCGGCCTTTTCCGCACCGAGTTCCAGTTCATGGTCTCCGACGAACTGCCCCGGCTGGACGTGCAGACGGCGCTGTATCGGCTGGTGCTGGACGCCGCCGGCGACCGGCCGGTCACCTTCCGCACCCTGGACGTCGGCGGCGACAAGGTGCTGCCCTATCTGGACCAGGAGCGGGAGGAGAACCCCGCGCTGGGCCGGCGCGCCATCCGCCTGGGGCTGGATCGGCCGGCGCTGCTGCGCATGCAGCTGCGCGCGCTGCTGGCGGCCGGAGCAGGACGCGAGCTGCGCGTCATGTTCCCCATGATCGCCACGGTCGACGAGTTCCGCGCAGCCCGCGAGATGGTGGACGAGGAGTGCGCCTGGGCCCGCCGTCGGGGGCGCACCCTGCCGGCCGTGCTGCGGGTCGGGGCCATGGTGGAGTGCCCGTCGTTGCTGTGGCACCTGGACGCGCTTCTGCCGCTGACCGACTTCATTTCGGTGGGGACCAACGACCTGCTGCAGTACATGTTCGCCGCCGACCGGACGAACCCGCTCGTCAGCGACCGCTACGACCCCCTGTCGCCTCCGGCGCTGCGGGCCCTGGCGGAGATCCAGCGGAAGTGCGTGGACACAGGCACGCCCGTGTCCGTGTGCGGTGAACTGGCGGGCCGGCCGCTGGAGGCCTTCGCCCTGCTGACGCTGGGCTTCCACCGCCTGTCGGCCCCCGCGGGCGGGGTCGGCCCGGTCAAGCGGATGGTGCTGTCGGCCGACCTGGCCGCGGCGCGCCGGGCCATGCCCGGCCTGCTCGGATCCTCCGCCGGATCCGTCCGTAACGAGATCGAATCCCTGGCCCGGAAGTTGAACGTCGCCCTCTGACTCGTCCCGACGTGGGACGGCACGACGTCGTTAACGAAGTCGTTGAACGGGCGGGCTTCATGGGTTATCCACAGGATGAGACGGGCGCCGGTCGTGGGGGACGCGATTTCCGTCATGGTTACCTCGTATTCGGCGACCCGTATGTGCGTGACGCTTCGGCCGACGTGGCCGGAGCGATGTTGGGGTCGGGCGTAATGGCGCTGGATACGGGGAACGTCCCCGATGAGTTCAAGGCGCATCCGGATTGGAAGGATCCCGTCCCTCCGATCACGGCGGCGCCGACTCTGGGCGCCGGACTGCGCGACGCGCGGGTCGCATCCGGCCGCTCGCTGGCCGAGCTGTCGACCGCGACCCGGGTGCACACCCGCTATCTGACCGCCCTGGAAGAGAACGATTGGTCGGTTCTGCCGACGCGGGTCTTCTCCATCGGCTACGTCCGCGCCTACGCCCATGCCCTGGGTCTGGACGAACAGCTGGCGGTCGAACGGTTCAAGCGCGACGTGCCGGACGGCTCCGTCCCGCTTCAGCCGCCGGTGGGCGTGGCCTTCGAGGAGGTGCGCCGCCACTCGCCGCGCGTCATCGCCGCCGTGGCCGTGGTGATCGTCGCGGTCCTTGGCTGGAACGTGTTCCAGCGCGTCAACCTGATGGACGCCCCGTCCCGCTCGGACCTGGTCGAGGTGCCGGAGACGTGGCGTCTGGGCGGGGTGCTGGGCCAGGGCGCGCCGGCCGCGCTCAGCGCGCCCCAGCCGGCTCCGGCCGACCAGACGGTGCCCGTGCTCTACGTCACGCCGGGCCTCGAAGAACAGCTGACCGGCGTCGCCCCGACCGAGGGCGGCGTCGAGGTCTCCACCGGCCCGGTCGCCCGCGCCTTCAACCCGCGCGGCGCGGTGCACGGCGCGGCGGCGGGATCGTCCGACGTCATCATCCAGGCGCGCCGCCCGGCCTATGTCGTCGTGCGCAGCGGCGAGCGCGTGGTGTTCGCGCGGCAGATGGCGGCGGGCGAGGCGTGGCGTGCGCCGCGCGGCATGACGGCCGTGATCGACGTGGCCGATCCGGTCGCTTTCGACGTCTACATGTTCGGCGAGCACGCCGGCAGCCTGCCGCAGGCCCAGACCCCGCTGGCCACGCTGAACGGCCAGGCCCAGGCCAAGGCCCGCCAATCCGCCGCCGCCGCCGAGGCCGCCGCTCGCGAGCGCGCCACGCGCGAAGCCGCTGCGACGCCCCCGGCGGCCACCGCCTCTCCGACCCAGGCCCCGCCGTCGCGTCCGACCCCCGCCGCGTCCGAGGGGCCAGGCGTGCCATATGACGCCCTGCCGGGCTGAGGGCGTTCGGGCGTCATGGTCTTGACGCGCCCTTGCGCCTATCTTCGTCGTCCATGAGCGCCGACCACAGCCACATCCGCCCCTGGCGGCACATCGAACGCCGCAAGAGCCGCCGGATCATGGTCGGCGCCGTTCCCGTGGGCGGCGACGCGCCGATCACCGTCCAGTCGATGACGAACACGCCGACGTCGGACGCCGCCGCCACGATCGACCAGATCCGCCAGCTGGAGGAGGCCGGCGCCGACATCGTCCGCGTCTCCTGCCCGGACGAGGAGTCCACAGCCGCCTTCCGCACCATCGCGCGCGAAGTCCGCGTGCCCTTGGTGGCCGACATCCATTTCCACTATCGCCGCGGCATCGAGGCGGCCCAGGCGGGCGCCGCCTGCCTGCGCATCAATCCGGGCAACATCGGCAGTTCAGACCGGGTGCGCGAGGTCGTCCAGGCGGCCAAGGATCACGGCTGTTCGATGCGCATCGGCGTCAACGCCGGTTCGCTGGAGAAGGAGCTGCTGGAGAAGTACGGCGAGCCCTGCCCCGAGGCCATGGTCGAAAGCGCGCTGAACCACGCGCGCATCCTGCAGGACCACGACTTCCACGAGTTCAAGATTTCGGTGAAGGCGTCCGACCCGTTCCTGACCGTCGCCGCCTATCACCAGCTGGCCGACGCCATCGACTGCCCGCTGCACGTCGGCGTGACCGAGGCGGGACCGCTGCGCACCGGCACGATCAAGTCGTCCATCGCCATGGGCAACCTGCTGTGGGCCGGCATCGGCGACACCATCCGCGTGTCGCTGGCCGCCGACCCGGTGGAAGAGATCAAGGTCGGCTTCGACATCCTGAAGTCGCTGGGCCTGCGTCATCGGGGCGTCAACATCATCGCCTGCCCCAGCTGCGCGCGTCAGGGCTTCGACGTCATCAAGACCGTCGGCATTCTGGAGGAGCGGCTGGCCCACGTGACCACGCCGATGTCGCTGTCGATCATCGGCTGCGTCGTCAACGGCCCGGGCGAGGCCCTGTACACGGACGTCGGCTTCACCGGCGGCGGCGCCGGCTCGGGCATGATGTACCTGAACGGCGCCATCGCACGGAAACTGGCCAACGCCGACATGGTCGAAGAGATCGTCGACATGGTCGAACGCAAGGCCGCCGAGCTGGACGCCGCACGCGCGGCGGAGAAGGTCGCGGCGGAATAGTCACGAGCCAAGGAGGGCGAGATGATCCTGAGATTGATCCTGACCGCAGTGCTGGCCGCGACCGTCCTTGCGGCGGCTCCGGCCCAGGCCCAGGACGCGGCGGCGGCGCACGAGACCCTCACGGTCCAGGACCGCCAGGTCGACGTCGCCGTCTGGCCGGCCAACGGGACCGAGCGGGCCGTCGTCGTGTTCAGCCACGGCGCGGGCGGCGAGCCGAGGGCCTATGGCCGGATCATAGAGGCCTGGCAGGCCGCTGGCTTCACCGTCATGGCCCCTCTGCACGTCGATTCCCAAGCCTATCCGGAGCGCGGCAAATACAATCTCCAGCAAGCCTTCATGCTGCGGATCGCGGACCTGGCGGCGGTGCGTGACCTGGCGCGTGCCCGATCGCCGGGCGTGCCCCTGATCGCGGCGGGACATTCCTACGGCGCTCTGATGTCCGCCATCGCCGGCGGGGCGGTCACGGCCGTGGGGCCGCGTCGGGACGCCGACGTCGATGCGGTGATCCTGCTGTCCTCGACGGGCCGCATTCCCGGCCTGATGCGGCCCGACACCTTCGCCGGCCTGGCCGTCCCGGCGATCACCGTCACCGGCGACGCCGACGTGGTGGACGGCTATGCGGCCGACTGGACGGTCCATCGTGACGCCTTCGACCAGTCGGGCGCGCCGGGCCGCGTGATCCTGGTGTTCGCCGGCGCCGACCATTCTTTCGTGCGCGACGCCGACGCCGACGACTTCGCCCTGATGGCCGGCGCCACCGTCGACTTCGTTCTGGCCCGCACGGCGAACGACGCGGCGGCGGCGGCGCGTCTGGACGCACTGGCGGCCGACGGCCTTACGGTCGAGCGGCGCTGACGTTGCGTCGTCGCGGCCTGGAGCGCATCTTCCGACCATGGCCAAACTGGATCCCATCGTCTCGGAATTCGCCACGACCGAAGAGGCTGAGGTCTACGACGTCTGGTTCCGCAAGAAGGTGAGGGAAGCGCTGGCCGACCCGCGCCCGCCGATCCCGCATGACGAGGTCTTGCGCCAAGTGAAGGCGACCATCGAGCGCAATCGCAAGAAGCGGGCCTGATGCTCCTCGTCCATCGCGTCGATCTGGACGCGGTCCGCATCCTCAACGTGCTGCACACAGCAAGACGGTACCCATGAAGCTCCACATCACCGTCCCCTCGCCCTATGCCCGCAAGTGCCGCATCGTCGCGCGGGAGAAGGAGCTGGCGGTCGAGGAGGTCGTGGTCGATCCTTACGCCTCGGATCCCCGGCTGGTCGCGGCCAATCCGATCGTGCAGGTCCCGGCGCTGGAGACGGACGACGGCGTCCTGACCGACAGTCCGGTGATCTGCGAATGGCTGGACGTCACCGGCTCCGGCCCCCGCCTGCTGCCCGCCGACGGCGCCGAGCGGTGGCGGGTCAAGCGGCTGGAGACCCTGGCCAATTCCGGCCTGGAGATGGGCGTCAAGCGGGTGTTGGAACTGCGCCGGCCTGAGCCCGAGCGGTCGGCCTCGTGGCTCGCGCGCTGGACCGACAATCTGAACCGCGTGCTGGACCGGCTGGAGGCCGATCCGGGCATAGCGGCGGGCCTGCCGCTGGACATGGGGCGGATCACGGCGGGCGTGCTGGTCACCTGGGTCGGCTTCCGCCATCCGGACCTGAACTGGGACAAGGGCAGGCCGCGATTGATCGCGCTGCAGACCGAGCTGGAAGCGCGTTCCAGCTTCGCGGAGACCCGGCCCGACGCCGGTTAGGCGACCACGCCGGCCAGCTGCATTCCCTGAAAGATCGACAGGCAGATCAGCAGTCCGCCGACCGCATAGCTCAGCGCCCGCTGCGGCACGCGCTTGACGATGTGTCCGGCGAAGGGCGCGGCGATCAGGCCGCCGACCACCAGCCCCGCCACCGCCGCCGCATGATCGTGCAGCGCCCCGACGTCGCTCCACCGGCCGGTCAGCAGGGCCCAGACGAAGGTGGCCGAGATGGTGCAGGTCACCAGGAACTCCGCCGAGTTGACCGTGCCGATCACCCGGCGCGCCTCCGCGCCCGCGCCCATAAGGGTCGACGACACCGTCGGCCCCCAACCCCCGCCGCCGATCGCGTCGAACAGGCCGCCGATCAGACCCAGCGGCGCGGTGATCCAGGCCGGCCGGATGCGCCGCGTCTCGCGCCGCTTGCGCGTCCGCCACAGGATCCATACGCCGATGACGGCCAGGTAGGCGATGATGAAGGGCTTCACCACGTCGCCGTCGATCCCGGTCAGGACGTAGGCGCCCAGCGCCCCGCCGATCATGCCCGCGATCGCCAGCGGCACGAAGACGCGCCAGTCGACGTTGCGGTGCGCGACATGGCTGCCGGCGGAGGCGGCGGTGGTGAACACCTCGGCCCCGTGCACGCTGGCGCTGGCCGTCGCGGGCGGCACGCCGAAGGCCAGCAGCACCGACGTCGAGATCACGCCGTAGGCCATGCCCAGGGCGCCGTCGACGGCCTGGGCCAGCAGGCCGACCATGAGAAACAGCAGGAAGGTTTCCATTCAGCCCCCGGAACGCCTCGTCCGCCGGTCAACGGTAAAGGTGGCGTTTCGGGTTCCGGTCCGCATCCCGGCTGACGCGAACGTGACCGCATGGACGCCCGCCCGCGCGTCCGCTATCGCTCCGGCCCGTTTCCGCAAAGGACGCCGCCGCTTGCGCCTGCCCCAGGCCCGCCTCGACCAGGTTCTGGACCGTTTCCACGAGGTGGAGGCGCGGATGGGGGCTGCGTCCGACGGCGCCGAGATCGTGCGCCTGTCCAAGGAGCATGCCGAGCTGAAGCCCGTCGCCGACGCGGTTCGTGGCCTGGCCCGCGCCCGCGCCGAGATGGCCGATCTGGAGGCCATGCAGGCCGATCCCGAAATGGCCGTGATGGCGGGGGAGGAGCTTCAGTTGCTGAAGGACCGCCTGCCCGATCTGGAGCGTGAAGTGGCGCTTCTGCTGGCCCCGCGCGACGCCGACGAGAACGCCTCGGCCGTGCTGGAGGTGCGCGCCGGCACCGGCGGCGACGAGGCCGCCCTGTTCGCCGGCGACCTGTTCCGCATGTACAGCCGCTATGCCCAGGCGCGCGGCTGGCGCGTCGAGATCGACAGCGTCTCCGAAGGCGAGGTCGGCGGCTACAAGGAGGTCGTGGCCACCGTCACCGGCGACGGCGTCTTCGGCCGGTTGAAGTTCGAGAGCGGCGTCCATCGCGTCCAGCGCGTGCCCGCGACCGAGGCCGGGGGGCGCATCCACACCTCCGCCGCCACCGTCGCCGTCCTGCCGGAGGTGGAGGACGTGGAGATCGAGATTCGGGACCAGGACCTGCGCATCGACACCTATCGCTCGTCCGGCGCGGGCGGCCAGCACGTCAACAAGACCGACTCGGCCGTGCGCATCACCCACCTGCCGACCGGGATCGTGGTGACGTCCTCGGAGAAGTCCCAGCACGTCAACCGCGACAAGGCGATGAAGAACCTGCGCGTGCGCCTGTACGACATGCAGCGTCAGGCCAAGGACGCGGCGCGATCCGACGCGCGCAAGTCTCAGGTCGGCTCCGGCGACCGGTCGGAGCGCATCCGCACCTACAATTTCCCGCAAGGCCGCGTGACCGACCACCGCATCGGCCTGACCCTGCACAGCCTGCCTCAGATCCTCGAGGGCGACCTCGATCCGATGCTGGACGCCCTGATCGCCGAGGACCAGGCCGCCCGTCTGGCCGATCTGGAGGCGGAGTTCGCCTAGACCGCCGGGGCCGGCGCTTCGGCCCGCGCCTCCCGCCGCATCGCCCGTCCGGCGTTGATCGCCATGATCGCGGCCGGCACGGTCAGCAGCGCTCCCACCAGGAACGGCCAGTCGTGGCCGACCCCCGAGAACAGCGCCCCGGCCAGGATAGGGCCGATCACCCGCGCGATAGACCCGGACGCCATGTTCAGCCCCAGCATCGCGCCTTGCCTGTCCGGCGGCGTGGCCCGGCTGATCAGGGCCGAGATGTTGGGCATGGCCAGCGACATGCCGCACGCCCCCAGCGCCATGACCACGGGGATGATCCAACCCTGAAGGATCGGTACGGTCAGGACGCCCAGGCTGATCTGCGTCGCCGGGAACCAGGCGACGGGCGCCACCACCTGGATCACCAGCGCCGCCCCGAACAGCAGCATGCCCGCCGCCAGCACCCGGCTCTCGCCGAAGCGGCGCGCCAGCCGGCCGGTGAAGATCGCCTGGTTCAGGCTGGAGACGATCCCCACGATCATGAAGCTGAGCCCCACCTCGCGCGCGGTCCAGGCATAGCGGCTCTCGGCCCACAGGCCGAACACGCTCTCCATCGCCGCGAAGGCGCCCATGTAGAGCAGGGTCACGACCAGCACCCGCGCCACCACCGGGTTCGACCGCGCGTCGCGCAGGCCGGACAGGAAGGCGGGGCGCGGCGCCGCCGGGTCGGCCTTGGCCCGACTCTCGCGCAGGAACAGGATCACGCCCAGCGCCGCCAGCGCCGCCAGCGCGGAGGCGGTGAAGATCGGCAGCTGGAACCCCAGCCGGCCCAGCTGCGGCTGGGTCAGCAGGCCCCCCAGACCCGGCCCGACGATGAAGCCCATGCCGAAGGCCGCGCCGATCAGCCCCATCCGCCCGGCCCTCTGTTCCGGCGGCGTCACGTCGGCGACGTAGCCCTGAACGGTCGAGATGTTGCCGGCGCCCAGGCCGGTGAAGGCGCGGATCGCGATGGCCGCCCAGATGTTCGGCGCGAAGGCCAGGGCCAGATAACCGACGGCGTTGGCGATCAGGGTCATCAACAGGACCGGCTTGCGCCCGATCCGGTCCGACAGCCGCCCCCAGAACGGCTCGGCGAAGAACTGGCCCAGCGAATAGGCCGAGAAGACCAACGTCACCTGCCAGGGATCTGCGTCCAGGCTCTGGGCGAAGAACGGCAGCAGCGGCACCACCAGGCCGAAGCCGACCAGATTGATGAAGACCGTCAGGAACAGCACCGCCAGCGCCGAGGCGGGCAGGGGGGCGGGCGGCGCGGCGGGCGAGGTCATGCGGCCACGCTAGAGGATTGAACTGCGGCGGCAAGCCCGGCTCAGCGCCGCCCGATCCGCCGCTTCAGCAGCCGATCCGACAGCGCCTCGGCGTGCTTCAGCGTGAAGGCCAGGGCCGCCGGATTGCCGCGCCGGGGCCCGACCGTGTCGGCCACGACCGCGCCCCGCTCGCCGATGGGCTTCGGCCCGCCGGTGGTGGTGTCCAGCGCCGTCTGGTGCTCGATCTCGGCGTTCAGCTCGGCGCCCATCAGGATGATCTGCACGGTCAGCCAGGTCCACAGAAGGAAGCCCATCATGGCCGCCAGCGGGCCATAGGAGGCGGTGCGCACGAAGGTGGTCAGGAACCAGCTGAAGCCCAGCGACAGCAACAGGCTCATCAGCGCTGCGGCCACCGCGCCGGGCGTCAGCCACCGCCACCGCGCCCGCGCCCGGCACGGTCCCATGCGATAGATCAGGGTCAGGGTCGCGCCGTAGATCAGAAGGAGCAGCGGCCAGCGCAGCGGCGCCAGATACGCCTGGTCGTCCAGCAGCTCAAGCGGCCCCAGGATCACCGGCGTCGCCACCACCAGGGCGGCGGACATCAGCACCGCCGCCAGCCCCACCACCGTGAAGCCCATGCACATCAGGTTGTAGGAGACGATGTTGCGCTTCTCGACCTCGTGATAGGCGACGTTCAGCCCGTAGAAGAGCACCTTCACCGCCCCGTTGGCCGTCCACAGCGACAGGGCCAGCGTCCACGCCAGGGTGAAGGTCAGCTGGCTGTTGGAGTTGGCCGCCAGCCGGTCCATCTCGCCCGCCAAGAACTCCGCCACGCCGGGCGGCAGGACGGAGTAGAGATAGTAGAGCCGCGACGCCGCGTCGGCCGGGTCGGCGAACAGCCCATAGACCGTCACGATCACCGCCAGCGTCGGAAACAGCGACAGCATGACGAAGAAGGTCACGCCCCCCGCCACGAAGCCGACCCGGTCCCCGAAATAGGACGCGCCCCAGCGCCAGAAGATGTCGGTCCAGCCCTTGCGCGGGATGCGCCGCGGGTGGTCCGCCATGCGCCCGCGGCCCGGCTCCCGGTCCTCGAAATCCTGCGGCTGCGGCGGCCCGGTGTCCGGCGGATCGGGCTTGTAGACCCTCAGATCGACCCCCACCCGATGCCCCTGCCGGTACAGCAGATGCGCCGCCCCCGCCCCGGCGGCCAGGCCGCCGAACACCGCCGCGATCATGATCGGCAGGCCGCCTCCCTTGCGGGTCGAGGACTTGAAGGGCGCGCGGCGGTCGGACATCCCATCGCCAACGGTGAAGCTGGCCCCGCGTTCCCGCGCTTCCCATGCGCGGCCCGACGCCCTATCTCGGCGCCCATGTCCGAAGCCCCCACGCTCCTGACCGCCTGGAAGGCGGCGCAAGCCCGCCTGAAGGCCGGCCGCATCGACAGCCCCTCCATCGACGCCCGCCTGTTGCTGGAGGCGGCGACCGGCGCCTCGCGCACCGACATCCTGACCGACCCCTATCGCGCCGTGACCGCCGATCAGCAGGTCGCACTGGACGGCTTCGTCGAGCGCCGCCTGCGCCGCGAGCCGACCTCGCGCATCCTGGGCCGCAAGGGGTTCTGGAAGATCCTGCTGAACGTCACGCCGGACGTGCTCAGCCCCCGCCCGGACACCGAGGCGATCCTGGACGTCGTCCTTCCCGCCTTCCCGGAAGGGCGCGCCTTCCGCATGATCGACCTGGGCACGGGCTCCGGGGCCATCCTGCTGGCCGTGCTGGCCGAGCGCCCGGCCGCGACGGGCCTGGGCACCGACGTGTCGAGCGAGGCCTTGGCCGTGGCGCGGGAGAACGCGGCGAATCTGGGGCTGGACGGCCGCGCCGCCTTCCTGCGCACCGACTGGGCCGCCGGTCTGGACGACGCCGCCTTCGACCTGGTGGTCTCCAATCCGCCCTACATCGCCTCGGCCGAGATCGAGACCCTGGACCCCGAGGTGCGCGACCACGATCCCCGTCTGGCGCTGGACGGCGGCGAGGACGGGCTGGACGCCTATCGGGTGCTGGCGCCCGAGGTGCGGCGCATCCTGAAGCCCGGCGGGATCTTCGCCGTCGAGATCGGCTGGACCCAGGGCGAGGCGGTCAAGGCGCTGTTCGAGGCCCAGGGGTTCGAGGACGTGAAGATCACGCTGGACCTCGCCAACCGCGCCCGCGTGGTCACCAACGGCCCGGACCCCCGCGCCGCGCCGGTCATGCTCTGATTTTCCGCCCCCTTCCCAAGTCGGTTCGGGCGCGCTAAGTCTTCTTTCGTCTCCCACCCCTTCGCATCTTTCCGGGCCCGATCGCCCGGCGGCGCGCGAGCGGTTCACGTGAGGGTCGGCCGCCTCCGGGCGTCCGGCGGACCACGGGAGGCGAGGTTTTCCGAAACATCGACGACGGGAGTTGGTCCCGGAGCGAGCGGAACGACGATCACGGCGACCGACGCCTTCCCTTCGGCGGCGCGGTTCCAGGACACGGCAGCGTCATATGAGAGATTTCAAGGGCATGAAGCGCCAGCGCGGCCGCAACCGCAAGCCGGGCGGCGGCGGCGGCGCGAACAGCGCCAATCCCAACCGCTCATGGGATTCGCAGGGCCCTGAGAACATCAAGGTCCGCGGCAACGCCCAGACCGTCTACGAGCGCTACATGCAGCTGGCGCGCGACGCCTCCTCGGCCGGCGACCGGGTTCTGGCCGAGAACTATCTGCAGCACGCCGAACACTATTTCCGCGTCCTGCGCGCCCTTCAGCCCCAGCGTCCGGCCAGCGAGATCGCCCAGCGCGAACTGGCGGGTCAGGGCTTCGACATCGACTTCGAGGACGAATCCGGGGCCCAGGCCGCCGCCTTCCTGGCCGCCCAGCAGGCCGCCGACCGCGCCGCGGAGGAAGAGCGCCGCCGCGAGCAGCAGCGCACCGAGCCGCGCCAGGAGCGGGATCGCCCTGAACGCCCGGACCGCGATCGTCAGGACCGCGACCGGCCCGACCGCGCCGACCGCGATCGCGACGGCGACGACGGCGAGACCCGCGCCGAGGGCGAGGGCGGACGCCGCGAGACCCGCCGCGAACGCTGGGAACGCCGCCAGCAGGAACGCCAGCGCCGCTTCGCCGAAGAGCGCGGCGAGGCCGACGGCGGCGCCGAAGACGCCCCCGTCTCCGAGGCTGCTCCGCAGCCGACCCCCGAGGCCGACCGCGCCGAGGACGAGGCGCCCACGGCCCTGCCGGGCTTCCTGACCCGCGCGCCCGAGCCCGCCCCCGCCGCAGAGGCCTCGGCCGAGGAAGAGGCCCCGGCCCCCAAGCGCCGCGCGCCGCGCCGCAAGGCCGCGACCCCAGCGGACTGATCGAGTCCCGCGCCGCCCTTGACGGACGGCGTCGGCTTCGGCCCTGTGGGCGGGCCCGTCGACACAGGACCGTCCGCATGCGTCTCGCCGCGTCTTCCCTCGCCGCCGCCCTGACCCTCGCCGCGTGCGCCGCGCCCTATGCGCCGCCCCCGGGCGGGCCCGGCGTCCCTCCGCCCCCGCCGCCTCCCCCCGGCCCCGACGGTCAGGTGCTCAGCGACTGGCGCGGCCCGATCACCGATTTCGACCGCGACCGCCTGAACCGACTGGACCGCGCTTGGTCCCAGGCCCTGTCCGAGGCGCGGCGGTTCGAAGGGTCGGGCGACCTGGCCTCGGTCGGCGCCCTGACCGATCCCGATTCGGGCCGCGCGGGGGCCGAGCCGCCGGTGGGCGACTACCGCTGCCGCACGGTGAAGCTGGGCAACCAGAACCGCGACGGACTGGGATATGTCGTATACGGATGGTTCGACTGCCGCGTCGAACGCACCGCCGCCGGCCTGCGCTTCTCGAAGCTGACGGGGTCGCAGCGCCAGACCGGCCTGCTGTTCCCCGAGGCGTCCGATCGGCTGATCTTCCTCGGCGGGCTGGCCCTGGCCGACGAGCCGCCGGCCAACTCCTACGGCCGCAGCTCCGAGCGAGACGTGGTGGGGGTGTGGGAACGCATCGGCGACCGCCGCTGGCGGCTGGTCATGCCCTATCCGGTCTATGAGTCCACGCTGGACCTTCTGGACGTCGTGCCGCGCTGACCCCTGATCGCCCGGGGTTGAACCGGCGCGGCGCGCCCGGTATGCCGACGGCCTTTCCGGAGAGAGACATCATGATCGCCTTGGGCATCATCCTCGGTTTCGTGGCCGTCCTGGCCGCGGTGAACCTGTTCGAGTTCGGCCGGGTTGACTGACGCCGGCCGCGGCGTCGCCCTGGTCACGGGCGCGGCCCGGCGCATCGGGCGCGAGATCGCCCTGCACGCCGCGCGCGCCGGCTGGGACGTCGCCCTGCATCACGGCTCGTCCGCCGAAGAGGCCGAGGCGGTGGCCGCCGAGGTCCGGGCGCTGGGCCGCCGCGCGGTCGTGCTCCAGGCTGACCTAGCCGACGTCGAAACGGCGCATGCCCTGGTCGGCCGCGCCGCCGACGCGCTGGGATCCGTCACCCTTCTGGTCAACAACGCCTCGGTCTTCCAGGAGGATCAGCTGGAGACCGTCACGGGCGAGAGCTGGTCCACCCACATGGACGTCAACCTGCGCGCGCCGGTCTTGCTGGCCCAGGTCTTCGCCGGGCAAGCGCCCGAGGGGTCCAGCGTCGTCAACCTGCTGGACCAGCGGGTGCTGAAGCCCGATCCGCGCTTCTTCTCCTACGCCCTGTCGCGCGCCGGCCTGCACTGGGCCACCACGACGATGGCCCAGGCCCTGGCCCCGCGCATTCGAGTGAACGCGGTGGCGCCCGGCCCCACACTGAAGTCCACGCACCAGTCGGACGCCGACTTCGAAGCGGAATGGTCGAACGTCCCCCTGGAACGCGCCGTCGCCCCCGCGGCGGTGGCCGAGACCGTGATCTGGCTGGCGGGCGCGGCGCACGTCACCGGCCAGACGATCGCCGTCGATTCCGGCCAGCATCTCGCCTGGCGCACGCCGGACGTCCACGACTGAGCCCATGTCCCAGCCCGCTTTTCACCGCGACGGCCTGACCGTCTTCGTCCGCGGCCTGTCGCTGGCCGCGGAGATCGGCGTCCATGCGCACGAACGCGGCATCACCCAGCCGCTGGACGTGGACGTCACGCTGGAGCTGACGCCCGGTCCGGTCGAACACCTGGCCGACACGCTGAACTACGAGCTCGTGCGCGCAGCGGCCCTCGATCTCGTCGCCCAGGGCCATATGGAACTGATCGAGACCTTCGCCGAGCGTCTGGGCGCCGCCTGTCTGACCGATCCGCGCGTGCGGTCGGCGACGGTGCGGGTGGAAAAGCCCGGCGCCCTGCGCGGGGCCCAGGCGGCCGGCTGCGAGGTCCGCCTCTCGCGCGCCTGACGTTGCGCCGGGACGACCCGCCCGGCATGATCGGCGCGCTTCAAGGGTAGACGATGACCGACACCGGCGACCGCCAGCCTCCGACCGATCCGACCCCCGGCCCCGATCCGGACGACCTGGTCGGCTTCGCCTCGCCCGCGTCCCTCGCCGGCCGCCCCCGCGCGCCCGAACCGGAGCCCGAGCCCGCCCCGGCGCTCGAGCCCGCGCCGCTGTCCGACCCTGAGCCGGTGGTCGCGGCCGAACCCATTCCCCCGTCGCCGGACCCCGTCGTGCCGCCTCCGCCTGCTCCGCCGCCGCCGCCCGCCCCGGAGCCCGAGCCAAGCTTCGGTCGTCGCGAGCGCGAGGCCATGCCCGAAGCGCCCATCGGCCTGAACGCCGTCTATGCCCTGATCCTGTTCGCCGTGCCGACCTTCGGCGTCTCTGCCGTCATCGGCCTGGCCTCGGTCCTTTTCCGCGACGCCCCGACTGACGAGCCGTGGGCCAGCCATCACCTCTATCAGCTGCGCACCCTCTGGGCGGCGGCCATCACGGCGGTGATCGGCGTCATCCTGATCGTCGTGAACCTGGGCGTCTTCGTCCTGTTCGCCCTTGTGATCTGGCTGGTGATCCGCGGCGCCTGGGGCGTCTGGCTGGCCACCCGCGGCCGCCCGGTGCCCAACCCGCGCGGCTGGTGGATCCGCTGATCCGGCCCGGCCTCAGGGCTCCAGCTCGATGTCCCAGTAGAGGTAGTCCAGCCAGCTCTGGTGCAGGTAGTTGGGCGGAAACCGACGGCCCGCGTCCTGGAGCTGCCAGGCGTTCGGCCGGTGCGGGGCGCGGCGGATGGGCATGCCGGCCTGGGCCGGGGTGCGCCCGCCCTTTCTCAGATTGCACGGGCCGCAGGCGGCGACGATGTTCTCCCACGTCGTGCGCCCGCCGCGACTGCGCGGGATCACGTGGTCGAACGTCAGCTCCTTCGTCTCGCCGCAGTACTGGCAGCGGAAGTCGTCGCGCAGGAAGACGTTGAATCGGGTGAACGCCGGGGCCCGGTCCTGATCGACGTAGCTCTTCAGCGAGATGACGCTGGGCAGCCGGATCTCGTGCGACGGGCTGCGCACCACCTTGTCGTAGACCGAGACCACGTCGACGCGGTCCTGCCACACGGCCTTGACCACTTCCTGCCAGGGCCAGATCGACAGCGGATAATAGGACAGCGGCCGGAAGTCGGCGTTCAGCACCAGGGCGGGCCAGCCGGACGGCGGTCGATCGGACACCCGCATCATGTCGGGCTCCGATCCGTGTTCGGAATGACGATCAGGCAGGAACTGAAGACGCGTCTCCTTCCAGCAGTGCGATGAGTCTAGCCGCGATTCGATCACGCGGCCATGACTCCCATGCGTCGGTTCCGTGAAAGCCCCTCAGCTTCGGGGGGCGAAGGCCGGCAGGCTCCAGCCCCGCTTCAACGCCCCGGCCCTCAGCGCGAAGCCCAGCCCGGCCCCCAGGATCGCGGCGGGCCAGTCGTCCAGCCCCAGAGCCTTGGCCGCCACATAGGCCCCCGCCGCCAGGATGGCCGCCGACACCGTGATCTCGCGCCGCAGCAGTATCGACGGCTGACCGGCCAGCAGGTCGCGCACCACCCCGCCGAAACAGGCCGTCAGCGCCCCCATGACGACGCAGATCAGGGCCGGCGCGCCCCAGGCCTCGGCCTTGGCCGCGCCCAGCACGCCATAGGCGGCCAGCCCGACCGCATCCAGCCACAGCAGGGCCCGGAACCGCCACTCGCGCGCCCCGATCAGCCACACCGCCACCGCGGCCGCGACGCAGACGGCGACGTAGCGCCAGTCGGTGACCCAGAACACCGGCGCTCCGATCAACAGGTCCCGCAGCGTCCCTCCGCCCACGCCGGTGATGGCGGCGAAGAAGGCGGCCGTCACCAGGTCCTGCTTCAGCCGCGCCGCCGCCAGCGCGCCCGTCGCCGCGAACACCGCCACCCCGGCGAAGTCCAGCACCGCCAGCAGCCGCTCGGGCGCGACGATCTCGGGATCGACGAGGACGTTTGCGGTCATGCCTGGGTCTCGCCTCGCTTCACCATGCCGTACCACGCCCACAGCAGGTGCGCCGCCACCCCGCGATGCGGCCGCCAGGCCTCGGCGCGGGCATAGGCGGCCTTCTCCTTGGGCCGCACCTCCAGCCCGTCGGCCCACTTCATCGCTTCCTGCAACGCCACGTCCCCGCCCGGGAACACATCCAGCCGCCCCTCGCAGAACATCAGAAAGGTCTCGGCCGTCCACAGCCCCACGCCCTTGATCGCGGTCAGCCTTTGCACCGCCTCGGCGTCGGACAGCCGCTCCAGATGGTCGAAGTCGATCCGCCCCTCGACGTGCGCCCGGGCGATCTCGTGGCCATAGGCGGCCTTCTGCATCGACAGGCCGAAGCTGCGCAGCGTCTCGACGTCGCGCGCCAGCACGGACTGCGGCGTGACCTCGCCCTCCAGCCCCTCCACCACGCGCCGCCAGATCACGGCGGCGGCGGCCACCGACACCTGCTGCTCCACGATCATGCGGAACAGCCCCTCGAACCCGCCGGTCCTCCGCCGCCATTCGAACGGCGGCACGACCGCATGCGCCCGGGCCAGCGCCGGATCGGCGGCCGCCAGCGCCGCGCGCGCGGCGGCCAGGTCGGCGGGGAAAGGGGGCTGGGCCATGCCTGCCAGCCTGAAGCGCCCCGCCCGCCCGGGCAAGACCGGCCCCGCGACTTCCGGACCTCGTCGCCGGCGCGGGCAATAACTGTTATTATCCCGGTGAAGGAGATCGCCATGACCATGACCGTCGAACTGGGAGCCCTCGAAAAGGTCGTCCAGGATCTCGTCGACAGCGGCCGCTACGGCTCCAAGAGCGAAGTCCTGCGCACCGGCGTGCGGTTGGTGGAGGCGCAGGAGGCGAAGCTGGCCGCGCTGCGCGCCAAGCTGCAGGTGGGGATCGACGCCGCCGATCGGGGCGACTTCGTGACGATGGAGGAGGCGGCCGCCTTCCTCGCCGAGCGGCGCGCCGCCTGGTCCGACGAATGAAGACGCGACTCACGCGTCCCGCCCTGATCGACCTGGCTGACATCGAGGCGTGGATCGCGCAGGACAATCCGGCCGCCGCGCGCCGCCTGAGCGATCGGATCATGAGCGCCTGCCGCGGCCTCGGGCGCTTCCCTTTGCGCCATCCGGTGACGGTGCAGGGCCTCAGGAAGCGGAGCGTTGGAGCTTACCTCATCTTCTATCGCGTGACGGAAGAGGTCGAAATCCTGCGCGTGCTTCACGGCGCTCGAGACGCCGAGGCCCTGCTTGGTGAAGACCGATGACGCTCACCACCCGCTTCGCCCCGTCCCCCACGGGCCGCCTGCATCGCGGCCACGCCCTGTCGGCGCTCACGGCATGGAGCGCCGCGCGGGCGGCGGGCGGGCGGTTTTTGCTGCGCATCGAGGACATCGACCCGACCCGCTGCAAGCCGGAGTTCGAGGCGGGCGTTCTTGAGGACCTGATCTGGCTGGGCCTCGACTGGGACGGCTCCGTGCGCCGCCAGTCGGATCACCTGCCGGAGTACGCCGTCGTCGTCGACGTGCTTGACCGGCGCGGCCTGATGTACCGCTGCTTCCGTACACGGAAGGAAGTGCTGGACGCCATCGGCGACGCGCCGCACGGCCCCGTGGAGGCGGCGCGCCCCGGCTTCCACGCGCCGGAGGAGGAGGCCGCCCTGCTGACCGAGGGCCGCCCCTTCGCCTGGCGCCTGTCGCTGGACCGGGCTCGCGCCACGCTGGGCGACCGCGCCTGGTCGCAGCTGGCCTGGGTGGAAGAGGGCGCGGGCCCGAACGGCGAGCGCGGCCTGATCCCCGCGCGCCCCGAAATCGCCGGCGACGTGGTGCTGGCGCGCAAGGACGCCGGCACGGCCTATCATCTGGCGGTCACCCACGACGACGCGCTGCAGGGCGTGACCCACGTGATCCGCGGCCATGACCTGTTCGAGGCCACGCATGTCCAAGTTCTGATCCAGGCCCTGATGGGCCGGCCCACGCCGACATACCGCCACCACCCCCTGCTGCTCGATGCGACCGGCCGCCGCCTCGCCAAGCGCGACAAGGCCGAGACGTTGCAGTCGCTCCGCGAACGCGGCGTCGACCCGGCCCAGCTGCGGGCCGAACTGGGATTTTAGCTCCCTCTCCCAGCGGGAGAGGGCTTGAGCGCACGGCGGCGCAGCCGTCGTCCTTGCGCGAAAGGGTGAGGGGCTACGGGCGAGAGGGTGCCCCTCTCCCTTTCGGCTTCGCGCATCGCTTCGCTCTGCGAGCCTCAAGCCCTCTCCCGGCGGGAGAGGGTCAGATCACGCGCACTCCCTCACACACGCCCGCGCCAGCACTTCGGCCGAATCGATCAGCGGCACGCCCACGTCGCCCGGCCCCATGACCAGCGGGATCTCCGTGCACCCCGCGATGACCGCCTCGGCCCCGGCGTCGATCAGCGCTTGGGCCAGGGCCCGCATCTCGGATCGCCGGTCCTCGCCGACGTCCCCCGCCTTGATGGCGAACACCAGGTCCAGGAACGCGCGCCGCCCCCCCACCGCCGGCACGACCGGCGTCAGCCCGCGCCGCTCCAGCTCGGCCACATACAGGTCCTGCCCGCCCGGCGTGGCCAGCACGCCGACGCGCGTCGCCCCCTGACCCGCCGCCTCCGCCGCCGTCAGTTCGATCATGTCCAGGAACGGCACGCCCGCCGCCTGGATGGCGTCGGCGTGGGCGTGCGCCGTGTTGCACGGCATGGCCAGCACCTGCGCCCCCATGTCCCGCAGCCGCGCCGCCATGGCTCCCAGCTCCTCCTTCGCGCCCGGAGGATCCCGATGCCGGTTCGGCACCTGCGGATTCATGTCCATCAGCACACGGACATGATCCTCATCCTCACGCGCGGGCGTGAGCTCCAGGATGCGCTGGAGGAAGGCCACCGTGGCCGCCGGCCCCATGCCGCCGAGGATGCCGAGGGGTTTCATGATTTCGGCCGCCCCTCAGAACGCCAGGTGAATCCACACCTCGCGATAGACCGGCCGCCCCTGGGCGTCGAGCGGCGTGACCGCATCGACCACCGGCGAGGAATGGCGGGGTTGCGGAACAGGGCCCGGCGGGCTGGGGTTTGGCGCCGCGCTCGTCACCAGCTGACGTGATCCGCCATAGGGGGGCGCTGCGCCGTCCACCGAGGTCACAGGGCCGAAGGTGGGCAGGCCGATCAGGGACCAGTTCAGACTGACGAGGGCGAGCGGCACCAGCTCGTCCGCGGTGTGCGTGAAACCGTACTGCCGTCCGGGCGGCGTCACGTTGGGCAGGCTCAGCCACTGCGCGGTGCTGCCCGTCGGTCCCAGATCGCCGGGTCCGGAGAACATCACGATCCGGTCCAGCGACTGCATCTTGCCCAGATAGGCCGCATGACCCGCCCCCTGGGAGTGGCCGGCGACCGTGACGCGGATCCAGTTCGGCTGGCCGCCCATCAGCAGCTGACCCCAGCCCTCGGTCGGATAGGTGGCGTGCAGCCAGGAGATCAGCGCCGTCAGCCGGCCGATGATCGAGTTTTCCGGCGTCACTGCCACGACCGGGCTCAGGGCCTCGCCCGTGATGATCTCGCGTCGCGCTTTGCCGGCGCAGTCCGGGTCCGGGCTTCCGGCGCACAGATCGCCCACCGCCACGTCGTTGGGATAGGTCAGCCCGATCGAATGCCAACCCCTTTCGGCCCCCGTCCGCACGATCTCGCGATAGAAGCGCGGCACGCCGCCCGTGCCCGGCAGCATGACGAACAGGCGGTTTTGCGCCGTCACGGCCAGATTGGGCGTGACCACGAAATGGGCCGACAGATTCGCCGTCAGGGCCGGATTGACCGTCGCGGGGGACACGTCGCGCTCCACCGAGGCGGCGGGCGGCGGGCGGCGGCGGCGGCGGCGGCGGCGGCGCGGGAGGCGGCGTCGAACCGTCCCCCCCGCCCCCGCACCCGACGAGCGTCGCCGCGGCGAGGATGAGAACCGGCGCGGGCGCGGCTCGCGAAAGTAAGCGTCTCATGGGCGTCTCCGATCGCGAGCGATCTTTTCCGTTCAACGGTGGGCCCTCGCCACTCCGGCGCGCCTTCACGCGCTTGCGCCCAACGCCTCCCCCACCACGCTCTGATACCCGAACAGCCCCTGCGCGCCGCCGGTGTGCAGGAAGACCACGGTCTCGCCCCGGAACTCCGCCGCCCGCGCGATCAGGCCCTTCATCGCCTTGGCGGAATAGACCGGGTCCAGCACGATGCCGTCGGTGCGCGCGGCCATGACCAGGGCGTCGATCACGCCCTGATCGACCAGGCCGTAGCCCTCGCCGACGTAGTCGCAGTCGGCGACGACCATCCCGTCCGTCACCGCGTCCGGCCGGCCCAGCAAGGCGGCGGTCTCACGCGCCAGTTTCAGGACCATGGCCTCCTGCCGAACCTTGGGCGCGCGCACGCCGAAGCCCAGCACCGGCACGTCGGACCCCATGACCGCCAGCCCGGCCACCAGGCCGCCATGCGTGCCCGCGCTGCCCGTCGCCGTGACGATGCGGTCGATGGCCAGGTCCAGATCGTCGGCCTGCATCACGATCTCGCGCGCGCAGTCGACGTAGCCCAAGGCCCCGATCGGGTTCGAGCCGCCGCCGGGGATGACGTAGGGCCGCCGGCCCTCGCCGCGCAGGCGTTCGGCCTCGGCCTCCAGCTCGGCGTTCATGTCCGTGCCGGCGTCCACCGTGCGGATCGACGCCCCGAACAGCCGATCCAGCAGCACATTGCCGTTGTTCAGATAGTCGGTCGCCGTCGACCCCGTCCGCGCCTCCAGGATGATGGCGCACCCCAGCCCGTGCGCCGCCGCGGCCGCCGCCGTCTGACGCACGTGGTTCGACTGCACCGCCCCCTGAGTCACCAGCACGTCGGCGCCCATTTCGAAGGCGTCGCCCAGCAGGAATTCCAGCTTGCGCGTCTTGTTGCCCCCGCCCGCCAGGCCGGTGGCGTCGTCGCGCTTGATCCACAGGTCGATCCCAAGCCGCTCGCCAAGCCGCGGCAGGGGCTCCAGCGGCGTCGGAAGGTGGGCCAGGCGGACGCGGGGAAAGCGGGCGAGGTGCATGGGGCGGGCTCCGGAAGGGATCAGGCGACGCGCCTGACTAGCATCCTTCGCCGCCGCCGCGCGACGGATAGGACCGCCGCGCGCGTGTCATCTGCGTCGCCGCGCGGGCCCTCTCCCGCCGCGCCGGCCCCGGCGGCCCGGTCCCCTCACCCTGTCGACCGGGCCGCCTTGCCGACCGGCCCCAGGTGGGTGTGGTCGAAGCTGGAGGCGTACTTCAGCCCATAGCCGATCATCCGGTCCCATCCGACATGGGCGCCCCAGATCAGGGCGAAGGGCAGGGCGGCCGGAAGAACCGTCAGGCCCGCGACGCCCAGTGCCATCGGCCCCACCTCCGTGTGCGTCAGATTGTAGGCCAGCGTGCCCGCGCGCCGGCCCAGCAGATAGGCCAGAAACGACAGGTCGGGCACGAGGAACAGGGCGGCGAACATCCACCACGACTGGCCGGTGCGGTGATACAGCACGCACGCCAAGACCAGCAGGCCCAGGCCTTCCAGTCTCAGCAGCCGTCCGGGCCAACCGGTGACGCCGCCGTGAGTCTGAACCAGGGGCGCGCTCATTTGCGATCTCCCTGCACCAGCCAGGTCACGCCCAGCGTCAGCAGCCAGACCAGCCAGGCGGTGAAGACCCACTGGGTGATGCCGGGGTCGGGGAAGGTGGGGCTGACGGTGGCCAGCAGCTCGCCGTGGCCGACGATCCACAGCGGCGTCAGGATCAGGGCGACCAGCCCCAGGGCCCGCGTCCACGGCCCCTGCGCCAGCGGCCCGCGCACCAGCGCCAGCCCCACCGCCAGAGTCCACGCCGCCAGCAGGGTCTGGCCCAGCCATTCGCCCACGGCCACGCCCGCGAACTGATGCAGGGTCTGGTACATGCCGACCGCAACGGCGCTGTCCGTCGCCGACCCGTCCAGCGCCCGCTCCGCCAGACCCGGCACGACGAAAGTCCAGCGCGACAGGCCGACCGCCTGCGCCACCGCCGAGGCCGCGCCGGCCGCCGCCGCCCATGCGGGCCAGCGTCCGCCGCCCGACCGGATCGCCGCGCCCGTCCAGGCCGAGACCCACAGGAAGCCGAGCGCGCACAGGGCGAAGGCCAGCCAGATCAGAATCAGCTCCGGCCCGCCGTCGCGGAAGGCCCCCAGCACCTGCAGCGGCGGCTCGCGCAGAACGTCGTCGTACCCGAACCGGTCGATCAGCAGCAGATACGGCCCGTTCACGGCCAAGGCGAAGCCGACCATCGCCGCCCCCGCCGTTCGTGTTGAGGAAGTCATGTCGTTTCCCTTGTTGTCACAGTAATGGGACTTATGTATGTCTCAATAACGAGACATGTCAATCCCGCGGTCTCGAACTTCCCTGCCTGGAGTCCCTGATGACCCCCGTCCTTCGCCTGATCCTGCCGCTGGCCACGCTTGTGACCCTCGCGGCCTGCGCCGCCCCCCGCGTCGGCGTGGCCGACCTCGACGCCCTGTCCGAGCAGGTCCCGGACGAGGTCGTGGACAGCGCCCTGCCCGTCGAAACCGTCGCCGCCTGCTTTAAGGAGCGGGCCGACTTCCTGCCGCTCAGCCGCTTCGTCATGACCGGGCCCGACTGGCGCTATTCGCTGGCCGGCTACGGGGCGGCCTATGAGAGCGTCACGATCCGCCCCACGGCGAAGGGCTCGCGCGCCGAGATCCGCATGGGCGCCTACGACGCGCGCTGGGCCCGAACCTTCGAACGCGATCGCGCCCGGGCCTTGCGCGCCTGCGCCGCCGGCCCCACGAACGGATGATGGATCAGGCGACCACAGCGCCGCGCCAACGCGACCGCGCCGCGACGGAGGCGGCCATCGTCTCCGCCGCCGAGCGGCTGCTGCTGCGCGACGGCTGGACCGGCCTGAACGTCCAGACCCTGGCGGTCGAGGCGGGCGTCGACCGCAAACTGATCTATCGCTACTTCGAGGGGGTGGAGGGCGTGGTCGAGCGGCTGGCCGGCCGGCTGGACCTGTGGCTGGGCGAAACCCTGGCCGCCCGGCCGCCGACCCGCGCCACCACCTATCGCGACTTCGCCCGCGAGATGCTGACCGGCTATCTGGCGGCGCTGCGGGCCAGTCCTCTGATGCTGCGGCTGGTGGCCTGGGGCCTCGGTGAGGACACGCCGCTGCTGCGCCGGCTGGAGGCGTCGCGATCGGTGGTGCTGCAGCGGTGGACGGCCTCGCGCCGCCCCGACCTGCCTCTGCCCCAGGGCGTCGACGTGGTGGCCCTGAACGTCGTCTTCCTGGCTGCGATCCAGCACCTGGCGCTGGCCGCCGTAACGCGCGGGCGTTTCGCCGGCGTCACGCTGGACGACGCCGGCTGGGACCGCGTCGAGGCGGCTCTGGAACGCATGCTTCTGGCCTATCCGGACTGAACGGGAGCCGGGCGCCCGACACGGGCGTTTCCCCCGGCATGAGCGCCGTCGCCCCACGAGCCCCATCCGTAAAGAAGGGGGCCGACCTGCACTTCGCCCGCGACTTGGCGCGCGGTGCGGCGGGGGCGCTGATCTTCGCCGTCCCGTTGCTCATGACCATGGAGATGTGGTCGCTCGGCCACGCCATGGACCGGGCGCGACTGGCCCTGTTCTTGGCTTCGGGCCTGCCCCTGCTGTTCGGCCTGTCCTGGGCCGTGGGCCTGCGCCCGGGCGGCGGCTGGCGCGAGCATGCGCTCGAGACGCTGACCGCTGTGGCTCTGGGCTTCGGCGTCTCGGCGGCCGTTCTGTTCGGCGTCGGCGCGCTGAGACTGGACCTGCCGCCCGACGTCTGGCTGGGGCAGGTCGCGCTGCAGAGCGTGCCCGCCGGCGTCGGCGCCCTCCTGGCCCGCCGCCAGCTGGGCGGGGCGGGCCGACGGGAGGAGCCCCGCGCCTATCCGGCCGAACTGTTCCTGATGATCGTCGGCGCCCTGTTCCTGGCCCTGAACCTGGCCCCGACCGAGGAGATGGCCCTGATCGCCTGGCGCATCGGCCCGCTTCAGACCGTGGCCCTGCTGGCCGCCTCCCTAGCGGTCATGCACGCCCTCGTCTTCGCGGTCGGCTTCGCGGGGCAGGAGGAGCATGACCGGCCCCTGCTCGCCTTCTTCCACTTCACCCTGGCGGGCTATGGCCTGGTTCTGCTGACCTGCCTCTACGTGCTGTGGCTGCTGGGCCGCGCGGACGGGCAGGGCGCGCACGAGATCGCGTCCCTCGCTGTCGTCCTCGGCTTTCCCGCCGGCCTGGGGGCCGCCGCCGCTCGGCTGCTGGTCTGATGACCCCGAAGCCGAAAACCCCGCCCCGCCCGCCGGTGCTGGAGTGGATCATGGCCGCCCTCGGCGCCCTGGTCGTCCTCGTGACCCTGGCCCTGCTGCTCAGGGACGGACGCGGGCAGCCGACCCCGCCTCAGCTGACCGCCCACGTCGTCGAGGTCCGGCCTCTGGGCGACGTCTGGGCCGCGGAGATCGAGATCATCAACCGCGGCGACCAGACAGCCGCCCGCGCCCGCGTCGCCCTGATGGGGTCGGAGGCCGAGACCGACTGGGTCCCCGGCCACGGCAAGGCCCGCCTGACCCTGATCGTCCCCGCCGATCCCGGTCTGACGCCGCCGGTGGTGAGGGGTTGGTCGGAACCCTGACCGCCGCAGTTCATCCACAGCTTATCCACAGGCTTGCCCACATTGGGCTCGCCCAAGGGACGAATATCCCGCGCATGTTCGCCCTTCAGGTGTAAACGAGCACCGTTCGCAGAACGGCGATCGCAATGGAGGGCCGAAACATGGCTCACGATCTCATCAGCCCACGTGACGGCGCAGTCCTCACCGCCGCTCCGGTCACGTTCGGCGGCCTCAAACTGGCCTTCACCGACATCTTCGACTACCGCTGGACCGACGCGGGCAGCGGCGGCGACTATGACGCCGGCTTCTACGCTCCGCGCATTCCCGCGGGCCTCACCGGTTTCCGAGCCCTGGGGAGCATCGGCATCCAGGGCTATGAGGGACCGAACAACCGCTACTGGGCCCTGTGCGTCGCCGCGGCCGACGCCGATCCCACCGCGGTGCGCGCGCCTGAAGACTATGATTGGGTCTGGTCCGACGCGGGTTCCGGCGCGGACGCCGACGGCTCGTGCTGGCGGCCGCGCGCGCCTCAAGGCTACGTCGCGCTGGGCGACGTCTTCGTGACCGGACACGGCAAGCCCGACCTCGGCGACGTCTGGTGCGTGCGCGAGGATCTGGTCGGAGAGGGCGACGTCGCCGAATGGATCTGGGACGACGCCGGCACCGGCTCCGACCTCGACTTCAGCGCCTGGGGCGTGTCGCCCAAACCCGACTTCGTCAGCGAGACCCAGATCCTGGTGGCGCCCAACACCTTCCGCGGCGTCGCCAGCCATGACCGGCCGGCGGTGCGGGTGCGGGTGCTGAAGCTGGCCCCCCCGACGGTCAGCGCGGCCAATCCGCCGGTGCCGACCCTCCCCAGCCGCGAGCGGCCGCCGGCCCAGTCGACCGAGGTCTGGGACCGCAAGGTGACGCTGCCCTTCACCGCCGTTCACGACGAGGAGTTCCGCGATCAGCTGCATCGCCAGATCGAGGAATCCCCCTTCTATGTCCTGGAGCGCTGGCAGAATTTCGAACTGACCCTGTTCGACGACAACCAGCAGGCCGAGCCGCACACCATCGAGACCACGGTGACGGTCGGGGTCAGCGAGCAGTCGACCAAGACCTTCAGCCACGAGGTCGGCATCACCGTCAGCTATGAGTCGGGCATCAAGGCCGGCCCGGTCAGCACCAAGGTCTCGGGAAGCCTCAGTTACAAGTTCGGCTACACCAGCGCGACGCAGGTCGGCTCGTTCCGCAACGCCGAGATCAAGACCCACCTGACCACGCCTGGAAAGCACGCCGCCGCGCAATGGACGCCGCGCACGGCCTTCAAGCTGTTCCGCACCAACGGGAGCCAGGTCGGCGGGTCTCTGGTCCTCGACGACGCCGGCGCCGCCTTCTACGAGCGGGAGTTCCCGGCCACGCCGGGCCGCAAGCCGCTGCGTCGCCGCTGACGGGATCGGGAAAGGCGGCGGTCTCCGGCCGCCGCCTTTCTCGCCGATTGTGTCCCGGGCCGGGCGCGCCTATCGTCCGCCCGTTCTCCCGGGGGCGGCAGGTCAGCCGCTGAGATAGAGGTGTCCCTCTGACCGGCCGAACCTGATCCGGGTCATGCCGGCGAAGGGACGAGACACGCTCCGGACGACGTCCGGAGTCCTTCCCCGCGCCGGCGGTCCCTCTTGTCGAGAAGAGGCCGCCATGAACGTCCACGTCACCCCCGCCGACCAGCCGCACGAGCCGGAGAGCACGCTCCCGCTCAAGGACGCCCGCGAGGCCGTGATGAAGGAGACGGGATCGATCCCCACCGGCGAGCGCGCCGGGTCGCGCAAGGTCTATGTGCAGGGCGAACTCTACCCCGACATCCGCGTGCCGTTCCGCGAGGTGGCGGTGCATCCCTCGGCCAACGAGCCGCCGGTGACCATCTATGACTCCTCCGGCCCCTACACCGACCCGACCGTGACCATCGACATCACGAAAGGCCTGCCGAAGGTGAAGTCGTCGTGGCAGCTGGACCGCGGCGACATCGCCCCCGTCGCCCATCCGCGCGAGGTGAAGCCGGAAGACAACGGCCATGCCTCGGGCAAGCACCTCGCCCCCCGCTTCGACACCAGCCGTCACCGCGTCTTCAAGGGCGTGCCCGGCCGCCCGGTGACCCAGCTGGAATACGCCCGCGCCGGCATCATCACGCCCGAGATGGAATACGTCGCCATCCGCGAGAACATGAGGCGGGCCGAGGCCAAGGATCTGTGGGGCCGCAGCGAGGGCCCTCAAGGAGCGAGCGACCGCGTCGCGAGCGTTAGGGCCGAGCGAGATGGCGAGAGCTTCGGCACCAGCATTCCCGACCATGTCACCCCCGAATTCGTCCGCTCCGAAATCGCCCGCGGCCGCGCCATCATCCCGCACAACATCAACCACCCCGAGGTCGAGCCGATGATCATCGGCCGCAACTTCCTGGTGAAGATCAACGCCAACATCGGCAACTCCGCCGTCCTGTCCTCGGTGGACGACGAGGTCGACAAGCTGGTCTGGGCCACCCGCTGGGGCGCCGACAACGTCATGGACCTGTCGACCGGCCGCAACATCCACAACATCCGCGACTGGATCATCAGGAACAGCTCGGTCCCCATCGGCACCGTCCCCATCTATCAGGCGCTGGAGAAGGTCGGCGGCGTGGCCGAGGACCTGACCTTCGACATCTTCGCCGACACCCTGATCGAACAGGCCGAACAGGGCGTGGACTATTTCACCATCCACGCGGGCGTGCGCCTGCCCTTCGTGCCGCTGACGGCCAACCGCGTCACCGGCATCGTGTCGCGCGGCGGCTCCATCATGGCCAAGTGGTGCCTGTCCCACCACAAGGAGAGCTTCCTGTACGAGCGCTTCGACGAGATCTGCGAGATCCTGCGCGCCTACGACGTCTCCTTCAGCCTCGGCGACGGCCTGCGCCCCGGCTCCATCGCCGACGCCAACGACGCGGCCCAGTTCGCCGAACTGCGCACCCTGGGCGAGCTGACCAAGGTCGCCTGGGACCACGGCTGCCAGGTCATGATCGAGGGCCCCGGCCACGTGCCGATGCACAAGATCAAGGCCAACATGGACGAGCAGCTGAAACACTGCCACGAGGCGCCCTTCTATACCCTGGGGCCGCTGACCACCGACATCGCGCCGGGCTATGACCACATCACCTCGGCCATCGGCGCGGCCATGATCGGCTGGTTCGGCACGGCCATGCTCTGCTACGTCACGCCCAAGGAGCACCTGGGCCTGCCCGACCGTCAGGACGTCAAGGACGGCGTCATCACCTACAAGATCGCCGCCCACGCCGCCGACCTGGCCAAGGGCCACCCGGCCGCCCGCCTGCACGACGACGCGCTCAGCCGCGCCCGGTTCGAGTTCCGGTGGGAGGACCAGTTCAACCTCGGCCTCGACCCCGAAACCGCGCGCCAATACCACGACGAGACCCTGCCCAAGGAGGCGCACAAGACCGCCCACTTCTGCTCCATGTGCGGGCCGAAGTTCTGCAGCATGAAGATCAGCCAGGACATCCGCGACGCCGCGCGCGTCCAGAACGACGCGGGCGCCTCGCTGGCCGAGGCGGAGGCGGGGATGCAGGCGATGAGCGAGAAGTTCCGAGCCGGGGGCGGGGAGATCGAGGTGAAGGTCCTGCCCACATAAAAATCTTCCAGTCCCCTTGCATGACGCAGAAATATGCGCCATTTTCCGCCTAGGCACAGATCAGGTGGGCTAAATGGGCTTTTTCTCGCGGGTCGTCCGGCAGGAGATACCGAGCGACTTCTTCCCGTCAGTTCGCGAAGGGATCGACGGGGCTTTCGCCTCCGCGCATCGTTTGGCCGTGGCAGACGGGCGCGTGCTGCCGGAGCAGTATGCCTACGCCCGAGGAACGGACCGGCACTACGCCGTGCAGAAGCGGGTCGTGGATGCAGGAGAGGCGGTAGGGGGGGAGAAGCTCATCCTTCGGGCCGGCTCGTCCCATTATCCGATGCCGCTGGTGCGGCTGGGCCGCATGATTCTGGCCACCTGCATTACGAACTCGTTGGATGATCTCCGACGCTCCAACGCGCGGGCCCAGTTGGCCAAGTTGAACGAGGAACTAGAACCGCAGCAGCCCTCGTTTTGGGAGGAAGACGAGAAGCGACCGCTTCAGGGCTTCCGCTTCGGAATGCTCCTAATCGCCAAACCCCATCGCGATGAGGACCAGAGCCTCCCGGCTGGCATCTATTTCGGCGTACCCACGTCCTCGCTGAAGGCGTGGCACTTTTATCGTTCGCTTGATGAAGTGACTGCTCTTTACGAAGAGGCCGATTGGGCCGAAACCCCGCCTGTCCCGGAGCGTCGAATCCCGCAGCTGCGCCCCCGGCGCAAGTCGGAGGGATCGGCCGACGAAGGCACCGGTTGACGGTCTGCGACCTAAGATAGGGTAGAGTATATGGCACGCGGGATCGCGACCTTTAATGGAGCACGCCTGGAAGAGGCACGCTTGGCGCGTGGCCTCACTCAGACTTCGCTCGCTCAGATGGTGGGCAGGGATTCTTCCACGGTCTCAGCTTGGGAAACGGGACGTCAGAACCCTGATTGGGATGCAGTTTCGAAGCTCTGCGCAGCGCTGAGCGTGCGAGCGACGTTGTTCAGTCAAGCAGGCAGCTGTCCAGAGCAGCATTTCTTCCGGTCTAACGCCAGCATCACCATTGGACTTCAGAAGAAATCGAAGTCCCGACTGCGCTGGGCAGAATTGCTGAAAGAATTTTTGTCCGAGTGGGTGGATTTCGCCCGCGTGGATTTTCCCGCCCTGGACATGGGCGATCTTGGTCAGATTGATGACGCTGGTATCGAATCCGCAGCGGCGGCGTGTCGAGAGCACTGGGGACTAGGATTTGGGCCGATCGCCGACATGGTGGCAGTTCTGGAGAACGCTGGAGCCATTGTCGTACGGGAGGAGTTGGGCGGCGCGAAGATGGACGGGGTTTCGGCTTGGTCGATCGATTGCCGGCGACCCTTCGTGCTTCTTTCCGCGGATAAGGCATCTGCCGCCCGTTCGCGCTTTGACGCCGCACATGAGCTCGGCCACTTGGTCATGCACCAAGGGATTCAACCCTTGAGCCTCAACCGTGCTCAGTACGCTGAGCTGGAGTCTCAAGCTCATAAGTTTGCCAGCGCGTTTCTCTTGCCCGCAGAGTCGTTCGCGAAAGATTTGTACTCGCTAGATTTAGACCATTTCGTTTCTCTCAAGCGTAAATGGAGAGTGTCTGTTGCAGGAATGATCATGCGCGCCGCCGCCCTTGGCGTGGTCGAACCGGAATATAAGGCTCGTCTGTTCAAGTATCTAAGCGCGAGAGGCTGGCGGAAAGCTGAACCTCTGGATGATGATCTTAAGCCTGAACTGCCCGTGGCGCTCGCCGAGGCCGTCAAAATCTGCATTGAGGGAAAGGTGCTAACTCGCGAGGAAATTTTGGACGGCGTAGGCCTAGAACCGGGCGATCTCGAATTGTTGGCCTCGCTGCCACGCGGCTACCTTCGGCAAGAAGCGGCACCAGTCGTGCGCCTGAAGCCCGTTCCCTAGTTGCGTGAGGGATGGCTCTCCCCCGCCATCCCCCGCAACGCCTCCTCAAACACCCCCGCCGGCTGCCCTCCGCTGATCAGCCACTTCCCCTCCACCACCACGGCGGGCACGCCGGTGACGCCTCGCGAGAGCCACAGGGCCTCTTCGGCGCGCACCTCGGCGGCGTACAGGTCGTCGGCCAGGACCTCGACGGCCTTGGCCCGATCCAGCCCCGCCGCCGCCGCCGCGTCGGCCAGGACCTCGGGGTCGGTCAGGCGGCGCCCCTCGGTGAAGTGGGCGGTAAACAGGGCCGCCTTCAGCGCCCGCTGGGCGTCCGGTCCCACGGTCCCGGCCCAGTGCAGCAGGCGGTGGGCGTCGAAGGTGTTCCAGATGCGGCTCTCCTCGCCCATCCGCATCTCGAACCCCGGCCAGGCCTCGGCGGCCCGCTCGGTGATCATGGCCCGGTTGGCCGCCGACTGCTGCGGCGTCGATCCGTATTTGCGGCCGACATGCTCGACGATGTTCTCGCCCTCGGGAGCCATCTGCGGGTTCAACTCGAACGGCCGGAAGGTGATCTCCGCCCCGATCCCCTCGGCCTTCAGTGTCGCCAGCGCCGCCTCCAGCCCGCCCAGCCCCACCACGCACCACGGGCAGACCACGTCCGAGACGAAGTCGATCTTCAGGGTGCGGGTCATGGCGGGGGCAGGGGGCGCGGCGTCGGTCATGCCCCGCACATGGGGGCCGCCGGGACGTGGCGGAAGCGAAGGTCGATGCGAACGTCGCCTTGCCTCAACCTTTGCGCTAACCTCCACCCATGCCCACCCTCGTCCTCCTCGCCGGCCCCAACGGCGCCGGGAAGACCACCTTCATCAACGGCTTTCTGCGCGAGCGGGCGGAGGCGTTCCAGTTCGTCAATCCGGACGAGGTCGCGCGCGGTCTGACCGGCGTGGGCGCCGCGCGTGATCTGATGGCCGGGCGCCGGGTGCTGGAGCGTCTGGAGGCCCTGGTGGCGGATCGGGCGGACTTCGTGCTGGAGACGACGCTCGCCACGCGGTCCCATGCGGTGCGCATCCGCGACTGGAAGGCCTCCCCCGGTCCGGGCTTTGCCCGGCCGGAGGATGACGATGGCTATCGGTTCAAACGGGTCTATCTGCGCCTGCCCACAGCGGACCACTCGGTCGCCCGCGTGGCGCGCCGCGTGGCGCAAGGCGGCCACGGCATCCCGGAGGACGCTCTGCGACGCCGCTTCGGGCTCAGCCTCGAATATCTGGAGACGACCTACAAACCCCTGGCCGACGACTGGAAGGTCTACGACAGTGGCGGCGAGGCCCCGGAACTGCTAGATTGGGGACCGCGATGAACAAGTCGATCTTCGATCACGAGACCGTCCTGAAGGGCCTGCGCCGCGCGGCGGAGATGGCCAAGCACGGCACGCGCGAGGAACAGTCCGGCAAGTTCCTGCCGCCCCCCGGCTGGAAGGGTCACCTCGTCACCGCCGCCGACGCCCCGGTGAAGCCCCGGAAGACCAAGGCGGCCTGAGCCCGTCCGCCCGCCGCTAGCGCTGCGCCGGTCTCAGGCTGACGTGCTCGTGCTTCAGCCGCCAGCGGCCGTCGATCCGCACCCAGACGGTGGTGTAGCGTTCGTCCACCGCCTCGTCGGTCCCGCCTTCGCGCCAGACGCCGCGGACGCGGCCGGTGACCAGGGCTGCGTCGTCGCCCAGCAGGGTGATCTCCACCTCCTCGCTGCCGCCCGTGACCAGCCGCCCCTCGCCCGCCGTCATGTTGCGGATCTGCTCGGTGCGGTCGCGCCGGTTGGCGTGGGTGCCGACATAGACGAAGTCCGGCGCGAACAGGGCGTCCAGCGCCGCCGCGTCCCGGGCCAGGATCGCGGCGTCATAGGCCGCGTTCGCCGCCGCCACCTCGGCCCTTGATCCGCCGTCCTGGGCCCCGCCGTCCTGGGCCTGGCCCGCCCAGCCAGGAGCGACTGCGGCCGCGATCGTCGCGATCAGAATGCCTCGTCTTCGCATGGCGCACCTTCCTTTCCCGGACCCGTCCGGCACAGCCGTCGAGACCGCGCAGACTGGGGAAGTCGTCACAGCACGCCCAGATTTCCCCATTCGGATCAAGGCCCGTCCCCGTTCGAACTCCTTTCTTTCGAACACCCCTCCCGGCGCCCCGCATAATCCCGCGTTTCATCACGCAGGACGACGATCCATGGCCGGAACCCCCTCACCCCTCACCCGCGCGAACCCGCGCATCGCGCCGGACGAGGTCTGGGCGCGGGTGCGCGACGACTATGTCTCCGGCATGTCGGCGGCGGAGGCCTGCCGGCGGCACGGCGTCGGCCGGACGGCCCTGCACAGCCGGGCGGCGCGCGAGGGGTGGCGCCGCGCGGACCAGGCGTGGAGGCCGCCCGACCGGCTGGACCCCCAGGACGAGGGGCGGGTGCTTGAGGAACGGATCGGCGGCGACCTGGACCGGGTCGAACTGAGAGAACTGTCCTACGTCGCCTGGCGGCGTATGCTGCGGGCCGTGCTGCGCGGAGACGCCGCCGACGCCCTGCGCTGGCGCCGCGTCCGCCTGGCCATGGACGAGGATGACGCGGAGGTCCATCGTCTGCTTGCCGAGGATGAGGCGCTCTGGCACGTGCACCGCGCCGACGCGGACTCAGCGGACTCGACGGACTCGACGGACGGTGTTTTCGCGCACCGGACGGGGTGAGCTCCTTCAGCCCAGGAACGCCCCCACCTCTTCCACTGCCTCGGCCAGGCCCAGCCGCCGGACCTCCGTGCCCGGAGGAAGGCCGGCGAACAGGCGGGTGGGGCAGGCGGCGTCCAGCATGACGAACACCCCCCGGTCGTCGGCCCGGCGGATCAGGCGGCCGAACGCCTGGGCCATCCGCCCGCGCGCCAGGGCGTCGTCATATCCCTTGCCGCCGAACCGCTCGCGCCGCGCCTTGTGCAGCAGGTCCGGCCGCGGCCACGGCACCCGGTCGAAGGCCAGGATGCGCAGGGACCGTCCCGGCACGTCCACCCCGTCCCTGACCGCGTCGGTGCCCAGCAGGCAGCTGTCCTCCTCGGCCCGGAACACGTCGACCAGCGCCCCGACCTCCAGCGGGTCGACATGCTGGGCGTGCAGGGGGATGCCCGCCTTCGCCAGGTCGGGCCCCAGCCGCTCGTACACCGCCTTCAGCCGGCGGATGGCGGTGAACAGGCCCAGCCCGCCGCCGCCCGCCGCCAGGAACAGCTCGCGCATCGCCGCCGCCGTCTGGCGCGGGTCGTCCTTGATCAGGTCCGTGATCACGATCACCCGGCTGTTCGCCGCATAGTCGAACGGGCTGTCGACCTTCAGCGTCCGCGCCGGCTCGATCAGCCGCGCCGCCCCGGTGCGCAGCCGGGCCAGCTCGAACGGATCGCCAGAGTCGCTTGGCGCCAACGGATCGCTGAGCGTGGCCGAGGTCACCAGCACCCCGTGCGAGGGCATGACGACCGCCGCCTCCAGCGGCACGGTCGGATCGATCCAGTGCCGCCTCAGGGCCACGTCGTGGATCCGCCCGAAGGCGGCCTCTGCCGACAGCCAGTCGACGAAGTCCGGATCCGGCTCGCCCGTGTCGCTCTCCAGCGCCTGCAGCATGGCGCGCCAGCCGGGCAGGGTCATCCGCGCCCGCCGGTCCAGCCCGCGCAGGGCCCCCTCGATTCGGGCGCGCGACGAGGGCTCCAGATCCGCGGCCTCGTCGTCCAGGATGTCTTCCAGATGCCGCGACAGGGCCAGCAGCGGCGCCTCGACCGCCGCCAGCGCCTGCGCCGCCGCCCGCGCGGTCTCCAGCACCGGCTCGGTCACGGGGAACAGGGCGCACTCCATGCCGAACTCGCCCCCGCCGGGCGTGGCGTTCTCGCTGGTCCGCGCGCGCAGCTGCTCCAGCGCCGCCACCAGGAACCGCTCGATCGGCCCGACGGGATTGATCTCGCCCGAGGGCGGGGCGATGCGGCTGGACACGCCCTCGCCCGGCAGCTGGGCCGCCGCGCGGATGGCGTCGTTCAGCGCCTGCGTGGCCTGCTCGCTGTCCCCGCAAAGCTCGCCGATCCTCTGCTCCAGCCCGCGCCCGCGCCGGCCGCGCCCCTCCGGCCCGCGGATCCACCGCCGCAGCTCGGCCGCCTCCTGCCCCGACAGGGCCGCGGAGAACGCCCCGTCGGCCGCGTCGAACAGGTGGTGCCCCTCGTCGAAGACGATGCGCTTCAGCGCGGCCGTCTCCCCGTCCTGCTTCAGCCCCCGCGCCGTGCGTGCCCCGTCGAACGCCGCCTGGGTCATGACCAGCGCGTGGTTGGCGATGACCAGATCGGCCCGCCGGCTGGCCCGGATGGTCTTCTCGACGAAACAGGTGCGGTAGTGGGGGCAGGCGGCGTGCACGCACTCGCCGCGCCGGTCCACCAGATTGGCGGCCGAGGCCTGCTGCCCCGGCGAGACGGCGAACAGCGTCGGCAGCCAGCCGGGCCAGTCGCCGCCGGTCATGTCGCCGTCACGCGTGTGCATCGCCCATCGCGACGCCAGCCCCGCGCCGATCAGATCGCCGTTCCCCAGCTGCGCCGCCTGCACCGTCTCCTGCAGGTTCAGCAGGCAGAGGTAGTTCTCGCGTCCCTTGCGGACGACCGCCTTCTTTCTGCGCTCGGCCGGATCGGGCCACAGCGACGCGCTCTCCCGGTCGATCTGCCGCTGCAGGGCGCGGGTGTAGGTCGACACCCAGGCCGCTCCCGCATTCCGCTCGGCCCACAGGCTGGCGGGCGCCAGGTATCCCAGCGTCTTGCCCGTGCCGGTGCCGGCTTCCGCCAGCAGCACGCGCGGCCGCCCCTCCTCGTCGCGGGGGGAAAAAGCATAGGCCGCCTCGGCGGCATAGTCGCTCTGCGTCGGCCGCGCCTCGTCCAGACCCGAGGCCTGCAGCAGCTTCTCCAGCCGAATGCGCGCGCTCTCCGAGTCGACGGGCGCCGACCCCGCCTCCCCGCGCGGGGCCTCGTCCTCCCATTCCGGCAGGCGGGACCAGGCGTCCAGGCCCGATCCCCTCTGCCGTCGTTCGCGCACCGGCTGGGCGTGCAGCGCCTCCAGCACCCGCTCGCCCCAGGCCCAGCCCGCGCGGTTCAGCGTCTCGGCCAGGGTCACCGCCTCCTCGCGGCCCGGCCACGCCGCCTCGGTCATCTCCTCCAGCAGCAGCCGCCCCGCCTCGCGCAGCGCCAGGGCCTGCGCCTCCGCCCCCTTCGGCTCCGCCTGACCGGTGGCCAGCGCCAGTCCGGTCGGCGAGGGCGCGCAGAACCGAGCCGGCCGCACGAAGGCGAACAGCTCCAGCACGTCCAGCAGATCCCGCGACCGCAGCGGCGGCGCGATCCCCAGCCGCCGCGCCGTCAGGCTGGCATGGCACACCAGCACCGGCCCGCCGGTGAACAGCCCCTCCGCAGCCCCGCGCCCGATCTTCCGCGCCCCCTCGGCGTCCGCCACGGCCCCGCTGCCCGGCGGCACGGCCAGCGCGGCGGGCAGGGCGGCGAGCGCAATCGCGCGGGTCGTCGGCGATGTCGGCGAGTCGAGGGACACACTTGAAAGATAGTCCCTCCGGTCCGGAAACGAAACCGGAACACTGGCGGACCGTGCAGTCATCGCCTACAGGTTTGAAAATGGCCCGACAGGTCTCCCGCCGCGTCAAAATAGCCTTCGGCGCCATGGCCTTGGTCTTGGCGTTCTGCGCGGGCTGCTGGTTCGCGGAGTTCGACGCCGTGGACGGCTGCCTGGACGCGGGCGGGCGCTGGAATGAAGGGCGAGGGTTCTGCGAGGGAGCGCTTCCTCGCCAGTGACGACCCTTCCTCCGCTCTTCGCCGACTGGTTCGCGTCGCGTGGCTGGGCGGCCCGGCGGCATCAGCTGGAGATGGTCGCGACGGCGCAGGCCGGGGCGCACGCCTTACTGGTCGCGCCGACGGGGGGCGGCAAGACGCTGGCGGGCTTCCTGCCCTCGCTGATCGAACTGGCCGAGCGCGGCCCGAAGCCGGAGCATGGCCCGGGGTCGGGGGTGCACACCCTCTATCTGTCCCCGCTCAAGGCGCTGACCACCGACGTCGAGCGCAACCTGATGACGCCGATCCGCGAGATCGGCCTGAACATTCACGTCGAGAGCCGCACCGGCGACACCAAACAGTCCAAGCGCCAGCGCCAGCGCGAGTTTCCGCCGGACGTTCTGCTGACCACGCCCGAGCAACTGGCCCTGTTCTGCGCCTGGGAGGGCGCGCGCGCCTATTTCGCCGACCTGAAGTGCGTGGTGCTGGACGAGGTGCACGCGATCTGGAGCGGCAAGCGGGGGGATTTGCTGTCGCTGGGGCTGGGTCGGTTGCAGCGGTTCGCGCCGAACATGCGGCGAGTGGCGCTGAGCGCGACGGTCGACGATCCGCAGATGATCGCGGGGTGGTTGGCGCCGTCGGATCAGGCGCCGGTCACCATCGTCCACGGCGACCTCGGCGCGCCGCCGGTGGTGGACGTGCTGATCTCCGGGGGGCGCGTGCCGTGGGCGGGGCACACGGGTCAGCACGCCATCCCCGAGGTCTATGACGCCATCAAACGTGCGGGCATGAGCCTGATCTTCGTCAACACGCGCTGGCAGTCGGAATTCGTCTTCCAGCGGCTGTGGGAGATCAACGACGAAAACCTGCCCATCGCCCTGCATCATGGATCCCTCGCCGCCGAGCAGCGGCGCAAGGTCGAGGCGGCGATGGCGCGGGGCGACCTGCGGGCGGTGGTCTGCACATCGACGCTGGACCTGGGCATCGACTGGGGCGACGTCGACCTTGTCGTCCAGCTGGCTGCGCCGAAGGGGGCCAGCCGCCTGGTGCAGCGCATCGGCCGGGCCAACCACCGGCTGGACGAACCGTCGCGCGCCCTGATGGTGCCCGCCAGCCGTTTCGAGATGCTGGAGTGCCAGGCCGCGCGCGAGGCGGTGGCCGAAAACGCCTTCGACTGGGAGCCGACGCACGTCGGCACGCTGGACACTCTGGCCCAGCACGTCATGGGCTGCGCCTGTTCCGAGCCGTTCGCCATGGACGATCTGTATGCGGAGATCACCGGCTGCGGCCCCTATCGCGGCCTGGCGTACGAGACGTTCGAAGAGGTCGTCGATCTGGTCGCCACCGGCGGCTACGCCCTGCGCACCTACGAACGCTTCGCCCGCATCGTCCGGACGAAGGACGGGAAGTGGAAGGTCCGCAACGGTCAGGTCGCCCAGCGCCACCGCATGAACGTGGGCGCCATCGTCTCGGCGGGCACGATGAACATCAAGGTCGCGCACCGGCGCGGCGGCGGCACGGGCGCGGCGCGCTGGACCGCGGGCCGCAAGGTCGGCGAGGCCGAGGAGTGGTATTTCGAACAGTTGACGCCCGGCGACACTTTCGTGTTCGCGGGTCAGGTCTGGGCGTTCCGGGGAATTTCGGGGATGGACGCCTTGGTGACCCGCGCACAGGACGCGGATCCGAAATTTCCCTCTTGGGGCAACTCCAAATATCCGCTCGGCACGAGCCTGGCCGAGCGGGTTCGGGGTCTGATCCAGGATCGCGGGCGCTGGCGCCTCCTGCCGCCCGACGTCCAGGAGTGGCTTGAGCTGCAGGAGGCTCGCTCCATCATCCCGCGCGCCGGCGACATGCTGGTCGAGACCTTCCCGCGCGGCTCGCGCCACTTCCTCGTCGGCCATCCGTTCGAAGGCCGCGTGGCGCATTCGACCCTGTGCATGCTGCTGACGCGACGCCTGGATCGTCTCGGCGTGGGTCCCTTGGGCTTCGTGGTCACGGACTATTCGCTGGCCATCTGGTCGATCCGGCCGATGGACGGGCTGGACCTCGACGCCCTGTTCGAGCCCGACATGCTGGGCGACGACCTGGAGACCTGGCTGGAGGAGAGCTTCATGATGAAGCGCACCTTCCGCAATTGCGCCCTCATCTCCGGCTTGATCGAGCGCCGCCAGCCGGGCGCCGAAAAAACGGGGCGGCAGGTGACCTTCTCCACCGACCTGATCTACGACGTGCTGCGCCGCCATCAGCCCGACCATTTGCTGCTCCGCACCGCGCGGGCCGACGCGGCCGCGGGCCTGCTGGACGTCGCGCGGCTGGGCGCGCTTCTGACCCGCATCCAGGGCCGGATCACGCATCAGCCGCTGGAGCGCCCCTCGCCCTTCTGCGTGCCCGTCCTGGTCCAGATCGGCCGCGAGCGCGTCGGCGGCGGCGCGGCCGAGATGATCCTGGACGACAGCGCCATGGAGTTCTCCGAGGAAGCCCTGATCGCCGAGGTGATGGCGTGAGGGCCGGGCTCAGGATCCTTCCCTCCCTGCGAGGGAAGGTGGCTCGCGGAGCGAGACGGATGGGGGGGCTGACTGCGACGCGCTCAGTCTCCAGCGATGAGCGTATGCGAACAGCCACCCCATCCGACCGACTTCGTCGCCCACCTTCCCCGGCGAGCGGGGAAGGATGATGAACGCCGCCCTCAGACAGACCCTCTCCCCCTTCCGCCACCCCTGCGGCGGGCTGAAGGTGCGGGTGAACGGCGAGGCCTGCGTGCTGCGCTGTTCCGGCGCCCTGTGGCTTCCGGGGCAGGGGACGCTGATCGCCTCGGACCTGCACCTGGAAAAGGGATCGGCCTTCGCCGCGCGCGGCCAGATGCTGCCGCCCTACGACAGCCTCGCCACCATCGCCAAGCTGGAGGCGGAGATCCTTGAGCTCGATCCCGCCGTCGTCGTCCTGCTGGGCGACAGCTTCCACGACGCCCGCGCCATCGCCCGCCTGGCCGAGGCCGACCGCGAGCGCCTGAACCGGCTGGCGGCCGGGCGACGGTGGGTCTGGCTGGAGGGCAACCACGACGTCGCGGCCCTGGCCGACGCCCTGGACACGCTGGCGGGCGAGGTGGTCGCCACGATGGCGGTCGGCGGCCTGACCCTGATCCACGAACCGCAAGCCGAGCCCGCGCCGGGAGAGGTGGTCGGCCACCTGCACCCCTGCGCCACCGTGGTAGCCTATGCGCGTGGCGTGCGCCGGCCGGCGTTCGTCACCGACGGACGCAGGCTGGTCATGCCCGCCTTCGGCGCCTTCACCGGCGGTCTGGACGTGCGCCATGCCGCCTTCGCCGACCTGTTCGAGCCGCGCCCGCTGGTCGCCGTTCTGGGCCGCGACAAGGTCCACGCCGTCGGCTGGGACAAGCTGGCCTGAAACGAAATCGCCCCCGCCGGCGGACCGACGGGGGCGACGATTTCAAACCCGAAAGGGATCGATCAGCCGGCCTTCAGCTGGCCCGCCGATTCCTTGCCCGAGCGACGGTCCTGCTCGATCTCGTACGAGATCGTCTGACCTTCGTTCAGGCCGCCCAGGCCCGCGGCCTCGACCGCCGAGGCGTGGACGAACACGTCCTTGCCGCCGTTGTCGGGCTGGATGAAGCCGTAGCCCTTGGTGGAGTTGTACCATTTCACAGTGCCGGTCGCCATTTTCTGGACCTCCGTCTTGCATTGCCGACGCGCAAGAGCGCGCGCCGGAGAGGTCGGTCTTTTATGGGAGCGGCTGAGGATCTCGGGCGAAGCGCGGGAGAACGAGAGCGTTACGCAGAAGAGATCGACGTCTACATCTTGGCCCACCGGGGCGGCGAAAGCAAGGCGCGCGGCCCCTCAACCCTCGACGCGGGCCAGCGCGGCGGCGCAGCGGTCGCGCAGCGCATTGGTCACCACCCGCCCGTACAGCTGGTCCGCGATCCGGTCGTACCCCTCGGCCTGCAGGCGCTTCTTCACCTCGGTGACGGTGCGGCATTCGCCGGAATCGGCCAGCTGATAGGCCCGCTCCAGCGTCGTGGGTCTGAAAGTCATGGGCCCTATATGGGAGAGGGAAGGTCTCAATGCGAGCGTCGATCTGTCCCCTAGCGTCATGGCGCGCGGGCGGCGGCGCTCACCGAAGGCCATGTCGCCTTCACGGCCTCAACCAGAGCCCGTGCGGAAGCCACGAGGTCGGCGGCTTCCGCCGAGGTGAAGCCGACGTCCATGTCGTAGTCCGCGGCGACCCTGTCGGTTCGCGCCCGGCTGAGGGCGACGCCCGATGCCCGCAGGGCTTCGTCGCCAAGACCTTCCACCAAGTTTCCGAAATGCTGGATGACATGCTCATGACTTTTGGGCACGTCGCCCACTCTGCCGACCCCGCCGGTTGCGAAAAGCGCGGCTACGGCGGCGTGATGCATGGCATAGTAGGCCGAATGCACGCAGGCCAGCGGCGCCTCGCCCCACACCGCCAGCTTTTCGGCCTCCGCAAGCAGAGTCTCGGCCTTGACCATTTCTTCGATCGCCCGCGCTCGACGCTGCGTGTCGGTCAACGGCACGACGGGCAGCGGCCGGGGACGGTTCTGGTGCTTTTTCTTGGGCGGATGCCGCTCACGGGCCATGCCCGACCTCAAGCCCATCGCGCTTCAGATTGGCGATCAGCGGACGATCGGCGCCTCCATCAAGCGCGGACGCGGGAACCGACATGGGGCGTATGTGAACGCCCGCCAGAATGTGAGGATAGGCCAGGTCGGCCAGTTGGTGATCGACCGCGCGACGATCATCGATCGCGGTCATCACCACCGCGACGTCGTAGTCGGATTTGGATTTGGCGTCGCCGCGAGCGCGGGAGCCGAACAGCAAAATCTTGCTCACCTGTCCGGGAAACCGACCGTTCACCTCACGAGAGAATTGGCGAAGATGCTTTGCCGCCTTGGGACGGACCCGCTCATCCAGTTGCGATCGCGCCGGATTGGTCATTGCTGAACTTTATGTCGAAACGGCGCGCCGACAAAGCGGTCCCGCCAACAACGCCCCCGACGCCGCCTCCAGCTGCGTCTCCAGCCGCGCCATGAACTCGGCCCGCTTCAGGCCGGCGGGGATGGCGGGGTGGAATTCGTAGACGACCACGCCGGGGCGTCGTCGGAAGCCGTGGGCGGGCCAGTGGACGCCGGAGTTGGTGCTCATCGGCGTGCAGGCCGCGTCCAGATCTCGATACAGCGCCGCGATGCCGGGCTTGTAGTCGGGCGGCGCACCGACCGGGGCGCGCGTGCCCTCCGGGAAGATCAGCAGCTGGCGGCCCTCGGCGAAGCGGTCCCGCGCTTGACGCACCATGTCCTTCAGCGCCTTCGCGTGGGCCGAGCGGTCCACCGCGATCATCTTCGTCTTCCAGGCGAACCAGCCGAAGAAGGGCAGGGACATCAGCTCCTTCTTCATGATGAAGCAGTTGTCGGGCAGGACGGCGAAGGGCGCGATCACGTCCAGCATGGACTGGTGTTTGCCCGCGATCAGGCCGGCGCCCGTCGGCCGGTGCTCAAGCCCCCGGAACTCGACCCGGACGTCGGCGATCCAGCGCAGGCCGAACAGCACGAACCGCGCCCAGTTCCGGATCACCCACATGGCCCCGGCGTGCGGCCCCAGAAGCAGGGGCGACAGGCCGACGGCGAAGATCGCCATCGACAGATAGAGCCAGGCCACGAACAGCAGGGAACGGACGGTCGTCATGCGGTCTGTGTGGCCGATTGCCGATTGGCGGTCATCTCAAAAAAAGATCCCTCTCCCGCCGGGAGAGGGATCATCAAACGTCACGCCGCCTTGCGCGCGTCTTCGGCCGCCTCGGCCGCGTCCTGCACCGCCTGGGCGCCCTCGTCGCCCGAGACGCGCCGCACCAGCTCGCGGAACAGCACGGCCAGATACTTCGTGTATTCCAGCGTCATCCGCCGCGCGGTGACCGTGGCCCGCCACCAGCGCGAATCGTCCAGCGACGGGGTGGTGACGGCATGGGGGATCAGCGTGATCTCCGGCGCCTCGGTGCGGATCTCCACCAGGCTGCGCGGCATGTGATAATCCGAGGTCACGACGATCAGCCGGTCATAGCCGCGCGCGCGGGCCCAGCGGGCGATCTCCTGGGCGTTGCCGCGCGTATTCTCCGCCTCGAAGCCCAGGTCGACGCAGCAGTTGAACAGCCGCCGCGACCCCGGCGTGACCTCGCGCAGCTCCTGCCGCCTGACCTGACGATTGACGCCGGAGATCAGCAGCCGGTCGCCCTTGCCCTGTTCCAGCAGACGCATCGAGGCGTTGACCCGCTCGGGCGACGGCCCGGTCAGGGCCACGATGCCGTCGGCGCGGTCCGGCTCGTCCGCCGGCGTCAGCCCGCGGACCCGCTCGGCGAAGGCGAACAGCCCCACCAGCCAGACCAGGGCCGCGATGGCCAGTGCGGCGAGAAACTTCATGATGAACGAAGCCTAGCCGTGTGCGGGGGGCGCGCCAAGCGTTTCGCGCAGCAGGCGCATCGCCCCCATGGCCGCGGCCGGCAGGGCCGTCGCCGGCGCCGCCAGGGCCAGGGCCAGATCGCTCCAGCCCACCGGCAGGGCCGAGGCCGCCTGGCCCGCGCCCGCCAGAAGCTTCCACGCCGCCGCCAGAACCGCCGCCCCCGCCCCGCCCGCCAGCGTCGCCACGAGGACCAGCGGCAGCGCCGCTCCCAGCGTCAACAGGCCCAGTCGCCGGGGATCGGCGCCCAGGCGATGCAGCACGGCCAGATCGGTCCGCATGCCCACCACCGCCGCGCTGGCCCGCGCCCAGGCCAGGGCTCCCAGCGCGCCCAGCGCCGCCAGCGCCAGCGCGACCGCCAGCGCCCGCACCCCCGTCGCCGCCCGCGCCGCCTCGGCCCGCCACGGGGCGTCGTCGTCGACCTCGGCGTCCAGCCCGGCCTCCGCCAGCGCCCGGTTCAGCGTCAGCGCCCCCGCCGGCGCCTCGGCGTCCAGCCGCACCTCGACCAGCATGGGCAGGGTCAGCGCCTGCAGGTCGCCCTCGCGAATCCATGGCCGCAGCAGACGCTCGGCCTCGTCGCGGTCCAGCGCCCGCGCCTCGTCCACCCCGCGCACGCCGGCCAGAGCCTCGGCGGCGCGCGCGGCGGCGGCTGGGCCGGTCTCATCGACGCGCGGCCGCACCACGACCGTCGCCTCGCGCCCGATCTCGGCGACCCAGCCGGACGCCCCCCGGTCCGCCGCCGCCGCCCCGATCAGCGCCAGTCCGGCCAGCAGGGCCGCCAGACCCAGCGCCACGCCCGACGCCCGCCGCGCCGGCGCCCGCAACAGGCGGGCCCCGCGAAACTCCGTCCAACTCCTCACGCTGCGCCCCCCAGGGTGATCACCGTCGCCCCCGCCTTCTTCGCCCGCGCGGGGTCGCGACCGGCCATGACGACCGCCGCCTCGCCCTGACCCAAGGCGGTCAACAGGCCCAGCACCTTGGTGGCGACCTCGGGCGCCAAATCCTCGAACGGGTCGTCGATCACGATCAGCTCCGGCTGGGCCACCAGGGCGCGGGCCACCGCCAGCGCGCGCCGCCGCGCCCGGTCCAGCGCCCCGGCGGGCGTCTCCGCCAGCTCCGACAGACCCAGCCAGGCCAGCATCTCGCGCACGTCCGCCGCCCGCTCCGGCGGCGCGCCGGCCAGCAGCAGAGGCAGGGCCGCGTTTCGGAACACGCCCAGCCGGTCGATCAGCCCGTCCTCGCCCAGCGCCGCCCCGATCCGCCGCCGCAGCGCCGCCCGCTCGCCCTCCGTCAGGGCCCAGGGATCCTGTCCGAACACCTCGATCCGCCCCCGCACGGGCGGCCGCGTCAGGGCCAGCGCCGCCAGCAGAGCCGACTTCCCGGTTCCCGGCCCCCCGGTAATGAAGTGGAAAGAGCCGCGCGGCAGGATCAGTTCGCCGGAGTCGGTCCGCCCGGCCCCCCTGGCGCGCGCCTCCACGACCCCGATCAGACGGGCGACGGGCGCGGCGGCCGGGACGGCACGGCGGTCGGGGTTCGGCATGGGACCAGCAGCAACGGGCGCGGCGCGCCCTTCGGGAGGCGGCCGTCAGGCCACGCAGTCGGCGATGATACTGACCTGCCCGTCCTGCGCCACCGGCTATTTCGCCCCCGACGACGCCATCGGTCCGCTGGGCCGCACCGTCCGCTGCCAGTCGTGCAAGCACACCTGGAAGGCCCTGCCGGAGACCCCGCTGGACCTGACCGCCGCCGCCACGCCCGTGGTCGCGCGCGCCCCCTCGCCCGAGCCCGCGCCCGAGACTCTGGCCGAGACGCCCGCGCCGGAGCTGCCCAAGGCCTATCGCGCCCGCGCCGAGCAGCAGCGCCGACTGCGCCGCGCCGCCGCCCACGGCGTGGCCTGGGCCGGCACGGCCTGCGTCGCCCTGGGCCTGCTGGGCTCGGCCTGGCTGTTCCGGGCGGAGGTCGTCGACGTCCTGCCCCGCACCGCCTCCGCCTACGCCGCCGTCGGCGTCGACGTGAACCCCGTCGGTCTGGATTTCGAGGCGCTGAGCGCCCGCCCCTCGCCGGCCGACCCGTCCATGGTCATCGTCTCCGGCGCCGTGCGCAACGTGCGTGACGACGAACGCGTGGTTCCGACCATCCGCGTCGCCCTGTTGGACGAGGACGGGCACGAGATCGCCCACGACTACGTCCGCCTGGACGCGCCGCCGGTCCTGCCGGGCAAGGTTCAGGGATTCGCCGTCCGCCTGTCCGACCCCGGCGGCCGCGCGCAGGAGGTGGCGACCGACTTCGCCCCGAACGCCCCGGCGCCGAAGACGCATCACGAGGCTGCGCCAAAGGCCCGCCCACTACCGCAGGCCGACCACGCGCCGTCCGCCCCCGCCGCCGGAACCGCCACCCTGCGCCCCGCCCTGGGTCCGGTGCGTGAGGCCGTGGCGGCCCCGATCGACGCCGTCCCTCTGGACGCCGTGCCCGCCGCGGGTCATTGACCTCGGCCCATGGCCGAGCCCTCATCCGCGACCCCGACCGTCCTCCTTCCCGCCGATCAGGTGGCCGCGACCGTCGAGGCGCTGGCCGACCGCATCGCCCCCGTCGTCGACGACGAGACCGTGGCCATGGTTCTGCTGACCGGCGGCCTGTGGTTCGGGGCCGACCTGACGCGTGCCCTGGCCCGGCGCGGCCGGCACCTGCGGTTCGACGCCCTGTGGCTGGCCTCCTACGGCGACGGCACTGCCAGCCGGGGCCGCATCGACGTCCATGGAAAATTCCAGCGTGAGGTCCAGGGGCGGCGCGTCCTGATCCTCGACGACGTCTTCGACACCGGCCTGTCGCTGTCGGAGGCCGTGGCCCTGCTGAAGCGCGAGGGCGCCGCCGAGGTGCTGACCTGCGTCTTCGCCCGCAAACCCTGGCCCGAGCCCCGCGCCCTGGTCCCCGACTTCGTCGGCTGGGAGGCGCCCGAGCGGTTCCTGGTGGGCTACGGCCTCGACCACGCCGGCAAATGGCGCGGCCTGCCGGACGTCTGCGCGTTGGATTGAGCCAGATATGGAGCGCGGACCTCCAGGTCCGCGAGACAGTCGAAAAGGCAATCGCGGACGTGGACGTCCGCGCTCCTCAGAGCCAGTCCGCCGCCGGCTCGCGGGCCAGCATCTCGTCGTAGGTCGGCCGCTTGCGCACCACGGCCCAGCGGTCGCCGTCGACCAGCACCTCGGGGACCAGCGGGCGGCTGTTGTATTCGCTCGCCATCGTTGCCCCATAGGCGCCGGCGCCGGTGAAGGCGACCAGATCGCCCGCTTCCAGCGGCGGCAGGGGCCGGTCCCGCGCGAAGGTGTCGCCCGTCTCGCACACGGGCCCGACCACGTCGTAAGGCAGGGCCTCGCCCTGACGCGGCGCGACCGGGATCAGGTCGTGGAAGGCGTCGTACAGCGCCGGACGCAGCAGGTCGTTCATGGCCGCGTCCAGCACCAGGATGCGCCGCCCGTCCCCGCGTTCCGTCACCTGGATCACGCGCGCCAGCAGCACCGCCGCATTGGCCGCGATCAGCCGCCCGGGCTCCAGCGTCACCGCGACGCCCAGCCCGCCGACCGTTTCGGCCACCATGGCCGCATACTCCGCCAGCGGCGCGGTCGGATCGCTGCCCGCATAGGCCACGCCCAGCCCGCCGCCCAGGTCCAGCCGCGGCACGGTCAGTTCCTCGGCCCTCAGCGTCCGCGTCATCTCCGCCAGCACGCCGAACGCGCCCCGCAGGGGGCTCAGTTCGGTGATCTGGCTGCCGATGTGACAGGCCAGCCCGACCAGGTTCACGCGCGGATCGCGCCCGAAGCGGCGATACAGGTCCAGCGCCTCCTCCACCGGCACGCCGAACTTGTCGCCCTCCCCTCCGGTGGTGATCTTGGCGTGGCCGCCGGCGCCGATCTTGGGGTTCACGCGCAGGGCAACATCCGGCACGCGCCTGGCCGCCGCCGCGACCGCCGCCAGCCGTTCCATCTCCACCGTGCTCTCGACGTTGATCTGGCGCAGGCCCAGACCGACGGCGAAGGCCAGTTCCGCGTCCGTCTTGCCGACGCCGGAAAAGACGATGCGATCGGCCGGCACGCCCGCGGCCAGGGCCCGCCGAATCTCGCCCTCCGACACCGTGTCGGCCCCCAGCCCGCACCCGGCCAGCACCTTCAGCACCGAGACGTTCGACGCCGCCTTGACCGCGAACGCGATCAGCGGCCGGCCCAGCGTCGCCTCATGCGCGGCGAAGGCGTCGGTCAGGGCCCGCGCGTGTCGGCGCAGGGTCGCGGCGGAATAGACGTAGACGGGAGTGCCGACCGCTTTGGCGATCGTCGCCAGCGGAACGGCCTCGGCCTTCAGCGCCCCCCCGGACAGGGCGAAATGGTGCACCCGACCCTACTCCTGGAAGGGGCTGCCGGAGCCGCGATACGGATTGTTCGGGCCGCCGTCGATCGGGACCTGGTTCGACGATCGGTTCTGGGTCGCCGGCTCCGGCATCGGAGCGACCTCGGCTCCGCGTTCAGACCGCTCGGTCTTGCGCGCGGGCGGGGCTTCAAGGTCGGCCATGCGCCCGCATGCGGACAGGGCCACGGCGGCGCTTCCAAGGACGCAGAACGTCAGGATCAGGGTCTTGCGGCTCATGACAGGCGCGCCTTCCACTCTGCGATGCGCGCGCGGACCTGTTCCGGCGCCGTGCCGCCATAACTGGTGCGACTGGCGCACGAAGCCTCAGGCGACAGCACCTTGTAAACGGCTTCGGTGACGCGGGGCTCGATCTTCTGCATTTCGGCCAAAGGAAGTTGCCCCAGGTCCACGCCCAGTTCCTCGGCCCGCTTCACCGTCGCGCCCGTCACGTGGTGCGCCCGCCGGAACGGCAGGTCCAGCTCGCGCACCAGCCAGTCGGCCAGGTCCGTGGCGGTGGAGAAGCCCGCGCCCGCCGCCGCCGCCATCCGCTCGCGGCTCGGCGCCAGCGCCGCGACCATGGCCGTCATGGCCGACACCGCCAGCCCTAGGGCGTCGAACGCCTCGAACACCGGCGGCTTGTCCTCCTGCATGTCCTTCGAATAGGCCAGCGGCAGGCCCTTCATCACGGTCAGCAGCGCCACCAGCGAGCCGGTGATCCGCCCCGTCTTGGCCCGCACCAGCTCCGCCGCGTCCGGATTGCGCTTCTGCGGCATGATGGAGCTGCCGGTCGTCAGCTCGTCGGGCAGGGAGACGAAGCTGAACTGCGGCGTCATCCACACCACGATCTCCTCGCCCAGCCGCGACAGGTGCGAGGCGGCGATCGCGGCGGCCGCCAGGGCCTCCAGCGCGAAGTCCCGGTCCGACACGGCGTCCAGGCTGTTGGCCATGGGCCGGTCGAAGCCCAGCGCCGCCGCCGTCGCGTGCCGATCGATGGGGAAGGGCGATCCCGCCAGCGCCGCGGCCCCCAGCGGGCTCTCGTTCATCCGCGCCCGGGCGTCGGCGAACCGCCCCGCGTCGCGCCCGAACATCTCGACATAGGCCATCAGGTGGTGGCCGAACGTCACCGGCTGCGCGGGCTGCAGATGGGTGAAGCCGGGCGCCAAGGCGTCGGCGTGCGCCTCGGCCTGAACCAGCAGCGCGCGCTGCAGTCCCTTCAGCCCCTCCGCCGCCGCGTCGCACGCCTCGCGCACCCACAGGCGGAAATCGGTCGCCACCTGGTCGTTGCGGCTACGCGCGGTGTGCAGCCGGCCCGACGGCTCGCCGATCAGCTCGGCCAGCCGCGCCTCCACGTTCATGTGGACGTCTTCATACTGTTCGCGGAACGGAAACGTCCCCGCCGCCATCTCTTCGCGGATGGTCTGAAGACCGCCCAAGATCGCCTCGGCGTCCTCCCGCCGGAGGATCCCCTGAGCCGCCAGCATGCGGCAGTGCGCCTCCGATCCCGCCAGATCCTGTGCCCAAAGGCGCCGGTCCAGGCCGATGGAGACGTTGATCGCCTGCATGATTTCGGCCGGCTTGCGGCTGAAGCGCCCGCCCCACATGTCTTGACCTTCAGCCCTGCCGGGGTCTTTGTGATCGGCGTCGGAGGCGGGGTTTTCGGTCATGGGACTGTCCAAAGCGGCGATCGCCGTGATCGCGGGCGTGGTCGTACTCGGCGCGGCCGGGGGCGCGCTGCTCTATGCCAAACCCGACGCCCTGTTCAAAGGCTCGACGCCGGCGGAGGCGCAGAAGAGCGATTTGGCGCGCTTCGCGACGCGCTCGCTGGCCCGTCTGGAAACGCCCGCCGACACGCCGGTCGCCCCCGACTACGTCTTCAAGACCCGCGGCGGGGCCGACGCGCGTTTCGCCGATTTCCGCGGCAAGGTGGTGGTGGTGAACCTCTGGGCCATGTGGTGCGCGCCCTGCCGCACAGAGATGCCGACGCTGCAGGCTCTGGCCCAGGCCTATGCGGGCAGGGACCTCGTGGTCCTGCCCATCAACGTCGACGCCACCGACGACGCGGTGGCCGACGCGCTGAGCTTCATCGACGTGCACGAGCCCCTGCCGTTCTACGGCGACAAGGACTTCAAACTGCCCTTCGTCCTGCCGGGCGAGGGCAAGATGCCCCAGACGGTGATCTTGGACCGTCAGGGCCGCATGCGCGCCAGTTTCTCGGGGGAAGCCGACTGGGCCGGTCCGGAAGCACGGGCGCTGGTCGACGCCCTGCTGGCCGAACCGGCCTGAGCCGCCCTCAAGCAGCGAGCGACCGCGTCGCGAGCGATAGGCCGCCCTCAAGCAGCGAGCGACCGCGTCGCGAGCGGTAGGGCAAACAAGACGTCAGTTGCCGCGGGCGTCGGTCTGGGTCTCGGCTTCCTGCTCGCGGGCCTCCCGGGCCAGACGGTCGGTGGCCTCGTCGACCTCCTGCGCGGCCTCCTTGGCGCCTGCCTCGATGGCCGAGCCGACCTGCGCGGCTTCTTCCGCCAGGGCAGAGCCCGCGTCCTCGGCGGCCTCGCCGGTGTTTGCGGCGGCGGCCTCCGCGTCGGCCTCGGCGCTTTCCTGCGTCGATTCCGAGCAGGCGGCGGCGCCTAGGGCGAGAACGGCGACGGCGGCGAGCGAAAGGGTGCGGATGCGCATGGCGGTCTCCTTGATGTGAACCTTGGCCGTGAACGCGGCGGCCACGGCGAGGTTGCAGCGGGTCGGGACTGTGTCATTGTCGTTGCGCCAGCATCGAGGAGATCGCAATGCGCATGCTCATGACTGTCGTCGGCGCCACCGGCGCAATTCTGGTCACGGCCGGCGCCGCGTCGGCCCAAAGCGGCGCGCCGCCCAGCCCCCAGCAGGCCGCCGGGGGGCCGATCGGCCGGATGACCGCCGGCGAGCAGACGTGGCGCTTCGAGTCCGAGGAAATGCGGCGGGCGCGGCTGGGCTCTCCGGAGGAGCTGGAGGGAGAGTACGGCGCCGAGCGCATGGATCTGGCCCGACGGGTCTCGGATTTGATCGACCAGGGCAAATGCCGCGAGGCCCGCGAACTGGCTTCCGAAGCCGGCGAGCGCTCGATGGTCATCCGGATCCGTCAAACCTGCCGCCAGCGCGGATGAGCCTCAGGGGCGTGCTGATCGCCTTGGCGGCAGTGGCCGCGTCCGGCGCCGCGGGGGACGCGGCCGCCCAGTCCGCTCAGCAGGCCCTGCAGCTCACCGAGGGCCAGCAGGTGTCGCGCTTCGAGAACGAGGAGCGCCGCCGCCGACGGTCCTCATGGCTGGAGCTGGTCGAGCATTACGGCCTCGATCGCGTCGATCGCGCCGTCCGCGTCGATCACCTGATCCATCAGGGCCGCTGCCGCGAGGCGCGTGATCTGGCCAATGCCGAGGGCGACCGCAACATGGCGCTGCGCGTGCGTCAGATCTGCCCGGGGAACACGGGCGCGGTCACGCCACGCGGACGGCGGATGCGCGGCGGCTGACGCGTTCACGAAATGGTGGCTGGGGGCGGGCTCGAACCGCCGACCTGTGGGTTATGAATCCACCGCTCTAACCAGCTGAGCTACCCAGCCCCAAAAAGGGAACCCGCCGCGGCCGGTCGAGGGGCCGCGCGAGGGATCGTGGCCTATAACGACCGGACGCCTCCGGTTCAAGCGCCCACGCGCGACCATTCCGCGCCTTGCGGATCGCGTTCGGGCGCCCGACGTTGCGGGTCCGAGATTTCAGACCGGAGTTCCTCGCCATGATCCGCCTCGCCGCCGTCTCGATCGCCGCCCTGCTGGCCGCCTGCGGCCCCGGCGTGGCCCAGGATCCCGCGCCCGGCGCCCCGGTCGAGACGCGGCCCGCCAACGCCCCGGACCAGCGCCCGGCCTTCGAGGGCCAGACGCGCGCGCCGGGCGTCCGCACCGAGGCGGCGTTGACTCACGCCGTGGTCGCTTCGGGCCTGGTCGAGCCGTGGGGTCTGGCCCTGCTGCCCGACGGAAACTGGCTGGTGACCGAGCGCCCGGGCCGCCTGCGCCTGATCACCGCCCGGGGGCAGGTCGGGGAGCCGATCGCCGGACTGCCGGCCGTCGACGCCCGCGGTCAGGGCGGCCTGCTGGACGTGGTCGTCTCGCCCGGCTTCGCCCAGGACCGTCTGGTCTACTGGAGCTATGCGGAACCTCGCGACGGCGGCAACGCCACCTCCGTCGCGCGCGGCCGCCTGTCGGCCGACGCGACGCGGATCGAGGACGTGCAGGTCATCTTCCGCGCCTCGCCCACCTTCGACGGAACGATGCACTACGGCTCGTCGCTGGCCTTCGGACGGGACGGAAGTCTGTTCGTCACGACCGGCGACCGATCCGTGCCGCAGATGCGGCCCCAGGCCCAGGACCTGGGTTCCCACATGGGCAAGACGATCCGGATCAACGCCGACGGCAGCGTGCCGGCCGACAATCCCTTCGTGGGTCGGGAGGGCGCCCTGCCGGAAATCTGGTCGCTGGGTCACCGCAACATGCAGGGGATCGCCGTCGCGGGTGACGAGGTGTGGACCATCGAGCACGGCACGCGCGGCGGCGACGAGCTGAACCTCGACCGCGCGGGCCTGAATTACGGCTGGCCCGACGTCGCGTATGGCATCGAATATCGCGGCGGACAGATCAACGCCGGCCTGACGCAGAAGGAAGGCACGGTTCAGCCGGTCTACTACTGGGATCCGGTCATCGCGCCGGGCGGCATGACCTTCTATCAGGGCGCCATGTTTCCTGGCTGGAACGGCAACCTGCTGATCGGTGGACTGGGCGGCAAGCATTTGGCGCGACTGGTCCTGGAGAACGGAGAAGTGGTCGGCGAGGAGCGCCTGCTGACCGACCTCGGCGAACGCGTCCGTGACGTCGCCGTGGGCCCGGACGGGGCCGTCTGGGTCATCACCGACGAGGAGAACGGCAAGCTGGTGCGCCTTTCCACCGAAGGCTGACGTTCAAGTCGTTACTTGACGTTGACGTAAACGTAGGGTCTTTGGCGGGCACGTTTCGATTCCGCACTCATGCCCTCATGCAGCGAGGCGCCGCGCGCCGAGCGGTAGGGCGAACGTAGAGAGACCCTCATGACCGACGCCTATATCTACGACGCGGTTCGCACGCCGCGCGGCAAGGGCAAGAAGGACGGCTCGCTGCACGAGATCACCGCCCTGTCGCTGGCGACCCAGGTGCTGGAGAGCCTGCGCGACCGCAACGGGCTGGACACGTCAAAGGTCGACGACGTCATCCTGGGCTGCGTCTCGCCGGTCGGTGAACAGGGCGCCGACATCGCCCGCACCGCCGTGCTGAACTCGGGCTGGGCCCAGACGGTCGCCGGCGTCCAGATCAACCGCTTCTGCGCCTCGGGCCTTGAAGCCGTGAACATGGCCGCGGCCAAGGTGAAGTCCGGCGAGGCCGACTTCGCCGTCGGCGGCGGCGTCGAGGCCATGAGCCGCGTGCCGATGGGCAGCGACGGCGGGGCCTGGCCGGTCGATCCGTCCTCGGCCTTTCCGACCTATTTCGTGCCTCAGGGCGTGTCGGCCGACATGATCGCCTCCAAGTGGGGCTTCAGCCGCGACGACGTCGACGCCTATGCGGTCGAGAGCCACAAGCGGTCGGCCAAGTCGTGGGCCGAAGGCCGGTTCTCTAAGTCGGTGGTGCCGGTCAAGGACCAGCTGGGCCTGACCATCCTGGATCACGACGAGACGATCCGTCCGAACACCGACATGCAGACGCTCGGCGCGCTGAACCCGTCCTTCGCCATGATGGGCGAGATGGCCTTCGACGCCGTGATCAACCAGCGCTACCCCGAGGTCGAGCGCGTCAACCACGTCCACACCCCGGGCAACAGCTCGGGCATCGTCGACGGATCGGCCGGCGTGCTGATCGGTTCGCTGGAAGCCGGCAAGGCGCTGGGCCTCAAGCCTCGGGCCAAGATCCGCGGCGCCGCCTCGATCGGGTCGGAGCCGTCCATCATGCTGACGGGACCGGAGTTCGTGGCGAATAAGCTGCTCGGCAAGCTGGGCATGACCACCGCCGACATCGACCTGTGGGAGCTGAACGAGGCCTTCGCCGCCGTCGTGCTGCGCTTCATGCAGGCGCTGGACATCCCGCACGACCAGATCAACGTCTGCGGCGGCGCCATCGCCATGGGCCACCCGCTGGGCGCCACCGGAGCCATGATCACCGGCGTGGTGCTGGACGAGCTGGAGCGCTCCGGCAAGGAGACCGCCCTCATCACCCTGTGCATCGGCGGCGGCATGGGCACCGCCACGGTCATCGAGCGGGTTTAGGTTTAGGGGGTTCATCACCAAGGGCACCAAGGGGCCACCAAGGACACCAAGAGAGCGGAGTCCTTAACAGCCGCGCGCAGCGCATTCGTAAGTCGGATTGCCGGCAGCGCCTCGCTCCAATCCCTTTGTGTCCTTGGTGGCCCCTTGGTGTCCTTGGTGAAGAAACAACAACGGTCGGTCCGAACGCCGACGTCAGAATGCAAAGGCTGAAGCCGATGGAAAACTTCAAGATCGACGTCGACGCCGACGGCATCGCCCTGGTCACCTTCGACGTGCCGGGCCGGTCGATGAACACCCTGACCGGCTCGGTCATGGCCGAGATCCCGCAGGTGGTCGAGCGCATCAAATCGGACGACGCCATCAAGGGCGCGGTCCTGACGTCGGGCAAGGCCTCGGGCTTCTGCGCCGGGGCGGACCTGGGCGAGATGGCGGCGGGCATGCTGACCGGCGGCTCGCTTCAGGACGCTTACGATGCCGGCTGGAAGCTGAACGGGGCCCTGCGCGCGCTCGAGACCTGCGGCAAGCCCGTCGCCGCCGCGATCAACGGTCTGGCGCTGGGCGGCGGGCTGGAGCTGACGCTGGCCTGTCACTACCGCGTCGTCGGCGACAGCCCGAAGATCCAGCTGGGCCTGCCCGAGATCAAGGTCGGCCTGTTCCCCGGCGGCGGCGGCACCCAGCGCCTGACGCGCCTGGTCGGCGTCCAGGCCGCGATGATGGCCATGAGCGAGGGCAAGTCCTTCCGCCCCAACGACGCCAAGGGCGCGGGGATCGTGCATGAGGTCGTGCCCGCCGGGACCGAGGTCGAGGCCGCCAAGGCCTGGATCAAGGGCGGCGGCAAGGCGGCCCAGCCGTGGGACGACAAGGGCTTCAAGCTGCCTGGCGGCGGCCCCTATCACCCGGCGGGCATCCAGAACTTCCTGGTCGGCAACGCCATGCTGCGGAAGCAGTCCTACGGTAACTATCCGGCCGTGCTGAACCTGATGAAGGCGGTCTATGAAGGCGTGCAGGTGCCGATGGACGCGGCGCTGCGCATCGAGACCCGCTACTTCATCAAGACCCTGATGACGCCCCAGGCCCAGGGCATGATCCGCAGCCTGTTCCTGTCCAAGCAGGAGCTGGACAAGGGCGCGGTGCGGCCCAAGGACGTGCCCCAATCCGATCCCAAGAAGGTCACCGTGCTGGGCGCCGGCATGATGGGCGCGGGCATCGCCTATGTGAACGCGCTCGCGGGCATCCAGACCATCCTGATCGACCGCGACCAGGAGGCCGCCGACAAGGGCAAGGCCCACGTCGAGGAGCTGCTGAAAAAGCGCCTGTCGCGCGGCCAGCTGACCCAGGACAAGTACGACGCCCTGCTGGCGTCGGTGATCGCCACCACGGACTACGACCACATCAAGGGCTCGGACCTGGTCATCGAGGCGGTGTTCGAGAACCGCGAGATCAAGGCCGACGTCACCAAACGCGCCGAGGCCCAGCTGACGCCCGGCGCGGTGTTCGGCTCCAACACCTCGACCCTGCCGATCACCGGCCTGGCCGAGGCCTCGGTCCGCCCCGAGGACTTCATCGGCATCCACTTCTTCTCGCCCGTCGACAAGATGATGCTGGTCGAGATCATCATGGGGGCGAAGACCGGCCAGGCGGCGCTCGCCAAGGCGCTCGACTACGTCATGAAGATCAAGAAGACCCCGATCGTCGTCCAGGACGGCCGCGGCTTCTACACCTCGCGCTGCTTCGGCACCTACGTGGCCGAGGGCCTGGCCATGCTGGAGGAGGGCTATGCCCCGGCGATGATCGACAACATCGGCCGCATGACGGGCATGCCGCGCGGCCCGCTGGAGATGCACGACGACGTCGCGCTCGATCTGAGCGTGAAGATCGCCAAGCAGACGAAAGAAGACCTGGGCGACGCCTATGTGCCCCTGCCCGGCTGGAAGATCGTCCAGACCATGGTCGAGGACCTGGGCCGCTATGGCCGCAAGAACGGCATGGGCTTCTACGACTACGCCTCCAAGCCCAAGACCCTGTGGAAGGGCCTGTCGGAGCTGGCGCCGGTCACCATCAGCGACTCGACGCCCGAGCTGGTCGAGGACCAGAAGCGCCGCCTGATCTTCCGTCAGGCCGTCGAGGTCGCCCGCTGCTGGGAAGAGGGCGTGATCGACGATCCGCGCGAGGCCGACGTCGGCGCCATCCTGGCCTGGGGCTTCGCGCCCTGGACCGGCGGCCCCATCACCTACATCGACCAGTATGGACTGAAGGCCTTCGTCGAACAGGCCGACGCCTATGCCGCCAAGTACGGCGACCGGTTCAGCCCGCCCCAGCTGCTCCGCGACATGGCGGCCAAGGGCGAGACCTTCTACGGCCGGTTCACCGGGCAGAAGGCGGCGGCGTAAGATTTCCTTCCCCGCTCGCCGGGGAAGGTGGCCGACAGCGTCGGTCGGATGGGGTGGCTGTTGCCTCACGCCGACCGCCCGACAGTGAGCTAGGCTCGCGGAGCCACCCCATCCGTCTCGCTCCGCGAGCCACCTTCCCCGGCGAGCGGGGAAGGGATTGTTTCGTCTGATCCGCCGCCGCGCTATCCCTCCGGAATGACCGCGCCCCTGCCCGACGCTGTGCCCACGAACTGGGTCGACCGCCATGCGCCGGAGGGGCTGAAGGACTGGCTGAAGCTGGGGCGCTTCGACCGGCCGATCGGCATCTGGCTGCTGCTGCTGCCCGGCTGGCAGGGGATCACGCTCGCGCTGGCGCAATATCGGAAGGCGCCCGACGCCTATGACGCCTGGCTGTACGGCGGCTTTCTGATCGGGGCTTGCCTGATGCGCGCCGCAGGCTGCGCCTTCAACGACGTGGTGGACCGCAAGATCGACGCCCAGGTGGCCCGCACGGCCTCGAGGCCGGTGGCGGCGGGGCGCATCTCGGTGAAGGGGGCCTGGGCCTATGTCGTCGGGTGCAGCCTGATCTCCTTGGGCATCCTGCTGACTCTGGGGCCGGTCGCCATCGCGCTTGGCGTCGCCTCGCTGGCGCTGGTCGCCGCCTACCCCTTCATGAAGCGCATCACCTGGTGGCCGCAGGCCTGGCTGGGCATGACCTTCAACTGGGGCGCCCTGATGGGCTTCGCGGCGGCGTCGGCATCGGCCTCAGCGGCGATGCTCGCCGCCGAGACAGGTCTGACCATCCAGCCCTACGGCTTCGCAGGGCCGATCGACTACAGCCTGCACGACACCTACTTCGTCGTCCCGAACTGGAATGGCATGGCCCCCGCCGTCCTCCTCTGGCTCTCCGGCGTCTTCTGGACCCTCGGCTACGATACGATCTACGCGCTGCAGGACGTGGAGGACGACGCCATGATCGGGGTGAAGTCCTCCGCACGGCGTCTTGGGGCGAACGTGCGGATCGGCGTGGGCGTCTTCTATGCGCTGGCGGTCGCCTTCGCCGCTCTGGCCGGAGCCTTGGCTTGGCTCGGCCTTTGGTTCTGGCTGGGCCTCGTCCTGTTCGCGCTCCATCTCGCCTTCCAGACCGCGCGCGTCCGCCGCGAGGACGGCCTGCTGGCCCTTCGCCTGTTCAAGTCCAACCGCGACGCCGGCCTGATCCTCCTTTTCGCCATAGGCCTGGGCGCATTAGGGTGAAGCTCTCGAAGGAGACCGCCATGACCGCCCGCGCCCGCTTCCTGCTGCTCGCCTCCGCCGCCGTGCTGACGCTGTCGGCCTGCAACCGCGACCGGGAGCCCGTCGCCGACGGCGTCGCCGCCCCCGCCGCGCCGGGCGCCGCCGTGACCCCGGCCGACGCGGCCGCGCCGCTGATCTTTTCTGAAAAGACCGCCTTCGCCACCGTCAGTCTGAAGCTGCCGGACGCCATCAAGGCCCAGCCAGACCTGCACGCCAAGGTCTATGCCGACGAGGTGGCCCACCTGCGCGAGTTCGCCGAGGGCGCCCAGGCCGACAACACCGAGGCCGGCGCGCCGAACATGGCCTATGAGCAGACCGTCGAGCTGACGGTCGCGCATGAGACCGGCAAGCTGCTGAGCCTGACCCGCAGCGCGTCGGAATTCACCGGCGGGGCGCACCCCAACAGCGCCGCGACCGGCGTGCTGTGGGACAAGGCGCTGAAGCGCCAGATCGGTTGGACGGACCTCTTCGCCAAGGGCGCGGACTTCACCGCGCTGGACCGCGCCCTGTGCGCCGCCATCAACGCCGAGAAGCGCGCCCGCGTGCCCGACGCTCAGCCCGTGACGCTGGGCGGCAAGGACTGGGCCTGCCCCCGTGCGTCGGAGACGCCCTTCGTGCTGGCCCCCGGCACGACCGGCGGCAAGGCGGGCGGCCTGACCTTCCTGATCGGCCCCTATCAGGTCGGCCCCTATGCGGAGGGCGCCTATGCGGTCACCGTGCCGCTGTCGGCGTTCCAGTCGCTGCTGGCGCCCGCCTATGCCGACGAGTTCGCCGGAAGCCCGACGAAGGCGGCGTCTACGCCCACACCCTGAAGTGCTTGCTCAGCTTCAGCCCCTGTCGCTGGTAGTGGCTGCCGCCCTGGCCATACAGGCGTGAAGGCTTTTCGGTGAGCGGCTCATAGACCAGCCGCGCCACCGTCTGGCCGTGCTCCAGCAGGAAGGGGGTGTCGTGCGTGCGCACTTCCAGCACACCCTTGGATCCCTTGCCTGCCGCCTCGTCGGTGCCGAAGCCGGGGTCGAAGAAGCCGGCGTAGTGGACGCGGAACTCGCCCACCGAGGGGTCGATCGGCGTCATCTCGGCGGCCTGAAGCACCGGGATCTCGACCGCCTCGTTCGACGCCAGGATGTAGAACTCGCCGGGGTCCAGCAGCAGTTCGCCCTTGCGCGCGTAGAGGGGCTCCCAGAAGTCGCGCGGATCGTGGCCGTCGATGCGGTCGAGATCGACCACGCCGGCGTGGCGGCGACCGCGGAACCCGACGATCTCTCCGTCCGCCCCGGCCAGGTCGACGCCCACCGAACGGGTCTCCAGCTTCGGCGGCTCGCCCGCCTTCAGCCGCAGCTGGTTGAGCCGCGTGCCGGGCCGCACCAAGATGGAAAAGGTCTGGGGCGCGATCTCCAGATACAGCGGCCCGTCGTAACCCTCGGCCACGTCGTCGAAGGCGTCGCCCCGGTCGGTCAGCAGGCGCACGAAGACGTCCACACGTCCGGTCGAGCTCTTGGGGTTGGCCCGCGCGATCAGGCCTTGGGGCAGGCTCAGCCGCTCCTGCAGTTTCGCGATGTAGACGCAGCCCTTTTCCAACACCACGCCGGGGGTCAGGTCGATGGAATGCATGGCCACGTCGGCGATGCGGTCCTCCACGCGGCGCGCGCCCGGCAGGAAGCTGGCGCGCACGCGCCACGCCTGAGCCCCCAGTCGAAGGTCCAGACTGGCGGGCTGCACCTGGTCGGCGTCCCACGGGGTGTCGGTGGTCACGGCGCCGGCGGCGATCAGGGCCTCGATGCCCTGGCAGGGCAGGATGCCCGGTGTTTCGGTCAAGCTCATGATCCGGGTTTGCACGGTTTGGTCGCGCGCGTCACCATGGGGGATGCACGACGGCCCCGCCTATTCCGCCGAGACCCACGACGTCATCGTGCGCGTCCGCCCCAGCTATCTGGCCGGGCAGTCGGACCCGGAAGCTGGGCGCTGGGTCTGGGCCTATCAGGTCGAGATCGTGAACTGCCGCCCGGAGCCGGTGCAGCTGCTGGCGCGGCACTGGACCATCACCGACGGTCTGGGGCGGACGGAGGAGGTTCGGGGGGCCGGCGTGGTCGGCGAGCAGCCGGTGATCCCCCCAGGCGGGTCGCACAGCTATGCCTCGGGCTGCCCGCTGTCGACGCCGTCGGGCGCCATGGTGGGGACGTACATGATGGCGGACGAGAAGGGCGGGCGGTTCGAGGTGGCCATCCCGGCTTTCAGTCTGGACGTGCCGGGCGCGGGGCGCACGCTGAACTGAGCGAGGGGCGAGACCGGGGCTGCGTCAACCCGGAGAACCGCAGCCCCGTCCCGATCCGGCGTCGCATTGCGGGGCGACGCCGGGCGGACGGCGGGCCTGTTAGAGGCCGTTCATGACGCCTGTGTGGCGGCCCTGCCCTCAAGCAGCGAGGGACCGCGTCCCGAGCGATAGGGCGCTTAGATGTACCGCCGCAGCGACCGGGCCAACTCACCGGCGCCGTTCTTCTTCAGGGCGGGCTGATAGGCGACGCGGGCGTGCTCGACGCAGTAGACGCCTTCCGAAGCGCGGCGGCCGCAGAAGCTGAACTCGGCCGAGGACGGGTCGCCGATCGGCCATTTGCACATATGGGCGCCCAGGGTCATCACCGTGGCGGTGCCCGGCAGGTCGGGGATCGGCTCGGGCCGCGGGGCCACCGGCGCGGCCGGGCGCGGCTGGGCGGCCTCGATGCGGCGCGGGGCGCTGGGGGCCTGCGTCGGCGCGGCGGCGGCCGGGCGCGGGCGCGTGGGGCGGAAGGTGGTGCGGGCCGGCTGCGACGGCGCGGCGCGGCCGGACAGGCCCAGGCGATGCACCTTGCCGATCACGGCGTTGCGGGTCACGCCGCCGCCCAGCTGCTTGGCGATCTGGCTGGCCGACTGGCCCTCGAGCCAGAGTTTCTTCAGCGCGCCGACGCGGTCTTCGGTCCAGCCCAGGCTCATGTCGCCCTCCAAGATTCAACATATGGCGCCGAAACCCCGGTGCGTGGCCGGCGACCCACCACTAATCGTAAACCTCCCCTTAAGACGCGCAATATGTGGATTTCGTGCCGTCCACAGGAACTAGATGTGGGGTATCGCGAACCCTCTCCCGGCGGGAGAGGGCTTGAGGCTCGCAGAGCGAAGCGATGCGCCAGCCGAAAGGGAGAGGGGCACCTTTCGCCAGCCGACCCTCACCCTTTCGCGCCAGGACGACGGCTGCGCCGCCGTGCGCTCAAGCCCTCTCCCGTTGGGAGAGGGTCAGCGCGTCAGTGGACCGTCGGGGTCTCCACCGTCGTCCCGTCCGACACCGGCGTGACGGGCACGGACACAGAAGGGCCGGAGTTGGGGAAGGCGGTCTCGTCGCGGTTCGGGGCGACGCCCTTCTCCAGCAGGTCGCGGATCTCCTCGCCCGACAGGGTCTCGTATTCCAGCAGGGCCTGGGCCAGTTTTTCGTGATCCAGCTTCTTGCGCTTCAGGATCTTGCGCGCCTCTTCCCAGCCGCTGGTGACCAGCCGCTTGACCTCTCCGTCGATGATCCGGGCCGTCTCTTCCGAGACGTTCTGGCTGCGCGCGACGGAGTGGCCCAGGAAGACCTCCTCCTGGTTCTCGCCATAGGCCACGGTGCCCAGCACGTCGGAGAAGCCCCAGCGCGTGACCATGGCGCGGGCCAGCTTGGTCGCCTGCTCGATGTCGGAACTGGCGCCGGAGGTGATGTTGGCCTTGCCGAAGATCAGCTCCTCGGCCACGCGGCCACCGGCCATGATGGCGATGCGGTCGACCATCTGCTGGTACTTCATCGAATAGCGGTCGCCTTCCGGCAGCTGCATGACCATGCCCAGGGCGCGGCCGCGCGGCACGATGGTCGCCTTGTGCACGGGGTCGGCCATCTTGACGTTCATGGCGACGATGGCGTGGCCGGCCTCGTGATAGGCGGTCAGACGCTTCTCTTCCTCGTTCATGGCCATGGACTTCCGCTCGGAGCCCATCATGACCTTGTCCTTGGCGTCCTCGAAGTCGCGGTGGGTGACCATCTTGCGGTCCTTGCGCGCCGCCATCAGCGCCGCCTCGTTGACGAGGTTGGCCAGGTCGGCGCCCGAAAAGCCCGGCGTGCCGCGCGCGATGGTCTTCACGTTCACGTCGGCGGCCAGGGGCACGTCCTTCATGTGCACGCGCAGAATCTTCTCGCGCCCGCCCACGTCCGGGTTCGGCACCACCACCTGACGGTCGAAGCGGCCGGGACGCAGCAGGGCCGGGTCCAGAACGTCCGGACGGTTGGTCGCGGCGATCAGGATGATGTTCTCCGACGCCTCGAACCCGTCCATCTCGACCAGCAGCTGGTTCAGCGTCTGCTCGCGCTCGTCGTTGCCGCCGCCCAGGCCCGCGCCCCGGTGACGACCGACCGCGTCGATCTCGTCGATGAAGATGATGCAGGGCGCGTTCTTCTTGGCCTGTTCGAACATGTCGCGCACGCGGCTGGCGCCGACGCCCACGAACATCTCCACGAAGTCCGAGCCCGAGATGGAGAAGAAGGGCACGCCCGCCTCACCCGCGACGGCGCGGGCCAAGAGCGTCTTGCCGGTGCCGGGAGGGCCGACCAGCAGGGCGCCCTTGGGGATCTTGCCGCCCAGGCGCTGGAACTTGCCGGGGTCCTTCAGGAAGTCGACGACCTCCTGCAGCTCTTCCTTGGCCTCGTCCACGCCGGCGACGTCCTCGAAGGTCTTGCGCCCCTTGTGCTCGGTCAGCAGCTTGGCCTTGGACTTGCCGAAGCCCATGGCCCCGCGCGCCCCGCCCTGCATCTGGCGCGTGATCAGGAAGAACAGGCCGACCAGCACGAAGATGGGCAGCAGGCCCAGCAAGATGCTCATCCACAGCGGCTGGCGCATGGACTTCACGGCCACTTCGGCGCCGGACGCCTCGATCTCGTTGACCAGTTCGACGTTGGGCAGGGGCGTGGTGGCCGTGAACCGCGTGTCGTCCTTCAACACCCCGGTCATGGCCTCGCCGCGCACCTCGACGGACTTGATGCGGCTGTCGGCGGCGGCGGCCAGCAGCTGGGAGTAGGTCATTTCCTGGGGCCGGGCCGCGGCGGCCTTGGCGCCGGGCATGGTGGGGCCGCCGCCCTGGCTCATCATGGCGTAGACGGCCAGAAGGCCCAGCCCGATCATGCCGGCGACGGCGAGGTTGCGCAGATTCATTCGGTCCTCTCGGTCAGGCGGTCGCCGGTGGCGATCGCCGCGTCGGTCTCAAGATAGGCGGGCGGACGGCCGGGCGCCATCCGGTCACGGAACAGGTCGGCCTCATGCGACGTCGCGTCCAGCGCCGCCGCCAGGCGCGCCTCGACCAGCGACCGCACCCTGGCCGCGCTCCCTGCAAGAACCGGGCGCAGATCGCCGTCCTGGATCAGGACCGGCTCGGCCCCCCGCGCGGCGGGCGGCAGGGCGTTCAGCGCGGCCCGGTCGGCGGGCGAAAGGCGATTGAGCAGGCCGCGGGCCGGCACGACGGTCAGGCCGGGCGCGTCGGCGGCGATCTCGAACCGGCCGTCCCAGACGCAGGGCTGGCCGGGTTCGAGGCGCAGCGGCGCCAGGCCCTGCCGCCGCTGCTCGCCGGGTTCGCGGTGGATCAGAACCTCATCTCCCCGCGCCGTCAGGCGCGCGCCGCAGAGGACGACGTCGAAGTCGTCGCCGGATCGCAGACGCGCCGTCAAACGCGCCAGCGCGTCGCCGCGCGGACTCCGGACCCCGCCCCCGACACAGGTCAGCGCTGCGGCGAGCGAAGCCGGGGCGATCGAGCGATCCGCACGCATGGTTCCCTCTCCCGGCGGGAGAGGGCTTGAGCGTCCAAGAGCGAAGCGATTGGTAACGCGAAAGGGTGAGGGGCTACGTTCGACAGGGAGCCCCTCACCCTTTCGGCTGGCGCATCGCTGACGCTCTGCGAGCCTCAAGCCCTCTCCCGCCGGGAGAGGGAACTGGGCGCGAACTCTCGCTCGCGCGAACCGCAGGTCCGCGTTCGCAGGGTCTTCGATCCAGTCCAGCCGTCGCGCGCGCAGCAGATCGCGCAGCGCCTCGCGGCGTTCGCCCAGCAGCGGGCGCACCAGCATAAGGCCGCGACCCTCGGGCCAGGCCGGGCTGGGAGACCATTCACGAAGGCGGCCGATGGGCGTGCCCTCGGCGCGGATCAGGTCGCTTTCGGCCACGTCGTCGGCCGTGTGTCCCATCAGGATCACCCGCGCCCCGGCCGCGCGCGCGGCGTCGGCCAGCAGGGCGTGGCGCGCGGCGCGGGCGGCGGCGGGCAGTCCCGTCGCCGGCTTGTCGCCGGTCCAGCTCAGCTCGCGCCAGTCCGTGCCCAGAGCTCGCGCCTGCGCGGCGCACCGGCCGGACCAGTCCCGGCTGTCGGGGTTCAGGCCGTGGTCGACCGTCAGGGCCAGCACCCGCCGACCGTTCACGCGCGCCCAGTCCGCGACCAGCGCCAGAAGGGCGACGGAATCCCCGCCGCCCGACAGCGCCACCGCCAACGGCGCCGCTTCATCCCGGCACAGGCGCGCGTCAAGACGCGCCCGGACCCGCGCCGTCAGGGCCTCGGGATCGGTCAGCGGCACCCGGCCGAGGTGCGCACGGCCGTGGCGCGCGTCGTCAGCGATTGCGGCGCGCCCGTGCCGTAGCGCGTGCGGAACTCGCGCAGGGCGATGCAGGCGTCGGTGCTCTGATCCTCGGCCTCCAAAGCTTCGGCCAGCTTGATCGTGGCCTCCGGCGCCCAGCCGGCGGTCGGCCAGCCGCGCAGCGCGGCGGCGTAATAGGGCACGGCTCCGGCGGTGTCCTGATCCTCGACCCGCAGGTCGCCCAGCCGCACGTTGGCCAGGCGCGCCTCTTCGGCGTCCGGCCAGGTCACGATCACGACCTCCAGCGCCCGCTCGCCGCGCGCCGGATTGGTGGACAGCAGGCGGTTGGCGGCGGCCAGGTCGCCGGCCGCGGCGCCCGTCGGGCTGTTGGCGACGATCGGGGCGTTCAGCTCCGCCTCCTCCCGCGCGCGCTGCTCCAGGGATCCCACCCGCGCCTCGGCCTCGCCCAGGCGGGTGCGCAGGCGGCCGTTCTCGGTCTTCATCTGCTCCAGATCGAGGGTCAGGCTCTCGATGTCGCCGTTCATGCGCTGGATCGTCGCCTCGACGTCGGCCAGTCGCCGATCGACCCCGCCGACGCGGCCCTGCAAGGCCACGACCTCGGGGTCGGGCTCCATCAGGAAGGGTTGACCGTCGGCGTTCCGCTGAAAGATGGCGCGCTCCAGCTTGCGGACGTTGCGGTCCAACTGGTCCAGCCGCCGCTTGTCCCAGATGATCGGCTCGGTCGGGGCGACCTGGGCGATCACCGTGCCGGCGATCAGCGAGACGCCCAGCGCGGTCATCAGGGCGTTGCGCGAGAGTTTGGGCAGCTTGAGCATGAGAGGCAGCGTCCACGAAGTTTGCGGCTGAATCTCGTCAGCCGGTCAGGCCCAGCACGATGACGGCGATCAAGAACAAGGTCGAGGTCAGGATGCAGAACAAAAGCAGCAGGACCGTCCGCCACAGGGCCGAGAAGATCGAAAGTCCATACGTCCCCTTCAGTTGGGCGAACATGTGGACCGGCAGGCCGAAAGTGAACACCCCGGCGCCCAAGACGCCGAAACCCACCCAGATCGCACCCAAGGCGGCCGTCAGGATCATCAGGATCGACACCGCCGTCAGCGAATAGATGACGAAGACGCCGTGGTCATAAAGCGTGAATCCCCGCTTCCAAAGGAACAGCAGCGCCACGAACGGGATCGACAGCGGGATCAGCAGGAAGCTGAATTTATAGAGGGTCTGCTGAACCTTGTAGATCGCGAGGTCGGGGTTCAGCAGCTTCTTCTCCACCTTTTCGTTCAGCCCCGCGTTCCCCAGACTCACGTTCAGATTTCCCGCCTCGACCGCGTCGCGCACCTCCGCCTGCCAACTGCCGGGTTCCAGACCGTCGGTGCGTTTTCCGCCGCCTGCCTGCGCTTCTTCCAGGGAGGCCAGGCGACGTTCGGACGTCTCGACGGCCCGCTGCAGGCCGACGATCACGCCGGCGGCGCCGGGTGCGTCCGGCTCCGCCCGGGCCTCCGCCAATTCCCGTCGCGTTTCCGCCAGCGCCGTCCGGGTCTCGGTGATTTCCTCTTCGAGATTCACCGTCACGTTCGGCTCAAGCGAGCCGGTGAAGCTGAACACGAAGAACATCAGAAAGACGCTGAACAGGAAGATGGCCAGCGGCGACACGTAGCGGGTGCGGCGGCCCTGGATCCATTCGCGTGTCAGCCGCCCCGGATTGATCGCCAGCAACGGCAGGGTCCGCCAGATGCGGCCGTCGAAATGCACCACGCCGTGCAGCACCTCCTCCACCAGGTGCAGCAGGCTGCGGTGCACATGGGTCGGCTGACCGCAGTTGGCGCAGAAGTTTCCGGAGACGGGCAGGCCGCAGTCGGTGCAGTTTCCGTGTTCGTCGCCCGCGTGGCCGGTCGGCTTCTCGATCGCCGAGGCGACCAGCCCCGCGCTCGCCGCCCCGCCCGCCGCGTCGATGTCCACCATGCCCGCCCCCAAGCGTCCAATGCGCCCGAGATGTCGCCCGACCCGCGCCGCCGGTCAAAGAAAAAGGGCGGCCGCCGAAGCGACCGCCCTCTTGCACTTGCGTGCTCGGGATCAGCGGGCCGGCGCGCCCGAGACGATGGCCGTGCGGCCGTTGCGGTTGCGGGCCCAGGCTTCCTCGTTCGAGCCCTCGGCGATCGGACGTTCCTTGCCGAAGCTGATGACGTCGATCCGGTTCGCCGGAATGCCGCGCTCAATCAGATAGGACCGCACCGATTCCGCCCGGCGCGAGCCGAGCGCGATGTTGTATTCGCGGGTGCCGCGTTCGTCGGCGTTGCCCTCGATGCGGACCATGACGTTCGGATAGCGGCGCAGCCAGGCGGCCTGGGCGTCCAGGCGCGGATAGGCGTCGCGGCGGATCTCATAGCTGTCCAGGTCGAAATAGACCCGGTCGCCGACGTTGACCGAGAAGTCCTCGACCGAGCCGGCCGCGGCGGGAATGTTCCCCCCGCCGACGGTCCCCGTGCCGGCGCCCGGACCGCGCGTGTCCGGCGTGGTCGAAACCGTGCCGCCGCCGGGGACGCCGGGTTCCGGCTGGGCCGGACGCGTGCACGCCGCCAGGGTCAGGACCGAGGCGCCGACCAGCGCCAGGCGGATGAGAGAGGTCGTCTGCATCGGGTGGGTCTCCTGGATTTCGTCCGGTGAAGCTTCACCGTTGGTGATCGGCTAACGCCTGAAACCGCGCCTCGCCAGCGGTGATGACGCGATTGTGAGGTTCGGTCAGGTGGGGCAGCTGTCGGCCCCCTGGTTGAAGCCCAGATCGGCGGGCGGCTGGTCCAGCAGCGGCGACCAGGCGGGGTCGGAGCCGCGGCCTTCGTACCCCGCCTGCGCCACGACGCGGCCGGACAGGTCCACGGTCCACAGCCGGGTGTCGCCGCCCCGCGTCTGGCGCGCGAACATGACGTAGCGGCCGTTCGGGGCCCATGACGGTCCCTCCTCGAAATAGCTCGAAGACAGGATGCGCTCGCCCGATCCGTCCGTGCCCATCACCCCGATGTGGAATTGTCCGCCCTGCTGCTTGGTGAAGGCGATCAGGTCGCCGCGCGGGCTCCACGACGGCGCGGTGTACAGGCCGCCGCCCCGGCTGACCGGCCGCTGGCCCGTGCCGTCCGCGCGCATGGCGTAGATGCGCGCTGAGCCGGAACGGTCCGAGGTGAAGGCGATCATGGAGTTGTCGGGCGAGAAGCTGGGCGAGGTGTCGATGCCCGGATCGGTCGTCAGGCGGCGCAGCTCGCGGGTGTTCAGGTCGATCGTGTAGACGTCGGTGTTGCCGCCCCGGATGATCGAAAACGCCAGCTTCGACCCGTCGTTCGAATAGCGCGGCGCCAGCACCTGTCCGTCGAACTGACCCAGGCTTTCGCGCCGCCCGGTCGACAGATCGTACAGGTAGATGCGGCTGTAGTCCTTGCCCAGCGCGACGTAGGTCACCTCGTCCGGGTTCGAGGTGGAGAAGCGCGGCGACATGATGATCTCGTCGCCCTGGGTCAGGAACACCGGATTGAACCCGTCCTGGTCCACGATGGCCAGCCGGCTCAGCTTGTTGAGCTGCGTGCCGCTTTCGGCGACGTAGATCACGCGCGTGTCGAAGAAGCCGCTCTCACCCGTCATGCGCTGATAGACGACGTCGGAGATCTTGTGCGCGATGCGCCGCCACTGCTCGGCCGTGGCGGTGAACTGGTAGCTGACCAGCTGGCACTCGCGGTAGGTGTCGTACAGGCGGAAGCCCACGTCCACTCGGCCGTCCGCGCGTTGGGTGACGCCGCCGTACAGCACCGCCTGCGCCCCGATGCTGGTCCATGCCGGAAAGGTCGGGCGCGCCCCCAGTCCGGGCCGCTCGGTGAAGCCCGCCGGGTTCAGCGGATCGAAGAAGCCCGAGCGGCGCAGATTGCCGCGGACGACGTTCGAAATGTCGTCGCCGTACTGGCCTGTGAAGCCCACGATCGCGATCGGGAAGGGCCGCAGCTCCGCCTGATCGATCACCACGATCTGCGGTTCGCCCGTCGTCGGGTCCTGCGCCAACGCCGCGCCGGGCAGGGCGACGCAGGCGGCGGCGAACGCGGTCAGGACGGTCTTCAATCGCATTGCAGGCTCCGGCTCATGATCTCCGCCGCATACTGAACGCACGACGTGACGAAAAACCACTCTCGGCCCCAATGCGGCGACTTTCGGGCGAGCTTGGCGGTTAACGACGACGCGTCAGGTGGCGTCAGGCGGGAATGACGAACAGGGCGGCCTTTCCGTTCGGCACGGCGTCGGTGCGCATCTTCCGGTCGAAGGTCGCCAGCCGGGCCCCGCGCGAGGCGGCGAGGGCCAGGAGGTAGGCGTCAGTGACGTGGCCGCCCTTGCCGAGGCGCGCGGCGTCGATGAAGCCGGCATCAAGAAGACTGACGTCCGCCGGCCAGAACACGTGGCCGGGAGAGGCGCACATGTCCGCCAACGCAGACGTCGCCTCCGCGATGGGAACTGGATTCGGACGATAACTTGCTCCTGAGACGATCCTCACCCAGCCCGCCTGCGTGAAGGGGCAGGTGGCCCAGCCGTCAGCTTGAACCTCGGGGAACCACCGCCACGCCGAGATGTGACCGACGTGATGTCGATCGAGCAGCGCAATAAGGACGTTGACGTCCAGCAGATGGATCAAGGAAATTCGTCCAGCAGCTGCCTGACGAATTCGTGCGTGACCGGCTTGTCACCCGGTTTGCCTCTCAGCGGCAACAGCCGGATGCCGTTGCGATAGACGGGACCTTCCTCGATGGTCGCCGACCTGAACCGCGCGGCGCGGAACGTCTCGGAAATCACTTTCCCCACGCTCTTTCCCTCGTGTTCGGCCTGGGCCTTGGCGGCTTCCAGCACGTCGTCGTCGATGGTCAGGGTCGTGCGCATGACTGCATGATAGCATGATGCGGCGCATCATGCATCACGCATCAACAGGCCGAGGCGCTGTCGAAGGCGAAGGTGAATGTCTGCTGTTCATACCCGGCCGGCATGTCGAAGGGCGCCGCCGCACGGATGCCGCGCAAGACCGAGTCCGACATGGCGCGATAGGCGGCGTCGTTGCGCGGGTTGACCAGTCGCGGCGTTCCGACCAGCCGGCCGCTCGTGTCGAGCGTGACGCTGACCTGAACCACGATGGACCCCGCCTGCATCACGCCGGGGGTGCAGTTGACGCTGACTTGCCGCCCCAGCGCGCTGATGTCCGCCCGCCCCAGCGCCCGCGGCGCCTGGCCGCGGCCCGCGTCTCCGGTGTTGGGACGGCGGTTGGTGCGGCCCTCGTTGGGGCGTTTCGCCAGGCGGTCGAAGTCCAGCGACGGCTCTTCGCGCTTCGGCGCCGGCGCCGGCGGGCGCGGCTGCGGGGTCGGAGGGCGGGTGACCGGCGGGCGGGGCGTGGGAGTGGGTGCCTTGCGCGGGGCGGGCGTCGGCGGGGGCGGGGTCGGCTCCGGCGTCGGCGGCGCCTCGGTCTCCGGCGGGGGGACCGTGGCCCCGTCCTCGGCGATCAGTTCTTCGGACGGATTGTCGGCCGCGGCCGCCTCGACCTGGACGTCGGAGATGACCGAGACGCGGATCCCCTCCGTCGGCGCGGGCGGCAAAGGCTTGTCCGGCCACGACACGAACAGCAGGGCGCCCAGTCCCGCGTGCAGGACGATCGAGCCGATGGTGCCGGGCCCGGGCGCCTTCATGCCGTCAGCCCTCCGTCGCCGTGACGGGAGTCGCCGCCGGCGCGGCGCGCGGGGCGGTGTCGGTGATCAGGTTCAGCTTGGCGTAGCCGTTCGCCGACAGCCGGGCCATGACCTTGGCCACCTCGGAATAGGGCGCGGCGCCGTCCGCGCGCACCGACACCGCCGCGTCCGGCGACCCTCCGGCCTGACGCACGCCCTCGATCAGGCCGTCGTAGCCGACCCGGGCCTCGCCCACGAAGACCTCGCCCGACCGGTCGATGGACACGACCACCGGCTCCTGCTCCGCCTCGACCGCGCCGGCCTCGGTGTCCGGCAGGTCGACCGGCACGGCCACCGTCAGCAGCGGCGCCGAGATCATGAAGATGATCAGCAGCACCAGCATGACGTCCACCAGCGGCGTGACGTTGATCTCGCTCAGCGGCTTCTTGCGGGGACGCCTGCGTCCTCTCTGATGCCCGCCGCCTCCGACGCTCAGGGCCATGGCTCAGAGCCCCCGGCGGTCGCTGTAGTCGGGCGCGGGCGCCGGCGGGGCCGAAGGGGCGCCCACCCGGCGCGCCACGGCGGCCTGCAGATCGTCGGCGAAGGCCTCCATCCGGCCGGTGAACTTGCCCGCGTCGATCGAGAACTTGTTGTAGGCGATGTAGGCCGGGATGGCCGCCGCCAGACCGATGGCGGTGGCGAACAGGGCCTCGGCGATCGCCGGGGCCACGGTGGTCAGGTTGGTGTTCCCGGCCGAGGCGATGGCCGAAAAGGCGTTCATGATGCCCCACACCGTGCCGAACAGGCCGATGAACGGCGACGCGGTGGCCACCACCGACAGCACGCCCAGACCGTTCTCGATCCGCTGGCCCTCGCGCGCGATCAGGCTGTCCAGCGCCCGGTCGATGCGCGCCATCAGCATCTGGCCCTGCACCTCGCCCAGCTGCCCCTTGGCCCGGGCGTCGCGCCAGTCGGTCACCGCCAGCACCAGCATGCGCGGCAGGGGGTCGGTGGGGTTCGGCCCCGCCTGCGCCGCCACGTCCTCCAATGGTCGGCCGGAATGGATCACGTCCTCGAACTGATCCGCCCGCCGGTTCATGCCGGAAAAGCGGAAGGCCTTGTCCAGGATCACCGCCCACGACCACAGCGACGCCAGCGCCAGGCCGACCATCACGGCCTTCACCACCCAGTCGGCGGCCATGAACAGCTCGACGGGGTTCAACAGGCTGGCTTCGGCGGGCACGGTCATGCGGGCGTTCCGGTCAAGGTTGCGCCGCCCATCGTGGAGGACGGCAAGGCGATTTCATGGCGGGTCTAGCGAGGTCGGGACGCTTCGTCACTTATGGTCAGCTTATGCGGGCGCCAGCCACGGCCGGACCTTCTCCATCAGGAGAGTGGTCGGCCGCCGCGGCCGCCCGTCGGGATGGATGCACACCGCCGTCACCCGCGCCTCGCACAGCGTCTCGTCGCCGCGCGTGATCCTCTGGTCGATGATAAGGCGCGGCCCCCGGATCCGCTCGTAGAGCGTCCGCACGATCAGGGCGTCGTCGATGCGGGCGGGCTTGAGCCAGCGCAGGCTCATCTCGGCCACCACGAAGGCCAGCGGCGACGGCCCGTCCATCAGCTCCGCGTGTCCCACCCCCGCGGCGCGCAGGAAGTCCGACCGCCCGCGCTCGAAGAAGCGGACGTAGCTGCCGTGATAGACCAGGCCCGTGAAGTCGGTGTCCTCGTAGTAGACGCGCACGGGCAGCCGGTGCTCGCGGCCGTCGAACGATCCGGCGGTGGGCGTCTCCGTCACGGCGCGCCTCGCGCGGGCGGAGCGACGGGCAGGCCGGGACAGTCGACGTCGACCATGGCCCGGAACTCGCCCACCAGCGGATCGTCGGCGAACAGGATGCGGTTGGGGCGAGACACGAAGGCCACGGTCTCCGCTTCGCCACGACGCCCCGCATAGCCGCAGACGACCGGCCCCCGGCCCCGCTCGATCAGCCGCACCTGTCCCGTCGGGCCGAACCGCTCGCGTACCTGCTGCAGCGCCCGACGCTGAGGCGGCGTCTCCCACGGGGCCACGCCCTCCGTCGCGATCAGGCGCCAGCCCACCACGGCTCCGAGCAGCAGCACGGCCGCGCCCAGAACGGCGATCAGGCGGTCGGTGCGGATCCGGCGGGCGGCCATGCGCCCACAATGCCCAGCTTCGCCCCGGCCCGGAACCCCTCGCCGGAAAGTGATCGCGGGCGCCTTCGTGGCGCCGTCCGCTGGGCGCATGGTGCGCGGATGATCCGTCCGCTTCTGCTCGCCGTCGGTCTCAGCCTCGCCGCCGGCGCGGCCCAGGCCCAGGTCGCGCCCTGGCCGGGCGCGTCGGAGTTCGACCGCCACCGCCACGACGCCGACCGCAACCTGCAGGCCATGGCCGACCAGCGACGTCAGGCCGACCTGCGCCAGGCCGAGGCGGCGCGCAGCCATGCCGACGCGCGCGGCGCGGCGGCGCGGATCGAAGCCGGCCGCGCCCCGGCTCTGCCCTATCCCGGCGCCCGCCAGCCCGCGCCGGTCGCTCCGGTGCGGCCCAACGGCGGCTTCCCCGCCTCGACGCCCGGCGGCGACGTCGGCCAGATCGACGCCTGGCTGGGCCCGCCGCGCTGAGCCGTCACGCGGCTGCATCCCTTTTGACTTAACCCCGTTCTGACCTAGCGTGGCCGTGGCGGCCACGGGCCCAGGTCGGCCGAGGCGGCGCTCCAGGCGACGTCGCGGGCGTGAGTTCAGGCCCGGCAAAGCATTCTGGAGGGGATCACATGCGTTGGCAGGGCGGACGTCGCGGCGGCGGCATCGAGGATCGGCGCGGCATGGGCGCGGGCGGCGTGGTCGGCGGGGGCCTGGGGGTCGGCGTGATCGCCCTTCTGGGCTATCTGTTCTTCGGCATCGACCCCGCCACGACCACCCAGGTCGCCAGCCAGTTCGGCGCCGCGACCCAACAGGAGGGCGAGAAGGGCACGCCCGAGGATCAGGCCGGCCTGTTCGTCGACGTGGTCGGCGCCAACATCAACGACGTCTGGTCCCGCGCCCTGGTCGGCTATCAGCCGCCGCGCGTGGTGCTGTACGAAGGCGGCACGGGCACCCAGTGCGGCTTCGGCCAGGCGGCGATGGGTCCCTTCTACTGCCCCACCGACCGGACCGTGTATCTGGACCTGAGCTTCTGGCGGCAGCTGGAACAGCTGGGCGGATCGGGCGCCGAGTTCGCCCGCGCCTACGTCATCGCCCACGAGTTCGGTCACCACGTCCAGACCCTGACCGGCGCCTCGCAGCAGGTGCAGCAGGCGCAACAGAACGCGCGCAGCCGGGGCGAGGCCAACCGCTGGTCCGTGGCGCTGGAGCTGCAGGCCGACTGCTATGCCGGCGTCTGGGCGGCCAACGCCTCGGCCGTTTCCAACGGCCAGGTGGCGATGACGCCGGGCGATCTGGAGGCCGGACTGCAGACCGCCTCGGCCATCGGCGACGACCGCCTGACCGGCGGCCGCGCCTCGCCCGAGAGCTTCACCCACGGCACGTCCCAGGAGAGGGCGGCCTGGCTGCGTCGCGGCTACGAGAGCGGCGACCCCGCCGCCTGCGACACCTTCGCGGCGCGCTAGGAGCGGCGTCGGCGCCGCGGCCCCACGGTGACGTCGGGCGCCTCGGTCGCCCACAGTCCGGCGCTCGCCAGATCGAAACGAACCGCCTGACCGGCGAACGCCGCCATGCCCAGCAGGGCCCCCGGAAAGCCGGGGGCCGAGACGTCGGCGAAGATGGCCACCGGCGCGTCGGCGAACGTCCGCCCGCCCACGCCGACCGTGCGGGCCCGCGCCACCAGGGCGCCGACCTGTCCGCCCAGCACCAGGCTGGACCCGCGCGTCAGCACCCGGCCGTCCAGCAGGCCCGCCGCCTCGGCCGACCGGCGCGACAGGGCCAGCAGCGACGAGGCCCCGGTGTCGACCAGCGCCTCCACCGGCCGCCCCTCCAGCGTGACGTCCAGCCGCATCGAGGCGCCCGACTTCCGGGCCGGCAGGGCCCGCGCCTGAGCCGGAAGCGGCAGGGCGCCCGGCGCCGACAGGCGGCTGCGCCGCGCCGACGTCTCGACGTCCAGAACCATCGTCTCCAGGACGTCGTGGCCCAGGATCAGCTCCGCCCCCAGCCCCCGCTCGCGGTCGGCGATGGGCCCCAGGTCCAAGATGGCGGCACGCAGCCCGGGCAGGCTCAGCCCCTCGGTCTCCACGTCCACCACGGCGCCGCGCCCCAGCTGGGGCCGCCCTCCGACGCCATAGGCGAGCACGGGCAGGGGAAAGTTCAGCCGCTCCCGCCCCTGCGCCGCCAGCCGCTCGTGCAGGCCGCGGTCGATCACCGAATACTGGGCGCCCGTGTCGATCAGGGCCACGGTCGGAACCCCACCCACGGTCACGTCGATCGTCGGCGTCACGGCCGGCGCGCGATAGCTCAGCCAGGGGGTGGTCCTGCCGTCGAACACCGGACGGGGCGCCGGCCACAGGACATGATCCTTCACCCACCAGCCGCCGCCCACTGCGCCGGCCAGCACCCCCAGCCGGATCAGAAGCCCGCGACGGTTCATCCCTCCGACATGGCCGCAGCCGGCCCCGACGTCCAGAGCCGTAGGGTCGCGGGCCGCCTGTCCTGTCCCGCCGAGAACGGAAGCCGTAGGGCGACGCCTGCCTTTTCCTTCCCCGCTTGCCGGGGAAGGTGGCCGACAGCGTCGGTCGGATGGGGTGGCTGTGTCATCAAGCCGAGCGTCGACCGGTGAGCGAGGCCCCGCGAGCCACCCCATCCGCCTCGCTTCGCGAGCCTCGCAGGCCGATCGCATGCGATCGGCCAGGCGCCCCGGCAAGCGGGGAAGGCGATGCGTCGGCTCTCTGCGCGCAGTTGTGACGACTTCTCCCGTCTTTCTTTGCCCTTTCAACGCCCTGCGTTTTTTCAGCGGCGACTTTCCGACGTCGGTTCGTGCGTGGGGCAGCATTTGGGGGTTCCGTCGCAGGGGAGGGCGCAAGGCCTTGCGAGCTTGTCGCG